>NZ_FOND01000013.1 GCF_900112815.1 Blastococcus tunisiensis
CCGGCCGCGCTGCGCCGCTCGCTGACCTGGGACCAGGGCATCGAGCTGGCACAGCACACCGAGATCACGATCGCCGCCGACCTGCCGATCTACTTCTGCGACCCGCACTCCCCCTGGCAGCGCGGCACGAATGAGAACACCAACGGCCTGCTCCGCCAGTACTTCCCCAAGGGCACCGACCTCTCCGTCCACGACATCGACCACCTCGCCGACATCGCCGACCGACTCAACGGCCGACCCCGCAAGACCCTCGGCTTCAAGACCCCGGCCGAGACCCTCGCCCGGCTACTCTCCCAAGATCAAATGACCGGTGTTGCGTCGACCAGTTGAATCCGCCGCCTTCGCACTGCCGACCAGCGCACAGCGACGACCCTGTGGGCTCAGTGCCAGACGAGGACGAGCGCCGTCCCCCCGTCGGCTGCCTCCCAGCGCCCGCCGGTCACCGAGCCCGGCTCCGGGAGGTCCGTGGTCAGCGAGGTCCGGGCATCGGCCCAGGCCGGCCAGGCGTCGTCCTCGTCCTGCCACACGAGCCGGCCGCCGGGCAGGTAGCTGACGACCGGGCAGCCGGACTCCGCGAGGGCCGCCGCGTCGAGCGGCTCGATCCGGGTGGTGCGGCGGCGGTAGGTCCGGCCGTCGGGCCCGATCAGCACGCCTGGACCGAGCGCCTTCCAGTCCCGGTCGGGGAGCTCGCGCCGCATGGGTGGAACCGTAGATCGGGCGCCCTCGGCCCCGTCCAGGGCACCGCCCCGAGCCTGCGAGGGGTGGGGAGGACGGGGTCCTTTCTCTAGACGATGGCGTCGACGACGATCGCCACCATCAGCAGCGCCAGGTAGGAGATCGAGACGTGGAACAGCTGCATGGGCTTGAAGTCGCCACCGCGCACGATGCGGCGCAGCAGGCGGTGCGACTCGACGACGAACCAGCCGCCCAGCAGGGCCGCGGCGATCGTGTAGCCGAGCCCGATGCCGTAGTCGGCCCCGATCGGCCACAGCGACAGCGAGACGGCGACGGTCGCATATGCCCAGGCCACGCTCTGCCGGCCGACGGACAGCGCCGTCGTCACCACCGGCAGCATGGGGACGTCGGCCCGCGCGTAGTCGTCCTTGAACCGCAGCGCCAGCGCCCAGAAGTGCGGCATCTGCCAGCAGAAGACGACGGCGAAGACGACGAACGCCGGCCAGTCCAGCGACCCGGTGACGGCGGCCCAGCCGATGAGCACGGGCGCGGCCCCGGGGACGCCGCCCCACTCGGTGCTGCGGCGGGTGTGCCGCTTGAAGACCATCGTGTAGAGGACTGCGTAGTAGAAGATCGCCGCGGCCGCCAGGGCCGCGGCCAGCAGCGTGGTGGTCAGCGCGAGCAGCACGACGGAACCGACCGTCAGCACGGACCCGAAGACCAGGGCCGCCCGTGGGGTCACCTGACCGGTCACCAGCGGCCGCTTCTGGGTGCGCTGCATCAGCCGGTCGATGTCGCGGTCGAAGTAGCAGTTGAAGACGTTGGCCGCCCCGGCCGCGAGGGTCCCGCCGAGCAGGGTGAGGAGCAGCAGCGACAGCGACGGCCAGCCGCGGGCGGCCAGCATCATCGCCGGCACCGTGGTCACGAGCAGCAGCTCGATGATCCGTGGCTTCGTCAGCGCCACGTAGCCCGTGACGCGGGTCCGCAGCGCGCTCGGCGGCCGGCGCTCGGGACTGGCCCGGCGGGTGGAGAGGGCGGTCACGCGGCGCCCTCGTGCGCGGGGTCGCGCGGGCCGAAGGGCACTGCCGGCCAGCTGAACAGCAAGGGAGGGCCTCTTCGAACCGAGGACGGGGAACGCGAGCCACTGTAGCCCGCGGAGGCCACCGGCCACGTCGCGGGACGGGCGCGGATGACTAGGGTTGATCACGTTGTTGCTGCGTGTGCAGCGGGTAGGGCCACCGTCGACGACGGCGGCGCGCTCCGGACCAGCGCGGGCCCGGGCCGGACGGCCGCACGACGCAGGACCATCTTCCGAGGGAGTCCCAGCACATGACGCAGAGCACCCGGCCCGAAGCCCCGGCCGAGGCGGCCACCGACAGCCCGACCGGCCGCCCGGACGAGCCCCGCCCCACCCTCCCCGACGGCTTCGGCGACCTGGACCGCCGCGCGATCGACACCGCGCGCGTGCTGGCGATGGACGCCGTGCAGAAGGTCGGCAACGGCCACCCCGGCACCGCCATGAGCATGGCGCCGACGGCCTACCTGCTCTTCCAGAAGTGGCTGCGACACGACCCCAGCGACCCCAACTGGGTCGGCCGGGACCGGTTCGTGCTGTCGATGGGCCACTCCAGCCTCACCCTCTACGTCCAGCTCTACCTGTCCGGCTACGGCCTGGAGCTCGACGACCTCAAGGAGCTGCGGACGTGGGGCTCGCTCACCCCGGGGCACCCCGAGGTGAACCACACGCCCGGCGTGGAGACGACGACCGGGCCGCTGGGCCAGGGCGTCGGCAACGCCGTGGGCATGGCCATGGCCGCCCGCCGCGAGCGCGGCCTGCTCGACCCCGACGCCCCCGAGGGCGAGAGCCTCTTCGACCACACCATCTGGGCGTTCGCCTCCGACGGCGACCTCGAGGAGGGCGTGAGCGGCGAGGCGTCGTCCCTGGCCGGCACGCAGCAGCTGGGCAACCTGGTCCTGGTCTACGACGACAACCGGATCTCCATCGAGGACGACACGAACGTCGCCTTCACCGAGGACGTCGGCCGGCGCTACGAGGCCTACGGCTGGCACGTCCAGCACGTGGACGACGGGGAGGACCTGGCCGCCGTCGACGCCGCCTTCGCCGCCGCCAAGGCCGAGACCGGCCGGCCCTCCATCGTCGTGCTCCGCACGATCATCGCCTGGCCCGCGCCGAACAAGCAGAACACCGGCGCCGCGCACGGCTCGGCGCTCGGCGACGACGAGGTCAAGGCCACCAAGGAGATACTCGGCCTCGACCCCGAGCAGACCTTCGAGGTGGCCCCCGAGGTCCTCGAGCACGCCCGGAAGGTGGTCACCCGCGGTCAGGAGGCCCACGCCGCCTGGCAGCAGCGCTTCGACGCCTGGACGCAGGCCGACCCGGACCGCGCCGCGCTGCTGGAGCGGATGCGGACGCGGACCCTCCCCGAGGGCTGGGCCGGGAAGCTGCCGACCTGGGACGCCGATCCGAAGGGTGTCGCGACCCGCAAGGCCTCCGGTGAGGTGCTCGCGGCGCTCTACCCGGAGCTGCCGGAGCTCTGGGGTGGCTCGGCCGACCTGGCGGAGAGCAACAACACCGCGGTCAAGGGCGAACCGTCCTTCGTCCCCGCGAGCCGGCAGACGAAGATGTGGACCGGCGGCCCCTACGGCCGCATCCTGCACTTCGGCGTCCGCGAGCACGCGATGGGCTCGATCATGAACGGCATCGCCCTGCACGGCGGCACCCGCGTGTACGGCGGCACCTTCCTCACCTTCTCCGACTACATGCGCGGCGCGGTGCGCCTCGCCGCGCTGATGCAGCTGCCGGTCACCTACGTGTGGACGCACGACTCCATCGGCCTCGGGGAGGACGGCCCGACCCACCAGCCGATCGAGCACCTGGCCGCGCTGAGGGCGATCCCGGGCCTGGACGTCGTGCGCCCGGCCGACGCCAACGAGGTCGCCGTCGCCTGGCGCACCGTCCTGGAGCACAACGACCGCCCGGCCGGCATCGTGCTGTCCCGGCAGAACCTGCCGGTCTTCGACCGCGACGAGTTCGCGTCGGCCGAGGGCGTCGCCCGCGGCGGCTACGTCCTCGCCGAGGCCTCCTCCGGCACCCCCGAGGTGATCCTCATGGGCACCGGGTCGGAGGTGCAGATCGCCGTCGCCGCCCGCGAGGTGCTGGAGGCCGACGGCGTGCCGACCCGGGTGGTCTCGCTGCCCTGCGTCGAGTGGTTCGCCGCGCAGGACCGGGCCTACAAGGACGAGGTGCTGCCGCCCTCGGTCCGTGCCCGGGTCAGCGTCGAGGCCGCCGTGCCCATGGGGTGGCGGGAGTTCGTCGGCGACGCGGGCCGGATCGTCGGCATCAACCACTACGGCGCCAGCGCGGCCTACACCGTGCTCTACGAGGAGTTCGGTCTCACCCAGGAGGCCGTCGTGACCGCCGCCCGGGAGAGCATCGAGGCCGCCGCGGCAGGTCGCGGTGTCCCGGCCGGCCCCGACTCCGCCGGCGTCCTGCACACCCCCACCGGGGACCGCTGAACGAGGACCCCGTCACACGCGCACCGCATCGAGAAGGCGAAAGGACCCCGTCCTCCTCACCACTCGCAAGCTCGCGGCGAGCCTCGGGACGGGGCCACGAGCCAACCGGAACAGAAGGGCACATCACATGGCGCAGAACGAGAAGCTGGCCGAGCTCTCCGACGCAGGGGTCGCCGTCTGGCTGGACGACCTGTCCCGCGACCGGATCCGCAGCGGCAACCTGCGGGCACTGGTCGAGGAGCACTCGGTCGTCGGCGTCACCACCAACCCGACGATCTTCGCCGCCGCGATCAGCGGCTCGGACTCCTACGACGACCAGCTGCACGCCCTGGCCGTCCGCAAGGTGAGCGTCGAGGAGGCGCTCCGGACCATCACCGCCGCCGACGTCCGCGACGCCTGCGACCTGCTCGCCCCCGTCGCCGAGGCCGCACCGGGCGACGGGCGGGTCTCCCTCGAGGTGGCGCCGGGCCTGGCCCACGACACCGACGCCACGGCCGCCGAGGCCGGGCACCTGTGGTGGCTCGTGGACCGGCCGAACCTCTACATCAAGATCCCGGCGACGGAGGCGGGGCTGCCCGCGATCACCGAGGCGATCGGCAACGGCATCAGTGTCAACGTCACCTTGATCTTCAGCCTCGAGCGGTACCGCGCGGTCATGGAGGCCTACCTGGCCGGCCTGGAGAAGCGCGCGGCCGACGGCGGCTCGCTGGAGGGCATCGCCTCGGTGGCGTCCTTCTTCGTCTCCCGGGTGGACTCCGAGATCGACAAGCGGCTCGACGCCGCCGGCGCCGACTCCTCGCTCAAGGGCAAGGCGGGCATCGCCAACGCCCAGCTGGCCTACCAGGCCTACGAGGAGGTGTTCTCCTCCGACCGCTGGCGGGCGCTGGAGGCGCAGGGCGCGGCGCGGCAGCGCCCGCTGTGGGCCTCGACCGGCGTGAAGAACCCCGAGTACTCCGACACGATGTACATCAGCGAGCTCATCGCCCCGGGCACGGTCAACACCATGCCGGAGAAGACGATGATGGCCTACGCCGACCACGGGACCCCGGGCACGCCGGTGCAGAAGACCTACGACGACGCCGCGGCCGTCATGAAGGGCGTCGCCGAGGCCGGCGTCGACCTCGACGAGGTGTTCCGGGTCCTCGAGGACGAGGGCGTCCAGAAGTTCGTCGACTCGTGGGACGAGCTGACCGCCTCGGTGCGCACGGAGCTCGAGGACAAGGCGTGAGCCTGACGGTCCGCATCACCGGGCTGGAGGTGCCGGAACCGGTCCGGAACCAGCTCGGTGCCGACGACGTCGCGGCGCGGCTGGTCGGCAAGGACGCGACCCTCTGGGGTCCGGAGGCGGAGAGCGAGGCGTCGGTCCGGCTCGGCTGGCTGGACCTGCCGGCCACCTCCCGGGAACTGGTCTCCCGGCTCGCCGACCTCCGGGCCGAGCTGGCCGGGGAGGGCCTGGACCGGGTGGTCCTGTGCGGCATGGGCGGCTCCTCGCTGGCCCCGGAGGTCATCTGCCGGACGGCCGGCGTCCCGCTGGTCGTCCTCGACACCACCGACCCCGGCCAGGTGGCCGCGGCCATGACCGACCTCGACCGCACCGTCGTGGTCGTCAGCTCCAAGTCCGGCGGCACGGTGGAGACCGACAGCCAGCGACGGGCGTTCGTCACCGCGTTCGCCGAGGCGGGCCTGGACGAGAAGGAGATCGGCCGGCGCTTCGTCGTCGTCACCGATCCCGGGTCGCCGCTGTCCGAGACCGCCGCCGAGATGGGCGCCCGCGAGGTCTTCCTCGCCGACCCCGCCGTCGGCGGCCGCTACAGCGCCCTGTCGGCGTTCGGACTGGTTCCCTCGGCGCTGGCCGGGGCCGAGGTGGGCTCGCTGCTCGAGGAGGCCGAGGACCTGGCCGCGGGGCTCGCCGAGCCCGGCAACGCCGCCCTCGAGCTCGGGGTCGCCATGGGCGCCGCCTTCCGCGCCGGCCGCGACAAGCTGGCCCTGGCCGACGGCTCCGAAATCGCGGGCTTCGGCGACTGGGCCGAGCAGCTGATCGCCGAGTCCACCGGCAAGCAGGGCCGCGGGATCCTGCCCGTCGTCGTCGAGTCCGTGGACGCGCCCGGCGCCTCCGGCCCGGACGTCCTGCTGGCCGCGCTCGGTGCCGACGCCCCCGGCCCGGGCCCGGCGCTGACCGTCTCGGGGCCGCTCGGGGCGCAGTTCCTCGGGTGGGAGTACGCCACGGCCGTGGCGGGGCGGATCCTGGGGATCAACCCCTTCGACCAGCCGAACGTCACCGAGAGCAAGGAGAACACCCGGCGGATCCTGTCCGACGGGCTCCCGGACGAGCAGCCCCTCGCGACGATCGGGGCCATCGAGGTCCGGTGCAGCGGCGGCGTGCTGGACGGCGTGGACCTGTCCTCGCACGACGGCGTGGCCCTGGCCCTCGACGCCCTGGTCGCGGCCGTCCCCCCGCGCGGCTACCTGGCGGTGATGGCCTACCTCGACCGGGAGAGGGACGCAAGCGCCGCGGACCTGCGGGCCGCGCTCGCCGGCCGGACGGAGCGGGCGGTCACCTTCGGGTGGGCCCCCCGCTTCCTGCACTCCACGGGGCAGTACCACAAGGGCGGACCGCAGGTCGGCGCCTTCCTCCAGCTCACCGGCGTGGCGGCCGGGGACCTGCCGGTCCCCGACCAGCCCTTCACCTTCGGCACGCTCCAGGCGGCCCAGGCGGCCGGCGACCGCCAGGCGCTGGCCGACCGGGACCGCCCGCTGCTGCACCTGCACCTGACCGACCGTGCCGCCGGGCTCGGCCAGCTCCTCGCCGTGCTCGGCTGAGGCGGTCGGTACAGCCGCACGACCCGCGTCCTGATCCGGTCCGGACGACGGGACACCCTCCGACCTCGAGGACCGACCATGACTCAGTCCCCGCTCCGCGGCCGATGATCCCCAACCCGCTGCGCGATCCCCGGGACCGGCGGCTCCCCCGCGTCCCGGAGCCCTGTGCGCTCGTCGTCTTCGGGATCACCGGCGACCTGGCCCGCAAGAAGCTGCTGCCGGCGGTCTACGACCTCGCCAACCGCGGCCTGCTGCCCACCAACTTCGCGCTGCTGGGCTTCGCCCGCCGCGACTGGGACGACCAGGACTTCGCCGAGCTGTCCCGCGACGCCGCCCGGGAGAACGCGCGCACGCCGTGGCGGGAGGAGGTGTGGGAGCAGCTGGCAGCCGACATCACCTTCGTGCAGGGCTCGTTCGACGACGACGACGCCTTCGACCAGCTGGCCGCGACGCTGGGCGAGCTGGAGGGCTCGCACGGCATCGGTGGCAACGCTGCCTTCTACCTCTCCATCCCGCCCTCCATGTTCCCCGTCGTGCTCAAGCAGATGCAGCGCACCGGGATGGCGGAGAGCACCGCGGACCGGTGGCGGCGGGTGGTCGTGGAGAAGCCGTTCGGCGAGGACCTGGCCTCCAGCCGTGAGCTCAACGAGCTGGTCGACTCGGTCTTCAGCGCCGAGGACGTCTTCCGCATCGACCACTACCTGGGCAAGGAGACCGTCCAGAACCTGATGGCGCTGCGGTTCGCCAACTCGCTGTTCGAACCGATCTGGAACGGCCAGAACGTCGACTCGGTGCAGATCACCATGGCCGAGGACGTCGGCATCGGCGGGCGGGCGCAGTTCTACGAGAAGACCGGCGCGGCCCGCGACGTGCTGCAGAACCACCTGCTCCAGCTGCTCGCGCTCACCGCCATGGAGGAACCGGTCGAGTTCTCCGCCGAGGAGATCCGCACCGAGAAGCTCAAGGTGCTGCGCGCGGTGTCCCTGCCGGAGGACCTGGGCGCGTTCGCCGTGCGGGGGCAGTACGAGCAGGGCTGGCTGGCCGGTGAGCGGGTGAACGGGTACCGCCAGGAGGAAGGCGTCGCCCCGGACTCCACGACCGAGACGTTCGCCGCCGTCCGCCTCGGCGTCGAGACGCGCCGCTGGGCGGGGGTGCCCTTCTACCTGCGGGCCGGCAAGCGGCTCCCCCGCCGGGTCACCGAGATCGCACTGGTCTTCAAGCGGGCACCGCACCTGCCGTTCGCGGCCACCGATACCGAGGAGCTGGGCAACAACCAGCTCGTCGTGCGGGTGCAACCCGACGAGGGGGTCACCCTCAAGTTCGGGTCGAAGGTTCCGGGCAGCGTCATGGAGGTCCGGGACGTGTCCATGGACTTCCTCTACGGCGAGCAGTTCACCGAGGCCAGCCCGGAGGCCTACGAGCGCCTGCTGCTCGACGTCCTCCTGGGCGATGCGACGCTCTTCCCGCGCAACGCCGAGGTCGAGGCCTCCTGGGCGGTGATCGACCCGCTCGAGGAGTTCTGGGCGGGCACCGAGCCGCACCTCTACCGGGCCGGCGAGTGGGGGCCGCGGGCGGCCGAGGAGATGCTGGCCGCCGAGGGCCGGCGGTGGCGCCGGCCATGAGGTCGACCGGCTCCCCGCCCTCCCCTGCCTCCCCCCTCCCGCCCGACCGATCCGAGGAGACGCCATGACGACGCTCTGGGACACCACCGGCTCGGCCGTCGTGAAGGAGCTCGCCGCCCAGCGCCGCACCGGCGGCGCGGTGCTCTCCGGGGTCGCCCTCACCCTCATCGTGGTCGCCGACGAGAGCAGGGTGGCCGAGGCCGAGGAGGCGGCGACGCACGCCGCCGAGGCGCACCCGTGCCGGCTGCTCGTCGTCGTCCGGCGCCAGCTGGAGGCCCCCGCTCCCCGCCTGGACGCCGAGGTGCTGATCGGTGGCCGGCTCGGCCCGGGCGAGGCGGTCGTCATGCGGATGTACGGCCGGCTCGGCCTGCACGCGGAGTCGGTCGTCCTGCCGCTGCTGGCCGCGGATGCCCCCGTCGTCACGTGGTGGCACGCCGCTCCCCCGGACCGGCTGGCCACCGACGCGCTGGCCGTCTTCGCCCACCGGCGGATCACCGACACCTCGCTGGCCGACGAGCCGCTCGCGGCTCTGCGCACGCGCGCCGCGGACTACGCGCCCGGCGACACCGACCTCGCCTGGACCCGCAGCACCCCCTGGCGGACGACCCTCGCCTCGACGCTCGACTCGGTGTCCGGGCGGCGGAGCGAGCCGGTGCGCGTCCACGGCGGCCGGGTCGAGGGCGACTCCGCCAACCCCACCGCCCAGCTGCTGGCCGGCTGGCTGTCCTCGCGCTGCGGCTGCCCCATCGCGGTGGAGGACGGCGGCCGCAAGCCAAACTCCAGCGGCGTGGACTCGGTCGCGCTCCAGCTGGACCAGGACGAGGAGGTGCGCATCCACGCCGACCGCAAGGGCGGGGCGGTCATCAGCCAGCCCTACCGGCCCGATGCCGGCGTCGCGCTGCCGGACCGGCCGCTCGGCGAGCTGCTGAGCGAGGAGCTGCGGCGGCTGGACCGCGACGAGCCCTACAGCGAGGCGCTCGAGGCCGCCACCGGCACGACGGAGCTGTCCCGGCGGTCACCGGAGCGGGAGCACGTGTGGTTCGACCCCGCCGACCCGGAGAACGGCAACGGTGCCCGGCCACGCAAGCGGGCGGCGGCCAAGCCGGCCGGTGACTCGTGAGCAACGACTCCCCCGCCCCCCACCCCCCGCGGGCGGGCCACGTGCCGGACGTCGTCGTCGAGCCGGACGCCGATCGCCTGGCCCGCGCCGTCGCGGCGGCCCTGGTGGCCCGGCTGGCGGCGGCGCAGGCCGTGCACGGGACGGCATCGGTCGTGCTCACCGGCGGCGGCATCGGCACCGCCGTCCTCGAACACGTCGCCGGGCTGGCCGCGGAACCGATCCGGGAGACGGTGGACTGGTCCGCCGTGGACGTCTGGTGGGGCGACGAGCGGTTCGTGCCCGGCGACGACGACGAGCGCAACGAGAAGGCCGCCCGGCGTGCCCTGCTCGACGCGGTGGGCGTGCCGCACGAGCGGGTGCACGCGATGCCGCCCTCCGACGGCGGGTTCGCGGCGCCCGAGGACGCCGCGGCCTGGTACGCCGCCGAGCTCGCCGCCGCGGCTCCGGAGGGGCGTCCCCTCCCCCGCCTGGACGTGCTGCTGCTCGGGATGGGCCCGGAAGGCCACGTGGCCTCGATCTTCCCCGACTCCCCCGCCGTCCGCGACGAACGTCCGGTGGTGGCGGTACGCGACTGCCCCAAGCCGCCACCGACCCGGGTGAGCCTCGGCTTCCCCGCCATCAACGCCGCCGAGGAGGTGTGGCTGCTGGTCTCCGGGGAGGGCAAGGCGCCCGCCGTGGCGGAGGCGCTGCGCGAGGGGACGGACCCGGTGCGGCTCCCGGCGGCCGGCGTCCACGGCGTCCGGGCCACCCGGTGGCTGCTCGACCGGAGCGCGGCGAGCGAGCTGCCCGCCCGGTACACCGCCGGACCTCCCGACCACGCCGGGTAGCGACCGGCGGGAGCCTGTGGCAGCGGCGGTATCCCGGGGTGGGCCCGGCCGCCTCGCTGCTACCGGCGGGGAGCATCCTGCCGAGGCAGCACCGTCCCCTCAGGAGCGCCCGATGACCGCCCACGACGTGACCGCCCCGCAGAGCCGGCCGACCGGCACCGTTCCGGAGCCCCGCACGGCCGAGGCCGCGGGCCCGGGGCCCGCGGGTGCGCCGTCCGGCCGCCGCCCCCGCGACGAGTACTGGGACGTCGCGACGGTGCGCTGGGTCGCCCGGTCGCCGGTCCCCGCGCCGCGTCGGCACTGAAGACCGGGGCCGGGACCGGGACCGGTCACCCCGGTCGGCCGCTCAGGCGCCGCGGCGCCGGTGCAACCGGGTGAGTGCTTCCTCGAGGAGCGCGTCCCCGTCGGCGTCGCTGCGCCGCTCGCGGACGTAGGCCAGGTGGGTCTTGTAGGGCTCGGTCCGCGGGGCCGGCGGCGGGTTCTGCTGGTCCTGGCCGGCGGGCAGACCGCACCGCGGGCAGTCCCAGAGCTCCGGGACGTCGGCGTCCGAGGCGAAGGCGACCCGCGTCTCGTGCCGGTTCGCGCACCAGAACGGGATGCGGTTGCGGGGTGCGGCCTCGCCACGTTCGGCCTCACCCATCGGACCTGCTCCGACCCGGGAACCCCGGATCGCGTTTCCACCAGCCACGAGCGCCCCCTGCTTCTCCGGGATCGTGCGGCAGATCACGGCCGCGCGCGAAGTCTAGAGCCTGGCGCGGCGGTTTCCGGTCACGATTTCGCTCAGGTTCGACGACGTGCTGGAACGGCCCGCCGCGGGGCCGGCGGCGGGAGGGCTCGGGGACGGCCCGTGCTCAGCCGCCGGCCTTCAGCAGGATGCCGAGGCCGATGATGCAGACGGTCCAGACGAGGGCGCAGAAGACGGTCAGCCGGTTCAGGTTCTTCTCGACGACGGACGAGCCGCTCAGCGACGAGGACACCGCGCCGCCGAACATGGACGACAGGCCGCCACCCTTGCCCCGGTGCAGCAGGATCAGCACGATGAGGAGCACGCTGGTGAGCACCAGCAGCACGTTGAGGACAAGCTCCATGACGATTTCTCCAGGCTAGGCGGCCGGCAGGACGACACCGGGCTCTGGTCTGCGAGCCTAACCGACACTCATCGGACGCCGGCGGTGGCGAGGTCGTAACCGCTGTACGGCTGCATCACCAGCCCGTTGCGCAGGCGCTGACCTGCCAGCACCTGGATGCGCGTCTCGGCCAGCGGGACGTAGACCGATGTGGCGTCGACCGCGGCGGCGACGTCCCGCCAGGCAGCCGGCTGCCGGGCGGCCCGGGCGGTGTCCACCAGCGCGTTGACGTCCGGGTCGTCGAGCCGGCCGTAGTTGGTGTTGCCGACCGGCCGGATGCTGCGCCCGTCGACCAGCGGCGTCAGGAACGACGCCGGGGTGGGGAAGTCGGCCGTCCAGGTGGCGAGGACGATGCCGTAGCCGTTGGCCACCACGCTGGCGGGCGCCCCCACGTCGGTCGCGTAGAAGCTGATGGCGCTCAGCGGCCGCACCTCCGCCTCGATCCCGATCTCGCCGAGCTGGGCGGACACCTCGTCGGCGACGTCGACGCTCGACTGCGCGTCCGGTACGGCGAGCACCGTGCTGAAGCCGTCGGGGCGGCCGCACGCCTCCAGGGCCGTGCGCGCCGCGGCGAGGTCCGGCCCCGGGTCGCCGTCCTCCGGGCCCCCGTCGAGCGCGCGGGGCCAGAGGACCGAGCGGCGGACGGCGTTGCCCGGGCCGCCGAGCACCTCCTGCACGTCGACCCGGTCCACCGCGGCGGCGACCGCCGCCCGGCAGTTCGGGTCGTCGAACGGCGCGACGTCCGTGGGCAGGGCCAGCAACCGCACGGCGCCGGTGGTCAGGTCGTCGATCCGGTTCCGGACGGGGTGGTCCTCGTCCGCCGCGAGCCGGGCCGTCGTGGCCGAGTGCACACCTGCGCCGGTGATGTCGAGGTCCGCCGAGCCGGCCAGCAGCGCCTGGTCCCGCTCCACCCCGTTGAGCCCGGCCCGGACCACGACCCGGTCGGGCAGCGCGGTCCGGACGTCGTCGGTGGCCGGGTCCCACTGCGGGTTGCGCTCGAGCAGGATGCCGGTGGCCGGGTCGACCGACGTGATCGCGTACGGCCCGGTGGACACCGGATCGGCGCCGTAGTCGCCGCGCGTGTCGGCCTCGGCCGGGACCGGGCTGCTGGACGGCAGCGCCAGGACGAACGGCAGGTCCGGTTGCGGCGCCCGGAGCCTGAAGACGATCGTCCGCTCGTCCGGCGTCTCGATGGACGTGAGATCCGGGTCGTCCTCCTCGGTGGAGTACGGCCCCGGGTAGGGGTTCGCCGGGTCGTCGAACAGGTCCACGACGTAGGTCGGTCCGCCGACGATCACGTCGGAGGCGAACGAGCGCTGGATGCCGTACTTGACGTCCTGCGCCGTGATCGGCCGGCCGTCCTCGAACCGGATCCCCTCGCGGAGGGTGAACGTCCAGCTCAGCCCGTCCTCGGACACCGTGCCCATGTCGGTGGCCAGGTCCGGCACCAGTTCGTCGGTGCGGCCGGGTTCGGACGAGTAGGTGACCAGCGTGCGGGTGTAGAGCCGCATCAGGTTCCAGACACCCGGCAGGTAGGACCGCTGCGGGTCCAGGCTGTCGATCTCGCCCGACACCGCCCGGAGGGTTCCGCCGGCCTCGGTCGAGGGCGCGCGGACGCCGGTCACCCCGGCGTCGGGCTGCCCCTCGACGACCGGGACGTCCGCCCGGCCACCGGAGCCGCCCCCGCAGCTGACCGCGATGACGACCACCAGCAGGACGACACCGGCCGCCGACAGGATGCGCCGGCGGGGCCACCCACGGGCCCATGCCGGGAGCCGGCCGCTCAGCCGCTCCCCCGTGCTCTCCACTGTCTGCTGCCCGCCCCACTCGCTCGCGGCCGGCGGCGGCAGCGGGGCTCAGCTGCCGTCGGCGGCGATCCGACAGATCTGCGCGAACTCGTCGGCGTCCAGGCTGGCGCCGCCCACGAGTGCACCGTCGATGTCCGGCCCGGCCAGGATCCCGGCCGTGCTCGCGGCCTTCACCGACCCTCCGTAGAGGATACGGACGGATGCGGCCGTCTCGTCGCCGAAGCGCTCGGCGAGCCGCGCCCGGAGGGCACCGCAGACCTCCTGCGCGTCCTCGGGCGTGGCCACCTCGCCGGTGCCGATCGCCCACACCGGCTCGTAGGCGATCACCAGGCCCGCCACCTGCTCGGCCGACAGCCCGTCCAGCGAGGCGTCGAGCTGCGTCGTGCAGTAGGCGACGTGCTCGCCGGCCTTGCGGGTGTCGAGCCCCTCCCCCACGCAGACGATCGGGGTGACGCCGTGCCGCAGCGCGGCCCGGGCCTTCGAGGCGACGACGGCGTCGTCCTCGGCGTGCAGCGCGCGGCGCTCGGAGTGCCCGACCGTGACGTACTGGCAGGCCAGGGCCGCGAGCATGCCGCCGCTGACCTCGCCGGTGTAGGCGCCGGAGTCGTGCGCGGACAGGTCCTGCGCTCCGAAGCCCACGGTCAGCTTGTCCCCGGTCACCAGCGTCTGCACGCTGCGCAGCGCCGTGAAGGGCGGCAGCACCACGAGCTCCACGGTGTCGAGCACGGGGCCCCGCACGGTGAACGCCAGCTTCTGCACCAGGCCGATGGCCTCCAGGTGCGTCATGTGCATCTTCCAGTTGCCGGCGATCAGCGTGCGCCGGCCGCCGCCCTGGAAGGCGCCCCGCCGGGGCGTCGAGTCCTTGCGCGCCATCACTGCCCCGATCCGTCGGCGAGCACCGCGAGGCCGGGGAGCTCCCGGCCCTCCAGGTACTCCAGCGATGCGCCGCCGCCGGTGCTGATGTGCCCGTAGGCGTCCTCGTCGAGCCCCAGCACGCGGACGGCGGCGGCGGAGTCGCCGCCGCCCACCACCGACAGACCTGCCACGGCGCCGACGGCCGCGGCGACCCCGCGGGTGCCGTCCTGGAACGGCGCGAGCTCGAACACGCCCATCGGCCCGTTCCAGAAGACGGTGCGCGCCCCGCCCAGCGTCGTGCCGAACAGCTCGACGGTGCGCGGGCCCACGTCCAGGCCGAGCTGGTCGTCCGGGATGGCGTCGACCGGGACGACGGTGGTCGGTGCCTCCGCGCTGAACTCCGGTGCGCAGACGACGTCGACGGGCAGCACGATGCGGTTCCCGGCCTCGGCGAGCAGCCGGCGGCAGGTGTCCACCTGGTCGGCCTCGAGCAGGGACTTCCCCACGCCGTGGCCCTGCGCGGCCAGGAAGGTGAAGCACATCCCACCTCCGACCAGCAGCCGGTCCACCTTGGGCAGCAGGGCCTCGATGACGGCCAGCTTGTCGCTGACCTTCGACCCGCCCAGCACCACCACGTACGGCCGCTCCGGGTCCGTCGTCAGCCGGGTCAGCACCTCGAGCTCGCGGGCCACCAGGCGCCCCGCCGCGTGCGGCAGCCGCTCGGCGACATCGAACACCGAGGCGTGCTTGCGGTGCACGGCCCCGAAGGCATCGTCGACGTAGACGTCGGCCAGGGCGGCCAGCCGGTCGGCCAGCTCCCCCCGCTCGGCGTCGTCCTTGGACGTCTCGGCCGCCTCGAAGCGGACGTTCTCCAGCAGGAGCAGGTCCCCGTCGCCGAGCGCCCCGGCCTTCGCACGGGCGTCCTCCCCGGCCACGTCGGCGGCCAGCGGCACCGTCGTGCCCAGCAGCTCGCCCAGCCGCGCCGCGACGGGCGCGAGGGAGAACTGCGGATCGGGCGTGCCCTTGGGGCGGCCCAGGTGGGCGGCGACGATCACGCGGGCGCCGGCGTCGCGGAGCGCCTGCAGGGTCGGCAGGCTCGCCCGGATCCGGCCGTCATCGGTGATCTGGCGGGTCTGCTTGTCCAGCGGGACGTTCAGGTCGGCGCGCAGGAGCACGCGCCGGCCCGAGACGCCCTCGGCGAGGAGGTCGTCGAGGCTGCGCATGTCAGAGGCTCTTGCCCACCAGCGTGGTCAGGTCGACGAGGCGGTTGGAGTAGCCCCACTCGTTGTCGTACCAGCCCAGCACCTTGACCATCGGGCCGAAGACCTTGGTCAGCTTCGCGTCGTAGATGCAGGACGACGGGTCGGTGACGATGTCGGAGGAGACGATCGGCGCGTCGGTGTAGGTGAGGTACTTGCCGAGCGGGCCGGCCGCGGCCTCGCGGTAGGCGGCGTCGACCTCGTCGGCGGAGGCCTCGCGGTTCAGGGTCACCGTGAGGTCGGTGGCCGAACCGGTGGGCAGCGGGACACGCATGGCGTAACCGTCGAGCTTGCCCTTGAGCTCGGGCAGGACCAGACCGATCGCCTTCGCGGCACCGGTCGAGGTGGGCACCATGTTGAGGGCGGCGGCGCGGGCGCGGCGCAGGTCCTTGTGCGGGCCGTCCTGCAGGTTCTGGTCGGCGGTGTAGGCGTGGATCGTCGTCATCAGACCGCGCTCGATGCCGAACGCGTCGTTGAGCACCTTGGCCAGCGGGGCGAGGCAGTTCGTGGTGCAGGACGCGTTGCTGATGATCGTCTGCGAGCCGTCGTAGAGCTCGTCGTTGACGCCCATGACGATCGTGATGTCGTCGTCGGTCGCGGGCGCGGAGATGATGACCTTCTTCGCGCCGCCGGCGTCGACGTGCTTGCGCGCGTCGGCGGCCTTGGTGAAGAAGCCGGTCGACTCGACGACGACGTCGACGCCCAGGTCGCCCCAGGGCAGGTTGGCCGGGTCGCGCTCGGAGAGGACCTTCATGGTCGTCCCGCCGATGGTGATGCCCTCGCCGTCGGCGGTCACGTCCTCCTTGAGGACGCCCAGGATGCTGTCGTACTTGAGCAGGTGGGCCAGGGCCTCGTTGCTGGTGAGGTCGTTGACCGCGACGATCTCGATGTCCTGGCCGCTGGCCGCGACGGCCCGCCAGAAGTTGCGACCGATGCGGCCGAACCCGTTGATGCCTACCCGGACCGTCACTGCAGACCTCCCATTGACCGATGAAGATGTCGCGTGGCGGGCCGCACGTCGGCGACCCGGCTCGCGGAAACCCTATCGGTCCCGGTCGGCCCCGGCTCCCGCCGCCCGACCGTCCCCGGCGCCGTCGATGATCAGGGCCCCTGATCGTCGAGCGTCCTCCCTCGTGGTCGGCGGTGAGGGAGGACGCCCCGCGGTGAGGGAGGACGCGGAGGCGGTGACCGGGCGGCGGGTTACTGGGCGAGCATGTCGTCGGTGACGACGGACTCGGTGTCGGGGATGCCGAGGTCCTTGGCGCGCTTGTCGGCCATGGCCAGGAGACGCCGTATGCGCCCGGCGACCGCGTCCTTGGTCATGGGCGGGTCGGCGCGCTGGCCGAGCTCCTCCAGCGAGGCCTGGCCGAACTCCAGCCGGAGCCGCCCGGCCACCAGCAGGTGCTCGGGGGCGTCGTTGGCCAGGATCTCCAGCGCGCGCTCCACGCGGGCGCTGGCGGCGACCGCGGCACGGGCGGAGCGGCGCAGGTTCGCGTCGTCGAAGTTGGCCAGCCGGTTCGCCGTCGCCCGGACCTCGCGACGCATCCGCCGCTCCTCCCAGGCGAGGACGGCGTCGTGCGCGCCCATGCGGGTCAGCAGCGCGCTGATCGCGTCGCCGTCGCGGATGACCACCCGGTCGGCGCCGCGGACCTCGCGGGCCTTGGCCGGGATGCCCAGCCGGCGGGCGGCACCGACGAGGGCCATGGCCGCCTCCGGGCCCGGGCAGGTGACCTCCAGGGAGGAGGACCGGCCGGGCTCGGTGAGCGAGCCGTGCGCCAGGAAGGCGCCGCGCCACGCGGCCTCCGCGTCGTTGATCCCGCCCGAGACCACCGCCGGCGGCAGCCCCCGGACGGGGCGCCCCCGCTGGTCGACCAGCCCGGTCTGCCGGGCCAGCCCCTCGCCGTGCTTGGCGATCCGCACGAGGTAGCGGACGCCGCGGCGGATGTTGCCGCCGGCCAGCACGCTCACCCCGCTCGTGTAGCCGTAGACCTCGCTGATGTCGCGGCGCAGTCGTCTGGCCACCGAGCCCGTGTCGAGCTCGGCCTCGATGACCACCCGGCCGCCCACGATGTGCAGGCCACCCGAGAAGCGCAGCAGCGCGGTGACCTCCGCCTTGCGCTCCGAGGTCTTCGTGCACTCGACCCGTGAGAGCTCGTCCTTGACCATTGCGGTCATCGCCATGTGCGGCGTCCCCTTCCCCCTTGTACCGACCGCTCGAGATCGAAAGCTGTCGCCATCAGTTCCGATACCCGACCGGACATCCGTACTCCCTCACCGGGCGCCGACCACGGAGGCCAGCGCAGCGGACAGTCGCACGGGATCGTGCCGTGGCGCGCCGTCGAGCTCGGCGACCGGAGCCAGCACGAGCTCGGCGCCGCACTCGCGCACCGCAGACAGGAGACCACGACGGTCAACCACCGAATCAGCATCGGCGATCACCGTGTGCAACGCCACCCCGCCCAGATGCGCGCGCAGGACGTTCAGGTGCTCCTCCGGTGAGAAGCCGTCGGTCTCCCCCGGCTGCGGCACCAGGTTCAGCACCACCACCACCCTGGCCTGCGTCGCAGCCAGCGCCGCGCGCAGTCTCGGGACGAGCAGATGCGGCAGGACGGACGTGTACCAGGACCCCGGACCGAGCGAGACGACGTCCGCCGCCGCGATGGCCTCGAGGACGGCGGGGTGCACCGGAGGGTCCGGCGGAGAGACGAGGATCTCCCGGACGTGCCCGGGGGTGGCCGCGATCGCCACCTGCCCCCGGATGGTGCGACTGCGCTCCGGGTCGTCGGGGTCGGTCGTCTCCACCCGGGCGACGAGGTCCAGCGGCACGTCGGCCATCGGCAGCACGCGGCCGCAGCACCCGAGCAGGTCGCCGAGGTGGTCGAGGGCGCGGGCGGTGTCACCGCCGTGCATCTCGGTGAGCCCGGTGAGCATGAGGTTGCCGACCGGGTGCCCGGCCAGCACGCCGGTGCCGCCGAGGCGGTGCTGCAGGAGCGCGGCCAGCTCGGTCCCCCGGGGGTCGTTCCCGGCGAGGGCGGCGAGCGCCATCCGGAGGTCGCCGGGGGGCAGCATGGGCATCTCGCGCCGGATGCGGCCCGACGAGCCGCCGTCGTCGGCGACGGTCACGACCGCGGTCAGCTCCGGGGTGATCCGCCGCCACGCCCCCAGGGCCGCGGCCAGCCCGTGGCCGCCCCCGAAGGCGACGACCCGCGGCCCGCCCGCCACTACTCGCGTCCCAGGTCGCGGTGGCGGGCGGCCGCGGTCAGCCCCTCGGCGCCGAGCCGCCGGGCGAACTCCTCGGCGATGGCCACGCTGCGGTGCTTGCCGCCGGTGCAGCCGACGGCGAGCGTCAGGTAGCGCTTGCCCTCGCGGCGGTAGCCGGGGATCAGCAGCCGGAGCACGTCGGTGTACCGGTCGAGGAACTCCCCGGCGTCGTCCTGACCGAGGACGTAGGCGCTCACGTCGGCGTCCTGACCGGTCTTCGACCGCAGTTCGGGGACCCAGTGCGGGTTCGGCAGGAACCGGGCGTCGATGACCAGATCCGCATCGAGCGGGAGGCCGTACTTGAACCCGAAGCTCATCACCGTCGCGGTCAGCGGCTGCGTCCGTCCCTCGCGCGCGAAGGCGTTCTCGAGGGTGGCCCGCAACTGGTGCACGTTGAGATCGCTGGTGTCGACCCAGAGGTCGGCGTCGCCGGCGATGCCGGTCAGCAGCGCGCGCTCGGCGGAGATGCCGTCGATCAGCGTCCCGGTCCCCTGCAGCGGGTGCTCCCGCCGGACGGACTCGTAGCGGCGCACCAGGACCTCGTCCCGGGCATGCACGTAGATCACCCGCGGCCGGTTGCCGGCAGCGGCCAGGACCCGGATCGACTCCTGCAGGTCGCTGGAGAAGGCACGGCTGCGGACGTCGACGACGGCGGCGAACCGGCGGATGTCCCCGCGCGCACCCAGCTCCACCATCGGCTGCAGCAGCGCCGGCGGGAGGTTGTCGACGACGAACCAGCCCAGGTCCTCCAGGACGCGGCCCGCGCTGAGCTTCCCCGCGCCGGACAGCCCGGTGACGATGACCACCTCGAGCGGCTGGACCTCCGTGGTGGTGGCGTCCAGGCCGGGCGGGACGTCGGTCTGCGGCCCCGCCGGACCGCTCCGGGGCGGCATGCCGTCACCGGTCACGAGGCCACCCGACCGACCTCGGCGGTGTCCCCCGCCCCGCCGCGCCGGCTGCCGCGCTCGGCGGGCCCCTGCGGCGCCGTCGTCGCCTCGGACGGGTCCGGCGGGGCCGCCGCCGGGTCGGCGATGGCCGCCTGCACCGCCTCGGCCGTCCGCCGGCCGATGCCGGGAACCGCCGTCAGCTCCTCGACGGTGGCCGCCCGCAGCCGCTTGAGCGAACCGAACTGCTTCATCAACGCCTTCCGCCGCGACTCCCCGAGACCCGGGACATCGTCCAACATCGACACCAGCATGCTGGTCGACCGCTTCTGCCGGTGGTACGTGATGGCGAACCTATGTGCCTCGTCCCGCACCCGCTGGAGGAGGTAGAGCGCCTCCGAGGTCCGCGGCAGGATGACCGGGTCGTTGTCCCCGGGCAGCCAGACCTCCTCCATCCGCTTCGCGAGCCCGCAGACGGCGACGTCGACGATGCCGAGTTCCGTCAGTGACCGGCTGGCGGCCGCGACCTGCGGTGCACCGCCGTCGACGACCAGCAGGTTCGGCGGGTAGGCGAACCTGCGGGGCCGGCCCTCCTCGGCGGCGACGCCCTGCTCGTCGCGACGGTCGGCCTCGTCCTTGAGGTGCCGGGCGAACCGGCGGCGGACGACCTCCGCCATCGCGGCCGTGTCGTCGGTGCCCTCGGCGACGGAGAACCGCCGGTAGTCGGACTTCTTGGCCAGACCGTCCTCGAAGACCACCATGCTGGCGACCACGTTGGTGCCCTGGACGTGCGAGATGTCGATGCACTCGATGCGCAGCGGCGCATCGGGCAGCTCCAGTGCCTCCTGCAGCTCGGAGAGCGCCAGGGACCGGGCAGTGAGGTCGCTGGCCCGCTTCACCCGGTGCCGGGCGAAGGCCTCCTTGGCGTTGCGCTCCACCGTCTCGAGCAGGCTGCGCTTGTCGCCGCGCTGCGGCACGCGTAGCGACACCCGCCCGCCCCGGAGCTCCTCGAGCAGTTCGACGTAGACGTCGGCGTCGTCGGGCAGCTCCGGGACGAGCACCTCCCGCGGCACGGCCTCCCCCGCCTCGCCGACGCCCGTCGCCTCGTCGACGCCGCCGTACACCTGGAGCAGGAACTGCTCGACCAGCTCCCCGGTGGTCACCGCCTCCACCTTGTCGACGATCCAGCCGCGCTGCCCCCGGACCCGGCCACCCCGGACGTGGAAGACCTGGACGGCGGCCTCCAGCTCGTCCTGGGCGAACGCCACGACGTCGGCGTCCGTCCCGTCCCCGAGGACGACGGCCTGCTTCTCCAGTGCCCGCCGGAGCGCGCCCAGGTCGTCGCGCAGCCGGGCCGCCTTCTCGAACTCCAGCGCCTCGGACGCCGCCGCCATCTCGCGCTCGAGGCGCTTGATCATCGACTCGGTCTTCCCGGCCATGAAGTCGCAGAAGTCGTCGACGATCCCGCGGTGCTCGTCGGCGCTGACCCGCCCCACGCAGGGCGCCGCACACTTGCCGATGTACCCGAGCAGGCAGGGGCGGCCGATCTGACCGGCCCGCTTGAAGACGCCGTTCGAGCAGGTGCGGGCCGGGAAGACGCGGGTCAGCGTGTCGAGGGTCTCCCGGATCGCCCAGGCGTGGGCGTAGGGCCCGAAGTAGCGGACGCCCTTCTTCTTCGGCCCGCGCATCACCTGCAGCCGCGGGTACTCCTCGTTCAGCGTCACGGCCAGCGACGGGTAGCTCTTGTCGTCGCGGTAGCGGACGTTGAACCGCGGGTCGAACTCCTTGATCCAGTTGTACTCGAGCTGGAGGGCCTCGACCTCGGTGCCGACGACGGTCCAGTCCACGCCGGCCGCCGTCGTCACCATCTGCCGGGTGCGCGGGTGCAGGCCGGCCACGTCGGCGAAGTAGCTGTTCAGCCGCTGCCGCAGGCTCTTGGCCTTGCCGACGTAGATGACCCGGCCGCTCGGGTCGCGGAACCGGTAGACCCCCGGTGACTCCGGGATGCTGCCGACCGCCGGTCGGTACGTCGACGGGTCGGCCATGGCTCCACATTAGGTCTCCGCACCGACAGCACGTCGGGGGCCGGACCCGCCCGCCCCTGGCGTCACACCGGCGCGGCGCCACCCGCCCCGGTCAGCGCGGAACGGTGGGTACCGGCCGCGCGCGGTGCGGCAGGCGGCCGACCGGGCCCGCGGCGGCCGCACCCACGTGCTGTGCGAGCGCGATCCCCCGGGCGGCGAGCGCGAGGGCGCAGAGCGCGCCCACCGCGCCGACCGGCACCGCCAGCAGCATCGGCACCGCGTCGCCCGTGGCCAGGAGGACCGAACCGGCGACCACGGCGAGCAGCACCAGCCCGGACCGCACCCGCGGCCCGGCGTCCGCGGGCCGGGCGCCGAACGGCGCGCCGGTGGTGGACATGTCCGGGTCGCACCCAGGCGTGAGCGTGGTCATCCGCTGCCTCCTCGCTGCCACCGGATGCCACCACAGGGTGACCTCCGTCACAGGGACCCTAGGCTGCGAGGGCCGCCGGCTCAAGGTCGCCCCTCCGCGGGGTGATCGGCCGGGCCGGAACCCCTACGGTGGCCCGGTGCGCGGCGGGGCGGGCAGGACGACCGGTGAGGACCGGTTCTCCCGGGGCAACCCCGGGGATCGCACTGTTCCCGAGCATCTCGTCAACCGCCAGGCCGTGCGCTCCGCGCACCTGATGGCGCCTCGATCAGGGGCTGGCTGCCCGCCCCGCCGCGCACTCCCCTCGTGACCGCCCCCGGCGGCCGGCGGGCCGCGGGAACCGCGGCCGGGATCGCCACCGCGCTGCTCGCCGGCCGCTGGCAGCGCCGGGAGATGGTCCGCCGGACGGCGGTCGCCCTCGGTCTGCCCCGGGCCCCCCGCTGGGTGGGCACGCTGGTCGGTGAGGTGCTGGCCGCCTACCGCGACCCGCCGGTCGACCGGCCACGGGAGCTCGCCGGCTTCGTCCGGGCGACGGCCGGCTGGGCCCGCGGCTGGGCCGCCGTCCCGCAGCCCCGGATCGTCCGGTGGCAGCCGGTGCCGACGGCGCTGGTCCGCCGTCGCCACGGCGTCGCCGGTCTGCCGGACCTGGCGGCGCTCGCCCGGCTGCTGGACGTCGACGCCGGCGAGCTGGCCTGGTTCGCCGACACCCACCGGCTCGAGCGCACGGTCGGCGAGCGGCTGCGGCACTACCGGTGGACCACCGCCGGCGACCGGCTGCTGGCGGTGCCCAAGCCGCGGCTGAAGGAGGTGCAGCGGCGGCTGCTGCGGCACGTCGTCGGACCGCTCGGGGTGCACGACGCCGCGCACGGGTGCGTGCCCGGCCGGTCGGTCCGCACGGCGGTGTCCCCGCACGCCGGCGCCGACCAGCTCCTGCAGCTGGACCTCGAGTCGTTCTTCGCCGGCATCGCCGCGGAGCGGGTCCACGGACTGCTGCGGTCCGTCGGTGGGCTGCCCGAGCCGGTGGCGCGCACGGTGACGGGTCTGGTGACCACCGTGGTGCCGAGGTCGGTGTGGCGGCAGCTCCCGGTGCCGGACGACGCCGGGCGGCACGAGCGGCTCGGCCGGCGTCTCGCCGTGCCACACCTGCCGCAGGGGGCGCCGACCTCCCCTGCGCTGGCGAACCTGGTGTGCTTCCGCCTGGACCGTCGCCTCGACGGCCTCGCGGCGTCGTTCGGGGCGGTCTACACCCGCTACGTGGACGACCTGACCTTCAGCGGCGATCGCGGGATCGACCGCGGCCGGTTCGAGCAGCTGGCCGGGGAGATCGTGCGGGAGGAGGGCTTCCGGCCGAACCGGGCCAAGACCCGCTCCACCACGTCGGCCGGTCGCCAGTCCGTGCTGGGGACGGTCGTCAACGTCCGGCCGACCCTGCCGCGACCCGAACGGGACGCCCTGCGGGCGCTGCTGCACAACTGCGCGACGCACGGCTGGCGCACCCAGGTCCGCGACCACGACCCGGCGACCTTCCGCGACCACGTGCTCGGCCGGGTCGCGTGGGCGTCGTCGATCGACCCGGTCCTCGGGGCACGGCTGCGCGCCCAGGCCGAGCGGATCGACTGGTCGTCCGGCCCGGACGGGACGGCCGCTCCCGCGCCGGCCTGACCGACCCCCTGGCGGGGGCCGGCCCGGCCGGCGGGATCAGCTCGCCTTCTTGCGGGTCCGCTTCTTCGGCGCCGCGGCCGCCGCGACGGCGTCCGGGTCGAGGATGGTGGCCAGGTACCGGCCGGTGTGGCTCTCGGGCACCGAGGCCAGGAACTCCGGCGGGCCCTCGGCCACGACCGTGCCGCCGCGGAAGCCACCCTCCGGGCCCATGTCGATCAGCCAGTCGGCGCTCTTGATCACGTCGAGGTTGTGCTCGATCACGATCACGGAGTTGCCCTTCTCGACGAGGCCCTGCAGGACGAGCAGCAGCTTCCGGATGTCCTCGAAGTGCAGTCCGGTGGTCGGCTCGTCGAGCACGTAGATGCTGCGGCCGTTGGACCGCTTCTGCAGCTCGCTGGCCAGCTTCACCCGCTGCGCCTCGCCGCCGGAGAGGGTCGTGGCCGGCTGACCGAGGCGGACGTAGCCCAGCCCCACCTCGGTGAGGGTGCGCAGGTACCGGGCGATCGCCGGGATGGCGGCGAAGAAGTCGGCGGCCTCCTCGATCGGCATGTCGAGGACCTCGGCGACCGTCTTGCCCTTGTAGTGCACCTCGAGGGTCTCCCGGTTGAACCGGGCACCCTTGCACACCTCGCAGGGGACGTAGACGTCCGGCAGGAAGTTCATCTCGATCTTCAACGTGCCGTCGCCGGAGCACGCCTCGCAGCGCCCGCCCTTGACGTTGAAGGAGAACCGGCCGGGCAGGTAGCCGCGCATCTTCGCCTCGGTCGTGCTGGCGAACAGCTTGCGGACGTGGTCCCACACCCCGGTGTACGTGGCCGGGTTCGACCGCGGCGTGCGGCCGATCGGCGACTGGTCGACGTGCACCACCTTGTCGAGGTGCTCCAGCCCGGTGATGGTGCGGTGCCGGCCGGGCACCATCCGCGCCCGGTTCAGCTGGTTGGCCAGGGTCGTGTAGAGGATGTCGTTGACCAGGCTCGACTTGCCCGATCCGGACACCCCGGTGACCGCCACCAGGCAGCCCAGCGGGAACGTCACGTCGACGCCCTTGAGGTTGTGCTCGCGGGCGCCCTTGACGACGAGCTCGCGGCCCGGCGTGGGCTGCCGGCGGACCTCCGGGATCTCGATGGCCTTGCGCCCGGACAGGTACGCGCCGGTGAGCGAGCGCTCGCTGGCCATCAGGTCCTCGAGGCTGCCGCTGACGACGATCTCGCCGCCGTGCTCGCCGGCGCCCGGGCCGATGTCGACGATCCAGTCGGCGACCTTGATGGTGTCCTCGTCGTGCTCGACCACGATGAGCGTGTTCCCCATGTCGCGCAGCCGCACGAGGGTCTCGATCAACCTCGAGTTGTCCCGCTGGTGCAGCCCGATCGACGGCTCGTCGAGGACGTAGAGCACGCCGACCAGACCGGAGCCGATCTGGGTGGCCAGCCGGATCCGCTGGGCCTCGCCACCGGCGAGGGTCGCCGCCGGTCGGTCCAGGGAAAGGTAGTCGAGGCCGACGTCGACCAGGAAGGAGAGCCGCGCCTGGATCTCCCGGAGCACGCGGTCGGCGATCGCCCGCTCGCGCTCCCCCAGCTCGAGGGCGTTCAGCCACTCGGACGCCTCGCCGATGGACAGGTTGGTGACCTCGGCGATGGAGCGGCTGTTGAGCTTGACGGCCAGGATCTCGGGCTTGAGGCGGGTGCCGTGGCAGACGGGACAGGGCACGTCGCGCATGTAGCCCTCGTACTTGTCCCGCATGTAGTCGCTGTCGGTGTCGTCGTGCCGGCGCTCGAGGAACGGGAGCACGCCTTCGAACGCGGCGTAGTAGCTGCGCTCGCGGCCGTAGCGGTTCTTGTAGCGGACGTGGACCTGGTCGGGCGAGCCGTGCAGGACCGCCTTCTGCACCTTGGCCGGCAGCCGCTCCCACGGCTCGTCCATGGAGAAGCCGATCTGCTGGGAGAGCCCGGTGAGCAGCCGGGTGAAGTACTCGTTGCTCATCGAGCCGGCCCACGGGGCGACCGCGCCCTGGGCGAGGCTCTTCTCCGGATCGGGGACGACGAGCTCCGGGTCGACCTCCTTGCGGGTGCCGATGCCGGTGCACTCGGGGCAGGCGCCGAACGGCGAGTTGAAGGAGAAGGAGCGCGGCTCGAGGGCCTCAAAGGACAGCCCGTCGTCGACGCAGGCGAGGTGCTCGGAGAAGGTCCGCTCGCGCTCGGCGTCGCCCTCGGGCAGGTCGACGAAGTCGAGCACGACGAGCCCGCCGGCCAGGCCGAGCGCGGTCTCCACCGAGTCGGTCAGGCGGCGCTTGGCGCTCTCCTTGACGGTCAGGCGGTCCACGATCACCTCGATCGTGTGCTTCTCCTGCTTCTTGAGCTTGGGCGCCTCGGTGAGGGAGTGGACGACCCCGTCGACGCGCACCCGCGAGAAGCCCTGGGTCTGCAGCGAGCTGAACAGGTCGACGTACTCGCCCTTGCGGGCGCGCACCACCGGGGCCAGCACCTGGAAGCGGGTGCCCTCCGCCATGCCGAGGACCTGGTCCACGATCTGCTGCGGCGTCTGCCGGGAGATCGGCTTGCCGCAGTTGGGGCAGTGCGGCTGGCCGGCCCGCGCGTAGAGCAGCCGGAGGTAGTCGTAGACCTCCGTGATGGTGCCGACCGTGGACCGCGGGTTCCGGTTGGTCGACTTCTGGTCGATGGAGACCGCCGGGGACAGCCCCTCGATGAAGTCGACGTCGGGCTTGTCCATCTGCCCGAGGAACTGCCGCGCGTACGCCGAGAGCGACTCGACGTAGCGGCGCTGACCCTCGGCGAAGATCGTGTCGAAGGCGAGGCTGGACTTGCCCGAGCCGGAGAGCCCCGTGAAGACGATGAGCGCGTCACGGGGCAGGTCGAGGTGGACGTCCTTGAGGTTGTGCTCGCGGGCGCCGCGTACGACGAGCCGGTCCATGTGATCCCTGTCGGTCGCTGGTGCTGGAATGCGGTCGAGCGGGCCGGCCCCGGGTGGCGGCCGGCGGTGGTGCGGGCCGCGGCGGTGCGCGGCGGCTGGTTCCGGTGGGAGCAAGACGCTGCCGCGGGTGGCTGTTCCCGCGCGCCCGCGCGTCCCCCTGTCGCCCCCGTCACGGCCGGCCGCCGATCAGCGCGCCGCGGCCGCGGTCAGGCGGGGACCTCGGCGGTGGGCACGGTGGGGTCGAAGACGGGTGCGTAGCGCCGCCACGGCTGCAGCCGTTCCAGCTCTCCGGCAAGCCAGAGTAGTCGCCCCTCCGCGCCCGGGGGGCCGACGAGCTGGACGGCCGCCGGCAGCCCGTCGGGCCGGATCCCGGCGGGCACCACGGCCGCCGGGAGACCCGCGAGGTTCCACGCCGCCGTCCACGGGGCCCACCGTGCGTTCGCCGTGATGTTGGCCAGGAAGCCGCGCTCGTGCCACGGCCGGGCGGCCAGCGGCGGACCGGTGGTCACCGGGGTGAGCAGGACGTCGAGGACCTCCCCTGCCCCCGGCGCGACGCCCTCCTGGCCGAAGAAGGCCGTCATGCGCTCCCGGAACCGCTGCGCCGTGCGGGGCCGGACCAGGCCGGCGCGCCGCACCAGCCGGCCGACGGCGGCGTGCGTGCGGCTGCGCGGCTGCAGCGCGGAGCAGTCGAGGCCCAGGTGCTCGGCGTCGTCGTGCGCGCCGGCCATCCAGCGCGTCAGGGCGCCCGCGGCCGGCCCGAGGGTGATCGGCGGGTCCTTCCGCACGACCGTGTGCCCGGCCGCGGCGAGGCGGGCGACGACCGCCTCCACGGCGGCGAGGGTGGCGGCGTCCGCGCGGACACCGGGCACGGGCGACCGGGTGGACAGCGCGATGCGCAGCGGCCGGCCGGGGGGCTCCGGAGCGGCCGGCTCCTCTCCCGCCAGGACCGCGGACGCGACCGCCAGGTCGCCGACCGTCGTCGCGAGCGCGCCGTTCTCCGCCATGCCCGACCAGCTGTCGGCCCCGATCCCGGCGGGGACGACTCCCCTGCCCGGCTTCAGGGTGACCAGCCCGCAGGCCGCGGCCGGCAGGCGGAGGGAACCCATGCCGTCGTTCCCGTGGGCGAGGGGCACCGAGCCCGAGGCCACCGCCGCCGCGCTCCCGCCCGAGCTGCCGGCGGGTGACCGGGCGGTGTCCCAGGGGTTCCGGCTGACCGTGCCGGGGCCGTCGGTGGCGGCGTAGAGGCAGAGCTCCGGCGCGCGGGTGATGCCCACGACGATCGCGCCCGCCTTGCGCAGCCGCGCGACGACCGGGTGGTCCCGCGGCTCGGGGCCCGTGGTGCAGGCCGGGGAGCCGTCGGTGCACACCTCACCGGCCACGGCGACGTTGTCCTTGACCGCGATCGGCACCCCCGCCAGCGGCAGCGCGAAGCGGGTCAGCGCCGTGTCGACGGCGTGCGCCTCGGCGAGCACCGCCTCCCGCCGCACCACGCGGAAGGCCCCCACACGGGCGTCGACGGCGTCGATGTGGTCGAGGTGGGCCCGGACCACGTCGACCGCCGTCACCTCGCCGGACCGCACGAGCCGCGCGATCTCGGTGGCCGGCAGCCCGACGGTGCGGGAGGCGCTCCCCGCAGCGGCCCGGTTGCCGTCGAGAGCTCCGCTAGCGTCCATGGCAGGACCGTAACCGCGGTCGCCGACACTTTCCGATCGGAGTCCTGAGATGACCAGTCCTCCCCCGGCCACGGGCCGGCCCTACACCGGCGACGTCGAGGTGGGCGGCCCCGCCGACGTGCGCGAGCTGCCTGGGCTGACGATCAGCAAGCTGGCGGTCAGCGAGATGGCGAACAACGCCTACCTGCTGCGCTGCACGGCCACCGGCGAGGGGCTGCTGATCGACGCGGCGGCCGAGCCCGAGGCCCTGCTGGCGCTGATCGGGCCGGGCAGCGTGCGGACCGTCGTCACGACGCACGGGCACTGGGACCACCACCGGGCGCTGCCCGAGGTCGTGGCGGCGACCGGCGCCACGACCGTCGCGGGCACGGCGGACGCGGCCGATCTCCCGGTCCCCGTGCAGCGCACCGTCGAGCACGGCGACACCGTGCCGGTCGGCGATCAGGTCCTCGAGGTGGTGCACCTGCGCGGCCACACCCCGGGCAGCATCGCGCTGGTCTGGCGCGGGCCGGAGGACGCCGGCGTCCACGTCTTCACCGGCGACAGCCTGTTCCCGGGGGGTCCTGGGAGGACAACAAGTCCGGCCGACTTCACGTCGCTGATGGACGACCTGGAGGAGCGAATCTTCGGGCAGTTCGACGACAAGACGTGGTTCTACCCGGGGCACGGGAAGGACAGCACGCTCGGTGTCGAACGCCCCCACCTCGGCGAGTGGCGCGAGCGGGGCTGGTGACGCGTGGACTCTGACGATGAGAAGCAGATAGTCCGCCGGGCGGCAGTTCCTCATGACCCCGTCCCGGCGGCGGACGACCTCAGCTCGCTCGTCCACGGGCAGGACGACGAGGCAGAGGCCTACGCCCGCGCGTTTATGGTCAAGCTCCTGCGCCTCCGTGGCGTACGGGTCGACCGGGAGCAGTTCCTCACCGCGGAGCTGCGGCGCAGCGGTGCGGCGGGGGACGTCGTCGCGCGGGCCGTCAAGGACCGCCCTGCGGCCGCGGGCGTGACACCGGGGACGCTCGAGGAGATCGCCCGCCGGTCGATCGCCTTCGAGACCAGGAAGTCCGCGGGCTTGTCGTTCGCCGCGGGACTGCCCGGGGGCTGGGCCCTTGTCGGCACCGTTCCCGGCGACATCGCCCAGTACTACGTGCACGCGTTCCGCGTCATGCAGAAGCTCGCGTACCTCTACGGGTGGCAGTCGCTCCTCGACGACATCGACGACGTGGACGACGAGACGCTGGGCAAGCTCGGCACGTTCCTCGGCGTGATGATGGGCGTCGCCGGTGCAAGCTCCGCGCTGACCGGCTTCGCCAACAACATCGCGCGCCCGGCGCTGCAGAAGCAGCTGGCGGGCAAGGCGCTCACCAAGACGACCTACTACCCGCTGGTCAAGCAGACGTTGAAGCGCGTTGGCGTGCAGATCAACAAGCAGGTCTTCGCCAAGACGGTGACGAAGGTCGTGCCTGTGCTCGGAGGCGTGATGTCAGGCGGCCTCACCTGGGCGAGCCTGCGGACGGGGTCGACCCGGCTCGCGAAGCACCTCCGGACGTTGCCGCCGGCGTTGCCCGAGCCGATCAGTGCGACGGAGGACTGAACTTCCCCGGGCTCACGGCTCCAGGCAGGTCAGGACGACGCAGGTGTGCACGCCTTCACCGCGGACAGCATCTTCCCCGGCGGTCCTGGGTTGACAAGAAATCCAACCGACTTCACGTCGCTGGTGGACGACTTGGAGGACCGGATCTTCGGTCGGCCGGACGAGGGCACCTGGTTCTACCCCGGACACGGGAAGGACAGCACACTTGGCGTGGAGCGGCCCCACGTTCCGGAGTGGCGGGCGCGGGGCTGGTAGTCGGTGCCCCACAACCTCAAGGAGTTGCGCTCCCAAGGAGAGCGCCGCTGAAGGCGGCCTTAGGGACGCTCCGTCCAGGGTTCTATCGCGCGCTTGTGTAGCGGCGACCCGCCGACAGGGGTTCCTCGCCGCGCGCAGCTATGGATGGATCGCTGAGACGACGCGTCCAACAGGGGATGTTCAGCGCGCGTCGGCCGCTTCTGTCAGTGGTCCGCGTCATGATCGACGAGATGAACGACCCAAAGAGCAGTCGGTCCAGCCCCGGCGCCGCGGGTGGCGCAGCCACTACTAGTCCGGCCTCGACTGTCGTCTCGCTGAAGTCGCTGGCTCCTTACTACGTCGAGTCGCAGCACGGGACTTACCTGAGACGCCTGAACGAGGCCATCGTGGATTCCCGGAACCGCAACATTGCGCTCACCGGGCGCTACGGGACGGGCAAGTCGAGCATCCTTGACAGGTTCCAAGAGATGCACGAGAAGGCGACCCTGCGGCTGGCCATTCACACCCTGGGCCCAGAGGGCGATGGCGATTCGACGACCAACCGGATCCAGAAGGAGTTGGTGAAGCAGCTGATCTACAGTGCATCACCGAAGACCCTGCGGAGGTCGACCTTCGCCCGCTGGGCACCCCTCTCCCTGCGTCGCGCGGGCATGGAGGCCTTTGGGATCGTCTCTCTCCTAGCTGTGCTCTTGGCACTCTTGGGGTGGCTCCCAGACCTGGCGGGAGCTGGCGAAGGTGAGCCCTGGGTCCAGCGGGTGGCGCTCTGGGCAGCGTTCGCGGTGGTGGCAGTTTTGGCCATGACGGGTCTCCGGCTGCTGATGCACGGCCGCGTCATTTCCAATGTGTCCGCGGCAGGGGCCACTGTGTCGCTGTCTGAGCGGACCCTTACGTACTTCGACAAGTACCTGGACGAGATCGTCAACTACTTCGACGCGCAGTCCCCGGACTTCGTGGTGTTCGAAGACCTTGACCGATTCGGCGACCCGCACATCTTCGAGGCGCTGCGGGAACTGAACACCCTGCTCAACAGCACGCCGAAGCGGATCGAGAAGGGCAAACCACTTCGGTTCATCTATGCCGTGCGGGACAGTCTCTTCGAGAAGCTTGGTTCGGATACCAAGGCCGAGGGCGACGACGCGGCCACGGCGGAGACCTTGCGTGCAAACCGGACGAAGTTCTTCGACGTCGTGATCCCGGTCGTGCCGTTCATCTCGCACCGCAACGCCAGGGATCTCCTGCATGACCTGCTCGCGGACGCGAAGATCACCAGCATCGACCGGCCGTTGGTAGACCTCGTCGCCCAGCATGCGACTGATATGCGGCTTCTCGTGAACATGCGCAACGAGTACCTAGTATTCGCCGAGCGGCTCCTGAACGTGCACCACCAAGCGCCCGGCTTGACCCCAAGTGGCCTGTTCGCGTTGGTCGCCTACAAGAACTTCCACCTGAAGGACTTCGAGCACATCTCGCGCCGGGGCAGCGACCTGGACGATCTGTACCGCTACCGCCGAGACCTCGTACGGACATCCGTCGCGAGGCTTGATCGGCGCAAGCGCGACCTGCTGAGGGGCCGCGGCCGCGCGCACGCAAGGGCCGACGTTGCAGCACGTCTCAGCGAGCGGCTGCGAGCGGTGGGGGACGCCTCGAAGCGGAGGTCGAGCTGGCCCAGTTACAAGCTCCGTTACCAAGTAGGTTCGACCGGGGTTAACGCCGCAGACGCGTCCAACCCGTCGTTCTGGGCCGCGGTGGCCGACACCGGCAGCGTGGGCCTCCAGCTCACCCCGGATCCGGACACTGACGGCAACCTCTTCATGACGTTGGCTGGCGAAGAATTCGCCGGGCTGTTTCCGGAGGCACTGGATGCCGGCCACTGGGCCAGCATCGACGAGGACGACCTGCGCGCCGAGATCGCGAAAATCGACCAGGACATCTCTTTCCTCCGCGGTGCGGACTTCAGCGCCCTGGCTTCGGCCGACGAGTTCGAGCTCGCCGTGCAGCCTCCAACCAAATCGCCGCCCAACAGCGAGACCGACACCGCTGATGTCGCCGAGACGGTCCACCAGACCTTTCGCCAACTGGTCGATCGCACGATGAAGTCAGATCTGGCGCGGGACCTGGTCACGCGTGGCTATCTCGATCGGAACTTCGCGCTCTACGCCGCGCAGTTCTACGGCGAGTTCACCGGAGTGGACGTGGCGACGTTCATCGTGCAGAGCGTGCAAACAAACACGATGGACATCGACTACCGGTTCGACAGCCCTGGCGCCATCGAGAACCTCCTGTCCGAGACGAGCGAAGACTTCACTCACTCGGTCAGCGCCTACAACGTTGCTGTCGTCGACTTCCTCCTCGAGCACCGGCGCGACCTGGCAGACAACGTCGTTGCCCGGATGGTTTCAAGCTTCGACGACCAGGCACGCGAGTTCCTCGCGGCCTACCTCTCCGCCGGAAAACAGCGATCACTTCTAGCGGCGCAGCTGAGCGCTCGCGGGTGGCGCGAGGTCTTCACCTACCTGGCCAAGGACGAGGACGTTCCCGACGACGCTCGCGTGGGTCTTGTTGATGCTGCGCTGAGCGGCGCAGGGACGCAGGGCTTCGACCTCGGGTCGGACGCGGCCGACTTCATCGGCGAGCACTACAAGGAAATGCCAACGTTCACGTCAGCGCAGGACGACTCACGGGTCCAAACGATCGTCGCTCTCGTCAACCGCGCTGACGTCCTCGTCGCGGATCTCTCAACCGTGCACGAGACCCTCCGTGCGCAGCTAGTAGCCCACAGCCTCTACCAGCTGACCGCACCCAACCTGTACACAGCGCTGGGTGCGCCGCGCACGATTAGCCTCGACCAGGTCCGTGAAGATGATGTGGTCTACGAGTACTGCCTTGCCAACCCGGGTCGATACCTAGCCGCGGTCAGGGGCGACGGCAACACCAAGCACACCGTCGAGACGGCCGACACCCTGCGGGCAGTGCTGGCGGACGTCGCGGGCAGGTGGTCCGACGAACAGATCGACAAGCTCATCTCTGCCGCCGCACCTGGGAGTGCTCTGGACAGCATCGCGGGCGTCCCCTCGTCGACTTTGCGGGCTCTGGCCGCCGCACGGCTCTTCCGAGCGTCGATCTCCAACATGGAGGCGTACCGGGCCGAGGTCGGCGCAATCGACGAGAACCTTGCCCAACTGCTGCTCGCCGCCGGCGCGATCGAAGTTGAACCGGGCAATGAGGTCCTCGAAGGCGACGAGGCTGTACCGGCTGACAGGGTCGTTGCGTCTCTCGCCATCCTGAATGCCAGCGACGCGATCCCGGCTGCACGGGACCGGGTATCGCTCGTCCGTTCCCTCGACATCGACGGTCCGCTTCCGCCTGAGCAGCTGCAGCCCGAGGGTGGCGAGCTCCTTACCCTCCTCATCACGGAGGGGATAGTCGAGGACGACGCTGACACGTTCAGCCAGTTTCACGCCGCTGGCTGGAGCGCCTTGGAGCCGGCCATTGTCGCGTCCGACTACTTCAAGGGCTCAGTCGCCCCAGAGTTGGTCGACGGGATGGTCGCGCAGATCTTCGACAGCCCGAAGGTTCGCGACAAGCTCGGCGCCCAGATCGTCGGCCGGCTGGGCGAGTTCGTGCCAAGCGACGACGGTACCGCCCTTACTGCGGCGGCCAGTTACGCGGTCGCCCAAGGAATCACACTGCCTGCCCACGAGATCCTCCGCGTCGCGGCAACGGGTCCCGAGGCGCGCGACGTCACGCTGCGCTTGCTTCAAATGGCGCCGCCGGCGGCGGCGGACATCGTTGCCACGCTAGTTGAGCTCGGCGAGCCATACAGGAATCTGTCGACGCGTCAACAGACGGAGTTCGAGGTGCCCTTTGACGACGCTCACCGCGCGGTCTTCGGGCAATTAGAAGAGGCAGGGCTGTGCAAAACGTCGAAGAAACGGCTGCAGGACCGGCTCCTCGTGAAGTTGTTGTGAGTGGCGGTCATCAACGTTGGCCGATGACGCTCCGGGGCTTGGGCGCGGGCCGGATGCCTCGCGAGCTGTTCAAGGACGAGGCGGGCGGCGGCGAATCGAGTAATTGGGAGAGCGGTCGTTCTCGCTGACCCGGGCGATGTAGCCCCGCGTTGGAGGCGCAGGCTCGGCGCGATCCAGCAGCCCACAGCTGTCCCATAGGTCCCTTCAGGGACAGGTTGGCAACGTCACCAGCGCGATCGCCAACCCTCGCCTCTTCCCCTGTCAGCGCTGCTTCCCCGGCGGCGTCGGCAACACCCAGCAGGACGCGGCGCGGTTCAGCAGCCTGGTCGACGACGTCGAGCAGCGGCTGTTCGGGACGCTGCCGGACGACGCCTGGGTCTACCCCGGCCACGGCAGGGACGCCACGATCGGCGCGGAGCGGCCGCACCTGGCGGAGTGGCGGGGTCGCGGCTGGTGATCGTCCGCGCCGAAGCGCAGTCGATCGAGCACGCAGGGTCACCCTCACGACCTCGGTGAGTTGCTGCGTCGGTGACGGCAGTTCTCCCTGGTCGTCCGCGCCCCGCGCTGGACCGTCGCCGTCCCGAGCCCGTCCGGCCGTATCCGCTCCCGCTCCGCCGCCGTTGTCCGGTCGTTCCGCCGGGACGATCCTTCCCGGCATCGGGGACCGCTCAGCACCGGTGGCACCGGCCGCCGGACGCGACCAAGGGGGACGGATGACCGATCTTCGGAGGACACCGACGCGGCGGACGGCGCACCGCGCGCTGGCCGTGGCGACCGGCGGGCTGCTGCTCGCCGTGGGCCTGCCCGGCACGGCGGCGATCGCCGGCGGGGGCCCGCACGGGGGCGGCCACAGCGGCGGGAAGGGCTGCGAGCACCGCCCAACAACACCTACGACAAGCTGCTGGGCTGTGTGACGCCGGACGGTGTCGTGGAGCACCTGGTCGCGTTCCAGAAGATCGCCGAGAACAGCGGAGACCCGGTCTACCCCGGCACCCGGGCGGCCGGCACCCGGGGCTACGCGGACAGCGTGGCCTACGTCTCGGGCCTGCTCGAGGACGCGGGCTACCAGGTCTCCACGACGCCGGTCGAGATCACCTTCAACTTCCCCGCCGAGTTGCGGCAGCTGACCCCGGAGGAGGCCACCTACGAGACGGGCGTCTTCACCGGGACCGGCGCCGGCGAGCTCACCGGCACGGTCATCCCGGTCGACCTGGCCCTCGAGCCGCCCCGGGCGTCTACCAGCGGCTGCGAGGCCACCGACTTCGACCCGACGGTCTTCACCGGACCGTCCGACATCGCCCTGATCCAGCGCGGCACCTGCACGTTCGGGCTGAAGGCGCAGAACGCCGACGAGGCGGGCGCCGAGGCCGTGATCATCATGAACCAGGGCAACACGTCCGACCGGGAGGGGCTGCTCACCGGCGACGCGACGAGCGCCGACCTCGAGGGCACCATCCCGGCGGTGTACGACATCCCCGTCCTGGGCGCGAGCTTCGCCGACGGCGTGGCGCTCGCGGCCGAGGACTCGACGGCCTACCTGGAGGTGCTGCCGTCGGAGACCCGCGTCGACCAGAACGTCATCGCCGAGCTGCCGGGCAGGAACCCCGCCAACGTGGTCATGGCCGGTGCGCACCTCGACAGCGTCATCGAGGGGCCGGGCATCAACGACAACGGCACGGGCTCGGCCGCGATCCTCGAGACCGCGCTCATGATGGCCAGGTCCCACCCGGAGAACACCATCCGCTTCGGCTGGTGGGCGGCGGAGGAGCAGGGCCTCGTCGGCTCCGCGGCCTACGTCGAGGGCCTGTCGCCGGCCGAGCGCGAGCGCATCGCGCTGTACATGAACTACGACATGGTCGGCTCGCCGAACTACGTGCAGACGGTCTACGACGCCAACGAGTCGACCTTCGAGGCGCCGGTCGAGGTGCCCGCGGGGTCCACCGCCGTCGAGGCGGTCTACGAGTCGTACTACACGATGGTCGGTGAGCCCTACGACGACTCGGAGTTCTCCGGCAGGAGCGACTACGAGGCGTTCATCGCGAACGGGATCCCGTCGAGCGGGCTGTTCACCGGCGCCGAGGGGCTCAAGACCGAGGAGCAGGCCGCGATCTGGGGCGGCACGGCGGGCGAGCAGTTCGACCCGTGCTACCACCTGGAGTGCGACACGCTCCGGAACTACGACGCGCACGCACTGGACGTCAACAGCGACCTCATCGCGTTCGCGATGCTGACGTTCGCCTACTCGACGGAGCCGGTGAACGGCGTCCCCGGGAAGAAGGTCCCGGGCAGGCCCGTCCAGCTGCCTGCCCCGGCCGGCCCGCAGGGCACCTTCGCCGGCGAGGAGGACGGCGGCGCCCACGGCGCCGCCTAGGAACCGGGGAGCCCGGGTGGCGTTCCCGCGGGAACGCCACCCGGCTACTCCTCGTCGAAGAGTTCGACGATCTCCTCGACGGTCCCCGGCAGGTACAGCGGGACCACCGACACCATCCACTCGGGCCGCCGCGCGTCCACTGCGACGGCCAGGTCCCAGGCGGCTCGCGCGGTCAGCGGGCCGAAGCAGCCGTCGTCCCCGTCCTCGCTCACGTCGACCTCGACGAGCCACTGGTCGGAGAGGTCCGCGGCGAGCTCGGTGAACACCGGCTCGGCGTCGTCGTCGGGCTCGGGTGCGTCGGCCTGGACGGGATAGATGAGCGCCATGCCGCGCAGGCTATGCGCCCGGCGGGGTACCCGGCGCCCGCGGCGCCGTCACCGCCGGCGCGCCGCGGGTCAGAGCTGGATGCCGGGTCAGAGCTGGATGCCGCGGGTCAGCGCCCCGTCCACGACCAGGTTCGTGCCGGTCGTGAAGCCGGAGACCGGGCTGCTCAGGAAGACGACGGCCCGCGCCATCTCCTCGGGCGTCCCCATCCGCCCGGTCGGGTTGAGCGCCAGGGAGTCCGCGTAGAGGTCCGGCTGGCCCTGCTCGATGGCCTGCCAGAACCCGCCGGCGAAGTAGGTGTTCCCCGGTGAGACGACGTTGGCCCGGACCCCGCGACCGGCCAGCTGGAACGCCAGCCCCGAGACGTAGCCGACGATCGCGGTCTTCATCGTCCCGTAGGGGCCGGAGGCGAAGTCCGACTCGCGTCCGGAGACGCTGGAGATGGCGACGATCGATCCCCGCCCGCTCGCCTCGAGATGAGGCAGGGCGGCCGTCGCCAGCCGCACGGTGCCCATCAGGTCCACCTCGAACGAGGCGTACCAGTTCTCCTCCCCCGGCCCGGCGGCGAGGGCGCTGACGTTGGCGACGACGGCGTCGAGACCGCCGAGCCGGCCGGCCGCCGCATCCACCCACGAGGTCAGGGCCGGCCCGTCGCGGACGTCGAGCCGGGCGCCGGTGGCCCGGCCGCCGCTGCGCTCCGCGAGCGCCTTCTCGGTGGCCTCGATCTCCGCGGCGTCCCGGGCGCAGAACTCCACGACCGCGCCCTCGTCGACGAAGGCCTCCACGATCGCCCGCCCGATGCCCCGGGTTCCTCCGGTGACGAGCACTCGTGCGCCGTCCAGCTGCAGGTCCATGTCGGTTCTCCCGGGTCAGAGCAGTGACGCCGCGCGGCTGCGCAGCTCGTCGTGCAGCCCGCCGTAGGCGGAGGACGGCGGGAGGAGCGACTTGCGCGCCTTCACGACCGCGCTGTAGTTCGCGTCGACGACGTTCGCGATCGGCGCCTCCACGATCTGGGACAGCAACTGGTAGGCGTCCATCGCGTGCAGGCCGTAGAGCTCCCCGAACCACCGCACCAGCTCCACCTGGCCGATCCGCCACGCGTCCTCCAGCGGCCGGCTCGAACCGACGGTCATCCAGTGCGTGTCGTCCTCGAGCCGCGGCCAGACCGGCGCCCCACCCTTGATCAGCTCGACGATCAGCGTCGTCGTCATCGCGCCCTCGACCGCCGTGCCGCAGGCCTCGCCCTCGCCCTGCCGGTAGTGGCCGTCGCCCACCGAGAACAGCGCACCCTCGACGTTGACGCCCAGGAAGCAGGTGGTGCCGGCGCGCATCTGCGGGGTGTCCATGTTGCCGCCGAAGCGCTCGGGCACCAGGGAGCTGCGCACCTCGCCCCCCGGCGGGGCCACGCCGACCGTGCCCAGCATCGGCTCGACCGGGAGGTCGATCCGCAGGTCGGTGTGCTGCGCGGCGAACGTGACGGTGTTCCGCGCCCGGTCCAGCTCGTAGATCCAGGTGGTGTCCGGGAGCGGCTCCTGCAGGGTGGCCACCCGGTCGGTGCCGGTCAGCCCACCGAAGAAGGGGATGGCCGCCGAGGCACCCCAGTCGCGGGCCGGCTCCATCGCGACGAAGTGCAGCGCCAGGGTGTCCCCGGGCTCGGCACCCTCGACGTAGAAGGGGCCGGTCTGCGGATTGACGAAGCGCAGGTCGACCTTCTCGCTCGACAGGTCCGTGACCGCGCGCAGCGCCCCGCAGAACGCGTCGTCGGACCACAGCCGCAGCGCCGTCCCGGGGCGGACCCGCCGCAGCGGGGCGACGCCCCCGAAGGTGAAGGCGTACTGCTCGAAGCCGGGCACGACCTCCACGACGTCCATGCGACACCCTAGGAAGCCGCAGGTCCCGGGGGCAATGGCCTCAGCTGCGCAGACGCACGCGCTCGGGCGTCAGGTCGGCCACCGACGCGGCCCCGAGCAGCTGCATCGTGCGGGTCACCTCCCCGCCCAGGATGTCGACGGCCCGCGCGACACCCCGCTCGCCGCCGGCCATCAACCCGTAGAGGTACGCCCGGCCGACCAGGCAGGCGCGCGCACCGAAGGCCACCGCGGCGACGACGTCGGCGCCGTCGAGGATGCCGCCGTCCACGTACACCTCGGCGCGGTCGCCGACGGCCGCCACGATGCCGGGCAACCGCTCCAGCGGCGTCGGCGACCGGTCGAGCTGCCGGCCACCGTGGTCGGACACCACCACGGCGTCGGCGCCGGCGTCCACGACGGCCCGCGCGTCGTCGGCGTCCAGGATGCCCTTCACGACGAGCGCACCCGGCCAGCCCGCCCGCAGCGCCGCGACGTCGGCCAGGACGGCGGCCGGCTCGAACACGCGGTCCACCAGCTCGGCGACCGTGCCGCCCCAGGACCGCAACGAGGCGAACTCCAGCGGTGGCGTGGTCAGCAGGTCGATCCACCAGCGCGGGTGCACCGCGGCGTTCGCCACCGTCGCCAGGGTCAGCGCCGGCGGGATGGTGAACCCGTTGCGGACGTCGCGCAGCCGTGGGCCGGCCACCGGGGTGTCGACGGTGAGGACCAGCGCCTCGTATCCCGCGGTCCGGGCCCGCTGGACGAGGGCGGCGCTGGCGTCCCGGTCCCGCCAGAGGTAGAGCTGGAACCAGCGTCGCGCCCCGGGTGCGGCGGCCGCCAGGGCCTCCACCGACGTGGTGCCCATGGTGGACAGCGCGTACGGGATGCCGGCCCGCTGGGCGACCCGGCCGACCGCCGACTCCCCCTCGGTGTGCATGAGCCGGGTGAAGCCCGTCGGCGCGAGGACGAGCGGCAGGGCCGCCGGTTCCCCGAGCAGCGTCGTCGCCGGGTCGACGACCGAGACGTCCCGCAGGACCCGGGGGGCGAACTCGACCCGCTCGAAGGCCTCCCGGGAGCGACGCAGGCTGATCTCCGCCGCGGCGGCGCCGTCGGTGTAGTCGAAGACCGCCCGCGGCACCCGCCTGCGGGCGATCTCCCGGAGGTCGCCGATCGTGGCCGCACGGGCCAGCCGCCGCGCCTCGGCGTTCCCCGGCGGACGGCGCGGCCGGACCAGGTCCCGCAGCTCCGACCAGCGGGGTGCGCGGCGCTCGACCACCGGCTGCTCCCTCCTGCGGCGCTGACCTCCAGCGGGCTGCCCACCCTGCCAGGCACGGGGACTCCGCGGTGGTTCAGCCGACCCGGGTGGCGCGGACCACGAGCGGCTCGGCCGCCGCACCCGCCGCCGTCGGCCCGCCGTCCTCGGCTCCCGGGGCGGGGTCGGCGTCGACCGGCTCCGCGGCGGCCCGCCCGGGGTTCCCGGCCGTCGGCAGCCAGCGGGCCCACCACCGGAGGACGTGCTCGAACCGTGCGTGCCGGTGGCGGGGCCGCCCGGACCGGCTCAGCTCGTGCCCCTCGCCGGGGAACAGCAGCAGTTCCGACGGGACGCCGCGCCGCTTGAGCTCGACGTAGAGCCGGGCGCCCTGCTCGACGGGGCAGCGCCAGTCCTCCTCGGAGTGCACGACGAGGGTCGGCGTGGTGATCGCGGCGGCGCCGGCCAGCGCGCTCTGCGCGGCCAGCCGCTCCGGGTCGGTGCCGAGGTACTGGTCCGGGAAGGCCCAGCCGATGTCGGAGGACCCGGCGAAGCTCACCGGGTCCAGGAAGGCCCGCTCGACGACGGCGGCGGCGAACCGGCCGGTCCGGCCGATGAGCAGCGCGGCGAGGTAGCCGCCGTAGGACCCGCCCATGACCCCGACCCGGTCGGCGTCGAGCGCGGGATCCTGCAGCGCCGCGTCCAGGAAGGCCAGGACGTCGGCGGCGTCGAGCCCGCCCCAGCCGCCGCGGATGGCGCGCCCGTGCTCGGCCCCGTAGCCGGACGAGCCGCGCGGGTTGCACTGGACCACGGCGTACCCCGCGGAGACGTAGACCTGGGTCTCGTCGAACAGCGACCAGCCGTACTGCGCGAACGGCCCCCCGTGGACGGTCAGCAGCACCGGGTGCGGGCCGGGCCCCGGCGGGGTGGTGATCCACCCGTGCACCGGGTGGCCGTCGGGCGCCTGCGCGGTCCGCTCCGCCGTCCGGTGGACCCGGCCGGTCTCCCCGAGCGTCCGGCCGAACGCGGTGAGCAGCCGGCGCCGACCCGGGGTCAGTGCGATCAGCTCGCCGGCGGACCGGTCGTGCGCGACGACGGCGACCACCACTCCCCCGGCGGCGGCGATGCCGCGCACGGTGAACGGCCCGTCGATCAGCGGCTCCGCAGCGCCGCCGTCCAGGGGGACCCGGAGCAGCTCGACGCTGCCGCGCCGCTCGACGCCGACCAGGACCGCGCCGTCGGCGACCACCGTGGCCGGGGTCTCGTCCCCGCGGTGGTGCTCCTCGGGGTCGAGCAGCGGCACCAGCGACCCGTCCCCGGCCACCCGGCACGGCACGGCCTGCCGGGCCACGAAGTCCAGCCCCTCGGGCCCCAGCTCGGGCACCGCGGTGACGACCAGCTCCTGCCCCGCGTAGGCCGGCAGCGCGCAGTCCCCCGTGGACGCGGTCATCCTGCGCAGCGCGGTCCCGTCCGGTTCGATCGCGTACACGTCCCGCACGAGGTCCCGGTCGGCCCGCGGGTGACGGGCGGAGACGAACGCGAGCCCGCCGTCCGGGCGCCAGGTCACGTCGACGCAGTCGGCCTCCCCCGTGGTCACCTGCACCGGCTCCGGCAGCGGGGCGCTGTCGTCGGCGAAGTCGGCCGGGAGGTCGAGGACGAACACCTGGCTGGGCTGGTCGGCCAGGAAGCCGATGCCGTCCCGCCGGTACTGCAGGTTGGTGATCAGGCGCGGCGGCTCCGCCGCGGGGGCCACGCCGTCGACCGTCCCGTACCGGCCCGGTTCGGGGACCCGCGCCACGTAGGCCAGCCGCCGCGAGTCCGGTGACCAGACCGGGGCCCCGGCGCCGAGGTGGTGGGCGGTGAGGGTGCGCGGCTCCCCACCGGCGGTGGGGAGCAGCGAGATCTGCGGCCGGCCGCCCGGTTCGGCGCTGCGGAAGGCCAGCCAGCGGCCGTCCGGCGAGTAGCCGGGGTCGCTGTCCCGGGAGCCGGCGGTGACGGGGCGGGCGGGGGCCGAGCCGTCGGTGGGCACGGCCCACAGCTGGCTGCGGTACTCGTCCGCCTCGAGGTCGGGCCGGGCGACCGCGACGACCGCCATCCGGCCGTCCGGGGACACCGTCGGGGCGCCCGGCGTGCGCAGGAGCGCGAGATCGTCAGGCCACATGGCCACCGACGCTAGTCGGTCCGGCCCCCGGTCCCTCCGCCCGGCGCGACGGGCTCAGGACGGGACGCTGCGCGCGCGGACGGTGCTCAGCACCGCCAGGCTGCCCAGCAGCGGCAGCGCCGCCAGGAGCAGCAGGCTGCGGTCGAGGCCCAGGACCTCGCCCGCCCCGCCGACGACGGCGGAGCCGACACCCCCGCCCACGAGGAAGACCAGCGTGGCGATGCCCAGCGCCACGCCCCGGACGTCGGCCGGCACGGCGCCGCCGACCGCCGCCATCAGCGCCGGCTGGCCCAGCCCGAAGGCCAGCGTCACGAGGACGACCGCCGTCACGAGCACCGCCGCCGAGGTCCGGGCCGCGCCGACGGCGGCGACGACCAGGGCCACCGCTGCCGTCGCGTCGGAGACCACGAGGGACCGGCCGGGACCGAGCCGCGCCAGCAGCGGGCCGGCCAGCCGCGGGGCGAGGAAGCCGGTGACGGCGCTGGGGACCAGCGCCAGCCCGACCTGCAGCGGAGTCCAGCCCCGGACGGCGAGGACGGCCGGCACGGCGATCAGGAGGGCGAACCAGGCGGCCGGCACGGCGGACGCGGCCAGGGCGCTGCGGACGACGACGGGGTTCCGGATGACCCGGCGCGGCAGGAAACCCTCGGGGCGGCGGCGCACCCGGGCCGCCACCGCGGGAACGCCCAGCCCCAGCAGCAGGGCGCCGGCCGTGGCCACCAGCACCCCCGAGGCGGGCGACTGCACCAGCAGCACGAGCCCGGCCGCGGTGGCGGCCACCAGCACCGCCCCCAGGACGTCGAGCCGGGCACCGGTGCCCTGCGTCGGCAGCGCCCGCCACAGCGCGGGGACGATCAGCAGCCCGAGCGCGGGGAGCGCGACGACCGCGCGCCAGTCGGCCAGGTCGGCCACCAGGCCGCCCGCCAGCGGGCCCAGTGCGCTCACCGCCGCCGCCGTCCCGGCCACCTGGCCGAGGGCGGTCGTCCGGACCGCACCGTCGTAGCGAGCGCTGACGATGGCCATGCCGAGCACGGGTACCGCGGCCGCGCCCATGCCCTGCAGGACCCGGGCGGCGAGCAGCACCTCGATGCTGGGGGCGAAGCCGCCGAGGACCGCGCTGCCGGCCATCAGGCCGACTCCCACCAGCAGGGGCAGCCGGATGCCGGCCAGGTCGGCCACCCGGCCGTAGACGGCGGTCGCCACCGCGAGCATCAGGGCGTAGAGGCTGATGACCCAGGAGACCCCGCCGGTGCTGAGGCCGAGGTCGGCGGCGATCGCCGGCAGCGTCACCGCCACGGCCGCGCTGCCCATGCCGGCGAGGCCGAACAGCAGCCCCACGAGCGCTGCGACCCGGCCGGCGTCGGTCTGCTCCCTCACGAGGACGGCTCAACCGGCCGGCGGAGAAGTCTGTTCCACGACCCCGCTCAGCTGCGCGCGCGGTCCTCGTCCGACTCGTCGGCGATCCGCGCCTCCGCCGCCGCGGCCGCCTCGGGCCCGCCGGTGGGCACCGACTTCGCCGTCTCCGGGTCCACGTCCGGCGGGCCGGCGCTGGCGAGCTGACCGCGGGTCTTCAGCAGGCTGGCGACCGTCGCGACGACCAGCACGCCGAGGATGATCGACAGCGAGAGCCAGATCGGGATCTCGGGGATGCTCTCGATCGGCTCGCGCTCCCCGGCGAACGGCAGCTGGTTCTCGTGCACCGCCTCGAGGATCAGCTTGACGCCGATGAAGGCCAGGATGACCGCCAGCCCGAGGGAGAGGTAGACGAGCCGCTTCAGCAGGCCGCCGAGCAGGAAGTACAGCTGGCGCAGGCCCATCAGGGCGAAGACGTTGGCCGTGAAGACGATGAACGGCTCACGGGTCAGGCCGAAGATCGCCGGGATGCTGTCCAGCGCGAAGATCAGGTCCGTGGTGCCGAGGGCGAGGATCACCACGATCATCGGCGTCCACATCTTCCGGCCGTTCTCGGTCACCCGGATCTTGGCCCCGTGGTAGTCCTGGGTGATCGGCAGGATCGTGCGCATCCGCCGGATGAAGGCGTTCTCCTCGTAGTCCTCGTCCTCCCCGCGGTGCCGGACGAGGTTGAACGCGGTGTAGATCAGGAAGATGCCGAAGATGTAGAAGACCCAGACGAACCGCTCGATCACCACGGCGCCGAGCAGGATGAAGATCCCGCGCAGGACCAGCGCGATGATGATGCCGATCATCAGCGCTTCCTGCTGGAACTTCCGCGGCACCTGGAAGCGGGCCATGATGATCACGAAGACGAAGAGGTTGTCCACCGAGAGCGAGTACTCGGTGAGCCAGCCGGCGTAGAACTCCGTGGCGTAGGTGCCGTTCGTGAACGCCAGCATCAGCAGGCCGAAGAGCAGCGCCAGGCTCACGTAGAAGGTCACCCAGAGGCTGGCCTCCTTGATGGAGGGCTCGTGCGGTCGGCGGGCGACGATGGCGAGGTCGGCGAGCAGCAGGACGGTCAGCCCCACGAACGTCGTGATCTCGAACCAGACGGGGAGCTCCACGAGCGGAGACTCTACGTCCCCGCCGAGCGGGCCGCCGAGGGCTCCGGCCGGTGCGCGACGCCCGGCAGCGGAGCCCTCGGCACGGTCAGCGCTCGGTGCCGCCCCGGGGCCCGGGCGCGTCCTCGGAGAGCAGCTGCCCGGCGTCCGGGGCGCCGCCGTCCTCGTCCTCACCGACGCGCTCGGCGGCCTCCTGCGCCTGCAGCTCCAGCCGCTCGGCGCGGTCCCGGCGGTTCCTGGCCAGGCTCGTCAGGGTCGTCACCACGAGGGTCACCAGGATCACCGTCAGGGACAGCCACATCGGGATCTCCGGGATGACGGTGACGTGCTCACCGCCGTTGATGAACGGCAGCTCGTTGGTGTGCAGGGCGTGGATGAGCAGCTTGACGCCGATGAACCCGAGGATGACGGCGAGTCCGTAGGCGAGGTAGACGAGCCGGTCGAGCAGGCCGTCGATGAGGAAGAACAGCTGGCGCAGCCCCAGCAGCGAGAACGCGTTCGCCGCGAAGACCAGGTAGGTCTCCTGGGTGAGGCCGAAGATCGCCGGGATCGAGTCGACGGCGAAGAGGATGTCGGCGCTGCCGATGGCGATCAGGGTGATGGCCAGCGGGGTGATGAACCGCTTGCCGTCGAGGCGGACGACCATCTTGTCGGAGTGGTACTCGTCCGTGGTCGGGAAGATCCGGCGGGCGACGCGGAGGAGCAGGTTCTCCTTGAAGTCCTCCTCGTCGTCGTGGCCGCCGCTGCGCGCCTGGGCCCACGCGGTGTACACGAGGATGGCGCCGAAGACGTAGAAGACCCAGCTGAAGTTCGCGATCGCCGCGGCGCCGATCAGGATGAACACGGTGCGCAGCACGAGGGCGAAGGTGATGCCGTAGAGCAGCACCTTCTGCTGCAGCTCCCGGGGCACGCCGAAGCTCGCCATGATCAGCACGAAGACGAAGAGGTTGTCGATCGACAGGCTCTTCTCGGTGATGTAGCCGGCGAAGTACTCCCCGCCGAACTGCGCGCCGTAGAACCAGAGGATCAGCAGCCCGAACACGACCGCGATGCCCACGTAGACGGCGGACCAGATCGCGGACTCGCGGAGGGTGGGCGCGTGCGGGGTCCGCACGTGGCCGAGGAGGTCGAACAGCAGCATCCCGACGATCAACCCGATCGTGAGAGCCCAGACCCAGAAGGGAACGTCCATGCGGCAATGCCTCCGGCAGCTGGCAGTCGTCAGTACCGGAGGTCTCTCCCGCCGCCGGCCTGGGCCGGCGACCGACGGGACCGGAGATCACGGGATCTCGTACTGACGGCCCTGCCGCGGGGGGATACTCCCCTCCTCGCACCACCGGCCGCGGGCGCGCGTCAGCGCCCGCACTCCGTGTGGTCCGCCTGGTGCAACGGCGCCGCGCCGACGAACGTTCCGACCCCCGGCGAGTTCCGGTGCGACGCGCGTCACACGCCCACCGTCGATCAGCTCGGGCGCCGGCTCTTGGGCAGGGCGGCGACCGCGGCGTCGTACGAGGCGTCGATCAGCTCGCGGACCTCGTCGTCGGGTACCGGGCCGGTCCAGTCGACCGAGTTCCAGCCGTAGCGGCCCACGTAGTGGCTCGACGTGACGGCGCCGGGGTAGCGCTCCCGCCACTCCCCCGCCTCGGCGGCGTCCCGGCCGCACTTCACGCTGACGGTGCCGCCGGCCAGCCCGATGAATGCGAAGCCCTTGCCGCCGACCTTGGCGACCAGTTCCTCCTCGCCCAGGGGTACGTCTCCTCGGCCCCCGGCTTGCCCAGGCAGTACGCCACCAGCTCCTCCCGGTCCACACGGACCTCCCCAGAACTTGATCATCGGCGGGTGGCTGGGTGACACGCCGGCCGGCACCACCAGCCGCCGATGATCAACTCGCCGAGGTGGCGTGTCCAGGCGCCGCCGGTCGGCCGCCGCGAGTCTGCGAGCGGTGGGGGCAGCGGGGTCCTCGCTCAGGCGTGGGCGGCGTCGAGCTGGCGCAGCTCCTTCTTCAGCTCGCTCAGCTCGTCGCGCAGCCGGGCCGCCACCTCGAACTGCAGCTCCCGGGCGGCGGCCAGCATCTGCTCGTTCATCTGGCTGATCAGGTCGGCCAGCTCCGCCCTCGGCAGGCCCTGCACGTCGATCGCCCCGGCCTTGCCCGGCTTCTTCTTCGACGACAGCCCCGGCACCGGGGCCTTGCCCCGGGACTGCTGCCGGCCCGACCCGCCGATCAGCTCGGCGGACTCGGAGTCCTCGGCCTCGCGGTAGATGCCGTCGAGGATGTCGACGATCTTCTTCCGCAGCGGCTGCGGGTCCACCCCGCGCTCGAGGTTGTAGGCGATCTGCTTCTCGCGGCGCCGGTTGGTCTCCTCGATCGCCTGCGCCATCGACGGGGTGATCTTGTCCGCGTACATGTGCACCTGACCGGAGACGTTGCGCGCCGCCCGGCCGATGGTCTGGATCAGGGACGTGCCGGAGCGCAGGAAGCCCTCCTTGTCGGCGTCGAGGATCGCGACCAGTGACACCTCGGGCAGGTCCAGGCCCTCGCGCAGCAGGTTGATGCCGACCAGGACGTCGTACTCGCCCTGGCGCAGCTCGCGGAGCAGCTCGACCCGGCGCAGTGTGTCGACCTCGGAGTGCAGGTACCGCACCTTGATCCCGAGCTCGAGCAGGTAGTCGGTGAGGTCCTCCGCCATCTTCTTGGTCAGCGTGGTGACCAGGATCCGCTCGTCCTTCTCCGTCCGGAGGCGGATCTCGTGCACGAGGTCGTCGATCTGCCCCTTGGTCGGCTTGACCACCACCTCGGGGTCGATCAGGCCGGTCGGCCGGATGACCTGCTCGACGAACTCGCCGCCGGTGCGCCCCAGCTCGTAGTTGCCGGGAGTCGCCGACAGGTAGACGGTCTGGCCGATGCGGTCGGTGAACTCCTCCCACTTCAGCGGCCGGTTGTCCATCGCCGAGGGCAGCCGGAAGCCGTGCTCCACGAGCGTCCGCTTGCGGCTCATGTCGCCCTCGTACATGCCGCCGATCTGCGGCACCGTCACGTGCGACTCGTCGACGACCAGCAGGAAGTCGTCCGGGAAGTAGTCGATCAGGCAGGACCCGGCGCTGCCGGGCGCCCGGCCGTCGATGTGCCGCGAGTAGTTCTCGATGCCGGAGCAGAACCCGACCTGGCGCATCATCTCGATGTCGTAGGTGGTGCGCATGCGCAGCCGCTGGGCCTCCAGCAGCTTCCCCTGGCGCTCCAGCTCGGCGAGCCGGCCCTCGAGCTCGGCCTCGATGCCGTGGATCGCCCGCTCCATCCGCTCGGGCCCGGCGACGTAGTGCGTGGCGGGGAAGACGAAGAGCTCCTCCACCTCGCGGACCACCTCACCGGTCAGCGGGTGCAGGTAGTACAGCCGCTCCACCTCGTCGCCGAACATCTCGATCCGGCAGGCGAGCTCCTCGTAGACCGGGAAGACCTCGATCGTGTCGCCGCGCACGCGGAAGGTGCCGCGGGTGAAGGACAGGTCGTTGCGGGTGTACTGCTCGGTGACCAGCGTGCGCAGCAGCTCGTCCCGGTCGCGGGTCTCCCCCAGCTTGATCTTCAGCGCCCGCTCCACGTACTCCTGCGGGGTGCCCAGGCCGTAGATGCATGACACGGTCGCCACCACCACGACGTCCCGCCGGGTGAGCAGGCTCTGGGTGGCCGAGTGGCGCAGCCGTTCCACCTCGTCGTTGACCGAGGAGTCCTTCTCGATGTAGGTGTCGGTCTGCGGGACGTACGCCTCGGGCTGGTAGTAGTCGTAGTAGGAGACGAAGTACTCGACGGCGTTGTTCGGCAGGAGTTCCCGGAACTCGTTGGCCAGCTGGGCGGCCAGGGTCTTGTTCGGCGCCATCACCAGCGTCGGCCGCTGCACCTGCTCGATCAGCCACGCGGTCGTCGCCGACTTCCCGGTACCGGTGGCGCCCAGCAGGACGACGTCCTTCTCCCCCGCGTTCACCTTCTCGGCGAGCTGCGCGATCGCGGCGGGCTGGTCACCGGAGGGCTGGAACTCGCTGACGACCTCGAACCGCCCCTGCGTGGGGCGGATCTCCGTGGAAGTGGGCACGGGAGAACGGTACGACGCCGGTGTGACAGAACGGGTCCGAGCGGCCGGATGGGCCGGCTGGTGAACCCGGGGAGAACGGAACGCGTCCGCTACTTGTCCTCGACGGGCGCGCCCCCCTAGCGTGCCTGGTCGCAGGAGCGGTTCCGGACCGGGGACCAGCGCCACCCGGACGCCCGGGCGAGGTCGGACCCCGGATCGCGGCGTCCGGCCCACCCGGGGTCGTCCATCAGCCGCCCGGCACGGTCGCTGCCGCGGCCCGCCGGACCTGCGCACGACGCCCCCCGCGGCCCGGCCACGGGGGGCGTCGTCGTGTCCCGTCCGCCGCACGGGCGCACGTCACACGGAACCCAGGTGTGCCGCAGCCACCCCGGGGGAACCCGTGCACGGTCGCCCCACCATGCTTCCTCCGCGAAGATCTCCGGAGAGACACCTCGGTCCCCCACGGGGCCACCAGCGCAGGAGGACATCCCCGCATGACCCAGGTCTGGCCCGGTAGCGCCTATCCCCTCGGGGCCACGTACGACGGCACCGGCACGAACTTCTCGATCTTCAGCGAGGTGGCCGAGAAGGTCGAGCTGTGCCTGTTCGACGAGGCGGGCAACGAGGAGCGCATCCGGCTCCCGGAGATGGACGGCTACGTCTGGCACGCCTTCCTGCCCGGCGTCCACGCGGGGCAGCGGTACGGATTCCGCGTCCACGGGCCGTACGACCCGGACCAGGGGCTGCGCTGCAACCCGAGCAAGCTGCTGCTCGACCCGTACGCCAAGGCGATCGACGGCCCGGTCGACTGGGCGCCGGCGGTCTTCGGCTACGACTTCGAGACCAAGGAGCGCAACGACGAGGACTCGGCGCCGCACATGCCGAAGTCCGTCGTCGTCAACCCGTACTTCGACTGGGGCGTCGACCGGCCGCCGCAGACGCCGCTGAACAAGACCGTCATCTACGAGGCCCACGTGAAGGGCCTGACGATGACCAACCCGCGCATCCCCGAGGAGCTGCGGGGCACCTACGCGGGCATCGCGCACCCGGCCACGATCGAGCACCTCACCGACCTCGGCGTGACCGCCCTCGAGCTCATGCCGGTGCACCAGTTCGTGCAGGACGACACCCTCCAGCAGAAGGGCCTGCGCAACTACTGGGGCTACAACACGATCGGCTTCTTCGCCCCGCACAACGAGTACGCGGCCGACACCGCGACGGGCCAGCACGTGCAGGAGTTCAAGGGCATGGTCCGTGCCCTGCACGAGGCGGGCATCGAGGTGATCCTGGACGTCGTCTACAACCACACCGCCGAGGGCAACCACCTGGGCCCGACGCTGTCGTTCAAGGGCATCGACAACCAGGCGTACTACAAGCTCGTCGAGGGCGACCAGCAGCACTACATGGACTACACGGGCACCGGCAACACGCTGAACGTCCGGACCCCGCAGGCGCTGCAGCTGATCATGGACTCGCTGCGGTACTGGATCACCGAGATGCACGTCGACGGCTTCCGTTTCGACCTGGCCTCGGCGCTGGCCCGCGAGCTGCACGCCGTCGACCGGCTGTCCACCTTCTTCGACCTCGTCCACCAGGACCCGGTCGTCAGCCAGGTCAAGCTGATCGCCGAGCCGTGGGACGTCGGCGAGGGCGGCTACCAGGTCGGCAACTTCCCGGCACGCTGGACGGAGTGGAACGGCAAGTACCGCGACACCGTCCGCGACTTCTGGCGGGGCGAGGACGCCACCGTGGGCGAGTTCGCCAGCCGGATCACCGGCTCGGCCGACCTGTACCAGCACTCCGGTCGCCGTCCGGTGGCCAGCATCAACTTCGTCACCGCGCACGACGGGTTCACCCTCAACGACCTGGTCTCCTACAACGAGAAGCACAACGAGGCCAACGGCGAGGGCAACAACGACGGCGAGAGCCACAACCGCAGCTGGAACCACGGGGTCGAGGGCGAGACCGACGACCCGGAGGTCCTGCAGTTGCGGGCGCAGCAGCGACGCAACTTCATCGCCACGCTGATGCTCAGCCAGGGCGTGCCGATGCTGCTGCACGGCGACGAGCTGGGCCGGACGCAGCGCGGCAACAACAACGGCTACTGCCAGGACTCCGAGCTCACCTGGATCGACTGGGAGAACGTCGACGAGGGCCTGCTCGAGTTCACCAAGAAGGTCACCCGGCTCCGCTGCGACCACCCGACGTTCCGCCGCCGCCGGTTCTTCCACGGCCGCCCGGTCCGCCGGGGGCTGGGCGACCCGGTCCCCGACATCGCCTGGCTGACGCCGGCCGGCGAGGAGATGGCCGGGGAGGACTGGGACGCCGCCTACGCCAAGTCGCTGGCCGTCTACCTCAACGGGGTCGGCATCCGGGAGATGGACGAGCGGGGCGAGTACGTCACCGACGACCACTTCTACCTGGCCTTCAACGCCTCGCACGAGCCGCTGGACTTCACGCTGCCCAGCGACGACTACTGCCAGAACTGGACGACGGTGCTCGACACGGCCGAGATGGACGAGGTGGAGCCCGTCGAGGTGAAACCGGGCGACACCGTCACCGTCCAGGGGCGCTCGATCGTCGTCCTCACCGGTCCGGCGCAGTGAGCCGGCGCGTGCCGGCGGCCACCTACCGGCTCCAGGTGCACGCCGGGTTCCGGCTCCAGGACGCCGCCGAGGTGGCCGGCTACCTGGCCGACCTCGGGGTCACGCACGCCTACTCCTCCCCGCTGCTGCGCTCCGCGGAGGGCAGCAACCACGGCTACGACACCGTCGACCACGCGCACGTCGACGAGGCCCGCGGCGGGCGGGCCGGCCTCGACCGGTTCGTCACCGCGCTGCACGCGCACGGCCTCGGGCTGGTGCTCGACCTCGTGCCCAACCACATGGGCGTGGACGACCCGGCGGCCGCGCCGTGGTGGTGGGACGTGCTGCAGCACGGGCAGCGCAGCGAGCACGCCGCGGCGTTCGACATCGACTGGGAGTTCGGTGGCGGCAAGGTGCGGATCCCCGTCCTCGGATCCGCGGACGACGTCGCGGAGCTCGAGCTGGTGGACGGCGAGTTGCGGTACTACGACAACCGCTTCCCGATCGCGCCCGGCACCGGCGAGGGCACCCCGCAGGAGGTGCACGCCCGCCAGCACTACGAGCTGGTCGACTGGCGCCGCGCCGACTCCGGCCTGAACTACCGCCGCTTCTTCGCCATCAACACGCTGGCCGGGCTCCGGGTCGAGGACCCGGCGATCTTCGACGCCACGCACCGGCTGGTGCTCCAGCTGGTCCACGACGGCGCCGTCGACGGCCTGCGGATCGACCACCCGGACGGGCTGGCGGACCCCAAGGGCTACCTCGACCGGCTCGCCGGGGCGTCGGGTGGGCGCTGGACCGTCGTCGAGAAGATCCTCGAGCCCGGAGAGGACCTGCCGGCCTCCTGGCAGGCGGCCGGGACGACCGGCTACGACGCGCTGGCCGAGGTGGACGGGGTGCTCGTCGACCCCGCCGGCGAGCCGGCCCTCACCGCCCTGGACACCGAGCTGGCCGGCAAGGCCGTGGACTACGAGCAGCTGGTCCACGACTGCAAGCGCGAGGTCACCGACGGCATGCTGGGCTCCGAGGTGGCCCGGCTGGTCCGCGTGATCGGGCCACTGCCGGGAGTCGATCACGCCCAGCAGACCGAGGCGCTGGCCGAGCTGCTCGCGTCCTTCCCCGTGTACCGCAGCTACCTGCCCGACGGCCGCGAGCACCTCGACGCCACCGTCGCCGCCGTCCGCACCCGCCGGCCGGACCTGGTCCACGCGGCCGACGCCCTGCACTCGGTGCTGTCGTCGGCGGGCTCGGAGGCGGCCACCCGGTTCGAGCAGACCAGCGGCCCGGTGATGGCCAAGGGAGTGGAGGACAGCGCCTACTACCGGTGGGCCCGGTTCGCCGCGCTCAACGAGGTCGGTGGCGACCCCGCCCGCTTCGGCAGCACGGTCGCCGGGTTCCACACCGCCCAGCAGCGTCGCGCGCAGCGCTACCCGGAGTCCATGACGACGCTGTCCACGCACGACACCAAGCGCAGCGAGGACGTCCGCGCCCGGCTGGCCGTGCTCGCCGAGCTCCCGGGTGACTGGGCCCGGCTCGTGCGCACGCTGCTGGAGCGCCACCCGCTCGCCGACCGCCCGCTGGCCCACCTGGTGTGGCAGAACCTCGTCGGTGCCTGGCCGCTGTCCCGGGAGCGGGCGCATGCCTACGCGGAGAAGGCGGCTCGCGAGGCCGGGACGTCGACCACCTGGACGTCGCCGGACGCGGAGTTCGAGGGCCGGCTGCACGCGCTGGTCGACGCCGCCTACGACGACCCGGCGACCGCGGCCGATCTCGACGCCTTCGTCACCCGGATCGCGCCGCTGGGCTGGTCGAACTCGCTGAGCCAGAAGCTGCTGCAGCTGACGATGCCCGGTGTCCCGGACGTCTACCAGGGCAGCGAGCTCTGGGACTTCTCCCTCGTCGACCCGGACAACCGCCGGCCGGTGGACTACGACCTCCGCCGGACGCTGCTCGCCGCGATCGACGGCGGGGAGATCCCGGCGGTGGACGCGACCGGCGCGGCCAAGCTGCTGGTCGTCTCCCGGGTGCTGCGGGCCCGCCGGGACCACCCCGGATGGTTCGCCGGGTACGAGCCGGTCGGGGTGACCGGATCGGCCGCCGACCACGTGGTCGCCTACGACCGCGGAGGTGCCGTCACGGTGGCCACCCGCCTGCCGGCCGGCCTGGCGGCCACCGGCTGGGGGGACACGGCCCTGCAGCTGCCCACGGGCGCGTGGCAGGACCTGCTCACCCGGGAGCGGGTCGTGTCCGACATGGGCGGGGTCGCCGTCGGGGCGCTCCTGGACCGGCTCCCCGTGGCGCTGCTCGTCCGGTCCTGAGCGCGCGGCCGGGCCACTAGGCTCCCGGCCCGTGAGAGCAGCCGTCCGCCGACGCTACGGGCCACCGGAGACCGTCCGGGTCGAGGACGTCCCCGACCCGGAGCCCGGCGCCGGCGAGCTGCTCGTCCGCGTGCACGCCAGCACGGTGAACCGCACCGACTGCGCCTGCCGCAGCGGGACGCCGTCCTTCATGCGACTCGGCCTGGGGTTGCCCCACCCCCGGATCACCGTGCTGGGCACCGAGTTCGCCGGCGTGGTGGACCGGACCGGCCCGGGCGTCACCCGATTCGCGCCCGGCGACCGGGTGTTCGGCTACGTGGAGGGCCGGTTCGGCGCGCACGCCGAGTTCCTGACCGTGCCGGAGGACGCCTCCGTGGCGCCGGTGCCGGACGGCGTCGACCTCGCCGCGGCCGCCGCGGCCACGGAGGGCGCCCACTACGCGCTGGCCTTCGCCCGGGTCGCACGCATCCGGGCGGGCCAGCACGTCCTGGTGCTCGGGGCCACCGGCGGGATCGGCTCGGCCGCGGTCCAGCTGCTGAAGGCCGGCGGCGTCCGGGTCACCGCGGCCGCCCGCGAGCACCCCGACGTCGTCCTGGCCCTGGGCGCCGACGACGTGATCGAGGCGGCCGCCGAGGACGTCCCGGACGACGGCCGGCGCTACGACGCCGTCCTGGACGCGGTCGGGAAGAGCACCTTCGGCCGGGTCCGGCCGCTGCTGCAGCCGTCGGGCGTCTACGTCTCCTCCGAGCTGGGCCCGAAGGCGCAGAACATCGGGCTGGCACTGCTCTGGCCGGTGATGCGCGGCCGGCACGTGCGGTTCCCCTTCCCGCTGCACGACCAGGCGATGATCCGGCACCTCGCCGACCTCCTGGCCGACGGGCGGTTCCGGCCGCTGATCGACCGCCGGTACCCGCTGGAGGAGGTCGTGGAGGCCTACCGGTACGTCGAGTCGGGTCGGAAGACCGGCAACGTGGTCCTCGACGTCGGGGCGGGCTGACGGCGGTCCATGCCGGTGCCGGGCGGGCCGGTCCCAGCGGCGTCGCCCGGCTTCAGGAGCCGGCGACGCCGCGCACGACGTCCAGCGCCAGGGGCCAGTCCGGGTCGCGCCAGTAGTCGCTGTGCCCGCCGATGCCGGTGACCGCACGGGTCTGCAGCGCGAGATCCCCCGGAGGCGGGTCGAGGAGCCGCCACTCGGCGCCGCACACCCGCCGCCCGGTGTCCGGGTCGATCCGGTCGGGCTGCGGCCCCTCGGGTCCGGCCAGGCGGTGCGACGTCGGCGGGCCGGCCCCGTCGTGCGTGTGCCCCCAGCTGGTCACGGGGCCCGCGACCGGATCGGTGTCGCGATACAGGTTCAGCCAGTGGAACGCGCGGCCGATGTCGCGGAGGAGATCGGCGTCGACGTAGTGCGGGAACCCGCGGGCGAACTGCTGGCGCAGCTGCGAGCCGAAGGTCAGCCAGCGGACCCGGTCGCGGACGTCCGCCGGCAACCAGAGCAGTGCCACCAGGGAGATCAGGCTGCCCTGGCTGTGCGCGGCGACCACCACCTCGTCGGCCGGAGCCGGGTTCAGCGGGCCGGGGCCGGCGGCATCCGCGGGGGCCGGGACGGCGTCCTGCAACGGGTCGGGCACGCCGAGATGCCAGCAGATCCGGCGGACGAGGGCCGGCACGACCTCCTGCGCATAGGGCGGCGGCACGAACGGATGGGTGGAGCGCGGCCAGAATGCGATGACGTCCCACACGACGTTGAGGGCGCGGCGCGCGCCCTCGTTCCGCAGCGCCCCGCGGGCCAGCAGCACCGCCCCGCCACCGATCCCGAGCAGCGTCGCCTGCCCGATGCCGATGATCACGTCCTCGCCGCTGACCGGCGCGCCCTCGTCCGAGCTGGTACCGGTGAGCAGGCTCAGGGGGAAGGCCGGATCGCCGGCGTCGCCACCGGCCCCGGCACCCGTCCACAGCCTGATCCCGATGGCGACGGCGAGGACGAGTCCCAGCAGCGTCCAGACGGCCACCACGGCGGGCGCGATGTCCGTGAGGCGGGCCGCCCGCATGGCCGCCGCCACGCGCTGCACCCACGGCGCCGGCAGCCGCGGCCGCGGCGGCGCGCCGAAGGTCGTGGCGGCCTGCGCCCGGGCGAGGAAGGCCCGCCGCCGGCGGGAGCCGGCGATCCGGATCCCGACGACCAGCCCGGCCAGGACGAGGGCCGTCACCCCCCACGCGTAGGAGAAGCGCTGCAGCAGGACCGGCGCCTGCACCTGCGTGCCGGGGAGTGCGTTGAGGATCCCCTGCACTCCCAGCGTCAGTCCGGCGGTGAAGCCGACGGCGAGGTAGCAGCCGACCGCGGAGGCGAGGCCCGCCGCCATCCCGCCGGCGAACCGCCGGAACGGCCGCGGCTGGCGCCGGCCCGCGGCCCGGGTGGCCAGCGCGAGAACTGCCGTGGCCAGGACCTGCAGGGTCAGCCCGACGAACCCGGCGGCGATCAGGACACCCACCGCGCCGTCGAGCCCGGGCAGCCGGCCGGCCCCGTCGACGTCGGCACCCAGGACCGCGGCCAGCGCGAGCAGGACGGCGAGACCGGCGAGCACCCGCAGCACGACGGCGACCACCAGGCTCCAGCGCACCCAGGCGGCGCCGGCGGCGGCCCGGCCGGTGCGCACCGTCGTCGTCCGCTCGGGGTCACCGCTGAGGACGACCACCGCCAGGATCGCGCCGAGCAGCCCGACCACGCCCCACCGGAGGACACCGGGCCAGGCACGGCCGGTTCCGGCGGCGGCGCTGAGTCCCAGCCAGGCCACCACCAGCAGCCCGGTGGCGCGGTGCAGGTGCCGCAGCGCCGGGCTGTCCGGGTCGCCGTCGAAGAACGCGGCATCGCCCAGGCCGGCCAGCCCGCCTCCCCCGTGCCCGAGGTCACGGGGCGGGGCCGAGCCGAACCGGTAGCGGCGGCCGGTGTCGACCTGGCCGATGTGCGAGAGCCCCGCGATGAGCGCCGCGGCCAGCGCCAGGCCACCGACGAGGACCACCCAGCCGGCCACCGGCCGCGGGGGCGGCCCGACCAGCCACTGCCAGGCCACGAGGTCGACCACGACCAGGCAGGTGGTGAGCGCGAACAAGGCGGTGAGCACCAGGGCCACGACGCGCAGCAGCGCGCCGGCCAGGGCACGGGCCGCCCGCGACGGGCCGGACACCGGGGCCGGCAGCATGAACTGCGCGGCGTTGACCATGCCGAACGGGGTGAGCAGCAGCCACAGGCCCTGCATCCAGGACCCCGACGTCCAGCGACCCCAGTGGAAGGCCTCCAGCAGGTGCCCGTCGGGTGCCCGGAGCTCACGGCCCTGGCTGTCGGACGGCCGGAAGCACCGGCTGCGGTCGTCGCCGGCCACCTGCGCGGCGTGCGCGCTGTCGAGCAGATACGTGGGGGGCGCCCCGCTGACGCCGTGCACCCGCAGCTCGACCCACTCGGCCATCGCCGCGCCCCTCCCTCTGCTGCGACCGGCCGGTCGTGCAGGGTTGATGGCCCGGTCTGCGGGCATGATCGCGACGTCCCCCCGCTCTGACCAGAGCTCCTCGCGCCGCTGTCCGGAGGCCCCGCATGTCCGCTCCCGTCGAGTTCGCCGTCTGGGCGCCGCTGCCCGAGCGGGTGCGGGTCCAGGTCGACGGCACCGTGCACGACATGCGCAAGGACGACGAGGGCGGCTGGTGGCGGGCCGAGGTGACGGCATCGCCGGAGGCCGACTACGGCTACCTGCTCGACGGGAACGACACGCCCCGTCCCGACCCCCGCTCCCGGCGCCAACCGGAAGGCGTCCACGGCCTCTCCCGCCGCTTCGATCCCGGCGCCCACGAGTGGGGGGACGACGCCTGGACCGGCCGCCCCCTCGCCGGCGGCGTCGTCTACGAGATGCACGTCGGCACCTTCACCCCCGAGGGCACGCTCGACGCGGCGATCGGCCGGCTGGGCCACCTGGTGCGCCTGGGCGTCGACTTCGTCGAGCTGCTGCCGGTCAACGCGTTCAACGGCACGCACAACTGGGGCTACGACGGCGTCCTCTGGTACGCCGTCCAGGAGGAGTACGGCGGCCCGGCTGCCTACCAGCGCTTCGTCGACGCCTGCCACCAGCAGGGCCTGGGCGTGATCCAGGACGTCGTCCACAACCACCTCGGGCCGTCGGGCAACTACCTGCCGGAGTTCTTCCCGATCTTCGCCGAGGGAGGGGGGAACACCTGGGGCAACTCGATCAACCTCAGCGGCCCGGACTCCGACGAGGTGCGCCGCTACGTCGTCGACAACGCGCTGATGTGGCTGCGCGACATGCACGTCGACGGCCTGCGGCTGGACGCCGTGCATGCCCTCGTCGACGAGCGCGCCACGCACGTGTTGGAGGAGATGGCCCAGGAGGTCGACAAGCTGTCGGTCGCCGTCGGCCGCCCGCTCACGCTGATCGCCGAGTCCGACCTCAACGACCCGCGCATGGTGACCCCCCGCGCCGCCGGCGGGCTGGGTCTGACCGCCCAGTGGAGCGACGACTTCCACCACTCGCTGCACGCGGTGCTGACCGGCGAGGGGCAGGGCTACTACGGCGACTTCGCCGAGGCCGGCCTCGGTGGTCTGGCCAAGGTGCTCACCGGCGCCTTCTTCCACGACGGCGCGTGGTCGAGCTTCCGCCGCCGGCACCACGGCCGCCCGGTCGACACCGCCACGCTGCCCGGCTGGAAGTTCCTCGGCTACCTCCAGGACCACGACCAGATCGGCAACCGCGCCGTCGGCGACCGCATCTCCGGCTCCCTCTCCCCCGGCCTCCTGGCCGTGGGCGCGACCCTGGTGCTCACCGGCCCGTTCACGCCGATGCTGTTCATGGGCGAGGAGTGGGGTGCGAGCACGCCGTGGCAGTTCTTCACCAGCCACCCCGAGCCGGAGCTCGGCCGGGCCACCGCGGAGGGCCGGATCGGCGAGTTCGCCGAGCACGGCTGGGACGCCGACGTCGTGCCCGACCCGCAGGACCCGGAGACCTTCACCCGGTCGAAGCTGGACTGGTCGGAGCTGACGCGGGAGCCGCACGAGCGGCTGCTCGCCGTCCACCGGTCGCTGCTGGCGCTGCGCCGGGCCCACCCCGACCTGGTCGACCCCGACCTCACCGCCGTCCAGGTCACCTGGGACGACGCGGACCGCTGGCTGGTCGTGCACCGCGGCTCGCTGCGGGTGGTGATGAACCTGGCCGGCGAGCCCCGGGAGATCGACCTCGACCGCCCGGTGGCCGACGTCCTGTTCTGCACCGCCGAGCTGCCGGCCGTCGACGGGGAGGCCGTCACGCTGCCCGCCGAGAGCGCCGCCGTCCTCAGCACCCGCTGATGCGCCGCCTCCTGCCGGAACCGGCCGAGCTGGACGACGACGGGCTGGTCGAGGCCTATCGGCTGCCCCCGGGCCGGTCGCTGCGGGTCAACTTCGTGGCCTCCCTGGACGGCGCGGTCACCGTCGACGGGCGCAGCGAGGGGCTCGGCTCGCCCGGCGACAAGCGGATCTTCCGGCTGCTGCGGGCGCTGTCGGACGCCGTCCTGGTCGGGCACGGGACGGCGTCGGCCGAGGGCTACCGGCCGATCATCGCGGACTCCACCGTCGGCCGGCTGCGCGCCGGACTCGGGCGCCCGGCCACCGCCCCCGTCGTGGTGGTCTCCCGGCGGGCCTCGCTGGCTCCCGACGACCGGCTCGTGCACGGCGCCGTCTCCCCCACCGTGCTCGTGACCTGCGAGGCGGCGGACTGGGATCGCCGCGACGCACTGGCCGCGGCCGGGGTGCACGTGCTGGTCTGCGGGGACGACGACGTCGACCTGCCGCTCGCTCTCGACCGGCTGGCCGACCGGGGCCTCGAGCAGCTCCTCTCCGAGGGCGGGCCGGGCCTCCTGCACAGCGCACTGACCGCCGGTGTCGTCGACGAGCTGGACCTCACGGTCGCGCCCGCCCTCGTCGGCGACGAGGCCCGGTTGCTCGGCGGCGCGCTCGTGCGCCCGGCCCGGCTGGAGCTGCGGCAGGTGCTGGAGGAGGACGGCGTGCTCTTCACCCGCTACGCGGTCGCCGCACCGGGGGCCCGGTAGCCCACGTCCTGCGCACGCCCCAGCGCCTCAAGGGTCTCCTCCACCGTCATCAGCACCGTTGTCTCGATCGAGCTGAGCGCACCGCCACCACCGATGGCCAGCGCGACGGCGGCCATCGAGACGTTGTCCGGCGCCTCCCACAGGTTGATCCCGTCGTGGGAGCCGAAGGAGTACCAGAACCCGTGCAGCGTCCCGCCGACCGATTCGATGTAGGCGGCCGCCGCCCGCCGGCGGTCCTCGGGCTGGGCGATCATCATCGCCCAGGTCTCCGGGGTGTAGCGGAACCGAGTCAGGTACATGGGCATCGTCGGACCTCCGGGTCGTCCCCCGCGGGTCGACGCTAGGGGCCCGGCCGGACGGCGTCGAGGGCCCACGGCACGACGCCGTCCGGGTGTCCTGCCCTGCTGCTTGACTGACCGGCATGGACCTGCCCGTGATGCCGCCGGTGAAGCCGATGCTGGCCAAGGCGGCGACGACGCTCCCCGTCGCCGACGACATGTTCTACGAGCCCAAGTGGGACGGGTTCCGCTGCGTCGTCTTCCGCGACGGCGACGAGGTCGAGCTGGGCAGCCGCAACGAGCGCCCGCTGACCCGCTACTTCCCCGAGGTGGTCGCCGCCGTCAAGGCCTCGCTCCCGGAGCGGTGCGTCGTCGACGGCGAGATCGTCGTCCCGACCGGCGACCGGCTGCACTTCGAGGCGCTGCTGCAGCGCATCCACCCCGCGCAGTCGCGGGTGGACCTCCTGGCCGAGCAGACCCCGGCCTCCTTTGTCGCCTTCGACCTGCTGGCCCTCGGGGACGAGTCGTTGCTCGAGGTGCCCTTCGCCCAGCGACGGGCCCGGCTGGAGGCGGCCCTGGCCGGCGTCCGGCCGCCGGTGTACCTGACCAGCGTCACCCGCGACCCGGCCACCGCGGAACGCTGGTTCGAGACCTTCGAGGGCGCCGGCCTCGACGGCGTCGTCGCCAAGGCGGCCGACCTGCCCTACGGCCCCGACCAGCGGCTGATGACCAAGATCAAGCACGTCCGGACGGCGGACTGCGTGGTCGCCGGGTTCCGCTGGCACAAGAGCGGCCCGATCGTCGGGTCGCTGCTGCTGGGGCTCTACGACGGCGGGACGCTGCAGCACATCGGCGTCGCGGCGTCCTTCCCCATGAAGCGCCGGGCCGAGCTCGTCGACGAGCTGGCGCCGTACCGCGCCGACGCGCTGGACGGGCACCCGTGGCAGGACTGGGCGAACGCACAGGTGCAGGCGGACGGGGAGAACCGCATGCCCGGTGCGGTGAGCCGGTGGAACGCGAAGAAGGATCTCTCGTGGGTGCCGCTGCGCCCGGAGCTGGTCGTCGAGATCAAGTACGACCAGCTCGAGGGGCGTCGGCTTCGTCACACCGGCCAGTTCCTCCGGTGGCGACCCGATCGCGATCCGCTGAGCTGCACCTACGACCAGCTGGAGGTGCCGGTGCGCTACGACCTGGGCGAGGTGCTGACCGGTGGTCCGTCGCCCGATCGGGAGTGATCGCCTGCGGCGCGGCCGCCCGGCTCCTACGCTCGTGATCATGCGTCTGCACCGCGGCCGGCTGGCCGTTCCGTCGACCCTGCTCGCCCTGAGCCTGGTCCTGGCCAGCTGCACGTCCTTCTCCGAGTCGTTCGGGGAGGACCCGGCACCCACGACGACCTCGGCCGCCCCCGAGCCCGAGGCGGCGCCGATCGAGTGGACCGACTGCAACGAGCAGATCCAGGCGATCGTCGCCGACCGCCCCGGCAGCGAGCGCGACCTGTCCTTCGAGTGCGGTCGCACCGAGGTGCCGATCAGCTACGACGAGCCGCAGGGCGCGACGCTGCCGCTGTTCCTCGTGCGGGTGGTCAGCGCCACCCAGACCGACCGCATCGGCTCGCTGTTCGTCAACCCGGGCGGCCCGGGCGCCTCCGGCGCCGACGCCGCGATCGGGCTGGCCCTGACGCTGCCCGACGAGATCCTGGCCCGGTTCGACATCGTCGGCTTCGACCCCCGCGGGGTGGGGCTGTCCACCCCCGTCGAGTGCATCCCCGACGAGCGCCACGAGCAGCTGGTCGCCGCCGACCCGCGCCCGGTGACCGAGGAGGAGATCGACGCGGCCTTCACGTTTGCCGAGGAGATCGCCGACGGGTGCGCCGACGAGTACGGCGACGCCCTGGGCACCTTCAACACGGTGGACACCGCCCGGGACCTGGACCGCCTGCGCGAGGCCCTGGACGAGGAGCAGCTGAACTACCTCGGCTACTCCTACGGGACCACGCTGGGCTCGACCTACGCAGAGCTGTTCCCCGACCGGGTCCGCGCCATGGTGCTGGACGCGGCCGTCGACCCCGACACCGACCTGCAGGCCAACGCCGAGGAACGGGCGGCCGGGCTCGAGGCCGGCTTCGACGCCTTCGCGGCCAACTGCGTCGGGCTGCTGGCCGGCTGCCCGCTGGGCGCGGACCCGCGGCAGTTCGTGGAGCAGCTGCTCGCCCAGGCGGAGGCGACCCCCATCCCCAGCAGCGAGCCGGGCGAGACCCGGCAGGCGACACCCGGCGTGATCATGACCGCCATCCGGGCCGGCCTCAGCGGTACCGAGTCCTGGCCGCAGCTCGCCCAGGCCCTCGCCGCCGCGCAGGCCGGCGACGCCCGCGGGGTGTTCTCCCTCGCCGACAGCTACTCGGGACGGCTCGAGGACGGCACCTACTCCAACCTCTTCGACGCCAACATCGCGATCAACTGCGCCGACCACGACGCGCGGTTCGAGCCGGAGGAGGTCCGCACCCTCGTCGCGGAGTGGAGCGAGCAGTACCCGCTGTTCGGCGCCGGATCCGCGATCGGCCTGTACACCTGCTCGGTCTGGGACGCCGAGCGCACCCCGCTGCCGGAACGCGACGCGGAGGGCAGTGCGCCGATCCTCGTCATCGGCACCTCGGGCGACCCGGTGACGCCGCTGGCCGGTGCCGTCGACCTGGCCGAGGACCTGGAGGCCGGCGTCCTGCTCACCTGGCAGGGGCAGGGCCACACCGCCTATCCCAAGAGCGACTGCGTGAACGCGGCGGTCAACGCCTACCTGATCGACCTGACCGTGCCCATGGACGGCCTCACCTGCCCTGCGTGACACTCTGCGCTGGTCCACGGTGAGGGAGAACGGTTGATGGCCAGCAGCAAGGACGCCGTCGTCCTGGACGTCGGGGGCCTCGAGGTGCGCGTCTCCAACCCGGAGAAGCCCTACTTCGCCGACAAGGGCATCCGGAAGATCGACGTCGTCGAGTACTTCGTCGCCGTCGGCGAGGGCATCCTGTTCGCCCTGCGGGACCGGCCGACGACGCTCGAGCGCTGGCCCGGAGGGGTGTTCGAGGGGGCCCGCATCTCCACCCGGGCGGACAACACCGGCGACGCGTTCTACCAGAAGCGGGTGCCCAAGAACGCCCCGCCGTGGGTGCCGACGGCGCACATCACCTTCCCCAGCGGCCGGACGGCGGACGAGATCGCGCCCGACTCGGTGGCCGTCGTCGCCTGGTGCGCGAACCTCGGCACGCTGACCTTCCACCCGTGGCCGGTGGACAAGACCGACGTCGAGTCGCCGAACCAGATCCGCATCGACCTCGACCCGCAGCCGGGCACCGACTTCTCCGACGCCGTCTGGGTGGCCCCGCACGTGCGCGAGCTGCTGCACGAGTTCGGCATGGAGGGCTGGCCGAAGACCTCCGGCGGCCGCGGGGTGCACATCTACGTGCCGATCCAGCCGCGGTGGACCTTCACCGAGGTCCGGCACGCGGTCATCGCGTTCGGCCGCGAGCTGGAACGCCGGCTCCCCGAGCGGGTGACCATGTCGTGGTGGAAGGAGGAGCGCGGCGAGAAGATCTTCATCGACTACAACCAGATGGCCCGGGACCGCACGATCGCCTCGGCGTACTCCATCCGCCCCAAGCCGCACGCCCCGGTCTCGGCGCCGGTCGACTGGGACGAGCTGCCCGACGTCTCGCCGCTGGACTTCGACGTCCTCACCATGCCCGACCGCTTCCGGACGGTCGGCGACCGGCACGCCGGCCTGGCCGACCACTCGTTCGGCATCGAGCCGCTGCTGGAGCTCTTCGAGAAGCAGACCCAGGACGCCGGCATCGGCGACCTGCCCTATCCCCCCGACTACCCGAAGATGCCGGGCGAGCCGATGCGGGTGCAGCCCAGCCGGGCGAAGAAGCCGGCCGAGGGGTGATCGCCCACTGAGAACGACGGTCAGCAGCCATATCGGCCGCCGCGACCAGAAGACTCAGACGGCACAGAGCCCAGGCGCCGCCCCGCTGGAGCGCGAGCGACCGCGCCACCAGGTGGGTACGGCGACCACGGAGATCGACAGCAGCAGGATTGACAGCCTCACGGGGCCTTCCCAGATGTGGAGGTCAGGCAGGATTCCGATCAAGGCGTCCTGCGCCACGAACACCGCCAGCAGGGCCGTGGGACGGGTCACTTCGCCGAAGACCCTGATCCGCCAGTCGGGCTCGGGACCGGCATGGGCTAGCACCTCGTTCATCTGCAGAGTGGCATAGCCATGGAGGGCGCCCAGAACCCACCGGGCGAAGAGGAACAAGGGCACGAGCATGAGCGCGCCGACCACCGTCAGCCAGACAGGGCGCACATCATGCAGGAGAGGAACCAGCGTCACGAGCACGAAGACGAGCAGCGTGAACAAGTCCGGGGGCGAGAGCTTCCGCTCCTCCTCGTAGGACGGGCGCCCCCTAAGTGCCGCGTGCACCAGCCGGAAGACGGCAATGAGCCCGACCGACAGGGTCACGAGCAAGAGGAGCACACCGGCGATGAAGACCGTCTGCCCGATCTGGTCCAGCCGGTCCCCAGTCCCGGGCCAAAGCTGCGCCGCGATCCCGAACGCCACTCCCGCGCAGATGACGAGGACGATGAGCGAGAGGCCGAGGTACACGGTCCCAGTCACCCATCGCCCGACTGGGACGGAGACAGCAATGGCTCCGGACCTGTCTGACAAACCGATCGGCGGTGGGGCTTCCTGGGCCGCGAGCCGTCCAGGCGTCGTCGCCGTCGCCGTGATCGGCGACTCAGCCCGATCACACGAACGGCCAGTCCCCTGACCGAAGATCCACCACCCCACGACGACCGCCGCGGTGGCCGCCAGGCCGCCCACTATGCACCGCACTCCGCGTTCTCCTGTCCTACCGTCCGCCTGTCTCGCTGGTCTCCACGGCCGGTTGACGAGCTCCCTGGAGGGCGCCTGCGTGGCCACCCATCCCTGATCATCCGGACGGGTGAGGCCGGACCACGAGGCTCCAGGGCCGGACGGAACCGGTCGATCCGATCCGGGTGAGGGTCTCGTTCCTGGTCTACGGCGTGCTGTACGTCGTCCTCGAAGTGGTCGGGTACCAGCTCGACCAGGTCGGGTGGACCGAGATCTCCGCTCTGGACGTGGCGACGGCGCTGACCGATGCCTTCCTGGTCCTCGCGGTGTGCGCCGCGACGGTCGTGGCCGGGGACCTGGGGCTCCGGCGCTGGGGGCGGTCGATGGCCGCCTGGCGCCTCCGCGGCCCCGTCCTGCACGGGGAGATCTGGGACGAGCCGAGCGCGTCCCGCTCGCGGCGGCCGGCACCGCTGGCCGTCACCGCCGAGCGGGTGGAACAACCCCCGGAGCGCCGGCCCTGGACCGGCAACCCGTACTCGTTCGCCGGGCACCGCTTTCCGAAGGACCCGGGCGCACTGCTCTAGCCGGTCAGAAGACGGCGAGCAGCAGGAGGTGGGCGGGCAGCGCGTGCGCGGTGAGCGCCGCCCGTGCCGACCGGCCGGTGAGCGCGGCCAGGTCCTCCGCGGAGGTGACCGCCCCGGTCAGCTGCTCGGCCAGGACGCGGTCGAGGTCGGCCTCGTGCAGGTCGTCCAGGTCCACCAGCGGGTAGGGGGTGGTCGCGGACGGGCGGGCTGCGGCGGTCTCCATGACGGCTTCTCCTGGCTCGGTCGGTCGGCGGGGTCCTTCCCGCCACGGACCACCCTCCGGGCCGGACCGCACGCCCGTGTCGAGGAACCCGCAGGAATCCCGCAAGACCGCCGCCGGCGACGGCGCCCGCGCGGCCGCCCGGAACCGCAGGTCACGAAGCGGCCTCCACCTGGTCCGATGCCGCGCTCTCCCGCTAGGGTTGTCGCATCGGGAAGGCCCTGCGCTATGGCAGGACCCCGATGCACCACCACAGCTAGGAGCGAGCAATGCCCGAAGGAACAGTGAAGTGGTTCAACGCTGAGAAGGGGTTCGGCTTCGCCACCCCCGACGGTGGCGGACCGGACGTCTTCGTCCACTACTCGGCCATCCAGACCAGCGGGTACCGCTCGCTCGATGAGGGCCAGCGGATCGCGTTCGACATCGAGCAGGGCCAGAAGGGCCCGCAGGCTGCGAACGTCACGCCGCTCTGATCACCTGATCAGCACAGCGCCCCCGCCCGGATCTCCGGGCGGGGGCGCTGTCGTCCTGGGGCAGGTCAGCGGGCCCGGGGGACGTAGCCGCCGATCAGCGCCGACATGAGCAGGGCGCCGTCGTGCTCGCCGACGGCGGCCACCGCGTCGGCCACGGCCTGCCAGCGCGCCCGCTCCACGTCGGTGGGCGCGTGCGATGCCCGGGCTGCCAGCTGCTCGGTGAGCCGCTGCCACTCGCTCTGCGGCGTCGGCCACAGGCCGGTGAGCCGCCGCGCCTCGGCCGAGACGCCGGTGATCCGCACGATGTCGCCCGCGTGGTTGGTGAGCGGCTCGATGTACCCCGCGTCCGCCAGCGCCCTGGCCGCGGCGATCACCTCGGCCTTGGGCAGGCCGCTGGCGGGGACCACCGCACCCAGCAGGTAGGGCGAGTTGCCGTGCTCGGAGCTGTCGACGAGGCGGGCGATGGCGCGCAGCACCGGCAGGTCACGGGTGAACCAGGCGTCGGGGAGCAGGTCGCCCGGCGCGGTGGGATCAGGGGAGGTCACTCCCCCAGTCTCCCCTCCCGGCCGCGGGCACGACCGGGCCCCGCCCCGGGATCACGGGGACGGGGCCGCGGCGTCCCTCACCCGTGGGCGAGGGTCAGCTCCGGCCGGACCGCGAGGATGATCCCCAGCGCGGTGTACCCGACCAGCAGGTGCCCGGCGCTGACGAAGGCCGACGCCTCCTCGCTGACCAGCGCCATCGCCGGGAACATGACCAGCGCCCACGTCTCGGCGATCGCGGGCCAGATCCGCGCTGCTCCCCGCCAGCGTCCGGCGATCGCGATCCGGATGCCGATGGCCGCCATTCCCAGCATGGACAACGGCCAGAACAGGTCCAGCGCCACGAAGAACGCGTTCTCGGACAGGCCCGGCGCGAGGATCCACTGCAACGACGCGGCGATCGCCAGGCCGAGCAGTGCGTGCTCGACGTGCAGGAACCCGCGCGCCAGCCGCCCGGTCCCGGTGGCCGCGGTGCGCAGCTGCACGGAGACCAGGGCGACCAGGCCCAGCTGGAACAGCAGCGAGCTCACCTTGTACGCGACGGGATACGCCTCGCCCGCCGGGTCGACGTCGTAGGTCAGCACGGTGCCGACCGCCCACGCGAGCGCCCCGGCCGCCATGGCGAGACCGCCGAGCCGGACCAACCGGGCGGGGTCCGGCGTCGGCCGCTCGAGAGCGGCCGGCGGCAGGCCGGTGCGGGTGGACGGGGGGCTGGCGTTCGTGGACATCGATCCTCCGGTGGCTGCGCGCTGCGGCGCCCGGTGGCACCGCCGGTCGTCACCGTCGCGGCCGTCCGTCCCGGGCGGCCAGGGCCGTCGGGGACGACCTCGCCCGGGAGGTGTCCCGGGTCCGACGGGACGCCGTGCCCCTGTCCTCCGGGACGCCGCGCCCGGCATGATCCGCGCGTGGAGGTGCGGGAGCAGGCCGTGGCGGCCCAGCCGGCCGGGATGCCGCCGGTGGTCCCGGCGCTCCCGCCGCCGCGCCGTTCCCTGCTCGTGCCGGCGCTCGGCTGGGCATCGATGGTGCTCACGCTGGCCGCCGTGGCCGGCACCCTCGCGCTCGACCTGGCCACGCCCGAGGCCGCGCGCCGGGCCGCCGACTCCGGCCCCGGCTGGGAGATCGGGCTGTCCGGGGCGCTGCTGGCACTGCCCGGGGCGCTGCTGCTGCGCCGTGCGCCGCGCAACGCCGTCTCCTGGGTGGTGGCGGGGAGCGGTCTCTTCTGGGCGCTGGACGGCCTCGCGTCGGCGTACCTCACCTACGCGGTGCAGAGCGACCCGCCGCTGGTGGGTGCGTCGGCCGCGTTCTGGTTCGTGTCGCGGTTCGGGGCGTGGCTGCTCCTGGGTCTGCCGCTCCTGCTGCTGCTCTACCCCGACGGCCGGCTGCCGACCGGCCGCTGGCGCACCGTGTCGATCACGAGCCTCGCGTGCACCGCGGCGCTGCCCGTCCTGCTCCTGGTGGCCCCGTCGGCCATCGCCGAGCGGCGGTCGCAGAACCCGGTCCCGGACGTCTACCGCTCGCTCGACCTCGACCCGACCAGCCTGCCGCTGCCCGAGGGCCTCCTCCTCCCCCTCCTGCAGCTCGCCTTCCCCCTGGGCGCGCTCGGCATCCTCGGGCCGCTGGCCGTCGTCGTCCACCGGCTCCGCGCATCGACCGGTGACGACCGCCGCCGGATGCGCTGGCTGCTCTGGGCCGGCGTGGTCGACGCCCTCGTGATGCTCCCCGCGCTGCTGTTCCCCAGCACCACCGTGAGCATCGACCTGGCGGTCGCGGTGGGCCTCACCGGCCTGGCCGTCACCGTCGGCATCCTGCGGCCGCGGGCGGTCGACATCGACCGGCTGCTGGGCGGCACCCTGGTCTACGGCGCCCTGGCGGTCGGGGTCGTCGTCCTCGACCTGGCCGTGCTGGCCGTGGCCGGTGCGGTGCTCGGCGAAGGCTTCGGCCAGGAGAACGCGGTCCCGCTGGCGCTGCTCCTCGTCGCCGGGGTGTACGGACCGCTGCGCGCCCCGCTGTGGCGCTTCGTGCGGCGCTGGGTGCTGGGTGAGCGCGAGGACCCCTACCGCGTCGTGTCCGGCCTGGCCGAGCGGCTGGAGCGCTCCGACGGCGCCGACGAGCAGCTGCGGGCGGTGGCCGCGGCCGTCGCCGAGGCGTTCCGCTCCCCCTACGTGGGCGTCGAGGTCGACTCGGTGGACGGCCGGCAGCTGGTCGTCGAGCACGGCCGGCGGCCGACCGCCGTCCAGCCGCTGTCCATCGCCTACCGCGGCACGGAGGTCGGCCGGCTGCTGCTCCCGCGCGACGGCGTCCGCGCGCAGCTGGTCAGCCGGGACGAGCGTCTCCTGGCCGACGTGGTCCGCCAGGCCGCGGCCGCGGCGCACGCCAGCTCGCTCGCCGCGCAGCTGCAGCACAGCCGGGGGCAGCTGGTCACCGCCCGCGAGGAGGAGCGCCGCCGGCTGCGCCGCGACCTGCACGACGGGCTCGGCCCCAGCCTCGGTGCGGTCGTGCTGCGGATCGACACGGCGCGCAACCTCACCGTCGCCGGTCGGGCGGAGGACGCCGACCGGGTGCTGCGGCAGGCCCGGGACGACGTGGCCGCGGCGCTGGCCGACGTCCGGCGGCTGGTGCACGACCTGCGTCCCCCCGCCCTCGACGACCTCGGCCTGGCCGCCGCGGTCCGCCAGCAGGCCGAGCGGCTGCTCGGTCCCGGGACGGTCGGCGCGGTGGAGGCCGGACCGGGCGCCGACGACCTCCCGGCCGCGGTGGAGGTGGCCAGGTACCGGATCGCGTCGGAGGCGCTGACCAACGTCGCCCGGCACGCCCGCGCGACCACCTGCCGGGTGGAGCTGGTCCGCGACGCGGACCGGTCGCTCGTGGTCACGGTGAGCGACGACGGCGTCGGCCTCGCCCCCGACGCGGTCGCCGGGGTCGGCCTGGTGTCGCTGCGCGAGCGCGCCGCGGAGCTCGGCGGGCGGTGCTCCGTGGTCTGCCCGCCCGACGGCGGGACGGTGGTGCGGGCGGTGCTGCCGGTCGGCGGGACCGGGAGGGGACGCGGTCATGGCTGAGCCCGAGCACGGGGAGGAACCACTGCGCATCGTGGTCGTCGACGACCACCCGGTGTACCGCGACGGCCTGGCGGTGCTGCTGGGCTCGGTACCCGGCCTGAGCGTCGCCGGCACCGCGGCCGACGGGGAGGCCGCGGTGGCGCTCGCGCTCGAGGAGCAGCCCGACGTCGTCGTCATGGACGTGCAGATGCCCGGCATCGACGGCATCGAGGCCACCCGCCGGATCACCTCGACGTCCCCGTCGATCGGCGTCGTCGTCCTCACCATGAGCGAGGACGACGGGACCGTCTTCGCCGCCGTCCGTGCCGGCGCCCGCGGCTACCTGCTGAAGGGCGCCGACCAGGAGGAGGTGGTCCGCGCCATCACCACCGTCGCCTCCGGCGGCGCCGTGTTCGGCGCCGCGCTCGCCCGCCGCATCGCCCAGTTCTTCGCCGCCGGGCCCCCGGGGCCGGAGGCGGCCTTCCCCCAGCTCACCGCCCGCGAGCGCGAGGTGCTCGGCCTGGTGGCCGCCGGCCGCTCCAACGGTCAGATCGCGGCGGCCCTGTACCTGTCCCCGAAGACGGTGCGCAACAACGTCTCCAACGTGCTCGCCAAGCTGCAGGTCACCGACCGTGCGCAGGCGATCGTCCGGGCGCGGGAAGCGGGCCTGGGCCGCTGAGCGGCGGGAATGGCGGTCCGGCCGGAGCCGTTCCTCCGAGCATGACGACCTCCTCCCCGACCCCCAAGGTGCAGAAGACCGACGAGGAGTGGCGGGCGCAGCTGTCGCCGGAGGAGTACGCGGTGCTCCGCCAGGCCGGCACCGAGCGCCCCTGGAGCGGCGAGTACGTCGACACGAAGGCCGTCGGCGTCTACGAGTGCCGCGCCTGCGGCGCCGAGCTGTTCCGCTCGGAGACCAAGTTCGACTCGCACTGCGGCTGGCCCTCTTTCTACGAGGCCTCCGCCGAGGACAACGTGGTGCTGCGCGAGGACCGCGGCTTCGGGATGGTGCGCACCGAGGTGCTGTGCGGCACCTGCCACAGCCACCTCGGCCACCTCTTCGACGACGCCCCGCAGACCCCGACCGGCGACCGCTACTGCATCAACTCGGTGAGCATCCGGCTCGCACCGGCCGAGGGCTGATCGAGGGCACAGGACTGAAGGTCAGAAGGGCGGCGGATCGTCGTCGGACGTCGGTTGTCGTTCGGCGGCGACCCGCAGCACGATGTCGCCCGGCGCGGTCTGCATGCCGGGTGGCCGGCTGACGCGGGTGATCCCGCTGGGCGTGGAGACCGTCAGGACGCCCTCGGGCGTCATCGCGTAGCACCAGCCTCGCGCGTGCGTCTTCAGCCGGTGGTGCCGGCGGCACAGACAGCACAGATTGGCGCAGCCGGTGTCGCCTCCGTCGGCGTGCGCGACGACGTGGTCGAGGTCGGCCCAGCCGGCGCGGTTGCCGCAGCCGGGGTGGCGGCAGGTGCGATCCCGGGTGCGCGTGAAGCGCCGCTGTGCGGGGCTGGGCTCGTACCGGTCCACGGACGGCGGAGGCCCCAGTCCCTGTCCGCAGCGGACGGCGGCCTCCAGCTCGCGGCGCGTGACGGCGGCGATCAGCCGCCCGTCGGCGTCGACGACCGCGAGGGACAGCGTGCCGTCGGTCGGCGCCTGCAGCCCGCCCGGACACAGCGCGTCGAGCCGCTCCAGCAGCTCGCGGGCCAGCGCAGCGGTCACCGGCTCGCCGTCGACCAGCACCGGTGCCCTGCCCGCTCCCGGCGCGCCGGCCGCGGCGGACTCCAGCGTGTCGAGGGAGGCGACCACCTCGACGTGCGCGCTCACCGCCGGCTGGTCCTCCCAGGGACGGGTCATCCGGTCGTGCAGCGCCATGCCGCGCAGCTGACCGAGCGCCCGCTCGTCACCTGCCTTCTTCAGCGCGCGGGCCTGTGCGTCCGCCGCGGACCGCACGGCGGCCGCCTCCGGGTAGGGCATCGTGGCCCGCAGTTCACCCATGCCGTCCCCGAGGCCGCGCACCGTGACGTCGGCGGACCGTTCGGCCCGCCTCCGCCGGCGGTCGGCGGCGGCCGGGTCGGCCGCGATCAGCTCGCCGCGCACCAGGGCGCGCAACCGGTGGATCGACAGCCCGGCAGCCTGCGGCAGCACCGCCGCCTCGACCGCGGCCAGCACGTCGTCCGGCGACTCCCGGCCCGGCCACCCCAGCTCGAGGGCGATCGCCCGGGCCCGCGGCCAGTCCAGAACCCCGTCCGCCAGCGCCGCCCACGTCGCCGGCAGCCGGCGCAGCAACGTCGTCGACACCTCCCACAGCTGCGTCGCCGCCGTCCGCGAGCAGGTGAGGATCAGCGCCAGCTCGTCGGGGAAGAACTCCGACACGTCCTCGTCGAGCGGCTGCGCAGCCCACTCCCCGGACGCCGCCCCGGCCTGGCCCCGCTGACGGTCGGCGCCGGCGGGCCGGTCGGTGGCGAGCCCGACCACCAGCTCGGCCTTGTACGCGGCGAGCGCGGCCTCCACCTCACCCACCCGCTGCAGGTGTGCCGCCTTCTCCTCCGGGGTCATCAGCCCGACCGGCAGCAGGTCGCCGGGACGGGACGGCCGCGACACCACCCCGGCCGGTAGCACGTCGTCACGCACGGCCGGGCGCAACTCGGCCACCGTCACGCCGACGCCGTACGAACCCGGGGGGAACATGCCTGCACGGTAGGCCGGGGGTACGACATTTCGGCCCCGTCCCGGGACCCACCTCGAGCCTGCGAGGGGCGGGGAGGACGGGGTCCGCTCTCACGCCAGGTCGGTGACGATCTCCGCGACGGACTTGCGGACGCCGCTGTAGAACGGCACCTCCTCGCGCACGTGCCGCCGGGCCCGGCTGGCCCGCAGGTCCCGCATCAGGTCGACGATGCGGTGCATCTCGTCGGCCTCGAACGCGAGCATCCACTCGTAGTCGCCCAGGGCGAACGCCGCGACGGTGTTGGCCCGGACGTCCGGGTAGGGGCGGGCCTGCATGCCGTGCTCCTTGAGCATGTCCCGCCGCTCCTCGTCGGGCAGCAGGTACCACTCGTAGGACCGCACGAAGGGGTACACGCAGACGTAGCGGCGCGGCGACTCGTCGGCCAGGAACGCCGGGATGTGGCTGCGGTTGAACTCGGCCGGCCGGTGCAGCGCCATCTGCGACCACACCGGGTCCAGGTGCCGGCCGAGGGCGGTGCGGCGCAGCCGGGTGTAGGCCTCCTGCAGCGCCTCGGGGGTGGCGGCGTGCCACCACACCATGAGGTCGGCGTCGGCGCGGAAACCGGCGACGTCGTAGGTCCCGCGGGTGACGACGCCCTTGCCGGCGAGCTCCTCGAGCAGCGCGCCGAGCTCGTCGGCCGCCGTCGCCCGCTGGTCGTCGCCGAGCGGCCGGGCCAGCCGGAAGACCGACCACATGGTGTAGCGGATGGTCTCGTTGAGCTCGTTCGCCCGCTTGCCGATGCTCCGCTCGTCCACCGGTGTGCCGGTCCCCTGCTCGCTCATGCCGCCATTGTCCCCCGCGTCGCGCCGGTCCCCGCGGTGCGGGGTCGGCTCCGCTCCCGCCGGAGCTTCGCCCGGCGCGCGTCGCGGCAGTCCTCGCAGACGGCCATCGACACCTGGTGGCGGAGGCAGCGGACGGACCGGGTGGGGATGGGCAGTCGGTCGGGGTGGTGCTGGTTGTTCACGGAGGCTCCAACACGCATCGGGCCACGCTGATGCCCGGACCCGTGGTGGGCTGGACCACCACGGGCCAGAGCTCCGGCGGTGCCGTCCTCACGCCGGGCAGGGGCGGCGCAGCCACGCGTCGATGTCGATGGAGACGGTGCGCCCGATCAGGAACCGGGGCGCCCGGATGCCGACGGTCCTCCGGTCGAGGGTGCCCGCGCCTCGCACGCGGATCCAGCCGTCGCGCAGCACCTCCACCGGCCCGGTCACCGTCAGCGGCGCCCTGGTGCCCCGTACCCGCAGGACGCCCTCGGCGGTCCACCGGCCGTCGCCCCAGGTGAACCGGTCCGCCGTCCAGGTCATGACCGGTTGCCGGTCGCTGTCGAGCAGCGACGGCTTGCGCAGATCGGCGTCCCGGCGTGCGATCCCCGTGTCCAGGCTGCCCAGGTCCAGTTCGGCGGTCACCCGCCGGGGCGCGCCGCTCCCGTCGATCTCCACCTCGCCCCAGCTGCAGGTCACCGACCCGTGGGCCGGCCGGCCGAGGTTCCGGACGGCGAAGGTCACCCGGGTCCGGCTGTCGGAGACCGTCCACGTGCCGGCGAGGGAGCCGGCCCGGGCCGGGGCGGTCACGACCGCACCGCCACCGGGACGTCGGCGCGCAGGATGCGGCCGAGCTGCACGCGGTCCGGCCCCGGCAGCAGCGCCGGGTCCTCGCCCGGCAGCAACGGCGCGCGCCCGATCCGGTTCCTGATCTCGGCGAGCGTCTCCAGACCGGTCGCCAGGCCGACGACGACGATCCGGTCGTCCGCCGACCGGAACACCAGCACGCCGACGAGGCCCTCGACGTCCCGGATCACCGGGTGGATCCGCTCGCGGCCGCCGCGCTCGGCGGCCCGCGCGACCGCGGGGTCGCCGGTCCCGTTCAGCCAGGTCAGCTGCGCGAAGAGGGGGGTGCGGCCGACGGCGCTGCCGTCGACACGGTCGACCAGCCGGTAGGTGCGGGTGCCGGCCGGGGCCGAGACCTCCTCCGGCCACAGCGCGACGACTGTGCCCCCGTCATCGTCCAGGTGGTCGACGACGACGGCTGCGGCCGCGTCCCGGGGATCGGTGCCGGCGCCCGCCGGACGACGGTAGGGGTGGATGGTGGCGTGCACGGGGTGCTCCCTCGGTCGGGGACCGGCCGTCCCGGTCCCGGCGCGGAGGACGATCCGCCGGCGGCCGGCCACGGACGTCCGTGCGACCACGGGTCAGCGCTACTGAGATCCGGCACGGAAAGGCGGTACGCAGGACGCCCGACCGCGTGGATACTCCGCGCCGTGGCCACCGCCACCCCGCCGCACGACGTCGACGCCTTCGTCGGCCGCACCGCCGAGCTCGCCGAGCTGTCGGCCGGCATCGTGGCGGCCGCCGCCGGCCGCGGCGGCCTCCTCCTGCTCTCCGGGCCGGCCGGGATCGGCAAGACGCGCACCGTGGAGGAGGCCACCGCCCGGGCCCCCGCGGTCGCCTGGGGGCGGTGCGTCGACGACCCGGGCGCCCCGCCCCTGTGGCCGTGGCGCCGGGTCGTCCGGACGCTCCCCGAGGTCCGGGCCGCCGTCGCGCAGGCGCTGTCCGGTATCGACCTGCTCCGCGAGGGCTCCGCCGACCCCGAGGCCGCGCGGTTCACGCTGGTCGCGACCGCGACCGAGGCGCTGCTCGACGCGGCGGAGCCGGCCGGTCTGGTCGTCGTCCTGGAGGACCTGCACTGGGCCGACGAGACCTCGCTGCGGCTGCTGCGCCACCTGGCGGGCGAGGTGCAGCGCTCCCGGCTCCTGGTCGTCGCCACCTACCGCGACCCGGCGGGCGGGCCGGGCGACCGCCCGCTGGACCGGACCCTGCCCGACCTCCTGCGCTGGCCCACCACCCGCGCGCTGCCGCTGCCCCCGCTCGGCGAGGACGACGTCCGGGCGTTCCTCCCGCGGGCGCCGGCCGAGGCGGTCCGCGTGGCCCACCGGCGCAGCGGCGGCAACCCGCTCTACCTCCGCGCCGTCGCCCGTGCCCCCGCGACGGCGTCCGGCGAGGGATCGGCCGAGCTGCGGCACCTCGTCCGGACGACGCTGACGTCACTGCCGGCCCCCGTGCTCGACCTGCTCGACACCGCCGCCGTCCTGGGCGAGGAGGTCGACGCCGGCCTGGTGGCCGCAGTGACCGGCCGCCTCCCGGACGAGGTGCGGGAGGGCCTGGACGCCGCCGTGCGCGCCGGCGTCCTGACCGCGGTGCCGGACGTCCCAGGGCGGCGGAGGTTCGCACACGCGGTGGTGCGGGACGCGTTCTACGCCGACCTCTCCCCCAGCGCACGCGAGGAGTGGCACCGCCGCGCGGCCGGAGCGCTGGAGCAGGTGGCCGCCGACGACGAGACCGCGGCCGGACCGGTCGCCGGGCACTGGCTGCGGGCGGCCTCGGAGCGCGCGACCCTGCTGCGGGCGACGTCGTGGGCCCGCCGCGCGGCCGAGGCGGCCACGCGCTCGATGGCGTTCGACGAGGCCGCGCGATTCCTGGCGATGGCACTGGCCGCCGCCGACCGCGCCGGACCCGCGCCCGGCGAGCGGGCGGAGCTGCTGCTGGACCTCGCCACGGCGGAGTTCCGCGCGGGACGGTTCGGCGAGAGCCTGGACCACGCCACCGCCGCCTCGGACGCCGCAGCCGCCTGCGGCCGGACCGATCTCCTCGCCCCTGCCGCCCTGACCGTGCAGGACGTCGCGGCGCCGGGCTTCCCGCCTGCGGTGCTGCGCATGTGCGAACGGGCACTCGCCGATCCGTCGCTGGCCGGACGGCCGGCCCTGCGGTCCCGGCTGCTCGCCCAGGCGGCCTCGGTGCTGGCCGATGCCGGGCGGGGCACCGCCTCGACGGCGCACGCGACCGAGGCGCTGGCCCTGGCCGAGGAGAGCGGGGACCCGCAGGCGGTCATCGATGCCGTGCGCGCACGGATGAAGGCGCACCCGACCGCGCTGCCCCGGGAGGAGCGGCTCCGCCTGGGCCTGCTGGCGATCGACCACGCGTCCGCGACCGGCCAGCCGCTGGCCGAGCTGTGGGGCGCGAAGTGGCGGATCGACGCCGCGCTCGAGTGCGGCGACATGGCCACGGTCGACGACGAACTGGCCCGCGTCACCGCGCTCGCCCGGCGCACCCGCCTGCCGTTGGTGCGGTGGCACGACCTGCGGCTGCGCGCGTCGGTCACAGCGCTCTACGGCCGCTTCGAGGAGGCGCTCGCGCTGAACGAGCAGGCGCGGGTCGTCGGGGCGACGGAGCTGACCCAGGACCTGTCCGCCGCGGGCATGTCGGGAGCGTTCCTGTACCAGTACGCGATGGTGACGGGGATCGCGCGGGACCTGGACGGCGAGGCGGTCGCTCTCATGGACCTCGCCGACGACGTGCCGATCGTGCAGGCCAGCCGGACCGTCGTCGCCCTCGTCGCAGGACGGCGGGACGAGGCCGAGGCCCGGTACGCCGCCCTGCGGCCCCGGCTGACCGACCCGGACTTCGTGGAGTCGGCAGGCGTCGCCGAGACGCTCGTGCCGCTGGTCGAGGAGTTCGGCGACGCGGCGGCGGCCGAGGCGCTCGGGGGGATCGTCGCCACGTTCGGCCTGGACGCCGGAGGCGCGGGTGTCTACTGCTGCGGCTCGACGGAGGTCCTGCTCGGCCGGCTGGCCGCCGTCGGCGGCGGGTGGGACGAGGCGATCCCGCACTTCGAGGAGGCGCTGCGGGTCGACCTGCGGACCGGCGCCCGGCCGGCCGCCGTCAACGACCGGGTGGGACTGGCGGGTGCCCTGGTGCGGCGGGGGCGGACCACCGACCTGTCCCGGGCGGGTGAGCTGGCCCGGTCGGCGCTGGCGGAGGCACGGCGACTCGGCATGCCCGGCGCGCAGCGGCGGGCGGCCGCGCTGGTCGAGGGGGCCGGCCGGGCCGCGCGCGCCGCTGACCCACTCACCGTCCGCGAGCGCGAGATCGCCGCCCTGGTGTCGGCCGGGCTCACCAACCGCCAGATCGCCGGGCGGCTGTTCCTGTCCGCGCGGACCGTGGAGACCCACGTGCGCCACATCCTGACGAAGCTCGGCCTGGCGAACCGGACGCAGATCGCCGCCGCCGTCATCGGCAGCGGACGAGCGGCACCCTAGGCCGCCGGCCGCGGGCTCAGCGCGGCACGACCACCAGGTGCGGGCGGCTCCGGCCGGGCAGGCAGGCGAGGGCGGCCAGGCCCAGCGCGACGCCGTCCTCGAGCAGCGCCGCCTGCAGCGGGGGCATCCGGCCCGCGGCCCACCTCCGCCACCCGAGACCGGCTACCGAGCCCACGCACGCCCCGGCCATCCCGACGACAGCAGGCAGGGCCCCGTTCTCCCGTTCCCTGGCGGCCAGCCGGGCACCGCCCTCCGCGCCGTAGAGGATGCGTCCGGCGAGCGGGCCGGCGCCGTCGCGGGGCGGGGCGTCGGGGTGCTTGTCGGCGACCAACTCGCCCGTCAGCGCTGCCGCGGCCAGCACCTTGCCGGCCAGCACCCGGCGGCGGGTGGTGTCGCGGTCCCGCACGACCGCCGTGGTCGACGCGGTCAGGACGGGGCCGGCGAAGCCGAGCGAGCTGCGGCTGCCGGCCGCCAGCCCGAGCAGGGCCGACCGGAGGACCACGCCGGGCCGCGCCGGGCCGCGGGGGGTCGCCCGCTCGCGCGGGGTGGGCACCGCCTCCAGCACGCTCTGCACCGCCGCCCCGTAGGCGAGGTGCGGAGCAGCGTCGGCCAGCCAGTCGCCCGCCGTCCAGGTGCGCGGATCGCTGACGCCCAGCAGGGCGCCCGGGACGTCGGTCGCCGCCATGGCCGCCGCACCGGTGACCACCGCCCCCACCGGCGCCGGGAAGCGCACCCCGTAGGACCGGACGGCGCTGGCCAGGACGCCCACGCCCAGGCCGTTCGCGATGCCGGCCAGCGCCCCGAGCGCCGTCCGGCGGGACTCCCGCACCGCCCCGCTGCCCGGCACCCGGCGCCCGGTCTCCGCCGCGAAGGCGTCGACGACCCGCTCGGGCACGTCGCTGGCCGGTCGCCCGCGCAGGGCCATGTCCACGTAGCCGACGAGGTTCAGGGCGGTGGTGCCGGCCGCACCGGCGAGCAGGCCACGGGGAAGGGATCGGGTCATGCACCGACCCTCGCCATCGCGGCCGCCGACGGCAACCCGACCGGGTCTCAGACGAGCGCGTCAACCGCGGCGGAGGCGTCGCGGATGCAGGCCGGCACGCCGAGCCCGCGGAAGGCCGCACCCGCGATCCCCAGCCCCGGCACCGCGCCGACCGCCGCCCGGATCGCCGCCACCCGCGCGGGATGCCCCACCAGGTACTGCGGCAGGCCGCCGCCCCAGCGCACGATGCGGGTCTCCAGCGGCTCCGGCCGGTCGAGGCCGAGCAGGTCGGCCACGTCGGCGACCACGGCGGCCGTCAGGTCCTCGTCCGTGCGCTGCAGCTCGGACTCGTCCCGGAAGCGGCCGACCGAGGACCGGACGAGCAGGGCCGGCCCCTCCGCCAGGTGCGGCCACTTGGCCGACGACACCGTCACGCCCTTGACCAGCCGCCCGGTCACCGGCGGCACCAGCAGACCCGAGCCCGCGGCGACCTCCTGTGCCGGGAACGCCATGGCGACCACCGCCATGGACGCGTACGGGATGCCCTGCAGCGGCTCCACCGCGTCGGGCACCAGCCCGCCCAGCAGCCGCGCGGCCTTGCCGGCGGGTGCGGTGACGAGCACGGCGTCGGCGGTCAGCACCTCGGGTGCGGCCGCCGCGCCGACGACGAGCTCGAAGCCGGTGGCCGTCCGCCGCAGCCCGTGCGCCGGGGTCCGCAGCCGCACGCGCGCGCCGGAGGCGGCGACGAGGGCGTCCGGCAGCGAGCCGATGCCGTCGGCCACGGTGAGGAAGACCGGCCCGTCGGCGTCGCCCCGGCTGCGGACGCCGGCGTCGCGGGCCGCGGCCGCGGCGGCCAGGACGGTCCCTGCCCCGGGCAGCTGGGCGGCCAGCGCCGGCATCGTCGCGGCCAGCGACAGCTCGTCGGCGCCGCCCGCGTAGACCCCGCCGAGCAGCGGTTCGACCAGCCGGTCGACGACCTCGTCACCCAGCCGTTCCCGCAGCAGCGCACCGACCGCGACGTCGCCGTCCACCGACAGCGGGGGCAGGTCGGCCTCGGCACGCACCCGGGCGACGCCGTCGGCCGTGAGGATGCCGTCCAGGCCGTCGGCCGTCGCGGGCACGCCGAGGACGGTGCCGGCCGGCAGGGGGTGCCGCCCGTCGGGCAGCACGACGGAGGCCTGCGTGGTGGCGGGGGCGACGAGCCGGTCGGCCAGGCCGAGGTCCTCGATCAGCCGCACCGCCTCCGGCACGCGGGCCAGCACCGCCTCGGGGCCGGTGTCGTACCAGTGCCCGCCCAGCTCGACCCGGTGCAGCTTGCCGCCGATCCGCGTCCCCGCCTCGAGCACGACGATCTCGTCGTCGGGGCGGCGCCGCCGCCATTCGAAGGCGGCGGCGAGGCCGGTGATCCCGGCGCCGACGACGACCAGCCGGCGGGGCGCGGTCACGCCGTCGGGGTGGTGGGGTGGGCAGGAGACATGGAGAGCTCGTGCACCAGCTCCACGACGTGGGTCAGCACGCCGGGATCGGTGTCGGGCAGCACGCCGTGGCCGAGGTTGAACACGTGCCCGCGGGCGGCGCGGCCCTGCTCGACCACCCGGCGCACCTCCCGGTCCACCGTGCTGCGGTCGGCCAGGAGGACGGCGGGGTCCAGGTTGCCCTGCAGCGACCGGCCGGGGCCGACCCGCCGGGCCGCCTCGTCCAGCGGGATCCGCCAGTCGACGCCCACGACGTCGGCGCCGGCGTCCCCGATCAGCGGCAACAGCTCCCCGGTGCCCACGCCGAAGTGGATCCGCGGGACGTCGCGGGAGCCCAGCCCGTCGAACACGGCCCGGGAGTGCGGCAGCACCCGCTCGGCGTAGTCGGCGGCCGACAGCACCCCGGCCCAGGAGTCGAACAGCTGGACGGCCGAGGCGCCCGCGTCGACCTGGGTGCGCAGGAACGTGGCGGCCGAGACGGCCAGCCGGTCCAGCAGCCGGCCCCACGCCTCGGGCTCCGCGTACATGAAGGCCTTGGTGCGCGCGTGCTCCTTGGACGGGCCGCCCTCGATCAGGTACGTGGCCAGCGTGAACGGCGCCCCGGCGAAGCCGATCAGCGGCGTCGGCCCCAGCTCGGCGACCAGCTGCCGCACCGCCGTGTCGAGGAACGCCAGCCGGTCGGGCTCCAGCGGCGGGAGCGCGTCGACGTCGGCCACCGACCGGATCGGCTGGGCGACGACCGGGCCGACGCCGGGCTTGATGTCGAGGTCCACCCCGGCCACCAGCAGCGGCAGCACGATGTCGGAGAACAGGATCGCCGCGTCCACGCCGTGCCGGCGCACCGGCTGCAGGGTGATCTCGGTGACCAGGTCGGGGTCCTGGCACGCGGCGAGCATCCCGGTGCCGGCCCGCAGCGCCCGGTACTCCGGCAGCGACCGCCCGGCCTGGCGCATGAACCACACCGGCGTGCGGCTCACCGGCAGTCCCCGGGCCGCCCGGACGAGGTCGGAGTCGGACGGCGCGGCGGAGGGGGCGGGATCGGCGGCAGCACTCACGACCGCCGATCCTCCCAGACGCCGCCGGGACGCCGCGGCGGCGACCGCGTCCGCGCAGGTCGGCGGTCGGCTGCGGCGCGTCGGACGCGGTGTGCTACCCGGCGGCCTACCCTGCCACCGTGGAGCCGACCTGCCTGGCCAGTGCCGGGAACCGAGGCAAGGACACCGACGGGGACCCGCCCCCCGCCGAGTTCCGCGCCGCCCTGGACGCGCTCGCGACCGTCCGCGCCCGCCCCGAGATCGTCCTCGAGCAGATCCCCGCCCCGCAGCGGCTGGCGCCGTTCGCCCACGCGGTGGCCGCGCACGTGGCCGAGGCCGACCCGGACGGCGGCGACGACTTCGAGATCGCCAGCGCCCGGTTCATCGTGCTGTTCGACCCCGAGGGCCACGACGCGTGGAAGGGCACCACCCGCTGCGTCGGCTACCTGTCCGCCGGGACCGACGAGGAACTGGTCGACGACACCATGTTCTCCGAGGTGGCCTGGAGCTGGCTCACCGACGCGCTGACCGAGGCCGGCGCCGGCCACCACACCGTCGGCGGCACCGTCACCCGGACCGCCTCCACCCGCTTCGGCGACCTCGCCGGCCCCGAGCACAGCGTCGACGTGGAGATGCGCGCCTCGTGGACGGCGGAGGACGGCGCCCTGGACCGGCACCTGCAGGCCTGGCTGGACGTGCTCGGCAACGCGGCCGGCCTGCCGCCGCCCGGAGTCAGGCTCCTGGGTCCCTCCGACCGCGCCGGGAACGAGACTCTCTAGCATCGGGGGGCCGGACGGGCGCCCGCCCCGAGGGCGGCCAGGGCCGGTGGCCCGAACGACGAGGACCGGCGAGAAGGTGGACGGCAACTGAGCACCGAGCCCACGCCCAGCGCAGCGGACGACACCGCTCCGGAGGCGTCGCCGCCGGCGGTCCCGCTCCTCGCGCCGCGGGACGGCCTGCCGCCCGTCATCGAGACCTCGACCCAGCTCGTCGAGTACGCCGAGGCCCTGCGCGCCGGCACCGGTCCCGTCGCCGTCGACGCCGAGCGCGCCTCCGGGTACCGCTACGGCCAGCGGGCCTACCTCGTGCAGCTGCGGCGCCGCGGGGCCGGCACCGGGCTGGTCGACCCGGTCCCCCTGCCCGACCTCTCCGTGATCCAGGGTGCCGTCGCCGACGTGGAGTGGGTGCTGCACGCGGCCAACCAGGACCTGCCCTGCCTCGCCGAGATCGGCCTCGTGCCGGGCCGGATCTTCGACACCGAGCTGGCCGCCCGGCTGGCGGGGCTCCCCCGGGTGGGTCTCGGCGCCGTCGTGGAGTCGCTGCTGGGCTTCTCGCTGCAGAAGGGCCACTCCGCCGCGGACTGGAGCACCCGCCCCCTGCCCGAGGAGTGGCTGGTCTACGCCGCCCTCGACGTCGAGGTCCTCGTCGACCTCCGCGACGCCCTGGCCGCGATCCTCGAGGAGCAGGGGAAGAGCGAGTGGGCCCGCCAGGAGTTCGAGGCGATCCTGGCCGCCGGCCCACCGGCGCCCAAGGCCGATCCGTGGCGGCGCACCTCTGGGGTGCACGGTCTGCGCAGCCGCCGGCAGCTGGGCATGCTGCGCAGCCTGTGGGAGGCGCGCGACGAGCTGGCCCGCCGCCGCGACATCGCCCCCGGCCGGGTCCTCCCCGACTCGGCGATGGTCTCCGCCGTCCAGGCCGACCCGGCCAACGAGGGGGCCCTGCTGGAGCTGCCGGTCTTCCGGGGGCGCGCCAACCGCCGGCTGGTCGCCACCTGGTTCGGTGCGATCGCCCGGGGCAGGGCGCTCCCCGAGGCGGAGCTGCCGCCGCACAGCAGGACCGGCGACGGGCCGCCGCCGGTGAACCGCTGGGCCGACCGCGACCCTGCCGCCGCGACCCGTCTGCAGGTCGCCCGCGCCGGGCTGGCCGAGCTCTCCGAGAAGCACGCCGTGCCGGTGGAGAACGTGCTCTCCCCCGACCTGGTCCGCCGGATCATGTGGAGCCCGCCCGAGGCGCGCGACGCCGCGGGGGTGGGCGCCGCGCTGCGGGCCGGTGGCGCCCGCGAGTGGCAGGTGGAGCTCACCGTGGCGGTCCTCGTCGACGCCGTCGGCAGGGCCTGACCCCCTTCCTCCCGAGGGTCGTTACCGGATCGTGACGGTGCCGCGCCGGTGCGCGGGGCACGCTGCTGCTCGGGAGGACCGCGGGCGGCGGGGAGGGCGGGCGTGGGCGACGACGGGCTGGACGGCGGCGGGCCGACGGAGCTCGTGGCCGACCGGGCCGGGGACCGGCACCGCCGGTGGTGGACCTGGGCGGCCGCCGCCGGGTGCGCCGTCGCGCTCGCGGTCGCCGTGGTCGACCTGACCGGGGGCGACGCGCGGGAGGCGCCTCCGGCCCCCGGCACGGTCACCGGCGTCCCCGGGGCCGCGGCGACGGGTGATCCGGGTGCCGGCATCCTGACCGGACCGACGCGGGGCTCCCTGGCCGGGGACCATGCCTTCCTGGACGGCGTCCGGGCGCTGCCCTGGACCGTGGAGCCGCCGGTGCGCGCGGCGGACGGGACGATCCTCTACTACCTGTCCGAGCCGCCCGTGGAGGTTCGCCGCGTGGTGTACGCCGGGGACGTGCCGGGCGGCCGCTGGGCCCTGGTCGTCGCCGGGGCGGCGGACGCCCCGGAGGCGGCGGACCTGCCGCCCGGCGTCGTGCCCGACGACGCGCCGGTAGCCGCCTGGTTCACCGGACCACCGGGGGCGGCCGTGGCGCAGATGACGTCGGCCACCGACCCGTACACCGTTGCGACGGACTGGCCGCTGGCGCTGACCGACCCGCGCACCGGCGCGCTCGTCGTCGTCGCCGCACCCGGGGACGAGGTCGAGGTGTCGGAGCGGCCGCTGATCGACGCCGACGGCCGCACGAGCCGGGAGTGGCGGCGGGTGGACACCGAGGACGGCGTCGCGGTCACCCGGATCCCGCCGGTCCCCCGCGCCGTCGACGCGTCGACGTCCTACCGCGTGCTGCGCGACGGCAGGCTGCAGGCGCGGGACACGCCGTGGTCGCTGTTCGCCGGCGAGCCCGGTGCGGAGCTGTCCGTCGGCTACCTGCGCGGACCGCCCGGCGAGCTCGGTGAGCTGGCGGCCCGCTACGCCGCCGAGGGCGTGCTGCGCGAGCTCGGGCTCCCGGGCGACCAGGTGACGATCACCGCCCAGTGGGTGGGCAGCGTGCCGGCCGGTGGCGCCGGCCGGGCCGCCGTCGTCACGGTCGCGCTGCCCGGTGGCGCCGTCGTCGTCAGCGCCCAGTGGCTCGCCCGCCAGCCCGACGGGTCGCTCACCGGGGCCTTCTGCGGGCGGGACGTCCTCCCCGCGGGCCCACCGCCGGAACGCCGCGTCCAGGCCGCCTCCTGCGAGGTGATCGACCAGGGCACCGGCGCGCCGATGAGCACCGGCCTGGTCGTCGTGGGGCCGCCGGAGGTGGCCCTGGTGCGGACCTACGACGGGGACCGGTCGTTCCTGTCCGAGCACGGCGCCGTGGACGGCGTGCTCGTCGCCCCGATGCCGCTCGGGACCAGGTCCGTGGAGGCGGTCACCGACGGCGGGGTCACCCTCGGCCGGGTCGACCTGCTCGGCTTCTTGGTGGACTTCGGCGACTGAGGAGATCCACCGGCCCGCGGGCACCGGCCGGCCGGCGCCGGATGTGATCCTGCCGTCCGCCGGGCGACGACACGGCGGACGGCAGGAGTTCGTGACCCCGCGCCGGGTGGCCGACCCGGTGCGAGGGATGGGGAGGCGGCCGGCGTCCTCAGCGTTTGGTGGACGCCGACCGCCGACGGGCCAGCGCGTCGACGCTGGCGGCCAGCAGGAGCACCCCGCCCGTGATCACGAAGTTCAGGTAGGCGGCCACCCCCAGCAGGCCCAGGCCGTTGGCGATGATCGCGATGACCAGACCGCCGAGGACGGCGTCCCGGGCCTTGCCCCGGCCACCGAAGAGGCTCGTGCCCCCGATGACCGCCGCACCGACGGCGTAGAGCAGGGTGTTGCCGGCACCGGCGTCCGGCGTCACCGAGCTCAGCCGGGAGGTGGCGAGGATGCCGCTGATCGCGGCCAGGCTCGACGAGATCACGAACGCCATGACCCGGATCCGCGTGACGTTGATGCCGGCCCGGCGCGCGGCCTCGGCGTTGCCGCCGACGGCGTACATGTGCCGCCCGAACGTGGTGCGGGAGAGCACGAAGGTCAGCAGGAGCAGCAGCAGCACGACCAGCGGCACGGCGTAGGGGATGCCGGCCAGGTCGATCGCGGCGGCGAGCGCACGGTCGACGCTGAGGATGGCCGTCACACCGAACACCACCGCGGCGATCAGCACGACCCGGACCACCACGAGCACCAGCGGCGGGTGCGCCAGGGCGCGGGACTTCAGCGAGCGCCAGCGCCACAGCTCGAATGCGGCGTAGGAGACGGCGACGACCGCGGCGAGGATCCACCCCAGGGTGACCGGCACGTTCTCGTTGGCGAGCGCCCGGACGACCGGCTCGCGCACCGGCACCGTGCCGCCCTGCCCGATGATCCGCAGGGTGACGCCCTGGAAGCCGAGGAACAGGGCCAGGGTCACGACGAAGGACGGGATCCCGACCATGCCGACGAGGCTGCCGGTGAACGCGCCGATCACCGCACCGGTGGCGATGGCGGCCAGCAGGGCGATCGGCCAGGAGACCCCCACCTGCACCAGCAGCTGGGCGAGCACCGCCGAGCAGACGCCGCTCACCACGCCCGCGGACAGGTCGATCTCGCCCAGCAGCAGGACGAACACCAGGCCCATCGCCAGCACCATGATCGGCGTCGACTGCACCAGCAGGTTGGCGAGGTTCAGCGGGGTGAGGAACGTCCCCGGCCGGAGGATGGTGAACAGGATGCCCAGGACGACGATGCCCAGGATGGCCGGCAGCGCGCCGAGGTCACCGCCGCGCAGCTTGTTCAGGTAGCCGCGGACGGCGCCGCCGACGGTGTTGTCCTGGCGGTCGCCCTCGAAGCCGGCGGCCGGCTTCTGCGGACCGCTCGCCTCGGCGGCGGTCAGGGTGTTGCTCGACATGGCAGTCCTCTCAGTCCTCGAGCGCGTCCGGTGCGAGCCCCAGCTCGCCGGACCGGCCGGAGGTGATCAGCTCGATGACCTGGGTGCGGTCGACCTCGGAGATGGGGACGTCGGCGGCGACCCGGCCCAGGTACAGGGCGGCGACGCGGTCGGCCACCTCGAAGACGTCCACCATGTTGTGGGTGATGAAGACGACGGCGTGCCCGGTGTCGGCCAGCCGGCGGACGAGGTCGAGGACCTGCCGGGTCTGCGCGACCCCCAGCGCGGCGGTCGGCTCGTCCAGGATGACCAGCTTGGACTCCCAGAGCACCGCCTTGGCGATCGCCACGGTCTGCCGCTGGCCACCGGAGAGGCTGGAGACCAGCTGCCGCACGGACTTCAGCGTGCGCACCGACAGCTTGGCCAGGGTGTCGCGCGCGGCCTCCTCCATGGAGGCCTCGTCCAGGACGATGCCGCGCTTGCGCTCGCGGCCGAGGAACATGTTCTGCACGACGTCGAGGTTGTCGGCGAGCGCGAGGTCCTGGTAGACGACCTCGATGCCCAGCCGGGCGGCGTCCCGGGGGCCGGTCACCTGCACCGCCTTGCCCTCGAACTCCACCGTGCCGGAGTCGACCGGGTGGATACCGGCGATGGCCTTGATCAGGGTGCTCTTGCCGGCGCCGTTGTCACCCACCAGCGCGGTGACCTTGCCGGGATAGACGTCGAGGTGGACGTCGTGCAGGACCTGGACGGCCCCGAAGCTCTTGTTGACGCCTCGCAGGCTCAGCGTGGGTCGCTCCAGGGTCGAGGTGGTCGTGCTCTGTTCGGGTGCGGACACCGCTGCGTCCCTTCCTGCATGGGTTCGGCCCGGGGCGGGCCGTGGTGAGGCAGTGTGACGCCCCGCGGGCCCCGGTGGACCCGGAACCCGCGGGGCGGGGAGCACGGCGGCCGGGACACCCGCGATCGGATGCCCCGGCCGGCCGGCTCAGGAGATGCCGAGCTCGGTGCAGGCTGCGGCGTACGCGCCGGTGCAGACGTCGGCGGCGCTCTGGTAGCCGTCGTCGATGACCTGCTTGACGTTGTCCCGGAAGACCGAGACCGGGTCCAGCAGCACGGCGGGCACCTCGCGGTCGCCCTCCGTGTCCTCGACCGAGCCGTCGACCTCGGGCTCCTCGCCGTTGACCAGGGCCACGGCGAGCTCGGCCAGCGCGTTGGCCTCCTGCTCGATCGGCTTGTAGACCGTCATGCACTGGTTGCCGGCGAGGATGTTCTGCAGCCCCTCGACCGTGGCGTCCTGACCGGTCACGGGCACCTGACCGGCGGCGTTGTTGCGGCCGAGGATCGAGACGACCGCGTTGGCCAGGCCGTCGTTGGCGGCCAGCACGCCCTGGATGTCACCGCCGGCCTGGGTGTACATCTGCTCGAAGATCGTGGCGGCCTGCTGGTTGTCCCAGTCGGGCACGGCCTGCTCGGCCACGACCGTGTACTGGTCCATCGCGTCCAGGACCTCGTGGGCACCCTGCGAGAACAGCGTGGCGTTGTTGTCGTCGGGCGAGCCGTTCAGGTAGGCGATGTTCGCCGGCTGGTCGCCGAGGCACTGCGCCAGGCCCTCGCCCTGCAGGCGGCCGACCTCGGTGTTGTCGAAGGAGACGTAGTAGTCGCTCTCGCCGCCGAGGGTCAGGCGGTCGTAGTCGATCGTCTGGACGCCCTGCTGCTCCGCCTGGCGCTGGATCGCCGCGCCCGAGGCCGAGTCCAGGTTCGTGATCGCCAGGACGGTCACGCCCTCGGTGATCATCTGCTCGGCGATGGTCGCCATCTGCTGGGCGTCGCCCTGCGCGTTCTGGATGTCGTACTCGACACCGGCCTCGTCGAAGGCGGCCTCGAGCAGCGGGCGGTCGGCCGACTCCCAGCGGGCCGAGGACGCCGTGTCGGGGAGGATCACGCCGATCTTGCCGGCGGCCTCACCGCCGCCTCCGCCACCGCTGCCGCCGTTGCCACCGTCGTCGTCGCCACCACAGGCGGCCAGGCCGAAGACCATGGCCGCCGCGATCGCCGTCGTCACCGTGCGCCGTCGCACCATGAGGGACCTCAATTTCGTTGGGGTTACAGAGAAATTCCGGCGGGTCATCTTGCGCGACGGCGGCTGGTCACTGCAAGGAGACCTCCGCGCTGTTGCCGGACCGTGATCCTCCGGCCCCCCGTCCGGGTGTCGCGTGGCGCTTGGCCAGGACGGTTACCGGCGGGTAACTTGACCTCCTGTCGAGCCCTGCCGGGCCCGCCAACGACTCCTGCGGAGGTCCTGTGTCTTCTCCTGAGCGGCTTCCACGCTCGCTGCGCGAGGTCGTCTTCGTCGACGGCGTGCGCACCCCCTTCGGAAAGGCGGGCCCGAAGGGCATCTACGCCGAGACCCGCGCCGACGACCTCGTCGTCCGGGTCATCCGCGAGCTGCTGCGCCGCAACCCGGCGCTGCCCGCCGATCGCGTGGACGAGGTGGCCATCGCCGCCACCACCCAGATCGGCGACCAGGGCCTGACCCTCGGGCGGACCGCCGCGCTGCTGGCGGGGCTGCCGAAGTCCGTGCCCGGCTACTCGATCGACCGCATGTGCGCCGGCGCCATGACGGCCGTGACCACCACCGCCAGCGGCATCGCCTTCGGCGCCTACGACGTCGCCATCGCCGGCGGGGTCGAGCACATGGGCAACCACCCGATGGGTGAGGGCGTCGACCCCAACCCGCGGATCATCAGCGAGAAGCTGGTCGACCCCTCCGCCCTGGTCATGGGCTCGACCGCGGAGAACCTGCACGACCGGTTCCCGCACCTGACCAAGGAGCGGGCCGACGCGTTCGCCCTGGCCAGCCAGCAGAAGTACGCGAAGGCGGTGGCGAACGGCCAGATCGGGCCGGAGCTGGTGACCATGGCCACCCGGTCGGCCGAGCACGGCTGGGGCGTCGCCACGGTCGACGAGCCGCCGCGGCCGCAGACCACGCTCGAGGGACTGGGCACGCTCAAGACGCCGTTCCGCCCGCACGGGCACGTGACCGCGGGCAACGCCGCGGGTCTCAACGACGGCGCCACCGGCTGCCTCCTGGCCGCCGAGGACGTCGCGGAGGAACTCGGCCTGGACGTGGGGATGCGCCTGGTCGGCTACGGCTTCGTCGGGGTCGAGCCCGAGGTCATGGGCATCGGCCCGGTGCCCTCCACCGAGCGCGCGCTGGCCCGCACCGGGCTCACGATCGACGACATCGGGCTGTTCGAGCTGAACGAGGCCTTCGCCGTCCAGGTGCTGGCCTTCCTCGACCACTTCGGCATCGCCGACGACGACGAGCGGGTCAACCCCTGGGGCGGCGCGATCGCCGTCGGCCACCCGCTGGCCTCCTCCGGCGTGCGGCTCATGACCCAGCTGTCGCGGCAGTTCGCCGAGCGGCCCGACGTCCGCTACGGCCTGACCGCCATGTGCGTGGGCCTGGGCATGGGCGCCACCGTGATCTGGGAGAACCCGAACTGGGAAGGTTTCGCCAAGTGACCACTGCAGTCTTCGAGAACGAGGTCGTGACGGCCGCCAAGGTCCGTTACCTGGCCCTGCCCGGCCTTTCCGGCGAGTTCGCGCTGATCACGATCGACAACGGCCACGACCACACCCGGCCGTCGACGTTCGGCCCCGGCGGGCTGGCCTCGCTGGACGCCGCCCTCGACGAGATCGCGGCCCGCTCGCCCGCCCCGGTGGCGATCGGCGTGACCGGCAAGCCGTTCATCTTCGCCGTCGGCGCCGATCTCTCGGGTGTGCCCTCGGTGACCGACGCGGCCACCGCGCGGCAGATCGCCGAGACCGGGCACCGGGTGTTCCGCCGGTTGAAGGACTCGACGGTCCCGACGTTCGCCTTCGTCAACGGCGTCGCGCTCGGCGGCGGCCTGGAGCTGGCGCTGCACTGCCGGTACCGGACCCTCGCGTCGACGGCGATGGTGGCCTTCCCCGAGGTCTTCCTCGGGCTGGTGCCCGGCTGGGGCGGCACGCAGCTGCTGCCGAACCTGATCGGCATCGACCCCGCCGTCACGGTGATCGTCGAGAACGCCCTGGCGCAGAACACGATGACCCCTGCGCCGAAGGCGGCGAAGCTGGGCATCGCCGACGCCGTCCTGGAGCCGGCGGACTTCCTCGAGCGGTCGCTCGAGTGGGCCGTCGGCGTGCTGGACGGCTCGGTGACCGTGGACCGTCCCGAGGTGGACCGTTCGGCCTGGGACGACGCGATCGCCCGGGCCCGCCAGGTCGTCGCCGCCCGCACCCGCAACGCCTCCCCGGGTGCCGTCCGGGCCGTCGACCTGCTCGACCTGGCCCGCGCCGGCGTCGAGGGCGAGGCGTTCACGGCCGGCACGGCCGCCGAGGACGACGCGCTCACCGACCTGCTGATGAGCGACCCGCTGCGGGCCTCGCTCTACTCGTTCGACCTGGTGAACAAGCGGGCGAAGCGCCCGGCCGGCGCACCCGACAAGTCGCTGGCCCGGAAGGTCGGCAAGGTCGGCGTCGTCGGGGCCGGGCTCATGGCCTCGCAGCTGGCGATGCTGCTCGTGCGGCAGCTCAAGGTGCCCGTCGTGCTCACCGACATCGACCAGGCCCGCGTCGACAAGGGCGTGGCCTACGTGCACGGCGAGCTGGACAAGCTGGCGCAGCGCGGCCGGCTGAACCAGGACAAGCTCAACCAGCTCAAGGGTCTGGTCACCGGCTCGCTGTCCAAGGACGTCTTCGCCGACGCCGACCTCGTCATCGAGGCCGTGTTCGAGGAGATGTCGGTCAAGCAGCAGGTGTTCGCCGAGGTCGAGGCGGTGGTGTCCGACACCTGTGTGCTGGCGACCAACACCTCGGCGCTGTCGGTGACCGAGATGGCGTCGAAGCTCGAGCACCCGGAGCGCGTGGTCGGTCTGCACTTCTTCAACCCGGTCGCCGTCCTCCCCCTGCTGGAGGTCGTGCGCGCCGAGCAGACCGACGACGCCACCCTGGCCACCGCCTTCGCCGTGGGCAGGTCGCTCAAGAAGTCGTGCGTGCTGGTCGCGGACGCCCCGGCGTTCGTCGTCAACCGGCTGCTCACCCGCTTCCTCGGCGAGGTGACCGCGTCGGTGGAGCAGGGCACCCCGGTGGCCGTCGCCGACCGCGCGCTGGACCCGCTGGGTCTGCCGATGACGCCGTTCGAGCTGCTCACGCTCGTCGGGCCGCCGGTGGCGCTGCACGTGGCCGAGCGCATGCACGAGGCGTTCCCCGACCGGTTCTCCGTCGGCGAGGGCCTGCGGAGGATGGTCGAGCTCGGCAAGTCGTCGGTGTACAGCGAGCCGGGCATCGTCGACCCCGAGCTCGAGGGCATCGACGCCGGCGACTCCCCGCTCACCGAGGACGAGGTGCGCGAGCGGGCCGTCGAGGCGCTGGCGCAGGAGATCCGGCTGATGCTGGACGAGGGCGTCGTGCAGGCGGTGCAGGACATCGACCTGTGCATGCTGCTGGGCGCCGGCTGGCCGTTCTGGCTGGGCGGCATCTCCGCCCACCTGGACCGGACCGGTGTCGCCGAGAAGGTCACCGGCGAGCGCTTCCTGCCGACGGGTGTGGCCTCCCTGCCCGCCTGACCCTGCTGGGATCAGGTGACCTGATCGTGGAGCGTCCTCCCTCGTGGTGTGCGGTGAGGGAGGACGCTCCACGGCGCGGGAGGACGGCGGACGGCTCCCGCCCGGTGCTCAGCGGAACTTGCTGGTGAGGCTCTCCATCGTGCGGTTCACCGAGGCGACCTTGATGTGCGAGAGCCCGGCCGGCGCGCCCGCCGCGAGCATCGCCTCGTGCGCCGCCCGCAGGGTCGCCCACACGACGTCGTCCTCGCCCTCCACGGTCGTCCCGAGGGCGCCCACCTCGTAGCGCAGGCCGGCGGCCTGGATGACGGCGATGGCCGCCTCCACGTAGGCGTGCGGGTCCCCCGGCGTACCGGGCGGGGACGGCGCCACCTGGATCTCCGCGATCATCACGTCCTCCTCCGTGTCTGCCCGTTCACCAGGCCCCGTCCGGAGGCTCGCCCTCAGCGTGCGAAGGGTGAGCGGGACGGGGTCCTCCTACTGCTGCGCCCCGTCGACCGGCTCGACGACATGGTTCTCGCTGCGCTCGGCCAGCTTCGCGGTCCACTCGGCGATGCGGCGAGCGACGTCCTGCTCGGTCAGGCCCGCCTCGGCCAGCACCTGGCCCCGGCTGCCGTGCTCGAAGAACTGCTGCGGCAGCCCGACGGCACGCACCGGCACGTCGCACTCCCGGTCCTGCAGCGCCTGGCTCAGGGTCGTGCCGACTCCCCCGGCGCGGCCGCCGTCCTCCACGGTGACGACGAGACGGAAACCTGACGCGAGCGCCACGAGTTCATCGGCCACCGGCAGCACCCAGCGCGGGTCGACCACCGTCACCTCGATCCCCTGGTCGGCGGCCCGCTCGGCCACGGCCAGGCACATCGGCACCATCGACCCGACGGCGACCAGCAGCACGTCGGCCCGGTCCCCACGGCGCAGGACGTCCACCGGCCCGCGCCGCTCGAGCGCCGGGATGTCCACCGGCGGCGGGCCCTTGGGGAACCGCACCACCGTCGGCCCGTCGGTCACGGCGACCGACTCGCGCAGCGCCTCCCGGAGCGTGGACTCGTCCCGCGGGGCCGCGAGCCGCAGGCCCGGGACCACCGACAGGATCGACATGTCCCACATGCCGTTGTGCGAGGCGCCGTCGGTCCCGGTCACGCCGGCCCGGTCGAGGACGACGGTGACCGGCTGCCGGTGCAGCGCGACGTCCATCAGCAGCTGGTCGAAGGCCCGGTTCAGGAAGGTCGAGTAGACGGCGACGACGGGATGCAGCCCGCCCATCGCCAGCCCCGCGGCCGAGGTCAGCGCGTGCTGCTCGGCGATGCCCACGTCGAAGGTCCGGTCCGGGAAACGCTCGGCGAAGGCCGCCAGCCCGGTCGGGTGCAGCATGGCCGCGGTGATCGCCACGACGTCGGACCGCTCGGCACCGATCCGCACCAGCTCGTCGGAGAAGGCCGTCGTCCAGTCGCGGGCGGCCACCGTGCTGGCGCCGCTGTCGGGGTCGAAGACCCCGGTGGCGTGCCAGGCGTCGATCTGGTCGGTCTCGGCCGGGGCGTAGCCGAAGCCCTTGGTCGTGACGGCGTGCACGATGACCGGACCGCCGAACGACCGGGCCCGCCGGAGCGCGGACTCCATCACCTCGATGTCGTGCCCGTCGACCGGACCCACGTACTTCATGCCGAGGTCCTCGAACATGCCCTGGGGCGACAGGACGTCCTTGAGGCCCTTCTTGATGGCGTGCAGCGCGTCGTAGAGCGCGGAGCCGAGCACGGGCGCGCGGTGCAGCGCCTGGCGCACCTGCAGCAGCGCGTTCTCGTAGCCGGGGCGCAGCCGCAGGGTCGCCAGCGCGTCGGCGACGCCGCCGATGGTCGGCGAGTAGGACCGGCCGTTGTCGTTCACCACGATGACGACCGGGCGGTCCTGGGCCGCGGCGATGTTGTTCAGCGCCTCCCAGGCCATGCCGCCGGTCAGCGCGCCGTCGCCGATGACGGCGACCACGGGCCGCCCGTCACCGCGGACGGCGAAGGCCTTGGCCAGCCCGTCGGCGTAGGACAGCGACGTCGAGGCGTGGCTGTTCTCCACCCAGTCGTGCTCGCTCTCGGCCCGGCTCGGGTACCCCGACAGGCCACCGCGCTGGCGCAGCCGCTCGAATCCCTCGACCCGGCCGGTCAGCATCTTGTGGACGTAGGCCTGGTGCCCGGTGTCGAAGACGATCGGCTCGCGCGGGGAGTCGAAGACCCGGTGCAGCGCGATCGTGAGCTCGACGCACCCCAGGTTCGGCCCCAGGTGCCCGCCGGTCTTGGCGACGCTGGAGACCAGGGCGTCGCGGATCTCGGCCGCCAGGGTCGGCAGGTCTTCGGCCCGGAGAGCCCGGACGTCTTCGGGGCCCTGGAGCGATCGCAGGAGCGGCACGGCTCGACGGTGTCCTCTCGGTCGGCGGCAGCTGGGTCGGCGACGAAGGAGCAGGCCGCCGGTCAACTGTAACCGCGCTTTCCCCGCACTTCCGGTCGAGCGGGGTCGCCGGATGCACTGCACGCGCACGCGGCTCTACAGCCGCGGTACCCACCGTTCGCCGCGCAACGCCCCGGCCACCACCTCGACGCCGCGGGCCGCGGCCGCCAGCCGGGCACCCTCGCGCTCGTAGGCGGTCATGGCCGCCTCGATGGCGTCGGCGGGCAACTGGTCGGCGAGCTCGACGCGGACCGTGCGCCAGCCCGTGCGGGCGGCCTCCAGCCCGGCGGCGACGTGGTCGGCGGCGAACCGGGCGAGCAGCACCGGGTAGCGCCGGAGCACCTCGTGCGCCCGGTAGTCCGGCGGGACGAGGTCGTACAGCCACGTCACCGCCGTGCGCTCCCAGTCCGGAGCACCGGGGGGTCGGACCTCCTCCGGCCAGCCGGGGGGCACGGTGTCATGCACCTGCCCAGTGTGCCGCATGGATCGAACGCACGTTCGATCCTGCGCGGCCCTCGCGCGTCGCCGGAGGTCCCTCGCTCAGCCGTCCGACTGCCGCTTGAGCCAGAACTGCTCGAAGCCCCAGGTCCCGGCACCGCTGGAGTGGTAGCTCACCAGCTCCCAGCCCTCGGCACCCAGACGGTTGAGGACGGAGCTGGTGTCACCCTGCTGGCGCTCGGACTGCCCGCCCGGGAGCTTGATGCTGACGCCGGCGCGCTCGGACTCGGCGTCGTTGGCGGTGATGACGGAGGCGTATTCCCACGTGGCCACACGCAGACGTTAGCCGGTGGCGCCGGGCGGACAGTGCCGCCGCCCGGCCGCGCCCCGCCGTGCTCAGGGGGTGACGGGCTCCAGTACCGGGTCCAGCGGGTCCGTCGGGTCGACCGGGGGCTCGGTGGGGAGCAGCAAACCGGTCACGCAGTCGAGCAGCCCGCCGTCGGGCAGGGTGAGGATCCCGTCGACCACGCAGTCGGTGACCTCCGCCAGCGTGTCGATGACGTCCGCGAACAGCCGAGGGAGACCGGGCAGCGGCGCTCCGGCGGCGTCCCCCGCCGCCGTCCCGGCCTGGACGTCGCGGACGGTGTCGGCGGCAGGGGCCGGCACCCGGCCGGCCGGCACCGGCGCGGCCTCGGCCGCCGGGACCTCCGGCGCCACCGGGGAGGGCGCCCGCAGGGCCGGTGGCGGACCACCGGCCGCCGGCCCGGGGTCCGGGCGCGGGGCGGGCGGCCGCTCGGCCACCGGCTGCTCGAGGGACGACGGCATGTCGCCGAGGTACCGGGGTTCCTCGTCCGGGATCGCCGCGACGCCGCCGAGGGCGAGGAGGGCGGCCGCACCGAGGATCACGGTGGTCCGGGCCATGGGAGCAGCCTACGACGTCTGTGCACGGCGCGTCACATGAACATCAGCGGACGAGCAGCGCCACGCATTCGACGTGCGCGGTCATCGGGAAGGCGTCGAACCCGCGGATGCCGGCCAGCCGGTACCCCTCACCCGTGACGGCGGCCAGGTCCCGGGCGAGGGCCGCCGGATCGCAGGCGACGTAGACGACCGCTCGCGCGCCGGTACCGGCCAGCAGCCGGCTCACCTCTCGCCCCGCACCGGCCCGGGGCGGGTCCAGGACGACCACGTCGGGAGCCGTGCCCAGGTCGGCGAGGAGACCGGCGAGGCCCTCGGCGTCGACGTCGCCCTGCCAGACCTCCGCCTGCGGGAACCCGGAGAGATTGGCGTCGGCGGCTGCGCAGGCCCCCGGATCGGACTCCACGCAGACGACCCGCCCCGTCGGGCCCACGGCCGGCGCCAGGGCGCCGCCGAAGAGACCGGCCCCCGCGTAGAGGTCGAGCACCGTCTCCCCCGCGCGCACGTCGGCGAACGCCGAGACGGCGGCGACCAGCGCGTCGGCGGCGGCGGGGTGCACCTGCCAGAAGCCCGTTCCCTCCACCTCCCAGTCGCGGCCACCGGCCCGCCGCTCCGCGCGCCCCGCCGGCTCCTCGGGCAGGGCGCCGCCGGGCCGCACGACCCGGCTCGACGTCGGCCGGCCCCGACGGTCCAGCCGGGTGGTGGTCACCGCGCCGGTGGAGTCGACCGAGACGTCCACGGCTCCGGCCCCGGGCCAGGGACGCCGCAGCACGGCGGCGGCCGCCGACTCCTCCGTGATCGGGCAGTCGTCGAGGACGACGACGTCGTGCGACCGGTGCCGGCGCAGCCCGGCCGCGCCCGTCCGGTCGACGGCGAACCGGGCGCGCGAGCGCCAGCGCAACGGTCCCCCGGGCAGCTCCTCGACGGGAACGTCGACGTCCAGCCCGGCGAGGCGGGACAGCTGCTCGCGGACCACCGCCGCCTTGAGCCGGCGCTGCTCGGCCGGGTCGACGTGCTGCCAGTCGCAGCCGCCGCACCGGCCGGGGCCGCTGTGGGGGCAGGGCCGCTCGACGCGTGCGGACGAGGCCTCCAGCACCTCGACGGCGTCGGCCCGGCAGAAGCCCGGGTGGCGGTCCTCGGTCACCCGGACGACCACACGCTCCCCGGGGAGGCCGTGCCGGACGAACACCACCCGCCCCTCGTGCCGGGCGACGCAGTGCCCCCCGTGCGCGACTGCGCCCACGGTCACCTCGAACTCGCGCCCGCCCCACCCGAGTCCCTTGTCAGCCGCCCGAGCCCGGCCCTTCGGCCGCCCTCCAGGGCCCCGCGCCGAGCCTGCGAGGTGTGGGGGGGAGGGTGGTCCTTCAGCCATAAGGCGTGCTCTCGACGTCGTCCTCGGTGAACCCGCGGCGGAGATCGCCCGGCGCCGGTCCGGCGCCGCGGGCGTCCCCGTCGTCGCGGCCGACCGAGCTCTCCAGCTGCCAGGGCACGGTGGTGATCATGACCCCGGGCTGGAACTGCAGCCGGGCCCGCAACCGCAGCGCGCTCTGGTTGTGCAGCACGTTCTCCCACCAGTGCCCGACGACGTACTGCGGGACGAACACGACGACGAGCTCCCGCGGGCTCTCCCGCCGGATCGCCTTCACGTAGTCCAGGACCGGCCGGGTGATCTCGCGGTAGGGCGACTCGACCACCGTCAGCGGCACCGGGATGTCGTAGCGCTCCCAGTCGGCCTGCAGCCCCCGGGTGTCCTCGTCGTCCACGTTGACCGTCAGCGCCGTGAGCTGGTCCGGGCGGGTGGCCCGGGCGAACGCCAGCGCCCGGAGCGTCGGCTTGTGCACCTTCGAGACCAGGACGACGGCGTGCACCTTGCTGGGCAGGGTGCGCGAGTCGGTGTCGGGGGCCAGCTGGTCGGCCACGTGCGAGTAGTGCTTGCTGATCGCCTTCATCAGCACGATGAGCAGCGGCATGGACACCAGCACCAGCCAGGCCCCGTGGGTGAACTTCGTGACGACGATGATCACCAGGACCACCGACGTCAGGCTCCCGCCGACGAAGTTGATCGTCTGCGACCGGCGCATCCGGCTGCGCTCCGGCCCGTCGTCGGTGAGCCCGATCTCCCGGTTCCAGTGCCGGACCATCCCCCACTGGCCGATGGTGAAGCTGGTGAAGACCCCGATGATGTAGAGCTGGATCAGCCGGCTCACCGACGCGTCGAACGCCACGATCAGCAGCGCCGCGAACCCGGCCAGCAGCAGGATCCCGTTGCTGTAGGCCAGCTTGTCGCCGCGGGTGTGCAGCTGCCGGGGCATGTACCGGTCCTGCGCCAGCACCGAGCCGAGCAGCGGGAAGCCGTTGAAGGCGGTGTTGGCGGCCAGGATCAGGATGAGGGCCGTCGCGGCCTGGATGACGTAGAAGCCGAGCGAGCCGTCCCCGCCGAACACGGCGGCCGCGAGCTGCGCGATGACGGTGCGCTGGGGGTCGGTCTCGCAGTCGCCCTGGAAGCCGACCAGATCGCAGGTGAACTCGGTGTACTTCACGTCGGCGAGCAGGGCCAGCGCCGTCACCCCGGCGAACATCGTCGCGGCGATACCGCCCATGAGCGCCAGCGTGGTGGCGGCGTTCTTGCTCTTGGGCGGCCGGAAGGCAGGCACGCCGTTGGCGATCGCCTCGACCCCGGTGAGGGCCGTGCACCCGGACGCGAAGGCCCGGAGGGCGAACAGCACCAGCGCCAGGCCGGCGAGGTCGGAGTACCCGGGCTCGGGGATGACCGTGTACCCGGAGCTCTCGGCCACGAGGCCGTCGGGCGTGAAGAAGTACCGGATGAACCCGGTCACGAGCATGACCAGGATGCCCGAGATGAACAGGTAGGTCGGCAGGGCGAAGGCCCGGCCGGACTCGCGCAGGCCGCGGAGGTTGGCGGCGGCGAGCAGCCCCACGAGCGCGACGGCGATCAGCACGCGGTGCTCGTTGAGCGACGGGAACGCCGAGATGACGTTGTCGGTGCCGGCCGACACCGAGACCGCCACCGTCAGCACGTAGTCCACCAGCAGCGCGCTGGCCACCACCAGCCCCGCCGCGGGACCGTGGTTCTTCATGGCGACCTCGTAGTCGCCACCACCGGAGGGGTAGGCGCGGACCACCTGGCGGTAGCTGAGGACCACGGTCACGAGCAGCACCACGACGGTCGCCGCCAGCCACGGGGCCAGGTACAGGAAGGCCGTCCCGGCCAGCGTCAGGACGATGAGGATCTCCTGCGTGGCATAGGCCACGGAGGACAGCGGGTCGCTGGCGAAGATCGGCAGCGCGTAGCGCTTGGGGAGCAGCGACTCGCCCAGGCGGTCGCTGCGCACGGCGCGTCCGAGGACGAGCCGTTTCGGGAGGTGTCCGAGGTCGGACAGGCGAGGCACGGCGGCGATGGTACGGACGCAGTGGCACCGGATGCCGCCACTCCCGGGCGCGCCCCGCCCGGGAGGGGGACGTCACCCGCCGCGCGCCCACCGCGGCCCGTCCGCGGGTGTAGCTTCGCGCCCGGTACGCGCGGCGGACGGCGCTCGCGCGAGGGGCCCGGAGGAGTCGTGTCGTGCACGTGGTCGTGATGGGCTGCGGACGCGTCGGCTCCGCCATCGCCCGCCGCCTGGAGGAGGTCGGGCACAGCGTCGCCGTGATCGACCAGGACCCGGGCGCGTTCCGCCGGCTGGGCCCGGACTTCGCCGGGCGCCAGGTCACCGGCCTGGGCTTCGACCGGCAGACCCTGCTGGACGCCGGCGTCGACACGGCGGGCGCCTTCGCGGCCGTCAGCAGCGGGGACAACTCCAACATCCTCAGCGCCCGGGTGGCCCGCGAGACCTTCGGCGTCCAGCACGTGGTCGCCCGCATCTACGACTCCAAGCGGGCGGAGGTCTACGAGCGCATGGGCATCCCGAGCGTCGCGACCGTCCCGTGGACGGTCAACCGGCTGCTCCGGGAACTCCTGTCGGTCAAGGTCAGCGAGCTCTGGCGGGAGCCCACCGGCAAGGTGCTGCTCATGCGCATCACGGTGACCGAGGGGTGGGTCGGCAGGAAGCTCGCCGACCTGGAGAGCGCCTCCGGCGCCCGCGCGGCCTGGCTGGTCCGTTTCGGGGAGGCGGTGCTGCCCACCGCGAGCACCGTCCTGCAGGACGGCGACCAGCTGGTCGTCGCCGCGACCGACGAGCTCACCAGCCGCGTGCACGAGGTCGTGGAGCAGGCACCCGAGGGAGGGCAGCGCTGATGCGCGTCGCCATCGTGGGCGCCGGCGCCGTGGGCCGGTCGATCGCCGGGGAGCTGCTCGGCAACGGGCACACCGTGATGCTCATCGAGAAGGACGGCCGCAAGGTGCGCACCCGCTCGGTGCCCGGCGCGGAGTGGGTCCAGGCCGACGCCTGCGAGGTCTCCTCCCTGGAGGAGGCCCAGCTGGCCACCTGCGACGTCGTGGTCGCCGCCACCGGGGACGACAAGGCGAACCTCGTCGTCTCGCTGCTGGCGAAGACCGAGTTCGCGGTCAACCGCGTGGTCGCCCGGGTGAAGGACCCCCGCAACGAGTGGCTCTACACCGAGGCCTGGGGCGTGGACGTCGCCGTCTCCACCCCCCGCGTGCTCGCGGCGCTGGTCGAGGAGGCAGTCACCGTGGGCGACGTCGTCCGGTTGATGAGCTTCCGCAAGGGCGCGGCCAACCTGGTCGAGATCACGCTCGCCGAGGACACCCCGTGGGTCGGCAAGCCGCTGCGCGAGGTCCCGCTCCCACGCGAGACCGTGCTGACGGCGGTCCTCCGCGGCGAGCGGGTGATCACCCCGTCCCCCGACGAGCCGCTGGAGGCCGGCGACGAGCTGCTGTTCGTCACCCATGCCGAGGTGGAGGAGCAGCTCAAGGCGGTGCTGGCTCCCGAGGGCGGCGGCCCCGTCTGAGAAAGGACCCCGTCCTCCTCATCGCTCGCACGCTCGCGACGAGCCTCTGGACGGGGCCTACTGGGCGCGGTGGTGGTGCAGCCGGGACACCACCCAGAGGGTCACGACGATCTCGGCCGCGGTCACGGGCAGGCCGAGGATCAGCGTCACCACACCGAGGTCGGTGGCGTCGGTGTTCTCGCTGCCCAGGTAGAGGTAGAACTGCACCGCGGCCCGCAGGAAGAACACCGCGGCCCAGAGCACCGTCAGCCAGCCGTACGCCCGGAGCAGCCGGGGGTCCTCCCGCCAGGGCCGGTCCGGAGCCGGGTCGGGACGGGCGCGGCCGGTCTCCGGGTCGCGCTCGCTGGGCGCCAGGACCGCCCGGGCGCGGCCCACCCGCCCCCGGAACCCGGGTACCGAGTGCCGATGGGAGGCCATCGCCCCGAGGTGGCTGGGGGCCAGGAACTCCGCGATGACCCCGACCAGCGGGCGGCGCAGGACGACCGAGCCCAGCAGGACCACGGTGAGACCGGCGTTGCGGATGATGCCCGGCACGTAGAAGTCCCGCGCCTCGCCCGTGGCAGCGGCGATGGCCACCGCGATGCCGACGGCGAACAGCCCGCTGATCGCCTGCTGCACGCTCTCGCGGCGCAGCAGGCGGAGCAGGAAGACGAGCACGGCCGCGGCCAGCGCCGCCCAGATGCCGATCCGCAGCCCGGCCAGCGAGTTGGCCACGATGAAGGCGATCGTCGGCAGGGTGGCGTCCACCATGCCCCGCCAGCCGCCGAGCTGATCCAGCACCAGGTGCCGGTCGAAGACGAGCGGCGCCGCCGCCTCGTCCCCGGAGGGCGCCGGTGCGGGCGGCTCGGCCCGCTCCTCAGCTGCGCTCATCGCCGTCTCCCCCGGTGCGTCCGTCGCCGGGGTCTGCGCCCGGGCCCTGTCCACGCTGTCGCTCCGATCAGGAGCAGAGCTCGTACCAGGGGTTGTAGATGACCCGCTTGCCGTCGAAGGCGGCGAACCGGCCACGGGCCGTCAGCGACCGGCCGGGCTCGATGCCCGGGATGCGACGGCGCCCCAGCCAGACCAGCGTGACCGAGCCGGAGCCGTCGAACAGCTCCGCCTCGAGGGTCGGCACGGTCTCCCGCGGGGTGTAGACCACCGACTTCAGCCGGCCGGTCACCGTGACCACCGCGCCCTTCTGGCAGGAGCCCAGCGGCTCGCAGCCGGCGCTGGCCGACTCGGCCCGCAGCTCCTGCGCGTCGATGGTCTGGTCGTCCGCAGCGAGGCGTTGCAGCGTCCGCGACAGCCAGCTGGGCGATCGGGTCTCCGTCACGTGCTCTCCTCGCTGGCGCTCGTCGACCACGTGCCGACGGTGCTGTGCCTCCTGCGCGACCTCGCAAGCTCGGTCACGCGCTCCAGCGTACGGCGCCTGCCACGGCGAGCGGTGGACCCGGCGGGGTCCGGGCCGGCTCAGCCCGCGGGGGGCCCGGACGGCGGCCGGCCGGACGGCGGCGTGGCGTCCTGCTGACGCGCGAGCTGCGCGGCCGCCTGCGGCGGCAGCGTGAGCGGAAGCTGCTCGCGCACCGGCATCGGCTCGCTCCCCCGGACCACCACGATGTCCCGGAACGCGGACTCGAGCTCGGCCGCGGCGTCCGGGCTCTCCGCGGCCGGGCCGGTGATCAGCGCGCGGAGGAACCAGCGGGGACCGTCCACCCCGAGGAACCGCGCGGCCCGGCGCACCGGCCGGGCGGGTGCCGGCTGCCCGGCTTGCGCCGACGGGACCGTCACGATCGTGCCCACCAGCTCGGGGCCGAACGGCCCCTGCACCTCCCGCAGCGAACCGCCCTGCCCCGATGCGCTCCTGGCCAGGTCCTCGCGCACGCCGGCCCAGATCCCGCCGGCCCGTGGCGCGGCGAACGCCGACACCTGCAACAGGGACTCCCCCGCCCGAAGCGTCGCCCCGATGACCTTCTGCTGCTGGTTGAGCTCCAGCCGCAGGTCCGTACCGGGCCGGCCGGGGAGCCGGATGGACCCCAGGTCGATGCGGGGGATGCCGTCGTCGGGTGCGTCCGCGGAGTCCCAGGGGCCGGTCGTCTCCTCCACCTCGCGCTCGCGGTGCTGCGGCTCCGGTGGCACCCCCCGCTCGCGCAGGCTCCGCTCGATCCGGTTGCGTCGGCGTCCGAACGGCATGTCAGCCCTGCCCTTCCTGAGTCGCGACGGCCCCGCCGGACGCGGAACCCCCCGTGGACCCGTGCCCGCCGGCGCCCCGCTGGCTCACGGGCAGCTCGTCGACCGGCACGAAGCGGGCCCGGACCACCGGTTGGACCACGAGCTGCGCGATCCGGTCGCCGCGCCGGAGGCTGATCGGCGTCGTCGCGTCGAGGTTGATGAGGTTGACCTTGATCTCCCCGCGGTAGCCGGCGTCGATCGTGCCCGGCGCGTTGACCAGGCTCAGGCCGAGCCGGTGGGCGAGACCCGACCGCGGGTGCACGAAGCCGGCGTACCCCTCGGGGATGGCGACGGCGACCCCCGTGCCGACCAGCGCCCGTTCCAGCGGGGCCAGGTCGACGTCCTCGGCCACGGACAGATCCGCCCCCGCGTCACCGGGGAGGGCGTAGCGGGGCACGAGGTCCTCCGGCGACGTCAGCCGGACGGGGACGTCGATCGTCGGAGGGGGGAGATCGGGCACGACGGCGACCCTATAAGGCGACGGTCCCCGTCCTCCTGATCCCTCGCGGGCCCGGGACGAGCCGCGGGGCGCGGCCGGCGGCGGGACCCCCGGAAAGCGCTGGATCAGGTCAGGGGCCGGGTCGCCCGCAGGTCGGCCAGGACCCGCTCGGCCAGCTTCTCGGTGGTCCTGCGGTTGCCCCGGCCGGCGATCGCCGCACCGATGAGCAGCGGCGCGGCAGCCGGTACGGCACCCGCCAGCCGGCGGCCCAGCCGCCGCTGGAGCGCCCGCACCCCGGCACCGGTCAGCAGGGATCCCAGGCCGGCGGTCCCGGCGCCGTCGACGGAGCGCTGCGCGGACCAGCCGGCCAGATAGGCGCCGGCGCGCGCCCGCGCGTCGCCCGGAGCGCGGCGGCCGTGGAGCTCGTGCAGTTCCCCGATGAGGACGACCTCGACCCCGGCGACGAGCACGGTCTCGGCGCCCAGCTCCACCGGCAGCGCGAGGAGGGATGCGGGCGCCAGCCAGTGTGCGGCCGACAGCCCGCCGGTGGCCGCGCCGATGGTGGCGGTGAGCCGTGCGGCCCGGCCGACCAGCGCGTCGGCGATCTCCCTGTCGGAGAGCCCGGGGTGGGCCCCGCGCAACCGGTCGGCGTCCCGGATCGGCAGCCGCGGAGCGGCGGCCGACAACAGGTCGCCCAGCAGCGCGCCCGGGGACCGCTCGGGTCCCGCGGTGCCGACACCGGCGGCCCCCGGCGGGGCGGCGCTCTCCCGCTGCGGGGCGAACGCCGCGGCGACGGCGCCCGCGACGGCGGAGACGACCTCGCGCAGACCGCCCGCGACGGAGGCCCCCGGTCCGCCGTCCGGCGCCTCGGACCGCCCCCCGGCGCCCCCGACCAGCCCGGAGACCGCCTCGGCGACCGCACGGGCAGCGCGGCCCAGCCCGGTCTCCTCCGGAGCCGGCTCCGGGGACGCGACGGGACGCGGCGGCGGGACGTCCCGCGGTGCACCGGATCGCGTGGAGTGGTCCGTCATCGCGCTCCTCCCGTCACGGGCTCGCATCCGTGGGCGTGCCTCGCCCTGGGCTCCCCCGCCCTGGGTCCTCGTTCAGGCGCAGTCGCGGCAGAAGAGCTGGTCGCCCTTGGTCGCGGCCAGCCGGCTGCGGTGCTGCACCAGGAAGCAGCGCGAGCAGGTGAACTCGTCCTCCTGCTTGGGCAGCACGCGGACGGTGAGCTCCTCGCCGGAGAGGTCGGCGCCGGGGAGCTCGAGGTTCTCGTTGAAGTCGGTCTCGTCCACGTCGACCGAGGCGGACTGCGCCTCGGCCCGTCGTGCCTTGAGCTCCTCGAGCGAGTCCTCGCCCAGCTCGTCGGCCTCGTTGCGGCGCGGGGCGTCGTAGTCGGTGGCCATGGGGTGCCCCTCCCTGGGGTCTCGCGGGCATCGAGCCCGCTCGTACTGACGACGACGCGGGGTGTGCGCCGTCGTGCTGGCCGGCCGCGGTGGCGACCGGTGGATCATGGACCGGCAGCCGTTTCTGGGCTGCCGTGCCGGTGGTGCCCCGGACGGGTCCCGTACCGGCTCGCGAGGTGCGGGGCGAGCGGTCGTCCGTCCGGGCCGATCCCCCGCTCCCCGTCCGGGGACGGCGAGCGGGAAGGTCCGGCCAGCCCCCCAACGCGGTGCGACCCCGGTTTGTGCCCACCTCCGGAAACGAGTTCCGAGCGGGCCCCGGGCCGCGGAGCGCCAGAGGTTACCCTGCCGCCGTGTCGACTCCCGTGGGTGCTGATCCAGTCGTCGTCGGGCCGTACCTGGCCGCCGTCCTGAACGACGAGCGCTGGCGCTCGGTGGACGTCGAGCTCATCGCCGCCGGCATGTCGAACCTCACCTACGTGGTCACCCCGCTGGGCGGCGACGGGGGCCGCGACGAGGACGCCGCGGTGATCCTCCGCCGCCCTCCCACGGGAGCCGTGCTGGCCACCGCGCACGACATGGCCCGCGAGCACCGGGTCATCTCCGCGCTCGGCCCGACCGACGTCCCGGTCCCCCGGACCCTCCACCTGTGCACCGACGAGTCGGTGCTCGGCGCACCCTTCTACGTGATGGAGCGGGTCGTCGGCATCCACGTCGTCCGCGACTTCCCGGCCGGGTACGCCGACCGGCCGGAGCAGCGCCGCGCCGTCGGCGAGACCCTCGTCGACGTCCTGGCCGACCTGCACTCGGTCGACCACGAGGCGGTGGGCCTGGCCGAGTTCGGCCGTCCGGAGGGCTTCGCCGCCCGCCAGGTCCGCCGCTGGACCAAGCAGTGGGACGCCACCCGCGACCGGGACCGCCCGAACCTCGACGCCCTCGCCGCCCGCCTGGCCGAGACCGTCCCGGCGACGCAGCGGTCGAGCATCGTGCACGGCGACTACCGGCTGGACAACTGCCTGCTGGACCCCGACGAGCCGGGCCGGATCAAGGCAGTCCTGGACTGGGAGATGTCGACGCTGGGTGACCCGCTGACCGACATCGGGATGATGTTCGTCTACTGGCCGCAGGCCGGCGAGGAGCGCGCCTCCACGATGAGCCCGGTGACCACCCTGCCCGGCTTCCCCACGCGCGCCGAGGTCGCCGAGCGCTACGCCCGGCGCACCGGCGCCGACCTCGCCGACCTCAACTGGTACGTCGGGTTCGCGTTCTTCAAGTTCGCCGCGATCATCGCCGGCATCGTCGCCCGCTCGGCGGCCGGCGCCATGGCCGGCAAGGACACCAGCGGCTACGCCGACCGCATCGACCCCTGTGTGGAGCTGGGACGCGCCGCGCTCGAAGACGGTGCGATCTAGGGAGCCGGTCCCGGCCCTAAACTCCCCCCGACGCCCATCTCCGGTGGCGCCGCCCGGCCGGGCCCCGTCGTGGGGCCGGCGGCCGCAGCGGGCCTCCGGGTCCTGCCGAGGAGAGACGTGACACTGCGGACCGAACGCCCGCCGGTGCGACCCCGCAGCGGCCGCCGTCCCCTTCCGCCGTTGATCTTCCTGCTCGTGCTGGCCCTCGCTGCCCTCGGCGTGTGGTGGAACGTGCTGCGCACGGAGGAGCAGCGGACCGCCGAGGAGGAGGCCGCCTGCGAGTCGGTGGCCCAGGAGGCGCCGCCGGCCGACCTGGAGCCCGCCGACATCACCCTGCGGGTGTTCAACGCCACCGACACGGCCGGCCTCGCCCAGACCGTGGCCACCGCCCTCGGCGAGCGCGGCTTCGTCATCGCCGAGGTCGCCAACGACCCCACCGAGCGCGAGGTCACCGGGGTCGGCGAGCTCCGCTACGGAGCCCGCGGCTCCGACGCCGCGAGGTACGTGAAGGTCTTCCTCCCGCAGGCCGGTGACTACCAGGACGTGCGGGCGGACGCCCGCGTCGACGTCGTCGTCGGGCCGGAGTTCAGCACGCTGGCGTCCGCCGAGGAGGTGGCCGCAGCCCTCGCCCCGGCCACCGGCGCCGCCGAGTGCTGACCGGGACCCGCCCCGGGGCCCCTAGGCGCGGTGCAGTTCCTCCAGCAGCTCCAGCAGCGGCCCGGCGATCGTCGGCGCGGCCGCCACGGCCATCGGCCGCGCGAACGGCCGCCCGCCCAGCCCGGTGACGACGAGCCCCGCCTCCGCGGCCACCAGGGCACCGGCCGCGTGGTCCCAGGGCTTGAGGTCGAGCTCGTAGTAGGCGTCGACGCGCCCGGCCGCCACCGAGCACAGGTCCAGGGCCGAGCTGCCGTGCCGGCGGATGTCGCGCACGTGCGGCAGCAGCCGTGCCACCACCGCCCCCTGGGTCCGTCGCTGCTCCACCCGGTAGCCGAAGCCGGTGGCCACGAGGGCCTGCTCGAGGGAGACCGGCCGGCTCCCGGTGAGCCGCACCGGCTCCGGATGCGCCGGGGTGGACAGGTGGGCACCGCCGCCGGCCGTCGCCGTCCAGCGCTCGCCGGTCGCGACGTTGAGCACCACCCCGGCGCGCACCACGCCGTCGACCTCGGCGGCGATCGAGACGGCGTAGGCCGGCAGGTCGTAGAGGAAGTTGACCGTGCCGTCGATCGGGTCGACCACCCAGCGGACTCCACTGGTCCCGGTGCGGTCGGCCCCCTCCTCGCCCAGCAGCCCGTCGTCCGGGCGGGCGGCGAGCAGCCGGGAGGTGACCAGCTCCTCGCTGGCCCGGTCCACGGCGGTGACGACGTCCACGGAGCTGGACTTCACGTCGACGTCGTCGGCCGCCGACGCCCGGCCGCGGGCGACCAGCTGCGCGGCCTCCCGGGCGACGTCCACGGCGAGGGCCAGGAGCTGGGCGGGGTCGGCGGAGGATGCGCTCACGCGACGATCCTGCCGCAGCCGTCGCCGCCGGCCCCCTCGCAGGGGCCGCCCCGTCCCGCGGCCCGCCCCGAGCGTGCGAGGGGTGCGGAGGACGGGGTGCTTGTCGAGCAGTTGGGGGGCGAGGGGGTCCTTTCACTACCCTGTGCGCGTGCAGGGCTTCGGAGTGGACATCGGCGGCAGCGGCATCAAGGGATGCCTGGTCGACCTGGACAAGGGGCAGCTGATCGGCGGGCGGCTGCGGATCGAGACCCCGCAGCCGTCGCTGCCGGAGCCCGTCTACGACGTGGTCGGGCGGATCGTGGGCCACTTCGGCTGGACCGGGCGCATCGGCGTCACCTTCCCCGGTGTGATGAAGCACGGGGTCGCGCACACCGCGGCCAACGTCGACAAGAGCTGGATCGGCACCGATGTCGATGCCGGGCTGGAGCAGCGCATCCCCGGCACGGTCGAGACGCTGAACGACGCGGACGCCGCCGGCATCGCCGAGATGCGCTACGGCGCCGGCCGGGACCGCTCCGGTGTCGTCCTGATGCTCACCTTCGGCACCGGCATCGGCAGCGCCCTCTTCGTCGACGGGCACCTGGTGCCCAACACCGAGTTCGGGCACATCCAGGTGGACGGCGAGGACGGCGAGCGCCGGGCCTCCGCCGCCGCGCGCGAACGGGAGGAGCTCGGCTACCCCGAGTGGGCCCGGCGGGTCGACCGCTACCTCGACGTGCTCGAGGCCGGGGTGTGGCCGGACCTGATCATCGTCGGCGGCGGCGTGAGCAAGAAGGCGCACAAGTGGGTGCCACTGCTGTCGACCCGGACTCCGGTGGTCCCCGCGGAGCTGCAGAACGACGCCGGCATCGTCGGGGCGGCACTGGCCGCGTACGAGCGCACGGACCGCTGACCTGCGGCGGGGCGCCCGAACGGGTGAGACGGGAGGTGCTCGCGGGGCCGGGCGCTCCAGGTATCTCCCCTTCCGACCGATGCACCACGAAGAGGAAGAACCGCCCCGCAGCACGCAGAACGCCTCGTCGGAGCGAGCCCGCACGATCCGGGACGGTGGAGAACACCGGCCACGTCGTTACAATGAGGGAGCCCCACCCCGTCGCCCTCCAGCCGGGAGGGATCCCCTGCCCGTCCAGCGGCCAAACGCCGCGCCGGTCTGCCGGGACCTCTGCCGCTGCACAGGTGCGAGGACCGGAGCCGCTGCCCAGGGACCAGAAGGCCCCCCGGGGAACGAACCCAGCACGGGAAGGAACCTGAGTGCCCGCCGATCAGCCAGCACCGGAAGCAGCCGCCGCGAGCACCCCCACGGGCTCCAGGTCGGCCGCCGCCGGTACCCGGGCTCCCCGGACCAGCGCCGCGGCAGCCAAGTCGGCGAAGACGGTGACGGCCTCCGCCACGCCGGCCGCGAAGCCGGCCGCGCGGAAGAAGGCTCCCGCGAAGACGACCGGCAAGACCAAGCCCGCGGTGGTCCCCTCCCCGGGAGCCGGCGAGGGCGCCGTGCTGACCGCGGTCGTCGGTGACGGCTCGGCCGTCGTCGTGGTCGACGCGGGTGCGGAAGGTCTCAAGCTCGACGAGACCGTCGTCACCGGCAAGGACGGCGTCGAGGTCGCCGCCGTCGAGGAGGAGGCCGCCGAGGGCGGCACCGACTTCGAGTGGGACGACGAGGAGGAGTCCGAGGCGCTCCGCCAGGCCCGCAAGGACGCCGAGCTCACCGCCTCGGCCGACTCCGTCCGCGCCTACCTCAAGCAGATCGGCAAGGTCGCGCTGCTCAACGCCGAGGAGGAGGTCGACCTCGCCAAGCGGATCGAGGCCGGCCTCTACGGCTCCGAGCGGCTGCGCCAGGTCGAGGAGGAGGGCCAGAAGATCTCGCCGCAGATGCGCCGGGACCTCAACTGGATCGTCCGCGACGGCGAGCGGGCCAAGAACCACCTGCTCGAGGCCAACCTGCGCCTCGTGGTCTCCCTCGCCAAGCGCTACACCGGCCGCGGCATGGCCTTCCTGGACCTGATCCAGGAGGGCAACCTGGGCCTGATCCGCGCGGTCGAGAAGTTCGACTACACCAAGGGCTACAAGTTCTCGACGTACGCGACGTGGTGGATCCGCCAGGCGATCACCCGCGCCATGGCCGACCAGGCCCGCACCATCCGCATCCCGGTGCACATGGTCGAGGTCATCAACAAGCTCGGCCGCATCCAGCGCGAGCTGCTCCAGGACCTGGGTCGCGAGCCCACGCCGGAGGAGCTGGCCAAGGAGATGGACATCACCCCGGACAAGGTGCTGGAGATCCAGCAGTACGCCCGGGAGCCGATCAGCCTCGACCAGACCATCGGGGACGAGGGCGACAGCCAGCTCGGTGACTTCATCGAGGACTCCGAGGCCGTGGTGGCCGTCGACGCGGTGAGCTTCACGCTCATGCAGGACCAGCTGACCAGCGTGCTGCAGACGCTCTCGGAGCGGGAGGCCGGCGTCGTCCGGCTGCGCTTCGGCCTGACCGACGGCCAGCCGCGCACGCTGGACGAGATCGGGCAGGTCTACGGCGTGACCCGCGAGCGGATCCGGCAGATCGAGTCGAAGACGATGAGCAAGCTGCGCCACCCCAGCCGCTCCCAGGTGCTGCGCGACTACCTGGACTAGGCGATCCTGCGGACGAGGGCCCGGACCGTGAGAGCGGTCCGGGCCCTCTTCCGTGCCGGCCGGGTATCGGTTCCGTCACGGAGCCACCCGGAGGGGCTCCACGCCGGTGTACGCCGACATCTGTCGGGTAGACGGCGTAGCGTGGACGTCGTCAGAACAGCAGCGGACCCACGGTCGGCCCGGTCCTCCGGTCCGGCAGACGACAACCAGCACGTGCACCACCGGTTCCACCCCAGTGACGTCCCCTGCTGAACCCGCTCCATCACGACCCGGCGTGTTACGGACTCATCTCTTTCGGCGAGTCCGCGACGATCCGGATCGGAACGGGAATCCGAGGGGCCATCCTGGCGCTGTGCAGGAGGCCGATCCGCAGCCGCGGGTCCGTGCGGTAGAGAGCGAGTGATGAGCCAGATGACCCAGACGCTGACGTCGACCCCGCCCACCGATGACCTCGTCGTCCCGTTCCACTGCGACCGCTGTGGAGCCCTGGCAAAGGTTCGTGTCGTTCTCGCGAGCGGTAGCGACCTGGTCTTCTGCGGGCACCACGCCCGCGAGTACGAGAGCAAGCTGCGTGACATCGCCGTCGACATCATCGACACGGACGGCGAGCAGCGCGTCACTGCGTGAGCAAGGAGATATCGTCGCGCCCGCGATGACCGCCTCACACGACGACGACGCCGCCGCGTCCTCCACACCGCCTCGCGCGGGTGGAGGGCCGGCGGCTCCGTCGTTCCCGGGGACCACCGGTCGGCCCACACCGGAGGACACCCCCATGCCGCACCAGCCGCCCGTACACGACGAGACGGTGCGGATGCGCCCCGAGGACGCCGACGGGCGCCCCTCCCCCGAGGACCTCCGGCCGTCTCCGGCCGACGGTCACGACGACACCCGCCCGGTCACCCGCGACTGGCTCCTGGGCGCCCCCGAGCAGGGCGGGCCGGCCGCCGGCGCCCCGCAGCAGCCGCCCGCGACGGCCGGGCCCCTGCCGGAGGAGGACGAGGACCGCAGCACCCAGGCGCTGGACATGTCGGAGCCACAGGCGTCCGCGGGGACCGTGGACACCGCGCCGGTCACCGACGACCGGGACGCCGCGCCGACGCCCGTCCAGGACACCGCGCCGGTGGCGGACACCCCCGAGGTGCCACCCCCCGCCGGCAGCACCGGCACGGGCGGGCCCACGGGGCCCTGGTGGCGCCGCCGCGCCGTCCTGGTGCCGGCCGGGGCGGTCGCCGCCCTGGGTGTCCTGTACGGCGCCGACCTGCTGATCACCTCCGGTGAGATCCCCCGCTCCACCGTGGTCGCCGGGGTCGACATCGGCGGGCTCTCCCCCGCTGCCGCCCGGAGCACCCTCGAGGAGGAGCTGGCGCCCCGGGTCGACGCCGAGCACATCGTCCGCGCCGACGACGTGACGGCCCCCTTCTCGCCGCTCACGGCGGGGATCACCCTGGACGTCGACGAGACGCTCGACTCCGCCGACGACCAGCCGCTGAACCCGTGGACGCGCCTGACCTCGCTGGTCGGCGACCGGGAGGTCGTGCCCACCTTCACCGGCGAGGAGACCGCTCTCGCCGCGCAGATCGACGCGGTGGCCGAGCAGGTGGACCGTGCGCCGGTCGACGCGTCGATCGCCATCGAGGGCACCACCCCCACGGTGACCGAGCCGGCCGACGGCCGCACGCTCGACCGCGAGGGGGCCGCCGACGCGGTCATCGACGCGCTGCAGTCCGGCGCGGACCCCGCCACGCCGATCCACCTCCCCGTCGACGTCACCCCTGTCGACGTGGACGCCGACGAGGCCCAGCGGGTGCTGGAGGAGACGGTGCAGCCGGCGCTGTCCGCCCCGGTGACCGTCGCGGTCGAGAACAGCGACGACACCGCCGAGGTCTCGGTGGAGGCCATCGCCGCCTCGCTCGCCTTCACGCCCCAGGAGGACGGCGTCCTCGCGGTCTCCGTCGATCCGGCGGCCCTGCAGGCGGCCCTCGGTGACGAGCTGGACGTGTTCGGCAGCGGGGCGGCCGACGCCCGCTTCGAGGTCTCCGGCGGCGCGGTCGCGGTCGTCCCGTCGGTGGACGGCACGGGGGTCGCCCCGGCCACCCTGGCCGACCAGCTCCTCCCGGTGCTGACCGACCCGGCGCCGCGGACGGTCACCGCCCAGCTGGGGCCGGTACCGGCAGACTTCACCACCGAGGAGGCCCAGGCGCTCGGTGTCACCGAGGAGATCGGCAGCTTCACCACCAACATCGGCAACGCGGCCAGCGGGACCAACATCCGCGTGGTCGCCCAGGAGGTGGACGGCGCACTCGTCCTGCCGGGCGAGACGTTCAGCCTCAACGGCTTCACCGGGCCGCGCGGCACCGCTCAGGGGTACGTCGAGGCCGGCGTGATCAACAACGGCGAGTTCACCACCGCGGTCGGCGGCGGGATCAGCCAGTTCGCCACCACGATGTTCAACGCGGTGTTCTTCTCCGGGCTCGAGGACGTCTACCACAAGCCGCACAGCTACTACATCAGCCGCTACCCGGCCGGCCGCGAGGCCACGGTCTACTACGACTCGATCGACCTGAAGTGGCGCAACGACAGCGACACCGGCGTCTTCATCGACACCTCGTGGACGCCGGGCACGATCACGGTCACCTTCTACGGGACCAAGCGGTACGAGATCGAGTCGATCAGCAGCAACCGCTACAACCTGCGCGCACCGGTGGTCCAGGAGAAGCCGGATGACGGCAACTGCACGCCGCAGAACGGGTCCACCGGCTTCGACATCACCGTCACCCGGGTGTTCCGGGACCTCGCGACCGGCGCCGAGGTGAAGCGCGAGGAGTTCCAGACGCGCTACGCCGCCGAACCGATCATCCGCTGCGTCCCGCCGGCCGCACCGCCCGTGGAGCCGGCGCCGGGCGGCTGACCGGTCCCCCGAGCGGGCGACGGGTCCGGCCGGGATCGCCCGGGAACGGGGCCGTCGCGGTACCGGGCGTGCACACTGGACGGATGAGCGCCGTCCTGCCCAGCGGCTCCCCGGCGCCCGCCGGGGAGCCGGGCGCGGCGGACGGGAACGGCGCTCGGCCCGCCGGCGCCGTCTCCGCGCCGGCCACGACGGCCGTGGACGGCCGCTCCGCCCGGGGCGCGACGCGGGTCCGGCCACCGGACGACGGGAGCACCTCCCCCGGCCGTCTGGACCGGTGGCCGGCACCGGTGCGCGTGCCGCTGCAGGTCCTGGGTCGCACGCTGGCCAAGGCGTGGCAGGACCGCATCCTCGGCCTCTCCGCGGAGGCGGCCTTCTGGCAGATCCTCTCCGTCCCGCCGCTGCTGATCGGGCTGCTCGGATCGCTGGGCTACCTCGGCTCGCTGATCGGCGAGGAGTCCGTCCTCGAGATCGAGGAGCAGCTGCTGTCGGCGTCGGCCGAGGTGCTCACCTCCGACGTGGTCGACGACCTCGTCGCGCCGACGCTGTCGGACATCCTCGGCTCGGGCCGGCTGGAGGTCGTGAGCCTCGGTTTCCTCGTGGCCCTCTGGGCCGGGTCGTCGGCGACCGCGACCTTCATGAACACCGTGGTCATCGCCTACGACCAGCGCGACGTGCGCGGTCCGATCCGCACCCGGCTCAAGGCCCTGTGGCTGTTCGTCGTCGGCATGTTCCTGGCGGTGCTGAGCCTGCCACTGCTCGTGCTCGGCCGGGAGATCCTCGTCGGGTTCCTGCCTGCCGACTGGAGGTCGACCGCCGCTGTGCTGATCAACGCCGTCTACTGGCCGGTGGTCGTCGTCGGGTTGCTCCTGGCCCTCACCAGCTTCTACCACGTGGTGCTGCCCAACCGGCTGCCCTGGCGCAGGCATCTGCCCGGCACCCTGCTGGCGACGGCGTTCTTCCTCGTGGCCGCCCTGCTGCTGCGGGCCTACGTCGGCGACGTGCTGATCACCGCGCTGCCCTACGGGGCGCTGGCCGCACCCATCGGGGCGCTGCTGTTCTGCTTCTTCTTCGGCATGGCCGTCCTGCTGGGCGCCGAGCTGAACGCCACCATCCAGGCGCGCTGGCCCGCGCCGCTGCGCCGGCACGACCGGCGCCGCCGCGAGCGCCGCGCGGCGAAGCTGCAGGAAGAGGCCAGGCGGCTCGGTCTGCTCTGACAGTGCGGTCCTCCGGACCGCCGGCCCCGCTGCAGGGTCCCGCCGCGAGCTTGCGAGTGGTGGGGGGGGCAGCGGGGTCCTTCTCCTGCGCGGACCCCTCCGGGGCCCACTCGGGACGACCATGCACTCCCGGAGCGGCGGAGGCCCGGCTACTTCCGGAGCTGCTCGTAGATCTCCTTGCAGGCCGGGCACACGGGGCTGCCGGGCTTGGGGCTCTTCGTCACCGGGAAGACCTCGCCGCACAGCGCCTCGACCATGGTGCCCATGACGGCGCTCTCGGCGATCTTGTTCTTCTTGACGTAGTGGAAGACCTCGTTGGCGCTGTCGGTGTCGGCGTCCCGGACGTCCGGCCGCTCGAGGATGTCGCTGCTGCTCACGGGCTCTCCTGATCGTCTGCGGGTCACGCGGACTGCCACCCCCGGGGTGGCGGTGCGACCGCACCGGCACTCCATGATGACAGGGTGCCTGCCGCTCCCGATCTTCCCGCCCGCCCCGTCCTCTCCCCCGAGGTCGCCGAGGCCCTGGCCGGCGGACGCCCGGTCGTCGCCCTGGAGAGCACCCTGCTCGCGCACGGTCTCCCGCGGCCGGAGAACCGCCGGGCCGCGGACGACGTCGAGGCGGCGGTGCGGGCCGGTGGCGCCGTGCCCGCGACGATCGCCGTCCTGGACGGCGTCCCGCACGTGGGGCTGACCGCCGACGAGGTGGACCGGGTGTGCGCCGATCCCGAGCTGGCCAAGCTGGGCGTCCGGGACCTGCCGGTGGCCGTGGCCCTGGGACGCAGCGGCGCCACCACCGTCTCGAGCACCGCGCTGCTGGCCGCCGCCGCCGGCATCGACGTCTTCGCCACCGGCGGCCTCGGTGGGGTGCACCGGGAGTCCGTCGACACCTTCGACGAGTCCGCCGACCTCACGGCGCTGTCGCGCACCTCCCTGGTCGTCGTGTGCGCGGGGGTGAAGTCGATCCTGGACGTGCCGGCCACCCTCGAGCGGCTCGAGTCGCTGTCGGTCACCGTGGTGGGGTACCGGACGACGAGCTTCCCCGGGTTCTACGTGGCCGACTCCGGGTCGGCGCTGGACTGGTCGGTCGCCGATGCGGCCGAGGCCGCCCGGGTGTTCGCCGCCCGGCGGGAGCTGGCGCCGGGCGCCGTGGTGGTCGCCAACCCGCTGCCGCCCGACCAGCAGCTGGACCCCGGCCTGCACGACCGGGTGATCGCCGGGGCGCTGGCGGCCGCCGGCGAGGCGGGCGTGCGGGGCAAGGACGTGACGCCGTTCGTCCTGGACCACCTGCACCGCGCCAGCGAGGGGGCCACGCTCGCGGTGAACGTCCGGCTGGTGCTGCGCAACGCCGAGCTCGCCGGGCAGATCGCGGCCGAGCTGGCGGGGCTCTCCCACCGATGATCATCGGCAGGTGGCTGCTCGACACGCCGGCGGCTTCCGCCGTCCGCCGATGATCGACAGCAGACAGCGACCGCGCGTGGTCGTCGTCGGGGACGTCGCCACGGACGTCGTCGTCGTGCTGTCCGGCGAACCGGCGCCCGGCTCCGACCGGCCGGCCGCGATCCGCACCCGCGGCGGGGGTGCGGGGGCCAACGTGGCGGCGCACCTGGCCCGGCTGGGTGCCGGGACGACGCTGGTGGGCTGCGTGGGCGACGACGCACCCGGGACAGGGCTCGCGGCGGAGCTGGCCGCCGTCGGCGTCGAGCTGCGGCTGCGCACCGTGCCCGGCACACCGACGGGGACGATCGTCAGCCTGGTGGAGCCCGGCGGCCAGCGCAGCATGCTGGCCGACCGCGGTGCGAACCTCCGGTTGCGGCCGGCCGACGTCCCCCACCCCGCGCCCGGGGAGCACCTGCACCTCTCCGGCTACACGCTGCTGGATCCGGGGCCGCGGGCCGCCGGCCTGGCGGCGCTGGAGGCGGCGGCCGATGCCGGGTGCACCGTCTCGCTGGACCCTGCCTCGACGGGCCCGCTGGCCGGATACGGGGTGGACAGGTTCCTCGCCGACACCGCCCGGGCGACGATGCTGCTGCCCAATGCCGACGAGGCGCGGCTCCTGACCGGCTGCGGGGACCCGGGCGACGCGGCGCGGGCCCTGGCCGCGCGCCACCGCATCGTGGCGGTGAGCCTGGGCGCCGACGGCGCGCTGTGGGCGTCGGGCGACGTCCTGGTGCACCGGCCCACGCACCCGGCCGACGTGGTCGACACCACGGGCGCCGGCGACGCCTTCGCCGCCGGCCTGCTCGCGGCCTGGCTGCGCTCCCCGGACGACTCCCCCGCGTCGCTGCTCGATGCGGGGCTGGCGCTCGCCGCCGAGGTCGTCCGCCGACCGGGAGCCCGGTAGCCTGCGATCACGGCCCGACCGCGGTGTGATCGCGGTCACCGCACGGCCATCGTGACCTGTTCGTGATTGTCAGTCGACACGTCCCTCCCTAGGTTAGGCGAGGCTCACCTAAGCGGTGTGGCTCTCCAGCTTCCGGAAGGACCCCATGCGCCGCGCACTCCGACTCGCCGCACTCTCCACCGCTGCGCTCCTGGCCGGCGGGCTCGCCGCCTGCTCCTCGGACTCCTCCGCCGCCGAGGACACCGCCGGCGGTTCCGCCGACTTCACCCCCGTGACGATCGAGCACGCCTTCGGCAGCACGACGATCGAGTCCGAGCCCGAGCGCGTGGCGACGGTGCAGTGGGCCAACCACGAGGTCCCCCTCGCGCTCGGCGTCGTCCCGGTCGGCATGGCCGCCGCCAACTTCGGCGACGACGACGGCGACGGGCTGCTGCCCTGGGTCAGCGAGCGGCTCGAGGAGCTGGACGCCGAGACCCCGGTGCTGTTCGACGAGACCGACGGCATCGACTTCGAGGCGGTCGCCGACACCGACCCCGACGTCATCCTCGCCGGCTACTCGGGACTGACCCAGGAGGACTACGACACGCTGAGCGAGATCGCTCCGGTCGTCGCCTACCCGGAGGCGCCCTGGGCGACCCCGTGGCGCGAGATGATCGAGGTCAACGCCGCCGGGATGGGCATGGCCGAGGAGGGCGCGGAGCTCATCGCCGACCTCGAGCAGGAGATCGCCGACACCGTCGCCGAGCACCCGCAGCTCGAGGGCACGTCGACCATGTTCCTGACCCACGTGGACACCACCGACCTCAGCGAGGTCAGCTACTACACGCCCTTCGACACCCGGAGCGCGTTCTTCACCGACCTCGGCCTGGCGACCCCGGCGAGCATCGAGGCGGCCTCGACCGATCCCGAGAAGTTCTCCGGCACGATCAGCGCCGAGCAGATCGACACCCTGGACGACGTGCAGATCATCGTGACGTACGGCGACCAGGCGCTGGTCGACGCGTTGTCGGCGGACCCGCTGCTCTCGCAGATGCCCGCCGTCGCCAACGGGGCGATCGTGCTGCTGCCGAACACCCCGCTGGGGACGGCAGCCAACCCGACGCCGCTGGCCATCTCCTGGGTGCTCGAGGACTACGTCGCCCTGCTGGCCGAGGCAGCCGACAAGGCTGCCTGACGATCACCCGGTGACGCTCGCCCCATCCCCCTCCCCGACCCCGGGTGCCGCCGTCGCGCAGCGCCTGGGGTCGGTGCGGCGCCCGCGGTCGGTCCGGGTGCTGTGGCTGCTCGTCGTGCTGGCGGTGCTGGTCGCGGTCATGACCACGTCGGTCGCCGTGGGCTCCCGGGGCGTCGGCTGGTCGGAGATCGTCGCCGCCCTCGGCGGCTCGTCGGAGACGATCGGCGAGGCGGCCGTGACCAAGCGGATCCCGCGCACGGTGCTCGCGGTGGTCGTCGGTGCGGCCCTGGGGCTCTCCGGCGCCGTCATGCAGGGCGTCACCCGCAACCCGCTGGCCGACCCGGGTGTCCTCGGCATCAACATGGGCGCCTCGCTCGCCGTCGTCGTCGGCTTCGCCTGGTTCGGGCTCTTCTCGGCGACCAGCATCGTCTGGACGGCGATCGCCGGCGCGGCCCTGGCGGCGGTGTTCGTGTACGCCGTCGGCTCCCTCGGCCGCGGCGGGGCCACCCCGCTGAAACTGGCCCTGGCGGGCACGGCCACCTCGGCCGCCCTCATCTCCTTCCTCACCGCCGTCGCCCTGCCGCGCGGCGACATCGCCGAGAGCATCCAGTCCTGGGAGATCGGCGGCGTCGGTGGCGCCAGCTTCAGCGGCCTCAGGACGGTGCTGCCGTTCCTGGTGGTGGGGTTCGCCGTCAGCCTGCTGTCGGCGCGGGCCCTCAACTCCCTCGCCCTGGGCGACGAGCTGGCCGCCGGTCTGGGCGAGCGCGTCGTCCTCGCCCGGGGCGTCGCGGCCCTGGGCTCCGTCCTGCTGTGCGGAGCCGCCACCGCGGTCGCGGGGCCGATCGGCTTCGTGGGGCTCGTCGTCCCGCACGTGTGCCGGCTCCTGGTCGGGGTGGACCACCGCTGGCTGCTGCCGTTCACGGCGCTCACTGGCGCGTGCCTGCTCACCGCCTCCGACGTGGTCGGGCGCATCGTGGCCCGCCCGAGCGAGATCGACGTTGGCATCATCACCGCGCTGATCGGGGCACCGTTCTTCATCGCCATCGTCCGCCGGCAGAAGGTCCGGGAGCTGTGACCGTCGTCGTGCCCCCACCGGCCGCCACCGTCGACGCGGTCGCCCGGAACCGGGTGCGCCGGGCCGGCCGCCGGCGCGCGGTGATCACCGTCCTGGCGGTGCTGGTCGTGGTCGCGTTCGCGGCGTCGCTGATGATCGGGCGGACCTTCTACCCGCCCGGCGACGTGGTCCGGGTGGTGCTCGGCCAGGAGGTCCAGGGCGCCACCTTCACCGTCGGCCGGCTGCGGCTGCCGCGCGCGGTCCTCGCGGTCGTGGCCGGGCTGAGCTTCGGCCTCGCCGGCGTCACCTTCCAGACCATGCTGCGCAACGCGCTCGCCAGCCCGGACGTCATCGGCGTCACCTCGGGAGCCGGCGCGGCGGCCGCCTTCGCCATCGTCTTCCTCGGCTGGAGCGGCACGGCCGTCTCGGTGACCGCGATCGTCGCCGCGCTGGCGGTGGCCCTGCTGATGTACGCGCTGGCGTTCACCGACGGCGTGGTCGGCACCCGGCTGATCCTCATCGGCATCGGCATCGCCGCGATGGCGCGGAGCATCACCTCCTGGGTGCTGTCCGAGGCCGGGGCCTGGGACTTCGCCGAGGCGCTGCGCTGGCTGACCGGCAGCCTCAACGGCTCGACGTGGGAGGCCACGGTGCCCGCCCTGGTCGCCCTGGTGGTGCTGGCCCCCGTGCTGCTGGTGCTCACTCGGCAGCTCGGGGCCCTCCAGCTCGGCGACGACACCGCCTCCGCGCTGGGCATCCGCGTGGACCGCACCCGGGTCGTGGCGATCGTGGCGGCGGTCGGCCTGCTCGCCTTCGCGACGGCGGCGTGTGGTCCGATCGCCTTCGTGTCGTTCCTCGCCGGCCCGATCGCGGCGCGCATCGTGGGGCCGAACGGGTCGCTGCTGATCCCGGCCGCGCTGGTCGGGGCGCTGCTGGTGCTCCTGGCCGACCTCGTCGGCCAGTTCGCCCTCGGCACGCGCTTCCCGGTCGGCGTCGTCACCGGGGTGCTAGGGGCGCCGTACCTCATCTACCTGATCGTCCGCACCAACCGGGCCGGAGGCTCGCTGTGAGCGACACCCATTCCCTGACGGCCGAGCAGCTGACCCTCGGGTACGGCGACCGCACGGTCATCGAGGACCTCGACCTCGTCGTCCCGGCCGGCCGGATCACGGCCATCGTGGGCGCGAACGCCTGCGGCAAGTCGACGCTGCTGCGCTCGATGTCGCGGCTGCTGGCCCCTCGCGGCGGGCGCGTGCTGCTCGACGGGCGGGCGGTCCACGGCATGCCCGCCAAGGAGCTGGCCCGCACGCTGGGGCTGCTGCCGCAGTCACCGATCGCCCCGGAGGGGATCACCGTCGCCGACCTGGTCGGTCGCGGCCGTCACCCGCACCAGGGGATCTTCTCCCGCTGGAGCCGGGAGGACGACGCGGCGGTGGCCGCGGCGCTCGAGGCGACGCAGACGACGGCGCTGGCCGACCGCGCCGTCGACGAGCTGTCCGGGGGCCAGCGCCAGCGGGTGTGGATCGCGATGGCGCTGGCCCAGCACACCGACGTGCTGCTGCTCGACGAGCCGACCACGTTCCTGGACGTGAGCCACCAGATCGAGGTCCTCGACCTGCTGACCGACCTCAACCGGACCCGCGGCACCACCGTCGTGATGGTCCTGCACGACCTCAACATGGCCGCCCGGTACGCCGACCACCTCGTCGCGCTCGCCGCCGGCCGGGTCCACGCGGCGGGTGCCCCGGCGGACGTGCTGACCGTGGACACCGTGCGCGCGGTGTTCGAGCTGGAGTGCCGGGTCATCGTCGACCCGACGTCGGGAACCCCGCTGATGCTGCCGATCGGCCGCCACCACATGACGGCGGACGAGCCGGTTGCGGCCGGCGGCCGGGCCGGCTGACCGACGGCGGCGTCTCAGCCGTCGATGACGCGGACGGGGCGGCTCTCCAGCACTCGGTCGGGCCGGGCGTCGTAGGCGTTGACGTGCAGCCGCTTCTTGGGCGGCCGGTCGTTGGCCATGAGCACGGCGACCCACGGCAGGACGGTGCCCAGGAGGACGAAGATCAGCATCAGCCAGACGACCTGGTAGAAGGCCGCCGCCAGGATGATGGAGACGGCGCGGACCCCCATGGTGATCGCGTAGCGCTTCTTCCGGAAGGCGTGCTGCTCGGCCACGCTCGGCTCGGCCTCGGTGATGAGCACGGGCTCCGGCCGGCGCTGACGCGGGAACTGCTGGCTCGAGGCCACGGGCTCCATCCCTCCACGACCGGGCGTCCGGGGCGCTCCCCGGGCAGTGCACGGTGCACAACCCATCGTGCCACCGTCTCGCCGCCGATGCTGCCGCCGCCGGCTACTTCTGCTTCGCCGCCCGGGCCGCCTGCTTCTGCTCCTGCTTGAACGCCCGGACCTCGGTCAGCGACTCGGGGCCGGTGATGTCCGCGACGGAGCGCCGCGATCCGTCGAGCCCGTAGTCGCCGGCCGCCTCCCGCCAGCCCGGCGGCGCGACGCCGTACTGCTTGCCGAGCAGGGCGAGGAAGATCCTCGACTTCTGGGCGCCGAAGCCGGGCAGCTCGTTCAGCCGCCGCAGCAGGGTCGCGCCGTCCGGCGCATCGGCCCAGAGGTTCTCCGGACGCCCGTCGTACCGCTTCACGAGCAGCCGGCACAGCTCCTGGGTCCGGCCGGCCATGGAGCCGGGGTAGCGGTGCAGCGCGGGCGGGCCCTGGAAGACGCGGGTCAGCTCCTCGGCGTCCATCCCGGCGAGTTGCCGCGCGTCCAGGGCGTCGACGCCCAGCCGGTCGGCGAGCAGCCGGGGCGCGCCGAACGCGCGCTCCATCGGGAACTGCTGGTCTACTGGCCTCCCAATGAGCCTCCACGCCCTTAGGTCGCTCTGAACGGCGCACTATGGGGCAGCGGGAGTGCTCGCGACCGTGAGGCGACCGCGCGAGAAGACTGGGCTTCTCAGAGCGCCGAGTTGCGGGGCCTTGGCGCGTCTTCGAGAGTTCGCTTCCAAGATCACGGACTCTCGGCAGGAACGGTGCAGCAGCGATGATCCAAGGCAATGGCTGGTTCGGTGTCCTCCTGTTCTTCGTGTTCTCCGCTGTTGCGGTCTACCTGGCATACCGGACCTGGAAGAAGCGATGACCACGTCACTGGCTGGCAATGCCGTCCGCATCTACGCGGGCGCATCAGGTGGGGACGGCATACCGGTGCCGACGTGGGTTGCCATGTTGGTGGTGATTGCGGCCGTCGCAGCGATTGCGTTCGCCATCAGCCGGTGGATCCGACGCATGAGGAAGTAGGACCGGCTGCGGGCAGGTGTCTCTGAAGCCGCCTTCGGGGCGAAGGAAGGCTGCCGGGAAGTTAGTGGCTAAGCACTACGCTGGTCCAGCAGCATCCCGACCAGCAGGGCGAGCGGATCCCGGCCCAGCAGTTCGTCGGCGGCGTCGTCCTGGGCGATGCGGAGTGTCGGCACACCGAAGATCGTTGCCGCGCGGCGGGGACACCGCAATCACCTGCCGCCCGGGGCTCCCCTCGACCGCACCGAGGCCGGACGTCGTGCTCCGTGAACCGCCGCCGGGAGGACGTCCGTCCCGGCCAACCACAGGCCTTCGGCCCTCGCGGGACCCGGTGGTCGGCCACCTAGCGTAAGACTCGCCGACCCTCACTCGACCCCGAGGAGCGCCCGTGCCTACTGCACCGCATGACTACGTCGACATGTTCCTCGCGCCGGTGGCGCTGCGGATCGATCAGCGGCTCGAGCAGTTCGCGAGGCTGGATCGCGACGACTTGCACAAGCGCATCGTTCTGGAGACGAACAGCGAGGCCGACGACCGGACCCTCCGGGCGCGCGACGTGGTCGAGAGCGTGACGCATCTGCTGGATCTGCACGGGTGGAACACCAGCTGGGACGACCGCGGCCTCCGGCTGAGTCACGGCCCACACAACCTCGTCCTCGGCGCACCCCCCAACATCACCGCGTACATCGAAGAACTCCCATCGGCTGAGTAGCCCTGTCGCCGGAAACGTTCCAGCGATCAGCTGCTTCGTCGACGCATGTGCTGGTCCAGCAGCATCCCGATCAGCAGCGCGAGGGGGTTGCATCCCAGCAGGTCGTCGGCGGCGTCGTCCTGGTCGATGCGGATCGTCGGCACGCCGAAGACGGTCCCGTGTCGGGATCCTGACGCAATCGCCCGCAGCAGCAAGGAGCGACAGCCGCACGGGGTGAGCCAACCGAACGAAGGTCGTTGCACAGTAGTACAACAATTGTATAACCTCGGGGCATGACCAGGACCATCGGATTTCGTCCGACCGACGAGGACGACCGGATCATCCGCGAGGCGATGAGGGACGACGAGCGAACGGCCGACGTCATCCGCCGCGCCCTCCGCCTTCTCGACCGTGAGGCGTGGTTGGCGAGAGCACGGGCCGACGCCGAGCGGCTGGCGGACGAGGACCTGTCCGACGAGACCGACGCCTGGTGATCCGCGGGGCGGTCTACCGGGTGGACCTCGGGGAGGCCCGTCGTGGACATGAGCAACGCGGTCGGCGCTACGGCTTGGTCCTGAGCCCGACCGACATGGCTTGGCACGTCGCCACGATCGTCCCGACGTCGACCCAGGCACACCAGACCGTCTTCCGGCCCGAGATCGAGTTGGGCGGAGTTCCCACCCGGTTCCTCGCCGATCAGCTGCGCAGCATCGACGTCCGTTTCGTCCACGACGAACCCGCGTTCTTCCTCCATCGCCACGAGCTCGAGGAGGTCGAACTCGCCGTCGCCAGGTACCTGGGGCTCTGACAGCGACCCCGGCTGCTAGCGGATCCGGGCGCCGGCGAAGGCGACGCTCTCACCGCTTCGCCCATGGATGTGCTGGTCCAGCAGCATCTCGATCAGCAGCGCGAGCGGGTCGTGTCCCGGCAGATCGTCGGCGGCGGGATGCAGGGCGATGCGGACGGTCAGGGCGACCGGCTCATGCCCGGCGAACCACCATCGCAGGACCGGCTGCTCGGGACGGTGTGGGCACCTCGGCACAGCGCCCGCTCCGCATACCGGGAGCAGACTGTGCGGCGAGGCCGATCCCGACCGAGTGGCCGGCAGGAAGGGCCTCCGACGCTCAGGAAGGGTCCGCCATGGACGACGACATCCCGATCCTGTACTACCGGCCGGGCTGCCCCTACTCGACCAAGCTGCGGGCGCAGCTGACCCTGGCCCGTGTGCCCTACCGATCCGTCCGTTTCCGCGACGAGGTGGGGGCGGCCGAGGTCCGGGCGCGGCACGAGAAGGGGTACGAGCTCTCGCCCACCGTGGTCGTCGGAGGCGAGCACCTGACGAATCCCTCGGTGCGGCAGGTCCGTGAGGCGATGGCCCGTCGCTGACACGCGCGGCCGGTCCGCGCTCCCGCCAGGAGCACCCCGTCGCCACCCGGTGGCGCCCGGCGGACGCCGGGACTCCCCTCGTGCCGGCCCTCGTCGCAGGGGCAGGGTGCCGCATCAGTTCCGTTCGGCCGGGGGGTCGGCGTCCTCGACGGTTGCCGGACGTCTCCCCTCCTGCTCCCGCCGGCGCCTCGTCGTCCACGACAGGCCCGCGGGGACGAGCAGCACGAACCAGACCGCGGGCCCGACCAGGATCGCCAGCACCTCGCCGAACCGGCCGCTGCCGGACAGCAGGATCCCCAGGGCGACGACCGTGCCGCCCCACACGGTGACGGCTCCGACCAGGTAGACGACGGTGCTGCGCCGGTCCACTGCGCTCCCTCGCTGCTGCCGGGTCAGCGACCGGCGATGCGGCCGGCGTCGGCCGCCTGATCGGCCACCGGGACCGGGCGGTGATCGAAGCCGAGCCGGCCGCGGGTCAGCACGACCAGGGCGACGGCCGCCAGCACGAGCACGCCGAGGATGGAGGCGTCGACCACGAGGCTGTCGTCGACCAGGACCAGGTGATCCAGCGACGGCGTGAAGGCACCGTGCAGGGCGACGCACAGGAGCAGGCTGCCGGTGCGGTTCCACAGCCACGTGTAGAAGACGGCGAACAGCATCGGTCCGACGAAGCCGATGCCGTAGATCGGCAGGTGCCACAGCCCCCAGATCAGCGCGAGCAGGGCCGTGGCGGCCAGGGGTGAGTGGCGGGCCTGCAGCCGGTCGAGCGCGAAGCCCCGCCAGCCGGGCTCCTCCTGCCCCCCGCCGACGAGCGCCACCACGACGAAGGTGCCGATCCAGGACCCGGCCGCCGCACCGAGCCGGTCCAGGTGCACCTGCTCGCCCAGCAGCGCCAGCACGACGTTCACCGATAGGAACAGCGCGACCGGCAGCCCGAGGGCGTAGACCCAGTAGCGCGCCGGTACCCGCCAGCGCAGCAGCGGCTGGAGCCAGCCGCGCACCGAGCCCCCCGACCAGCGGACGACGAGCCCGGCCGCGACCGCCGGGCCGAACGCGCCCGCCGCCAGCAGCACCGTTCCCGCGGGCCCTCCGACCCCGAGCACTGCCGGTGCCCACAGCAGCCAGGAGATGCCGTAAGCCAGCAGCACGAAGGTCAGCAGCGGACGTGCGCTCGCCGCGGTACGGACACCGGCGCTCCGCGTCGCGCTCATCCCCGGGCCGCCGGCGCCGGGCGCCCGATGTGCGGGTGGGCGCGCACCAGACGCACGCGACATCCGGTCATGCGGGCTCCTCGGTTCTCGACCACGGCTGCGACGCTGCCGGTCACCCGTGCGGCCCCACATGGGCGAACGGCCGTGCCGGTGAGGACCTCGGTCGGTGGTCCGGGATCCGTGGGGTCTCGGCCCGGAGGTGCCGTGGTCACGCGGCGCGCGAGCGGTGCACGAGCCACCGGATGGACTCTTCCTCCTCGTCCCGCTCCCGGTACTCGCGGGCGATCGCGGCCGCCGCGCGGCGGGCGCGCTGACCCGCGGCGGCGAGCAGTCCCGGCCGCATCCCGAAGTTGACGAACCGGAGCCCGGGCAGCGCCGCCTCCTCGTCCTGTGCCACCGGCAGCCCGTCGTCGTCGAGCACGTCGAGGTCGCCCAGCAACGGCTCCAGGCCGGGGCGGAGTCCGGTCGCGGCGATGACGGCGTCGACCTGCAGGACGCTGCCGTCGGCCAGGTGCACGCCGTCGCGGTCGAAGCGGTCGACCGCGGCCACCACCGGGATCCGGCCGGACCGCAGGTCGTCGACGACCCCGCGGTCGACGATGGCCGGACCGGCGTCGTGCGGCCGACGCTGACGGGTGAAGGGCCCCTCCTCCGGTGCGGGCAGGCCGACGTCGGCGAGGTCGCCGATGGTGAGCCGCTGCAGCGGTCGCACGGCGGCGTCGGCCACCCGTGGCGGCAGCCGGCGCAGCAGGTGGACCGCCGGATCACCGGGCATCCCGGCCACCGACCGGGGCAGGATGTTCGGCGGTGTGCGCACCGACAGCCGGACGCTGCGGGCGCCACCGTGCGCCAGGTCGTGCGCGATCTCCAGCCCCGACGAACCGGCGCCGGCGACGAGCACGTCGCATCCGGCGAACGGAGCCGGGTCGGCGTACTCGGTCGAGTGGACGACGCGGATCGAGGATGCGTCCGCGTTCCACTCCGACGGCACGGTGCCGCGGGCCAGCAGCCCGGTGGCGACGACGACCTCTCCGGTGCGCCAGTCGCCGTGGTCGGTGACGACCCGCCACTGGCCCGCGTCGTCGCTCACCTGCTGCACGTGCACGCCGGTGCGGACGTCGAGACCGGCGGTGGCGGGGTAGGACTCGAGGTAGGCGATCACGTCGTCCCGGCCGGGGAAGGTGCCGCTGCTCCGGGGGATCGGCATTCCGGGCAGCCCGGAGAACGCCCGGCCGCTGTTCAGCCGGAGCCCGCGGTAGCGGCGGCGCCACGCCGCACCGACGGCGTGCCCCTGCTCGAGGACCACCGCCGGCACCCCGCGGCGGCCGAGGGCGGCGGCGGTGGCCAGACCGGTCGGCCCGGCTCCGATCACCACGACCGGCAGCGTCTCCTCGGATCCGGTGCGTGCTGTGTCGTTCCTCATCGTGGACACATCTCCCCTCGGTTCCGGTCCCATCGTGCGGCTGGACGGCCGGTGGGACCCACCCCCTGCCCGGGGGGTCTTCCGCGGTGCACCGGCGGGTTCGACAGCCCGGCGGAGGAGGCGGACAGTGGCGGGATGGGCACCGGTCCCGCTGCCGCCCGGACCGCCGCGGAACGCGCGGTGGCCCGCCGCTGCTCGCGGGTCCTGCCGCCGGAGGACCTGCTCGACGAGGTGGCCGGCGTCGTGCGCCGGGGACTGCCCTACGTGGCCGCCGGGTGGATGCTCAGCGACCCGGCGACCGGGCTGGCCACCACGGTGCACGGGGAGCGGGTGGACCCGGACGTCCAGCGCCGGCTGATCGAGCACGAGCGGACGACGCCGGACCTGAACTCGTTCGCCGCACTGGCCCACCGCCGATCACCGGTCGGTCGGTTGTCCGCGGAGACCGGCGGGCGGCTGGCCGACAGCGCCCGGCACCGCGAGCTCTACTCGCCGCTCGGCCTGGGGGACGAGATCCGCGGGGTGTTCCGCGCCGGCGGGAACTGCTGGGGGCAGGTCTGCCTGACCCGCCCGGCCGGAGCGCCGTGGTTCACCGCCGCGGAAGAGCGGTCGCTCGCGCGCGTCGCGGCGGCGCTGGGCGGCGGACTGCGGCAGGCGCACGCGCTGGCGCGGGCCTGCCCGGAGCCCGGCGACCCGGACGGCCCGGCGGTACTCCTGGTGACGGACGACGGCCGGGTGACCGGCTGCAGCGATGCCGCCCGGCAGCTGCTCGCCGAACTCCCGGACGACGGGACGCCGCTCCCGGGCGTGGTGCACGAGGTGGCCTCGCTGGCGCGTGCACTCGAGGCGACCGGCACGGGGCCACCCGCCAAGGCGCGGGTCAGGGGTCGCGCGGGGCGCTACCTCGTCGTCCGTGCCGGCGTACTCGGTGGCGGGGGCACGACCGGTGCACTCGTCGCGGTCCTGCTGGAGCCCGCGCGACAGAGCGACCTGGCCCCGCTGGTGCTGGCCTCGGCGGCCCTCACGGCGCGGGAGCGGGAGGTGGCCGGTCTGCTCGCCGGCGGAACCCCGGAGGCGGAGATCGCACGGCGGCTCTGGCTGTCGCCGCACACCGTGCACGGCTACGCGAAGGCTGTCTTCGCCAAGCTCGGTGTCGGCAGCCGGGTCGAGCTGAGCGCCCTCCTCGGCGGGGCTCCGGAGCCCGCTCCGGCCGGCTGAGCCCCACGCCGGTCGGCGTCCGTCGCCCAGGAGCACGACCGGCCCGGGTCAGGGCATCCACGAAGGTCCCCCACTGCCGGGGACGACCCGCCCTGGTCCCCCGCCGCACGGTCGGACAGCGTGGGCGCACATGATCGAGGCCCACGAACTGACGAAACGCTACGGGCACACCACGGCGGTGGACGCCGCCTCCTTCACGGTGCGACCGGGGACGGTGACCGGCTTCCTCGGCCCGAACGGCGCGGGCAAGTCGACGACGATGCGCATGATCGTCGGGCTGGACAGGCCCAGCTCCGGCGAGGTCACCGTCAACGGCCGGCCCTACGCCGAGCACCGTCGACCGCTGGCCGAGGTCGGGATCCTCCTCGACGCGCGGGCGGTGCACACCGGACGCAGCGCGCGGCAGCACCTGCGGGCCATGGCCGCCACCCACGGGATCTCCGCTCGTCGCGTCACCGAGGTCGTCGAGATGACCGGGCTGCAGAGCGTCGCCGGCAGGCGGGTCGGGGGCTACTCGCTCGGCATGGGTCAGCGGCTGGGCATGGCCGCCGCGCTGCTCGGGGACCCGCGGACGCTGATCCTCGACGAGCCGGTCAACGGCCTGGACCCGGAGGGCGTGAAATGGGTGCGCACCATGGTGCGCCGGCTCGCGGCGGAGGGCCGCACGGTGTTCATCTCCTCGCACCTGATGAGCGAGATGGCCCAGACGGCCGATCACCTGCTGGTGATCGGCCGCGGCCGGATCATCGCCGCCGGCGCGGTGCAGGAGATCATCGACGCCACCACGACGGCCACGGTGCTGGTCCGGTCACCGAGGGCCGGGGAACTCGCGGAGCTGCTCACGGCCTCCGGCGGCACCGCGACACCCGCCGCCGACGGCCGGCTGGAGGTGCGCGGGCTCGGCAGCGAGCAGATCGGCGACGCAGCGGCCCGATCGGGGATCCCGCTGCACGAGCTGACTCCTGTCCGGGCGTCGCTGGAGGACGCCTTCCTGTCCCTGACCCACGACGAGGTGGTCTACCGCTCGGAGCCCGCCCCGGAAGGAGCCTCCCGATGAGCACCGCCGTCACTGCGGCGACCGCGACCGCCACCGAGCAGCAGGTCGCCGTCTCCCCCGTGACCTTCCCCCGGGTGCTGCACTCGGAGTGGATCAAGCTGTGGAGCCTGCGCTCGACCTACTGGTCGGTGGTGGCCACCGTGCTCGCCATGGTGCTGATCGCGACGGTCATGGCCCTGGCTGCAGCCGTCGGCGCCGCCGGGGCGGACGATGCGCCGGGCGGGGAGGCAGCCATCGGGCTGGGGTACACCTTCGCCCAGGTCGTCGTGGCCGTCCTCGGCGCGCTGATGATCACCGGGGAGTACTCGACGGGCATGATCCGTTCCTCCCTGGCCGCGGCCCCGCGGCGGACCCCGGTGCTCGCCGCCAAGGCGGTGCTCATCGCCGCCGTGGGATTCCTGCTGGGTGTCCTCGGTGTCGCGCTGGCCTACCTGGTCACCCTCCCGGTGCTCGGCGGCCAGGACGCCGCCGACCTCGCCGATCCGGAGGTTCAGCGCATCTTCTGGGGCACCGGGCTCTACCTGGCCGGGGTCGGCCTGCTGGGCCTGGGCCTCGGGGCCCTCATCCGGCACACGGCCGGCGCCATCACCGCGGCACTCGGCGTCCTCCTGCTGCTGTCCACCGTCGTCCAGCTGCTGATGCTGACCTCGGACTGGTTCACCGGTGTCTACCCGTACCTGCCGTCCACCGCGGGAGAGCGCATCGCCTCGCCGGAGGTCACCGCGGCGGTCGATGGGGGGCCGGTGGTGCTCGCGCCATGGACCGGGTTCGCCGTCTTCATGGCCTACGTGGCCGTCACCCTCATCGGTGCGGCGGTGTCGCTGCGCCGGAGGGACGCCTGACCGGTTCCCCGGGACGATGGTCGGTCACCCGAGGAACCCTCCGGCCCTCCCGGTCCGGGAGGCCGCCGGGGACCGTTCCGTACGGCTGACCGATGCCGGCGGGGCCCTCGGGCCTCGTGGCCCGATGGAGGGAACGCACCGTGACCTGCACCGTGGGATACCCGGAACGGACGCCGGACCGCTGGCCGCCACCGCGGGGACGACGAGGCCCCCTCCAGGTCGCCGACGACGTCCACGTCGTCACGCTGGGCCGCGGCTTCCCCGCCTCGAACGTCTACCTGGTCCGCTCCCGGGAGGCGTGGGCGCTGATCGACGCGGGATGGGCCGGCGACGCAGACACGATCCGGCGGACGGCCGAGTCGCTGTTCGGCCCGGGTGCGCGTCCCGCGGCGATCCTGCTCACCCACATCCATCCCGACCACTCGGCGGCCGCCGGGGAGCTCGCCAGGTCGTGGGACGTGCCGGTCCACGTCCACCCCGTCGAGCTGCCGATGGCAGCCGGGAAGTACCTCCCCGAGTTTGACATGCCGCTGGACCACTGGGTCGTCATGCCGATCATGCGTCTGCTGCCGGCCAGGACCCGCTCCCGGATCGAGGCCGTCGGTGACATCACCGACGTCGCCCGCGCCCTCCCGCCCGGAGGTGTCGTACCCGGGCTGCCGGACTGGGAGTGGATCGCCGCCCCGGGGCACACTCCCGGTTCCGTCGCCTATCTCCGCCGGCGCGACGGCGTGCTGGTCTCCGGCGACGCCGTCCTCACCGTGGACTCGAACTCGGTCCCCGGGGTGCTGTCCGGCCGCCGGCGGCTGGCCGGGCCACCCTGGTACTCGACGTGGGACCGGCGCGCGGCTCGGGAGTCCATCGCTGCGCTGGCCGCCCTGGAACCCCGCGTGCTGGCGCCGGGGCACGGGTATCCGCTCGCGGTCGGCGCGACGGAGGCGTTGCGGGCCTTCGCCGACGACGGACGCAGTCGTCTGCGGCGAAGGATGGACCGACTGCTGGTCCCGGTCGGCGATCCACGCGCGGAGCGCTACCGGCCACCACCACCGCTGTATGCACGGCTCCAGTGGCTGGGGCACGCGCTGACCGCACTGGGGCTGAGCCCGGGCTACGTGGTGACCCTCGAGGTGCCCGGCCGCCACACCGGCGTGCTCCGGCGCACCAACCTGGTGCGGGCGGAGCACGCCGGTCAGGACTACCTGGTGTCCCTCACCGGCGAGTCGGAGTGGGTGCGCAACGTCCGTGCGGCCCGCGGTCGGGTCGTGCTGGCCCGCCGCGGTCGTCGCCGGGAGGTGACGCTGGTCGAGGTGCCGCCCCCCGACCGTGCGCCGGTGATCCGCTCCTACGTGCTGCGGGCGGGACGACGCCGGGGCAGCAGCACGGTCGGCCGCGAGGCCCGGGCGTTCTTCGGCGTCGGACCGGACCTCGCCGTGGAGGAGATCGCCACCGTGGCCGACCGGTTCCCGACCTTCCGGGTGGTGCCGGACACGGCGGAGGCGACGATCCCGAGCCTCCGGGCCGGCCGACGGGTGGACCCGGTCGGGTGAGTAGGCCACCCACGGAGGGAGGTGAGCGGCCCGGCATCGAGCGGGTCCTGGCTCGCACCAGGGAGCCCCGGCGCGCCCCGCGGCCCGCCGGACCTGCCGGTCCGGGACGATCGGCCCTCCCGGGCGGCCGCCGAGCCGGGGACCGTGCGGTCATGCCCCCTCACGATCGGCGTCCGTCACAGGATCCGGCGGACGCGGGTGCGCGCCCGCCGGCTGGGAGCGACGCACCGGGAGACGTCGGGGTAGCGCCGGGAAGCGGTCCGGCGCAGCCCCACCCCGCGCTGGGCGCTGCGCTCAACCTGTTCCGGTTCCACCAGGAACACGAGCGGTTCTACGCCGCCTCACCGCTGGAGAGCGCCCTGCGGCTCCAGCGCCACGAACGGGCACTGCTGGCCCTGGCCGACCGGTGGACCACCGCAGAGCCGTCCTCCCGTACGGCGCTGAGTCCGTACGAGGGCGCCGACGACCTCAACAGCGAGGCCGCGACCGCCCTCGACGGCATCCTCTTCCTGGAAGGGGAAGGCCGCCCGGCGGAAGTGAGCGCGATGATCGCCGACCTGCGTGCCGACGCGGACCGCTTCGCGGCCAGCGGTGAGTGGTTGGCCGCCGCGATGCAGGCGTCGTGGGCCGCGACCGCAGCGTTGCTGGAGCTCGAGGAGCTGGCCGACGTGATGGGCGAACGGCACCGGATCATCAGCAACGACTGGTTGTCCGCGCACATGCAATCCCTGATCTCGCACCTGCTCGGTCGGGCCGGCGACATGCTCGAAGGCATCGACTTCCGCCCGGCCGCGCTGCGCGCGGACCTCGCGGGCACCCGCGCCGTCCCCCGCCGGCTGTACGCGGCCACCGAGGTGATCTCGCGCGCGGCCGACCTGTGCTGCGAGTCGGCCGCGCTCGTGCACGACAACCAGCGCCGCTGGCGCGTCTGCCAGGAGCGGGTGGAGCAGGTGGTGGCAGCCGTGAGCACCGACCGCGGGCCGGAGTCGGCGGGCGGTCGCAGCGCACCAGCCGGCGGTGGACCGACCGGGACGCCGGGCCGCGGGTGACGGACCACCGGGCTGTGCCCGGTGAGCCCGCCCTCCGCCCGGCAGTTCCGCGGCGGCCGAACCGCCTACTGCATGCCGCCTGCGCCGCCCCCACCGCCGCCGCCCAGCCCGTGGGCGATGATGGCGGCCTTCGTCACCCGGTCGTCCGGCGGCAGGTCGTTGGGGTTGGCCCCGTACACCCCCTCCGTGTCGGCAGCCGAGTGCCGGACCCAGCCACCGAAGCGCCACACCGCTCGGAACGGTGCTCCGCTGAGCCGGCCGGCCCTGCGCATCGCCGACCGCACATTCCCTCCTGCACCCATCGCTCGTCCTCCTCGTCCACCGGTGCGGACCCACGTTCGTCGCGGGCGAGGTCGAGCGCCAGGGACGAAGGTTCCCGCGCGCGGAGACCTTGCGCGCGGGCGAGCGGTGGCAGCGGGTCGTCCGGTCCCCCCGCGGCGGGAGGTCCGGTTCCTGCATCGGCGGGACCGTCCCGGAACCGGCAGTCAGCCGCCGGGGATGGTCAGCCGCTGCCCCACCCGGATCAGACCGGGATCGGGCCCGATCGTCGCCCGGTTGGCGGCGTAGATCTCCCGCCAGCTCACGTCGTGTCCGGCCGCGATCGAGGCGAGCGTGTCCCCCGGCCGGACGACGTAGGCGGTGCTGGCGCCGCCGCCCGCGCCGCCGCCCGGATCGCCGCCCGCACCGGGGATGGCCAGCCGCTGCCCCACCCGGATGAGACCCGGGTCGGGCCCGATGGTCGCCCGGTTCGCGGCGTAGATGTCCCGCCAGCTCGTGTCGTGGCCGGCCGCGATCGAGGCGAGCGTGTCCCCCGGCCGGACGACGTAGGCGCCCCCTGAGCCCCCGCCACCGCTCGATCCCCGTCCCAGCGGGTCGGTGAAGGTGTACCCGCGGGAGGCGTAGAAGGCGATGATGTCGTCGAGCGCGGCCACGGTGTTCTGCCGGTAGCCGCCACCGTCGTGCATCAGCACGATGGGGTGCGCGCTGCCCGGCGAGGTGGCGCGGGCGACGATCTGCTGCTGGAACGACGGACTCCAGCCCGACGGAGTCGACCAGTCCCGGGTGTCGATCGACCAGTCCACGACCGTCATGCCGCGCTCCCACGCAGGTCCGGCGATCGCGGCGCTGTGGTGGATGCCGTACGGGCCTCGGAAGAAGCACGGACCCGTGCCGGTCGCATCGACGATCGCCCGCGTCGTCCGGTCGATCTCGGTCGCCCGCCCCGCCGCGGAGAGCCGGCTGAGGTCCGGGTGCGACCAGGTGTGGTTCCCGATCGCGTGCCCCTCGGCGGCGATCCGCCGCACCAGGTCCGGATGGCGGGCGGCCTGGTCCCCGCGCACGAAGAACGTGGCCCGGACGCCGTGGGACCGCAGCACGTCGAGGACGGCCGGCGTGTTCTCCGGCCACGGCCCGTCGTCGAAGGTCAGCGCCACGGTGCGCTCCGCCGTGGCCGGCGTGGTGTCCAGGACCGCGCGGACCGGGTCGGGGCAGTCGGCCGCCCGTGCGACCTGGCCACCGAGCACCGGGCCGGTGCTGAGCGTCACCACCGCGGCGAGCACCGTGGCCAGCCGCGCGCCCTGTCGTCGTCCGTCCGTCGTGCCACCGATCGCGCGCATGGGACCGCCCCCGCGTCTCGAGACCATCGTGCTGACCACGCAGGGCCGATCGTCGCGCAGTTCCGACCGCGGCTCACCGGCATCGACGCGACGTCACGGAACCGTCATCGGACCGCGCGGTACTGGAGCTGCCCGGGACCGGTTGCGCCCGTTCCGGCACGGGACCGGGCCCGGCTGCCTACTGTCCTCCTCGTGCCTGAACCCAGCGGAGCGGAACCCAGTCGGCTCGAGGTGATCGCGGCCCAGCTGGACGCGGTCATCGACAGCGCGCCTCTCGGCATCGGACTGTTCGACGAGGAGGTCCGGCACGTGCGGGTCAACCCGGTGCTCGAGGACATGAACGGCCTTCCGGCCGGGGAGCTGCTGGGCCGGACGCCGGCCGAGCTGCATCCCGGGATCGGTGACGAGGCCGAGGTGCTCTACCGCGAGGTGCTGCGCTCCGGCCGGCCGCGGCGGGACGTCCTGATGACCGGCGCGGTGGGCAGCCGGCCGGGGGACGTCCGCCACTGGAACGCGAGTTTCTTCCCCGTGTCGCACGACGGTCAGGTCATCGGGTTGTGCGTGGTCGTGGACGACGTGACCACCGAGCACCGTCTCGCCGAGGCACTCGCCGCGTCGGAGGAGCGCCACCGCCGGCTCGCCGAGGACCTGCAGACCAGCCTCCTGCCGCCCGACGTGCCGCAACCCCGAGGGGCGGAGCTGGCGGCCGCGTACCGGCCGGGCGGGACGGTGGCCACCGTCGGCGGGGACTTCTACGACCTCGTCGAGATCGACGACTCCTCCTGGCTGCTGGTCATCGGCGACGTCGAGGGCAGCGGGCCGGTCGCCGCCTCGATCACCGCCGCCGTCCGCTACGCCGTCCGGGCAGCGGCCATGCACACGTCCGACCCCGCGGACGTGCTGCGCACGGCCAACGCCGTCCTGGTCCGGCAGGGCACGCCGAACGGTACGTGCACGGTCGCCTGCGTCCTCGCGCGACGGGTCGGGGACCGGATCGACCTGCGCGCCGCCTCCGCCGGCCACCCGCTCCCGCTGGTCGTCCGCGGGGACACCGGAGCCGTCGAGGAGGTGGGCACGCCCGGTGCGCTGCTGGGCAGCCTGCCGGAGATCCAGCTGCCGGTGGCGGACACGACGCTCACGCCCGGCGACCTCCTGGTCCTCTACACCGACGGGATCACCGAGGCGCGCTACCGGACCGGTGAGGGCGGCCTCGCGCTGTTCGGCGAGGAACGGCTGCGGTCGCTGCTCGCCGCGGCGCCGGAGCCGGTGCCGCGGACGTCGCCACGATGCTGGAGACGGCGGTCATGCAGTTCCAGTCCGGCCGCCCGGCCGACGACCTCGCCGTCCTCGTGCTCCGTGCCACCGGGGAGGGCTGAGCCCGTCGGCCGACACGGGCCGGGCCGCGCCGGTGCGGACGCGGGCGGACCGGCCGCGTCCGGATCAGCGGAGCCGGACCGGCCCCGCGCCGATCGGCGTCCGGAAGAGGACGTACGGCTGTCGCCGCTCGTCCACTCCCCCGCGGTACCTGTCCTGCCGGTACAGCTGGTTGGCCGTGACGTAGAGGAAGCCGTCCGCGGCGACCGACATCGTGTCCGGCCACAGCAGGCGCGGGTCGTGGACCACGGTCTGCCAACTCCCGTCCGGCAGGCGGCGGTGGATCGCGTCGTGCTCCCCGTCGGTGACGTAGAGCCGGCCCCGGTCGTCGGTCTCCAGGCCGTCGCTGATGCAGCCCTTGTCGCCCTCGTCCTGAACGGTGGCGGCGACGGCCTCGTCGTCCTGCGCGCGGTCGGCGAGCGCGTCGACCGACGCGCTGTACCAGCGCCGCCCGGCGAGGGGGCAGTAGTACAGCCGGCTCCCGTCGGCGGCGATCGCGATGCCGTCGGCGCCCATCCTGACCGGGGAGATCTCCCCGTCGGGCGAGCGCTCCACGAACTCGACGCCTTCGACCACCATCCGCAGGTCGGGCGGGACCGTCGCCTTGGTGGTCGGGTGCTCGTGCAGCCGGCGCCACGACTCCCCCGACGCCAGGTCGACGACGACGATCCCGTTCGGCCCCTGGTCGGAGGAGTCGGTGATGAACGCGACCCCGCCGTCCCCCCGTCGCAGGTCGAACCGGACGTCGTTGAGGTAGGTCGTCGGCAACGCCACGTCGGCCGGGAACAGGATCGTCGCGACCACCTCGTCGGTGGTCAGGTCGACGCAGACCAGCTTGGGGCCGCCGTGCTCGGTCGGCCGGAACATCGGGCTGCCGGTGTCGAGGATCCACAGCCGGTCGGCCGGGTCGACGACGACGCTCTGCACCGACACCAGCCGCTCGGGGTCGGCGTCGGAGCGGTTGTCGTTGAGCTCCTGCGACGGGTAGGCGACCTCCCGGCCGTCCCGCAGCTCGGCCACCGTGAACCCGACGTCGTCGCCCCACTTCGGATAGCAGACGAAGACCCGCCCGCCGTGCGACACGGTCACGCCGGTGGGCATGGCACGGTTGAACTGGTGGACCACCTCCAGGTCGCCCACCGTCTCGTCGACGGCCAGCCGGAGCGCCGCCGTCACCGGGACGAACCGCCCACCGGTGCCGCGCCGACCGTGGTCGGCACGGCCCCGAACGCGCGGGTGAAGTGCGCGGCCGCCTCCTGCTGGGCCTGCTCCGCCTCGTCGAGGACGGCGGCGGCACCGAAGAACTCGTGCATGACGCCGTCGTAGTGGCGGTGCGTGGTCTCGACGCCGGCGGCGGCGAGGTCGTCGGCGAACTGCTGCCCCTGGCTGCGCAGCGGATCGCGTTCCGCGGTGACGACCAGGGTGGGCGGCATCGACGCCAGCTGGTCGCGCGACCAGCCGAGCAGGTCCACCCGCGGATCCTCGGCACCGCCCGGGACGCCCTCGAAGGCGTGCATCGCCATCCAGCTGATCAGTGCGCGGTTGGCCGGCCGGGCATCGGCCGCGTCCTCCATGGACTCGCCGAACTGCTGCCCGGTCGTGAGCGGGTAGACGCACACGGCCGCAGCCGGCAGCGGTTCCGCTGCCCGCACCAGCTGCAGCACGGTGGCCGCGGTCATCGTGCCGCCGACCGATTCACCGCCGATGCCGATCCGGAGCGGGTCGCCACCGATCTGGGGGGCGTGCTGCACGACCCAGCGGTACGCGGCGAGGACGTCGTCGTGCGCGGCGGGGAACACCGCCTCGGGCGCCCTGCGGTACTCGGGACTGACCACCATCGCGCCGGTCTTGTTGGCCAGGCCGCGGCAGGAGGCGTCGTAGGTGTCGATGTCGAAGAGCACCCACCCGCCACCGTGGATCCACATGATCACGGGGAGCGGTTCGGAGCCCGCCTCGAGCGGCCGGTAGACCCGCATCCGCATCTGCCCGCCGGCGGCGTCGGGGACGACGATGTCCTCCACCGAACCGACCTCCTCGGGGCCGTCGATGCCCCGGTCGGCCATCACCTTCCGGACCGCGTCGTCGGGACCGGGCTGCCTGCGCGCCTGGTCGGGTTCGAGGATCTCGAAGGGCAGCGGGCCCAGCGCGGAGTGCGCATCGACGACGGCCTGCGCCTGGGGCGTGAGCAGGCCGGAGGCGTCGGTGGCCATCTCCTTCTGCTTGCCGGACAGCAGGTCGCGGACGTGGTCCAGGGGTTTGGCGAGCATGCCGGCGACCCGCTCGGCGATGCCCTCGTCGGGGGCGTGCGGGTGCGGCCGGGTGGGCGCCATGCGCTTGGCGGCCAGGAACTCCCGGCCCAGCCGCGCCATGCGCCCGGCGCCGGCCTTCTCCCGGAACTCCGGCAGCTCGTCCTGCTCCTCGTCGTCCACGTGGTGGCGGACGACGCCGATCAGGTTCTGGAGCGCCTCCTCGAACTCGTCCTCACCGGGTTCGGTCCGGCCGAGGGTCACCAGCAGCTCCTTGATCTGCTGGTGCTCGTGCTCGGCGTCGTCGTGCTCGTCGGTCATCCCGATCTCCGGCCAGATCGGGTACAGCACGGTCTCCTCCGCGAAGGCGTGCAGCGCGAGCTGGAAGGAGATCTGGTCCACGAGCACCCGCCGGTTCCCTCGCCCGGCCTCGAGGTGCTGGAACTGGCGGTCGACGGCGGCGTGGTCGTCGGCGATCAGGTGGTCGATGTCGCCGGGCTGGGTCGGGTAGGACAAGGCCATGGGGCCCTCCTGGGCGAGAGGAGGTGGAGCGCCTGGGTTCGACGGTCCTCGCGCCCTACCCGGCGCCCTCGGAGGTACACCCGCCGCCGCCGCGTCACCGCGCTCCGGCCGGTCCGCCCGCGGGACACCCCCGCGCGGGCCGCGTAGGTGCCGTGGGCAGGGGTAGGAGGCGGTCCTGCCCCGCCGGCGAGCACGTCGGAGGAGGGCGGCGAGCGCTCCAGAGACGTCCGGGCGACTCGTGGACGAGAGGACCAGCATGAAGGCAGTCGTGTGGCACGGCGTCGGCGACATCCGGCTCGACGACGTCCCCGACCCCACCATCCAGGACCCGACCGACGCGATCGTCGAGATCACCGCGAGCGCCATCTGCGGCACCGACCTGCACTTCGTGCGCGGCACGATGGCGGGCATGGTCGAGGGCACGATCCTCGGCCACGAGGCGCTCGGCGTCGTGCGCGAGGTCGGACCCGGCGTCCGCAACCTCCGCACCGGCGACCGCGTGGTGGTCCCGTCCACCGTCGCCTGCGGCACCTGTTCCTACTGCCGGGCCGGCTACTACGCCCAGTGCGACAACGCCAACCCCAACGGGCCCGCGGCCGGCACCTGCTTCTTCGGCGGCCCGCAGACCACCGGGCCGGTCGACGGTCTGCAGGCCCAGTACGCCCGCATCCCGTTCGCCAACGTCGGCCCGGTCTGGCTGCCGGAGGAGGTCGGCGACGACGCGGCGATCATGCTCTCCGACATCTACCCCACGGCATGGTTCGGCGCCCGGCTGGCCGAGGTGGGCGACGGGGACACCGTGCTCGTGCTCGGCGCCGGACCGGTCGGCCAGTTCGCCGTCACCAGCGCCTTCCAGCAGGGCGCCGGGCGGGTCCTCGTCGTCGACGGCATCCCGAGCCGGCTGGACCAGGCCCGTTCCCGCGGCGCCGAAGCCATCGACTTCAACGCCGAGGACCCGGTCGCCGTCGTCCAGGAGCTGACCGGCGGGATCGGCGTCGACCGGGTGATCGACGCGGTCGGCGTCGACGCGCAGCGGCCGAAGAGCGGACCGGCCGCCGAGGCCGCGCAGGAGCAGGCCGACCAGTTCGAGCAGGAGCGCTCCCAGGTGGCTCCCGAGCAGGACCCGCACGGGCACACGTGGGTACCGGGTGATGCGCCGAGCCAGTCGTTGCAGTGGGCGGTCCAGGCCGTCGCCAAGGCCGGGAGCATCGGCATCATCGGCGTCTACCCGCCGCAGATGACCAGCTTCCCGACCGGCGCGGCGATGAACAAGAACCTGACCGTGAAGATGGGCAACTGCAACCACCGGCGCTACATCCCGCACCTGCTGGAGCTGGTGCGCACCGGCGCGATCGACCCGTCCACGGTGCTGACCCAGGTCGACGACATGCCGTCGGTCCTCGAGGCCTACGAGACCTTCGACCAGCGGCAGACCGGCTGGACCAAGGTCGCCCTCGACCCCTCGCCCTGACCCCCACCACCCACCGACGACGCGGCCGTCCGCGTGCCGCACGAGGAGGTACCCATGGCCGCCCATGCGGGCGAGAAGGCGCAGAAGACCGGCGACTTCTACTGCGCCCACTGCAGCGAGAAGGTGCACGTGACGCAGGGCGACGAGATCCCACCGTGCCCGAACGGTCACAAGACGTTCGAGACCCACCGGAACGAGCCGGGCACCAAGAGCTGACCCGGACCTGGGGGTGCCCTCTCGACAGGTGCACGACAGCGGGATGACAGCCGGCGGAGCGAGTGTCGGCCATCAGCTGTCGACACCGAGGGGTGAACCGGATGTCCATCGACGAACGGAAGGTCGAGCAGTTCCTGGGGCAGGTGGTCGGTGATCTCGGCGCCACGGTCTCGACGGCCCTGGCGCACATCGGTGATCGTCTCGGTCTGTACCGGGCGATGGCCGGCGCCGGTCCGCTGACGCCGGCGGAGCTGGCCGCACGCACCGGCGTGCACGAGCGCTATCTCCAGGAGTGGCTGGCCAACCAGGCGGCCGGCGGGTACGTCGGCTACGAGCCCGCGCGCGGCACCTACGAGCTCCCGGCGGAGCACGCCCTGGTCCTCGTGGACGCGGGCAGCCCCGTCCTCCTGGCCCCCGGCTTCGCGCAGATGGCGGCGGTCTGGGCGGTCGAGGAGAGGCTCGAGGCGGCGTTCCGCTCGGGCGGCGGCGTCGGCTGGCACGAACAGGACCCGGGGCTCTTCGGATCGACGGAGGCGATCTTCGCACCCGCCTACCGGGCGCACCTCGTCGACAGCTGGATCCCCGCGCTCGACGGAGTCCAGGCCAGGCTGCGGCAGGGCGGGCACGTCGCCGACGTCGGCTGCGGCCACGGTGCGTCGACGATCCTGCTCGCCGAGGCCTTCCCGACCGCCACCTTCACCGGCTTCGACTACCACGACGCGTCCGTCGAGGTGGCCCGGCGGCGTGCTGCCGACGCCGGACTCGGGGACGGCGGCCGGATCGGTTTCGAGGTCGCCGACGCCGGCGGCTACCCGGCCCCCGAGGGGGGCTACGACCTGATCTGCTTCTTCGACGCGCTGCACGACTTCGGCGACGCGGTGGGCGCCGCCGCCCACGCGCGGGAGTCCCTCGCCGAGGACGGCACCGTGCTGCTCGTCGAGATCCGGTCCGGCGACCGGACCGAGGACAACCTGAACCCGCTGGGCCGGCTCGGCTACGGCATGTCCACCGTCGTCTGCGTGCCCAACGCGCTCGCCCAGGAGGGCCGCTACGCGCTGGGCGGACAGGCCGGAGCCGCGGCGATCGGGGAGATCGTCGGGAAGGCCGGTTTCACCCGCTTCCGCACCGTCGCCGACGCCGCGATCCACCGGGTGTTCGAGGCCCGGCCGTAGGCCCGGAGAGGAGTCCGGAACCCACGTCGGAGGAGGGGACGCATCTCGAGGACCACGCCGAGGGCATCTCCTGCGGACGGTTCCTCACCGTCGTCCGGTCCGGAAGGCTAGGCCGGGACGCCGACCAGGAGGTCTCCGATCACCTCCCGCGCGAAGCCGACCGCGTCCTCGTCGCTCATGCACCGACCCCGCGCGTCGGCGGCCGCGAAGGCCTGCTCACCCAGGGTGCGGCGCAGCGCGGCGGCCGTGTGCCGCAGCCGCTCGGCGTCCCCGCCGAAGGGCGGGGCGCCGGTGGACGCGGTCCGCACCGCACCGTGGAGGACCGCTGCGGCCTCGTGCGCTCCGGCGCGCTCGAACAGCACCAGGAGGTTGTGCACCGCGGTCCACAGGTGGACCCAGTCACCGCAGCGCCGCCAGGAGTCGATGATCTCCCGGAAGGAGGCGAGGGCCTCCTCGGGCGATCCGTGCCGCGCCTGCAGGGCGGCGACGGAGACCTGGGTCACCCCGACGACGAACCGGTTGCCGACGGACCGGGCGGTCTGGATGGCCTGGCGGAACGCCGCCAGCGCCACCTCCGGCGCGGCGTCCAGCCGGATCTCCCCCTCCAGATAGCTGAACCCCGCGCGCAGGGTCGGGGTGCCCGCCCTGCCGGCCACGCGCCACCCGGTGCCGAGCCGTTCGGCGGCGGCCTCGGCCCGCCCGCCGTAGGCGGCCGCGTGGATGCGGTAGAGGTGTCCCAGCGCCTCGAAGTAGGGGTCCGCGGCCGAGGCGGCGCGGTCCTGGAGCTCCTGCCCGCGCCGCTCGGTGTCGTCCAGCCGGCCCTGGTAGAGGGCGACCTCCGCGAGCAGCTGGGTCGCACGCAGGACCAGACGTTCGTCCGTCGCCGCGGCGAGCACGCGGGCCCCGGCCTCCAGTGCCCGGTCGAGCGCGCCCCGCTGCATGTGGCCGACCGCTGCCGTGAGCAGCGCGGCCGGGAAGAAGGGGTGGGCCGACGCGCCCGGCAGCTCGAGCGCCCGCTCCGACCACCCGTGCACCTCCGGCCGGAGCCGGTAGTAGCCGTAGTCGCACAGCAGCCCCGGCAACCGCAGCGCCACGTCCAGCTGCCCGGATGCGCAGGCCCGGTGCTGCGCGACGCGGATGTTCGCGAACTCCGTGTCGAGCAGCCGCACCCACCGTCCCTCGTCGGGACCGTGCAGGCCGTCGGCGGCCCGCACCGCCAGGGACGTGCAGTGCTCGGCGTGCCGGCGGGTCCAGGTGTCCAGCTCCCCCCGTTTCCCGAGGTGGGCCTCCCCGTGGGCGCGCAGGCTCTCCAGCAGGCGGTAGCGCGCGTTCCTCCCCGAGCGGTCGACGGAGACCAGGCAGTGGTCGACCAGCTCGGCCACCCGGTCGGCGACCGCGTCGGCGGGCACGGCGCCGCCGGCGCAGACACGGGCCGCCGCGTCGGCGGAGAACCCGCCGGCGAAGACCGCCAGGCGGTCGAACACCTGCCGTGCCGCCACGGGCAGCAGGTCGTAGGACCAGTCCAGGGCAGCCTGCAGGCTCCGGTGGCGGGGCGGACCGGTGCCGGGCCCCTCGGTCAGCAGGTCGAACCGGTGGTCGAGCCGGCCGGCGATGTCGGCCGGCGTCATCGAGCGTGTCCGCGCGGCCGCCAGCTCGATGGCCAGGGGCAGGCCGTCGAGCCGCCGGCAGATCTCGGCGACGGCGGCCCGGTCGGCGCCGGTCCACCGGACGGTCGGGTCGACCCGCTCCGCCCGGTCGCGGAACAGCTCCACCGCGCCGCCGTCCCCCGGCGCGAGGCCCAGCGGCCGGACCGGCCAGACCTGACCGGCAGCGAGGTCGAGGGGCTGGCGGCTGGTGGCCAGCACGTCGACCCCCGGGCAGCTCTCCAGGATCCGCTGCACCAGTCCGGAGGCACCGCGCCGCACGTGCTCGCAGTTGTCGAGCACGAGGAGCAGCCGCTGTCGGCGCAGGAGCTCGACCAGGCCGGCGAGGCTCCCCCGCCCGGACGGCAGCACCCCGAGCGCCGTCGACACCACCTCCGGGACCGCCTCCGGGGTGGCGGCACCCACCAGGTCGCACCACACCACGCCGTCGGCGTGGTCCCCGGCCGGCTCCCGCGCGACGCGGCGGGCGAGTCGGCTCTTGCCCACCCCGCCGACCCCGGTGAGGACCACGACGCGCCGGGCCCGGAGCGCCTCCACGACGCCCCGGACGTCCGCCTCGCGGCCGATGGGCGTGGTCAGCTCCTCGGGGAGCGCGGGTCGTTCCGCCCGGTCGGCTCCCGACGCCGCGCCGTCCTCCGGGGAGACCGGCCACGGGAGGTGCTCGACCTGCTGCAGGATCCGCTGCTCCAGCGTCCGCAGGGCCGGCGAGGGCTCCACCCCGAGCTCGTCGACCAGCCTGCCGCGCAGCTCGCGGTAGGCGGCGAGCGCCTCCGCCTGCCGGCCGGATCGGTACAGCGCCACCATCTGCTGGCCGCGGAGCCGCTCCCGGAAGGGATGGCGGGTGATCGGCAGCTCCAGTTCGGCCACCACCTCGGGGGCGCGGCCCAGGCGCAGCATCGCGTCGGCGCGCAGCTCCCACGCCGTCGCGCGCAGCTCCTCCAGACGAGCCGCCTCGGCGATCGCCCGCTCGTGCTCGATCTCCGGCAGGGGCGTGCCCCGCCACAGGCGGAGGGCCGCCCGGGTGAGCTCGACCGCGGCCTCCGGTGTCGCGGCAGCGCGCGCCTCGCCGACCAGGCGCTCGAAGCGGCCGGCATCGACCATGTCGCCGTCGGCGAGCAGCGCGTAGCCCGGAGGGCGGGTGACCACCAGCTCTGCCGCCCGCTGCCCGCCGTGGTCGTGGAGCACCCTCCGCAGCCGGGAGACGTGCGTGTGGACGGCACCGGCCGGGTCATCCGGTGGGCGAGCGGCCCACAGGATCTCGGCCAGCCGGTCCGAGGGCACGAGCACACCGACGTCCATCAGCAGGGCCGCCAGCAGGCTGCGCTGCTTGGGACTGCGCAGCGGCACCTCGCCGCCGCCGACCTCCAGGCGCAGCGGTCCGAGGATCCCGAACCGTGGCGCGGGTCCACCAGGACGCGGCTGCACGCTCATCGCCCCGACGACCGTACCGGTCCTACGTCGCTGCCGACGGCGGTGCGCGCGTCCCCCGTCGGCAGCGACCGAGTGCGGCGGGCGGGTCTCCGGCTGCCGATCGGGCGGCCGCCGTTTCTTGACTCTTTCAAGGGAAGCGCGCGAGGATGGGTCCGTGCCCGGCCCCACCGAACTCGAGCGGAACCTGCGTGCCGCGGGTCTGCGGGTCACCCGGCCCCGCCTGGCGGTGCTGGACGCCGTGCACGCGCACCCGCACCTCGACACCGAGGCGCTGATCGCTGCCGCGCGCACCCGCCTGGACGCGATCTCCCACCAGGCGGTCTACGACGTCCTGCGGGTGCTCACCGACACCGGCCTCGTGCGCCGCATCCAGCCGCAGGGGTCGGCCGCCCGGTACGAGGCGCGCGTGGGCGACAACCACCACCACCTGGTGTGCCGCGACTGCGGCGCCATCGTCGACGTCGACTGCGCCGTCGGCGAGGCACCGTGCCTCACCCCCTCCGACCACGCCGGCTTCACCGTCGACGAGGCCGAGGTCGTCTTCTGGGGCCGGTGCCCCGGGTGCACGGCCGCCTGACCGCCCGACCACTCCCCTCCCCCGCCCGACGCCCAGAGAGGTTCGACGTGACCGACGAGACCGACAAGGTCCAGACCGACAGCACCAGCGAGAGCGAGAACCCGGCGATCCCCTCGCCGACCTCCCACACGTCCGGCCGCCCGCGCAGCAACCGGGACTGGTGGCCCAACCAGGTCGACCTGGGCGTGCTCAACAGGCCCGCGAAGGACTCCGACCCGCTGGGCGCCGACTTCGACTACAAGGCCGAGTTCGCGAAGCTCGACGTCGAGGAGCTCAAGCGCGACGTGGTCGAGGTCATGCGCACCTCGCAGGACTGGTGGCCGGCCGACTGGGGCCACTACGGCCCACTGTTCATCCGCATGTCGTGGCACGCCGCCGGCACCTACCGGATCGCCGACGGCCGCGGTGGTGGGGGCGCCGGCGAGCAGCGCTTCGCGCCGCTGAACAGCTGGCCGGACAACGCCAGCCTCGACAAGGCCCGCCGCCTGCTCCTCCCGATCAAGCAGAAGTACGGCCGGAAGCTCTCCTGGGCCGACCTGCTCGTGCTCGCCGGCAACGTGGCCCACGACGACATGGGCCTCCCGACCTTCGGCTTCGCCTTCGGCCGCGAGGACGTCTGGCAGCCCGAGGAGGTCTTCTGGGGCCCGGAGGACACCTGGCTCGGCGACGAGCGCTACGCGGGCGACGACCCGCTCGACCTGGACGAGGGCCCGCTCGCGAACGTGACGATGGGCCTGATCTACGTCAACCCGGAGGGACCCAAGGGGCAGCCCGACCCGCTCGGCTCGGGCCACGACATCAAGGTGACCTTCCGCCGGATGGGCATGACCGACGAGGAGACCGTCGCGCTGATCGCCGGCGGCCACACCTTCGGCAAGACGCACGGCAACGGCAACCCCGAGCTCCTCGGCCCGGAGCCCGAGGGCTGCCCGGTGCACGGCAACGGACTCGGCTGGGCCAACCCGAACGGCACGGGCAAGGGCGCCGACACGATCACCAGCGGTCTCGAGGGCGCCTGGACCCCGACGCCCACCACGTGGGACAACACCTACTGGGAGACCCTCTTCGGCTGGGACTGGGAGCTGGTCACGAGCCCGGCCGGCGCCAAGCAGTGGCAGCCGAAGAACCCCGAGGCGCAGGAGCTCGTGCCCGACGCGCACATCGCGGGCAAGAAGAACCCGCCGATGATGTCCACCGCCGACATGGCTCTCCGGATGGACCCGGAGCTGCGCGCCTACGCCGAGCGGTTCCGGGACGACCCGGAGTACTTCGCCGACTCCTACGCCCGCGCCTGGTTCAAGCTGCTGCACCGTGACATGGGCCCGAAGAGCCGCTACCTCGGCCCCGACGTGCCGGCCGAGGACCTCATCTGGCAGGACCCGGTCCCGGCGGTCGACCACGAGCTCGTCGGCGACGCCGAGATCGCCGACCTGAAGCAGCGGCTGCTCTCCGCCGGGCCGACCGTGTCGCAGCTGGTGCACACCGCGTGGTCGGCGGCCGCGTCCTACCGCGGCACCGACAAGCGCGGTGGCGCCAACGGCGCCCGCCTGCGGCTGCAGCCGCAGATCGACTGGGCGGCCAACGCGGGTGTGCAGGACGTGCTGCCCGTGCTGGAGCGGGTGAAGGGCGAGTTCGAGCAGCAGACCGGCAAGAAGGTCTCGCTGGCCGACCTCATCGTGCTCGGCGGCACCGCGGCGGTCGAGAAGGCCGCCGCCGACGCCGGCGTGCAGGTCACCGTCCCCTTCCACCCGGGACGCACCGACGCGTCGCAGGAGCAGACCGACGTCGACAACTTCCGCTGGCTCGAGACGCGGGCCGACGGCTTCCGCAACTGGATCGCCCCCGGCACGAAGATCGCCCCGGAGACGCTGCTCGTCGACAAGGCCTACATGCTCGAGCTGACGCCGAAGGAGATGACCGTGCTCGTCGGCGGCCTGCGCGTGCTGGGCGCCACCACCGGCGGCGTGCCGCACGGCGTCCTCACCGACCGCCCGGGCGTGCTGTCGACGGACTTCTTCCGCAACCTGCTCGACCTCGGCGTCTCGTGGCGCACGTCGGCCGACACCGAGGGCGTCTACGAGGGGGTGGACGCCGCCGGCAGCGTCGTCCGCACCGCCACCGCGGCCGACCTGGTGTTCAACTCGAACTCGATCCTGCGCGGCATCGTCGAGGTCTACTCGGCCGACGACGCGAAGGAGAAGTTCGTGCGGGACTTCGCCGACGCCTGGGTCAAGGTGATGGAGCTCGACCGCTTCGACCTGCGGTAGGCAGCAACCAACCCCGGACGCCCCGGCCCGCCTCGTGCGGACCGGGGCGTCCGCGTGTCCGGGTCCAGGGCCGGCAGTGCGGGACGACGGCGACTCATGCCGACCGGCGGGCCAGCACCTGCTCCCGGAGGATGTCGGCGTGGCCGCAGTGCTGCGCCAGCTCCCGGACGACCTGGAGGTACGACGCCCACACCGGGCGCTCTCCCCGACCGGTGACCACGGCCCCGGGGTCGAGACCGGCGGTCGCCTCTCGCGTCCTCGATCAGGCGGTCGAGAGCATGGCGCAGGGCCGTCCGGTAGAGCTCGATCAGCTCGTCGAGCCGGACCCTGAGGTCCCGGGGCCACTCCTCCGCACTCACGCACGCCACCCTGCGCGCCGCGGCCGGAGGAAGCAAACGCCGTTGCCGGTCCGGCAATCTGCGCGGCCGCGCCACCGCCGAGCCGGACGCCCCTACCGGGACCGACGGAACCGGGAGAAGAAGCCCCCGGACGACGGTTCGGCCTGCGGCTCGTGCCCCGGGCACCGCTGCGCGGCGGGCACACCGCGCATCACCTGATCCACGTGCTGGCCGCAGCCCGCCCACGTCGTCCGCCCGCAGGTCCGGCAGGTCACCGCTCGGCACATTCGTCCTTCTCCCTTCGTCGGGGCCCGTGACGGGGATGTCCACGGACCGTTCGCCCCAGCTCCGCTCCCCTCGGGGATACCCCCCCGGGAATGCATGCCGCGGTGCTACGGTTGGTCGAAGCATACCCCAGGGGGTATCTGCCACCCACTACAGAGGAGCTGCCGTGATCCCCGAGATCGACCAGTCCACCTTCGCCGCCCGCATCGCCGAGGGGGACGCCGTCGTCCTCGACGTCCGCGAGGCACGCGAGTACCGCCCCGGCCACGTCCCGGGCGCGAAGAACATGCCACTGAGCCTGCTCCCGGCGCTGCTGCCGGAGGTGCCGAAGGACCGCCCGGTCTACGTCATCTGCCAGGCCGGCGGGCGCAGCGCGCAGGCCACCGCACTCATGCGTGGCGTGGGCATCGACGCCACCAGCGTCGCCGGCGGCACCGGCGAGTGGATCGAGGCCGGGCGCCCGGTCGAGACCGCTGCCTGACCACTCCGCACCACAGCACGAGAGGACATCCACGATGACGATCTCCGTCCTTCCCCTGGACACGCCCGGCCTGGGCGACCGCACCTACCTGGCCCACGACGGCGAGGTCGCCCTGGTCGTCGACCCCCAGCGCGACTACGACCGCGTGCTCGGCATCGCCGAAGCGGCCGGCGTCCGGATCACCCACGTCTTCGAGTCCCACATCCACAACGACTACGTGACCGGCGGGCTCGAGCTGGCGCGCGAGGTCGGCGCCCAGTACCTGCTCAACGCCGACGACCCGGTCTCCTTCGAGCGCACCGGCGTCTCCGACGGCGACGTCGTCGAGGTCGGTGACCGGATGCGGGTGCGGGTGCTGCTCACCCCCGGGCACACGCACACCCACCTGTCGTTCGCCCTGTCCGACCGCGACGAGCCGGTCGCGGTGTTCACCGGCGGCTCGCTGCTCTTCGGCTCCACCGGACGGCCGGACCTGCTCGGACCGGACCACACGCAGACGCTGGCCCACGCCCAGTGGCACTCCGCCCGGCGGCTCGCCGCCGAGCTCCCGGACGAGACCGCGGTCTACCCGACGCACGGCTTCGGCAGCTTCTGCTCGGCGACCCAGTCCGGCGGCACCGCGAGCACGATCGGGCAGGAGAAGCTCGCCAACCCGGCGCTGACCACCGACGAGGCGCGCTACGTCGAGGACCTCCTGGCCGGCCTGGACGCCTACCCGGCCTACTACGCGCACATGGGCCCGGCCAACTCGGCAGGACCGAGCGAGGCCGACCTCTCCCTCCCCAGCGTGGCGGACCCGGCCGAGCTCCGGCGTCGCATCGAGGCCGGCGAGTGGGTCGTCGACCTGCGCAGCCGCACCGCCTTCGCGGCCGGGCACGTGGGCGGCACGGTCAACTTCGGTCTCGACGGGCAGTTCGTCACCTACCTCGCCTGGCTCATGCCCTGGGGCACCCCCGTGACGCTGCTCGGCGAGACCGCCGAGGACGTCGCCGAGGCGCAGCGCGAGCTGGTCCGCGTCGGCATCGACCGGCCGGCCGCCATGTCCACCGGCACACCCGAGGCCTGGGCCGGCGGCGAGCCGCTGCGCAGCTACCGGACCGCGACCTTCGCCGACCTCGCCACCACGCTGGCCGGCGACCCGCGGACGGCCGTGCTGGACGTGCGCCGCAACCAGGAGCGGGCCGAGAGCTTCATCGAGGGCTCGGTCCACATCCCGATCCACGAGGTGCTCGACCGCCTCGACGAGGTCCCGGCCGGCGAGGTCTGGGTGCACTGCGCCGGCGGCTACCGCGCCGGTGTCGTGGCCGCCCTCCTCGACGCGCACGGCGTCGACGTCGTGGCCATCGACGACTCCTTCGACAACGCCGGCCCCGCCGGCCTCCCCCTCACCACCGCCACCCTGCAGGAGATCTCCGCATGACCAGCACCGTCGACGCCCCCACCCTCGCCGAGCGCCTCGGCGACTCCGCGAACCCGACTCCCACGCTCATCGACGTCCGCACGCCGGTGGAGTTCGAGGCCGGGCACATCCCGGGCGCGGTCAACGTGCCGCTCGACCAGCTCCACGGCAGCCTGGACCAGCTTTGCTCCGTGCTGGACGACCACCACGACGTCGTGCTGGTATGCCGGTCCGGGCAGCGCGCCGGGCAGGCGCAGGAGGCGCTGCACCGGGCCGGGCTCGGCACCAGCCGCGTGCTCTCCGGCGGCATCGTCGACTGGGAGGCCACCGGTGGTGACCTCAACCGTGGGCGGCAGGCCTGGGAGCTGGAGCGGCAGGTCCGGCTCGCGGCCGGGTCCCTCGTGGTCACCGGCATCGCGGCCAGCACCGTCGCGCCGCGCGCCAAGTGGCTCTCGGCCTTCGTCGGCGGCGGCCTGGTGTTCGCCGCCGTCTCCAACACGTGCGCCATGGGCATGGCGCTGGCGAAGATGCCGTGGAACAGGCGGGGTGCCCGCGCCACCGGCTCGGCCCTGGACCAGCTGACCGCGAAGCGGTGACCCGATGCTGATCGCACTCACCGTCGCGCTGGCCGTCGTCGTCGGGGTCACCCTGGGTGTCCTCGGCGGCGGCGGGTCGATCCTCATGGCCCCTCTGCTGGTGTACGTCGCCGGCATGGACGCCAAGGAGGCGATCGCCGCCTCGCTCGTCGTCGTCGGCGTCACCGCGGCGGTGAGCGTGATCGGTCACGCCCGTGCCGGCCGCGTCCGCTGGCGCACCGGCCTGCTCTTCGGGTCCGCCGGCATGGCCGGCGCGCTCGCCGGCGGGTTCGTCGGCGGTCATCTCCCCGGGCAGCTGCTGATGATCGCCTTCGCGCTCATGATGGTGGCCACCGCGGTGGCCATGCTGCGCGGCCGCAAGGACGTCGACCCGTCCCGGGCGCACACCGAGCTGCCGGTCGGCCGCGTCCTCGTCGACGGGGTCGTCGTCGGCCTGGTCACCGGCCTGGTCGGCGCGGGCGGCGGCTTCCTCGTCGTCCCGGCGCTGGCGCTGCTCGGCGGGCTGCCGATGGGGGTGGCGGTGGGCACCTCGCTGCTGGTCATCGCCATGAAGTCCTTCGCCGGGCTGAGCGGCTACCTGGCCACGGTGTCCATCGAGTGGCCGCTCGTCGCCGCGATCACCGTCGCGGCGGTCGCCGGGAGTCTCGTCGGCGCCCGACTGGTCGACCGGATCCCGGCCGACGTCCTGCGGCGGGCCTTCGGCTGGTTCGTGCTGGCGATGGGTGCCTTCGTGCTCGTCCAGGAGGCACCGGACGGCGCGCGGATCCCGGCACTGATCGCGGTCCTCGGCATCGCCGGCGCAATGGGGACCTGCACCGCGTTCGTGCCGCGCTGCCCGCTCCGCCACGCCGGGATCGTCGGCCCGCGGGCGGCCGGCGCCTGACAGCAGACGGTCGCGCGGCGCGCCCGGGAATGCCCACGCGCCGCGCGGCGCTCCACCATGGCAGTACCTGCCGGGGTATGTCTCCGGCGGACGCGAGAGGATGAGGACATGCAGCTCGAGGACACCCAGGTGGTCGGCGACGTCATCAAGCGGCTCCGGCGAGCCGAGGGCCAGCTGGCAGGCGTGATCCGCATGCTCGAGGCCGGCCGGGACTGCGAGGACGTCGTCACCCAGCTGGCCGCCGTGTCCCGGGCGCTCGACAAGGCCGGCTTCGCCATCATCGCCACCGGCCTGGAGCAGTGCATCACCGCCGGGGAGGACGGCGACGCCCTGGACCGCGCCCGGCTCGAGAAGCTCTTCCTCTCCCTCGCCTGAACACCGGCCTCCCCCGCGGCCCGCACCGGTCTCCCGGTGCGGGCCGCGTCGTCGTCCGGGTGCCGTTTCACCCCTGAGCTCCGGGGGCACGCAGTCCTCCCAGGAGGCATCCGGCCGCAGCGGCTGACGCAGCGCCCGGACCGCGGCCGGTGCCGGTGCCGTACGAGCGTCCCGGTCCGCTCCCTCGACCCCCGGAGGTCCGCGTGAACCCCGCCATCACGGCCCGCCCCAGTCCCGTCCGCCCCGCCGGTGAGGACAAGGGAGCCTGGCTCGCGGTGCTCGAGCAGGGCTCGCACCTGCTGCAGGAGACGACACCGCTCGACGGTTTCCACGTCTACGTCGTCGGGTTCCACCCGGCGAAGGACGACCCCGGCATGCAGATGGAGGCCCACCACTTCTGCCGCGTGGTCAACGACGACCTGCTGCAGTGCGTCCTCTTCGACGGCAACACCCGCGAGGCCAACCTCATCGGCGTGGAGTACATCGTCAGCGAGAAGCTGTTCGCCACGCTGCCGGAGGAGGAACGGGCCTACTGGCACCCGCACAACTTCGAGGTCCTCTCCGGCCAGCTCGTCGCCCCGGGACTGCCGGAGCCGGCCGAACGCGCGTTCATGCGGCGGCTGGTGAACTCCTACGGGAAGACCTGGCACACGTGGCACACCGGCCGGCACGACGGGGAACCCGGGATGACCCTCCCGCTCGGGGACCCGAAGCTGATGTGGTCGTTCAACCGCGAGGGCGAGTGCGACGAGGCCATCAAGCAGCACCGCAACGAGCACATGGGCATCGACCCGGAGGAGAAGCGCTCCCGGCGGCAGGAGCTGCTCGCCCTGGCCCACCCGCAGGAGGGCGTGGACGCGCTGAAGGACGCCTTCCCGGGCAGCGTGCCGGTGCCGGGAGTCGTCGACGTCCACACCGCTGACCGGGCCGCCGAGGGCGACCGTCTCAGCTAGCGGATCGGCCGGCCGCCGGCGGGCCCCGCGCGCTAGGCGTCCGACGGCCGGACCTCGAGCCCGGCCTTCCCCGCCGCCTCGTAGGGATCGTTCACCAGGACCACCGAGCGCCCGGGCCGGTCCAGCACCGAGGCGGCGATCGACGCCCGGTAGCCCGATCCGCAGTAGACCCACACCTCGCCCTGCGGCACCTCACCGAGCCGGTCGGCGAGCTCGTGCAACGGGATGTGCTGCGAGCCGCGGACGAAACCGTTCGCCCGCTCGTCGTTGCGCCGCGCGTCGAGGACGTGGACCGGTCCGCGCGACATGGCCTCGGCCAGTCCGGCGAAGTCGCTGACCGGGTACGAGCGCAACAGCTGCCCGTCCGCGAGGGACTCGACGTCCCCGATCGCGGCACCGGCCAGGTCGTCGATGCCGATGCGCACCAGCTCGCGGCGGGCCTCGGCCACCTGCTCCTCGCTCTCGCCGATGAGCGTCAGCGGCGCGCCGTAGCGGTAGAGCCAGCCGAGGTAGGTCACGAAGTTGGTGCCCAGCTCCACGTTCGTCGAGTCGGTCAGGTGGCCCGCCGCGAACGCCGTCCGTTCGCGCAGGTCGACCACCCATTCCCCGGCCTCGAGCCGCCGGCGCAGCTCCGTCGGGTCGACCCTCTCGGGCATGGAGAGGTCGACCGGCGCCGGACCCCGGCGGTTGATCGGCGCCATCCTCGCGTAGTAGGCCGGGTAGACGTCCAGCCCGGCCAGCAGGGTGTCGACGTACTGCTGCTCTTCCTGCGTGAGCGCCGGATTGACCTTCCGCTGCTCGCCCACGGTCGAGGAGGTCCCGCTGGTCGGGGTGGCCGAGCAGAAGCTGCCGAACCCGTGGGTCGGGAAGACCTGCGCCTCGGCCGGCAGCTCCCGGGCCAGCCGCCGCACGGAGTGGTACTGGGCATGGGTCAGCTCGTCGGTGGTCTCCGGACTGACCAGATCGGTGCGTCCCGTGGCGCCGTAGAGCATGGACCCGCCGGTGAACACGGCCCCGGCGTCGCCGTCGCCGTCGGCCAGGGCGTAGCTGACGTGGTGATGGGTGTGCCCGGGGGTGTGCATCGCGGTCAGCCGCAGCCGCCCCGCCTCGATCACCTCGCCGTCGGCCACCGCGACGTGCTCCACCTCCACGTCGCTCCCGGTGGGCAGGACGTAGGCGGCGCTCGTCTCCTTCGCGAGCTCGGGTCCGCCGGTGACGTAGTCGTTGTGGACGTGCGTCTCGAGGACGTGGGTGATGCGCACCCCCCGCCGGGCGACCAGATCCAGCACCCGGTCGATGTCGCGCTGCGGGTCGATCACCACCGCGACCTCGCCGTCGTCGACGAGGTAGCTGCGGTCGCCCAGGCCTTCGGTCTCGATCGTCTGCACGTCGAACATACCGACCCTCCTTCCCTACCCCGGAGGGTATGAACCGCGAATCTCCGGGTCAGCTCCCCAGTGCGGCCAGCGCCGCATCCAGCCGGCGACCGGCCTCGTCGGCCATCGGCTGCAACTCAGGCCGCTCCGTCATCGACACCATGGTCTGCGGGTCGAGGACCTGCACCGTGGAGCCGCTGCCGGCCTGGCTGACCACGACGTTGCACGGCAGCAGCACGCCGATACCGCGGTCGACCTCCAGCGCCTGCTGCGCGAGGTCGGGAGCGCAGGCGCCCAGGATCAGGTAGGGCTCCATCTCCACTCCCCGCTTCTGCCGCAGGGTGGCCTGCACGTCGATCTCGGTGAGGATGCCGAAGCCCTGCTCGGCCAGGGCGTCCTTCGTGCGGGTCACCGCCTCCGCGAACGGGACGGCGAGGTCGAGGGTGCGCCGGTACTCCATGTGCCACTCCTTCCGGGACGCCGCCCGACGCCGCGCAACCCTCCTGCTCGGGTCGCCGGTCGGTGCAACGAGGCCTCCCTACCCCGACCGCCGCTGCCGTACCGCTGCTCCCCGGACCGAGCGGTCGGCCGCACGGGCGACCGGCCGACCTGCGACGTTGCCCCCGCCTCCGGCATCTGCCTATTCTCGACCGGTGTACTGGGGATTCGCAGCGAGCCGGCCCGCGTTCTGCGTGTGCCTCCTCGCGGTGACCCCGCTCCTGGTCGACGACCGGCTCTGTCCGGGCGGCACACCCTCCCGCTGAGCCAGCGCTCAGCGGCCCGTGTCCGCCCGCACGCCAGCCGAAGGACCTCCGTTGACCGAGATCGCCGCGCCCGTTCCCGTCCCCCTGCAGCTCGGCCCAGCGCCGGAGACGGCCGTTCCCGTCACGCCGCCGGCGAACAGCGCTGTTCCGGCCCACCGTCCACGGTGGCGGCGCCTGGCCTCAGCGATCGCTGACACCCACCGGGCAACCGTCCCCTTCTGACCCGCCGCACCGCCGGCACGGTTCAGCCGTGGGCGCGTCCTCGACCCACCTCGAGCTCGGCGATCCGGCTCTGCGCCCTGAACTCGAGGTCCGTGGTGTCCCCGAGCCCGAGGACGCCGGTGACGCCGAGCTGCTGCCCCTCGCGGAAGTCGGTCGTGACCGCGTCGAGCGTCTCCTGCGACTGCATCGTCGCGGTGGACCGCTCGACGTCGAGGTCGCGGGCGAGACGGATCAGCACGTCGTCGGTCAGCTGGCCGCTGTTCGGCGGGAAGCCCAGCGCGTAGACCGCGTCGTGGTACTCCCAGAAGGAACCTTGCTCCCCCGTCACCCGCGCGGCCCGCGCAGGGCCTGGGCCGTCGAGGACCGGCCGGACCCTGGTTCCGACCGGGTGGATGGAGCAGCGCTGGGCCGGTGGACTTCCCCCTGGGGCGCCGACGTCGGACGCTGGTTGTCCGGACAACTTGTCTACAGTTGGCCGGACAAGAGCCGCCCGGGTCGGCGATCGGCACCCGCCATCCCTGCACCCGACCTGGAGGAACCGTGCCGGAGCTCCCGCCCACCCCGCCGGCGGCGCGGCTGCACCGTCACGTGGGCACGCCGCTCTGGCGCCAGCTCGCCGCCGATCTCCGCGAACGGCTGGACGGAGGTGAGTTCACCGGGGGGTTCCCCGGCGAGGTCGAGCTCGGCCTCCAGTACTCGGTCAGCCGGCACACGGTCCGCGAGGCGTTGCGCCAGCTGCGCGCCGACGGCGTGATCAGCACCGGGCGCGGTCGGCGCCCCCGGCTCGCCGCGCCCGACCCGGTCATCGCCCAAGCCACCGGGATCGCCTACTCGCTGTTCTCCTCCGTGGAGGCCTGCGGGCTGGTGCAGACGTCGGTGGTGCGCGTGCTGACCGTGCGGGCGGACGGCGTCGTCGCCCCCCGGCTGGGGCTGGAGGAGTCGACGCCGCTGGTCCACCTCGAGCGGTTGCGCCTGGCCGACTGCACGCCGCTGGCGCTCGACCGCGTCTGGCTCCCCGCCTCGATCGGCGAGCCACTGCTGGACGTCGACTTCTGTCGCACCAGCCTGTACGAGGAGCTCGCCCGCACGGGCATCCCGGTCACGGGTGGGCAGGAGACGGTCCGGGCGGTCATCCCGAGCCGGGCCGAGCACGACGCTCTCGGCCTGGAGCGGCCGTCGGCGGTGTTCTCGCTCGAGCGGACCGGCACGAGCTCCGGCGTCCCCGTCGAGTGGCGGCACACCCTGATCCGGGCCGACCGCTTCGCCCTGACCAGCACGCTGGAACCCCGACCGGGAGCGGCCGAGCCCGCGAGCGGTGACCACTCGAGCTCAGCCCTCACGCCGAGCTTCGACTGACCCCGAGGAAGGACCGACGATGACCGAGCCCTCCGCCACCGACCGGCTCCCCGACCTGGATCCCGACCGCGCAGCGGAGCTGCTCGAGCGGGGCGAGGCCGTGCTCATCGACGTCCGGGAGCCGCAGGAGTGGGCAGCGGGCCACGCGCCCCAGGCCGAGCACCTGCCGCTCGGCCGGCTCACCCCGGACGCGGTCCCGCAGGACCGTCCGGTCATCGCCGTCTGCCGGTCGGGCAACCGCTCGGGCAAGGCCGCCGACGCCCTGGCCGCGGCCGGCGTGCGGGTGCACAACCTGGCCGGTGGCATGGCGGCGTGGGCCCGGGCCGGCCTGCCGGTCGTCACCGACGACGGGACGCCGGGCACCGTCGCGTGATCGTCGCCGCCACGCTCGGGCTCGGGCTGCTCATCGGCCTGAGCCTGGGCGCACTGGGCGGCGGCGGATCCATCCTCACGGTTCCCGCCCTGGTCTACGTCCTCGGCCAGGACGCCCGCGCGGCCACGACCAGCAGCCTGTTCATCGTCGGCATCACCTCGGTCGTCGCCGCACTCGGCCACGCCCGCAGCGGGCGGGTGCGGTGGGGCGTCGGGGTCGTCTTCGGGGCCACCGGCCTCGCGGCCGGCTTCGTCGGGACCGCGGTCAACCGGCTCGTGAACCCCGACGTGCTCCTGCTCTCCTTCGCCGTCGTCATCGTCGTCGCCGCCGTGGGCATGCTGGTCTCCAGCCGCGGCGAGGAGCCCGCGCCACAGGAGGACGGCGCCGCGCAGCACGCACGACGCTGGACCCCTGGGCGGATCGGTGGGGTCGTCGGTGCCGGGCTGCTCGTCGGCTTCATGACCGGCTTCTTCGGCGTCGGCGGCGGCTTCGTGGTCGTCCCGGCGCTCACCCTCGCCCTGGGCCTGCCCATGCCCCAGGCGGTCGCCACGTCCCTGGTCGTCATCTCGATCAACTCCAGCGGTGCGCTGCTGGCCCGCGCTGGCACGGCGCACTTCGACTGGGCGGTGATCGTCCCGTTCACGCTGGCCGCCGTCGCCGGCTCGCTGGGCGGGAAGGTCGTGGCCGACCGGCTCTCCGCCGCGACGCTCACCCGCGCCTTCGCGGTCCTGCTCCTCGCCGTCGCCGGCTACACCGCCACATCGAGCGTGGTGTCACTCCTCGGCTGACCGCCGGGAACATCATGCTCGGATCTGCGGTTTATACCCCCGTGGGTATCCGTCGACGAAAGGGCCACATCATGAGCTCGACCGCTCTCACCGCATCGACCTTCCAGGACACCGTCAGCCGTGACGGCATCGTGCTGGTCGACTTCTGGGCCGCCTGGTGCGGCCCCTGCCGCGCCTTCGCTCCGGTCTTCGAGGCCGCGGCGCAGCAATACCCCGACATCGTCTTCGGCAAGGTCGACACCGAGGCCGAGCAGGAGCTGGCCGGCGCCGCCGGGATCCGGTCGATCCCGACGCTGATGGCCTTCCGCGACGGCGTCCTCGTGTTCGCGCAGCCCGGCGCGCTGCCCGCCGAGGCGCTCGAGGAGCTGGTCACGGCGGTGCGCGGGTTGGACATGGACCAGGTGCGCGCCGACCTCGCCGATCAGCGTCGCACCGCCTGACCGGCGGTGCCGACCGCCGATCCACCGGTGAGCCGCGCCAGCGGGGTCGAACTGGGACTGCGGCAGAACGCGGCCCAGTTCACCCTGCTGGTCGCGGTGAACGCGCTGGTCGGCGGCGTGCTCGGCCAGGAGCGCACAGTGCTCCCGCTGCTGGCCGAGCGGGCGTTCGGGCTGAGCGCGCACACCGCCGTCCTGACCTACATCCTGGCGTTCGGCCTGGCGAAGGCGGGGACGAACTACCTGGCCGGCGCCTGGTCGGACCGCTTCGGGCGCAAGCCCGTGCTGGTCGCCGGGTGGCTCGTCGCCGTCCCGGTGCCGCTGCTGCTGATCTGGGCGCCGTCCTGGGGCTGGATCGTGGCGGCCAACGTCCTGCTGGGCATCAGCCAGGGGCTGACCTGGTCCACGACCGTGATCATGAAGATCGACCTGGTCGGGCCGGCCCGCCGCGGCCTGGCGATGGGCCTCAACGAGGCCGCCGGCTACCTCGCCGTCGCCGGCACCGCACTGGCCACCGGGTACCTCGCCGCTGCGTACGGCCTCCGGCCGGCACCGTTCCTCGTCGGCGTCGCCTACGTGGCACTGGGCCTGGGGCTGTCCGCCCTCGTGGTGCGCGAGACCCGCGACCACGCCCGGCTCGAGGCGCGGGGACACACCCCGCGCGCGGACGGCCGGCAGGACCACCTGCACGGCGAGCTGACACAGCGGCAGGTGTTCGTGCAGACCAGCTTCCGGGAGCCCGCCCTCTCCTCCGCCAGCCAGGCGGGGCTGGTCAACAACCTGAACGACGGTCTGGCCTGGGGGCTGTTCCCCGTCCTGTTCGCCGGCGCCGGGCTCGGCATCGGCCGCATCGGCGTGCTGGCCGCGCTCTATCCGGCCGTGTGGGGCCTGGGCCAGCTGGTCACCGGGGCGCTGTCGGACCGCTGGGGACGCAAGCCCTTCGTCGTCAGCGGCATGCTGCTGCAGGCCGGGGCCCTCGCGCTCGTCGCCGCGGCGGACACCTTCCTGGTGTGGGCCGGCGCCGCGGTCCTGCTCGGCGCCGGTACCGCGATGGTGTACCCCACCCTGCTGGCCGCGATCGGCGACGTGGCCCACCCCGCCTGGCGGGCGAGGTCCGTCGGCGTCTACCGGCTGTGGCGCGACGGTGGCTTCGCCGCCGGCGCGCTGCTCGCCGGCGTCCTCGCCGACCTCTACGGCATCCGCGCCGCCGTCTGGGTCGTCGCCGGCCTCACCGCGGCGTCCGGCGTGCTGGCCGCCGTCCGCATGTACGAGACGCACCAGCGCACCGATCCCGCGCCGGCCGGTTGAATGGCGGCGTGCGCGCCGTGGTGAGCAGGGTCGGTACAGCCGCTGTAACCGTCGACGGCGCCGTCGTCGGCGAGATCGGCGCCGGATTGCTGTCACTGGTCGGAGTGACGCACACCGACGACGCGGCGGCGGCCCGGGCGCTGGCCCGCAAGATCCACGAGCTGCGCATCTTCGCGGGGCCGGACGGGGAGGTGTCCGCGGCCGACCTGGGCCTCCCCGTGCTCGTGGTCAGCCAGTTCACGCTCTACGCCGACACCCGCAAGGGCCGCCGACCCTCCTGGCAGGAGGCCGCGCCCGGCGAGGTGGCCGAACCCCTCGTGGGCGAGGTGGTCGCCGAGCTCCGCCGCCGCGGGTGCCCGGTGGCGACCGGCGTCTTCGGGGCACGCATGCAGGTGTCCTCGGTCAACGAGGGCCCCATGACGGTGCTGCTCGAGGTCTGAGCGCCACATCCGTGCCCTCCGCCAGGTGAGTCCGGCCGCCCAGCGGGTAGGGACCGGTGACGGAGCACACTCCCTGCGGGTTTGCTGTGAACGCCCGGATCGTGGAACACCGGACCGGGTCCGCGCCGTTGTGCAGGGCGTACCACATCGGACAGAAGAGGCAGGGACCGGTCCGACACCCGGACACCGCCCGCACTCGACGCCTGGATGCAACGCTACGTCGCACGACGCGGCGGGTGCATCCGAACAGAAGGCAAGGACGAAGACCCATCGTGACGCTGCTGCAGTCTTCCCCCAACGACACCCTCGGGGTGCGCTCACCGCGACGTGAGCCTGACACCAGTGGTCTGGTGTCGACCGACCTCGTGCGCGTGTACCTCAACACCATCGGCAAGACCGCGCTGCTGACGGCCGAGCAGGAGGTCGAGCTGGCCAAGCGCATCGAGGCCGGCCTGTACGCCGGGCGCCTCCTCGCCGAGAAGCCCGACCTCTCCCCCGCCAAGAAGCGGGACTACAAGACCCTGGCGATCGACGGCAAGGCGGCGAAGGCCCACCTGCTGGAGGCCAACCTCCGGCTGGTCGTGTCCGTGGCCAAGCGCTACACCGGCCACGGCATGACGTTCCTGGACCTGATCCAGGAGGGCAATGTCGGCCTGATCCGCGCGGTGGAGAAGTTCGACTACACCAAGGGCTTCAAGTTCTCGACCTACGCGACGTGGTGGATCCGCCAGGCGATCACCCGCGCCATGGCCGACTCCGGCCGCACCATCCGGCTGCCCGTCCACCTGGCCGAGCAGGTGAACAAGGTGGTCCGCACCCGCCGGCGGATGCACCAGGAGCTCGAGCGCGAGCCCACCGCCGAGGAGCTCGGCCTCGAGCTGGACATCCCCGAGGCCCGCATCACCGAGCTGCTCGAGTACAGCCGCGACCTGGTCAGCCTGGACCAGACCGTCGGTGCCGACGAGGAGTCCCGTCTCGGCGACTTCATCGAGGACGCCGACGCGGCCGTGGCCGAGGACGCCGTCGCCTTCCAGATGATGAAGGGCGACGTCCGCAACGTGCTCAACACCCTCGAGGACCGCGAGCGCGACGTCGTCGTCCTCCGCTTCGGTCTCGACGGGTCGCAGCCGCGGACGCTGGAGCAGATCGGCAAGCAGTTCGGCCTCTCCCGCGAGCGGGTGCGGCAGATAGAGCGCGAGACGATGGCGAAGCTCCGCGACCCCGAGCGCGCCGACGCCCTGCGCGACTACCTGGCCTGACCCACGCCCCTCGCGGCTCGCGGTGGGCCCCTGCGCGGCCGAGAGCCCGTCCCCTCCCCGGGGGCGGGCTCTTTCGCGTCCTGGACGCGTCCTCCCTCACCGGAACGCGTCCTCCCCCACCGCAGGCCGCGAGGGAGGACGCGCCATGATCAGGGACGGCGGATTCAAGGGGCGGACGCAGCACCCGCGGTTTGATCGCCTGACAGTAGTGGGCCGATGACCTCGTCGGGCTTGAGCCAGCCGAGGGTC
>NZ_FOND01000014.1 GCF_900112815.1 Blastococcus tunisiensis
ACAAGGGCGTTCAATACGTCGCCGTGCGCTACACCCAGCGCCTCGCCGAGGCCGGCGCGGTCGCGTCGGTCGGCTCCACCGGCGACTCCTACGACAACGCCCTCGCCGAGGCCTTCAACTCCCTCTTCAAGGCCGAACTCGTGCGCAACCGCGGCCCCTGGAAGGGCATCGACGACCTCGAGATCGCCGTCGCCGAGTACGTCGACTGGTTCAACCACCGACGCCTACACGGCGAGATCGGCCTGATCCCACCGGCCGAGCACGAGGACCACTTCTACCGGCACAACCCCGTGGCGACTACCGTCGCCGCGTCAGTTCCGAGTCTCCACTGAACTCGGGGCGAGACAAACCGTCCGGTGCCCCGTTGGATGCGCAGTCGCCCCCGGTCGATCGTCCATTCCGCCACCTCGGCATCACTGACGCTCAACGCGGCAGAAACCGCGCGCGGGCTTCACGCAGGTCCGCCTGGCCTGGCGCGCCACCGTTGCTCGTCCCGGCGTATCGGCGGCGGTGAGGCTGGGGGAGTGGGCGGCCGGTGCAGCCAACGTGACCCCGTAGCGGCACTGACCTACTCGCCATGGCGCCGTGCTTCCGACCTCGGCGTCGTCGACCCGTAGGCACCGGGGGAGCCCGGCTCTCTGGTGGACCCGCTAACGCTGTCAGTCCTCTGCGGCACGATGCCGGGCATGGCCGGGACTGGATCGCCACCGCCCGCTGACTACGGGCAGCTGCTCGGTGACGTGCGCGAGCAGCTGCACTCCTCACGTGCCGCGGCGCACCGTGCGGTCAACGCCGAGATGCAGGCGCTCTACCGGACCATCGGCCGCAGCCTGCTCGGGCGCATGCGCGAAGGCTGGTCGGTGGATGTCGTGGAGAAGTTGGGCGTAGACCTGCGTGCGCAGTTCCCCAACAGCATCGCCTTCTCGCCCTCCAACCTCGACTACATGCGCCGCTTCGCCGAGGCGTGGCCTGATCCGGCCGCCCCGCTGCTGGAGCAACTGCCCTGGGGACACATTCGGGTGCTGCTGGACGAGGTGGCCGAACCGCAGCTTCGGGATTGGTACGCCGCCGCGGCGGTGCGGCACGGCTGGTCACAGGACGTGTTGCTCAACCAGATCAAGGCCGGCAGTCACCGGCGAACGCCGCCCGCCGACAGCTCCCTTTCGCCGTAGCGACGCAGCCGCGAGTTGGCGAGCACCGTGTCGGCGGGTTTCCGGTCGAGAGCTTCCACCCGCTGCATCCCGGGTCAGTCGCCGTCCTGGCCCCGGAGCCAGTCACGGATCAGCTTGATGGTCTCCTGCGGCCGGGGAGCGGCGGCGTAGACGCGGAACTCCCGGTAGCGGGGGTGGTCGATGTCCAAGGCCCGTAGGTCGTCTTCCCGGAGGCGTGCGACGTGGACTCGTCTGCCGAGCACACCGGTCCCGCCTGGCTCACCCGTCCCAGTCGGTGGCCCGCTGTCCGTCACGGTCGGGATACGGTCCGTCACCTCAAACCGGGAGGGGACATGGACGAGGGCAGCCGCGTACTCGCGATCGTGGACCAGGTGGACGATGCACCCGTCGTCTGGTGGGTAGACCTGGGACCCAAGATCGCCGGCATGACCAGGCTCTGCGGAGCATGGGTGCTGGACGGGGATGACCGCATGCAGACGCTCCGGGCGCTGACCGCGTCCCGCGTCATCGTGGCGACCGCGAGCGGACAGGCGTTGCTCGATGCCCAGCAGGTCGTGCCCGATCGGATTCTCGACACCGACGCCACCCTCACCGCCGTCATGGCGGTCCGCGACGAGCTGCAGACTGTGTACGAGAAGGCCGAGGCGGCCAGAAGGACCACGCTGACGCCGCCGCGCTGGCCATCCCTCCTGGAGCCGCTGGACACCGAGACCGCGTCGACGCCCGGCGGCGATCCCCGCACCTCACGGGCCCTGGGCATCGCCCAGTGGCTGCATTCACTGTGCGCTGCCTGGGACACCATCGAGGAGCAGCGGCTCGCCCGCCCGTACATGCGTCCCCTCGGCGGCCCCGCCACCCGCGGGCTGCCGGTCATCTACCGCGACACGTGGCCCGATCCGGTCCGCCACGAGCCGGCTCTGTCTGTGGAGGCGCCCGAGGTTGCTGCGCTTGTGCCGGCACCGCGCACGTCGGTGGAGGACGCGGCAGCGTCGACGCTGGTGCCACTCGAAGCGCTGGACTTCGTTGCCATCGACGTCGAGACCGCCAACGCACACCGCGGCTCAATCTGCGCCATTGGTGCGGCCGTGGTCCGCGGCGGCGTCGTGGTGTCCACCCACTCGTGGCTGGTGCGTCCGCCCGCCGGCCTGGACGCCTTCGACAGGATCAACGTCCGTCTGCACGGCATCACCGCGGACATGGTCGCTGACCAGCCCTCCTTCGCCGAGCGGCTGGACCAGCTCGTGGAGGTTGCCGGAAATCTGCCGCTCGTCGCGCATAACGCGGCCTTCGACATCGGCGCGCTCCGCGAGGCCTGCCTGGTCGCCGACAAGGAGTGGCCGACCGCCGACTACGCCTGCTCGCTGATCCTGGCGCGGCGGGCGCTGGACCTGATCTCCTACCGCCTGCCGATCGTGGCTGCCGAGTGCGGTGTCGACGCCGGGCGCCACCACGAAGCCGGCGCCGATGCGCGCGCGTGCGCGCAGGTCGTCATCGAGATCGCGCGGCGCCGCAACGTCGGGACCCTGGCCGAGCTCCTTACCGACCTGCATGTGCTGGCCGGCCGGCTGGACGCCGCGGCCTGGCGCGGCTGCCACAGCACCCTCGGCTCCGCGGGCATAGGGCTCATCCGGCCGGAAACCGCCGTCGACGCCGACCCCGAGCACCCGCTGTACGGCCACGTCCTCGTCTTCACCGGCGCGCTGAGCATCCGCCGGCAGGACGCCTGGGACGCCGCCGCCCGGTGCGGTGCCGTGGTCGAGAAGACCGTGACGAAGCGAACCACGATGCTCGTCGTCGGGGACGGCTTCACCGGCAGTGACCCCGCCGACTTCACCACCGGCAAGGCGGCCAAGGCGGTGCAGCTACGTGACAACGGCCAGCGCATCGAGGTCCTCACCGAAGCTGACCTCGTCCAACTTCTCGCCGATGCACAGACCTTCGGGGTTCGGGAGGCGGTCGTCGTCTGACTGCCGGCCGGTGCACGACTGTCGAACACATCCCCGGCTGCAGGCGACACGATGCTGACGACATACAGCAGCGACCCCCTCCCAGGTCCGGGAGCGGGTCGCTGTTGTGGTTGATCAGGCGGTCGCGATCGCCGCAGCCACGATGGGGAGAAGCTCCGGGGCGGTCAGCTTGAAGCGCGATGTGGCAATCCGGAGCGGAAGGGCTGTACTAAAGCGTCAGCAATGGCCCACACTTTCTCGCCATGACCTCCCCTCGCAGGTCGAAGCACGGGACGATCGCCGATCACCCTCGCCTCGCCGCGCAGTTCGACCCCGCGGCCAACGGGGGGTTGACCGCCGATCAGGTCAACGTCGGCACCAACGAGAGGCTGTGGTGGAGTTGCCCGGTCGCCGCTGATCATCGCTGGCAGGCCACCGGCGCGAACCGGCTGCGCGGCACCGGGTGTCCGTTCTGTGCCGGCCAGCAGTCCTCGGTGACCAACAACCTGCTCAACTACCCGGAGCTGGTCGCCGAGTTCGACGTGGAGGCCAACGGCGGGCTCGCCCCCGCGCAGGTGGTCGCCACGACCACCAAGAAGGTGTGGTGGCGCTGTCCGGTCGCCGACGACCACCGGTGGCAGGCTAGGGGTGCAGACCGAGTCGCCGGGGCCGGCTGCCCGGCCTGCATCGGCCGGCAGCTGTCGGTGACAAACACCGTGGCCGCGTATCCGGAGCTGGCCGCGCAGTTCGACGTCGCCGCGAACGGCGGGCGCACCCCCGACCGGGTCATCGCCACCACGAACGACCGCCTGTGGTGGGTCTGTCCGGTCGCCGACGACCACCGGTGGCGGGCCACCGGCAACAACCGGGTGCGTGGGGGCACGCGCTGTCCTGCCTGCGCCGGGCTGCAGGCGTCGGTGACGAACAGCCTGGCGCGATTCCCCGAGCTGGCCGCGCAGTTCGACGTGCAGGCGAACGGGGGGCGCACCCCCGACCAGGTCGTCGCCCTCACGATGGAGAAGCTGTGGTGGGCCTGCCCGGTCGCAGACGACCACCGCTGGCGGGCCCCCGGAGACAGCCGCGTCCGCGGCAGCGGCTGCCCCGCTTGCGCCGGCCGTCAGGTGTCGGTGACCAACAACCTGGCCCGGTTCCCCGAGCTGGCCGCGCAGTTCGACGTCGAGGCCAACGGCGGGCGCACTCCCGAGCAGGTCGTCGCCGGCACCCACGAGCTGCTCTGGTGGGCGTGCCCGGTCGCGCCCGACCACCGCTGGCGGGCACGCGCCCAGGCGCGGGTCGCCGGGGCTGGCTGCCCGGCCTGCTCTGGCCGTCAGGTGTCGGTGACCAACAACCTGGCCCGGTTCCCCGAGGTGGCCGCGCAGTTCGACGTCGAGGCCAACGGCGGACGCACTCCCGACCAGATCGTTGCCGGCACTCCCGAGAAGCTCTGGTGGACGTGTCCAGTCGCGCCCGACCACCGCTGGCAGGCATCCGGCGACAGCCGGGTGCGCATCGGCTCCGGCTGCCCGGCCTGCGCGGGACTGCAGGTCTCAGTGACCAACAGCCTCGCCCGGTTCCCGGAGCTGGCCGCGCAGTTCGACGTCGACGCCAACGACGGCCTGACCCCCGAGCAGGTCGTCGCGGGCACCAACCGCAAGCTGTGGTGGGCCTGCCCGGTCGCACCCGACCACCGTTGGGCCGCGTCCGGCGCCAACCGGCTCAAGGGCCGTGGCTGCCCGGCGTGCGCGTTGGTCGCCATCTCCATCCGGGAGGTCCGGCTGGCCGCCGAGCTGGCCGCCGCTCTACCCGGGCTGGACGTCGAAGCGCGGCGCATTGTGATGCCCGGGAGTCGGGCCCTCGAGGCGGACATCCTCGACCGGGAGCGTCGCCTGGTTGTCGAGTATGACGGCAGCTACTGGCACGCCGGGGAGGTCATGGAGCGCCGGGACCGGGACAAAACCGCTCGGTTGACCGAGGCCGGGTACACCGTCATCCGGGTCCGGGAGGCGCCCCTGGCGCCCATCACCGCCGCCGATGTGACCTGCAGCGAAGAGGACCCGATCCACCTCGTCGCCGCCGCCGTCCTGGACCGCATCGCCGCGTTGCGCCCCGACCTGCTCGCCGTCCACGAGGCCGCCGTCTACCGACGGCACGGCCGTCCCCTCGGCAACGTGGACGCGGAAACCCGGCTGGCGGAGCTGCGCCGCCGAGCCGCCCGCACTGCAGCGGAGCTCGGCAGCGACCCGACCCTGTGGTGAGCAACGCTTCCGGGCGACGGGCTGCGGAAGGCCGTCGGTGGCGCTCCCGCCTCCCCTCTTGGAGGCAGCCGGCCCGCATACGCGACGGCGAAATGGTTCTACCGCGGCACGCTGACGACGGAGATCGCCGGCAGACGGCCGGCGCGAGGAAGGCAAGGTGAGTGCGCTGGCGCGGCAGACCTGGATCGACCAGCACGTCGACATCATGGTGAACGAGCTGGCGGAGCTCGGCCTCACGGCCCGCCGGGAACCGCTCGCTGACTTGCTGCGCGAGCGCGTCCGCAGCGTCGCCGCGCAGATGGGCGTCAGCGAGCAGACCGCCCGTGGCTACCTGACCACCGACCTGCTGCGTCAGCTCGCCCGAGAGATGGCGGTGCAGCTCGTCGACGAGCATCCCGGCGCCAACCTGCGCGCCCTGCGCCGCACCGTCTCCCTCGACCGGACCGGGCTCGGCCGCCTCCTACGTGGCCTCGCCACGTCGGCCCGCATCCTCGCCGCCGGCGAGGATCACGACCGCAGCGACGAGTGCCTGGGGCTGCTGTTCGACGTCGGGATCTTCGTCCCCGACACCCCCGCGGACGATTCCGCCGCAGTCCTCGTCCCGCCCGCCGCACTGACCCGGGCCGCCCGACTGCTGAACACCGCCGCCGACGCGCTGCTGACCGGCAGCAACCCGGACCAGCTGACCGCAGCCGAGGCTGCGGACCTCAGTGCCGGGATCATGGTGGACGTGCGGTGGATGAGGGAGCTGGCTGCGACCCAGTCGCAAGGCGACGTCTGACGCGAGGCGCACTGCAGCTCAGATGACTGCCCCGTGGCGTGGCATGCGCACCATTTGCGGGACCGGCGGCCGACGGCGTGTCGGTTCCGTCACAGGGTGACGACACACTACGCAGACACACCGGGTGCGGGGGCGCCCGACGAGACGGGGAGGGGGAACGGCATGGACGTGGTGCAGCAGCACGACGACCTGCTCGCGCAACGCCGCAACCACTCCGCGTGGAAGCTGCTCGTGGCCGACAACGCGCCGCTCGTGATCGGCTTCCTCGACCGCGTGTTCCTCACCCCGAACGTGCGTCAGCTGCCGGGCCCGGAGCTCACCGAGGCGCTCGAGGACCACCTGCACCCGTTGCGTGGCGCGGACACGGCCGCGTACCCGAAGGCCGCCGAGGCGTACCTGGCGGACTGGGCCGACGCCCGCAACGGCTGGCTGCGCCGGTTCTACCCGACGGGCAGCGACGTCGCCCACTACGCGCCGACCTCGGCGGTGGAGACGGCCGCGGCGTTCGTCCGCTCGCTGGGCCGCCGGGAGTTCCTCGGCACGGCGAGCCGGCTGCTCACCGTCCGCGACCTGCTCCGGCAGATCACCGCCGGTGCGGCCACGGACCCCGAGGTGCGGCTGGGCGCGCTGGAGCGGCAGCGGGCCGAGATCGACGCGCAGATCGAGGCCATACGCAGCGGCGCCGACACCGGCCTGGACGACACCGCCATCAGGGAGCGGTACGCGCAGGCGGTCACCACCGCCCGGGAGCTGCTGGCCGACCTGCGCGAGGTGGAGGAGAACTTCCGCGCACTCGACCGCGACGTCCGCCGGCGCGCCACCACTTGGGACGGGCCGCGCGGGGAGTTCCTCAAGACGGTGTTCGGCACTACCGCCGAGATCGGCGCGTCCGATCAGGGTCGCTCCTGGCGGGCGTTCTGGGAGCACATGCTCTCGGCCGCCCAGCAGGACGAGCTGGCCGAGCTCCTGGCTGCGGTGCGCTCGGTGCCGGCGCTGACCGGCGCCGGGGAACAGGTCACCCAGCTGCTGCGCGAGGAGCTGTTCGTCGCCGCCGAGGCCACCCAGCGCACCGTCGCCTCGCTGTCGGCACAGCTGCGTCGCTTCCTCGACGAACGCTCCTGGAGCGAAGGCCGTCGCATCCACGAGGTCATCCGCGGCACCCTCGCGGCGGCGCTCGCCGCGCACGACGGCGACGTCCGCGGTCTGGGCAGCGACCTGGCCGGCCTGCGCGCCGAGTTCGCCCTGCCGCTCGAGCGGCCGCTGTACACGCCGCGGACCGAGACCCGTCTGGAGTCGACTGCCGCCGAGGATCCCGGCGTCGACCCCGGCGGCGACGATGCCCTCGCCGACCTGCTCGACATCAGTCACATCGACCTCGATGCCCTGCGCGCCGCGGTCGGCAGCACCGTCGCCGCGCACGGGGGCCAGGCCACCCTCGGCCAGGTCGTCCGCGCCCATCCGCTCACCGAGGGCCTGGCCGAGCTCGTCGGGTACCTGCAGGTCTCCGACGACGGCGGCCTGGTGTTCCCGGACCACCGTGAACGCATCGGCTGGACCGATCCCGACGGTCGCCGCCGGCAGGCCGACGTCCCCCTCGTCCTCTTCGGCGACGCTCCGCGGTCGCCGGTGCCGAGCACCCCCGATCGCGCGTCGACGCCGCAGCCGCGCACCGCCGCGCAGGAGAGCCGCTGAGATGGCTGCCCCCGAACTGTCCATCGCCCTGGCCCACCTGCTCCGCGGGCCGGTTCACGCCGAGGACGTCCCGGCCGTCTGGACGTCCATCACCTCGCTGGGGCCGCAGCTACGCGAGCACCTGGAAGTTCTGGGCATGCGGCTGGTCGTCGACGACGTCGAGAACTACGCCTACCTCCGCCAGCTCGACGAGCTGCCCGAGGGCATGCCCCGCCTGGTCCGCCGGCACGCGCTGACCTTCACCGCGACCGTGCTCCTGATCCTGCTGCGCCAGCAGCTGGCCACCGCCGAGTCCGACGGCGACACGCCCCGCCTGATCGTGACCACCGAGGAGATGGTCGAGTCGATGCGGCTCTACCACCGCGACGGCACCAGCGACGAGAAGATCGCCTACGACATCACCGCGCTGGTCAACCTCGGCTACCTGCGGCGGCTGCGGGGCGAGACCGACGTGTTCGAGGTCCGCCGAATCATCAAGGCGCTGGTCACGGCCGACTGGATCGCCGAGTTCGGCGACCGGCTGCTACAGCTAATCCCGTCCGGCGAAAACGCCGCCGACCACGCCCCAGACCCCATGCCTGACGACGCGGACGCCCAGGCCGCCGCGGCCACCGAAGGAGCGCCGGCATGAGTGCCACGCCCGTCCGTCCGCCGGTCTCCCTGGCGCCGGACGAAGGGTTCCTGCCGCTGGAGGTGCCCGGCCGCCACGGCGTGCGCCTCGAGCAGTTCCAGATGCTCAACTGGGGCACCTTCGATACCACCGTCGCGCGCCTCGACGTCGATGGCAGCAACGCGCTGCTCACCGGCAACGTCGGCGCCGGCAAGTCGACCATCGTCGACGGTCTGACGACGCTGTTCGCCTCCGCGCACAAGGTCACCTACAACCGGGCCGCCGGGGCCGACCGCAGCGAGCGGACGCTGGCCACCTATGTGCTGGGCCACTACAGCAACGTCTACGACGAGGCCACCGGCAGCACCCGCCCTCAGTCACTGCGGGAGCGCAAGAGCGCCTACAGCGTGCTGCTGGCCCGCTTCACCGGGCTGCCCGGGCCGACCGGCACCCTCTCCGCGGGCGCGGTGTTCTGGTTCGAGGCCACCGGTGTGGTGCACCGCCTGTACTTCACCGCCCCGGCCGCGCTGGACATCGCCGAGCACCTGGCCGGCCACGGCGACACGAGAGCAGTCCGGGCGGCGCTGCGCGCGGCTGGCGGCGACCTGTTCGACGACAACTTCCGCAACTACCAGCGCTCCCTGTGCCGGCACCTCGGCATCAGCCCCGCCGCGCTGGACCTGCTGGTGCAGACGGTGTCGATGAAGTCCGTCGGCAACCTCACCGACTTCGTCCGCGCGCACATGCTCGACGCCGTCGACGCCCGTGAGCGCATCGGCAAGGTCCTCGACCACTACAGCGACCTCACCCGCGCGCATGAGCTGGTTCAGACCGCCCGCCGACAGCTGGACGCGCTCACACCGGTCGCCGAAGCGGCCGCCGCCTACGACCGCGCCGTGGCCCGCACCCAGGCCAGCACCGAAGCCGCTGCCGCCGTTCCGGCCCGCGTCGAGCAGCACCGGGTCACCCTGCTCGCCGCCGCGATCGCCGAGCTGGCCGGGCAGATGCCCGCCCGCGAGGCCGCGGTCAAGGCCAAGCGGAGCGAGTTGACCGGTCAGGAGACCCGGCGCACGCAGCTGGCCCTCGCCCTGCAGGCCGGCGGTGGCGCGGAGCTCACCGAGGCTCGGCTGCGCATGGAGGCCGCCGAGACGCGGCTCGGTGACGTCCGCCGCGCGCACGTCGAGCTCGTCGCCCTGGCCGCCCAGGCCGGCGTCTCTGCCCCGGAGCGCACCGCCGACCACCCGCGGTTCCTCACCGCTGTCAAGGACGTCGCCGCCCGGCTCGCCGCCGCGGAGCGGGATCTGCGCAAGCGTGACTTCGAGGCTCAGTCGAAGCTGGCCGGCGCCCGCGAGGAGCTGCGGACCCTGCGCGAGGAGCTCGCCGCGGCCGGCAGCCGCGACAGCAACGTCTCCCTTGACGACGCCCGGCTGCGCGGCCGCATCGCCGAGGCGCTCGGACTGGCCGCCGACACCCTGCCGTTCGCGGCCGAGCTCATCGCCGTGGCCCCGGAGTCGGCCGAGTGGGAGCCGGCGGCCGAACGCCTCGTCCGCCCGTTCGCGCTGTCCCTGCTCGTGCCCGAGGAGGACTACGCCCGCGTCGCCGCCTGGGTCGACCGCGAGCACCTCGGCCGCCGGCTGGTGTACTTCCGCGTGCCCAACGTGGTGGCCGCGCCCGCCGCGCCCCGCGCCGGAACGATGGCCGCGCACCTCCACATCCGCCCCGGTACCCCGGTGAGCGCATGGCTGCGCGCCGAGATCAACCGCCGCTTCGACCACGTGTGCGTCAACGACGCGACCGAGCTGAGCGGGCACACCCGGGCGGTCACCCGCGCCGGGCAGGTCAAGGACAACGCCCGGCACGAGAAGGACGACCGCCGGCGCGCCGACGACCGCCGCCACTACGTGCTCGGGTGGGACACCGCCGCCCGGCGTGCGCACCTGACCGCGGCCATCCCGGGCGCTCAGCGCGCCGTCGAGGAGGCCGAGCGCGCACAGGAGGCCGTCGGCAAGGAGCGGAGCGGCAACGGCGACCGGGAGTACGCCGTTCGCCAGCTCACCGAGCGGTTCACCGACCCTTCCACCGTGGACGTCACCACCGCGGTGCAGGGCGCTGCCGCCGCCCGCGAACTGCACGAGAAGCTCGCCTCCCGCCCGGACATCGCCGAGCTGCTGGACCAGCAGGCCGACTGCGAGCAGCAGATCAGCACGCTGGGCAACGAGTTGTCCCGGCTGGACCGGGCCCTGGGCGCTGCCACGGAGCGGCTCGAGCAGCACCGCACCGCACACGACGCCGCCGAGCGGGCGCTGGCTGCCATGCCAGAGCCGGAGCTGTCCGAGGAGGCGACGGCAGCGCTCGCCGACGCCCTGCGGCAGGCCGGCGTCCCGCCTGCCAAAGCGACCGACTGCGACGCCTGGGGGCAGAAGGTCACCGAGGCGCTGCGCGCACGCGCCGCGTCGGCGTCGGCCACCCGGGAGCGCACCGGCCGGGACCTGACCAACGCGATGAAGGATTTCGCGCACTCCTGGCCGCAGATGGTCGTCGACATCCCCAGCGACCCGGAATCCCGGGGCGAGTACCTGGCCATCCGGGACCGGCTGGCCACCGACGACCTGCCCAGCTACGAGAAGCAGTTCCGCGAGCAGCTGGAGACCAACGCCATCCACGAGCTGGTCGGGTTCAGCAACTTCCTCGACCGCGAGGCCGGCAAGATCACCGCGCGCATCGACACGATCAACGGGGCCCTGGCCGAGATCGACTACCGGCCTGGCACGTACATCCGGCTTGAGGTGGAGCGCAGCGCCGACCTGGAGGTGCGTGAGTTCCGTCAGCAGCTGCGCGACATCACCGCCAACACCCTCCTCGGCGACGACGACACCTACGCCGAGTCCCGGTTCCTCTTGGTCAAGGAGCTGCTCGACCGCTTCCAGGGCCGCGAGGGCAACGCCGCCGCCGACGAGCGGTGGACCGCGCGGGTCACCGACGTCCGCAACTGGTTCTCCTTCGCCGCCTCCGAGCGGACCCGCGAGGAGGACGCCCCGCTGGAGCACTACACCGACTCCGGCGGCAAGTCCGGCGGGCAGAAGGAGAAGCTCGCCTACACCATCCTGGCCGCGTCGCTCTCCTACCAGTACGGCCTCGCCGGCGGCAACGTCTCCGCGTTCCGCTTCGTGATGATCGACGAGGCGTTCGGCCGCGGTTCGGACGAGTCGACCCGCTTCGGGTTGGAGCTGTTCACCCGCCTGGGGCTGCAGCTGCTCGTCGTCACCCCGCTGCAGAAGATCAACACCATCGCGCCGTTCGTCGACGCGGTCGGCTACGTCCGCAACGACGACCCGCGCAGCCGGCTGGTCACCATGACCATCACCGAGTACCAGGAGCAGCGGGCCCGCCGCGCGGGTCAGCGCCTCGCCGAGCGCGCGGTCACCGTCCTGCCGCCCGCGGACGCCAACGAGAGCGAGGTCGACCCCGCAGTCGACGGGACGCCGGACGGTGGCGACGATGCGGTGGCCGCGGCCGGCGGCTCCTGGTGAGCCCTGCGCGTACCGCTGGCTGGGCCGGGCCGAGCACCGTCCGCGAGGCCCTGCGCGTCCGGTGGGACCGCGGCGACGTGCTGCGGGAGCTGCACACCGACCCCGCGGACCGGCGCGTGTTCCCGCTGCGCGTGCGGCTGCCCGGGCCCGGCCGCACGGAGCTGGCCGACCGGTACGCCGAGGCCACCACCTGGGCCCGCGGGCTGCGTGACGCCGCCGCCCGCGACGGCTGGACGCTCGAGGTCAGGCCGGTGCGCGCCGGCGGGCTCGGCACCCAGCCGATGCCGTACGCCGGAGTCGTCGACACCCCGGAGCTGGCGCTGCGGCTGCTCGGCCGCGACCGCGCCGGTGACGCCGCCCGCTTCGCGGCCGCGCTGCAGGCGGCCAATGCCCTCGACCCAGCGGCGCGGGATCTGGCACTGGGCCGCCCGCACGACGTGCTCGGAGCCGCCGGCGACTGGCCGCTGCTGCTGCAGCTCGCCGGCTGGATCCGCGACCATCCCCGGCCCGGCATCCACCCGCGGCAGATCCCTGTCGCCGGGGTGCACACGAAGGTCCTGGAGCGGAACACCGGGCTGCTCAGCCGCCTCCTCGAAGCCCTCCTACCCGCCGAGGCGGTCGAGCCGGCCGCGCGCGGGTTCGCCGCCCGGTACGGCTTCGTTGAACCGGCCCGCCGCGCACGGGTCCGCGGCGCCGCTGCCGCGCTCGGCGTCCCCGTCGACGGCACCGCCGACGTCGAGTGGGACGTGGCCGCCCTCGCCGCGTTGAACCCGGCCAACTGCGGCATCACCGAGCTGCTCGTCTTGGAGAACAAGACGTCGTTCCTCACCGCCCCCACCGGCGCCGGCCGGCTCATCCTGTGGGGAGCCGGCTACGGCGCGGACGAGCTGCTCGCGGCACTGCCGTGGCGGACCGAGGTCGCCGTCCGCTACTGGGGCGACATCGACACCCACGGGTACGTGATCCTCGCCCGGGTCCGCGCGGTCGCGCCGCACGCCACCAGCGTCCTGATGGACACAGCGACGCTACTGGCTCACCGGCCGTACTGGTCGACCGAGGCCGCACCGCGGACCGATCCGCTGCCCCACCTGACGGCGACCGAGGCGGAGGTGTACGCCGCGTTGTGCGCGGGCACGCACGGCGTCGGCGTCCGGCTGGAGCAGGAGTTCGTCCGCTTCGATCTGGTCACGTCCGCGCTGATGTCGTAGGCGCCGGGAGGTGTCGAGGACTCCTGGCGGCCCGCGCCTCAGCCGAGCAGGGCCGGGGTGTAGTGGTGGAGCAGTAGGCGTGTCAGCTGCTCCCCGCGGGTGGTGACGGCGCCGAGGTCCTCGTCCTTCATCGCCTTGAAGTTCGTGGGGTATCCGTTCACGCGCTCCAGCGGCACCAGCCCAGGGGCGGCCATCGGCAGCTTGTCGTCCTTCTGGCCGAGGTAGGCGTGGACTACGCCCTGGAACTGCCCGGGGCCTGCGGAGTTGTGCAGCCGCGCCCGGGTGCCGTCCTGGGTCCCGCGGTAGGTGATGTCGAAGCTGCGCATGAGCCGGAACGGCAGCACCCGAGCGTTGGATTCGCCCGGCTCCTGGCGGCCGGCGTCGGACGCGATCACGTAGTCGACCGGGTACACGTGGTCGGTGAACGCCCGATCGCGCCCGGACTCGAGCACGGACAGCCCTAGGTTGTCGTAGACACCCCCGTCGGTCAGGGCGACCCGCTGGCGCTGTGTCCGGCCGCGGCGCTCGAAGGTGTACGTCCTCTGCACCGCCGGCAGGAGCAGCGGGAAGGCGGCGCTGGCCGCGACGGCCTCCGCCACCCGGATGGGCTCCACGATGCGCCCGTACATCCAGCTGGCACTGACGTCGCTGCCGAAGCGGACCGCGCCCGGCCGGTGATCAGGTCGGTGGCCGAGAGCACCGTGGCCAGCCCGGGGTGGGTGACGTCGGGCAGGTGCCTGTCGCCGAAGGCGCGGTCGGCGAGCGCGGCGGCGAGCACATCGGTGCGATTCCGGCTGGCTCGTTCGCGGCCGCCGGGACCGGCGGCCGCGACGAGGTCGCCGGCCCTGCGGGCGAGGCGCGCAGGAGACAGGGTTCCTGTGGCGAGCTGCAACTGCAGGCCCCGCCGCAGGAGCGCCACGACGTGCTCGTCGAACTCATCGAACCGCGCGGGGCCGTAGGCCCACAGTGCGGCCAGCAGGCTTCCGCCGCTGATGCCGCTGATGCCGCTGACGACGGTGACCTTGTGCAGGACGCCGGTGTCGTGAGTGGGGTCCGGGGGTCCATCGCGTGCCGCAGACTGGCCGAGAACCACCGCGGGCCCACCGGGGTACCGGTGGGCCCGCGACGGAGGTGGGCTACTGCTCGTCGTGCAGCGGGCGCTCGAAGAGCTGCTGCTTCAGCTTGGCCAACTCGTCCAGGCGCTCCTTGAGGTAGTGGTCGGTGGAACTGCCCCCGTCGTGCGCCAGGTGGAGCTTGGCGGCCTGCTGGTCGGCCGCCTTGAACACCATGCGTCCGCTGGTGTGGCGGATGTCGTGGCAGCGGAGCTCGACGCGCTCCGTCCACGGCAGGTGGCGACGGACCCGGGCGAACAGCCCCTCGATGCGCTTGCGCGAGATGGGCCGGACCGTGCGCGAGACGAAGTAGCCGTGCTCGTCGAAGGTGTCGACGGGCCGGCCGTAGAAGACGGGGGAGGACCCCGTCAGTGCGGGGATGCCGTGCCGGCGGTCCTCCTCGGAGGCGTCCGGCGGCGCGGCGACACGGGGTCCGCGGGTGAGCGAGTGGATGACCAGGTCGGCCATGTGCGTGCTGGTGGTGGGCCGGTACCGCCAGGTCTTCTTCTTCTTGTCCCAGTAGCGGATGCGGCAGCCCTCGACGTCGAGCCCGCCGCAGGTCGTGTCCAGCAGCGCACCGCGGCGGACGGCCTGGATGAGCAGGTGCCGCAGGATGAGCCCGTCGAGCGCGGGGTCCTGGCCGGTGCTGACGGCGGTGCCGTAGACCTCGACGAACTCCTGGTCGGTCAGCGAGCGCGCTCCGGCCTCCTGTCGGGGCGGCAGCTTGACCTTCAGCGCCGGGTTGGTGGCGGCTTTCTCCTCGTCGACCAGCCACGTGAACATCCACCGGGTCGCCTGGATGAACTGCTCGCGGGCCCCGCGACCGTCGCTGTGCAGCAGGTTCCGGCCGGCTGCCTCGCGCTTGACGTTGCGGGCGACGGTGCGCTTCAGTCCGCGGCGCTGGGCCCACCAGGCGGCCTCGGCGATGACGCCGCGGGTCATCTCCTTGACCGCCAGGTCAGGCACGCCGAGGTAGCGGTCGGCGCAGTCGCCGTGCAGCTCGCCGTCGGGCATCGCGCACACCTCGGCGTGTCCGTCGTCACCGCCGGGGCAGGGGCACGGCCCGGTCGCGCACGCCGGGCAGGGGCACGGGCACACGTCGGGCAGCCCGTCGACGAGCAGCCGCAGGTAGGGCGCCCAGGTCTTCTCGCTGTCGGGCAGGTCCTGGCGCAGGGCGGTGGTCGCCTCGGCGACCGCCTGCCGCACTCGGTAGAGCTGGGCCTGGGCCGGGAGCATCGTCTCGACGACGGACGCGTCGAAGCCCTGCGCGAGCAGGGTCGCGCGCATGGCGTCGCGGGTGGCCTCGTGCACGGCGTCGTCCGAGCGCGTCGCGGGGGTGGGGATGGTGGTCATGCGGAGTTCTCCAGTCGTGGCGGCGGCACCGGTCGTGCCGCGGACGTGAAGGGACGGTGCGGGTCAGCGGACGATGCGCAGTCGCCCGCCGGCGTCGCCGGCAGCGGCCGGGACCGAGGCGGCCGGCGCGACGCCGTCAGCACCGAACTGCTCGTCCCCGGGGGAGGCGGACGCGGTGGCCGCGGGGCGACGAAGCCCGTCGAGCAGGTCGCCGATGCCGGCCGACAGCCGGCTGGCGGCGGTCACGGTGATGACGCCGCGGTCGGTGTCGAGGACGGCCAGGACGTCGGCGCCGTCGGGGATGCCGGCCTCACGCCGGACCGCGGCGGTCAAGGTCAGCCGGCCGCGAGCATCCAGCGGAAGGGCGGCGACGGCGAAGCCCGGCCGCGGGCGCTCGGCGCTGCCGGGCAGGAACACGGTCAGCACCGCCCCGTCGCGCTCGGCCGGCGCGGGAGCCGCCGCAGCCAGCGTGAGCGGCAGCATGAGCCGGCCCTTGGCGTCGAGCATGCGGATGAGCGCGTTGCTGCGGGGTGCGGCCGGGTCGGCCGGCCGCACCCACATCCCGGAGAGGTCCACCGCCGGCCCGGTGCCGGCATCGCCGCCGGTACCGGTGGCCAGCCGCAGCGCGTCGGCCGGCGCCCGCTCGCCAACAGCGGCCAGGAGCGGGCCGACCCCGGCCCACGAGGCGGCACCCCGGACAGCGCGGCAGCGGCCGCGGGTGTGGCTACGGCGGTGACGGGCGACGTGGCACGCGCGGGAATCGGAGTCGGCGCCGCCGCAGTGCGGACGCGCGCCATCGGCGGGAGCGGGGGAGCTGCGTTGGGCATGCGCAGACCGGTGCTGAGGTCCCGACGATCGGCAGTCGCCAGCACGGCGCGAAGGGCAGCGGCGTCAGATTCACCCATTCCGGGTGTCGCCGCGGGGGGGATGGTGGCCGCATCGGTCCGAGAGGGGACCGTGCGTTCCGGCCGGGGAGAGCCCGGCTCTGGGCTTGGAAGGTGGGAGAACTCCCACTCCATGGTGTCCGAGGGGGGACTTGAACCCCCACGCCCGATAAAGGGCACTAGCACCTCAAGCTAGCGCGTCTGCCATTCCGCCACCCGGACGAGTGCCAGACCAGACTACCGGAGCCGTCCCCGGGTTCGGAGCACCCCCTGGGTGGTCAGGTCGCGGCGACCGAGACCCGGCCGCGGCCGGCCCGCTTGGCGGCGTAGAGCGCGTTGTCCGCGGCGGTGTACAGGCCCCGCCGGTCGTCGGAGTGCTGGGGGACGTGGGCGACGCCGACGCTGATGGACAACGCGAGCAGGGTGCCGTCGGCCAGCGTCATCGGCGTCGACCGGACCGCCTCGAGGAGGTCGCGCGCCCGCTGCACGGCGGTGCGCCGCCCGCACCCGGGCATGAGGACGGCGAGCTCGTCGCCGCCCAGCCGGGAGAGAACGGCGTCCTCGGCCCGGACCCGGCCGCTCAGCACGCTCGCCAGGTGCACCAGCACGTCGTCGCCCACCGGATGACCGTGGGTGTCGTTGATCGACTTGAACGAGTCGACGTCGATGAGCACCAAGGCTGTTCCGCCGGGGACGGAGCGCGACATCGCCGTCTCCAGGGCGCCGTCGAACGCGCGGCGGGTCGCCAGGCCGGTCAGCGAGTCGACCGTGAGCTGCTCCTGCAGGGCGGCGACCAGCCGCTCCTGGGTGGTGTTGGCGCGGACCAGCATCACGGCCATGACCACGAGCACGGCGCCGAAGAAGACGAGGTCGGTCATCGCCGCGTCGACGGGCAGCAGCAGCAGGAGCGCGACGCCGTCGCCGGCCACCGCCGTGCCGGTCACCAGGACGACGGCACCCCGCTCGAGGTGCGAGGCCGCCCACAGCACCGGGAAGGCGAGGAAAGCCTGCGACGCGGCGGACGGATCGTCGGTCAGCACGTTGAGGCCGCAGATCAGCAGCACGCCACCCACGGCGATCATGGTGTAGACGCCGGCACGGTCCAGGATCTCGGCGGGTACCAGCGCGACGGCTGCGGCGATCAGGAGCACCAGGCCCACCGCCGACCAGGCGGCGATCTTCGCCCAGATGCTGTACGGCAGCGGCTGGAAGGTGTTGAAGGCGGCGAGCACGACGGCGGCCACGACCAGGATGAGCACGCCGCTGCGCCCGGCCGTCTCCGGCTCCCGCGCCCGCATGCCCATCCCCGCCACCTGTTCAGCATCGGCGTGCCCGGGCCCCGGGACGAGGTGCCCTCACCCCTGCGAGGGGGGCCCTCTTGCGCACGGAAGCGGACGGGCTCGTCCGTAACTCTCCTCGCCGGCCGGGGCACGCCGCGGAGGACGCGGGGACCGCGGCGACTTAGGCTCGCCGGGTGGACAGCAACGCTCCGGTCAGAGCAGAGGACGAGGTCGCCGAACTGCTGTCCGACCTCATCCGGATCGACACGACGAACACCGGCGACACGCGCACGAGCGCGGGGGAGCGGACCGCCGCCGAGTGGGTGGCCGGCACGCTCGCCGACGTCGGCATTGAGTCGCAGATCCACGAGTCCGAGCGGGGCCGCGCCAGCCTGGTGGCGCGCATTCCCGGGGCCGACCGCAGCCGCCCGGCTCTGCTCGTGCACGGACACCTCGACGTCGTCCCCGCCGATCCGGCCGAGTGGAGCGTCCATCCCTTCTCCGGCGAGGAGCGTGACGGCTACGTCTGGGGCCGCGGAGCGGTGGACATGAAGGACATGGATGCGATGGTCCTGGCGCTGGTGCGCGAGTGGGCCCGGACCGGAGTCCAGCCACCCCGCGACATCGTGCTGGCCTTCCTCGCCGACGAGGAGGCCGGCGGGAAGCTCGGTGCCCGGTACATGGTCGACGAGCACCCCGATCTGTTCGAGGGCTGCACCGAGGCGATCAGCGAGGTCGGTGGCTTCAGCATCACGGTGCGCGACGACCTACGGCTGTACCTCGTGCAGACCGCCGAGAAGGGACTGGCCTGGATGCGGCTGACCGCCTCCGGCAAGCCCGGCCACGGGTCGTTCGTGCACGACGACAACGCCGTCACCCGGCTCTGCCAGGCCGTCGCCCGGCTTGGTTCGGCGCGACTGCCCACCGTCCTGACCCCGCCCATGCGGCAGTTCATCGCCGCCGTCGAGGACGCCTACGGCATCGAGATCGACCCCGACGAGCCCGAGCAGGCGCTGGCCCGGCTCGGCAGCATCAGCCGGATGATCGGCGCAGCCCTGCGCAACACGGCCAACCCGACGATGGTCGACGCCGGCTACAAGGCCAACGTCATCCCGGGGACGGCCTCGGCCACGGTCGACGGCCGCTTCCTCTACGGCCAGCACGAGGAGTTCGAGCGCCAGCTCGCCGGCCTGATCGGCGAAGGCGTCCAGCGCGAGTGGATCGTCCACGACCAGGCCGTGGAGACGACGTTCGACGGCCCGCTGGTCGATCAGATGGTCGCCGCCCTGAAGGCGGAGGACGACGGTGCCCGACCGGTGCCGTTCACGATGAGCGGCGGCACCGACGCCAAGAGCTTCCAGACCCTCGGCATGCGCTGCTTCGGGTTCTCGCCGCTGCGGCTGCCTCCGGACCTGGACTTCGCCTCGCTCTTCCACGGCATCGACGAGCGGGTGCCGGTGGAGTCGCTGCAGTTCGGCGTCCGGGTGCTCGACCGGTTCCTGCGCTCGGTCTGACACCGCCGGACCGGGTGCCGCGGTCGCCGGACCGGTGACGGGTCACTTCAGGATCGGGTGGCGCTGCACGACGCCGAGGCGTTCCCATGCGGCACCGAGGCCTGCCGTGCGGCCGGCGCCGACGAGGGCCAGGAGCACGAGGACGAGCGCGTAACGCCCAGAGGAAGACCCAGCCGATGCTGAGCCGGAGCGCCGCGGCGGTGTAGCGCGCCCAGCGCTGCGTCGCGGCCTGCGTGGTGCCCCGGCGCACCGGCCCGCGGCCGCTGGGGGAGTCGTCCTGGCGGAGCGGGGGCTGCACGGTCGTGTCCATGGACTCGGTCTTCTTCCTGCTCAGGATGGTGTCGAGCCACAGTGCGGGGCGGCAGGTCGCCGGACGACGAGGCGAAGGTCCCGCCCGGCCGCCCACAGGTCCCGAGGTCTGCGGCCCGCCCATCCGGGCGGCCCGGCCGGCGTGGTGTGATGCTGGTCATGAACGCTCCCTCCGCCGGATCCGTGGCCCTCATCACCGGAGGGACCGGCGGCTTCGGCCGCGCCCTCGCCACCAAGCTCCGGGCACTCGACGTCACCGTCGTGCTCACCGACCTCGACAGCGAGCGCAACCGGCAGGTCGCCGCCGACCTCGGCTGCCCGTTCCTGCCGCTCGACGTCACCGACCTGGCCGCCACCGAGGCCGTGGTCGCGCAGGTGGAGGCCGAGCACGGCCGGCTGGACGCCGCCTACCTCAACGCCGGCATCTCGGCGGCGAAGTCCGACGACGCGCTGGACCTCGACGAGTTCATGAAGGTGGTGAACATCGACCTGTTCGGCGTCGTCTACGGCGTCCAGGCGGCGCGCCCGGCGATCCAGCGGGCCGGGGGAGGGGCGATCGTGGTGACGGCGTCACTCGCCGGCCTCTCGCCGATGGCCGGAGACCCGGGGTACAGCGTCGCCAAGGGAGGCGCGATCGCGTTCGTCCGCTCGATGGCCCCGCGGTTGGCCGCCGAGGGGACGACGATCTCCGCGATCTGCCCCGGCTTCGCCGACACCGCGATCATCGACCGCATCCGCGACCAGTTCACCGCCGCGAACTTCCCGGTCCTCACCGCCGAGGAGGTGGCCGACGCGATGGTGATGGCCTGGACGTCGGCCGAGCCCGGCGCCGCGTACGTGATCCAGCCCGGCGTCGGCGTCGTCCCCTACAAGTTCAAGGGGGTGCCGGCGGCGAGGACGCAGACCGGCGAGACGGCCGTCGTCCCCGAGGCGCTCCGCCCGCCGTCGATGCGCTGACGCCGTCCTCCCCGCACCGCACGGCATCCCCGGTCCTCCCGGACCGCACGGCGTCCGTCCTCCCGCACCGCACGGCGTCCGTCCTCCCGCACCGCACGGCGTCCGTCCTCCCGCACCGCACGGCGTCCTCCCTCACCGCCCACCGTGGGGGAGGACACCCGATGATCAGGTCCCCTGATCATGGCCCGGGGCGGGACCCGGTGACCGCGGTCACGGGCCGTCTGGCACTGTCGGGGTCATGCGTGCATGGCGGGTACACGAACTCGGTGATCCTTCGAAGGTCATGAGCCTCGACGAGGTCGACCAGCCCACCGCGGGCGAGGGCCAGGTGCTGGTCAAGGTGCGGGCGGCCGCGCTGAACTTCCCCGACGTCCTCATGGCGATGGGCATGTACCAGGAGAAGCCGCCGCTGCCCTACACCCCGGGCGTCGAGCTGTGCGGCGAGATCGTCGAGACCGGCCAGCGGGTCATCGGCTCGCCGTCGGGCGGCCCGGGCGCGTTCGCCGAGTACGCGCTGATGGACGCCACCAACGCCTGGCCGGTCCCGGACTCGATGTCCGACGAGAAGGCCGCCGCGCTGTACCTCACCTACCAGACCGGGTACGTCGGCCTGCACCGCCGCGCGAACATCCAGGCCGGCGACTGGGTGCTCGTCCACGCCGGGGCCGGAGGAGTGGGGACGGCGGCGATCCAGCTGGCCAAGGCGGCCGGCGCGAAGGTCATCGCGACCGCCGGCGGCGCCCGCAAGACGCAGGTCTGCACGGATCTCGGCGCCGACCACGTCATCGACTACACGAGCGAGGACTTCGTCCCCGTGGTCAAGGAGGTCACCGGCGGGCACGGGGCCGACATCGTCTACGACCCGGTCGGTGGCGACGTCTTCGACAAGAGCACCAAGTGCATCGCCTTCGAGGGGCGCATCGTCGTCGTCGGGTTCACCAGCGGCCGGATCCCGGAGGCCAAGGCGAACCACCTGCTGGTCAAGAACTACAGCGTCGTCGGCCTGCACTGGGGGCTGTACCGCAAGCACGAGCCGGCGATCTTCGGCCAGGTGCACGACGAGCTGGTGAAGCTGGTCGGCTCGGGCGCCGTCGACCCTCTCGTCGGCGCGGTCCACCCGCTCGAGGAGGCGCCGCAGGCGCTGATGAAGCTGGCCTCGCGCGACACCGTCGGCAAGGTCGTCCTCGTCCCCTGAGCGCCGCGCCTACCGTGGGGGCGCCATGACCGAGCTCCCGCTGATCGACGAGCGGGCACAACTGCGCGCGGACTGCTCCCGGTGCGCCGGGCTGTGCTGCGTCGCGCCGTCGTTCGCGGCGTCGGCGGACTTCGCGATCGACAAGCCCGCCGGCGTCCCCTGCCCGAACCTGGCCGACGACTTCCGCTGCGGCATCCACCCGCAGCTGAGGGAGCGGGGTTTCCCCGGCTGCACGGTGTTCGACTGCTTCGGCGCCGGCCAGCGGATCACCCAGGAGACGTTCGGCGGACGCAGCTGGCGGGAGGCGCCCGAGCTCGCCGCCGTCCAGTTCGCCGTCCTGCCGGTGGTCCGACACCTGCACGAGGCGCTCTGGCACCTGACCGAGGCGGCCACGCTAGGGACGGCGGGGGAGGAGGTCCGCGATCTGCACGCGACGACCGAACGGCTCGCGGCCGGCACCGCCGAGCAGTTGCGGGCCGTCGATGTCGCCGGCCACCGCGCCCGGGTGGGGGAGCTGCTGGGCCGGATCAGCCGTGAGGTGCGGGGGCCGGGGCGCCCCGACCGCCGGGGCGCGGACCTGATCGGCCGCGACCTGCGGCGTACCCGCCTGCGGGACGCGAGCCTGCGCGGGGCCTACCTGATCGGTGCGGACCTGCGCGGCGTCGACCTGGGGCGGGCCGACCTGCTGGGTGCCGACCTCCGCGCGGCCGACGTCCGCGGCGCCGACCTCAGCCGGTGCCTCTTCCTCACCCAGCCGCAGGTGACCGCGGCGCGCGGGGACATGTCGACACGTCTCCCTGTCGCCGTGTCGGCACCGGCGCACTGGGCCGGTTAGATCACCGGCAGCGGCAGGTAGGAGAGCCGGGCGCGGCGGCGCAGGATGGCCTTGCGGGTGCCGTCCGGGTGCAGTTGGAGCCGGGCCAGCTCCCAACCCCCCGTGTCCGCCTGCAGGCTCAGCATGGTCGCCGCTGCGGACCGGGACGTGCCCGGCGGGATCCGCAGCGGCGCGTACTGGTAGTCCGCGACCGCCTCCATCCCCCCGATTGTGCATGGCCGTCGACGATCGGTCACCCGGTCGACCTCCGGTCTGCCGGAGCCGCCCGCGTTGGGCAGGATGGACGGCGACCCGCCACCGCACGACGAGGGAGGACGACGTGACCGCACCCGGAGCCCCGGACGAGGTGCCCGACGCCGACCGCGCCGAGCAGGAGGCCCGGCCGGACCCGCCGGCCGTGACCTCGGCCGGTGACGCGAGCAGCCCGGGCGAGGGCGTGCCCGAGGCCGACGCCCTGGAGCAGCAGCTGTCCGCGCGACCCGGGGAGACCGGGAACCCGGTGCGGCCGGTCGGGGATCGCGAGGCCGACGAGGCCGACCTTCTGGAGCAGGACGCCGACGTGCCCGTGGACGACGACGACGTCGTGACCTGAGCGGACCCTTCCGCTCCCTCGCGAGTGTGGTTAGGCTGCCCTAACCCGTCCGAGGAGTGCGTCATGCCGACCTGCCCGAGCCGCCCGGCACCTGAGCCGCACCGTCCCGAGCTCTCACTCCTCCGTCCGGGACCGGCCGAGCGGGCGCGCACGGTCGCGGACCGGCGCGGGGCGACCGTCTGCGCCGCCGGACTGCAGAGCAGCAGGGTGCTGGCCCATGCGATCACCGCGGCCGACCAGATCCTCGTCGCCGTCCCCTCGGCGGGAGACCTGGTGTCGGCCGTGACGGCCGCTCCGGACGCGGACCTGTCCGCGTTCGTGATGGTCACCGACCATGCGCCGGTGCCGCTGCGGCGACCGGTCCGCGCCCAGCTGTGGCTCTCGGGATGGCTGACCCCGGTGCCGTCGCGCGACGAGCGGTCGGCCGTGCTGGCCTTCGCCGACGCGCGGCCGGCCGAGGTCCTGCTCGACGTCGGAAGCTCGGTGAGACTGCTGCGGCTGGACCTCGCCGAGGTGGTGCTCTCCGAGGGGGGAGAACCGCTCGACGTGAGCCCCGTGGACTTCCTCGCCGCCCGGCCCGATCCGCTCGCCGGGATCGAGGCGGAGCACCTGCGGCACCTCGATCAGGACCACCCGGAGTTCCTCGGGCTGCTCGCCGGCCTGCTGCCGGCCGGCTCGCTGGGCCCGGGTGAGGCCCTGCGCCCGGTGGGGCTGGACCGCTTCGGCTTCCGGCTCCGGATCGAGCGGCCCGGCGGGCACCAGGATCTCCGCGTGCCCTTCGGGCGCCCGGTCACCTGCGCGGGTGAGCTCGGTGCCGCGGTGGGGCAGCTGGCCTGCAGGGCGCGCAGAAGGTCCCCCGGCCGGGCCTGACCGGGCCGTCGCGAGGTCCGGCCCGCGGGCCTGAGTCGCCCGTTGCGACGTCCGTCACGCCCGTCTGATCCGCCCGTGCGACGTCCGTCACGCCGCACATGTCGATCTCTTTGCGGGTCCGTGTCCATCTCAGGTGTTCGGGCTGCCGCCTCGCCCGCCGCTGTTAGCTTCGTCCATCGCGGGTCGGTGCAGGTCCGGGCGGAGACGCCGGATGCGCGCCGGGGAGACGGTTCGTCCGCCCGCCGCCCACCACGCTGCTGCGCCCCCGGCGTACGCGGCCGTCCATGCCCGCGACAGCCCAACCAGGACGCGCAGCCCCCGCCCTCCGGGGCCCGTCCGACGAGAGAGGTGAACGTGCCGGCAGTACAGGTCGACGGACTGTTCAAGGTCTTCGGTCGCCACCCCGAACAGGCGGTTGCCCGTCTGCGGGAGGGCGCATCCGCGGCGGAGCTCCGCGCGGAGGGCTCCACGGCGGCGGTGATCGACGCCTCCTTCAGTGCCGAGCCCGGCGAGATCTTCGTGGTGATGGGCCTGTCCGGCTCCGGCAAGTCGACGCTGATCCGGATGCTCAACGGGCTCCTCCCGCCGACCGCGGGGAGCGTTCGCATCGGGGACACGGACCTGACCGACCTCGACCCGGACGGGCTGCGCCGCCTGCGCCAGGGGCACATCAGCATGGTGTTCCAGCACTTCGCCCTGCTGCCGCACCGCAGCGTCGCGGAGAACGCCGCCTACGCCCTCGAGGTCCGCGGCGTCGACCGGCGCACCCGGCTGGCCGCGGCGCGCGAGGCCCTCGCGCTGGTGGGCCTGGAGGGGTGGGTGGACCACCGTCCCCACGAGCTCTCCGGCGGCATGCAGCAGCGCGTCGGTCTGGCGCGCGCCCTGGCCGCCGAGACCGACGTCCTGCTCATGGACGAGGCGTTCAGCGCACTGGACCCGCTGATCCGCCGGGAGATGCAGGACCAGCTGCTGGAGCTGCAGCGCCGCTTCGGCAAGACCATCGTCTTCATCACCCACGACCTCAACGAGGCCATGCGGATCGGCGACCGCATCGCCGTCATGCGCGACGGTCGCATCGTCCGCACCGGCACGCCCGGGGAGATCCTCACCGACCCGGGCGACGAGTACGTCGCCCGCTTCCTCGCCGACGTCGACCGCGCCCGCGTCTTCACCGCGTCCGACGTGATGACGCCGCTGCCGGTCGGCGCGACCCCCGCGGCCGCCACCGTCGCCGCGCGCACCCCGCTGACCGAGCTCGTGAACCACGTGGCCAGGTCCGAGGAGCCGCTGCTCGTCGAGGACGCCGACGGGCGGGTGCTCGGCATCGTCACCCGCACCGCCGTGCTGACCGCCCTGGGTGGCGGTGCCCAGGACCGGTCCGACGACTCCGCGCACCTCCTGGAGGCCCTCGATGCCTGATCTCCACCTCCTCGCGGCCGAGGGTGACGGCGGCCTGCCCCGCATCCCGTTGGGCGACTGGATCGACACCGGCTTCGACTGGCTCAAGGACAATTTCGACCCGGTGTTCGACGCCGTGAGCACGGTGACCGAGGGGGCCGTCGACGGGCTGACCGACGTCCTGCTCGTCCTGCCGCCGGTGCTGTTCGCCGCGCTGCTGGCCGTTCTCGGCCTCCTGGCCCGCTCGGTGGTGTTCGCCGTCGGGTCCCTGGCCGGGCTGCTGCTCGTCCAGAGCATGCAGCTGTGGGAGCCGGCCATGGAGACCCTCGCGCTGCTGCTGTTCGCCACCGTGGTGTCGGTGGCCATCGCGATACCCCTGGGCATCGCCGCGGCGAAGAACGACCGGGTGAGCGCGCTGGTCCGGCCGGTGCTGGACTTCATGCAGACGATGCCGGCGTTCGTCTACCTCGTCCCCGCGGTGACGTTCTTCGGGATCGGGCTGGTGCCCGGTGTCGTCACCACGATCATCTTCGCCCTGCCACCCGGCGTGCGGCTGACCGAGCTCGGCATCCGGCAGGTCGACGGCGAGACCGTCGAGGCCGGGCACGCCTTCGGCAGCACCCCCGGCCAGATCCTGCGGGGCATCGAGCTGCCGCTGGCGCGGTCCACCATCATGGCCGGGATCAACCAGGTGATCATGCTGGGGCTGTCCATGGCCGTGATCGCCGGGCTCATCGGCGCCGGTGGACTCGGCGGCGTGGTCGTCACCAGCATCTCCCGGCTCGACGTGGGCCTCGGCTTCGAGGCCGGCCTCGCCGTGGTCATCCTCGCCATCTTCCTCGACCGGCTCACCTCGTCGTTCGGTGACCGGACCCGTTCGGGCGGTCTCCGCTCGCTGATGCGTCGCCGCCGGTCACCGGCAGACACCGATGCCGACGTCGAGGCCGCCAGTTCCAGGCGACTGCCGGTCGTCTGATCCACCGCGGGCCGACAGGCCCGCCTCCCCGACCTGCGCGACGACTGCCCCCTCACGGGGGGCGGCAGCCGCGCGCACGGGCCCGCGACGAGCGGGTCGTTCTGCACCACCGAGAGGAGCACCAGTCCGTTGAGCACCAACATGACCCGCCGAGGTGTCCGTCTGGCCGCCGGTATGGCGGCGCTCGCCCTGACCGCCACCGCCTGCGGCAGCGACGACGGCGAGAACACCGACGCCACCGCCAGCGGCGGCAGCGACACCTGCGACTCGGTGACGCTCGGCTTCATCCCGTCCTGGACCGATGGGCTGAGCATCGCCCACATGTGGAAGGACGTCCTCGAGACCCGTGGGTACGAGGTGGAGTTCGAGGAGATCGCCGACGCCGCCCCGCTCTACGCGGGCCTGGCCGGCGGCGACATCGACGTCTACCCCTCGGCGTGGTCGGAGGTCACCCACGCGGACTACCGCGAGGAGTACGAGGACGACCTCGAGGACCTCGGCGCCTGGTACGAGGGCGCCGTCCTCACCCTCGCCGTCCCCGAGTACACCGAGATCGAGTCGATCGAGGACCTGGCCGGCAACGCCGAGATGTTCGGCGGCCAGATCATCGGCATCGAGCCGGGTGCGGGCCTGACCCGGACCACCAAGGAGAGCGTGATGCCCGGCTACGGGCTGACCGACTCCTACGAGCTGGTCGAGTCCTCCACCACGGCGATGCTGGCCGAGCTCCAGGCCGCGATCGACGCCGAGGAAGACATCGTCGTCACGCTGTGGCGGCCGTTCTGGGCCAACAGCGAGTTCCCGATCAAGGACCTCGAGGACCCGCAGGGCACGCTCGGCGAGCCCGAGGGCCTGCACAGCATGGCCCGCGCCGGCTTCTCCGACGACTGCGGGGAGGTCGCCGAGCTGATGAGCGACTTCACCCTCACCGACGAGCAGTACGGCTCGCTGGAGAACAAGGTCGTCAACGAGTACGGCGAGGGCAGCTACGACGAGGCCGTCGACGCGTGGTTCGAGGAGAACCCGGAGCTCGCCGAGACGCTGCGCGGCGAATCCTGATCGACTGAACCATCCACGCCTCGGGCGCGGTGCACCGGCGACGACGCCGGGGCACCGCGCCCGTCGCGTTTCCCCGACCCCCACCGGTTGCCCACGTGGCGCGGTGTCCAGGCCGCCCCGCACCACCACGGGTGCATACCGTAGGGCTCCGGTGGCCGCCCGAACGGGTGGTTCAGCGGCGGGCGGGACGACGGAGGCGGCAGCGGTCGGCAGAGTCGCCCGGCGTGGTCGCGGTCCTCGTCATCCTGCTGATCCTCGTCGGCCTGCCGCTGCTCGCCTGGTGGCTGGGCAGCCGCCGGGCCTGGTCCCGCGTCGATGCCCGTGGTCGCGACCAGATGCAGGTGGAACGGGAGTGGATGAGCCGGCACCGCCTGGACCACGTCGAGGTCGCCGAGGTCGACCGGGCGGTCAGCCGGGGGCGGGCACTCACCGACGACCGATTGCGGGCGGCGACCGTCGAACGGGCGCAGATGATGCGGGACGCGATGCGCGCGTGGGAGGAGAGCCGGCCACGGTTCACGGCCGTGATGCGCTGGCTCGGGATCGTCTGGCTGCTGCTGCTGATCACTGCGCTCGTCTTCGCCGTCGCCTTCGGGGACTGGCCGTGGGGCCTGTCGTTCTACCTGCTCGCGGCTGCCGGGTCCGGCATGAATGGCTGGTTCCAGCGACGGAACCTGCGGCGGGCCATCGAGCTCAACGGCGGCTGACCGGCCACCGCCCGATGATCACCGGCGAACGGCTCGCCCCGTCGGCGTGGCGAACAGCCATCCACCGATGATCACGGGACGGGTGCGCGTCAGCCGGTGAGGTCGCCCAGGTCGGCCAGCAACGCGGCCAGTCGGGTACGGCGGGGGCGGACGTCCACCTCGCGCACCGCGCGGGCCAGCGCGGCACCCGAGGCGTGCACCACCGACAGGTGCTGCTGCGCGCGGGTGAGCGCCGTGTAGATCAGCGGCCGGGAGAGCATCCCGCCGGCCTCCGGTGGCACGACGACGACCACGCCCGGCCACTCGGAGCCCTGCGCCCGGTGGACGGTGATCGCCCAGCCGTGCCGCAGGTCCGACATCGCCTTGCCCGTCACGGTGACCGGGCCGGAGGCGAAGGTGACGTCGAGGGAGCCCTCGCCGGTCTTCGTCACCACGCCGACCTCGCCGTTGGCGAACCCGACCGGCTCGAGCTCCAGGTGGTTGGCCGTCGCCACCACCCGGTCCCCGGCGTCGAAGCCCCAGACCGTGCCCTCGCCGGGGTTGAGCACCGCCTTCAGCGCCTTGTTCAGCTCGATCGTCCCGGCCGGCCCGCGGTGCACCGGCGTGACCACCTGGACGGCGCCCGGGTCGATGCCCAGCGCCCGGGGGATGGAGTCGGTGACCAGCTGGACCACCCGTCGCGAGGCCTCCGCACTGCCGGTGGCCGGGACGATCACCACCTCGCGGTCGGGGGAGTCCACCGGCGGCAGCTCGCCCTCGCGGACGGCGGTGGCCAGCCGGGCGATCGCCCCGCCCTCGGCCTGCCGGTAGAGCGTCGTGAGCTCGGTGACCGGGACCGCGCCGGAATCGATGATGTCGCCCAGCACGTGGCCCGGGCCGATCGAGGGCAGCTGGGCCGGGTCGCCCACGAGCAACAGGTGCGTGCCGTCGGGGCAGGCCTCCAGCAGCGCCGCGGTCAGCTCGACGTCCAGCATCGAGGCCTCGTCCACGACCACGACGTCGGCATCGAGGGGCCACTCCTCGTTGCGGGCGAACCCGCCGGTCATGCCCTGGGCACCGAGCAGCCGGTGCACCGTCGTCGCCGGGTGGTCGGTGAGCTCCTCCAGCCGCTTGGCGGCCCGGCCCGTGGGGGCGGCCAGCGCGATCTCGGTGCCCTTGGCGCGGAGCAGCTTCACCACCGCCGCCACCGTGCGGCTCTTGCCGGTGCCCGGCCCGCCGGTGAGCAGGCTGACCCCGGAGCCGAGCACCTGGGCGACGGCCTTCTTCTGCGCCTCGTCCAGCCCCTTGGCCACCGACCGCACCGAGGCCGGGTCCGCGATCCGCCCCGCAGAGGCGGCCAGGCGGGCGATCCCCTCGGCCACGGCCTCCTCGGCCATGCCGTAGCGGGCCAGCGACAGCGACCGCAGGGCGGGGTCGGGCTCGCTGTCGGGATCCTCCGGCTCGGGCGGTTCGTGCTCCAGCACGTCACCGGACTCGACCGCCGCCACGATCGCGGCCGCCGGATCCGCGATGCCCTCGGCCTGCAGCGCGGCGACGACCAGGTCGGCCGGCAGCACGGTGTGCCCGTCGCGGGTCGCCGTCCGCAGGGTCAGCCCCACGATCGCCCGGCCCCGGCGGCTGTCCTGCCGGTCGGCTCCCTTGAGGACGGCGATGGCCAGCCGGTCGGCGTCGCCGAGGGCGACCCCGGGCAGGCTCAGCAACGCCCACGGGTCGTCGCGCAGCCGTCGGGCGGCGTCCGGCCCCAGCGCGTCGGCGACCCCCGCGGCGAGCTTGGCCTGCAGACCGGCTCCGACCAGCAGCTCCACGACGTCGTAGGTGGGCTGCGCGGCCAGGAAGCTGGAGAACAGCCGCTCGGCGCGCTGGCGGCCGACGAGCGGGATCTTCACCAGCCGGTCGGCGGTGACGTCGTCGGGCGCGGTGATGCCGGCCCCCGGCAGCTCGGCCGCCGTCCGCCGGCCCAGCCCCGGCCAGAGCCCGGCGGCGCAGAACGCGGCGAAGACCGGGTCCCCGGCCGGCGCGGAGGGCGTGCCCCCGGTCGAGCTCGCGAGCCCGCTCACGTGTCCGCCCGCCGTTCGGGATAGCCGAAGGCCGGGGCCGAGACGTCCTCCAGCGCGGTGCGGATGGCGGCCGGCAGGCGCACGGTCTCGGCGTCCAGGCTGGCCTGCAGCTGCTGAGCGGTGCGGGCGCCGACGACGGGGGCCACGACGCCGGGCCGGTCGCGCACCCAGGCCAGCGCGACGGCCAGGGGAGTGGTGCCCAGCCCCTGGGCCGCGGTGATCACCGCCTCGACGATCCGGTCGGCCTTCGCCGAGCGGAGCCCGTCGATGAAGCCCTGCCACTGCGGGGAGGCACCGCGGGACTCCGACGGCGTGCTGTGCCGGTACTTGCCGGTGAGCAGGCCCCGCCCCAGCGGCGACCACGGCAGCACGCCGAGGCCGAGGGACTCCGCGGCGGGGATCACCTCGCGCTCGACCCCGCGCTGCAGCAACGAGTACTCGACCTGCGTGCTGATGACCGGGGTGCGGCCGGGCCACGCCCGCTGCCAGGTGGCGGCCTGCGCGGTCTGCCAGCCGGTGAAGTTGCTCACGCCGACGTACCGGGCGCGCCCCGAGGAGACGGCGACGTCGCAGGCGGCCAGCGTCTCCTCCAGCGGGGTCGCCTCGTCCCAGGCGTGCAGCTGCCACAGGTCGACGTGGTCCAGGCCGAGGCGCTCGAGGGAGGCGTCCAGCGCGGCCAGCAGATGACCCCGCGAGGCGCCGCGCCCCATCGGCCCCGGCGCGGTGCGCCCGACCGCCTTGGTGGCGACCAGCACCTCCGAGCGGGGGACGACGTCGGTGAGCAGGTGCCCGAGGACCCGCTCGCTCTCCCCGTCGCAGTACACGTCCGCGGTGTCGACCAGGGTGCCGCCGGCGTCGACGAAGGCGGTCAGCTGCATCGCCGCCTCGTCCTCGTCGGTGTCGCGGCCCCACGTCATCGTGCCCAGCGCCAGCCGGGAGACGACCAGTCCGCTTCGCCCCAGCGCGCGTTGCTCCACGACCGGCCAACCTACCGGCGGACCCCGTCCGCCACCGGGGAGCACCCGGCCGCCCGGAGCGGCGCGGAGGATCACCCGGGCGCCGGGCCTAGGGTGTCCTCCCGTGCCTGCCCGACCGATGCCCCGGCCCGTCCGCACCGTCCCCGGGGGACCGCGCTGATGGGCTGGATCGAGGCGGTCGTCCTGGGGATCGTGCAGGGGTTGACCGAGTTCCTGCCGATCTCCTCCAGCGCCCACCTGCGGGTCGTGGGGGAGGCCTTCGGCTGGGACGACCCGGGGGCGGCCTTCACCGCGATCACGCAGATCGGCACCGAGGCCGCCGTCCTGCTGTACTTCCGGAGGGAGATCTGGCGGATCATCGTGGCCTGGCTGGGCTCCCTGGCCGGGCGACGGAAGGGCGACCCCGACGCCCGCATGGGCTGGCTGATCATCGTCGGCAGCATCCCGATCGTGGTCCTCGGCCTGCTGTTCCAGGACGACATCGAGACGACGCTGCGCGACCTGCGGATCGTGGCGACGGCGCTGATCCTGTTCTCGCTGATCCTCTTCTGGGCCGACCGGGTGGGCGCCAAGAAGCGCGAGCTCGCCGACCTCACCGTGCCCCACGGCATCGGTTACGGGTTCGCGCAGGCGATGGCGCTCATCCCGGGCGTCTCCCGGTCCGGCGGCACCATCACCATGGGGCTCTTCCTCGGCTACTCCCGCTCGGCGGCGGCGCGCTACTCGTTCCTGCTCGCCGTCCCCGCCGTCCTGGGCTCGGGGTTCTTCCAGGCCTACGAGTCGCTGACCGGTGACGTCGCCGGCGAGGGGGTCTCCTGGGGGCCGACGATCCTGGCCACCGTCATCGCCTTCGGCGTCGGCCTGACGGTGATCGCCTGGCTGCTGCGCTACCTGGACCGGGGCAGCTTCACGCCGTTCGTCGTCTACCGGATCGCGCTGGGCACGCTGGTCCTCGTGCTGGTCTGGACCGGCGTCCTCGACCCCACGTGAGCCGGGCCGCGCAGCCGGTCGGCCTAGTCTTCCTGCCGTGACCACGGTGATCCTGCTCCGGCACGGGCGGACGACGGCCAACACCGGTGGCGTCCTCGCCGGCTGGACACCCGGCGTGCAGCTCGACGAGACCGGCGCGGCCCAGGTGGCGGCGGTGGGGGAGCGGCTGGCGAAGGTCCCGTTGGCCGCCGTGATCAGCAGCCCGCTGGAGCGCTGCGTGCAGACGGCCGGGGTCGTCGCCGCCGGCCGCGACGTCGACGTCCGGACCGACGACCGGCTGGGCGAGGCCCGCTACGGCGACTGGACCGGCCAGACGATCAAGGAGCTGGTCAAGGACCCGCTCTGGAAGATCGTCCAGCAGCACCCGTCGGCGGCGGTGTTCCCGGGCCCCGAGGGGGAGGGGCTGGCGCAGACCCAGGCCCGCGCGGTGGCCGCCGTCCGGTCGTGGAACGCCGAGCTCGGGCCCGAGGCGGTCTGGCTGGCCTGCAGCCACGGTGACGTGATCAAGGCGATCCTCGCCGACGCGCTGGGCCTGCACCTGGACCAGTTCCAGCGGATCGTCGTCGACCCCGCCTCGATCTCGGTGGTGACCTACACCGACACCCGCCCGTTCGTCGTCCGGGTGAACGACACCGGCGGCGACGTCTCCGCGCTGATCCCGCCGCCCCGCAGACGCCGGCGGACCAAGGCCTCCTCCGACGCCGTCGTGGGCGGCGGAGCGGGCACGACGGTCTGACCTCGGCGGCCCCGTCCCGAGGCTCGCGTCGCGCGAAGCGTGACGTGAGAAGGACGGGGTCCTTCTACCGCGTAACCTGGTCGCGTGCCCCGTCAGGTCCATCTCTTCGAGCGTCCGACCCGCTTCGTCGCCGGCACCGTGGGCCAGCCCGGCGACCGCACCTTCTACCTGCAGGCGTCCGACGAGAGCGGCCGCACGGTCAGCGTCGCCCTCGAGAAGACGCAGGTCCAGGTCCTCGCCGACCGGATGAACGAGCTGCTCGACGAGGTGGCCGGCCGGGCCAGCACGGTGATCCCCGAGGTCGCCGAGGTCGACGACCTCGAGCCGCTCACCGCCCCCGTCGACGAGGAGTTCCGGGTCGCGGCCATGGGCCTGGCCTGGGACGGCTCGGCCGAGGCCGTCGTCGTGGAGGCCGTCGCCGCCGGCGAGGAGCCGATCGACGAGGAGGCCATCCTCTCCGACAGCGACGACGGGCCCGACGCGCTCCGGGTGACCATCACGCCGGTCGCCGCGCGCGCCTTCGTCGCCCGCGCCCGCCGGGTCATCGCCGCAGGCCGGCCGCCGTGCCCGCTGTGCTCCCTCCCGCTGGACCCGGCCGGGCACGTGTGCCCGCGGCAGAACGGCTACCGCCGCTGACCGGCGGCTCCCCGATGAGCGAGCAACCGGTCGAGCCGGACCTGCGCGCCCCTGCGGACGACGACGAGGCGATGCGGCTGCTCCGCGAGGGCGTCATCGACCTCGAGGGCCGGATGCTGGACGCGTCGAACGTGACCCTGGTCGGCGCCATCCGGTCCGACGAGCTGGCCGCGGAGTGCGTCTACAAGCCGGTCGCGGGGGAGCGGCCGCTGTGGGACTTCCCCGACGGCACCCTGGCCGGCCGGGAGATCTCCGCGTTCCTGGTCTCCGAGGCCACCGGCTGGCGGGTCGTGCCGCCGACCGTGCTGCGCGAGGGCCCCTTCGGCGCCGGCATGGTCCAGCTGTGGATCGACGGCGACGAGGACGTCGACCTGGCCGCCTTCGTCCGCCGCGACGACCCGGCGCTGCGCCGGATGGCCGTGTTCGACGCCGTCGTCAACAACGCCGACCGCAAGGGCGGGCACATCATCCCGATGCCGGACGGCCACGTGTACGGCGTCGACCACGGCATCTGCTTCTCCGTCGACCCCAAGCTGCGGACCCTGCTGTGGCGGTGGGCGGACGAGCCGCTGACCGCCGAGGCCGTGGCCGTGCTGGAGCGGCTGGGCGACGAGCTGCGCGGGGACCTCGGCGAGGCCCTGCACGAGCACCTGACCCGCCGCGAGGTGCGCTGCACCCAGCAGCGGGTCGCCGAGCTGCTGCGCACCGGCCGGCACCCCGAGCCCAGCGGCGAGTGGCCCGCCCTGCCCTGGCCGCCGTTCTGAGGGCCGAACCATGCGAACTCGTGGCCATCAGCCGCTGATGGCCACGACTTCGCATGGTTCGCGCTGACGTCCTGGCTCTAGGGTGCCCGCCATGCCGCACCGCTCGCGTCTGTCGATCCTGCTGCTCGACCTGCCGCCGGAGCAGCACGCCGCCGGCAGCGCCTTCTGGGCCGGGGCCACCGGCCGGACGGCGGAGCCCGACAGCACCGACGAGAAGTGGGCGTCGCTGGGCGCGTTCGCCGAGGGCTGGCACGTCGAGATCCAGCGGACCGGCGAGGGGACGGCGCCGCGATGGCACGTCGACATCGAGACCGACGACATTCCCGCCGAGGTTGCCCGCCTGGAGGCGCTCGGGGCGACGCGGCACCAGGACATGGGCTCGTTCTGGCAGCTGCTCGACCCGGCCGGTCTGGTGTTCTGCGTCGTCGGCGTCCAGACCGGCGAGGAGTTCGACCGCCACGCCGTCTCCTGGCCGTGAGCCGCGCTAGTCCAGACTCACCAGGTCGATCATGGCGGCCGCCTGGAGGCCGTCGCCGTCCACGGTGAGGACCTCCAGCGGCACCCGCCGCCACAGCGTGAGCAGCAGATCGCCGGCGGTCCCGGTCAGCGCCGCGATCGGGAAGGGGCGGCTGCCGGGGAACAGGGTGCGCTCGGCATCGGCGTCGACCGCGTGCAGCACGACGGGATGCGCTCCGGGGGGCGGTCCCTCCGGCAGGGCGCCGGGGACCATCACGTCCAGCCACTCGTCGATCCCGTCCAGCCCGACGTCGGCGGGGATGGGGCGGACGTCGCCGAGCACCTGCTCCACGTCGACGACGTGCACGGTGGCCTCCTGCGCCTGGCGGCGGAGCACGAAGGCGACGTCCTGCTGCGGGGCCCACGTCCAGACCCGGGTCGCCGGCTCCGCGCCGCCGAGCACGAGCTCGAGCTCGGCGTTCTGGGCGGTCAGGAAACCCAGGAGCTCGTCGTCCGGGCGCCGCCGCGGCTCCACGTACGTCGAGGGGTCGTAGGCGCGGCTCCGCACCACCCACGTCCAGAAGTGCTGGACCTCCGACAGGTGCCAGACCAGGTCGTTCAGCCGCCAGTCGGGGCAGCCGGGCACCGGGGCCTGCCAGCCGTGGGCGAGCACCGCCTCGGCCGCCGCCCCGGCGAACCGTGCGTTCGCCTTCTCCAGGACCGGCAGGTACTCGTCCAGCTCCATCGCTCCTCCTCGTGCCCGCCCCGCGCCGACCCCCGGACGCTAGGGGAGGGACACGGCGAACGGGGCGCTCCCGGTGCGCGGCGCAGCCGCGTCGGCACCCCGCTCTAGGCTCGTGCCGTGCTCTCCTGGCCTGCCCCGCTGCTCCCGACCCTGCCCGGGACCGGGCCCCTCCTCAAGGTCCACGACACCTCCCGCGGCGAGGTGGTGGCCACCAGCCCCGGTTCGACGGCGCGCATGTACGTCTGCGGCATCACGCCCTACGACGCCACCCACCTGGGGCACGCGGCCACCTACCTGGCGTTCGACCTGGTCAACCGGATGTGGCGGGACGCCGGGCACGCCGTGCACTACGTCCAGAACGTCACCGACATCGACGACCCGCTGCTCGAACGCGCCGACCGCGACAACGAGGACTGGGTCGTGCTCGGCATGCGCGAGACCGCCCTCTTCCGCGAGGACATGGCCGCCCTGCGCGTGCTCCCGCCGGAGGACTTCGTGGGCGCCGTCGAGTCGATCCCGCGCATCGTCGCGCACGTCGAGGACCTGCTCGACGAGGGCCTGGCCTACGTGCTGGACGACGGGACCGGCGACATCTACCACGACGTCGCGCAGGCACCCGGCTTCGGCGGCGAGTCGCGGTACGACGAGGCGACCATGCTGCGCTTCTTCGCCGAGCGCGGCGGGGACCCCGAGCGCGTGGGCAAGCGCCAGCCGCTGGACCCGATGCTGTGGCGCGGGCAGCGGCCGGGCGAGCCGTCGTGGCCCGGGCCGCGCGGCACCTCAGGTCGGCCGGGTTGGCACATCGAGTGCGCCACCATCGCGCTGGACACCATCGGCATGGGCTTCGACGTCCAGGGCGGCGGCAACGACCTCGTCTTCCCGCACCACGAGTACTCCGCCGTGCACGCCGAGGCCCTGACCGCGACCAAGCCGTTCGCGCGGGCCTACGTGCACGCGGCGATGATCGGCCTGGACGGCGAGAAGATGAGCAAGAGCCGGGGCAACCTGGTGTTCGTCTCCAAGCTGCGGGGCGAGGGCGTCGACCCCATGGCGATCCGGCTGGCCCTGCTGTCCGGCCACTACCGCACCGACCGCGCCTGGACGGCCGACCTGCTCCGGCAGGCGGAGGAGCGGCTGGCCACCTGGCGCCGCGCCGTCGCCCTGGACGACGGTGCTCCCGCCGCGCCGCTGCTCGTGGGCCTGCGCGAGCGGCTCTCCGACGACCTCGACAGTCCCGGGGCCATCGCCCTGGTGGACGCGTGGGCGGCGGAGACCCTGGCGGCGGGCGACGACGCCGAGGAGGAGTCGCCGCGGATCGTCTGCGACGCGGTCGACGCCCTGCTGGGAGTGGCGCTGGACCCGAGCGCCCGGGACAGAGCGCTGGACCCGAGCGCCCGGGGGACCGCCCTGGGCGAGCGCGGATGACTGGCCCGGGCTCCTTCCGGTTCACCGACCGGGCGGCGCGCGAGGCCGCGGAGGTGCAGCTCGCGCCGGCGGCCGCGCGCGCGGCCGACAGCCGCGGACGGGTCCGCCCGGAACCCGAGGACCCGCTCCGCACCTCCTTCGAGCGGGACCGGGACCGGATCCTGCACGCCAAGGCATTCCGCCGGCTCAAGCACAAGACGCAGGTCTTCCTGAACCCCGACGGCGACCACTTCGTCACCCGGCTCACCCACACCCTGCAGGTCACCCAGGTCGCGCGGTCCCTGGCGCGGGCGCTGGGGCTGAACGAGACGCTGGCCGAGGCGATCGCGCTCGCCCACGACGTCGGGCACTCGCCGTTCGGCCACCTCGGCGAGGACGCGCTCGAGCCCTACGTGCCCGGCGGCTGGCACCACGCCGCCCAGGGCGTGCGGATCGTGGAGGTGCTGGAGCACCTCAACCTCACCTGGGAGGTACGCGACGGCGTCCGGTCGCACAGCTGGAAGATCGCCCCGCCGCCCTCCGCCCGCGAGGGGGAGTGCGTCCGCTACGCCGACCGGATCGGCTACCTGTCCCACGACGCGCTCGACGCCATCCGCGCCGGGGTGATCCGGACCGACGACCTACCGGCCCGGGCCCGCGAGGTGTTCGGCGCACCCGGCAGCGAGATGGTCGGCACGATGATCGACGCCGTCGTCGAGGGTTCCCTGTCACCGCAGAACAGCGACGGCGCCGTCGTCATGGCGTCCGGACCGCTGGCGGCGATGCACGAGCTGCGGGCGTTCATGTTCGAGCGGGTGTACGCCTCGGAGGCCGCCGCCGGCCAGAAGCACGTGGCCATCGACGTCATCCGCCGGCTGGTGGACCACCACCTGGCCCACCCCGAGCTGATCCCGGCCTCCTACCGTGATACCGAGGCCGACGCGATCACTCAGGTCGTCGACTACGTGTCCGGCATGACCGACCGGTTCGCCCTCGCCATGCACGACCGGCTCTTCGACGCCGACGCCACGTCCCGGATGACGCCGCTCCTGCGGGCGCAGTAGACCGAGAAGGCAGTTGGTGCCCGCGACACGCGGGGACACGCCGACCCGGGCGACCGGAACTGCCCTCTCGGCCGGACCTAGCTCGTGCCGCCACGGCGGCGCAAGTACCTCTCGAACTCCTTGGCGATGGTGTCGCCGCTGGCCTGGGAGAGGTCGACCTCGGCGGCCCGCTCCTCGAGCGAGCGCACGTACTCCACCACCTCGTCGTCCTCGTTGGCCATCTCGTCGACCGTCTTGACCCAGTCGTCGGCCTGCTGGGGCAGGGCGCCCAGCGGCACGGGCAGCTCGAGGACCTCCTCGACCCGCTGCAGCAGCGCGACGGTCGCGCGCGGCGAGGGCGGCTGCGACACGTAGTGCGGTACGGCCGCCCAGAAGCTGATCGCCGGCAGACCGGCCTGCACGCACGCGTCCTGGAAGACCCCGAGGATGCCGGTGGGCCCCTCGTAGGACGACGTCTCCAGCCCGTAGGTCCGCGCGGACTGGGCGTCGTACGCCGATCCGGTGACCGGGGTGGGCCGGGTGTGCGGCGTGTCGGCCAGCAGCGCGCCCAGCGCGACGACGATCGAGACGTCCAGCTCGCGCAGGATCGCGATCAGCTCGTCGCAGAACCCGCGCCAGCGCATGTTCGGCTCGATGCCCCGGATCAGCACGACGTCGCGCTCGCTCCCCGGCGGGCGGGCCACCGAGATGCGGGTCGTCGGCCACTCGATGCGCCGGCTCACCCCACCGACCAGCGACACGGTCGGCCGGTTCACCTGGAAGTCGTAGTAGTCCTCGGGGTCCAGCGCCGCCAGCGGCTTCGCGTCCCAGATCAGCTCGAGGTGCTCGACGGCCCCGGTCGCGGCGTCCCCGGCGTCGTTCCAGCCCTCGAAGGCCACCACCACCAGCGGTTCGGTCAGCCGGGGCAGGTCGTCAGCTGCGGACTGTGGATCGGTCACCTCTCCGAGCCTACGTCGATCCGGTCGGACCGCCCGGTTCGGCGACCCGTCCGCGTGATGTCGGCACCGACTCCCGGGCACGGAATGAGAGGATGGCCACGACATCGGGAGCGCCCAAGCCTGGGCCAGCCCGCCGGGGTGCCGGAGCCACCGAGCCCGCACACCCACTGCAGAGCACCACTGGGGATCGCCTGTGTCCGAATCACCCACCCTCCGCCCGGATGCCACCGCCGAGCTGACCGCGCTGCTCGAGGAGCGGATCCTCGTGCTCGACGGCGCGATGGGCACCGCCATCCAGCGCGACCGGCCCGACGAGGCCGGCTACCGCGGGGAACGCTTCGCCGACTGGCCGACCGACGTGCAGGGCAACAACGACCTGCTCAGCATCACCGCTCCGGAGATCATCGCGGCCATCCACCGCGAGTACCTCGAGGCCGGCGCGGACCTGATCGAGACCAACACCTTCAACGCCACCACGATCTCGCTGTCCGACTACGGCATGCAGGAGCTCGCCTACGAGCTCAACGTCGTCTCCGCGCGGCTGGCCCGCCGCGAGTGCGACGCGATGACCGCACGCATCCCGGACAAGCCGCGGTTCGTCGTCGGGGCGATCGGGCCGACCAGCCGGACGGCGTCCATCTCGCCCGACGTCAACGACCCGGGCGCCCGCAACGTCAGCTTCGACCAGCTGGTCGAGGCCTACCTCGAGCAGGCCAACGGCCTGGTCGACGGCGGCTCGGACGCGCTGCTGATCGAGACGATCTTCGACACGCTCAACGCCAAGGCCGCGATCTTCGCGTTGGAGACGCTGTTCGAGGAGCGCGGACGCCGCTGGCCGGTGGTCATCTCCGGCACGATCACCGACGCCTCCGGCCGGACGCTGTCGGGCCAGGTGACCGAGGCGTTCTGGCACTCGGTGCGGCACGTCAAGCCGCTGCTGGTCGGCCTGAACTGCGCGCTGGGCGCCAAGGAGATGCGGCCCTACCTCGCCGAGATCGCACGGGTCGCCGACACGTTCGTCTCCTGCTATCCCAACGCCGGGCTGCCCAACGCCTTCGGGGAGTACGACGAGGCGCCGGAGGAGACCGCCGCGATCATCGGCGAGTTCGCCGACAGCGGGTTCGTGAACCTGGTGGGCGGCTGCTGCGGCACCACGCCGGCGCACATCGCCGCCATCGCGCGGGCCGTCGAGGACCGGGCGCCGCGCCTCCCGGTCGAGGTCCGCCCGGCCCTGCGGCTGTCCGGCCTGGAGCCGGTCACCGTCGACGAGGACTCGCTGTTCGTCAACGTCGGCGAGCGCACCAACATCACCGGCTCGGCCCGCTTCCGGAACCTGATCAAGGCCGGTGACTACCCGACCGCGCTCACCGTGGCGCGGCAGCAGGTGGAGGCCGGCGCGCAGGTCATCGACGTCAACATGGACGAGGGGATGATCGACGGCGTCGAGGCGATGGACCGCTTCACCAAGCTGATCGCCGCCGAGCCCGACATCTCCCGCGTGCCCGTGATGGTCGACTCCTCCAAGTGGGAGGTCATGGAGGCCGGCCTCAAGAACATCCAGGGCAAGGCGATCGTCAACTCGATCTCCCTCAAGGAGGGCGAGGAGAGGTTCGTCCACCACGCCCGGCTGTGCCGCAAGTACGGCGCCGCCGTCGTCGTCATGGCCTTCGACGAGGACGGTCAGGGCGACACCCTGGAGCGCCGCACGCAGATCTGCCGGCGTGCCTACGACATCCTCGTGGAGCAGGTCGGGTTCCCGATCGAGGACATCATCTTCGACCCGAACATCTTCGCCGTCGCCACGGGCATCGAGGAGCACGCCAACTACGGCCTGGACTTCATCGAGGCCACCCGCTGGATCAAGCAGAACCTGCCCGGCGCCCTGGTCTCCGGCGGCGTCTCGAACGTCTCGTTCTCCTTCCGCGGCAACAACCCGGTGCGCGAGGCGATCCACTCGGTCTTCCTGTACCACGCGATCGCGGCCGGGCTGGACATGGCGATCGTCAACGCCGGCCAGCTCGAGGTCTACAGCGAGGTGCCGGAGCTGCTGCGCGACCGCATCGAGGACGTGATCCTCAACCGCCGCCCGGACAGCACCGAGCGGCTCCTGGAGATCGCCGGGGACTTCGCCGGCGACGGCTCGGTCAAGGAGGTCGCCACCGAGGAGTGGCGGTCGCTGCCGGTGGGGGAGCGGATCACCCACGCCCTGGTGAAGGGCATCGACGAGTTCGCCGAGAGCGACACCGAGGAGCTGCGCGCCGAGATCGCCGCCCGCGGCGGCCGGCCGATCGAGGTGATCGAGGGCCCGCTGATGGACGGCATGAACGTCGTCGGCGACCTCTTCGGGGCCGGGAAGATGTTCCTGCCGCAGGTGGTGAAGTCCGCGCGCGTGATGAAGAAGGCCGTCGCCTACCTGATCCCGTTCATCGAGGCGGAGAAGCAGCCCGGCGACGTCGAGCGCACCAACGGCAAGGTCGTCATGGCGACGGCGAAGGGCGACGTCCACGACATCGGCAAGAACATCGTCGGCGTCGTGCTCCAGTGCAACAACTACGACGTCGTCGACCTCGGCGTGATGGTGCCGCCGCAGAAGATCCTGGACGCGGCCAAGCACGAGGGCGCCGACATCATCGGCCTCTCCGGCCTGATCACGCCGTCGCTGGACGAGATGGTCACCCTCGCGTCGGAGATGGAGCGCCAGGGCTTCGAGGTCCCGCTGCTCGTCGGCGGGGCCACCACCTCGCGGGCGCACACCGCGGTCAAGATCGCGCAGAAGTACCACGGGCCGGTCGTCTGGGTGAAGGACGCCTCGCGGTCCGTGCCGGTCGTGGCGGCCCTGCTCTCGGACGAGCAGCGACCGAAGCTGCTGGCCGAGACCGCGACCGAGTACCAGGCGCTGCGCGAGCGGCACGCCGCCCGCCAGGACAGCCGGACGCTGCTGCCGATCGCCGCGGCCCGCGCCGCGGCCCCGCCGATCGACTGGAGCGGCTACACCCCGCCGCGGCCGCGGATGCTCCTCCAGCAGGCGCTCGACGTCTGCGCCGGCCCGACCTGCGACCACGTCCACCACATGGCGACGCAGTTCGTCCGGACGTTCGCCGACTACCCGCTGGCCGAGCTGCGCGACTACATCGACTGGCAGCCGTTCTTCAACGCCTGGGAGATGCGGGGCCGGTTCCCCGACATCCTGCACAACCCGGCGTCCGGGGAGGCGGCCCGCCGGCTCTACGAGGACGCCCAGGCGATGCTCGACCGGATCATCGACGAGAAGTGGCTGACCGCCAGCGGCGTGTTCGGGCTCTTCCCGGCCAACCAGGTCGACGGCGACGACATCGAGGTCTACACCGACGAGTCGCGCGCCGCCGTCCGGACGACGCTGCACCAGCTGCGGCAGCAGACCGAGGGGCGCGACGGGTCGCCGCGCAAGTCGCTGGCCGACTTCGTGGCCCCCAGGGAGACGGGGCTCCGGGACTACGTCGGGGCCTTCGCGGTGACTGCGGGTCTCGGCTCCGTCGAGCGGGTGATGGACCTGAAGAAGGCGAACGACGACTACAGCGCCATCCTGCTCGAGTCGCTGGCCGACCGGCTCGCCGAGGCCTTCGCCGAGCGACTGCACGAGCGGGTGCGCAAGGAGTTCTGGGCCTACGCCCCGGACGAGCACCTCGACGCCGACGGGCTCATCGCGGAGAAGTACCACGGCATCCGCCCCGCACCGGGGTATCCGGCCTGCCCGGAGCACACGGAGAAGCAGACGATCTGGGAGCTCCTGGACGTGGAGGCGAACACCGGGATCCAGCTCACCGAGAGCATGGCCATGTGGCCCGGCGCCGCCGTGAGCGGGCTGTACTTCGCCCACCCGCAGTCGCAGTACTTCGTCCTGGGCCGGGTGGGCCGCGACCAGGTCGAGGACTACGCACGGCGCAAGGGCTGGACGGTGGACGAGGCGGAGAAGTGGCTGTCACCGAACCTGGGCTACCGCACCGAGGACGAATGACGGCGCCCGGAACTCCGCACGCTCCGGGCGCGCTGCCGACCGGAGGGCTCGCACGGGTCCTCCGGTTTGGCAGAGGTCACGTATCGGGCGTCATCGTTTCGTAGTACTTTCGTTATCTGTTCGCCGGGCCCCGCTCCTCGACCGAGGACCCCGTCGGACACCGCCGAACTGTGCGCGGCCCAGCGCCGCGACCAGACCGGGGACCCATGGTTCTCCTGGGGTGAATCCTGCGCGCGTCGCAGGTAGGGCAACTTCCGGCCCGAACCCGTCAGCTAACTCGGTAGGCGGCTGAGGAAGAACGGAGAGACGCCGCCCTGTGGCGCCCCTGACCCCGAACACCGCACAGCCCACCGACGACACCCCCGGCAGCGAGCAGGACGTCGTCCGACGCCCCCGCCGGGCGGGACGTCGACTGACCACCGCTCCGCGGTCCCGCGTCGCCTACAGCCTCGGCATCGCGACCGTCTGCGCGCTGGCCGCCATCGATCTCGTGTCGGCCGAGCCGGCCGCCAACGCCGAGCCGGAGTCGACGTCGGTCGTCGTCGCCGCCGCGCTCGGCATCGACGGCTCCGGCGTCGAGCCTGCCGAGCCGGAGGACTCCGAGCTGCTGGGCCAGCTGGCCGCCAGCCGGTCCGAGCGGGACGCGGAGCAGGCCGCGGCCGCCGCCTCCCAGGCCCAGGCCGAGCAGGAGGCCGCCGCCGCACAGGCGGCCGAAGAGGCGCGGATCGCCGCCGAGGCAGCAGCCGCAGCACAGGCCGCCGAGGCAGCCGCCGCGGCGCAGGCCGCCGCGGAGGCAGCGGCGGCGGCACCCGCCCCCGCCGCAGCCGCGGCGGCCACGACCGCCGGTGTCGTCGCCAGGATCAGCAACAGCTCCGGCCCGATCAAGGGCGTCGCCCAGGCCGCCGCCAACGCCGTCGTGTCGAACGTGCCGGGCGCTGCGGGCATCACCATCGGGGGGACCCGCGCCAGCGCGGCCGACCCGGGAGGGCACCCCTCCGGGCTGGCGCTGGACTACATGTGCAGCCCGGCGCTCGGCGACGCCATCGCGCAGTACCACATCGCGCACTGGAACGAGCTGGGCGTGGAGTACGTCATCTGGCAGCAGCGGATGCTCAGCTCGCCGGGCGGGTCGTGGAAGGCGATGGAGAACCGCGGCAGCGCCACGGCCAACCACATGGACCACGTCCACGTGAACTACCGGGGATGAGCGGCACACCCCGAGGATCCGGAGGCCTCCGCGCCGTCCTGTTCGACATGGACGGCACGCTGGTGGAGACCGAGCAGTACTGGGGCGAGGCGATGTTCGAGCTCGCGGCCTCCCTCGGCGGCCGGATGTCCGCCGAGGCCCGCGCCGCCACGGTGGGCTCGAGCATGCGCCGGTCCATGGGCATCCTGCACGCCGACCTGGGGCTGGTGCGCAGCGAGGAGCAGCTGCGGGCCGACGCCGCCTGGGTCGAGGACCGGACCGCGCAGCTCCTGGCCTCCGGGATCTCCTGGTCCCCGGGTGCGCGCGAGCTGCTCGTCGCCGTCCGCGAGGCAGGTCTCCGGACGGCGCTGGTCACCACCACGCCCCGCCGGCTGGCCGACATCGTCCTCACGACGGTCCGGGGCGACCTCGGTGACGACCCGTTCGACGTCACCGTCTGCGGCGACGAGGTGCCGGCGCGCAAGCCCGACCCCGCGCCCTACCTGCAGGCGATGGCGGCCCTCGGTGTCGAGGCGCAGGAGTGCGTGGTGATCGAGGACTCGGATGCGGGAGTCACCGCCGGGCTCGCCGCCGGCGCCGCGGTCCTCGGCGTGCCGACCGTCCAGGAGATCCCGCCGGCGGCCGGTCTCGTCCTCCGGGACGGCCTCGTGGAGGTCGACGTGGCGGCGCTGGCCGCCGTCCTGTCCGAAGGCTCGTCGACGGGGGTCTGGGCGTAGCCGCGCGTCAGCATCCGTGGAACGCGTCGCGTCCACCACCGATGGACGCAGCGTCACGACAGGCATAAACGGCTCGCCGCCGTGCCCAAATCTCCCCTGCGGGCGCAGCGATCCCCCCGCAACCGCGCGATGCCCTGTGCACTCCACCGGTTCGGACCGCTGGAGGGGGACTCGGGTGGATCATCAGACACGCAACCACTCGGCCGCCGGAGTTGCGCTGCTCTCAGGTGCGGCCGCTGTCGCCTTCTCCACGACTCAGACGTGGGTCGATGCCACCGGAGCCGCGTGGGGACGCTTCGACGGCGTGACCGTCGCCGGGTCCCTGGGGTTCGACAGGCTTCTCGCTCCCGGCGGTCAGTACGGAAACGTCGAGCCGCTCATCCTGGGATGCGCGGCAGCGCTGGCGGTGCTCGCGCTCCTCCTCTTCGTTACCCGGGTGCCCGGCCTCGGTGTCCTCTGGCGTGTCTTGGCGCTGGCTGCGCTGGTGCTCCTCGGCCTGACGGCCGTGACGGCGTGGAGCGTCGTCAACGATCCGGCGTCGGTCGTCGCCGATCCGGACACGCTCGCCGGGCAAGGGTTCGAGACCGGGGTCGCCCTCCTCGAAGCGCTCGGGTTCGCTGTCGTGGAGCCAGGCGTCGGTTTGTGGCTATTGACGGCTGGGAGCGCCATCGCCGGCATCGGGGTGCTCGTCCCAGCCACCCGCAGCAGGACCGTGGCGGCGCTCCCGCACGCCGTATCGATGCCACCCCCACCTGGGGCGGGCGGCTTACCGCCGGGCTGGTACCCGGATCAGTTCGATCCGAGGTGCGTGCGCTTCTTCGATGGCCGGCACTGGACCGGGGCGACGCGAATTAGTGGCTGACAGCCGGACCGTGACCGATGACGTCAGTCGCGTTCGACGACCGGCAGCAGCGTCTGCCAGCCCCGGGCGGCCGCAGCCTCCGCCGGGAACGGTGGGGGAGTGCCGCCCCACGCGGGGCACAGGGCCTGGTGGTCGCACCAGCCGCACAGGCGGGTCTTGTTCGGCCGGAAGTCGCCGGTGGCCACCGCGCGCTCGATCGCGGCCCAGATGGCCTGCAGGGTGCGCTCGAAGCGGAGCAGCTCCGCCTCATCGGGGGCATAGGTGAGCGTGTCGCCGTCGCCCAGGTAGATCAGCTTGAGCTGGGCCGCCACGACGCCGCGGGTGCGCCAGAGCACCAGGGCGTAGAACTTCATCTGGAACAGGGCCTTGGCCTCGAACGCCTCGCGCGGCATCGAGCCGGTCTTGTAGTCCACCACCCGCAGGGCGCCGTTCGGTGCGACGTCGAGCCGGTCGACGAACCCGCGCAGCAGCAGCCCGTCGGGCAGGGTCACCTCGACCAGCTGCTCGCGCCCGTCGGGCTGGATGCGGGTCGGGTCCTCCAGTGCGAAGTACCTCTCGACCAGTTTCCCGGCCGACGCCAGCCACGCCTCCACCGACTCGGGGGCGTTCGCATCGGTCTCCGCGCCGTCCTCCTGCGCCGCTCCGAAGAGCTCGGCGATGCCCGGCTCGTCGCGCAGCTCGGCCCAGGCCGGCGCGACGAGGTCCTGCGCCGCCGCCACCGTGCGCCCGGCCGCCGGCAGGTCGTAGAGCTTCTCCAGCACCGAGTGCACCAGGGTGCCGCGCACCGCGGCCAGGGTCTTGCGCTCGGGCAGCCGGTCGATGGTGCGGAAGCGGTAGAGCAGGGGGCAGGTCTTGAAGTCGGCCGCCCGGCTCGGGGACAGCGACGGGCGGCGGGGCCCCTCGGTCTCGTCCGTGGGGACGACACCGTCCGCGGTTGCCTCGGAGCCGTCTGCGGTCACCTCGGAGCCAGCTGCCGAACCCAGGATCGCCGTCATGGACCCGAGGCTAGGTGGCCGCACCGACAGTTCCGAGCGCCCGCGCCGCATCGGCCCCGCAGCCGCCGCCGCGGCCCTCCGTACGCTGGCCGCCCGTGGACACCCAGCCTGACCCCGAACTCGACGTCCCCGCCGATGGCCCTCCTGCAGAGGCCCGACGCGGGCCCGCGGGCGGTGGGGGGCAGGAGGGTCCTCCCACGGTGACCGGCGCCTTCGTGGCCGGGGACCGCGTGCAGCTCACCGATCCCAAGGGCCGGCTGCACACCGTCGTCCTCGAGCCCGGCAAGCAGTTCCACACGCACCGGGGAGCGATCGAGCACGACCACCTGATCGGGGCCCCCGAGGGCTCGGTGGTCATGTCGACCGCCAACACCGGCTACCTGGCGTTCCGGCCGCTGCTGGCGGACTTCGTGCTCTCCATGCCGCGCGGCGCCCAGGTGATCTACCCCAAGGACGCCGCCCAGATCGTGGGGTTCGGTGACGTGGGCCCCGGCATGCGGGTGCTCGAGGCCGGCGCCGGGTCCGGTGCGCTGAGCTGCTCGCTGCTGCGGGCGGTCGGCTCCGGTGGCTCGCTCACCAGCTACGAGCGGCGCGAGGACTTCGCCGACGTCGCCCGCGGCAACGTCGGCGCCTTCTTCGGCGAGGTCCCGGCCAACTGGTCGCTGCGGCTGGGCGACCTCGCCGACCACCCGGTCGAGGAGGTCGTGGACCGGGTCGTCCTGGACATGCTGGAGCCGTGGGCGGTCCTGCCGACCGTCGCGGCCGCGCTGCGCCCCGGCGGCGTCCTCGTGGGGTACGTGGCGACGACGACGCAGCTGTCCACCTACGTGGAGGCCCTGCGCGCGCAGGGCGTCTGGACCGAGCCGCACGCCTGGGAGTCGCTGCTGCGCCCCTGGCACGCCGTCGGCCTCGCCGTGCGCCCGGAGCACCGCATGGTGGCCCACACGGCGTTCCTCGTCACCGCGCGCCGGCTGGCCGAGGGGACCGTCGCCCCGATCCGGCAGCGCCGGGCGCAGAAGACCTGACGGCCGCCTCCCCGAGCCGTCGCTGGAGGGGCCCGATGGGGCCGCCCGCCCGCGCACGCCCGTGATGAGCCGCCCGGGCGCACCACCTGGGGTTCCTGTGACGTACCGGTCACGTCCTCCGCGAGCCCACGGCGAACTGTCCGGCCGCGTGTATAGATTTGCGTCTCGAACTCCCTCGACGTGTGTGGAGGTGCGCGATGAGTCTGGGTCCCGACGAGATCCGCGCGCGGCGTGAACGAGACGTCGCGGCACTGCTCAGCCAGATCTCCTACCTCGAGGAAGAGATCGGTCTGCTGCGCCGGAAGGTGGCCGACAGCCCCCGGCAGGTGCGGCTGCTGGAGGAGCGCATCGCCGAGGCGGAGGGCCGCGCGGCGTTCCTCTCCGAGCGCAACGACAAGCTCGCCGGCACGCTCCGCGACGCCCGCGAGCAGCTCGTCTCGCTCAAGGAGGAGGTCGACCGGCTGGGCCAGCCCCCGTCCGGCTACGGCGTCTTCCTGACGCGGTACGACGACGACACGGTGGACGTGTTCACCGGGGGCCGGAAGCTGCGGGTGTCCGTCTCGCCCAATGTCGAGGTGGAGACCCTGCGGCCCGGCCAGGAGGTCATGCTCAACGAGGCGCTCAACGTCGTCGAGGCCAAGGACTTCGAGCGGTCCGGCGACGTCGTGATGCTCAAGGAGCTGCTGGAGCCCGTCGACGGGGTGACCCCGCGCGCGCTGGTCATCGGCCACACCGACGAGGAGCGGGTGGTGTTCCTCGCCGACTCGCTGACCGGCCAGCCGCTGCGCAGCGGCGACTCCCTGCTGCTGGAGTCCCGCTCGGGCTACGTCTACGAGCGGATCCCGAAGAGCGAGGTCGAGGAGCTCGTCCTCGAAGAGGTCCCCGACATCGACTACTCCGACATCGGTGGGCTGGCGCGGCAGATCGAGCAGATCCGCGACGCGGTGGAGCTGCCGTTCCTGCACGCCGACCTGTTCCGCACCTACGAGCTGCGGCCGCCGAAGGGGATCCTGCTGTACGGCCCGCCCGGCTGCGGGAAGACGCTGATCGCCAAGGCCGTCGCCAACTCGCTGGCCAAGAAGGTCGCCGCGGCCAAGGGCGGTGGCGACGCGAGCCAGGGGAAGTCCTACTTCCTCAACATCAAGGGCCCGGAGCTGCTCAACAAGTACGTGGGGGAGACCGAGCGGCACATCCGGTTGGTGTTCCAGCGAGCGCGGGAGAAGGCCAGCGAGGGCACGCCGGTCATCGTCTTCTTCGACGAGATGGACTCGATCTTCCGCACCCGCGGGTCGGGGGTGTCCTCCGACGTCGAGTCCACGATCGTGCCGCAGCTGCTCAGCGAGATCGACGGCGTCGAGGGCCTGGAGAACGTCATCGTCATCGGCGCCTCCAACCGCGAGGACATGATCGACCCGGCGATCCTGCGGCCCGGCCGGCTCGACGTGAAGATCAAGATCGAGCGTCCGGACGCCGAGGCCGCGCGGGACATCTTCAGCAAGTACCTGACGACGTCGCTGCCGATCAACCCCGACGACCTGGCCGAGCACGGCGGCAGCCGTGAGGCGACGATCGCCGGGATGATCCAGCGCACCGTCGAGCGGATGTACACCGAGAGCGAGGAGAACCGCTTCCTCGAGGTCACCTACGCCAACGGTGACAAGGAGGTCCTGTACTTCAAGGACTTCAACTCCGGCGCCATGCTGCAGAACATCGTCGACCGGGCCAAGAAGATGGCGATCAAGGAGCACCTGGAGACCGGCACCTCGGGTCTGCGGGTCAGCCACCTGATGGCCGCCTGCCTCGACGAGTTCAAGGAGAACGAGGACCTGCCGAACACGACCAACCCCGACGACTGGGCGCGGATCTCCGGCAAGAAGGGCGAGCGGATCGTCTACATCCGCACGCTCATCAGCGGCAAGGGCAACGAGTCCGGACGCGCCATCGACACCGCCACGAACACCGGCCAGTACCTGTAGGCCCCTCCGCCCCACCGGCCGAGGCCGGATTCCCGGACGACGCGGAACGGCCCGGCCACCGACGAGGTAGCCGGGCCGTTCCGCGTGCCGGAGCGGGTCAGCCCATGACGAGCACCTGGCCCGGGAAGATCAGCGTCGGGTCGGCGCCGACGATGTCCCGGTTGCTCGCGTACAGCGCCTGCCACGGGAGCCCGTGGGCCGCGGCGATCCCGGACAGCGTGTCGCCGGGCACCACGGTGTAGGTGGCCCCGCTGGTCGCCGGAGCGGCCGGTGCGGCAGCGGACGCCGGGGCGGGCGCCGGTGCCGCCGCAGGTGCGGGCGCGGCCGCGCTGCCGGCCTTGTCTGCCTCGCCCAGCCCCAGCTTCGCCGAGCAGGCGGGCCAGGCGCCCCAGCCCTGCCCGGCCAGGGTCTTCTCGGCGATGGCGATCTGCTGCTCCCGCGTGGCCAGGTCGGCCCGCGGCGCGTAGCTGCCGCCGCCGAAGGCCTCCCAGGTGGACTGGGAGAACTGCAGGCCGCCGTAGTAGCCGTTGCCGGTGTTGATCGCCCAGTTGCCGGAGCTCTCGCACTGCGCGAGCCGGTCCCAGGTGGCGCCGTCGGCGGCGCCGGCCGTCCCGGTGGCGAGGAACGGGCCGACGAGTACCGCGCCGGCGGCGGCGAGACCGGCAGTACGCCGGCGGAGGGAGCGGGTGGACGTGCGGGCGGTGGTGCTCGGGTTCGTCATGGTCCTCTCGAGCGGCGGGCGCCGGCGGCGGCGCCGGACGGGCGCAGCACGCTCCACCCACGGAGCCGGAGAGACGGCGGGATCACGACCACTGGGCGGAGCGGCGCGCGGCGTGCCCGAGAGCGCACGAGCGGTGGCTCGACGGCCGTGGCGGCGCGTGCGCGGCCCGGCGCCGCTCTGCTGCAGCCCGGGCGGTCCCGAGGCTAGGCAGCTGTTCGTGTGAACCGCCACCACGCCTTCCGGGCCGGTGCGGTCCGGAGCCCGTTCGCCCCACCGGCCTAGGGTTGGGCCATGAGCGTGCGCCGGGTCATGGGGACCGAGATCGAGTACGGCATCTCGGTGCCGGGGCAGCCTTCGGCGAACCCGACGACGCTGTCCAGCCTGGTGGTCAACGCGTGGGCGGTGGCCGAGGCGCCGACCCCGCGACGCCCCCGCTGGGACTTCGAGGAGGAGTCGCCGCTGCGCGACGCGCGCGGGTTCGACCTGTCACCCGCGCAGGCGCTAGACCACAACGACCTCGACGACGACGCCGGGATGGCCAACGTCATCCTCACCAACGGTGCGCGGCTCTACGTCGACCACGCCCACCCGGAGTACTCGACGCCGGAGGTCACCAACCCGCGCGACGCCGTGCTCTGGGACAAGGCGGGGGAGCAGGTGATGGTGGAGGCGTCCCGCCGGGCGGCACGGATCCCGAACCAGCCGGCGATCCAGCTCTACAAGAACAACACCGACGGCAAGGGCGCCAGCTACGGGGCGCACGAGAACTACCTGATGGACCGCAGGACGCCGTTCATCGACATCATCCGCGGGCTCATCCCGTTCTTCGTCACCCGCCAGGTGTTCGCCGGCGCCGGCCGGGTGGGCATCGGCACCGAGGGTCGCACCGAGGGGTTCCAGCTGTCCTCGCGCGCCGACTTCTTCGAGGTCGAGGTCGGGCTCGAGACCACGCTGAAGCGGCCGATCATCAACACCCGCGACGAGCCGCACGCCGACGCCGACAAGTACCGCCGACTGCACGTGATCATCGGCGACGCGAACCTGGCGGAGCTCTCGACCTACCTCAAGGTCGGGACGACGTCGTTGGTGCTCGCGATGATCGAGGCCCGGGCGCTGTCCCGCGACCTCTCGATCGAGGACCCGGTGGAGGCGCTGCAGGCGATCAGCCACGACCCGTCGCTCAGCCACCAGGTCCGGCTGCGCGACGGGCGGCGGATGACGGCGCTGGAGGTCCAGCAGAGCTACCTCGAGCAGGCGGAGAAGTTCGTGGCCACCCAGGGGGAGTCCGACGAGCAGACCGCCGACGTGCTGCGGCGATGGGCTGAGGTGCTCGAGGACCTGTCGATCGACCCGATGCGGTGCGCGGACCGGCTGGACTGGCCGGCCAAGCTCCGGCTGCTGGAGGGCTACCGGTCGCGCGACGGGCTCTCCTGGGGTGACTCGCGGCTGCACCTGGTCGATCTGCAGTACTCCGACATCCGCCCGGACAAGGGCCTGTACAACCGCCTGGTGGCGCGCGGCTCTATGCAGCGGCTGCTCACCGACGAGGAGGTGACGCGGGCGATGGTGGCCCCGCCGGGGGACACACGGGCGTTCTTCCGGGGCGAGTGCCTGCGGCGGTACCCGGGGCAGGTCGCGGCGGCGTCCTGGGACTCGGTGGTCTTCGACCTCGGGCGGGAGAACCTCGTCCGCATCCCCACCATGGAGCCGCTGCGTGGCACCCGGGAGCACGTGGGCGCGCTGTTCGAGTCGACGTCGACCGCGCAGGAATTGGTCGACACGATCACCGGCAGCTGAGCCGCCGCCCGCCACTCGTCGGGCGGCGGCCCAGGCCGTGAATGGGCGTCAGTTGCCGCTGTCGCTGCTGCCCACGCCCTGGATGCTGCGGGCGAGGTCCCAGCGCTGCGCCGTGTTGCGCAGCCAGTCGGCCCACTTCTCGACGTCGTCGCCGTACTCGCCGTCGACGGCGTCCTCGATGATCTGCCGGACGTCGGCGCGCGCCTCCTCGGGCTCCTGACCGAACACCCCCTGGATGTCCCGGCGCAGGTCCTGGGGCAGGGACGCGATCAGGCCGCCGAGCCGCTCGCTCCAGCGCTCGGCCTCGTCGCCGTAATCACCACCGACAGCGTTCTGCACGATCTCCTGCAGCCGCTGGGTCCGCTCGCCGGCCGGGAGGTCCTGCAGGCCCTCGAGGTCCTCGCGGAGGTCGTCGGGCAGCCAGTCGCCGGCGTCCACCTGGGGGAGGTCGCCGAAGGCGTCCTCGGCCTGCTCCCGGGCCTCGGCCGCTGCGTCGCCGGCGTCCTCCGCCGCCTGCTCGGCCTGCTCGCGGGCGTCCTCCACGGCCTGCTCGGCCTGTTCCCGCGTGTCCTCCAGCGCTTCCTCGGCCTCCTCGACCGCCTGCTGGGCCTCGTCCTCGCCCTCGTTGGCGGCATCCTCGGCCTGTTCGCGCGCGTCGTCGAGAGCCTGCTCCGCCTCGTCGATCGCCTGCTGGGCCTCTTCCTGGACCGCCTCCACCGCCTGCTCGGCGTCGTCCATCGGAGCGGCGGACGCCGCCGGCCCGGCGAACACCGCGGCGGCGGTCAGGGCTGCGGCTCCCGCACTGGCCAGGGCATGTCGTCGTCCTCGTGCTCGCAGTGTCACGGTCTGTCTCCCTCAGGTGTGGCTCGTGGCTGCTGCAGCCGTCCTGCCCCTGTCGGGCTCCGCGGCCGGGAACCTGTCTGGCACGTTCCTGCCCTGGGGTGTTCCCACCGCGGGGCCGGTCCACGAGTGCTTGGCCATGACAGGCAGGTGACACTCCTGCGACGGTTCTCCGACAGTCCTCGCGCCGGCGCATGCCCGCGGTCCAGCCCGGTCGCGCGGAGGGGGGAACGGTGGCCACGGACCGGGTCGGCACCGCCCCACTGTCGGCACCGACGAGTACTTTCTGGCTCAGCAGCAGTTCCGATCACCGGAGGGCAGCATGGGCACCAGGGACACCGGCGGGCAGCAGAAGGCGACGCGGTCGCGCGAGGAGACCGACGAGGTCGAGGCCTCGGTCGACACCGAGGCCGCCGAACGTCACAAGGAAATGACCGAGGACGTCGATTCTCTTCTGGATGAAATTGACGAGGTCCTCGAGGAAAATAGCGAGGAATTCGTTAGGCAATATGTACAAAAAGGGGGCCAGTAGACGGCCTGGTTCCGTAACTATTTGGCACGCGGAGATGGAGTCGGATAAATTCTGCCCCGATTGCGGCGCTACTCGACCGGTATCGGAGTTCACCCGGGACAAGCGTCGTCGGGACGGGCTGGCTTTCTACTGCCGCTCACACGCGCGTCAGCGGGTGAGGGAGTCGAAGCTGCGGCGCCTCGGACCGCCGCAGTCGCGGCACAAGCTCGACCGCGTGGTCGCCGAAGGATCCAAGTGGTGCCCTGATTGCGACACGATAAAGCCTCTCGCCGAATTCCCGACCGCCAGGAGCAACAGGTCCGGACGCCATACGTACTGCAAGCCGTGCCACAACGCTCGTGGTCGAGCGACTCTCGAAAAGGTCGGCGGGGCGCGCACGTATCACTTGAAGCGCCGCTACGGGATCACTGCGGCGGACGCCGACCATATGCTCCGCGACCAGGACGGCCTGTGCGCGATCTGCCGGGTGGCCCCTGCTGTGCACGTCGACCACGACCACGAGACGGGTGCCGTCCGGGCGCTGCTGTGCTTCAACTGCAACGGCGGGCTGGGCCAGTTCAGGGACGATCCGGACGTGCTGCGGGCAGCGGCCGATTACGTCGCCTTCCACACCCTGAGCCAGCGGGTGGTGGCGCTGGCGGCGGCCGCCGGTCTCGGCCCCGTCCGCACCGTGCGGCTGGGGGAGCCGCCGGTAGGGTCGCACCGACGCCCAGGAGCCCGCGGCACCAGCACGCGGGGCATCGGGCGGAGCAGCGGTGCACGCCGGCGTGAGCAGGCGGGAGAGGCGGATGGGTGATCGAGTCGTCAGCTGGCCGGAGCGGGTTCCCGCCCGCCTACCTGGACCGGGTGGGCTCCTCGTTCACCGAGTTCCTCTCCACCGCGGCACCTGACCTCCTGCCCGGCCGCCGTCCCGTCCCGACCATGCCCGTGGGAGACCTCGCGCCGCACGGCACGACCATCGTCGCCGTCACCTACTCCGGCGGCGTCCTCATGGGCGGCGACCGGCGCGCCACCATGGGCAACCTGATCTCCTCCCGCGACATCGAGAAGGTCTACCCGGCCGACTCCTACAGCGTCATCGGCATCGCCGGCGCGGCGGGCATCGCCATCGAGATGGTGAAGCTCTACCAGGTCGAGCTGGAGCACTACGAGAAGATCGAGGGGCTCACGATGAGCCTCGACGGCAAGGCCAACCGCCTCGCGCAGATGATCCGGGGCAACCTGGGCGCCGCGTTGCAGGGCCTGGCCGTGGTCCCGCTGTTCGCCGGTTTCGACCTCGACGCCGCCGCGGGCACGGCCCCGGGCCGGATCTTCAGCTACGACGTCACCGGCGGGAACTACGAGGAGCGCGGCTACGCCGCCGTGGGCTCCGGCTCGCTGTTCGCCAAGAACTCGCTGAAGAAGACCTGGCGCAGCGGCCTGCCGGCCGACACCGCCACCCGCACCATCGTCGAGGCGCTGTACGACGCCGCGGACGACGACTCGGCCACCGGCGGCCCCGACCCGGTCCGCCGGCTCTACCCGATCGTCTACCGCGTCGACGCCGAGGGCGCCGTCCGGCTCACCGACGCCGAGATCGCCGCCGTCGCCGACACGATCGTCACCGAGCGCGCCGAGGCCGACCGCCGCAACGTGGACCGGGAGGCCTGAGCCATGACGATGCCGTACTACGCCTCGCCCGAGCAGCTCATGCGGGACCGCTCGGAGTACGCCCGCAAGGGCATCTCCCGCGGTCGCAGCGTCGCCGTCCTCACCTATGCCGACGGTGTCCTCTTCATCGCCGAGAACCCCAGCTCCACGCTGCACAAGGTCGGCGAGCTCTACGACCGCATCGGCTTCGCGGCGGTCGGCCGCTACAGCGAGTTCGAGAGCCTGCGCGTCGCCGGCGTGCGGCTGGCCGACGTCCGCGGCTACTCCTACAACCGCCGCGACGTCACCGGCCGGGTGATCGCCAACGCCTACGCCCAGACCCTCGGCGAGATCTTCACCCAGCAGACCAAGCCGTTCGAGGTCGAGCTGTGCGTCGCCGAGGTGGGCGACCGCCCCGAGACCGACCAGCTGTACCGGCTCACCTTCGACGGGTCGATCGTCGACGAACCGGACTTCGTCGTCATGGGCGGGCAGGCCGAGACCGTCACCGGCCACCTGCGCGAGCACTTCCACGCCGCGTTGGGGCTGTCCGACGCCCTCGAGGTCGGCGTCCGCGCCCTGTCCGCCGTCAGCCCCGTCACGGCGGGGGCCACCGACGGCGGGCCCACCCGGCTGACCGGCGCCCAGCTCGAGGTGGCCGTCCTGGACCGCCGCCGGCCGAAGCGGGCGTTCCGCCGGATCACCGGATCGGCGCTGCGCACGCTGCTCGGCGACGACCCGACGCCCGACGCGACCGCGGACGCACCACCCACGTCGGCGCACGCGCCCAGCGCTCCCGAGCCCGGCACCCCTGCAGGACTCGGCGACCCGGCCAACCCCGACAACGCCGGGGGCCCGACGACGACGGAGGACTGAGATGCCGGACTACCGCGTCAACGACGACGCCGTGCAGCAGGCCCGGAAGCTGATCGACGACGGCAAGGTCGACGTCGACACCGAGTGGTCCGACGCCGCACCGTCCGCGGACGACGGCAACGCCGAGATCGAGGCGCACGGCTACGCGGGCTACGGCGCCTGGCACCTGGCCGTCGACCCCGACGCGTCGGAGGACACCAAGGGCCGGTACAAGTTCCCGTACGGCGACTTCAGGAGGGTCAACCGGGCCGCCCTCATCCACGGCAAGCAGCGCGCGGCGCAGAACGACCACGACGCGATCGAGAAGGCGTTCGACGACCTGCTGCAGCGACTGGACGAGAAGCACTCGTAGTCGCGTCGTCCACCGGCTCGTGAGCGTTCCTGTGGCACGGGACACGCCCTCTGTCGCTCCCGGCGCCTAGGCTCGGATCGTGGACCGACGGATCTTCGGGATCGAGACCGAGTACGGCGTCACGTGCACCTTCAAGGGGCAGCGGAGGCTGTCCCCGGACGAGGTCGCCCGCTACCTGTTCCGGCGGGTCGTGTCGTGGGGGCGCAGCTCCAACGTGTTCCTGCGCAACGGCTCCCGGCTCTACCTCGACGTCGGCAGCCACCCCGAGTACGCCACCGCCGAGTGCGACGACCTCACCGAGCTCGTCGTCCACGACAAGGCGGGGGAGCGGATCCTCGAGGGGCTCCTGGTGGACGCAGAGCAGCGGCTGGCCGAAGAGGGCGTCACCGGCGACATCTACCTGTTCAAGAACAACACCGACTCCGCCGGCAACAGCTACGGCTGCCACGAGAACTACCTGGTGGGCCGGCACGGGGAGTTCAGCCGGCTGGCCGACGTCCTCATCCCGTTCCTGGTCAGCCGGCAGCTCGTCGTCGGCGCCGGCAAGGTGCTGCAGACCCCCAGGGGCGCCATCTACTGCGTCAGCCAGCGGGCCGAGCACATCTGGGAGGGCGTCTCCAGCGCGACCACCCGTTCCCGGCCGATCATCAACACCCGGGACGAGCCGCACGCCGACGCCGAGCGCTACCGCCGGCTGCACGTGATCGTGGGCGACTCGAACATGAGCGAGACCACGACGCTGCTCAAGGTCACCATGACCGATCTGGTGCTGCGGATGATCGAGGCGGGCACCCCGATCAAGGACATGACGCTGGAGAACCCGATCCGGGCGATCCGCGAGATCAGCCACGACATGACCGGCCGGCGCAAGGTCCGTCTCGCCAACGGCAAGGAGATGTCGGCGCTGGAGATCCAGTCCGAGTACCACTCCCGCGCCATGGAGTTCGTCGACCGCGAGGGCTGCAGCCCCGAGCACCGGCAGATGCTGGAGCTGTGGGGGCGGGTGCTCAAGGCCGTCGACAGCGAGGACCTCTCCCTGATCGACCGCGAGATCGACTGGGCGATCAAGTACAGCCTGCTCGAGCGCTACCGCGCCAAGCGCGACCTGCCGCTGAGCTCCCCGCGGATCGCCCAGATGGACCTCGCCTACCACGACATCAGCCGCCGCCGCGGGCTGTACTACCTGCTGGAGCGGGCCGGCCAGGTCGAGCGCGTCACCCACGAACCGCGCATCTTCGAGGCCAAGAACGTGCCGCCGCAGACCACCCGGGCGCGGCTGCGCGGCGAGTTCATCCGCAAGGCCCAGGAGAAGCGGCGCGACTTCACCGTCGACTGGGTGCACCTCAAGCTCAACGACCAGGCCCAGCGCACGGTGCTGTGCAAGGACCCGTTCAAGTCCGTCGACGAGCGGGTCGAGAAGCTCATCGCCAGCATGTGACTTCTACGGCGCCTCGACCGAGGCGATCCGGTATCTCCGGACCTCGGCGGACAGCACGTCGGGGAGGTCGGGCTCCGGGGCGTCCGGGTCGCCGGACGCCCGGAAGCGCTCGAGGTCCGCGTCGGACTCCCAGCGCTCGTAGACGGTGATCCGCTCGGCATCGAGCACATCGGCGGCCTGCACGAAATCCAGGCAGCCCGGTGCCCGTCGCGCCTGCCCGGTCACCTCGGCGACCCCGGCCAGGTAGCGGTCGCGGTCGTGCTCGGCGACCCGCAGCCACCCCGCGACGATGATCACGGGGCCGGCTCGGCCTCGACCTCGGCGCCGGGCACCGGCACCCGGAGGGCCGCGTACCGGCCGGCGGCGGCCGCCGCCAGGAAGTACGCCCGCTCCTCGGGATACCCGCGGCCCATCGTGCGCAGCGGGACGGGGGAGAGGACGAGGGCGTCGTCCAGCCCGTCGGTGTCCACCCAGACGACGGGGTTGCGGGCCGGCTGGCCGGCCAGGTCCTCGTCGACCTGACCACCGAGCTCGGAGGACAGCCCGCGCGGGGCGATGAGCGTGACGCCGCCCAGCGCCACCCGGCCGAAGGCGGTGAGGGAGTGGTGGGAGACGCCGCGGTGCCGGGTGCGCGGATCGGCGTCGGAGATCCGCAGCGCGCCGACCGGTTCACCGCCCAGCACGGTGACCGCGTTGCAGGCCTCCCCGGCGGCCACCCCGGAGAAGCCCCACGGCGTCCCGGTGCCGAGGTTGCCCGGCCCCTGGGTGACGATCGCCAGGTCCGCGCCCAGCACGTGCCGCGCGGCCAGCAGACCGGTGTGCACGGTGACCGCCTCCAGGTCGCCGCCGTACGCCTGGCCGACGGTCACCACACCGGCCAGGGACTTCGCCAGCGCGTCGAGCGTCCGCGAGAAGGCGGCCGGCAGCGCCCCGCCGTCGGTCATCACGTAGGCGACCTTGAGGTCGGGGTCGGTGGCGAGCATCCCGATGAGGATGGCCGGCAGCGCCGAGTGCAGGTCGGCGACGACCACCGGCATGCCGCCCAGGTCGTCGACCTCGGCGAGCAGCGCGTGGTGCTCGGTCTCCTGCTCGTCCACCCCGCTCACCGTCACCTGCAGCGGCGTGTAGCGGGCCTTCACCAGGTGTCCCGGCCCCTCCGGGTCGGGTGGCAGCCGGTCGGGCACCGCGACGACCATCGCGAAGCCCCCGGTGCCCAGCCCCTGGGCGAGTGCCGTCGTGTTGAGCAGCACCTCGTCCCCGACCTCGGGGATGCCCACGAGCGAGGGGTAGGCGAGCGCGGGCAGGGCACCCTCGTCGGGCACCTCGACGGTGAGCTGCAGGGTGTCACGGCCCCGGCGTCCGGTCTCCGTCACCTGCCCGCGTCGCCAGCGGATGCGCGAGGGCGGGGGAGGGGAGGAGGAGAAGGGCATGCAGGCAGCGTAAGGACCCCGGTGCCCCCCGGCCTCGCAGGCTCGGCGCAGGCCCCTGCACCGGGGGCCGGACAGACGGACGCCCGCGGAGCACACGACGCAGGGCTGACTAGCCTGGGCGCATGGCGGCCAAGCGGGCAGAACGACTGGTGAACCTGGTCATCGCCCTGCTCAGCACCCGCCAGTACGTCACCGCCGCCCGGATCCGCGCCATCGTGCCCGGGTACGAGGCCGACGACGGCTCCGAGCGCGCCGACGAGGCGTTCAAGCGGATGTTCGAGCGGGACAAGGCCGAGCTGCGCGAGATGGGCGTGCCGCTGGAGACCGGCCGCACCAGCGCCTTCGACACCGAGGACGGCTACCGGATCGCCCGCGCCGACTACGAGCTGCCCGAGATCCGGCTGACCGGCGAGGAGGCCGCCGCCGTCGGCCTGGCCCTGCGGCTGTGGGAGTCCGCGCAGCTCGCCGGCGCGGCGCACAGCGCCCTGGTGAAGCTCAAGGCCGCCGGCATCGACGTCGACACCTCCCGCGCCATCCCGCTGCAGCCGCGCCTGGACGCCGGTGAGCCCGCGTTCGAGCCCTGCTACGCCGCCGCCCGCGACCGCCGGCTGCTCGAGTTCGGCTACCAGCGCCCCGACGAGGACGTGCCCGCCCGCCGCCGCGTCCAGCCCTGGGGCGTCGTCGCCTGGCACGGCCGGTGGTACCTGGTCGGCCAGGACCTCGACCGCGCCGCGCCGCGCGTCTTCCGCCTCTCCCGGGTGGTCGGCACCCCCAAGGCGACCGGTCCGGCGAACGCGTTCGAGCCGCCCGAGGGCCTGGACCTCGCCGAGGTCGTGGCCGGGCAGGTGACCGGTGAGGAGCAGCTCGTCGTCGTCCGCGCCCGCCCGGGGACGGCGATCGGTCTGCGCCGGCACGCGACGCCGCTGGGCCCGGCCGACGACGGGGACGACCGGCTGCAGCTGCGCACCACCGAGCCCGGCCGGCTCGCCGACCAGCTGGCCGCGTACGGCTCCGACGTCCTCGTCGAGGCGCCGACCGAGGTGCGCGACGCCGTGATCACCCGGCTCACCCGGCTGGCCGCGATGGGGGTGCCGGCGTGACCCTCCGCTCCGTCCCCGCGGGGGCCCCACGATGAGCACCACCGGCACCACCGACCGCATGACCAGGCTGCTGGCGCTCATCCCGTACCTGACCGCCCGCGAGGACGGCGTCGCCGTGGCCGAGGCCGCCCGCGACTTCGGGGTCAGCGAGCGGCAGCTGCGCAGCGACCTCGAGCTGCTGTGGGTCTGCGGGCTGCCCGGCTACGGCCCCGGTGACCTGATCGACCTGTCCTTCGAGGGCGACCGGGTCCGCGTCACCTTCACGGCCGGCATGGTCCGCCCGCTCCGGCTCACCACCGACGAGGCGGTCGCCCTGGTCGTCGCCCTGCGCACGCTGCTGGAGCTGCCCGGCCTGGCCGAGCGTGACGCGGTCAGCCGGGCGCTGGCGAAGGTGTCGGCCGCCGCCGGGCACGCCGCCGACCGGGTGACCCCCGTGGCGGTCAGCGTCGACGCCCGCGAGGAGGCGCTCGCCGTCGTCCGGGACGGCCTGGAGCGCAAGCGCGCCCTGCACCTGCACTACTACGTGCCCACCCGCGACGAGCGGACCGAGCGGACCGTCGACCCGATGCGGCTGCTGCTGGTCGACGGCAAGTGGTACCTGGAGGCGTGGTGCCGGCGCGCCGAGGGGGTGCGGCTGTTCCGGCTGGACCGCGTCGACGACGTCGTCGTCCTCGACGAGCGGGCCGCGCCGCCCCCGCAAGCGCACGAGCGCGACCTCGACAACGGCGTCTACCAGCCCGACCCGGGGTCACCGGCCGTGCGGCTGCGGCTGTCCCGCAGCGCCCGCTGGGTGGCCGACTACTACCCGGTGGACTCGGTGACCCCCGTCGATGAGCCCCCGGGCGGCCTGGCGGTGACAGTCCGCACCCAGGACCTGGCCTGGGCGCGCCGGCTGGTCGCCTCCCTCGGCGGGGAGGCGCTGGTCGACGAGCCGGCCGGCCTGGCCGCCGAGGTCGCCGCCGACGCCCGCGCCGCGCTGGCCCGCTACGGGGTCGAGCCCACCGGCTAGGGTCGCCGCGTGCTGTTCTGGATCGTGCTCGCCGTCGTCGTCGTGCTGGCCCTCGTCGTCCTCGGCGTGGTCGGCTACGGCGTCTTCGGTGCGTTCGGCCGGCTGGGCCGGGAGCTCGAGGCCGCCGAACGCGATGTGAGACCGCTGATCGAGCAGGCCGGGGCGACCGCCGCCCGCGCGACCGAGGTCGCCGACCGGAGCTGATCCGGCGCGGACATCCGCACGGACGCCGGGATCCGAACGCCTCTCGGCGTAGCATCGCCGGAAGACCCCAAGCCTGGAGGACCTGTCATGGGCGGACTCGGCCCGCTGGAGATCGGCCTGATCATCCTGGCCATCCTGCTGCTGTTCGGCTACAAGAAGCTGCCCGACGCCTCCCGCTCGCTCGGCCGCTCGCTGCGCATCTTCAAGGGCGAGATGAAGGGCATGAAGGACGACGACGCCCGCGAGGGCGTCCGCACGAAGGACGCCGCCACGACGACCCCGGTCCGCGGGGAGATCGTCGCCCCGGGTAGCACGGCCGGCGACGACCGCAGCGCCCAGCTGGACGCCGAGGCCCGCGCCGCCGAGGCGCGCGCGGCGGAGCTGCGGGCCCGCGCCGAGCAGTCCCGCGCGGCCGACGGCTCCCGCTGACCCACCCGTACCGGGCAGGACGACGGTGAGCGGTCCCCGGCTGCGTCGGCGGCGCGCACCGCGCGACGCCGAGGCGACGATGTCGCTGGTCGCCCACCTCACCGAGCTGCGCAACCGCATCGCCAAGGCGCTGCTCGCCCTACTGGTCGCCACCGCCGTCTCGTTCTGGTGGTACGAACACGGGCTGGGTGACTTCATCCGGGCGCCCTACTGCGGACTGGACGCCGAGCTGCGCTTCGGCGACGACGCGGACGGCTGCGGCCTGCTGATCACCGACGTCTTCGGCGGTGTCTTCATCCGCCTGAAGGTCGCGTTCCTCGCCGGCGCGGTGCTGTCGGCCCCGTTCTGGCTCTACCAGATCTGGGCGTTCATCACCCCCGGGCTCAAGCGCAACGAGAAGCGGTACGGGGTCGGCTTCGTGGCCGTCTCGTCCCTGCTGTTCGCGCTCGGGGCGTTCCTGGCCTACGTCTCGCTGTCCGCGGGGCTGGAGCTGCTCCTCGGCCTCGCCGGCTCCGACGTGATCATCGCCCTGACCGCGCAGGACTACATCGGCTTCGTCCTGTCCCTGCTGGTGGCGTTCGGAGTCAGCTTCGAGGTCCCGCTCTTCGCCATCGCGCTGAACCTCGTCGGCGTGCTCAGCCACGAGGTGCTGGCCAAGAGCCGGCGCTGGATCTTCTTCCTGACCATCGTGTTCGCCGCGTTCGTCACGCCCACGCAGGACCCGTTCACGATGCTCCTGATGGCCGGGCCGATGATCGTGCTGTTCGAGCTCGCCATCCAGGTCGCCCGCGTCGTCGACAAGCGGCGCGCCAGGCGTGCGGCCCTGGAGCACTTCCACGACCTCGGTGACGACGACGCCTCCCCGCTGGACGCCCGGCCGTCCTCCCTGGACGACGCGCCGTCCCCGACGGCCCGCTGAACGCGCCCCGGCGGTGAGCAGCGCGGACGTCGCCGTCCTGGTGAGCCCCTCGGCGGGCCGTGGCCGCGGCACCCAGCTGGCCGGGCAGGTGCTCGACGCGTTCCGGGACGCCGGGTTCGACCCCGCCGTGCTGCCCGCCACGACCGGCGCGGAGGGGGAGCGGCTGGCCGCCGAGGCCGTCGCGGCCGGTGCCCGGGCGGTGGTCGCCGTCGGCGGTGACGGCACCGTGCACGCCGCGCTGCAGGCCGTCGCCGGGACGACGACGCCGCTCGCGCTGGTCCCGGCCGGCACGGGCAACGACCTGGTGCGGGCGCTCGACGGCCCGTCGGACCCGGGAGCCGCCGCACGGGCGGCCGCCGAGGACCTCGCGGCCGGCACGACGCGCAGCGTGGACGCCGGCCGGACCGGGAACCGCTGGTGGGCGACGGTGCTCTGCTGCGGCTTCGACTCCGCCGTCAGCGACCGGGCCAACCGGATGCGCTGGCCCCGCGGCCGGCGCCGGTACGACGTCGCCGTGCTGGCGGAGCTGGCCCGGCTGCGGCCGCGCGAGCTGACCCTCGTCCTCGACGGGGAGGCGCAGACCCTGCCGGTCACGATGGTCGCCGTCGGCAACACCGCCTGGTACGGCGGCGGCCTGAAGGTCTGCCCGGGCGCCGCCCCCGACGACGGGATCTTCGACGTCACCGTCGTCGGCCCCTCGACCCGCCTGGAGCTGATGCGGCAGAAGCCGCGCCTGGCCACCGGTACGCACGTCGACCACCCGGCGGTGGCGGTGTTCCGGGCCTCGCGGGTGGAGCTGTCCAGCCCCGGTGTCACGGCGTACGCCGACGGCGAGCCGGTGTCGCCCCTGCCCGCGGTCGCCGAGTGCGTCCCCGGAGCCCTCACCCTCATCGGCACGGGCCGCGCCACGATCAGCTGACCTGATCATGGCGCGTCCTCCCTCACCGCCGGACGTGAGGGAGGACGCCCGATGATCAGGGAGGCTGATCGTGGCGGGCTCCCAGCGCTTACCGTGGAGCCATGTCCAGCCCCGCTGAGCGGTACGCGGCTGCCCGGCGGCGGACCGCGCACCCCACGCTGTCGGACTTCACCGTCGGGCTGGGCTTCTCGCTTGACCCCTTCCAGGTGGAGGCATGCGAGGCGCTGGACGAGGGCTCCGGCGTTCTGGTGTGCGCGCCCACCGGCGCCGGCAAGACCGTCGTGGGCGAGTTCGCCATCCACAAGGCGCTGTCGGAGGGCCGCAAGGCGTTCTACACGACGCCGATCAAGGCGCTGTCGAACCAGAAGTACGCCGACCTCGTCGAGCGGTACGGCGCGGCGAAGGTCGGCCTGCTCACCGGCGACAACGCGGTCAACGGCGGCGCGCCGGTGGTGGTGATGACCACCGAGGTGCTGCGCAACATGCTCTACGCGGAGTCGCCGGCGATCGACGGCCTCGGCTACGTGGTGATGGACGAGGTGCACTACCTCGCCGACCGGTTCCGCGGCGCGGTGTGGGAGGAGGTGATCATCCACCTCCCGCAGGAGGTCACCCTCGTGTCGCTGTCGGCAACGGTGAGCAACGCCGAGGAGTTCGGCGAGTGGCTGGTCACCGTGCGGGGTGACACGAAGGTCGTCGTCAGCGAGGTGCGGCCGGTCCCGCTCTGGCAGCACATGCTCGTGGGCAACCGGGTCTTCGACCTGTTCGCGCTGCGCCCGGCGGCGCACGCGGGGGAGCAGGGGGAGAACCCCCGCGAGCTGTCCACCCGCGAGCGCGGCTCCTCGGTGGTCGACCCCGAGCTGGTCCGGTACGTGCGCGAGCACGAGCGCCGGATCGATTCCTGGCACGGCGGCGGGAACGGGGGCTCGCGCCGCGACTCCTGGCACAGACCGCGCTACCGGGCCCCCGCCCGGTCCGACGTCGTGGCCCGGCTCGACGCCGCCGGGCTGCTGCCGGCGATCACCTTCGTCTTCAGCCGCAACGGCTGCGACGCCGCGGTGCACCAGTGCCTGCTCTCCGGCCTGCGGCTCACCGACGAGGCCGAGCGGGCGCAGATCGCTGAGATCATCGACCGGCGCACCGGGTCGCTGCCCGAGGAGGACCTGCACGTCCTGGGCTTCTGGGAGTGGCGCGAAGGGCTGCTGGCCGGGCTGGCGGCGCACCACGCGGGCCTGGTGCCGGCATTCAAGGAGACCGTCGAGGAGTGCTTCGTGCGCGGCCTGGTCAAGGCCGTCTTCGCCACCGAGACCCTCGCCCTGGGCATCAACATGCCCGCCCGCAGCGTCGTCCTCGAGCGGCTGACGAAGTGGAACGGCGAGGCCCACGTCGACGTGACGCCGGGGGAGTACACCCAGCTCACCGGCCGGGCCGGACGGCGCGGCATCGACGTCGAGGGCCACGCGGTGGTGATCTGGGCGCCCGGCATGGACCCGTCGGTGGTCGCCGGCCTGGCCAGCACCCGCACCTTCCCGCTGAGGTCGTCGTTCCGGCCCAGCTACAACATGGCCGTCAACCTGGTCAGCTCCTTCGGGCGCGCCCGGGCCCGGGAGCTGCTGGCCTCCTCCTTCGCCCAGTTCCAGGCCGACCGCTCCGTGGTCGGCCTGGCCCGCGCCGCCGCCCGCCACGAGCAGGACGCCGAGGCGTTGGCCGCGCAGATGCGCTCCGACCGGGGGGACGTCGGCGGGTACGCCCAGCTCCGCCGCGAGATCGCCGACCGGGAGAAGGAGCTGTCCCGGGACTCGCAGGCCAAGCGGCGGATGGAGGCCGCCGAGGCGCTGGCCGCGCTGCGCCCGGGCGACGTCATCCGGGTGCCGTCGGGACGGCGACAGGGGCTGGCCGTGGTCGTCGACGCCGGGATCACCGACCTCGCCGACCCGCGGCCGCTCGTGGTCACCGAGGACAAGTGGGCCGGCCGGCTGGGCTCGGTGGACTTCCCGACGCCGGTCAGCGCGCTGGCCCGGGTGAAGGTGCCGAAGAACTTCAACCACCGCAGCCCGCACGCCCGCCGCGACCTCGCCTCGACGCTCCGCAACGCCCGCGTCGAGCACGAGCTGGGCGCGCGCCGGGTCCGGAACCGGTCGGCGGCCGCGGACGACCCGGTGCTCGCCGACCTCCGCCAGGCGATGCGCAACCACCCCGTGCACCAGCTGCCCGACCGCGAGGAGCGGGTGCGGGTCGCCGAGCGGTGGCTGCGCGCGGTCCGGGAGGCCGACGCCCTGCAGCGGAAGATGACCGAGCGCACCGGCTCGCTCACCCGCCAGTTCGACGCCACCTGCGACGTCCTCGAGGAGCTCGGCTACCTGGTGCCCGAGGCGGTGCCGCTGGTGCCGGCCGACACGCTGGTGGTCGGGGCGGCCGACGACCTGCCACTGGTCACCGACGACGGCCGTCGGCTGGCCCGGATCTGGTCGGAGGCCGACCTGCTCGTCGCGGAGTGCCTGCGCGCCGGGGCGTGGCGCGGCCTGAACCCGGCCGAGCTCGCCGCCGCGGCGTCGACCGCCGTCTTCGAGGCCCGCCGGGACAACCCGGCGCTGCCCGCCGTCCCGGCCGGGAAGGTGGCCGCGGCGATCGGGGAGATGCGGCGGATCCGGGCACGGCTGCACGACGTCGAGGCCGACCACGGCGTCCGCGTCACCCGCGATCTGGACCTGGGCTTCGCCTGGGCGGCCTACCGGTGGGCCGACGGGCAGAGCCTCGACCGCGTCCTGGCCGGCGCCGAGCAGGCCGGCACCGAGCTGTCCGGTGGCGACTTCGTGCGCTGGGCGCGTCAGCTCATCGATCTGCTGGACCAGCTGGCCAAGGTCGCCGACGAGCCGGTGGCCGGTGTCGCGCGGGCGGCCGTGGGCCGGATCCGCCGCGGTGTGGTGGCCGTCGCCGTCGGCGGCTGAGCGGCGAAACGCCGGAGGGGCCGGCACGTCGCCGCGTAGGGCATCATGCGTCCGACCGCGTTCGCAGCACGACGCGGGAGGACGCCGTTCCGGGGGAGCGACCATGACCCAGCCGCCGCAGGGCAGCCACGAGCCGGACCGCGACGCCGGCGACCAGGCCGATCCCGACCGCCACCCCACGCAGCCCGTGCCGTCCGTCGGCGGCCCCCACCAGCCGTACGGCGGCCCGGCCCAGCCCTACGCCGGGTACGGCCAGCCGCAGCCGGGCGGGCCCCCCGGCCCACCCGCACAGCCCCCCTCCCAGCCGTACGGCCAGTACGGGCAGGCCGGGTACGGGTCGCCGGGGTACGGGCCACCGCCGTACGGCAGCTCTGCCGGCGGGTACGGGCAGGCGCCGGCGAAGTCGCGGGTCGGCCTGATCGCCGCGGTGACGGCCGGCATCGTGGCCCTCATCGCCCTCGCCGTCGTCCTGATCCTCACCCTGTCCACCACGGTGCTCGACCGGAACGCGGTGGAGCAGGACGTGGCCGCCCAGTTCGAGCAGCGCGAGGGCGTGGCCGTGGAGCTGGAGTGCTCGGAGGAGATGGAGGTGACGTCCGAGGCGACCTACGACTGCACCGGGACCACCGCCGACGGCGAGGACGTCACGCTGCAGATCGCCGTCACCGACGAGGAGACCGCCGCCTACACCTGGACCGAGCCCTGATCAGCGGCCCAGGACGTCGGCCGGCCAGCCGAGGACGGCACCCAGCCGCCTGACCGAGTTGCCGATGCCGTGCCGGTCGGCCAGCTCCGCGAGGGCCCGGGGGTCGGCGGGGGAGCGGGGGAGGGCACCCTCCACCGGCGGCAGGTCGATCGTGGTCGCCACGGCCACGACGACGGGGGCGGCATCGAGGTAGTCCCCGGCGGCGTGCAGCTTCTTGAGGACGGCGGCGGTCAGCGGCGCCTTCGGGACGACGGTGCGCCCGGCGGCGGCGCGGATGCCGGCGAGGTCGCCGAACTCGTTGATCAGCGCGGCCGCCGTCTTGGCGCCCACGCCGGGCACGCCCGGGAGGCCGTCGCTCGGGTCGCCCCGCAGGACGGCGAAGTCGGCGTACGCCCTGCCCGGGATGCCGTACTTCGCCGCCACCCCCGCCTCGTCCACGAACTCGATGTCGGTGATGCCCCGCGCGGTGTAGAGGACGCGGACGGCCCGTGCGTCGTCGACCAGTTGGAAGAGGTCGCGGTCACCGGTGACCACGTCGACCGGCCCGCGGGCACGGGTGGCCAGCGTGCCGATGACGTCGTCGGCCTCGTAGCCGGGGGCGCCGACCCGGTCGATGCCCGCGGCGGCGAGCACCTCGACGAGGACCGGGACCTGCGGCCCCAGCTCGTCGGGCACCTCCTCGCCACCCTCGGGCGCGACCCGGTGCGCCTTGTACGACGGCAGCGCCTCGACCCGGAACGCGGGGCGCCAGTCGTCGTCCCAGCAGGCGACGAGCCGGTCGGGGCGGTGGGTGGCCAGCAGCCGCGCCGTCATGTCGAGGAATCCGCGGACGGCGTTGATCGGCCGGCCGTCCGGCGTGGTCACGCTGGTCGGCACCCCGTAGAAGGCCCGGAAGTACAGGCTGGCCGCGTCCAGCAGCATGGTCGTCACGACTCGTCCTCGCCGGCGCCCGTCGTTCCCGTGCCGATCCGTGCCGTGCGCATGGCCGGCCTCGCGAGCTCGTTCACGAGAGCGGACGGTAGCGGTCTGGCAACGATTGCGGGAAACGGTGCAGCCCGTCGTTAGTCTGCGCTGGTGGGAACCCCGACTTCACCGGCCGGAAGCGGCCTGGTCACGATCGACCGGGTGCACGCCGCCCGGGACATCGCGGCCGAGACCGGCGTCGACCTCCTGGTCCTGACGCCCGGATCCGACCTGCGCTACCTGTGCGGCTACGACGCGCACGCCATGGAGCGGCTCACCGCCCTGGTCGTGCCGCGCCGCGGGGAGCCGTTCCTCGTCGTCCCCCGGCTCGAGGCCCCGATGGTCGACGCGAGCCCGGCCGGGGGGCTCGGGCTCGACCTCCTCGCCTGGGACGAGACCGACGACCCGTTCGGGCTGCTGGCCCGGGAGGCCGGCGCCCGCCTCGGGACGACGCCCGCGCGGGTGGCCGTCGGCGCGCGGACCTGGGCCGAGCACGCGCTCGGCGTCCAGCGGGCGCTGGCCGGTTCGGCGCTGGAGATCGCGAGCCCGGTCGTGGACCGGCTCCGGATGGTCAAGTCCGCCGCGGAGGTCGAGGAGCTCGCCCTGGCCGGCGCCGCCATCGACCGCGTGCACGCCGGCATGGCGCAGTGGCTGCGGGTCGGCCGCACCGAGGCCGAGGTGGGCGCCGACATCGCGGCGGCGATCATCGCCGAGGGCCACACCGGCGTCGACTTCACCATCGTCGGGTCCGGCCCCAACGGCGCCAGCCCGCACCACGAGCTCTCCGGGCGCCCCGTGCAGGCCGGTGACCTCGTCGTGGTCGACATCGGCGGGGAGACGGCGACCGGCTACCGGTCGGACTGCACCCGCACCTACGTCGTCGGCGGACCGGCCGACGCCGAGGTGACCGAGTGGTACGCCGTCCTGCAGGCCGCGCAGGAGACCTCCACCGCCGCGGTCCGGCCCGGGGTGACCGCGGAGGAGGTCGACGCCGCCGCCCGCCGGGTGATCGAGGACGCCGGGTGGGGTGAGCACTTCATCCACCGCACCGGGCACGGCATCGGCCTGGACACCCACGAGGCGCCCTACATCGTGGCCGGCAACGACCTGCCGCTCGTGCCCGGCATGGCCTTCTCGGTCGAGCCGGGGATCTACCTCGCCGGCCGCTGCGGCGCCCGCATCGAGGACATCGTCGTGTGCACCGAGGACGGCGTCCGCATCCTCAACAACGGTTCCCGTGAGCTCGTCGAACTCCCCGGCTGAGCCGGGCGCGGCCGTGCCCGCCGTCGACGTCGACCGAGCACTGCTCGCCGCCCTCGCACGGGACGGGCGGGCCAGCTACACCGACCTCGCCGAGAAGGTGGGGCTGTCGGTGTCCGCGGTGCACCAGCGGGTGCGCCGCCTGGAGCAGCGCGGGCTGGTGACCGGCTACCGCGCCACGCTCGACCCCAAGCTGCTGGGCCTGCCGCTGACCGCGTTCGTGTCGATCACGCCGATCGACGTCGCGCAGCCCGACGACGCCCCGGCCCGGCTGGCCCACCTGTCGGCCATCGAGGAGTGCCACTCGGTCGCGGGGGTAGAGAGCTACATCCTCAAGGTGCGGGTGGCCTCGCCCGACGCCCTCGAGCACCTGCTCCAGGACATCCGCGCGGCCGCCAACGTCACCACCCGGACCACGGTCGTGCTCTCGACCTTCTACGAGGACCGGCCACCGGTCTGATGGCCGGCCGGCACCGGATGACCAACCGGGTCGTCAACCCGCTGCTGCGCCGGGTGCTGCGCGGCCCGCTCGGGCGTCGGCTCGGCCGGTCGCTCGCCGTGGTGCGGTACACCGGCCGCCGCACCGGCGAGCCGCACGAACTGGTCTGCCAGTACGTCCGGGACGGCGGCCGGGTGTGGGTCCTCGTCGGCGGGCCGGACCGGAAGACCTGGTGGCGCAGCCTGCGTTCGCCGGCGCCGGTCGACCTGTGGCTCGCCGGGCGGCACCATTCCGGGACGGCGGTGGCGGTGGTCGGCCGCGAGCAGCCCGAGGAGTGCGCACGCGGGCTGGCGGCCTATGCCGTGGCGGTGCCGCGGGCGGGACCCCTCGCGGTGCCCGACGTCGTGCTGGTGCGGGCGGACCTTCCCGGCAACTGATACTGGACAGCCGTTCGAACGTGTGTTCGCATGGACGTCATGCGATGGGATCGGCAACGGCTCGACCCGGACGAGTCCACGACGCTGCCGGGCATGCCGAGCATCCGCGGCCTGCTGCGCAGCGTCCAGGTGCCGGAGTTCCCCGGGCTGACGTTCCACGAGGTCCGGGCGAAGTCCGCCCTGAACCACGTGCCCGGCGAATCCGCGATGCCATTTCCATATACCATCAATCCATATCGGGGATGTTCTCATTCCTGCGTCTATTGCTTTGCTCGCAGAACGCATGAATGGCTGGAACTGGATTCGGGTCGGGACTTCGACACGCAGGTCGTGGTCAAGACGAACCTCGTCGACGTCCTCCGCCGGGAACTCGCGCGGCCGTCCTGGGCGCACGAGCACGTCGCCCTCGGCACCAACACCGACCCCTACCAGCGGGCGGAGGGCCGCTACCGGCTGATGCCCGGCGTCATCGGGGCCCTGGCCGAGTCGGGCACGCCGTTCTCCATCCTGACGAAAGGCACCCTGCTCCGCCGGGACATCCCGCTGCTGCGCGAGGCCGCGCAGACGGTGCCGGTGGGCCTCGGCGTCTCCCTGGCGATCTGGGACGACGCCCTGCACGCCGGCCTGGAGCCGGGAGTGCCGACGCCGCGGGCGCGCCTGGACCTGGTGCGCGCCCTCGCCGACGCCGGGTTGCCGTGCGGCGTGTTCCTCGCTCCGGTGCTGCCGGGCCTGACGGACGGCATCGCGGAACTGGACGCCGCGCTCGGTGCGATCGCCGCGGCGGGGGCCACCGGGGTCACCGTGATCCCGCTGCACCTGCGCCCCGGGGCACGGGAGTGGTTCATGGCCTGGCTGGCCGGCGCGCATCCGGCGCTGGTACCGCGATACCAGCAGCTCTACGCACGGCGGGCGTACGTCCCCGCCGAGTACCGCACCTGGCTGGCCCGCCGGGTGGCACCCCTGCTGACGAGGCACGGTCTCGACCGGCAGAGCGGCGGGACGGCACGGAAGGCGGTCGACCCGGCCGTCGCGACCGGCGTCCCCGGCGACTCCGAGGTCGGCTTCCCGGAGGGCAGCCTGCCGAGCACCGGGCTGCCGGGGGTCGGCTCGCCGCGGGACCTGATCTCGGGCGCACCGGATTCGGCTCCCGGTGGCAGCGAGCAGCTGACCCTCCTCTGACCCTGCCCCGACCTCCGTCCCGACACCGTTGCCGACAGTCGGACCTTGCCCACCGGGGTGGGCAAGGTCCGACTGTGCGCCGGGGCACCACCCCGCCCCGGGACGCCTGGCGCCCGGCGGGTCAGCCGGCGAGCCGGGTGTGCCGTCCCACTGCCCGCGCGGCCCGGACGACGCCCCGCGGCGAGACCGGCGGCGCCCCCGCGGCCAGGGCCAGCCGGCGGTAGGAGTCGTAGGAGAGGTCGCGGTAGGCCACGGCGAGCTCCTCGGCCCACGCCGCCCGGGACGGGGCGGACGTCGCGCGCAGATGCTGCGCGGTGCGGCCGGCGTGCTTGCTGAAGGTGGCCTGCAGCGCCTGGTTCGACAGCCGGCCGCCGATCCGCGAATCCAGGCCGGGCCCACGTCGCAGGGCCGGCAGGACCCAGGGACTGTCCGCCAGGGCCGGGAACCGGGCGCGCACCGCCTCCCAGGCGTGCCAGGCGGTCAGCGCGCCCGGAACCGACCACGCGCCGTCGTCGGTGGACACGATCAGCCGCCGTCCGCTGGGCCGCACCTGGTCCCGCCGCAGCGAGCGGAACGCCGCCACCGGGGCGGGCCAGCCCAGCGCCACCGCGCACCAGGCCACCGCCCGGAGGTGCTCGGGGTCCTCGGTGCGGACGCGGGTCAGGGGCCGCAGGTCCAGCTCGGGCGGGTCGGGCTCCGGTGTCGTCACCCGGGGCAGAGCCACGCCGCCGTACCGGGCCACCTTGCTGTACAGCGCCACCGTGGCCGGTTTCCAGCCGCGGGCGGCGGTGAGCGGCTCGAGGCCCGTCTCGCTCAGCTGGTCCGGGCCGAGTCCCAGCTCCATCGCCGCGTCGGCCAGGCGGCGCCACTGCGCCTCGTACCGGGGAGGGGCGTCCAAGCGGCGCCAGGCGCGGGCCGGCGGTGGGGCCGGCATGTCGGGCAGCGGCTGCTGCCACCCACCTCGCATGCACGAACACTACCGTTATCCCCAACAAACATGCGACCAGAATTTGTCGTCACCTGCCCAACGCCGGGGAACGGTGCCCTCCGGGCACCGCCGCAGCAACCGCGGGAGGCACGGAAGACCACGCGGGGTGACCCGGGGGAGTGGTGCCGCAGGCACCACCACTCCTGGCATCTCACTTGGGCATAACGGTCGACTCGCCGGAGTGGCGGCGGGGCGTCCGGCCAGCGGCGCACGCCGGGGCTGGTGATCATGGAGGAGGTGCGGACGATCGGGGTCGAGGAAGAGCTGCTGGTCGTCGACGGGGCCGGACGCCCCGTCCTGCTGGGCCGCACCCCGGGCACCCAGGTCCACCCGCTAGATTCCCGCCATGTACACCGCGAGCTGGCGTGACGTCGTCCGCCGTGACCTGTTCGGCCCGGCGCCGGACCCGCGGGACAGGCCGTACCGCTTCATCGACCGCGTGGTCCTCGTCCTCTTCACCGCGTTCGGCTTCCGCTTCGACGTCCGCGGCAGCCAGCACGTGCCGCTCAGCGGCGGGGCGATCATCGCGAGCAACCACGTCAGCTTCTTCGACTTCATGTTCGTCGGGTTCGGCGCGCTCCCACGGCACCGCCTCGTCCGGTTCATGGCGAAGTCCGCCGTCTTCGACCACTGGTTCGCCGGCCCCTTCATGCGGGCCATGCAGCACATCCCGGTCGACCGCAAGGCCGGTGCGGCGGCGTTCGAGTCCGCCGTCCGGGCCCTCAAGGACGGCGAGGTGATCGGCGTCTTCCCGGAGGCGACGATCAGCACGAGCCTCACCGTGAAGGACCTCAAGGCCGGCGCCGCCCGCATGGCCGTGAACGCCGGGGTGCCGATCATCCCGGCCGCGGTGTGGGGCGGGCAGCGGATCGCCACCAAGGGCCACAAGGTCCAGTGGCGCCGCGGCGTCCCGGTGACCGTGATCCTCGGCGAGCCGCTGGTGCACGAGCCCGGGGAGAAGCCGCAGGCCCTGCTGCGCCGCACGAAGGCCGCCATGGAGGCCCTGCTCGACGAGGCGCAGCGCAGCTACCCCGACCAGCCGGCCGGACCGGAGGACCGCTGGTGGCTGCCCGCCCATCTCGGCGGCACCGCCCCCACGCCGGAGGAGGCGGCAGCCACCGACTCCGTCCGGGCGGCCGGCAAGGCGGTGACGGCCGAGCGGCCGCACCCGCTCAAGCGGCTGGCGGCCCGGCTCGGCCGCCGCTGACTCACTCGACGACGTCGGGGGCCATCAGCCGGAACGCCTCGAGGTCGACGTCGTACCACCGGCGGAACCGCCCGATCCGCTGCATCCCGAGCCGGGTGCACACCGCCACGGAGGCCTCGTTGCCGGGGCGGACGACGGCGTAGACCTCGGGCAGCCCCGCGCCGAACCCCCGGTCGATGACCGCGCGGGCCGCCTCCGTCGCGTACCCGTGCCCCCAGGAGTCCGGGTGCAGGTGCCAGCCCACCTCGACCTCGCCGACCCCGTTCGGCAGCGGCTTGAGCAGCACGGTGCCGGCGGCGGCGGGGGACCCGGCGGGCTCGATCGCCCAGCAGCCGTGCCGCGGGTCCAGCTCGGTCACCGCCGCCCAGCGGGAGACGAGCTCCACGGGCGGGACCGACGGCGTCCCGCCGATCCACCGGGTGATCTCCTCCCGGGAGTAGAGATCGGCCAGCCGGGCCAGGTCGGCGGGGGAGGTGGTCCAGGCGCGCAGCCGCAGCCGCTCCGTGCGCAGCACCTCCAGCGTCGTCCCCACCGCCGGTGGCTACCGCCGCCGCCGGGAGGCAAACATCGTCCGGGCGGGTGCGTCCCCGCGCGCTGCTCCGCGCCGGTGCGAACGCCCCGGTCGGCGAGGGCGCTCAGCCCGCGAGATCGGCCACCGAGGCAGCGCGGGACTCCGCGGCCCGGACCTCGGCGGCGACCGGGTCGTGCGCCCGCTCCGCCCACCAGGCGCGCCCGATCTCCGGCAGCGACGCGATCGGGTCGTAGTAGGTGTAGCGCCGGTCGAGGGCCGCCTCGTCACCGGCCTCGATACCGGTGCGGTAGTTCTTGGTCCAGTAGCTGATGCCGCGCTCGCGGTCGTACTCGGCCACCTGGTGCACCCAGCGCTTGCCGACGTAGGGGACGTCGCACACGATCCGCGGGGTGGCGAAGCCGGGCAGGTAGCCCATGATGTCGTGCTGCAGCGTCTGGGCCCGGTCCAGCGAGACCCGCCAGTGCTCGGCGCTGGGGATCATGTCGCACATGTAGAAGTAGTAGGGCGTGATCGAGGCGCCGTCCTGCAGGGCGAAGCACAGGTCGAGCAGCTGCCCGGCCGTCGCGTTCACGCCCTCGAGCAGGACGCCCTGGTTGCGCACGTCCCGGACGCCGGCCGCGAGCATCGCCTGCGCGGCCTCCGCCACCAGGGGGGTCACCGACTGCGCCGCGTTGACGTGGGTGTGCACGGCGAGCGAGACGCCGCGCGCACGGGCGGTGGCGGCCAGCCGGGTCATGCCCGCGACCACGTCGCCCTGGAGCCAGTGCTGGGGCAGCCCCATGAGCGCCTTGGAGGCCAGCCGGATGTCGCGGACCGACTCGATCTCGAGCAGTCCGGCGACGAAGGCCTCCAGGTTCTTGAACGGCAGGTTGGCGACGTCGCCACCGGAGACCACGACGTCGCGGACACCCGGCGTGGCCCGCAGGTACTCGAGCATCGCGCCCTGGCGGTCGACCGGCTTGAGCTCGAACCTGAGCTTGGGGACGGCGGGGGTCGAGTTGCCCACCAGGTCCATGCGGGTGCAGTGGCCGCAGTACTGCGGGCAGGTGGACAGCAGCTCGGCGAGCACCTTGGTGGGGTAGCGGTGGGTCAGCCCCTCCACGGCCCACATCTCGTGCTCGTGCAGCGAGTCGCGTGCGGCGTACGGGTGGCTGGCCGCCGCGCCGGGCAGCCGGTCGGAGGCCACGGGGAGCATGTAGCGGCGCACCGGGTCGGCGAGCATCGCCGCGGTCGTCGGCACCTCGCCCGGGACCATGGTGTTGAGCAGCTGCGGGGGCAGCAGCAGCGACATCGTCGCCCGGCCGGCCTGGTCGGCCTCGACGTCGGCGTAGAAGGCCTCGTCGAGAAGATCGCCGTAGACGCCGCGCAGCTGCCGCAGGTTCTTCACGCAATTGACCCGCTGCCACTGGGCGCTGCGCCACTGGTCGGCGGTCACCTCGGCGAAGCCGGGCAACCGCCGCCAGTCCGGCTCGACGAGCTCGCGCGCCGAGTACTCGTAAGGCTGTTCGAGCACGGTCGGGCCTCCTGTCCGCCTGCGGGTCTCCGCACCTCGGGTGAGCCTACGGGAGAATCTTCGGCAAACCGAGGTATGGACGATAGGTTCTTCTGCATCGAACGGGTGAGACGGGAGAGACGGGTGTCGGGAACCGCAGAACGTGCGCTGGGCGTGCACCGGGTGCTGGAGCCGCGCGGCGCCCTCCCGCAGGCCGCCGACCGGCTGGACGCCGACCCCGCGATCGGCCCCGACGAGGTGCGGGTCGCCGTCCAGCGGCTCAACCTCGACGCCGCCTCGTTCCGCCAGCTGTCGGAGTCCTGCGCCGGGGACGGGGCGGCCGTCCGGGCGGCGGTGCTGGGGATCGTGGCGGCCCGCGGCAAGATGCAGAACCCGGTGACCGGCTCCGGCGGCATGCTGATCGGGGTCGTGGACGCCGTCGGGCCGGACTCGCCCCTGGGGCTGACGGTCGGGCAGCGGGTGGCCACGCTGGTGTCCCTCACCCTCACCCCGCTGCGGCTCACCGACGGCCTGGCCGGGTGGGACGGCCTCGGCGAGCAGGTGCCGGCCGCGGGGACGGCGATCCTCTTCGCCCGCTCGATCGCCGCCGTCCTGCCCGACGACCTGCCCGACGCCGTCTCCCTGGCCCTGCTCGACGTCTGCGGCGCGCCGGCCGCCACTGCCCGCGTGGTGGCCCGCGACCGCGCCCGCTCGGTCACCGTGCTGGGCGCGGCCGGGAAGTCCGGGTGCCTGTCCCTGGCGGCCGCGCGGGACGCGGGGGCCACCGAGCTGACCGGCCTGGTGCGCGACGGGGCCGAGGCCGCCGCGCTGACCCGGGCCGGCCTCGCCGACCGGGTGGTGGTCGCCGACGCCACCGACCCGCTCGCCGTCGCCGCCGCCGTCGGCACCCCGGCCGACGTGACCGTGGTGTGCGTGGACGTGCCGGGCGCCGAACACGGAGCGGTCCTCGCCACGGCCGAGGGGGGCACCGTGGTCTTCTTCTCCATGGCCACCTCCTTCTCGGCGGCGGCCCTGGGTGCGGAGGGGATGGCAGCGGACGTGACGATGCTGATCGGGAACGGCTACACACCGGGGCACGCGGCCCTGGCCCTGGAGCTGTACCGCCGGACCGCGGGGGTCCGCGCGCTGGTCGATCCGCGGGTGCGCCGGTGAGCGCCGCCGCGACTGCGACGGCGCCGACGGGCGGAGCGGGCGAGGGGGCGCGGTGAGCCTGCTGATCACCGACGTCACCGTCGGCGACCGGCCGGGCCGGGCGGTGCACGTCGTCGACGGGCGGGTCGGCTGGCTGGGCGATGCCTCCGGTGCGCCGGCCGCCGACCGGGTGCTGGCCGGCGAGGGCGCCCTGCTGACTCCGGCCTTCGTCGACGCGCACGTGCACGCCACCGCGACCGGGCTGGCGCTCACCGGTCTCGACCTCCACTCGAGCGTAAGCCTGCGGGAGGCCGTGGGCTCCGTGGCGGCGCACGTCTCCGCGGTGCCGACCGGGATCGTCCTCGGCACCGGCTGGGACGAGACCGGCTGGCCGGAGGGACGGGGACTGACCCGGCACGACGTGGACGCCGTCGTCGGCGACCGCCCCGCCTACCTGGCCCGGGTCGACGTGCACTCCGCGACGGTGTCCACCGCGCTGCTCGACCGCATCCCCGGCATCACCGGGCTGCCCGGCTTCAGCGCCGACGGCCGGCTGCGCCTGGACGCCCACCACGCCGTCCGCCAGGCCGCGTACGGCGCGGTGGACCCGGTGCAGCGGCGCCGCGCCCAGCAGGCCACCCTCGTCGCCGCGGCCGGCCTCGGCATCGGCAGCCTGCACGAGATGGCCGGGCCCGAGGTGTCCGGCGCCGACGACCTGGCGGCCCTGCTCGCCCTGGCCGGCGAGGAGCCCGGCCCCCGGGTGCTCGGCTACTGGGGCGAGCTGGCCGAGCGGGGCGGCCTGGAGGTCGTCCGGGCCCTCGGGCTGGCCGGCGCCGGCGGGGACCTGTTCTGCGACGGCGCGTTCGGGTCGCACACCGCGGCGCTCGGCAACGGCCCGTACACCGACCGGCCGGAGACCGCCGGCGCCCTGCGCTTCGCCAGCGGCCAGCTCGTCCACCATGTGCGGGCCTGCACGCTCGCCGGCATCCAGGCCGGCTTCCACGCCATCGGGGACGCCGCGGTCGCCCAGGTGGTCTACGCCGTCGAGACGGTGGCGGCCGAGCTCGGCCGCCCCGCCGTCCGCGCCTGCCGGCACCGGCTCGAGCACGTCGAGATGATCGACCGGCCCGACATCGAGCGGATGCGGGACCTCGGCATGGTCGCCAGCGTCCAGCCCGCCTTCGACGCCGCGTGGGGCGGCGACGCCGGCATGTACGCCGACCGGCTCGGTCGCGAGCGCGCCCTCGCTACCAACCCGTTCGCCGGTCTCGCCGACGCCGGCGTCGCCCTCGCGCTGGGCAGCGACGCACCGGTGACCCCGCTGGACCCGTGGGGGAGCGTGCACGCCGCCGTGGACCACCGGACGCCGGGCTCGGGGCTGCGGCCGTTCGACGCGTTCGACGCGCACACCCACGGCGGCTGGCACGCCGTCCGCGCCGAGCACCCCGCGGGCCCGCTGGGGGTGGGCGCCCCGGCCCACCTCGCGCTCTGGGCGACGCCGCAGACGCTGTCCACCGTGCTGTCCGAGCGGTCGCGGCCCACGTGCCGGGGCCTGCTCGTCGACGGCGAACCGATCGGAGACCTCGCATGAGCACCCTCGCGCTGGACCCCGGGCTGGTCGCCCGGGCACGGGAGCTGGCTGCCCGCGCCGCCCAGCCGGTGATCGACCTGGCGCACCGGCACACCACCGTGTCCGTCGAGCGCGCCGTGCTGCGGCTGGCCGGGCTCACCGGCACCGACCCGGTGACGGGGGAGGGGGCGGCCGGGGGCGGCGGGGTGGGTGGCAATGTCATCGACCGGGTGCCCTGGGCCAACCGCGTCGTCGACGCCGTCCGCGAGCAGGTGGGCCTCGAGTCCGGCGTCGCGCTCCCGGTCTGGCACGCCCTGGCCTCCGGGGGGACGCTCCAGTCCCTCGCCGAGCAGGTCGGCGCCGGGACGGCGCGGTTCGAGATCCCCACCGGCACCGACACGGAGCGGGCACGCGAGGCCGCCCGGGAGGCGGCGGCCCGGGGCATCGCGTGCATCGACGCCAACCGCCGGCGGCGCGAGGAGCTGATCACCACCCACGGCGATCCACCGCGCCGGCCGTGGATCTACCTGATCGTGGCCACCGGCGACATCCACGAGGACATCCCGCAGGCGCAGGCCGCCGCCCGCGCCGGGGCCGACGTCATCGCCGTCATCCGGTCCACCGGCCAGTCCCTGCTGGACTACGTGCCCGAGGGCGCCACCCGCACGGGCTACGCGGGCACCTACGCGACCCAGGAGAACTTCCGGCTGATGCGGGCCGCGCTGGACGAGGTGAGCGCGGAGCTCGGCCGCTACGTCCGGCTGACCAACTACGCGTCCGGCCTGTGCATGCCCGAGATCGCCGTCCTCGCCGGGCTGGAGCGGCTGGACATGATGCTCAACGACGCGATGTACGGGATCCTCTTCCGCGACATCAACCCGCGGCGCACCTTCGTCGACCAGCGGTTCAGCCGGATGGTCCACGCGCGGGCCGGGATCATCATCAACACCGGCGAGGACAACTACCTCACCACCGCCGACGCCGTCGACGAGGCGCACACCGTCACGGTCAGCCAGCTGCTCAACGAGACCCTGGCCAAGGAGGCGGGCCTGCAGGACTGGCAGCTCGGCCTGGGGCACGCCTTCGAGATCGACCCCGACGTCCCGGAGTCCTTCCGCCTGGAACTGGCGCACGCACTGCTGGCCCGCAGCCTCTTCCCGGACGCGCCGCTGAAGTGGATGCCGCCCACCAAGCACATGACCGGCGACGTCTTCCGCGGCTACCTGCTCGACGGCTTCTTCAACCTGGCCGGGTCGCTCACCGGCCAGGGCATCCTGCTGGTCGGGATGATGACCGAGGCCGTGGTCACGCCGTGGCTCTCCGACCGCGACCTGGCGCTGCGCAACGTCCGGTACGTGCTGAACGCGGCCGGCAACCTGGCCGAGGACTTCGCCCCGCCGCCGGGCGGGTTCATCGACCGGCGGGCGAACACCGTGCTCACCGAGGCCGTCGGGTTGCTGGAGAAGATCGCCGACCATCCCGAAGGCCTCATCCAGGCGATCGCCGACGGCACGTTCGGCATCACGAAGCGTCCGGCGGACGGCGGCAAGGGCCTGGAGGGCGTGGTCGCGACCGCGCCGGACGCCTACAACCCCGCGCTGGACCTGCTGGAGAGGAAGGTCTCCCGTGCCTGACGGGACGGTCGTCCGGCCGTACGGGGACACCACGGGGGACGGGATGGTGCAGACGTCCTTCACGCTGCCCGTCCCCGCCGGCCCGAAGGCCGAGGGCGCGGCGCTGCAACTGGCGAACAAGATGGGGCTCGAGCCGGCCATGGTCGTGCACAGCCACGCCATCGACCGCGGCTACACGTTCTTTGTCGTCTACGGCAGCGTGCGGCACCTGGTCGACCTCGACGCCGTCGTCGTGGAGGAGCGGGCCTACCCGCTGCTCACCTCGTCGGAGATCAACGCCGCCATCCGCAGCCGGCTCAACCGCAAGCTGGTCGTCCTCGGCGCCTGCATCGGCACCGACGCGCACACCGTGGGCATCGACGCGATCCTCAACGTGAAGGGCTTCGCCGGGGAGAAGGGCCTGGAGTACCTGCGCGAGATGGCCGTGGCGAATCTCGGCGCCCAGGTCACGGTGCCCGAGCTGGTCGCCCGGGCCCGGGCCGCCCGCGCCGACGCCGTGCTGGTCTCGCAGGTCGTCACGCAGAAGGACGCGCACCTGCGCAACACCCGGGAGCTCGCGGCCGCCTTCCGCGAGGCGATGGGGGAGGACCGGCCGCTGCTCGTGGTCGGCGGCCCCCGGTTCGACCCGGCCATGGCCGGCGACCTCGGCGTCGACAAGGTGTTCGGCCGGGGGACGACGCCCGGCGAGGTCGCCAGCTACCTCATCTCCGCACTCGTCCTGGAACGGAGCACCTCATGACCGACCCCCGGCTCGGCCTGACCGTGACCCACCGCCGCTACGTGCCGCACGCGCACGCCCACTACGGCGGCTCCCTGGTCGACGGTGCCTACACCCTCGGCCTCTTCGGTGACGTGGCGACCGAGGTCGCCATCGTGCTGGACGGCGACGAGGGCCTGCTGGCCGGCTACTCCGACGTGCGCTTCCTGGGGCCGGTGCGCGCGGGCGACGTGCTGGAGGCCACCTGCGAGGTGGTCCGGATCGGCCGGCGCAGCCGCGAGCTGCGCTGCACCGCGCAGGTGGTCGCGCGGGCCCAGCCGGAGCGGGGCCCGTCCGCCGCCGCCGTGCTCGACCCGCCGCTGCCGGTCGTGGCGGCGACGGCGACACTGGTCGTCCCGGAGCCCTTGACGGGCGGATAACGATTCAGCCACAGTAGCTCCCGCAGTCACCGTAGGTACGCACGCGGACGCGAGGAGTTCTTACAGTCGCTGCAGTTCCATCCGGGAGCACCGCGCCGCGCTCCTCCGGATCGAGCCGAGCCGCCCTCCGGCCAGCACCGGGTCGAGGGGGTGCCCGGCCGGCCCGGGGTCCGCGGGACGGTTCCCCCGGCGGGGCCCACACGGATCCGCGTCATCAGACAACGGTCGTGCCGCTCGCTGCCAGCGACCGGTCGTCCGGCCCGAAGACGCGGCGCCCGCGCGGAGCACCTGCCGGCCGCCGACGGAGTGGATGCAGGACCCCGTCCCCCCGGCCCTCCGCACGCGCAGGCCGGGTCCCGGGGCGGGACCGTGGGATGCTGGGTCAGGACCGTGGCGACGGCGCGGCGGTCCGGACCCCGTCCGACCGGCTCGGGGTACCAGGCCGGTTCCCGGGTCCCCCGGGCACCGGAGCGGGTTCCGGGAGGCTGTGGGTGCCGGCAGGGGCAGGGCAGCCGGGAGTCGGCACGCTGGCGCGGCCGCAGCCGCCGGCCGCGGGACCGGCGCAGCCCGGCGGGCGGACCGCCCTGCCGTGGCGCACGCTGCTCGCGCTCACCGGCGGCCTCGTACTCGTCCTGGCCTATCCCGGCTACGACCTGATCGCGCTCGCGGTCCTCGGTCCGGCCGCTCTCGCGCTCGCCGTCCACCGGCAACGGGTGCGCTCGGGCCTCTGGCTCGGCCTGGTGTTCGGGCTCGGCTTCTTCGTCCCGCTGCTGTCCTGGACGGGCATCTACGTCGGCGCCTTCCCCTGGCTCGCCCTGGCGGTCTGGGAGGCCGTGCACCTGGCCCTGCTGGGCGGCGCGACCGCCCTCACCTCGCGGCTCCGGTTCTGGCCGGTCTGGACCGCGGCGCTCTGGGTCGCCGACGAGGCCCTGCGGGGCCGCTTCGTGCTCGACGGCTTCCCCTGGGGGCGGCTCGGCTTCAGCCAGACCGACGGCCCCCTGCTGGCGCTGGCCGCCTACGGCGGGGTGCCGCTGGTCAGCTTCGCCGTCGCCCTCGTCGGCGCCCTGCTGGCCGCGGCCGTCCTCGCCGTGGCCCGGGCCCGGCGGGCGCCCCGCGGCACGGGGGAGCAGGACACGGGGGAGCGGAGCACGGCGCTCCGGGCCGGGGCGCTGCTCGTGGTGGGCGCGGTGGCGGTGCCGCTGGCCGGCCTGCTCGCCTGGCTGCCCCTGGCCGGACCGTCCCTCACCGCCGGCGGCCCCACATCCACCGTCGCCGTCATCCAGGGGAACGTGCCCCGCGCCGGCCTGGACTTCAACGCCCAGCGGCGCGCGGTGCTCGACAACCACGTCCAGCGCACCCTCGAGCTCGCCGCGGCCGTGGCGGCGGGGGAGCAGGAGCAGCCGGACGTCGTCATCTGGCCGGAGAACAGCTCCGACATCGACCCCTACACCAACGCCGACGCCGCGCGGCAGATCGACCGGGCGGCCACCGCGATCGGGGCGCCGATCCTGGTCGGCGCGGTCGTCGAGGGCCCCGGCCGCTTCATCAGCAATACGGCGATCGTGTGGGACCCCGCCGACGGCCCGGGGGACACCTACGTGAAGCGCCACCCCGTCCCGCTGGCCGAGTACGTCCCGGCCCGCGACTTCTTCCGGTTCTTCAGCGACAAGGTCGACCTCGTCCGGCGCGACTTCGCCGCCGGCGACGAGGTAGGGGTGCTCGACGTCGGCGGGGTCCGGATCGGCGACCTGATCTGCTTCGAGGTCGTCTACGACGGCCTGGTGGACGACGTCGTCGACGCCGGGGCGGGGATGATCGTCGTCCAGACGAACAACGCGACCTTCGGGTACACCGACGAGAGCGCCCAGCAGCTGGCGATGAGCCGGCTGCGGGCCGTCGAGTTCGGCCGCACCGTCGTCGTGGCGGCGACCAGCGGCATCTCGGCGATCGTGGCTCCCGACGGGTCGATCGTGGAGTCCTCGGAGCTGTTCACGCCCGACGTGTTCGTCCGCGAGATCGCCCAGCGGAGCTCCTCGACGCCGGCCCAGCGGCTCGGCGCCGTGCCCGAGTGGCTGCTGACGGGCGCCGGCGTCGGTGCCCTGCTCGCCGCCGCCTGGCCGGGCCTGACCCGCCGCCGGCCGGGGAGGACCACCGGATGACTCCGCGGGTGCTGGTCGTCGTGCCCACGTACGACGAGGTGGACAACCTCGAGTCCATCCTCGACCGGCTGCACGCCAGCGTGCCCGAGGCGCACGCCCTGGTCGCCGACGACGGCTCGCCCGACGGGACCGGCCAGCTCGCCGACAAGCTCGCCGCCCGCGACGACCGCGTCCACGTGCTGCACCGCGGCGCCAAGCTCGGGCTGGGACGGGCCTACGTGGCGGGGTTCCGGTGGGCGCGGGAGCACGGCTTCGACGTCCTCGTGGAGATGGACGCCGACGGGTCGCACGCCCCCGAGCAGCTGCCGGACCTCCTCGCCGCCCTCCGGACCGCGGACCTGGCGCTGGGCTCGCGGTACGTGCCCGGGGGAGCGGTGCGGAACTGGCCGGCGCACCGCCAGCTGCTCTCCCGGGCGGGGAACCGGTACACCCGCTGGGCGCTGCGGCTGCCGCTCAGCGACGCGACCGGCGGGTACCGCGCCGCCCGTGCCGAGCTGATCGACCGGCTGCCCTTCGACGACGTCGCCAGCCAGGGCTACTGCTTCCAGGTCGACTGGGCCTGGCGGGCCGTCCGCGCCGGGGCCCGCGTGGTCGAGGTGCCGATCGTCTTCACCGAACGGACCTGGGGCAGGAGCAAGATGAGCGGCTCGATCGTTAGGGAGGCATTGGTCCGCGTCACCGTCTGGGGTCTGCAGGACCGGCTGGCCGAACGGCTGCCGGGCCTCGTCCGCCCTCCGGTGCCGGCACGAGCAGGACGCAGAGAGGCAGGACAGCATGAGTGACGCCGTCGGACGGCGGGTCCGGACCATCGCCGGCCTGCTCGTGCTGGCCGAGCTGGTCGTCTTCGTCCTGGTCGCCGCCTGGATCGGGGTGGGCTGGACCATCCTCGCGACGCTGGCCACCAGCGCGCTCGGCTGGATCCTGCTGGCCCGCCAGGGCACCCGCGCGCTGGCCGACCTGCGCGAGCGGGCCCGGACCCGTCGGTCTCCCGGGGCCGAGCTGGGCAACGCCGGGCTGGTCGCCGCGGGGGGTCTGCTCATGGTCCTGCCGGGCTTCATCGGGGACGTCGTCGGCCTGCTCTGCCTCCTGCCCGGGACGCGGAACCTGGTGCGCGGGATCCTGACCCGCCTGGTGCTGACCCGGCTGCCCGCGGGCCTGCGCCCGCCGGTGCGGGTGGAGAGCGTCCGCACCGCCGAGGTACCGCGCACCGACGACCGTGGTCCCGGGACCACCGACGCCCCGCCCCGGGTCATCGAGGGCGAGGTCGTGCGCGGGCCCGACGGGCGGCCTCCGGCCTAGCGGCGGCCCCCGGGGCCCTGGCGGAGCACCCGGAAGCGCAGCGTGGTCCGGGCGCCGTGCTCCTCCACGCCCAGCTTCTCCAGCTGCACCGTCCCCGGCGGGATGCCGTCGAGCAGCCTCCGTCCGCCGCCGAGCAGCACCGGCATCACGTCGACGCGCAGCTCGTCGACCAGCCCGGCGGCCAGGAGCCCGCGGGTGAGGTCGGCGCCGCCGAGGACGGTCACCGCCCGGTCCCCGGCCAGCTCGGCCGCCCGGGCGACGGCGGCCTCCACCCCGTCGGTCACGAAGGTGAAGAACAGCCGGTCGTTGCGCTTCGGCTCCCGTTCCGGAGCCCGGTGCGTCACCACCACGATCGGCACCTGGAACTCGTAGCCGTCGGCGTAGCCGTCCGGGTCGGGAGCCATGTCGAAGAAGCGCCGGCCCATGAGGGCAGCGCCCGTCTCGGCCCGGGCCGCATCCAGGCAGGCGGAGTCCTGGAGCCCCTCCAGGTCGGAGTAGAGGGCCGAGATGCCGCCGTCCGCGTCCTCGAAGAACCCGTCCAGGGAGACGGTCATCCCGCCGATCACGTGTGTCATGCCGGTAGGACCGCGGCGGGCGGGGGAACTGATCGCGGACGCAGAACGGCCCCGGTGGATCTCTCCACCGGGGCCGTCAGGTACTGCTGGGTTCAGCTGGCGCGGGTACGCCGGCCGCGGAGCACGTCGAGGCGCTCGGCGAGCACCTCTTCGAGGTCCTCCACCGAACGGCGCTCGAGCAGCATGTCCCAGTGGGTGCGCGGGGGCTTGACCTTCTTGGGCGCCGGCTCGGCGCCGCCGACCAGCTTGGCCGCGGAGCCGTCGAACTTGCACTCCCAGGTGTCGGGGAGCTCGGCGTCGTCGGCGAAGGGCACCGTGAACAGGTGACCCGACGGGCACCGGTACTCGGCGTACTGCCGGTCGATCGGCGCGGTGTTCCGCTCGGTCTCGTAGCTGACGCTGCCCAATCGGCTGCCGCGCAGGGAACGCTCGCCCATGGCACACCGTCCTCTCGTTCGTGGTGTCGGTCGCGACTCGATGTCCGGCGACGGGGGCATACCCACGAACCGGGGAGTCACAGAGATGAACGACAGAAAACGCGGAAGGATTCCGCCGAATCAGTTGTCCATCATCGCATGGGGTCAGAACGGCGGGCGCGGTGCCCCCCGGAGGGGTGAGCGCACGGCTCAGGGGAGGGCGAGCTGCCCCGGCCCGGCCGGCGTGGGGCCGAGCTCGCCGCGCACGTAGTGCCGCCGGCACAGCACCTGGTAGCGGACGACGGGGGAGTCGGTGGGCTGCCCGGGCAGCCCGGCGGGCACGGTGTCCGCCACCACGACGGTCTCCCCGGAGCGGACCATCGCACCGTCCACGACCCGGGCGTTCAGCAGCCCGGGCAGGCCGCACCAGCAGAGCACCTCGACCTGGACGCGCTGCACGTCGTCGGCGAGCTCCAGCAGCCGCTGGGTGCCGGGGAAGAGGCGGGTGCGGAAGTCGGTCGTCAGGCCGAACGCGTAGACGTCCACGTGCCAGTCGTCGACGAGGCCGGCGAGCTGGTCGACCTGCGGGCCGGTGAGGAACTGGGCCTCGTCGGCGATCAGGTAGTCGACCCGGGACCCGCCGGCCCAGCGGTCCCGCACGAGCGCGCGGAGGTCGGTGGCGGCGTCCACCTCGGTCGCCTCCCGGGCCAGGCCCACCCGTGAGCTGATCCGCGGGGCCGCGGACCGGTCGCCCTGGGTGATCAGGAGGCCGTGGCGGCCCTGCCGGCGCTGGTTGTGGTCGACCTGCAGCGCCAGGGTCGACTTCCCGCAGTCCATCGGCCCGTGGAAGAAGTGCAGGTGGGCCGGCGCCGGGTGGCGACGACGGTCACCGGAGGCGGGTACGGACGACAGCCCGGGGACGACGGGGGAGAGGTCGGGATCGAGGGTCACAGGCGTTCCGGAGGCGTGTTGCCGGCGGCGAGGACCGCGCGCCGCATCGGGAGGGCGGCCAGGGCGACGAAGCCGCCCACGAAGAAGATCACCAGGCTGACGATGGCCAGCCGGTAGGAGCCGGTGAGCTGGTAGGTCAGCCCGAAGGCCAGGGGACCCAGCCAGCTGGTCCCGCGGTCGCTGATCTCGTAGAAGCCGTAGTACTCGGCCTCCTTGCCCGCCGGGATGAGCTGGCTGAACAGCGACCGGGAGAGCGCCTGGGTGCCGCCCTGCACGAGGCCGATGACCGCGGCCAGGGCGTAGAACTGCGCGACCGCGCCGGTCTGCAGGAAGAAGGCCGCGAACAGCACGCCGATCCAGGCCACCAGCGCGCCCAGCACGACCCGCTTGGCCCCGTATCGGCCGGCCATCCGGCCCAGTCCCAGGGCCCCGAAGACGGCCACCACCTGGACCATGAGGATCGCGCCGGTCAGCACGTCCTGCGCCAGGTCGAGCTCCTCGGTGGCGTACGTCGCCGACAAGGAGATGACCGTCTGCACGCCGTCGTTGAACAGCAGGTAGGCCCCGAGGAACCACAGCGTCAGCGGGAAGGCCCGCATCTCCCGGAACGTCGTGGCGAGCTGGCGGAAGCTGCTTCCCGAACGCACCGCGGAGGCCGCCACCGGGCGGTTGCGCAGCCGGGACACCGAGAACAGCGTGAACGCGCCCCACCACAGGCCCGCGGTGGCCAGGCAGATGCGCACCGCCTCGCCGGTGGTCAGGCCGAGGTCCTCAGCGGCCACGACGAGGCCGAGGTGGACGGCGAGCAGCAGCGCCCCGCCGACGTAGCCGAACGCCCAGCCCTTGCTGGAGACGGCGTCGCGCTCGTCGGGGCCGGCCAGGTCGGGCAGCCACGAGTAGTACACGACCGTCGCCGCGCCGAAGCTGATGTTGGCCAGGACGAACAGGACGGCGCCCAGGAGCCACCGGCCGTCACCGGCGAAGAACAGCGCGGTGGTCGCGATCGCCCCCAGGATCGCGAAACCGGCGAGCATCTCCCGCTTGCGGCCGGTGCGGTCGGCGACGGCGCCGGTCAGGGGGAGCACGAGTACCTGCAGGACGACCGAGGCCGAGAGCACGTAGGAGAACCAGCTGCCGGCCGCGATCGACAGGCCGAGGAAGGAGAGCCGCTCGTCGGGACCGGCGGCGTCCCGCGCGATGGCGGTCAGGTACGGGCCGAGGAAGACGGTCGTCACCGAGGTGTTGAAGACCGACATGGCCCAGTCGTAGGAGTACCAGCCGAAGCGCTCCCGCTTGAGCGCAGGATCGGCCGGGGGCAGCTGGGGCCCGACGCCCGCAGCGGGCGCGTTCGTCGTCACCGGCGCAGGCTGCCAGCCGCCGCACGGCCGGTCCAGCACCGGACCGTGCCCGTCACGGAATGTCCCCGGGAACCACACCACCGGGGTACGCGGCGACGACGGTGGTCGGCCGGGTGGGGTCGAGGAAGGCCGGCCGGTCGCGCTCGGCGGCGCGCAGGGGGACCAGCCCCCGGGTGATGGCCGCGGCGATCCGGTAGCGGGCCCGGTTGGCGTCACCGACGCGGCCCATCCGCAGGTCGTCGAGCCGCACCGGCGGGCCGACGTGCACCCGCAGGGCCGGGCGGCGCACCACCGCGCGGGCGGCGGTGCGCAGCTTGCCCCAGTCGTTGCCGTACTGCAGCACCTCGTGCGCCCCCCACTGGCTGACCGGGAGGACCGGGACGCCGAGGCCGAGGGCCAGGCGGGCCATGCCGGTACGGCCCCGCTCGGGCCAGCCGTCGGCGGTCAGCCCCACCCGGCCCTCCGGGTAGGCGACGACGTGCCCGCCGGAGACGAGGGCGACCTCGGTGACCCGCACCGCGTGCCTGGCCAGCTCCGTGCCGCGCTCCACCCGGATCGCTCCGGCCCGCTCCAGCAGCGGGCCGGCCACCGGGGCGGACAGGATGCCCCCGGTGGCCATGATGCGGGGGACCACGCCCGCCCGGTGGAGGGCGACGGCCACGACGACCGGGTCGAAGTCGCCGATGTGGTTGGCGGCCAGCAGCAGCGGACCGTCCCGCAGCTCCTCCGGGATGCCGCCGGTGACCTCGACCCGCCCGAAGAGGCCCACCAGCCAGGAGAAGTTGCGCAGCAGGAACCGCCAGACCCACCAGGGCGGGGCGGCCGCGATCGCCAGCTCGCGGGCGAACCACTCCGGGTCCTCGGGCCGGAGGAGCTGTGCGAGGTCCTCCGGCAGCGCCGGCGGGCGGGGATGCCACGTGCGGAGCCGGGCGCGCAGCCGTGCGCCCCGGCTCATCGGGGGTACCACTGGCCGCGCTTCTCCAGGAGCTCGCGCATCATCGCCGGGCGGTCGGTCATGATGCCGTCGACCCCCAGGTCCAGCATGCGGGTGGCCTCCGCCTCGGTGTCGACGGTCCAGACGTGCACCTGCAGCCCGCGCGCGTGGGCGGCGGCGAGGAAGCGCTCGTCGACCAGCGCGCGACCGCCCAGCTGCAGCGGCACCTGGGCGCACCCGGCCTGGATCCGGACCAGCCCGGCCGCCTTGGGCGAGTAGGACGACAGCCGCAGGGCGGCCACGCCGCGGGGCCCCAGGGAGGTGCACACCGACGGGCCGAACAGCCGGCGGGCCGCGGCGATGCGGGCGTCGGAGAAGGAGCCGAGGCAGATGCGGTCCTCGACGCCCAGGCGCCGGACCGTGCGCACCAGCGGGGCCAGCACGCCGGCGGCCTTGATGTCGAGGTTGAACCGCACGTCGGGCCACGCGCCCAGGAGATCCTCCAGGCGCAGGACCGGCTCCCGACCCCCGATGCGGGCCTGCGACACCTCCGACCACGGCAGGCTCTCCACCCGTCCGGTGCGGTCGGTGACGCGCTCCAGGGTGGCGTCGTGGAACACGGCCAGGACGCCGTCGGCGGTGACGCGGACGTCGGTCTCCAGGTAGCGGTAGCCGAGGTCCACGCACGCCTGGAAGGCGGGCATCGTGTTCTCGAGGTGCTCGATCGCACCGCCGCGGTGCGCCATGGCCAACGGGGTCGGCCCGTCGAGGAAGGCGTGATGCACGGCGGGCACGGCGCCCACGCTAGTGCCCGGGGCGGCGGGGCCCGGCGACGGCCCGGAGGCTCCCTCGGCCACCCGCGTCAGCCGGTCCGGACGGCGTCGGCCATGCGGCGCACGATCGTCGTCAGGACCGGCCGCGGGGTGGCGAAGTTGAGCCGGACGTGGCCGGTCCCGGGGGCACCGCACTCCGGCCCGTCGACCAGGGCGACCCCCGCGCGGTCGAGGAAGAACTCTCCGGACGACACCGGCAGGCCCAGCGCGCGGCAGTCCAGCCAGGCGAGGTAGGTGCCCTCGGGCGGGGTCCAGCGCACGTCGGGCAGGTGCTCGGCCAGCAGTGCGGCCAGGTGCGCCCGGTTCCCGTCCAGGTACGCGAGGACGCCGTCCAGCCAGTCGCCGCCGGCGTCGTAGGCCGCCGTGCCGGCCAGCACTCCGGGGGTGGAGGCGCCGTGGGTGTGCAGCCAGCCCACCCGCTCCCACGCCGCGGCGTCCTCGGGGTTGCCGAGGATCAGCTGGGCGGCCTTGAGGCCGGGCAGATTCCAGGCCTTCGAGGCCGACGTCGCGGTCACGGCGTGCCCGGCGGTGACCGGGGAGAGGGACGCGTACGGGCGGTGCACCGCACCGGGGAGCACCAGGGGCGCGTGGATCTCGTCGGAGAAGACCCGGGCCCCGGCGGCGTCCACCACCGCCGCCAGGTCCAGCTGCTCCTCGGCGGTGAACACGCGCCCGGTCGGGTTGTGCGGGTTGACGTGGACGAGCAGCCGCGCGCCGCCGTCGAACGCACGGGCGATCCCGTCCAGGTCGTAGCCGGCCCGGCCGTTCCGCTCGACCATGGGCACCTCGACGAGCTCTCGGCCGAGCAGCCCCGGCACGGCCCGGAACGGCATGTAGGCCGGGGTGGGCAGCACCACGGCGCTGCCGGGGGGCGTGAAGCGCTCGATGGCGACCTGCAGGCCGGCGACGACGTCGGCCAGCGGCGTGATCCGCTCGGCGGGCACCTCCCAGCCGTACCGGCGCCGCTGCCAGTCCGCGCAGGCGCGGGCCATGTCGGCGGCCGCCTCCGGGGTGAGGTAGCCCAGCCGGCCGTGCTCCACCGCCTCGTGCAGGGCCGCGGTGACGGCCGGGGCGGTGCCGACGTCCATCTCGGCGACGAACGCGCCGATGGCCGGGCCGTACCGCGTCCACTTCAGGCTGCCCGCACCGCGCAGGGCCTCCTCCGACACCCGGTCGAACGAGGCGGCGTCGAACGCGGCCGCACCGGCGCCCACGGGTCCTCCGTCCTCGGCCCGCTCGGTCATGGCGTCCTCTCCGTCCCCGGTGTCCGGCACGGTGGCTTCCTGGCGTGTTCGGCGGACGCTGTCACCCCGGGCGTCTACCGTGCGCAGGCGTGGCACAACGACACGCGGCCGGCAGCACGGCAGAGCTCCCCGTGACGGCGTCCCCGAACCGGGGGAGCGAGGAGCCGCGTCGCTGCGGCTGGTGCCGCCGGGTGCTGCCCTCGCAGGGGTCGGTCGGCCGACCTCGGCTGTACTGCGGCCAGGCGTGCCGGCAGCGCGCCTACGAGCAGCGGTCGGCGACCGCCAAGGCCGGGCTGCCCGGTGACGTCGTCCTCGTCTCGCGCAACGAGCTCGACGGGCTGCAGGACCGGCTCTACCAGTTGCGCTGCGCCCTGGAGGACGCGCAGACGCTGCTGGCCGAGAAGCCGACCAAGGCGGAGCTCGAACGCCAGCTGGCCGAGCTGATCCGCTCCACCGGCCGCCTGGACCGACTCTGGGTCACCGAGCGCTCGGGCTGACCGCCGGCTCAGTCCGGGTCCTGGGTGTCGCCGTCGTCGCCCGCGTCCTCCGGCTCCGGATTGCTGTTGTCCGGCAGGTTCTCCCGGTCGGCCTCCTCCGGCTCCAGCTCGTCCACCTCTTCGTCCGTGGTGCCGTCGTTCTGGTCCTGACCGGCCGCCTGGCACCCGGTCATCGTGGCGCCACCCCCGAACAGCGCCAGGGCGGTGACGAGGGCGGCGATCGGACGTCGGATCTGCATGACCCGACCCTACGAAGACCCGGCCGTTCGTGCCCGTCGAGGCGGCCTACCCAGGTGGATTACGTCACCGTGACGGAATCAACCCGGGGTAGGTGGACCGGGAGGGGGGACGTCGAGCGATCGCCGGACCGTCCGGAGGGCGCCGGCGACATGGATCGGCACGGCCGACCTGCAGGCTTCATGATCATCTCCGGAGGACGGGCACGTCGCGGGGGAGTCGACGGGACAGCCCGGCCGGGTCGCGTCGGTGCGCGGGCCAGGCAGTCGCCGAGGCGGCACGGCCCGGTCCGAGGGCGACCAGGAGCACCACGGCGACGCGGCGACGGGCGACCGGGTCGCCGCAGCGCCGCCCAGGGCAACGCGACGGTCAGGAGCGGGCGCCCGACGAGTGCACGGCGGGCAGGATCATCCCGATCGACACCCCTTCCGACCACTCGGACGCTGCGCCGATAATGCACATTATGTCAACTAGTCGGAGCGACCCCGCCCGCTCCGGCCGGACATCGCTCCCCGCCACCGATCCGCGTCTCACCGATCCGCATTGCACGATCCGCATCGCACGATCCGCGTGTCGCCCCGCGGGCTCGCCGACGCCGGCGACTGCTCCGCACCGACCCGTGTCGTCGGCCCGCCGCCGACGGTCCGAGGCGCCGGTCCCTCGCGGCCACCCTGTCACCACGCGGGCGCCGCCCAGGACGACGACCCGGGACACCTCCGGAATCCGGACAGGCCGACCCCGACCCGGCCCGGTCCTCGCCCGTAGTTCCGTCACAGTGACGCATCCGGCGATGAGTTGCCGGCCGGACGCCGGTCATCGTCTGCGAACCTCCCGGAAGGAGCGACCGTGCCCACCGTCTCACCGATCATCGCCACCCCCGACCTCGACCGGCTCACCGCCTTCTACACCGGGCTGCTCGGCGCCACGGTCGCGGAGCGCTACCCGGACGACGGACCGACGTTCTTCGTCGGCCTGCGGATCGGCGACTCGCACCTGGGCCTCGTGGCGAACGGCGAGGTCTCCCCGGGCACGCCGACCCGCGTGGTGCTCAGCATCGAGGTGCCCGACGTCGACGCCCTCCTCCCCCGCGTTCCCGGGCTCGGCGGCGACGCCGGCGCGGGCAGCAACGACATGCCGTGGGGCCAGCGCGTGGCGCACGTCGCCGATCCGGATGGCAACGCGCTCAACCTGACCCAGCAGCTGTGACGGACCGGGGTGGCCGCCCCTGGAGCGACGGCCACCCCGGCTCAGGCGATCTCGCTGCGCTGCACCCGGATCCACCCGGCCACCAGGGGGACGACCAGCCAGAGCAGCGTCGACGTGCCGACCTGCGCCCACCCCTCCCCCTGGAGGTCACCGCTGTACATCGGGCCGGTCGTCGTCGTCAGGTCCCACCAGTCACGGAGCCAGTCCAGCGACGCCACGGTGCTCACCAGCACGGTGAACGCCGTCGGCAGCGCGAAGTAGACGACGATCGCCAGCGGCGAGCTCAGCAGCAGCAGACCGAACGCGACACCGACGAGGACCACCAGCACCTGGGCCAGCGCGGTCTGGGCCACCTGGGCCGGCTCCAGGGACCACGAGGCCGGGTCGGCGGTGAGCACCGGGGTCAGCGCCACCGCCAGGACGCCGGACAGGAGGGTGGCGACGACGCCCAGCCCCCCGAGGACCACGGCCGCGAGCAGTTTGGCCAGGAGGACGCGGGACCGCTGCGGAACCAGGGCGAAGGTGCTCAGCGCGGTCCGCTGCGACCACTCGCTGGTGACCAGCAGGATGCCCAGGACCGGCAGCAGCAGGGCCACCGGCAGCTGGGCGACGGCGACGTACTCCGACAGCGCCTTGTCCGGCGGGTCGGCGAAGAACAGGATCAGGGCCGGCGCGGCCAGCGCCAGCACGCCGAGGCTCACGAGCAGCCAGAAGCCGGCCCGGGTGTCGGCGGACTTGCGCAGCTCGACCCGCACCAGGGTGCCCAGCCCCGGGGCCGGGACGTCGGGCAGCCGGTCGGCGGCGGGCAGGGTGGGCGCGGTCATGCGCGGGCCTCCTGGAGGTGCGGAACGGCGGGGTCGCCGCCCTGGGTGAGGGTGCGGAACAGCTCTTCCAGCCCGGCGCCGGAGGCGGCACGCAGCTCGAGGAGCGGCACGCCGGCACGGGCGGCGGCCAGGCCGACGGCCTCCGCGTCGGTGCCGGCCAGCAGCGCACCGTCGTCGGCCGGCTCCGCGGCGATCCCGGCCGCGACGAGGGCCCGGCCGAGGGCCGCGCCGTCGCGGGCGCGCACCACCGTGCCGGTGCCGGCCAGCAGCTCGTCCTTGCCGGCGGCGGCCACCACCCGCCCGGCGGCGATGACGACCAGCCGGTCGGCGACCGCCTCCACCTCGTGCAGCAGGTGCGAGGACAGGAGCACGGTGCCGCCGCGGTCGGCGAAGCCGCTCAGCAGCCCGCGCATCCAGCGGATGCCGTCGGGATCGAGGCCGTTGGCCGGCTCGTCCAGCACCAGGACCTGGGGATCCCCGAGCAGGGCGGCGGCGATGCCGAGCCGCTGCCGCATGCCGAGGGAGTAGTTGCCGACCCGCTTGCCGGCGGCCGGGCCGGCCAGGCCCACCTGCTCGAGCACGTCGTCCACCCGCTTCCGCGGCACGCCGAGGACCATCGCCGCCAGTGCGAGGGTCTCCCGGCCGGTGCGTCCGGCGTGCTGGGCGCCGGCGTCGAGCAGCACGCCCACGTGCCGCCCGGCGTTGGGCAGGTCGCGGTAGCGGCGACCCGCGATCGTGGCGGTCCCGCTGGTCGGTTCGGCCAGCCCGCACAGCACCCGCATGGTGGTGCTCTTGCCGGCGCCGTTGGGACCCAGGAACCCGGTGACCGTGCCGGGCGGGCAGGAGAAGGAGACATCGGAGACGGCGAGCTGGCTGCCGTACCTCCGGGTGAGGTGCTCGATGGTGATCACGAGCCCACCCTGTCCGCGCGCGCCGCCTCCCCGCGTCCGCCGCCGGTCGGCACCGGTGCGACTTCGGTCGGTCCCTCCCGGGAGGGACGTCGACCTTCGTCGGTGCCGGAACCGCGCCTCCCGCCACTAGCCTGGGCCGGTGCGCACGGCGATCGGCGAGGCAGCGCCCCGCCCCACGGGCGTGGACCACCCCTCGTTCGTGCCGGCCCTCCTGCTGGCCGACTCCCTCTCCCCCGGTACCGGCGAGCACCACCGGGTGCGCCGCTCGGTGCGGGACTGGGTCGTCGACGTCTCGCTGTTCCTGATCGCCGTCGTGGCCGGCCTGCTGGCCTTCGCCGAGGCCGCCGACCGTGCCGAGCCGCCCCCCGACGGACTGCTCCTGCTCGACCTGGTCGCCGGCTCGCTGGCCTGCCTGCTGCTCTGGGGCCGGCGGCGCTGGCCTCTGGCGATCGCCCTGGTGCTGGTCGTACCGGGCGCGTTCTCGGACATGGCCGGCTTCGCCGTGCTGATCTCGCTGTTCACCGTGGCCGTGCACCGCACGTGGCAGCCGGTGGCCGCGGTGACGGCCGCGAACCTGGCCTCCTTCGCCGTGTACCTGCAGCTGCGCCCCGATCCGGAGCTCCCCACCGCGGCGTTCGCGGCGATCGGCGTCGTCGCGACCGCCGCCGTGGTCGCGTCCGGGATGTTCGTGCGCGCCCGGCGCCAGCTCGTCGTGTCGCTGCGCGACCGGGCCGTGCGGGCCGAGAACGAGCAGCGGCTGCGGGTGGAGCAGGCGCAGCAGCTGGAGCGCACCCGGATCGCCCGCGAGATGCACCACGTCCTGGCGCACCGCCTCTCCCTGCTGAGCATGCACGCCGGCGCGCTGGAGTTCCGGCCCGACGCCCCGGCGGCGGAGGTGGCCGCGGCGGCGGGGGTGGTCCGGGCGAGCGCCCGGCAGGCCCTGGAGGACCTGCGCGAGGTGATCGGGGTGCTGCGCGCCGCCGCCGGACCGGGTGCGGTCGAGCGGCCCCAGCCGACCCTGGGTGACCTGCCCTCCCTGGTCGAGGAGGTCCGCGGGGCCGGGCTGCGGGTGCGGGCCCGGTACGCCGTGCCCGACCTGGCGTCGGTGCCTGCCTCCACCGGGCGCGCGGCGTACCGGGTCGTCCAGGAGGCGCTGACCAACGTCCGCAAGCACGCGCCGGGAGCGGTCGCCGACGTCGTGGTCGAGGGCGCGGCGGGCAGCGGCCTGACCGTGGAGGTGCGCAACCCGCTGCCCACCGGCGCCGAGCCCGCGGGCGAGCTGCCCGGCAGCGGCACGGGCCTGGTCGGCGTTCTCGAGCGGGTCAGCCTGGCCGGCGGGACGCTGGAGCACGGCTGGACCCCCGGGGGCGAGTTCCGCCTGCGCGCCCGGCTGCCGTGGCCGATCCCGGCGAGGACCGCATGAGCGGTGACGCCGCGCCCGGCGACGTCCGGGTGCTCGTGGTCGACGACGACCCGCTCGTCCGCGCGGCGCTGGCGATGGTCCTCGGCGGCGCCCCCGGTCTCGCCCTGGTCGGCGAGGCGACCGACGGCGACGAGGTGCCCGCGGTCGTGGCCGCGGCCGCGCCGGACGTCGTCCTCATGGACATCCGGATGGCGCGCGTGGACGGGCTGTCGGCCACGGAGCGGTTGCAGGCCGGCGGCGACGGGCCGCAGGTCATCGTGCTGACCACCTTCGACGCCGACGACCACGTCCTGAGCGCGCTCCGGGCGGGGGCCAGCGGCTTCCTGCTCAAGGACACCCCGCCGGCCGCGATCGTCGAGGCGATCCGCCGGGTCGCGGACGGTGAACCGATGCTCTCCCCCACCGTGACCCGCCGGCTGATGGCCCACGTCGCGGGTACGGCGGCGTCCCGGGACGACACCGGGGACCGGGCCCGGACCCTCCTGTCGCGGTTGAGCGAACGGGAGCACGAGGTGGCGCTGGCGGTCGGTCGGGGCCTGCCCAACGCCGACATCGCCGCCGAGCTCTACATGAGCGTGGCGACGGTCAAGGCGCACGTCTCCCGGCTGCTCACCAAGCTGGACGCGACGAACCGGGTGCAGGTGGCGCTGGTCGTGCACGACGCCGGAGTGGTCTGATCCGCCCGCTCCGACGCCCACGCGTGACGTCCGGCCGGCACGGGTAGCGGGCTCCCCATGACGACGGAGCGCCCCGACACCGACGAACGCGACGAGCCGGGCGGTACCCCCTCCCCCGGCCCGGCCGACCTGATCGACCGGCCGGCGACCCCCGGCGACGACGGGACGGGCGCCGTCCCCGGGGCCTACGCGGCCGACGACGCCGAGAAGGAACGCGGCAAGGACGTCAAGCCGGGCAACTGAGCACCGGTCAGCGGCCGGACACCGCGACCCGCAGGCCCAGCGCCACCAGGACGGAGCCGCTGACCGCCTCCAGCCGGGTGCGGATCCGAGGACGGCGGAACCACGCCCCGGCCCGGGCGACCCCCGCGGCCAGCGCGAGGTAGAGCCCGGTCTCGATGCTGATCTGCAGCAACCCCAGCAGGGCGGTCGTGGCGAACACGGGCCCGTCGGCCGGCACGAACTGCGGATAGAAGGCGATCATGAAGACGGCCGCCTTCGGGTTGGCCAGCTGCACCACCAGGCCCTCACCGAACGCCGCCCACCACGACCTCCGGCCCGGCACGGCGGGCACGGTCGGCACCCGGCCAGGCTCCCGGCGCCCCCGCCACGCCGCCAGCAGCGCACGGACGCCGAGGGCCAGCAGCACGGCCGCGCCGACGACGCGGAGCACCAGGTAGGCCACCTCCGACGCGGCCACCAGGGCAGCGAGACCGGCGCCGGCGAACAGCGCCCAGAGGTAGATCCCGGCCTCCAGCCCCAGGACGGTCGGCACCGAGGCCCGCAACCCGCGCAGTGCGGCCCGCCGGAAGATCAGCGCCATCGCCGGCCCGGGCGAGGCGGAGATGAGCAGCACCGCCAGCAGGAAGGCCGGCAGCGACACCGCGAGGTCCACGGCGGGAATGGTGGCACTCCCCTCCGCCGCCGTCGACCCGCCCACCTCCCCGCCGCACCCAGGTGCGTGCGGTTGACTCGCCGGTGTGGAGGCAGTCGGCCGGTTCTGGGACGAGGTCACGGCGGTCACGCCCGACCTGCGGACGGAGCTGCTGCTCCTCGCCGCCGGCATGGCGGCGGTGCTGGTCCTCTCCCCCGTGCTGTGGCAGCGGGCCCGGCACGTGGTGACCATCGCGCACGAAGGCGCCCACGGCGTCGTCGCCCTCGCCGCCGGCCGCCGGCTGGCGGGCATCCGGCTGCACTCGGACACCTCGGGGCTGACCGTCTCGGCGGGCCGGCCGACCGGGCTCGGCATGGTGCTCACCTGCGCCGCCGGCTACACCGGGCCGGCGCTGTTCGGCCTGGGCTCCGCGGCGTTGCTGGCCGCGGGGCACGCGATCGGGCTGCTGTGGGCGCTGCTGGCCCTGCTCCTCGTGCAGATCCGCAACTGGTACGGGCTCCGGTCGGTCCTCGTCACCGGCGCCGTCGTCTTCGCCGCCACCTGGTGGCTGCCGCCCGAGGGTCAGGCGGTCTTCGCCGCCGTGGCCACCTGGTTCCTGCTCCTGGCCGCCCCGAAGACGGTGTGGGAGCTGCAGGCCAAGCGGCGCCGCCGCGGGGCGCCGGACTCCGACGCCGACCAGCTGGCCCGCCTCACCCCGTTCCCGGCGTTGCTCTGGGTCGGCGTCTTCCTGCTGGTCGACGTCGGCGCGCTCCTCCTCGGCGCCCGCTGGCTGCTCACCTGAGGACGGCGGAGTCCTCCGCCGACGCATGCCGCTCGGGCCGCACTCCCGGCCGGGACCGGCGACGGGGTTCGCAGCCGACCGGCTGACGGACCGGGTCGGGCTGCGGCGCCGGCGGGATCGCCAGCACCAGGTCGCGGTGGTCGACGGTCACCTGCCGGCCGTGGTGCCGGATGTCGAGCGGTTCGCCGTCCTCCAGCCGGTAGGTGGCGTTCTCGTGCGTGACGGTCACCGTCAGCTTCCGGCCGCGGTAGACCACCCGGAACCGCATCCGGGTGATCCGCTCGGGCAGCCGGGGTCCGAAGGTCAGCTCCCCGTTGTGGTCCCGCATCCCCCCGAACCCGGCGACGGCGACGGTCCAGCCCCCGGCCAGCGACGCGATGTGCAGCCCGTGCCCGGAGTTGTGGTGCAGGTTCTGCAGGTCGGTGAGCGCCGCCTCGGCCCAGTAGTCGTAGGCCAGCTGCAGGTGCCCGGTCTCCGCGGCCACCACGGCCTGCTGGCTGGCCGACAGCGAGGAGTCCCGCGTCGTCCGCGCCTCGTAGTAGGCGAAGTTCGCGATCTTCTCCTCGAGGGTGAACGCGTCCCCGCGCAGGTGCAGCGCCATGACCAGGTCCGCCTGCTTCACCACCTGCTTCCGGTAGATCTCGAAGTAGGGGTAGTGCAGCAGCAGGGGGTAGTTCTCCTTCGGCGTGCCGGCGAAGTCCCACTCCTCGTGGTGGGTGAACGCGTCGGACTGCATGTGCACGCCGCGCTGGGTGTCGTAGGGCACCGCCATCAGCGAGGCGGCCCGCAGCCAGACGTCGACCTCTTCGGGAGCGACGTCCAGCCGCCCGGCCACGTCGGGCTGGCGCTTCACCGCCTCGGCGGCCTCCCGCAGGTTCCGCTGCGCCATCAGGTTCGTGTAGACGTTGTTGTCCACCACCGCCGTGTACTCGTCCGGACCGGTGACCCCGTCGATGCGGAACCCGTGCTCGGCGTCGAAGTGCCCCAGCGACGCCCACAGCCGGGCGGTCTCGATCAGCAGCTCGGCACCGAAGTCGCGGTCGAAGTCCTCGTCCAGGGTGGCGTTGTGGTAGCGGACCACGGCGTCGGCGATGTCGGCGTTGATGTGGAAGGCCGCCGTCCCCGCCGGCCAGTAGCCCGAGGTCTCCTCGCCGCGGATGGTCCGCCACGGGAAGGCGGCACCCCTGCGCCCCAGTTCGCGGGCCCGCTCGCGGGCGAGGTCCAGCGTCGAGTGCCGCCACCGCAGCGCGTCGCGCACGGCGTGCGGCGCGGTGTAGGTCAGCACCGGCAGCACGTAGGTCTCGGTGTCCCAGAACGTGTGCCCGTCGTAGCCGGGTCCGGTCAGCCCCTTCGCGGGGATCGGCTGCCGCTCGGCCCGCAGCCCGGCCTGCAGGACGTGGAACATGCCGACGCGCACCGCCTGCTGCAGCTCGTCGTCGCCCTCGATCTCGACGTCGGCCTCGTCCCAGTGCTGGTCCAGCACGTCCCGCTGCTCGCGGGCCAGGCGGTCCCAGCCGGCCAGCTTTGCGGTGGCCAGCGCGGCCTCCACCTGATCCCGGAGGGCCGCGCTGGACCGGCGGGAGGACCAGCCGTAGGCGAGGAACTTGACCAGCCGCAGGCTGCCGCCCTGCGGGATCCGGGCGGCCAGGGTGTAGCGGGCCAGGTCCGCGGAGGCCTCGATGTCCTCGGTGCTGCTGTCGGGGATCTCGATGAGGTGGTCCATCCCCGCCGCCAGGCGCAGCCGGCTGCGCCGGGTCTGGTGCACCAGCACGGCCCGCCGTCCCCGGCCCACGGCGAGCTCGGAGCGCAGCGGCTTGGCCAGCGCGGCGGCCGCCCGCGGGTCGTCGTCCTCGGTGGGTACGTCCTCGTTGGCCAGCAGGTCCGACTGCAGCGCGACGTAGAGGTCGCCGAGGTCGTCGGTCAGCTCCACCTTGTACTCGATCGCGGCGATCGAGCGCCGGGCCAGCGACACCAGCCGCGTGCTGGTGACGCGGACCGTGCGACCGCCCGGCGACCGCCACTCCGTCGACCGGCGCAGCACACCCGCCCGCAGGTCGAGCGTCCGCGTGTGGTCGATGATCTCGCCGTACTCGAGGTCCAGCGGTGAGTCCTTCACCAGCAGCCGGATCAGCTTGCCGTCGGTGACGTTGACCATCGTCTGGCCCTGCTCCGGGAAGCCGTAGCCGGCCTCCGCGTAGGGCAGCGGCCGCTCCTCGAAGAAGCCGTTGAGGTACGTGCCGGGGACGACGACCGGCTCGCCCTCCTCGAACGAGCCGCGCATCCCGATGTGGCCGTTGGTCAGGGCGAAGACGGACTCGTGCACACCGAGCGAGGCGTGGTCGAGTCCGACCTCGGTCAGCGACCAGGGCTCGATCGGGAAGGTGGCGCGTCCCTCCGTCACGAGGACTCCCCCATCAGCTGCTCCAGGTCGGGGACCACGACGTCGGCACCGGCGGCGCGCAGCGCCTCCGCCTGCCCGACCCGGTCCACCCCGACCACGAAGCCGAAGTCCCCGGCCCGGCCGGCCTCGACCCCGGAGATGGCGTCCTCGAAGACGACGGCCTCCCGCGGCTCGAGCCCGAGCAGGCGCGCCCCCGCCAGGAACGTGTCCGGTGCGGGCTTGCCACGCAGCCCGTCCCGCGCGGCGACCAGGCCGTCCACGCGGACGTCGATCAGCCCGGCGAACCCACCGGCGGCGATCACCTTCTCCCCGTTGGCCGAGGCGGTCACCACGGCCGTGGGCATCCCGGCCTCCTTCACCGCCCGCAGGTAGCGGACCGAGCCCGGGTAGACCTCCACCCCGTGCTCGTCCAGCTCCCGCAGCACCATGTCGTTCTTGCGCGTCGCGATGGCCTGCACCGTCTCCGCCTCGAACGGGTCCCCCGGCGTGCCCTCGGGCAGCACGATCCCGCGGCTGGCGAGGAACCCGCGGACGCCGTCGGCCCGGTGCCGGCCGTCGACGTGGTCGTTGTAGTCCAGCTGGCTGAACTCGGGCTGGCCGGGTTCGTAGCGCTGGAGGAACTCGTCGAACGTGCGCTTCCAGGCGGCGAAGTGGACCGTCGCCGTCCGGGTGAGCACGCCGTCGAGGTCGAAGAGGCAGCCGCGGACGGAGTCCGGGAGGCCGAGGGGTCCGGGAGCTGGCACGACGGCGACGGTACCGGCGCGAGAGCGCGGCCACGTGTCATGCGGGCGGCAGTCGCGTATCGGATCGTGTCCACCGTCGGGCAGCGGAGTGCCGCCCCCCTGCCTAGGGTCGACCAGGGGGCGCTCCTGCACCACCCGTCGCTCCCCTCCCGTTCCTCCCGAGCCCGTCCGAGAAGAGGAGAGCCCGCGATGGCCGACCGACCCCTGTCCTATGACCCGTACGCGCACTTGCCACAGGTCCCGGACTTCACCGTCACCAGCACCGACTGCGCCGACGGCGACGTCCTCCCCACCCCGCACGTCAGCGGCGTGATGGGCGCCGGCGGCGAGGACCGCTCCCCCCAGCTCAGCTGGTCCGGGTTCCCCGAGGGCACCCGGAGCTTCGCCGTCACCGTGTACGACCCGGACGCCCCGACGGCCAGCGGGTTCTGGCACTGGGCGGTCGCGAACATCCCCGCCTCGGTGACCGACCTGCCCGGCGGAGCCGGCGACAAGGACGCCCCCCGGCTCCCCGAGGGCGCGCTCCAGCTGCGCAACGACGCCGGCTTCCCCGGCTACGTCGGTGCGGCACCACCGGCGGGGCACGGCCCGCACCGGTACTTCGTCGTGGTGCACGCCGTGGACACCGACGCCCTCGACGTCGACGCGGACACCACGCCCGCCGTCCTGGGGTTCAACCTCTTCTTCCACACGCTGGCCCGGGCCACGATGATCGTGACCTTCGAGGAACGCTGAGCGCGGTCGGTTGCTCACGATGGAGCAGCGCCACACCTGATTTCCGTGAAAGCTGAATCATCTGCCGGTTCCCGGGGCATGGCATCCCCATGCCGGCGGCCGGTCCACGCACGCGACGCGAGGGGCGGCGCGCCGTGCTCGTGGTCGTCCTGCTCGCGTCGGTGCTCCTCCTGGCTGACGGCCGGGCGGTCGCCGGCGAACCGCACGCCGCCGAGCTGGTGCCGCGGGTGACGGCGGCCTATCCCCCGGTCGGCACGCTCGCCGTCGCGGTCGCCCGGCAGCAGGTGCCCGGGTCCGGGCTGTCGCTGCGGGCGGCGGAGGCGCGGGCGGCACGGGTGGCGGCCGCCGCGGCCGGGAACGCCGCGGCCGGCCGCTCCTTCCCGACGGCCTCCATGGTCAAGCTGTTCGTGGCCGAGGACGTCCTGCACCGGGCCCGCACCGGACGGCTCGTCCTCCGACCCGACGATCCCGCCCTGCTCGAGGACATGATCCGCCGGTCCGACGACCCGGCCGCCTCGACGCTGTGGGTGCGCTACGACGGAGCCCGGATGGTGGTCGACGTCGCCCGCCGCTACGGGCTCGAGGGCACCGCTCCCCCGGACGTCCCCGGCCAGTGGGGGCAGGCGCTGACCACCGCGCAGGACCTCGCCCGGTTCCTGTCGCTGCTGCCGGTGGTGGCCCATCCCGACGACGCGGCCTCGATACTGGCCTGGATGCGGGCCGCGACGCCGCTGGCCGCGGACGGTTTCGACCAGCGGTTCGGGCTGTTCGGGACCGCACCCTCCGGGACGGCGGTGAAGCAGGGCTGGATGTGCTGCGTGGGCGGCAGCCGGCACCTGCACTCGGTGGGCGTGATCGGGTCACGCGTGGTGGTGCTGCTGAGCGAGGTGCCGCGCAGCACCGGCTACGCCGCCGCCCGGGCCGCGCTCACCTCCGCGGCGGCGGCGATCCCGCCCCCGCCTCCCTGAGGCGCATCCCAGCAGCGCGTCGGCCGAGGCGGATCTCAGCAGGGCGGGCGCAGGTCGGCCACCGCCGAGGTGGCCAGGCGGGCGAACCCCACCCGCTCGTAGACCCGGGCGACGTCGTCGTCGCCGGCGGCGAGGAAGACCATGTCGGCCGTCTCGGTCGCGTGCGCGACCAGGGCCGACGCCACGCCCGCCCCGACGCCGCGACCGCGCAGCCGCGGGTGGGTCGCCACGCCGACGACCTCGCTGACCTCCGTGCCACCGATGTCGACCGGCTGGTGCGTGCCGACCGCGACCGGCTCGCCGTGGTCCACCGCCACCATCATCACGGTGCGGCCGGAGGCGATGCGCTCGCGCAGCACCTCGGTGCGCGCGCGGGCCTCGTCGGAGGAGTCCAGGGGGACGTCGCCGACGTCGGCCGGGCCGCCCGGGTGGGCGAAGGCCGTGGCCGCCACCAGCTGGTACCGGGCCAGCTCCGGGTCGTCGGCACCGACGACGTAGAGGCGCAGCCCCACGGGCAGCAGCAGCTCCACCGGGTCGACGGCGACCAGCAGCGGCAGCTCCTCGACCGTCAGCCCGGCCGCCCGGGCGGCGGCGGTGGTCTCCGGGGAGCGTTCCGGCACCCACTCCAGCGCGGCGGGCAGCCCGGACTCCTCCTGCAGGGCCACCGTCGCGCGCACGTCGTCGGCGGTCACCGGACCGGCCCCCGCGCGGGGGTGAGCGGGATAGGGCCAGGCCGGGTCGCCGATCGGCACGTCGAGGCCGCCCACGGAGCGGATCCGCGCGTCCGGGAGCGGGGCGGCGGCGACGTAGCGCTCGATGCACTCGAGCAGCCCCGGGCGGGTGGGCACACGCGCACCCTAGACGCGCGCCGGCACCGCGTCCGCTCCGTCCCCCCTCGCGGTGCCGCTCTCCCACCCGGGCGGGTGACCCGGACGTTCGCCACCGGACGCCCGGACGGCACGATGGGCCCCGTGACGGTCGGTGCACGCGGCTCCATCTCGCCCTACGCGGTCTTCGACCGCGCGTCGTGGCGAGCCCTGGCCGCGGGGTCACGGCTGCCGCTGGACGAGGCCGAGCTCCGCGAGCTGGCCACGCTCGGCGACCGGATCGACCTGGACGAGGTGGCCACGGTCTACCTGCCGCTGGCCGAGCTGCTGGACCTGCACGTGACCGCCAGCCAGCGGCTCTGGGCCGCCCAGAGCGACTTCCTGGGCAACAGCACGGCCAAGGTGCCGTTCGTCATCGCCGTCGCCGGCAGCGTCGCGGTCGGCAAGAGCACGACGTCCCGCCTGCTGCAGCGCCTCCTGGCCGCCGCCCCCGGCTCCCCCCGCGTCGACCTGGTCACCACCGACGGCTTCCTGCACCCCAACGCGGTGCTGGAGTCCCGTGGCCTGCTGGGCCGCAAGGGCTTCCCGGAGAGCTACGACCGCCGGGCACTGGTCCGGTTCCTGGCCGACGTGAAGTCCGGCCGCGAGGAGGTCTCCGCCCCGGTCTACGACCACCAGTCCTACGACGTCGTCCCCGGCGCCCGGCAGGTGGTGGACCGGCCCGACGTCCTGGTGCTCGAGGGGCTCAACGTCCTGCAGGCCGGTGGCCGGGCCGACGGGACGGCGCCCCCCGTGTTCCTCTCCGACTTCTTCGACTTCTCCGTCTACGTCGACGCGGCCGAGGCCGACATCCAGCGGTGGTACGTCGAGCGGTTCCTGGCGCTGCGGCGCACGGCGTTCCGGGACACCACGGCGTACTTCCACCGCTTCGCCGACCTCACCGACGACCAGGCCCGGGAGACGGCCCTGGGCATCTGGTCGGCGGTCAACGGCCCCAACCTGCGCACCAACATCGCCCCCACCCGTTCGCGGGCACGGCTGGTGCTGCAGAAGGCCGCCGACCACTCCGTGCGGCGGGTGCTGCTCCGCAAGCTCTGACCGCGGCGCCGGCGGACGCGCCGCCGACCTGCGCGTTCGCACCCGGGCGTCGGAGGCGTTGGCACTACCTGCCGACTCCTTGGAGTGATTCGGTGACCCAGCTCACGCCCGGCGGCTTCAGTCGGGGCGCACACTTGCCGAATCCAGTGACTAGACGAACACGGTGCGTAGTTCCGGGCCGTGTCGTGGATGCCGAACGAAGAGAGACCGCCATGTGCCACCACGTAACGCCCTGCCCCGACGCCGCGAGCGAGGCACGTGACCTCGCGGCCGTGGTCCGGAGCCGCCCCGAGCAGGGGTGGAGCCTGCTGTGCAACGGCGTCGTGCTCTTCGACGACGACGGCGAACTGCTCCCCGACGGCCAGGCCGTCCCGGACCACCACGTCTGGCTGGCTCCCGAGCTCGCCCAGGCCTGATCAGGGACCCCTGCGGGCCCGGGACGGTGCCTCACGAGGTGGCTTCGCGCGCGACCCGTTCCAGCCGGTCGCGGTAGCCGGTCCACCAGGCCCGGTCGACGGCGGGCAGGTTGTCCCCGCCCGCGCGCAGCCCGGCCGCCCCGTCGATGAGCTCCCGCACGATGTCGGCGTGACCGACGTGCCGGTCGGTCTCCGCGATGACGTGCACCAGCACCCGGTGCAGGGTCACCTGCGCGCGCTCCCCGTCCCACCACGGCACCCGGCCCGGGGCGTCCAGCGGCAGGTCCTCGACCGTCGCGTCCGCGTGCCGCCACGCCCGGCGGTAGAGGGCCACGACGTCCTCGCGGGACTCCTGGGCCGTCGCCCACATGTCCCAGTTGGGCCGGCTGCCGTCGTCGGCGACCCATGGTCCGGCCTCGTCCGCCGGACGGCCGAAGGTCTCGCCGAAGTAGCCCAGTTCGACGTACGCCAGGTGCTTGACCAGCCCCAGCAGGTTCGTGCCCGTCGGGGTCATCGGCCGCCGGACGCCGTACTCGTCGAGGCCGTGCAGCTTCCAGAGCAGGGCGTCCCGCCCCACCTGCAGGTACCGCTGGAGGTCCGCCTTGACGGTCTGCTCGCTCATGGCCGCCACCCTGCCAGCCAGGAGCGGCACGGCGTCCGTCGTCAGTTCCGGGCGCCCACCACGTCGGCGGTCGTCCCCAGGTCGTCGGGCGCTCCGTCCCCCCGTCCCGGCTGCACGGCCTCCGGGGCCGCGGGCTCGGCGAACGCCTCGGGCGGCGGGCACGAGCACACCAGGTTGCGGTCGCCGTAGGCCTGGTCGACCCGGCGGACGGGGCTGAGGTAGCCGCGGCCACGCAGTGCGCTCACCGGGTAGACCGCCTCGGCCCGCGGATAGGGCCGCTCCCACTCCCCCGCCAGCATGGCCAGCGTGTGTGGCGCGTTCCGCAGCGGGTTGTCGGTGGCGTCGTACTCACCGGTCGTGACCTTCTCGATCTCGGCGCGGATGGTCACCATCGCCTCGACGAACCGGTCGAGCTCGGCCTTGTCCTCGCTCTCGGTCGGCTCGACCATCAGCGTGCCGGCGACCGGGAAGCTCATCGTCGGGGCGTGGAAGCCGAAGTCGATCAGCCGCTTGGCGATGTCGTCGTTGGTGATCCCGGTGGCCCTGGTCAGCGGCCGGATGTCGAGGATGCACTCGTGCGCGACGAGCCCGTCGGCGCCGGTGTAGAGCACCGGGTAGGAGTCCCGCAGCCGAGCGGCCACGTAGTTCGCCGCCAGGATGGCGTGCTCGGTGGCGGCGAGCAGCCCGTCGGGCCCCATCAGCCGGATGTAGGCCCACGAGATCGGCAGGATGCCGGCCGAGCCCCACGGCGCGCCGGAGACGGCCGGACCGCTGCTGCCGGTGTCGACCAGGGGGTGGCCCGGCAGGAAGGGCACCAGGTGCTCGCGCACCCCGATCGGGCCCACTCCCGGTCCGCCCCCGCCGTGCGGGATGCAGAACGTCTTGTGCAGGTTGAGGTGACTCACGTCGGAGCCGAACCGGCCCGGCTTGGCCAGCCCGACCAGGGCGTTGAGGTTGGCGCCGTCGACGTAGACCTGCCCGCCGGCGTCGTGCACCGCGGCGCAGATGTCCTGCACCGCCGCCTCGAAGACACCGTGGGTCGACGGGTAGGTGAGCATGATCGCGGCCAGCCGCTCGGCGTGCTGGCCGACCTTGGCGTGCAGGTCGGCGACGTCGACGTTGCCGGCCTCGTCGCAGGCCACGACGACGACCCGCATGCCGGCCATGACGGCGCTGGCGGCGTTGGTGCCGTGCGCCGAGCTGGGGATCAGGCAGACGTCGCGCTGCTCGTCCCCGCGGGAGCGGTGGTAGCCGCGGATCGCCAGCAACCCGGCGAACTCTCCCTGGGACCCGGCGTTGGGCTGCACGCTGACCGCCGCGTAGCCGGTGACCTCGGCGAGCATGGCGCAGAGCTCGTCGATCAGCTGCCGGTACCCCCGGGCCTGCTCCGCCGGGACGAAGGGGTGCAGGTTCGCGAACTCCTGCCAGGTGATCGCGGCCATCTCCGTGGCGGCGTTCAGCTTCATCGTGCAGGAGCCCAGCGGGATCATCGTCCGGTCGAGCGCGAGGTCCTTGTCGCTCAGCGACCGCAGGTAGCGCAGCAGGGCCGTCTCGGAGCGGTGGGCGGAGAACACCGGGTGCGTCAGGTAGGGCGTCCGCCGGCGGAGGTCGGCGGGGAGGGCGTCGGGCCCCGCGTCGTCGAGGGCGGCGTCGTCCGGGGCGACGCCGAAGCACTCCGCCACGGCCCGCAGGGTCTCGGGGGTGGTCGTCTCGTCGCAGGCGACCACCACCGTGTCGTCGTCGACCCGCCGCAGGTTGATCCGCCGCTCCGCGGCGGCGGCGACCACCTCGGCGGCGCGGCCGGGAACTCCCACCGCGACGGTGTCGAAGAAGTGCTCGTGCACGATCGCCAGCCCGCCGGCCCGCAGCCAGCCGGCCAGGACGGCGGCGCTGCGGTGCACCCTGGCCGCGATCGCGGCCAGCCCCTCGGGGCCGTGGTAGACCGCGTAGGCGCCGGCCATGACGGCGAGCAGCACCTGGGCGGTGCAGATGTTGCTGGTCGCCTTCTCGCGGCGGATGTGCTGCTCGCGGGTCTGCAGCGCCAGCCGGTAGGCCACGTCGCCGTCGGCGTCGACCGAAACGCCGACCAGGCGGCCGGGCAGCTGGCGGGCCAGGCCCTCGCGGACGGAGAGGTAGCCGGCGTGCGGGCCGCCGAAGCCCATCGGGACGCCGAAGCGCTGGCTGGTACCGCAGGCCACGTCGGCGCCCCACTCCCCCGGCGCCTCCAGCAGCGTGAGCGCGAGCAGGTCGGCCGCGACGACGACCGAGGCCCCGGCCTCGTGCGCGGCGGAGGCCAGCGCCCGGTGGTCGCGGACGGCCCCGCCGGCGCCCGGGTAGGACAGCAGCACGCCGAACGCACCCGCCTCGGGCAGCTCGGTGGGCCACCCGGCCGACAGGTCGGCGACCTGCAGCCGGATGCCGAGGGGCTCGGCGCGGGTCCGGAGGACCGCGAGGGTCTGCGGGAGCGTGTCGGCGTCGACGAGGAACACCGAGTCGGGCCGGGCCCGGCCGGCCCGGCGGACCAGCGTCATGGCCTCGGCGGCCGCGGTGGCCTCGTCGAGCACGGAGGCACCGCAGACGGGCAGGCCGGTGAGGTCGGCCACCATCGTCTGGAAGTTGATCAGCGCCTCGAGCCGGCCCTGGCTGATCTCCGGCTGGTACGGCGTGTACGCGGTGTACCAGGCCGGGTTCTCCAGCAAGGCGCGCTGGATCACCGGCGGCGTGACGGTGCCGTGGTAGCCCAACCCGATCATCGAGGTGTAGACGTCGTTGGCGTCGGCACGCTCGCGCAGCAGGTCCAGGACCGCCGCCTCGTCACGGGCGGCGGGCAGGTCCAGCGGCGTCCGGTCGCGCACGCCCTCGGGCACGCAGGCGTCGACCAGGGATTCGAGGGTGCTGTGGCCGACGGCGGCGAGCATCTCCGCGGTGTCTCCGGCACGTGGGCCGATGTGCCGGGCGGCGAAGGCCCCGGCCGGTTGCAGGGAACTCAGTGATGGCAGGGGTCCAGCACGGTCGGCCACTGCAGGAACGCTACCAGCGGGGGCCCGACGAGCGGGGGCCCGAAGGGTCCCCCGAGGAGGGACGGGACGGCAGACGAAGACGCTGGAACGCGAGCCGTCCCGCGAGGCCGGCCCGACGAGCGGGAGCCCGAGGGGTTCCCCGAGGAGGAGCCGGGGATGGGCTCCACGCAGCCCGGGAACGGCACGTGGCCGCGGTCGTCGTCCGGAGGACGACAGATCACATGGCGCGGCGACGGCGGCGCAGCGACAGCTCGTCGTCGGCGGTGTGCACCGGGCCGCCGTCGAGGCGCTCGGCGGGCAGCTCGGCGAGTTCACCGGAGAGCTCGCGCAGTGCGCCGGACACGGCGATCCCGAAGACGCCCTGGCCGCCGGCGAGCAGGTCGACGACCTCCTCGGCGGAGGTGCACTCGTAGACCGTGGCGCCGTCGGAGAACAGCGTGATGTTGGCGAGATCCTTGATCCCGCGCGTGCGCAGGTGGTCGACCGCCTTGCGGATGTTCTGCAGGGAGACGCCGGTGTCCAGCAGCCGCTTCACGACCTTGAGCACGAGGATGTCGCGGAAGGAGTACAAGCGCTGGGTGCCCGACCCGGTGGCGCTGCGCACCGATGGCGCGACCAGGCCCGTCCGGGCCCAGTAGTCCAGCTGGCGGTAGGTGATCCCTGCAGCGGCACACGCCGTCGGACCGCGGTATCCGACCAGGTCGGTGTCGACCTCGTCGTACTGCGGAGCCCCGACAGCGGCATCGCTGAACAGCTGACCCTGAGAGCCGTCCCTCTGGTCGCTCACGTCCAGCGTCCTCCTCCGGTCCCGGTCCGCTCGCACGGCCCGGGTCGACGGTTCGCACCCGAGGTGCCGCCCCGTGCGCGGCGACCGGTGGGCGTTGCACCCACTGACCTCAGATGTCACACCGTTGTTGTTCGCCGACCGTAAGCCGGGTGGTGGACCCGGTCAACTGAGCGGGGCGGCGTGTCGCGTCGCTCATCACTTCGAGTGGAGGTCGAGACGCCACCTGCCGATGTTCCCGGGATGGCCTCTCCACGCGGGACTGCGCGGTGGCCCCTGCTCAGGCGGAGCCGCCGGACCCGGATCCGGCGCCGAAGTCCTCAGGCGAGATCTGGTCCAGGAACTCCCGGAACTTCTCGACCTCGTCCTCCTGCTCGTCGGGGATCTCGATCCCCACCTCGTCGAGCAGGTCGTCCGCGCCGAAGATCGGCGCACCGGTGCGCACCGCCAGCGCCACGGCGTCCGACGGGCGGGCGCTGACCACCCGCTCGTCCCCGAAGACCAGCTCGGCGATGTAGATCCCGTCCCGCATCTCGGTGATGTTGACCGCCTCGAGGGTGGCGCCCAGGGCGCTCACGACCTCCCGCAGCAGGTCGTGCGTCATGGGCCTGGCCGGCCGGACCCCCTGCTGCTCGAACGCGATGGCGGCCGCCTCGACGGCGCCGATCCAGATGGGCAGGTACCGCTCGCCCTGCGTCTCCTTGAGCAGCAGGATCGGCTGGTTCCCGGGCAGTTCGACGCGGACACCGACGACTCGAAGCTCCTGCACGGTGCGACTCCTCGGCTGCGGCCCGGGGGGAGCGGGCGGCTCGGTCAGGTCAGGCGACGGTCGCCGGGCCGGGAGGGAACGACCCGCTCCCGGCTCCGGTGCGGCCACGTCCACGGTACGCCGCGGTCACGGACGGAGGAGATCCCGGAGGCGCGCCTCCAGCAACGCGGTGTGCAGCTGCGCCGACAGGGTCGCGAGCTCGCGCAGCTTCTCGGTCGCGCGGGTCCGCGCCTCCTCGGAGCGGGCCCGCAGCACGGGGGCGACGAGCTGCTCGACGAGCCCGGCCTCGCGCTCGACACCGGTGCGGTACACGCGCAGGTGCCGCGGCTCGATGCCGTGGCGGGCCAGGCCGGCCGCCGCCCGCGCGATCGGCAGGTCCGTGGCGGGGTGCCGGCCGTCGGCGTCGGTCGACAGCAGCCCGAACTGCACGCAGTCGGCGAGCTGGTCCGGCTCCAGGCCCGCGGCGCGGGCGAACTGGTCCGACGTCAGCGGGGGTACGCCCGCCTCGGTGTCGACGTCGGCGGCGGACGCCGGCGGCACCGAGCCGGGGCCGGTGGCCGGCGCCGGCAGGGGCTCGCCGCGGTCGAGGGCGTCGAGGTGCTCCTTGATCACCCGCAGCGGGAGGTACTGGTCGCGCTGGGCGGCCAGGACGTAGCGCAGCCGGCTCACGTCGGCCCGCGAGAACTTGCGGTACCCCGACGGCGTGCGCTGCGGGTGCACCAGGTCCTCGGACTCGAGGTAGCGGATCTTGCTGATCGTCACGTCGGGGAAGTCGTCGCGCAGGACTGCCAGCACCTCGCCGATGGTCAGCCGTGGCGTGTGCTGATCGGCGGCGTCCCCGAGCGCGCTGTCGCGCTCGGGCACCGCCGTCACGTCCCCGTCTCGCCGACGCCCCGGCCCCGGGCGCCGGACCCTGCCCCGCCGACGCGGGGACCCGCCGGTCCGCGCACTAGCGAGCGGCCGGCTCGCCGGTACGGGGGCCGGTCAGGTAGACGAGGCGGAACTTCCCGATCTGCACCTCGTCACCCCCGGCCAGGCTGGCGACGTCGACCGGCTCCCGGTTGACGTAGGTGCCGTTCAGGCTGCCGACGTCGTGCACCGAGAAGCCGCCGCCCTCGCGGTGGAACTCCACGTGCCGCCGGCTGACGGTCACGTCGTCCAGGAAGATGTCGCTGTCGGGGTGCCGGCCGGCGGTCGTGACGTCCTGGTCGAGCAGGAAGCGGCTCCCCGCGTTCGGCCCGCGCTTGACGACCAGCAGGGCCGAGCCGGCCGGCAGCGACTCCACGGCACCGGCGTGCGCGTCGGCCGCCGACTCGGTGATCTCCGGCTGCTCGGTGGAGTCCTCCCCGCCGACCTTCGGGATCACGCTGGTCGACTCACCGACCCGCTCCTGGGAGAGCGCCGAGCCGCACTGCGCGCAGAAGCGACTGCCCTCGGGGTTCTCGTGGCCACATCGAGTGCAGTGCACGTCTGTCTCCTCCTGTGCGAGGGGCCCCGCCGCGGGCCTCTGGACGGGCCGCGAGCGGCCGGCGGACAGCGGGCCGGGCGGCCCGCCGTGGGTCGGCCGCCGCGCGAGCGGCGGACCGGGGTCATGGAACCAGCCGGTCGGCCCGAGGGTCAACCGGACGGTCAGGGTCGTGGAACCGAGGTCCCCGTGCTGATCACCGGCGAACCGGTGTCCTCACACGATCATAGTGAGCACCGGGGCCGCCGGGCTCGGTGGCGGGGCCGTCACGAGGACTCGACCACCGCCTGGTACGCGTCGGCGTCCAGCAGACCGCCGATGGGATCCCCACCCTCCCCGGGCACGCTGATCTCCACCAGCCACCCGGCGCCGTACGGATCGGCGTTGACCGTCTCCGGGGTCGCCTCGAGCGCCTCGTTGACGGCCGCGACCACCCCCGCGACCGGTGCGTAGATGTCCGACACGGACTTGGTCGACTCGACCTCACCGATCGGCGTCCCCGGGACGACCTCGTCACCGACGGCCGGCAGCTGGACGAAGACGATGTCCCCGAGCGCGTCCTGGGCGTGGTCGGTGATCCCGACCCGGACGACGGAGGACGTGCCGTCGGTGCCCTGGACCATCGCCCACTCGTGCTGGTCGGTGTACCGGCGGTCATCGGGTGTGGCCATGCGGCTCTCCAGGGCTCGTGGTGGCTCAGCGGCCCCGCTGCCGGGCCCCGCCGCGAGCGTGCGAGCGGTGGGGGGCAGCGGGGTCCTTCCTCAGTCGTCGACGTCGGGCGAAGCGTATTGAGGCGTGTCCAGCGGCCGCAACGCGTCGACGAGGACCTGGTCGGACTGCTCGATCGTCACCGAGGCGCCCAGCCGGTTGAGGTCCTGCACGACCCCGCCGGGGATGTTGAGGGCGGTGTCCATGTTCTGCGGCGAGCCGATGACGACGATCTCGTAGGGCGAGGTGATGGGCCGGCCGTCGACCATCAGGTCGCCCGGGGTGCCGGTGACCGCGGTGGAGACGCCGACGCGGACGTCGTCGATCTGCATGGTCTCCGCGCCCGCGCCCCGCAGCTCCTGGATGGCGTCGACGACGTCGCTGACCCGGACCTCCCCGTCGGGGTCGCGGATGGTGATCACCAGCCCCGGCCCCTGCGCCGGCACCGTGCCGTTGAGGATGCCGATCGCCTCCGCCTGGGCGCGCGCCTCCTCCAGCGCTGCCGCGGACCGGCTGTCGGAACTGGTCAGCTGCTCCAGCGCGTCCCGCTGGTCCGCGATCTGGTCGCGGAGCCGCTCCTCACGGGCGTTCAGGTCGTCGAGGATCCGGACCAGGTCCTCCTCGCGGGCACCGGCGTAGTCCTGGTCGTCCCCGACGGACCGGACCTGGACGGCGAAGGCGAAGCCCAGCAGCAGGGTGAGCACGCCGATGAGCACGGCGGCGAGCGGGTCCCGCGTCCGGCGGGCGGAGGTGCCGGTCCCCTGCTCACCGGTCCCCACCCCCTCGGCCGGGACGTCGGCGGCGGGCCGGTCGGCGGTCGCACCGGGCTCGCCGGCAGCCGCTTCCTCGCCAGGAGGCCGGTCCACGGGGGGCTCGTCCACGGCGGGCTCGTCCACGGCGGGCTCGCCGGTGGCGGGCTCGCCGGTGGGCGGCTCGCCGGTGTTCGGCTCCTCGTCAGCGGGCCGGACCGCGGCGGGCTCGTCGGCGGCGTCGCGGCCCCTCGCCGAGCCGAAGGGGTGCGGCAGCACGACCTCGTCGTCGCCGTCCTCGCCCCGGCGGGGGTCCGGTCGTTCGTCCCCGGTCATGCGCGGAACACGTGCCGTCGGATGGCGGCGGCGTTGCCGAAGATGCGGATGCCGAGGACCACCACGACCGCCGTGGACAGCTGCGCACCGACGCCGAGCTGGTCACCGAGGAAGACGATCAGCGCGGCCACCACGATGTTGGACACGAAGGAGATGACGAAGACCTTCGCATCGAAGATCCCGTCCAGCCGGGCGCGGAATCCGCCGAAGACGGCGTCCAGGGCGGCGACCACCGCGATCGGCAGGTACGGCTGCAGCCACAGCGGGACGGTGGGGTCGAAGAAGAGGCCGAGGAGGACACCGGCCGCGAGTCCGAGGATCGGGATCACGGGGGTCAGCCTCCAGGCACGGGGTCGGGGGCGGGAGCCGGGTCGTCCCGGCCCTCCGGTCGGGCAGCGCTCAGTTCGAGGATGCTGCCCGCGGGGAGGGACAGTTCCTCCTCCTTGGCGAACTCGAAGCGCAGCCCGAAGGTCTTGGAGATCCCGGCGAGCACCTCCACCTCGGGGCTCTCGAGGAAGGCCTTCGACAGGGCGTCGGGATCGCCGATGGCCCGGATCTCGTAGGGGTTGGTGACCGGCCGGAAGTCGACCAGCACCGCCTCCCCGGCGAACCGGATGGCCGTCGTCGGCCCCAGGCGCTGCCCGTTGATGCTGATCGCCTCGGCACCGGCCGCCCACAGCGCGTTGACGACGACCTGCAGGTCGCCGTCCCGCACCCGCCCGCGCAGGTCCTCCTCGACGGTCCCGCCACCCACCGGGTCCTCGTCGGCCGTCGGGTCGGCATTGGCCAGGGTCACCAGCAGCCCGGGGCCGGTCGCGGGCACGGCGGCGGCGCCCCGCTCGGCCCTCGCCAGCGCATCCCGGACCCGCTGGCCGACCGCCGTGGCGTCGAGCAGCTCGCCCCGCGCGCCGGTGACCTCGCTCCGCAGGATCTCCAGCTGGTCGGCCAGGTCGTCGGTGACCTCCGAACCGCGCTGGATGTCGTCGACCAGGACTGCGCGCACCTGCTGGCGCCCCTGGACGCTCGCGGCGGCCTCCTGGTAGGTGATCGCCACCAGGACGCCGGCCACCACCATGGTCAGGGCGACGGCCACCCGGCCGCGGGTGCGCGAGCGGGGGCCGCCCTCCCGGGCACGCGCCGCCGCGGCCTGGGCGTACGCCGGGTCGAGGGTCTCGGCGAGGACCGCGTCGAGTAGGGACGCCCCCATCGAGCGCGGTCCACCACCCCGCGGAGGTGGGGTCACCGCACGACCCGGGACTCGTCGCCGGCCCGCTCGCTGCGCACGATGCCGAACACCTGGATGACGTAGAACAGCCCCGCGAGCACGTAGAGGGCGGTCCCCCAGATGGTGAACGCCCACGCGAACGGCTCGATGGCCGTGGCCAGCCAGCCGGTGCCGTCGGCGAGCAGCAGCCCGGGGAAGGCGTACAGCAGCAGCAGCGTCGCCGCCTTGCCCAGGTAGTGCACCTGCAGCGGTGGGTAGCCGAAGCGGCGCAGGACGAGCAGTGCGACGCCGAGGACGAGCTCCCGGCCGACGAGCACGACGACCACCCACAGCGGGACGATCTCGCGCAGCGCCAGCGCGACGAGCGTGCTGACGATGTAGAGCCGGTCGGCAGCGGGGTCGAGCAGGGCGCCGAGCTTGCTGCCCTGGTCCAGCCAGCGGGCGAGCTTGCCGTCGAGCCAGTCGGTGAACCCGGAGACCATGAGGATGGCCACGGCCCAGCCGTCGGCCTCCGGCCCCAGCAGCAGCCACAGGAAGACCGGGACGCCGAGCAGCCGCAGCACCGACAGCGCGTTCGGCAGCGTCCAGATCCGGTCGGGCAGGTCCTCCCGGTCGGTCCCCGCGGAGGAGCCGTCGACCGGCCGTGGTCCGGGGACGGCCGCCGAGGGACCGTTCGACGACGTCACCGCTCCCCCACCTCGACCGACAGCCCGCTGCACACCCGCACGAAGGCTAGTCGACGGACCGGTGGCAGAGCCCCGTTGCCCGTCCCGACTCGCGAGCCGCCGGCGCCCTCCCGACCGCCGGACCGCGGCGGTGCGGGCGCCGCGTCAGGCGGGGACCGCGAGGTTCGCCGGGGCGGGCTCGTAGCCCAGGGGGGTGCGGGAGAAGGAGCCGGTGCCGTGCGTGACCGACCGCAGCACGCCCGGGTAGCTGAGCAGCTCGACCTCGGGCACCTCCGCCCGCACCGTCGTCCGGTCCCGGAGCGGGTCCGCCACGCTGCCGGTCACGCGGGCGCGACGGCCGGAGAGATCGCTCATCACCGCGCCGACGTACTCGCCCGGGACCACCACCTCCACCTCGCACCACGGTTCGAGCACGCGGGTCCCGACGGCGGCGGCGAGCTCGCGGAGCGCGAGAGCTCCGGCGGCCTGGAACGCGGCGTCGGAGGAGTCGACGGAGTGCGCCTTGCCGTCCACCAGGGTCAGGTGCACGTCGACCAGCGGCCGGTCCCCGGTGATGCCCCGCTCGGCCTGCGCCCGGATGCCCTTCTCCACGCTGCCGTGGAACTGGCCGGGCACCGTGCCGCCGACGATCCGCTGCTCGAAGACGATGCCCGAGCCCGGTGGGCCGGGTTCGGCCTCGATGACCACGACCGCGTACTGGCCGTGGCCGCCGGACTGCTTGACGTGGCGGCCGGTGACGCGCGCGGGGCCGGCGAGCGTCTCCACCATGGGAACGCGCACGGGGACGGTGGTCACCGAGACGCCGTGGCGGGTGCGGAGCCGTTCCAGCAGGACCTCGGCGTGGGCCTCGCCGACGCACCACAGCAGGAGCTGGCCGGTGTCGGGGCGGCGGTCGAGGCGCACCGTCGGGTCCTCCGCCACGAGCCGGGCCAGCGCCGTGGCGAGCCGGTCCTCGTCGGACCGGGAGGCGGCCTCCAGCGCGACGGGGAGCTGCGGTGTGGGGAGGTCCCACGGGGGGACCAGCCGCGGGTCCTCCGGGGCGGAGAGGGTGTCCCCCGTCTCGGCCGTCGTGAGCCGGGCGACCGCGCAGATGTCGCCGGCCGGGCAGGAGGCGACGGGGCGCAGCGACGTCCCCAGCGGGGACGACAGGACCCCGATGCGCTCGTCGACGTCGTGGTCGGGATGCCCCCGGTCGGACATGCCGTGCCCGGAGACGTGGACGGGGACGTCGGGGCGCATCGTCCCGCTGAAGACGCGGACGAGGCTGACCCGGCCGACGTACGGGTCGGTGGTGGTCTTCACGACCTCGGCGACGAGCGGCCCCTCCGGGTCGCAGGACAGCGACGGGACCGGGCCGTCGTCGACGGTCGTGACCGGCGGGCAGCCGTGCTCCAGGGGGCTGGGGAACCCGGCGACGATCAGCTCGAGCAGATCGGGGATCCCGACCCCGGTGAGCGGGGCCGCGCAGAGCACCGGGTGGAAGTGCGCCCGGGCCACCGCCGTCTCCAGGTCGGCGATGAGGTCGGCCTGGACGAGCTGGTCGCCGGCCAGGTACCGCTCCATCAGCGCCTCGTCCTCGCTCTCGCCGATGATCCCCTCGATGAGCTCCGAGCGCAGCCGGTCGGCCTCCGGCGCGGCCGCGTCCGGCTCCAGGAGGGACACCAGGCCCTGGACCGAGCCGTCGGCGCCGCGGTCGACGAGGTGCACGGGGTAGACGCCCTCGCCGAGCAGCCGCCGGCAGCTCCGGACGGCCTCCTCCACGTCGGCCCGGGCCCGGTCCAGCTGGGTGATGACGACGGCGCGCGGCATCCCCACCGCGGCGCACTCCTCCCACAGTTGCACCGTGGCCGCGTCGACCCCGTTGACGGCCGAGACCACGAACAGCGCCGCGTCCGCCGCCCGCAGCCCGGCGCGCAGCTCCCCGACGAAGTCCGGTGAGCCGGGCGTGTCCAGCAGCGTGACGCGGTGACCGGCGTGCTCGGTGGTGGCCACGCCGAGGGACACCGAGCGCTGCTGCCGGGTCTCCACCTCCTCGGTGTCCAGGCAGGTGGTCCCGTCCTCCACCCGGCCGGCGCGCGGCAGCGCACCGGTCGCGACGAGCAGGGCCTCCGCCAGCGTGGTCTTGCCCGCCCCCGCGTGCCCGACCAGGGCCAGGTTGCGTACCTGAGCGGCCGGCCGGGGGGCCGGCGCCGTCCCGGTGTCCTTCGCCACGGAGCCGGCCCTCAGCTGTGCGCGGGGCCGGTGTGGTGGACCACGGCCGGAGTGCCGGCCGGGAAGAAGAGCGCGGTGTGCCCGTCGGGCTCCCACCGGACCCGGTAGGGCGGACCGCCGTCGGGCTCGTGGCACTCCAGGACCTCGCCCACCCGCTCGGGTTCGCCCTGGTGGGTGGAGTGGACGACGATCCGGTCGCCGACATGTGCTTCCCGACGGCCTCCTCGCGGCAGCTCGACTGTGGTCTGCCTCACAGCCTGCCCGGGATGCCGGGGACGGACAAGACCCTGCCGCTCACCGGCCGGGCCGCCGTCGTCCGGGAGCACCGGACCGGCGCTCGCCGCCCGGGCATGCACGGGAGGCCGCCGGGTACGCGGCCGTGCATGGACCCCTCACCCGGCGACGCCGGCAGCCACCCCGTCCGCCGCCCGGAACCCGACACCCGCCCGGCCGCCGCAGCCGCTCCCCCGCCACGCTCCCGGCGGGCGCTGGCGGTCTTCGTGTCGTCGCTGGTGCTGGTGGTGTGCGCGGTGGCCGGCGTCCTGCTGTTCTTCACCGACCAGCCGGTGGGCTATCCCGTGCTGCTCCTGGGGCTGGCCGCCCTGGCCGCCGCAGCCCTGGTCGTCACCCTGCGCCGGGGTGCCCGGCGGTAGCGGGACGCCGCCGGCCGCGGGCCCGTCCCGACGGGCCCGCCGGGCCGTGTGGCAGGGCGGTGTCGAACCCGTGTCACTGCCGCCATATTCGGAGTCCCCCCTCCCGGGGCGGGCACCGCCTCGTCGTCCGAGAGAACCCAGCACGCGCGCCTCGCGCCGTGCGGAACGAAGGAGACGACGTGAGCACTGCCGTTCGCACCACCCGCAGCACCTCCCGACGCGCCGGACGGGCGGTCACCGCCCTGGCGGCCGCGGTCCTCGGGATGGGCGGACTGGCCGCCTGCAGTGACGACTCGGCCGGTCCGGAGGCCGGCGGGGTGTCCGCCGAGGACCTCCAGCGCTTCGAGGACGAACTCGCCGGCCTCGAGGAGCGCGTCGGCACCATCGAGACCGAGATGGGGGTCGACGGCGGGGGCCTGGGCGCGGAGGACACCGCGTTCTGGGACGACACCCAGTCCTACGTGGGCCAGGAGGTCACCGTGAGCGGTGAGGTGTCGGAGATGGTGACCACGACCGACGTCGGCAGCGCGTTCAGGATCGCCGGCGAGTCCGGCGACCCGATCGCCGTGGTCAATGCCTCGGCACCGGCGGAGATGGACGCCAATGACGTCGTCCAGGTGTCGGGCACCGTGGTCCAGGTCCAGCGGGACACCTTCGAGGAGGACTTCGGCGTGGCGGCCGACGAGCTCTTCGAGGACGCCGACGCCTGGTTCGAGGCGGAGGAGGGCTCCCTCGCCATCTCGGCCGACCGCATCGAGGTCCTGCAGGCACAGGGCCAGAACGACTGAGCACCCGCCGGGGCGGTGGGCCGGGGCCTGACCGGTCCGGGCCACCGCGCCGGCCGTGCGCCGGCTCCGGCGGACAGGGAGGGCGACGACGTGCGGGTTCTGCTCCTGCTGCTCGTCCTCCTGTCCCTGACGGCGTGCGGCCTGCCCCGGGACGCGTCGGTGCACCCGGTGGCCGTGCCGCCGGGGTCCACGCCGTCGGCGCGTTCCGGGGGCTCCCCGGACGGGGGTGAGGTCGCGGTCTGGTTCGTCCGGGGCACGCGCCTGGAGGCGGTGCCGCGCTGGGCACCGGAGCCGGGGCCCGCGGGAGCCGTGGCGCTGCTGCTGGCCGGGCCCACCCGGTCGGAGGTGGTCGACGGTCTGCGCACCGCCTTGTCACCCGTCGACGCGACGGTGTTCCCCATGGTTCCGGCGGCCGGAACGGTGACGATCTCGGTCGGCCGGGACTTCACCGGCATCGGCGGCGGCAACCAGTTGCTCGCCGTGGCGCAGGTGGTCTGGACGGCGACCCAGTTCCGCGCGGTCGACAGGGTCTGCTTCACCGTGGACGGGAGCCCGGTCGAGGTCCCGACCGACGCGGGGCTGGTCGGCCGGCCGGTCGACCGGTCCGACTACCGGTCCGCCGCGCCACGTCCCCCGCGGCGGCCGTCCGCGGGCTCCGACTGGCACCCCGCGGACCGGCCGAGCACGATTCCGTCGACGACCCCGTCCACCGGCTGCACCGTCCGCTGAGGCAGGAGGCGCCCCCGACATGGCCACCGCTCCCCCGTCCGCCGTCCCCCAGGTGAGCGCGGCGCCACGCGCGGCGCTGGAGGCGATGCTGGGCGTCCCCTTCACGGACGGCAACACCGTGGACGTGCTGCGCGACGGGGACCAGACCTTCCGCGCCCTGCTGTCGGCCGTCACGGGCGCCACCCGCAGCATCGACCTGCTGTGGTTCGCCTGGCGGGAGAGCACCATCGGCGAGGAACTCGCCGACGCCCTGGCCGGGCGGGCGGCCGACGGCGTGCGCGTCCGCGTGCTGCTCGACGCCTACGGGGGGAGGCACATCGCCCGCGGGTCACTCGACCGGCTCCGCCGGAGCGGCTGCGAGGTGCTCTTCTACCGGCCGATGCCCAGCGGGCGGCCCACGGTGTGGAACCTGCGCACCCACCGCCGGGTGCTGGTCTCCGACGAGGTGGTCGGGCTGACCGGAGGAACCGGGGTCGCCGAACCCTGGACCGGCAGCGGCCGGTCCCCCGGTCACTGGCGGGACACGGCGTTCCGCGTCCGGGGTCCGGCCGTGGCGGGCCTGCGCGCGGCCTTCGCCGGTCCGTGGCTGCGGGCGCGGGCCCGGGCCGGTGGGTACCGGCCGATCTCCGCGGCCGACCGGTTCCCGCCCCCCGGCACCGGGGGCGGCAGCGCGGTCCAGGTGCTGCGGCCGTCATCGGCACCCGGGTGGAACGACGCCGCGCTGGCGATCGCCGTCCTGCTCGCGACCGCGCGCGACCGGGTCCGGGTGGCGTCCCCGTACGTGCGGTTGCCGGACTGGCTGGAGGACCTGGTCTGCGCCACGTCGCGGCGCGGCGTCGAGGTGCAGCTGCTGGTCTCCGGGCCGCACGTGGAGAAACCCTCGGTGCACCTGCAGGGAGAGCACGGCTTCCGGCCGCTCCTGGACGCCGGGGTGCAGATCTGGCGCTACCAACCCGCGCTGCTGCACGCCAAGGTCGTCACCGTGGACGGCGAGCTGGCGATGGGCGGCACGACGAACCTCGACGTCCGTTCCCTCGCCCTCAACGAGCAGGTCTGCCTGCTCGTCCAGGACCGGACCGTCGTGGCCACCCTCGACCGGCACTTCGACGAGGACCTGACCGCGAGCGTCCGGGTCGACCCGGCCCGATGGCGGTCCCGCGGCATGGGTCAGCGGGTCTTGGAGACGGCTGCTGACCTGGCGGGACGCCCCCTCCGCGGCTGGAGCGGCGCGGGGCTGGCCGGCCGGCATCCGTGAGACCGGGCACCGGGACGGCGGGAGACGGTTCGCCACCCCCATCCTGGGCAGAGTTCCGGCGTGACCCGTTCCGTGCTGATCATCGAGGACGACGTCCGCATCCGCCGGATCGTCGCGATGACCCTGCGCCGGGAGGGCCTGGAGGTCACCGAGGCCGCGAGCGGGCAGGAGGGGCTGGACCAGCTGGAGGAGCGGCCCCACGACATGGTGCTGCTGGACCTGATGCTGCCCGACCGCGACGGCTTCGAGGTCTGCCGCGAGATCCGGCGGCGCTCGGACACCCCCATCATCATGATCACCGCCAGGACCGACAGCCATGACGTGGTGGCCGGCCTGGAGGCGGGAGCCGACGACTACGTCACCAAGCCCTTCGTGGCGAAGGAGCTGTCCGCCCGGATCCGGGCACTCGCGCGCCGGTCGCGCGGGGACCAGGTGCGGCCCCGGATCCAGATCGAGGACCTGGAGATCGCCCCGCAGGACGGGGTGGTCACCCGGGACGGCGCCGTCGTGCCGCTCACCCGGACGGAGTTCAAGCTGCTCAGCGAGCTCGCCGCCGAACGCGGCCGGGTGGTCAGCCGGGAGGAGCTGCTCGAGCGGGTGTGGGGATACGACTACTTCGGGGACTCCCGGCTCGTCGACGTCCACGTACGGCGGCTGCGCAAGAAGATCGAGTCCGACCCGTCCGCGCCGACCGTGGTGACGACGGTCCGTGGCATGGGCTACCGGCTGCCGGAGTGACCCGCCGCCGGGGGCCGCGCACCCTGCGCGGCCGGGCCACCCTGGCCCTGACCGGCGTGGCCGCGGTGCTGACCGCGGTGATGGCGCTCGGCGTCTGGCTCTACGCGACGGACTACCTCCTGCAGACCCGGCAGAACGTCACGCTGGCGCAGGCGGCGGCCAACGGGGCGCAGGTGCAGCGGGGCCTGGCCACACCGGGGCTCTCCCCGGCGCAGCTGCTGGCCCAGTTGCCACGGGAGACCGGCTCGGTGTCCCTCCTGGCCGACGACGGGGAGTGGAGCACGACGTCCCTGCGCATCGGCCGGGACGACCTGCCGCGGGCGCTGCGCACCGAGGTGCTCGCGGGCGATCCGTCCCGGCAGCGGATCGTCGTCGACGGCCGGCCCTACCTCGCGATCGGGGTGCCCCTGGCCGGGCTCGACGACGCCTACTTCGAGGTCTTCCCGCTGACCGAGCTCGACAGCACCTACCGGGTGCTGAGCACCATCCTGGTCCTGGGCGTGCTGACCGTCGTCCCGGTGGCGGCGGCGATCGGCTGGTGGGTGACCCGGCCGGCCCTCCGGCCGCTGGACCGCATCTCCGCCGCGGCGGCGGCCATCGCCGCCGGGAACCTGACGGCGCGGATCGATCCGCGCGAGGACCCCACGCTCGTCCCGATCGCCGAGTCCTTCAACGCCACGGCCGCGGCCCTGGAGCGACGGGTGCGCACCGACGCCCGGTTCGCCTCGGACGTCAGCCACGAGCTGCGCAGCCCGCTGACCACCATGCTCAACGCGATGGCCCTCATCGAGGACCACGCGGACGACCTCCCGGAGGACGGCCGCGAGGGCCTGGCGCTGCTCGGCGCGGAGGTGCGGCGCTTCGAGCGCCTGGTTGCCGACCTGCTGGAGATCTCCCGGGCCGACGCCGGCAGCGGCGACCTCGTGCTGGAACGGGTCCGGCTCGCCGCGCTCGTGCACGAGGCAATGGCCCGGCGCGAGCTGGACGGCCGGGCGGGTGTGCCGCTGAGGGTGGCGAGCGGGGCCGACGACGTGGTGGTCCGCGCGGACAAGCGACGGCTGGAACGGGTCGTCGGCAACCTCGTGGAGAACGCCGACAACCACGGCGGCGGGCTCACTGCGGTCGCGGTCGAGCGCAGCGGCGACATCGCCCGCGTGATCGTCGACGACCGCGGGACGGGGGTCCCGGAGGCGGAGCGGGCGGCGGTCTTCGAGCGGTTCGCCCGCGGGAGCGGCAGTGCCCGCACCGCCAGCGAGGGCAGTGGGCTCGGGCTGGCGCTCGTGACGCGGCACTTGCAGTTGATGGGAGGGTCGGTCGACGTGACCGACAACCCCGGCGGCGGCGCGCGGTTCGTGGTCCGCCTGCCCGTGGACCCGGAGATCCGGAGGCCCGGCTGATGCGGACCGCCCTCCTCGCCCTGGCCGCCGTGCTGCTGGTGGCCGGGTGCGGCATCGACCCGCAGGCCCGGCCCGAGGTGGTCAGCATCGCGCCGCCCTCCACCGGCGAGGCCGGCCGCAGCGGGGAGCCCGACGATCCGCAGCTGCGCGTCTACCTCGTCCGGGGGGCACGTCTCGAGCCGGTGATCAGGTCCCATCCGCAGCCGGGGATCGACGCGGCTCTCGAGCTCCTCGCCGCCGGCCCCACGCGCGTCGAGGTCCTGGTCGGCGGGCTGCGGACGGCCCTCCCCCCGCAGAGCCTGTTCCCGGATCCGTCGTCCGGTGACACGGCGGTGGTCACCATCGCCGTCACGCGCGACTTCACCGAGATCTCGGGGGTGAGCCAGCTGCTGGCGATGGCGCAGGTGGTGTGGACGGTGACCGAGGACCCCCGGGTGGGAGGCGTCCGGATCACCGAAGACGGACGGCCGCTCGAGGTGCCGACCGACAGCGGGCTGACCAGACTGGCCGTCGACCGCGACGACTACTTGTCGGCCGCCCCGGCCGCGCCGGCGCCCGCACCGTCCGGGGCTCCGCGCAGCGAGGAACCGGGCGGGCCGGCGCCCGGGACCGCTCCCCCGGCCGCGCCCACGACCGGCCGCCGGCGACCTGTCCCCCGGTGAGCGGCGTACGGGGGTCCTGCCGGTGGCGGACCCCACCGGGCGCGCCGCCATGACAGGTGTGTGACAGACCGGCGGCCCGCCGCGCGCGGCTCCGTCATCCCCGCCCATGGTGGAGGGGACGGTGCGGCACGACGCCGTCCGCGCCCCCGCGATGAGAGAGGACGGACATGGTGGATCGGTTCGGTCGGTCGCCGGTGCTGGCCGCGGTCCTGGTGCTGGCCGGGGTCGGGCTGTCGGCCTGCGGGGAGGAGGACGAGAACGCCCTCGCTCCCACCCTGGAGACCGAGATCCCCGACATCCGCGGCGCCGACGACCTCGACGACCCCTACGTCGGGATCCTCGACCCCGCGTTCCGGGCAGACCTCGAGGCCTACAGCGAGCAGGAGGTCACCGTGCTCGCCGACGTGGCCGACGTGATCTCCCCGCGGGCCTTCACCGTCACCTCCCCCAGTGGGGAGGAGGTCGATCCGGTGCTCGTCGTCACCACCGCGGACGCCGGTGACGTCGAGCCGGAGAGCGGCGAGGCGCTGGTGATCGCGGCGACCCCGCTGGAGGGCTTCGACGCCGGGACCGTGACCGAGGAACTCGGCCTGGACATGGACACGGCCGACCTCGACGACTGGGACGGAGACGTGTTCCTCCTCGCCACCATCCTGGAGGCCGCGCCGTGAGCCGACGGCCCGTCCGCCCGCACCGGAGCGTGCCGCGCAGCACGGCGGGCCCGGAGGAGCGCTCGCCCGCGCCACTGCGCGACCGGCTCTGGCACGGCGCCGCTCCGAAGCCGGTCCCCCGGTCAGAGGGGCGCTGCCGGCCCGTCCCCCACGCGCCGTTCACCCAGGTCGTCGACGGCCGACTGGGCATCGTGCGTCCCCACGGCCTCCTCACCGCGGACACCGGCGCCCTCCTGCGGGAGACGGTGCAGGCCCTGCACCGCAGCGGTCACACGCGGGTCTGTCTCGATCTGACCGGTCTCCACGACGCCGATGACGCAGGACTGGACATGCTCTGTGCGCTGCGACGGTCGGGAACGGTCCGCGGCCGTTCCCTCGTCCTCCTCGCCCCCGAGCAGCAGCTGAGCCCGTGATCGTGCGACGCCATGATCACGGAGCGTGTTCATGACATTCTCCTGACAGACTCACCGACCACGCCTCATGAGCGCCCGTCGTGGCAACCCTGTTGATCATGCAGGCTGCCTCGACCGACGACGGATCCCGGACCTCCCCTCCATCCGCCGGACGATCCGTCGTCCCCCTGGACGACGAGACGGCCGAGCAGCGCGACGTCGCCGGCGCCAAGGCGGCCGCCCTCGCGACAGCGAGCCGGCACGGCCTGCCGATCGTCCCGGGCTTCGTCGTGACCACGGCGGCGGTCGACCGGATCGCGGCCGGCGAGCCCCTCGACGACGAGATCCTGACCGCCTGGCGGGGCCTCTCCCAGGACGGACGCCACGCCCTCGTCGTTCGCAGCAGCTCGACGGTGGAGGACCTCGGCGACTCCTCCATGGCCGGGCGGTTCGAGTCCGTCGTGGGGGTGACCGGACCCGACGAGTTCCGCCGGGCGGTGGACGTTGTCGTGGCCTCCCGGCAGGAGGCCGCAGCCGGGTCGGACACGCTGACCGGGCGCGAGCCGCTCGCGGTCCTGGTGCAGCCGCTGCTCGACGCCCGCAGCGGCGGTGTCCTCTTCGGGATCGACCCCGTGTCGGGTCGCGAGGACCGGCTCGTCGTCGCCGCCGTCGACGGTGGCCCGGACCGCCTGGTGAGCGGCGAGGTGGACGGGGACCGGTACGAACTGGACCGGACCGGCCGGCGCACCGACGTCACGCGCGGCGACGGCGGCGCCCGGTTGCGCCGGTCGCAGCTGCGGGCGCTGGCCCGGCTCGCGGAGCGGACCGCGGACGTGTTCGGCGGCCCGCAGGACGTGGAGTGGGCGATCGATCGTGCCGGGCGGCTGCGGCTCCTGCAGAGCAGGCCGGTGACCGCCGAGCCGCGGGGCCGGCCGGTCGGGCCGGTCCTGGGCCCGGGGCCGGTGGCCGAGACGTTCCCCGAGCCGCTCCAGCCGCTGGAGACCGACCTGTGGGTGCGGCCGCTCCGCGAGGCGCTCCGGCAGGCCCTGCTCCTCGCCGGCACGGCCGAGGTGTCGGCGGTGGAGGGATCCCCGCTGGTCACCGTGCTCGGCGGCCGGGTGGCGGTCGACCTCGACCTGCTCGAACCGCGGGAGGAGACCCCGCGGCTGCGCGACCGGCTCGATCCGCGGCCGCGGCTGCGCCGGCTACGGGCGTCCTGGCGGGTAGGGCGGCTGCGCTCGGCGCTCCCCGCGCTGGCCGAGGACGTGCTCGGCTCCGCCGATCACGTGCTCGGTGGTGTCCCGGCGCTCCACGAGCTCACCGACCGGCAGCTCGTGGCGGTCCTGCACCGTGCCGGACCGGCCCTGGTCTCGGTGCACGCGCACGAGGTCCTCATGGGCATGCTCGTGGATCCGGCCGCACCCCGGCTCACCGGCGTGAGCGCGGCGATGCGGGTGCTCGCCCGGTCGCGAGGGGCCGGTCTCACCGACACGGAGATCGTCGCCGCCAACCCGGTCGTGCTGGCCCTCGCGGCGCCCCGGATCTGCTCCTTCCCGCAGCTGCCGCCCGACGTCACGGCACCGGAGGGCGCTCCGCCGGGTGACGGGGGCGATGCCGGACTGCTGCGCGAGGCGCTGCGGCTGCGGGTCCGGTGGATCCAGGAGGTCACCGCCCGCGTCGCCTGGACCCTCGGCGAACGGCTCGCGGCGACCGGCCGCCTGCCGCGCGCGGAGGACGTCCGCGGGCTCCGGCTGGCCGACCTCACCGCTGCCGTGCAGGACGACACCCTCGAGCTGTCGCCGGAGGCCGTCGAGCCGGAGGAGCCGCTGCCGGCCCGGTTCCGGCTGGGGAACACCGGTCGCCCCATCCCCGTGAGCGGCACCGCCGGCGGCACCGGGGCCGGCGGCGGTACCGGCACCGGCCCGGTGCACATCGGGGACGACCCACCGGACGGCGCGGTGCTCGTCGTCCGGAACCTGGACCCGTCCCTGGCGCCGGTGCTGCCCCGGCTGGCCGGCCTGGTCGCCGAGACCGGCAGCGTCCTCGCCCACCTGGCGATCCTGGCCCGGGAGTCCGGCGTCCCGACCGTCGTCGGCTTCTCCGGCGCCATGGACGCCTTCGCCGAGGGGACCACCGTCCGGGTCGACGGAGCCACGGGCGCCGTCGAGGAGGAGACGTCGTGAAGAAGCTGAGCTGGATCGTCGCCACCGTCGCGCTGATCGCGTGTGCCGGCTACCTGTTCGTCTACATCTACCGCTGGGAGTGGCACCGGGCCCTGCTGGTCGGGATCCTCTTCCTGGCCACCCTGGTGGGGCTGTGCACCGCACTGGTGCTGCGCCGCCTCACGACGGCGGCCGCGCGACCGCCGGCCGCCGGGGACCGCCCACCCGGCGCGCTGGAGCGGCTGCGGGCGGCACCGGTGGAGAGCAAGCCGTTCCCGTGGCTGCGACCGGAATCGCTCGACCGCACGCACATCTTCATCCCGGTGCTGCTCGGCGGTGGCTTCGTCGTCTCGGGCATCGCCTGGGCGATCGAGCGGGTGGCCGGCAGCTCCGCCCGCTCCGGCGTCGAGGAGCAGCTCGCGGCCGATCTCGACGGCATCGCCTTCCCCGTGACCCCGCTGGTGCCGACCGATGCCGAGCTGCTGGCCGGCGGCGACGACTTCGCCGACGACGCCGCCCTGCGCGTGCTGCTCGGCCCGGCCGCCGCCGGGTCGCACCGGTGAAGCGCGCCGTCGTCGGGCTGATCGCCGCGGTCGTCGCCGTCGTCGGGGTGGTGCTGCTGCGGTCGGAGCTGATGACCGTCGACGTGGCCCAGCCCGAGGGGTCCTACACCGACGTCGTGGTGGCCGCCGCCACGGTGCGGGAGGACCCGTCCGTCCGGGAGGAGATGACCCGGGGCCTGGTCAGCGCCTGCCGCCTGCTGGTCAACGCCGACGTCGTGGAGGACTCCTTCCTGCAGACCGGCGACGGGGTGTTCGCGTTCCGGCTGCGGCCCGGGCTCGACGAGTTCGACCGGCGGGAGCTCCGGGGCTGCCTGCGTGACCTGCGCGTCCAGCACCTCCTCCTGGACGTCCGCGAGCTGACCACCGTCGCCCCGGGCGAGGACGCCGGCGGCCGGCCCTGACGACCCGGTCGGCGGGCCGGAGTCACCGCACCGTGCCACGCCAACCCGCCGACGAACCCTGCGCCGGAAGAGAGGCATGCATGCCCGACACGCACTTCGAGCCCTTCGTCCATCTGGTCGACGTCGCCGCCGACCGGGCCCTGATCGCCTGGGGCGGTTTCTGGTTCCGTCGCGACGACCCCGACGGCCGGTGGCGGGTGGTCGGTGACGGCCGGCTCGGCGAGGTGGACCGCGGCCGGACCGCCAGCATGGGCGCGAACTCCGAGCCGTACGGCGAGGCCCTGGTGGAGGTCCTCGACGGGACGGGCCGGGTGGTCGGCTCGGCCCGGACCGACACCGCCAACCATGTCTGGATCGATGGCCTGTCGCCCGACACCGGCTACCGCTACCGGATCACGGTCGACGGCCGTGCCTGGGCGGACGGGCCGAGGCTGGACTGGGGGCCGGTCCCGCGCGGCGGGCTCGACCTGCGCGCCGGGGGACGGTCGTACAGCATGCGCTTCCGCACCCACCCGGCGAGCGACACGCAGGCACCGCTGGACTTCGCCGTGCTCGGCGACTACGGCGTCGGGATCCTGGCCGACGTCGAGAGCGGCCGCCGGCAGCGACGCGTGGCCGGCGTCCTCGACCGGCTGACCGACGAGCCCGGTGTCCGACTCGTCATCGCGACGGGCGACAACGTCTACGCCAGCGCCGGGCGACGTGGATCGGAGGGCAGCGGCGACCAGGACGACGACTGGTACGGCAGCTTCTACCAGCCCTACCGCTACACCCTGGCGCGGGTGCCGGTGTACCCGACGGTCGGCAACCACGACACCAGCGACGAGGAGTCGAGCGACGACCGGGCCCAGATCCGCGCCAACTTCCACACCGACGCCCGGTTCACGCCCGAGGTGGCGGGCGCACGGGCCTCGGTGGACCCCGGCATGTTCTACCGGTTCGGCTTCGGCTCCGACGTGGAGTTCGTGTGCATCGACACGTCCCTGGCCGACCCGCTGCCCACGAAGCACTTCTTCGAGCATCCCCGGCACCGCGAGTTCCTCGACGCCGCGTTCCCCGAAGGGACGGGCCCACGGTGGCGGATCCCCTTCTCCCACCACCCCGCCTACTGCGCCGGACCGCACCACCCCAACACCGACGCGATGATCGAGCACCTGGTGCCGCTCTTCACCCGCGCCGGGGTGCGCGCGGCCTTCGCCGGGCACGAGCACAACTTCCAGCTCTCCCGGGTCGGGGACATCCAGTACTTCCTGTCCGGCGCGGGTGGGCAGCTTCGCGAGGAGCCACCGGCCGGTTTCACGGAGGCGTCGACGGTCGCCTGGGCGGCCCAGGCGCACCTGCTGCTGGCACGGATCGACGGCGGGACGATGACCGTCACGCCCGTCGCGGCCCTCGGACCCGACGGGCGACCCGAGCCCATGACCCCCCAGGCCCCCGATGGTGCCGTCGTGGAGGTCCCCTTCGCCGTTCCCGCCCCCGACCGGACGTCCGGTGACGGACCGCCGGGGACACCGGTCAGCGCCCGACCTCTACCTCGATGACCGGGTAGCCGGATGCCCCGTCCGGCGCGACGGGGGTGCGCTCGTCGGTCTGGACCTCGCCGCGTCCGTCGGTCGCCCGGGCGGAGATCACGTGCCTGCCCGGGGCGGCGTCCCAGGGCAGGAACCACTGCCTCCAGCAGTCGACGTCGAGCGGTTCGGCGAGCTCCGCCGGCTGCCACGGGCCGTCGTCGATGCGTACCTCCACCCCCTCGATGCCGCGCGTCGGCGCCCACGCCACTCCGGCGATCGGCTGCCGCCCGGCCGTGACCGTGCTCCCGGGCCGGGGCACGTCGATCCGGGCCTGGGTCTTGATCGGCCCCTCCTTGGCCCAGCCGCGCGGGATCCAGTAGCCGTCGACGTCCCAGCCGGTGAGCTCGATGGCCGCGAGCCACTTGGTGGCCGACACGTATCCGTACAGCCCCGGGACGACCAGGCGTGCGGGGAAGCCGTGCTCGGCCGGGAGCGGCTCGCCGTTCATGGCGACGGCGACCATCGCCTCCTCCAGGTCCAGGGCGGTGAGGACCGGGAAACCCGCTGTGAAGCCGTCGACGGAGCGGCCCACGAGCTGGGTCGCCCCCTCCTGCAGTCCCGCCCGGTCGAGCAGCGTCCGGAGCGGCACGCCCTGCCAGCGGGCGTTGCCCACCAGGTCACCGCCCACCTCGTTGGAGACGCAGGCGAGGGTGACGTCGGCCTCGATCTGCGGCAGCTCCATCAGTTCGGCGTAGCTGAGGGTGAACGGCTCGTCGACCATCCCGCGGACCTCGAGCTGCCACCCATCGGGTTCCACGATGGGGACCCGCAGCGCCGTGTCGATCCGGTAGAACCGCTCGTTCGGTGTGAAGAGCGGGGTGAGGCCGGGGATCTCCAGGTCGGCTCCCGCGGGTACCGGACCCGCCTGCCGGAACGGGGCCGGGAGCCGGATGGCAGCCCGCAGCTGCCCCAGTCGCTCGCGGCCGGAGAGCAGGTACCCGCCGACCCCGGCGAGGACGGCGAGGGCGGTCGTGCCGCCGGCCACCACGAGGAAGCGACGGCGGTCCGACTCCGGCGGCCGACCCGGACCGGCGACGGTCGCGCCCGCCACGCCGGTCGGCCCGGCCGGCGGCGTCGCCGCCGTGCCCGCCGCCCGGTCGGCCCGCGCAGTGCGGATCAGCGACCACAGCACGCCGACCCCCACCGCCGCGCCGGCCACGGCGACCAGCAGCGCCCCGGGGAGCGTGGCGCGCGGGTCGGTGAGTGCGGCCGCGACGCCCAGGGCGGCGAAGGCGACGAATCCTCCGGCCGCCGGGAGGAACCTGCGCCGGGCGAGCACCCCGAGGGCGGCGCCGACGAGTACGGAGATCAGCAGCACCCCGCCGATGAGGACCGGCTTGTCGGCACGGCCGAGGGTCGCGATGGCGGCCCGCTCGAGCCAGCCCGGGACGCTGTCCACGACCACGTCGCCCACGGCGATCACCAGCGACGGCGCACGCTCGATCACGCCGGCGACGAGCTCCGCCGCTCCCAGCGCCGCCGCCACCGCCGCGATGCCCGCCACCGCCCCGGTGCTGCGGCGCACCCGGCCGGGAACGGCGTCGTCCTGGCGTTCCTCGTCTGCTCTCTGCGTCACACCGGGCGAGGTGTCCGACGAACCAGGCAGCGACACGGGACACCCCCGGATGACGCACGATCGTCATCCGGCCGGTGGCGACCGGGTCCGTGTCCGCCGGTCGTCTGCCCGGTGCCCCGGCCCGGCCGGGTAGCGCCGGGGCCGTCAGGCCGGTCGGACGTCGGTGAGCAGCAGCCCGCTCGCCGGCGCCGCCGGCATCCGCGTGAGGTCGACGCTCAGGTCCTGCAGCGGGACCTCGTAGGTCATGCCCGTGGTGAGGAGCCGGACCGCCCGCTCCAGCACCGAGATGGTGAGCCATTCACCCGCGCACCGGTGACCGGAGGAGAACTCACCGGCGCCCTGCGGCAGGAAGGTGTACGGGTCGCCGTCCCAAGCCCCGAAGCGCTCGGGCCGGAAGGCAGCCGGGTCGGCCCAGAGGCGCGGGTCGTGGTTGGTGGCGTAGATGTCCAGCAGCAGCCAGGAGCCCGGGGTGAATCGGCGACCCCGCCAGTCGAACTCCTGCTGGACGCGGCCCCCGACCATGGGGAAGAACGGGTAGTAGCGGCGCACCTCCTGCACGAACCACCGGAGGTACCCGTTCTCGCCCACCGCCGTGCGGCACTCCGGATGCTGGTGCAGCGCGAGGGCCGCGAAGACCACGAACCTGGCCACGGCGACGGTGGGGCGCAGCACGTTGAGGAGTTCGACCCGTGCCACATCGGGGTCCAGCAACCGGCCCTCCGCGTCGCGGTGCCGGGCGATGACGTGCGCCGCACGCCCCTCCTGGACCGCCGGATCGCCGCCGCGCACGCGGGCGATCAGTTCGCCGGCCCAGCGTTCGGCGCGGTGGCGGAGCAGCTGGCCGTGCAGGTTGCGCGGCCCGACCGAGCCGGCGCCCTCCACCATGGCGGCCAGCTGGCGGGTACGGGTGCCGGCGTCCTCCCGGTCGAGCGGCACCCCGCTCCACGCGCAGACCGCCCGGAAGAGCACCTCGCGGACCGCGTCGAAGAGCACCACTCCGCCGGACCCGGCCCACTGCGGGGCGCCGGTGCGCCACTCCCGCTCCACCAGATCCCCGATCTCGGCGAGCGCGGCGGGAGTCATCAGCGACATGAACATCTGCTTGCGGTGGCGGTGTGCCTCCCCGTCGAGCAGTTCCACGCTGCCCCGGTCCTGCAGCAGGGTGAGGGTCGTGGGCGGGAGAGCCCGCCGCCGCGTCGTCCGATCCGGCTCGTACAGCAGGCGCGCCGCCTCCTCGCCGAAGGCGACCACGGCCGGCCGGAGCATCAGCCGGGTCTCGAAGACGTCCGACGCGGTGCGGGCGAACCGGTGCGCCCCGAAGGCGTAGCCCTCCCGGAGCAGGGCCACGGTGCTGTCGGCCCCGCGCAGCCGGGGGATGCCGTCGGTCACGGTCACGTCCTTTCCTCCTGGCCGCCCGGGTCCGTACCGGCCCTTCGGGGCCGGTCGCGGCGGGCGGGCGGGAGCCCACGGGGAGAGCCGGTCGGCGGGTGCCGACCTCGCGCCCGGCCGATCGGCTCTCCCTCCGGCCGGATCAGTCGTCGTTCTCCTCCTCGTCGCCGACGCCCTCCTCCACGACCCCTCCGTCGTCGACGGGCTCCTCCTCACCGCAGGCGACCATCGTGAAGGAGGCGGCCGCGATGGCGGCCCCTGCGGCGGCGGAGCGCCAGCGGTTGCGACGTGCGGGCAGTGGCGTGCGGTTCATGGTTCTCCTCGGGACGCGACGGCCGTGACCGGCGGACGGTGGATGCGGGCGCCGGCTGCCTGCCCGGGGCCCCGGCCCCCGACCCACACCCGCCGGTGAACGTCACACATCCGTAAGGGAGGGATGGCCTCCCTCGTCCGGGGCCACGCGCGGAGCCCGGTATCGCCCGCGCCCGGTGCGCCGGGTCGGCGGCGGCCGACCGGGGTAGCGATGCCCCATGTTGGATCCGGCCGTGAGCGACCAGTGGTGGAAGAACGCCGTCGTCTACTGCGTGGACGTGTCGCGTTTCATGGACTCGAACGGGGACGGGGTCGGCGATTTCCGCGGCCTGACCCAGCGGCTGCCGTACCTCAGCGGCCTCGGCGTCACCTGCCTGTGGCTGCTGCCGTTCTATCCCTCCCCCGGGCGGGACGACGGGTACGACGTGTCCGACTACTACGCGGTGGACCCGCGTCTGGGCAGCCTCGGGGAATTCGTGGAGTTCGTGCGGACCGCCCGTGGTCTGGGCATCCGGGTGGTGACCGACCTGGTGGTGAACCACACCTCGAGCGACCACCCGTGGTTCCGCGACGCACGGCGCAGCCGGGACTCGACCTACCGCGACTGGTACGTCTGGTCCGACGAGGAACCCGAGCAGCAGGGGAAGATCATCTTCCCCGACAAGGAGGACAGCAACTGGGCATGGGACGAGGAGGCCGGCCAGTACTACCTGCACCGCTTCTACTCCTCCGAGCCCGACCTCGACATCGCCAACCCCGACGTCCGTGACGAGATCCACCGCATCATGGGGTTCTGGCTCGAGCTCGGCGTCTCCGGCTTCCGGATCGACGCCGCGCCCTATCTCATCGGGGACACCGGCATCGAGGACGAGATGCCCCAGGACCCGCACGACTTCCTCGAGGACATGCGGGGATTCCTCTCCCGCCGCCGGGGCGACGCCGTCCTCCTCGGCGAGGTCAACCTCGACCCCGGGGAGCGCGAGACGTTCTTCGGGGACGAGGGCGACGAGCTGACCTGCCTCTTCGACTTCATCATGTCCGGTGCCGTGTTCACGGCGATGGCCCGAGGCGAGGCCGGCCCGCTGGCGGACCAGCTGCGCCGCACCCCCCGGCCACCGCGCACCGCGCAGTGGCTGAATTTCCTGCGCAACCACGACGAGCTCAACCTCTCCCGCCTGCCCGAGGACCAGAAGCAGGACGTCATGCACGCCTTCGCACCCGACGAGGAGATGCGGATCTTCGACCGGGGCATCCGGCGCCGGCTGCCACCGATGGTCGACGGCGACCGCCGGCGGATCGAGCTGGCCATCAGCCTGGTGATGACGCTGCCCGGCACCCCCGTGCTCCTCTACGGGGAAGAGATCGGGATGGGTGACGACCTCGGGACGGAGGGACGCAGGAGCGTGCGAACGGTCATGCAGTGGAGCGATGGGCCGAACGGCGGGTTCTCCACCGGGGAGGATCTCGCGGCGCCGCTGATCGACCACGGCCCGTTCCGCTACCAGGACGTCAACGTCGCCGACCAGCGACGGCACGAGGACTCCCTGCTCAACCGCGTGGAGCGGGCCATCCGCGTCCGCAAGGAGTCGCCCGAGTTCGGTTGGGGCTCCTGGTCCGTCCTCGACACCGGGGACCGCCGGGTCCTGGCCCACCGCTGCGACTGGCTGGGGAGCGCCGTGGTGGCCGTGCACAACCTCTCCGGGGACGACGTCGAGGTCCGGCTGGATCTCCACGCCGGGCAGCAGGTGGACGACGTCGCCGACCTGTTCGGCAACGACCGGTTCGAGCCGCTGGACCCGGAGGACGCCGTCTTCGCCCTGTCCCCCTACGGCTACCGCTGGCTCCGCGGTCGCGGTGCGGGGAGCGAGGTGGCGCTGTGACCCGGCCCGGCCCGCCGGACGCCACCGGCACCGCCCCGGCCGGGCAGATCGCCGGGCCGTGGTGGCGCACGGGCGTCGTCTACCAGATCTACCCCCGGTCGTTCGCCGACACCTCGGGGAGCGGCGTCGGGGACCTGGACGGGATCCGGGCGCACCTGGACCACCTCGGCTGGCTGGGCGTCGACACCCTCTGGTTGTCCCCGATCTATCCCTCCCCCATGGCCGACGCCGGTTACGACATCGCCGACCACTGCGCCGTCGATCCGATCTTCGGCGACCTCGACGCGTTCGACCGGCTGCTCGCCGAGGTCCACGCCCGCGGCATGCGGCTGATGCTCGACTGGGTGCCGAACCACACCAGCGACCAGCACCCGTGGTTCCTCGACTCCCGCAGCTCCCGCGACTCACCGCGGCGCGGGTGGTACCTGTGGCGCGACGGCACGCCGGACACCCCGCCGAACAACTGGCTGGCCCAGTTCGGCGGAGGGCCCGCGTGGACCTGGGACGAACTCACGCGGCAGTGGTACCTGCACCTGTTCCTGCCGCAGCAGCCCGACCTGGACTGGAGCGAATCGGCCGTGCGGGAGGCCATGCACGACGTGCTGCGCTTCTGGTTGCGCCGTGGCGTCGACGGCTTCCGCGCCGACGTCGTGCATCTCATCGGGAAGGACCCGGACCTGCCCGACCACCCCCCGGAACTGGTCGGGACGAACATCGTGCACACCCACGACCTACCGGTGACCCACGATCTCCTCCGCGGGATCCGCTCCGTCCTCGACGAGTTCCCCGGCGACCGGGCCATGGTCGGCGAGGTCAACCTGCGCTCCCCGGCCCTGGTGGCGCCGTACTACGGGGCCGGGGACGAGCTGCACCTGGCGTTCAACTTCGTCCCGCTGCTCGGCCCCTGGGACGCCGCGTTCTGGCGCTCGACGATCCAGGACACGCTGGCGGCACTGGCCCCCGTCGAGGCCTGGCCCACCTGGGTCCTGTCGAACCACGACAACCCCCGGCACCGCACCCGGTACGGCGGGTCCGAGGCACGGGCGCGCGCCGCGGCCCTGCTCCTCCTCACCCTGCCCGGCACGCCGTTCCTCTACGCCGGCGAGGAGCTGGGCCTCGAGGACGCCGTCGTCCCTCCGGGCCGACGGGTGGATCCGGGGGGCCGCGACGGCTGCCGTGCCCCGATCCCGTGGACCCCGGATGCCGGTCACGGCTGGCCGCCGGACCCGTGGCTGCCGTTCCCCCCGGACGCCGCCGGCCGCAGCACCGCCGCGCAGCGGGCGGACCCGGCATCGGTGCTGCACCTCTACCGGCGGCTGCTGACGGCCCGCCGCGGGTCCCCGGCGCTGCATCGCGGATCGTGGACAGCACTGCCCGCGCCCGACGGCGTCCTCGCCTACGAGCGCCGCACGGGAGACGACCGCCGGATCGTTGCGGTCAACTTCGGGGACGCACCGGCAGAACTGCCCGTCGGGGAGCCGGTGGCGGTGGAGGTCGCCTCCACCGGACGGGGTGAGGGTGCGGCGTGGCCCGGGGTGCTCGCCCCCTCCGAAGCCGTCGTGCTCGTCCCGACGCGGGAGCCGACGGCGACCCCGACGGAGGCGGTGGTTCAGCCGGCGTAGGGCGTCTCGGGACCACGCGGTGCGGCGTCGGGGCTCGGCTTGCGGCCCGGCTCGAACCCGACGTCCGCGAAGACGACGTCGACCGGGTCGGCGTAGCGCTTCCCGTTGCGGGGGTCGTGCCGCATCCAGGAGGGCGGCTCGATGTGCACCGAGACCGTGAACGGTCCCTCCCCGGGCACCTTCGCGTTGAAGCCGTAGTGGTGCAGGAACGGGTGCCACAGGAACGGCGCCCGTTCGCTGAACAACTCGCGGTCGCCGTCCTGGACGGTGACCGTGACGTCCAGGCCCGGGACGAACCGTCCGTCCGCGAGATCGGCCACGGCCACCTCGATGTGGGCGTTGGCCTCCTCCGGCGCCTCCCGCCAGACCAGGCCGCTGTCGCCGTCCCGTGCGTACATGCCCTCGGCCTGCTCGTTGACCAGGGCGACGACGAAGTTCCCCGCCTCGGCGACTGCCGCGCCGTCCTCCTCCTTCATGGCCTGCAGGGCCGCGCCATAGGCGTCCCCCTGCTGCCTGGCCGTGTCCAGCTGCTCCGGTTCGGCCTCGTTGCTCTTCTCCATGGGCGGCGCCACCGCCGGCGTCGTCCGCTCCTCGACTGCGTGTCCTGCGGCCACGGGTCGCTCCCCTCGCTCGGCGTTCGGTTCCCCCGCCCGCGTGCCCCCCGGCACCCGGCACGAACCACCCCCACCGCCGCTGTCACCGCAATGACACACGGGGCGTTCCGCGGCACCCGGCGCCGGTCGGCAGGCCGCGCCTCGACGAGCCGGTCCGGCTAGCCGCTGCCATCCGCCTCACCCGGTCCAGCGGGGGCCGGATCCGGCAGTGCTCCGACCTCGATGCCGGCGTGCCTGGCCTCCAGCTGCGCGGTCACGGCGAACCCCAGGAAGATGGCCACGCCGGTCACCTGCGTCCACAGCAGGAGTGCGATGACGCCGGTCAGCGGTCCGTAGACGACCCCGAAGGACGCGGAGAGCTGGACGTACGCGCCGAGCAGGGCGGTGAAGCCGAGCCACAGCGATACCGCGACGACCGTGCCGAGAAGCAACCACGACCACCCGGGCTGACGCCGTCGGGGGGCCAGGCGGAGCATCGCCAGCACCGCGCCGAGCACCAGCAGCACACCCACCGGCACGGCCGCCGCCATGACCGCGTCGTCGTCCCAGCCGTAGACGTCCTCGACCGCGTCCCCGAACGCGGCTCCGGCCAGCAGCACGCCGGACCCCGCCATGGCAGGGAGACCGGAGACGACCGTCATCCCCAGGGCCCGACCGTACTTCCGGCGGGTGGGCCGGTCCCGGACGATCCCGTAGATCCGGTTGGCCCCGCGCTCGAGCTGTCCCATGGCGGTGGTCAGCGTGGCGAGCGCGAAGGCCAGCCCCAGCCAGAGCGCCGCCACGGAACCCGCCCCCTGTTCCAGGGTGTTCCGGATCAGGGCTCCCGATCCGCCGGGGCTCAGCGCGACGATCGTCGACCGGAGCACCCGCCCCAGGCCGTCCGTCGCCAGGGTCCCGCTGAGACCGACGGCGGCGATCACCAGCGGGATGAAGGCGAGGGAGAGCTGCAAGGCCAGGGCGCGGGAGTGGGAGAACCCGTCGCCGTAGCGGAACCGGGCGAACGCCTGCTGCCAGAACGACCACTTCGCCGCACGGACCGCCCGCATCGCGTCGCGAGACGTCAGCTCGCCGCCGGACTCCCCGCCACCTTCGGGCACGCCGGGGACCGATCCGGAGCTGCGGCCCGTTCCCCGGGGACCGTCGGTGATCACCCGGACAGCTCCCCTCGTCGTCGACCGGTGGCCGGCAGCTCGCCGGAACACCTCGCCGTTCGGATTCCCCGTGGGCGCATGCCCGGATTGGAGCACGACACCGCGGCGCGCGTCGCCGCACGGCCCGGCCGGGCACCGCGCGGGGGCAGCGAGCACGCGGAGGGCCCGAAGCACGACCGATGACGGTTGCATGACGATCGGGGCCGGGCCGGATCCTGCCGCCCGGCTCGGGCAGAGGGGACGGGACAGGCGAGGTAGACGACTCGCGGTCCCCGGCGGCGGAGGGAGAAGCCCCGGCTGCGCCACGACGCCCCGCCCGGCGGCAGCAGGCACCCGTGTGCCGGCCGCCGGCGCAGCGGGGTCCGCGGCGGCGCGTCGTGGGCACGGACGGTATGACGACGGAGCACGACGTGCGCGAGCGTGCGCGACCTGATGGGGACCGCGGGGGAACGCTCCGGCGGGCTGCACGGCGGCTGGCGGCCAGCCCCCGACCGGGCATGGCGGTCAGGGCCGCGGTGGCAGCCTCCCTCGCCTGGGGGCTCGTGCACGTCCTTCCGGGATTCGCCGCGGAATACCCCTACTACGCGCCGCTGGGCGCGGTGATCGCCACGTCCACCACGGTCGCCGGGTCGGCGCGGCAGGCGTGGCAGACGGTCGCCGCCATCGCGCTCGGCGCCGGCGTGGCACTCGGCGTCGAGCAGCTCCTGGGACGCAACCTGGCGACCATCGCAGCCGTCGTGGGCATCGGCGTGCTCCTCGGCGGCTGGAAGCGGCTGGGCAGCGGAGCCGGCTGGCTGCCCACGTCCGCGCTCTTCGTGCTGCTCCTCGGGGACCAGCACCCGCTCGACTACGTGGCCGGGTTCGCCGGGCTCACGCTGGCGGGAGCGCTCGTCGGGCTGGCTGTGGTCGCCGCCTTCCCACCGCTGCCACTGACCTCCGCGGACGCTGCCCTGGACCGACTGCGGCGCACCCTGGCCGACCAGCTGGAGGACCTGGGCGCCGGGCTCCGGCGGGAGGGGGCCCGGGTTCCCGGCGAGTGGCGGGCCCGCATCCACGCCATCGACCCCGTCGTCGTCCAGGTGCGCGAGGCGGTGCACCGGGTGGAGGAGGCGCGGAGCGGGAACCGGATCGCGGGCAGGTTCCGCGACTCCCTCGAGCGGCAGCGTCGGCAGGCCGCGGCGTTGCAGCGGCTGGCGTTCCTGGTCACGAGCATCACCCAGCTGCTCACGGAGACCGATGTCGCGGACCGGGACGACACGACGCTCGCCCCGTCCCTGCGGGCCCCCGTCGCCGGAGCGCTGGACAGCCTGGCCGGCATCCTCCGCACGATGGACCGCCGGACGCCGGACCCGGCTGCCCTCGACCGGGCGTGCGACGCGGTCCGGACGCTGGTCGGACAGGTCCGGCGCACGCCCGCGACGACCGGCGACGGCGGTCTCGTGGTGGACAGCGTCGTGGAGGACATCCGGCGGTCGCTGCTCGCCCTGCACCCGGAGCTGGGCCGGGCCGAACCGGGAGGGCGGTGACCCGGACGCCGCCGCCCCCGACGCACGAAGCCCTCGGGAGCGGTGGCAGCCGGCCAGGCGATGTCACCGGACTGCAAGGCGCAGGGCGTTCACGGACGTCGTCCGCAGGGGTAGCCGGTCCGGGTGCCTTCGACATCTACTGCAAGCCTCCCCCGGGAGGACCAGGCAGCCGCCACCGGGATCGGCCGCTTCGAGGTGCGCGCCGCCCTGGGCTGGGTGGCGGTGCTCCTCGGCGCCGTGCCGTTCCTGCTGCTGTGGCTGCTCGTGCAGCGATCCTGGTCGCCGCTGTCCACCCTCGACGGCGAGGTGGCCGCGGACCTGAACGCCTCTGTCAGCGGATCCCCGCTCCTGGTCGGCGTGCTCAGGGCCGTGACCACCCTCGGCGGCACCGGGACGGCAGTGCTGCTCTTCCTCCTCGCCACGCTCTTCCTGCTCATCCGGTCGCAACGGCGGCTGGCGGCCTTCGTCGCCACCACGGGCGTGGGGCTGGCCGTCCTCGGGCCGCTGACCAAGGCGATCGTCGACCGGGCCAGGCCGGTCGTGGAGTCGCCGGTCGTCGACACGCCGTCGAACGCCAGCTTCCCCAGCGGCCACGCGATGACCGCCCTGGTGACGTGGGGAACGCTGCTGGTGCTCACGTTGCCGTCGGTCCGCCGACGGCTCCGCCCCTGGCTCGTGGCCGCGACCGTGCTCGTCGTGGTCGCCGTCGGGTTCACCCGGCTGGCACTGGGCGTGCACTTCGTCTCCGACGTGCTCGCCGGCTGGGCCCTGGGAGCCGGCTGGCTCGCGGTCACCACCGCGACCTTCCGGGGCTGGCAGCACCGCCGCGGGGTGCATCCGGACGAGCCGCTCGACCCGCTCGCCGTCGATCCGGACGACGCACCCCACCTGGCGGGCGCGGACGGTCCGGGAGAGCCGCGGGCGCGGGCGCTCTCGCTCCGGCTGCTGGCCGTCGCCGCGGGACTCTTCGCGGTCGTCACCGCGCTGGGGCTCCTGGTCACCGCGGTCCTGACCGGCACTTGGCTCGGCCGGTTCGACCGCGGCGTCGTCCGCTGGTTCGCCGAGATCCGGAGTGCGGACCTCAGCACGGTCATGGAGTGGGTCGGCCGGCTGTCGGGCACGCCCGCGGTGATCGCCCTCGGGCTCTCGCTCGCCGTGCTCGGCCTGGCGGTGACCGCCAGCCGCCGGCCGGCGGTCTTCGTGGTGGTCACCCTGGTCGGCGAGGTGGCGCTGTACTTCGTCAGTGCCGAGGTGGTCGACCGGATGCGGCCGGCGGTCGCGGACCTGACGTCGAGCCTGCCGAGCGGTGCCAGCTGGCCGTCGGGCCACACGGCAGCCGCCGCGGCGCTCTACGGCGCGGTCGCCGCGCTGGTCATCGCCTACTGGCGTGGCCCGTGGCGCTGGGCGGTCCTCGTCCTGCCCGTCGTACTGGCCCCCGCGATCGGGGTCTCGCGGATCTACGCCGCGGCCCACTACCCCACCGACGTGCTCGCCGGCCTGCTCCTGGGCGGGCTGTGGGTCTACGCCTGCGCGCGGGTGCTCCTGCCGCGCCCGGGCCACGGTGCCCGTTCCGGCAGCCGGGCAGGATCTCCCGCAGCGGCGACGGCGCACCAGTGAGACGCCGGATCGCCTGGCCGACCGCGGCTGCCCTGGCCGCCGGGCTGGTCCTGCGGCTGGCTCGCGCCCGGCGGCTGGCGGAGCGGACCACCGGAGCCCCGCCGTCGGTGCGCACCGACGACGGCGTCCTCCTGCACGTGGAGACCGAGGGGCCGCCCGACGCCCCGCTGACCGTGGTGTTCTCCCACGGGTTCGCCGCGCGGGGGGCGATGTTCGACCCGCAGTGGGCCGACCTGCGCGGAGAATGCCGCCTCGTCCGCTACGACCAGCGCGGCCACGGGGACAGTGGCTGGTCCGGTGCCCGCGCGGCCACGATGGAGCGCCTGGGCCGGGACCTCGGCCAGATCGTCGACGCCCAGGGCGGACAGGGGCGGGTCGTGCTGGTCGGGCACTCGATGGGTGGCATGGCGGTGCTGGCCCTCGCCGGCCTGCGGCCCGAGCTCTTCGGGAACCGGATCGCCGGGGTGGCGCTGCTGTCGACCCGGGCGGCGCCGCTGACGGCGGGCGAGAGCAGCGCGGGTGCCGCCCTCCGGATCAGGACCACCCTGGGCATCGTGGGGGCATCGGCGCTGTGGGTGACCGCCCCACTGCTGCAGGCCGTCCATCCCTTCCGGTCCCGGATCGGCCACGACGTCCTGCGGCGCCGCCTCTTCGCGGAAGACCCGCCCGACCAGCCGGCCCGCGCCGCCCGGTCCATGTGGGTCGACACGCCGACGGCGGTCATGTCGGCCTATCTCCGTGCCCTGTCCACCTACGACGCGCGCGCAGCGGTCGGCGCGCTGCGGCGGGTTCCGGTACTGGTCCTCGCCGGCGAGGAGGACTCGACGATCCCCGTCCGGTCCTCCCGCTGGCTCGCCGACCGCATCGGTGGGCACACCCGGCTGGTGCTGGTGCCCGGCGCCGGGCACATGGTGACCATGACCCATTCCGCGGAGGTCGACGCCGCGCTGCGCGACCTCCTGACCGAGTCGGTCCCGGGGGCCGGCGGAAGGAGGGCGACGTGAAGAACCGGCTCGCTCGCACGGGACTCGCGCTCGGGGTGTTCCTGGTCCTCCTGCTGGCCTACGGCATGCTCGTCGAACCGCGGGTGATCCTCGACGAGGAGCACGCCGAGGTCGCCCTGCCGCAGCTCGGGGAGGAACTGGCCGGCACGGAGGTCGCCGTCGTCTCCGACCTGCAGCTGGGCATGTGGTTCGCCAACCACGGGATGGTGGAGCGCGCCGTGCAGACCATCGTGGAGGCCGAGCCGGACGTCGTCCTGCTCGGCGGGGACTTCGTCTACAGCGCCGATCCCAGCATCGAGACGCAGGTCGACACGCTGCTGGACCTGATCGACCCGCTGGTCCGGTCGGGCATCCCCACCTACGCCGTCCTCGGCAACCACGACTACAAGGTGGACGCGGCCGACGAGCTCACCACGGCGCTCGAGGGCGCCGGCATACCGGTGCTGAGCAACGCCGCCCTCCCGGTGCCGGGTCCGGTCGACGACCCGGCCGAGCAGCTGCACGTGGTGGGTATCGGCCCCGACCTCCCCAACCGGGTCGACGTGGACGCCGCGCTGGAGGACGTGCCGGACGGCGCCCCGCGGGTGGTGCTCATGCACAACCCCACCGTCTTCGACCGGCTGCCGGCCGGAAGCGCCCCGCTCACGCTGGCCGGGCACACCCACTGCGGGCAGGTCGCCCTGCCGGGCACCCCGGAATGGGCGTACCTGGCACTCACCAGCGAGGAGCGGATCGTCGCCGACGGCTGGGCCCCGGAGGACTTCGGCGCGGACGGCAACCGGATGTTCGTGACGTGCGGCATCGGGTTCAGCGTCGCCCCGATCCGGATCAACGCTCCCCCGCAGGTGGCGTTCTTCACGCTGCAGCCGGGGGCGTGAGCCGACCCGGGCGGACCGGGCCACATGACGTTTTGCCGCACAGTGGTCCGTCCCGTGCTGATCCCCGGCCGCGGGGGTAGCGAGTCCGCATGACCGATGTGACCTCGTTCGACGGCACCCGCCTGGCACTCAGCTCGTGGGGGCCACCCGATGCACCTCCGCTGCTGCTGGTGCACGGCCTGGGCATGTCCGCCGAGTCCTGGGGCACGGTTCCGGAGCGCCTGTCGGACCGGTACCGGGTGACCGCCTACGACCTGCGCGGGCACGCGCAGAGCGGCGACGCCCGGTGCGGGGACTACACGATGCGTGCGCACGCACGGGACCTCGACGCCGTGCTGACCCACGTGGCACCCGGGCGCGGGCAGGTCCTGGTCGTCGCGCACAGCCTCGGGGGCGGGATCCTGCTCACCCACCTCGACGCCTCGCCCGACGAGCGGGTCGCCGGCGCCGTCCTCGTGGGGTCCGGCGGCTCGGGTGTCACGGCCCCGGGGCTGCCGGGACGGCGCCTGCCGGCGTGGCTGCAGCGACTCCTGCACTGGGGCTGGTGGAACGCACTCCGCGGCGGTGTCCGGGTCGGCCGGCTGATCAGGCCCGCGGAGGCCCTGTCCGACCGCGTGATCCGCCGGGCGGCCTTCGCGCCCGGCGAGCCGCAGGAGTTCGTCGCCCGGGTCCGCAACAGCTTCCTGGGCAGCCGGCCCCGTGCCCTCGCGGGGACGACGATGGCCAGCCTCAGCCACGACGGCGTCGAACTCGGGCCGGCGCTGCGGGTGCCGACGCTCCTGGTCCACGGCAGCGCCGATCCAGAGGTCCCCAGCGGGGAGATCCGGGACCTCCTGTCGGTCCTGCCGGACGGCGAGCTCGTCACGGTGCCGGACGCGGGCCACATGCTGCCGTTCACCCATCCGGACGTCGTGGTGACCCAGGTGCGCCGGTGGATGGAGAAGGTCGCACCGTCCGGTCACCGGGAAGGCTCCCCGGACGGCCACGGCGATCCGGCCGTCGAGGGTCTGCTCCCGGCCACCGGACAGCCGGCCCGGCCGGCGGAGCCGGGAGACGGCCACCGGCGATGACGGCCGGATCCGCACCGAAGATGACGACCCCATGTCACTCGCGCCCTGCGTGTGGTGGTCCTGGCTGACCGCGGGCACGACCAGCGGAACGCCAGTCACATCGAGGGGGTACCACCGTGCGCCGACCACTGCTCCTGCTGATCGCCTCCACCGCTCTCGCCCTGGCCGGCTGCGGAGGGGACGACGAGCAGCTCGCCGATGACATCGCCGCCGCGACCGAGAGCGACGGGGACGCCGCGACACCGGAGGAGGATGCCGCGGCACCGGAGGCCGAGGACCCGGATGTCCGGCGGGTGCCGGTGGAGGCCTCGACCGACCTCGTCGACCCGGAGGGGTCCGAGGTCGGTCGAGCATGGTTCCGGGACGACGGCGGCCGCGCGATGGTGGAGGTGCAGGTCGCGGGGCTCGCCGGGGGCTTCCACCCGATGTACCTCTACGAGGCCGGCACGTGCGACGTCGCGGACACCGCGGACGGCGCCGCGTTCCTCGAGCTGCCCGCTCTCCTGGTCCTGGAGAACGGGGTGGGCTCGATGAGCACGCTCGCCGGGCCCATGCCGCTCGACACCCTCCTCGCGGAGGAAGGAACCGCGATCCTCATCGGCCCGCCGGTCGACACCCTCGCCGACATCGACGAGGTGCTCGATGACGAGGTCGGGCCGGTCACCACCGGCTCCCAGGTCGCCTGCGGCGTCGTCGAGGGCTGACGCTCCTTGTCCGGGCGCGTCAGCCCAGGAGGACGATCCCCGCACCCGTCGTCCGGACGGTCACGGCCTCCTCGCCCAGGTCGAACTCGGCCACCTGCCGGCCGAACGGCAGCGGGTCCAGCGGCACCCGGAAGCGGAACCGCTCGGTGAGCAGCAGCTCGGCGGAACGGTCGAGCGGGCGGTCGGTCAGCACCTCCGTGGGCCGGACCGCCAGCGCGCCGGTGGCGGGGTCGACGACGGCCGTGACGGATGCCTCGTAGGGCCGGTCCAGCAGCTCACCGGTCGCGGTGAGCCGGACCTGGTCGGAACCCTCCGGCCCCGCGGGCCGCACCGTCATCGGCCGCCCGGTGAAACGGAGGTACTGGTCCAGTGCGTCGTAGCGCAGCCACGCGTCGGTGGTGCTCCCCTCGAACACCACCGCGTCGGCATCGCGGACGACGAGGTCGTGGAACGACAGGTGCACCCCCTGCAGCTCGGCGTCCACCCGGTCGAAGGTCAGCGGCCCGTTCGACACGTCCTCGAGCGCCACCCGCACCTCGTCGTAGCGCCCGCGCAGGGCCTGCAGCAGGACCGGCCCTCCCCCTACCTCGACCGTCGGGGCCACGACCGTGCCGGTCGCCTGCTGCAGCTCCTCGGCGAGCAGCGCCTGGACCGTCTGCCGGGCCAGCCGGTCCAGCCCCCAGAGCAGCAGGCCCGTCCCCAGCAGGGCGCCCACGAGCACCGCGACCAACCAGGCCCGCCCCGTCCGGGGACGGCCCGCGGCAGTGGCGCCGCTGCCCGTCATCGCCTTGCCGCCTCGACGGCACCGACCGGGGCGGGATCCCCCCGGGGAGGCACCGTCTCCTCCTCGGGGACGTCGGTGGCCGGCGACGTCCGGATGCGGCGCCCCGGCCAGCCGGCGGCCGGCCCGAGCAGCGTGAGGACTGCGGGCGTCAGCACCGGCCGGATGAGGAAGGTGTCGATCAGCAGCCCCACCGCCATGACGAAGGCGATCTGCCGGAAGAGGCCGAGCGGGATGATGGCGACCATCGCGAAGGTGGCGGCCAGGATCAGGCCGGCGGCGCTGATCGCCCGCGCGCTCTCCGGCATCGCGACCCGGATCGCCTCGCGGAGCGGGCGCCGGCCGGCCTCCTTCCAGATCGCCCCGACCGCGAACACGTTGTAGTCCGACCCGAGCGCCAGCAGGAGCACTGCGGTGGTGAACGGCGCGAAGAACAGCAGCCCCGGGTTGCCCAGCACGCCCTGGAAGACGACGACGGCCAGGCCCAGGGCAGCGGCGACGCCGAGCGCGCTGCACGCCAGCAGGAGGACCGGGGCCAGGAGGGCCCGCAGGTAGATGCAGAGGATGACCAGTTCGATCACGAGGGCGGCGATCAGGATCGTCCGCAGGTTCTCCCGGGTCAGCTCGGCCAGCTCGGCCGCGATGGCGGTCTGGCCGCCGACGGCGATCGTCGCGTCCTGCAGGCCGGCCGCCGCGGCCAGCTCGTCGATGCGGTCGTCGAACCGGTCCAGGTCGGCGATGGCAGGAGCGCCCAGGGGATCGCTGTCCAGGATCACGATGAACCGGGCGGCGTCGCCGTCCTCCGCGAGGACGAGGCCGTAGCCCTCGTCCAGCGGGTTCTGCGCCGGTCCGAGGACCTCGGCCACGCCGGGCTGCTCGGCGATGGCCGTCTGGAGGCGCTCCAGTGCACCCCGCTGCTGCGCGACGTCCTCCCCCTCCACCAGGACCTCGGTCGGCGCGACGGCCCCGCGGATACCGGCGTCCTGGAGCACGCGGGCGCCGGCACGGATGGGGTCGTCGGCCGGGAGCTCGGAGATGAAGGACGTGTCGATGCGCATGCCCAGCAGCGGCAGGGCGGCCGGCACGAGCACGGCGAGGCTGAACAGCACCGCGAGCACGGCACCGCCGCGCCGGGAGACGTTGTCGGCCAGCCACCGCGTCACCCTGCTCGGCTCGTGCCTGCTGGGCGTCGACCGGCCGCCACCCCCGACGGTCAGGAAGAGCCGGTGCCCGAGGATCGCCATGAGGGCGGGCACCAGGGTGAGGGACACGACCATGCCGACGACGACCGTCAGGGCCAGCGCCGGGCCGAACGCCCGGAACAGCTCGAAGTCCGCCACCAGGAGCGCCGCGGTCCCGGCCGCGACGGTCAGGCCGGCCACCGCGATGATCGGCCCCTCCGTGAGCACGGCCCGGCGGGCTGCCTCGTGCCGGTGCAGGCCCCGTCCCAGCTCCCGTCGGAAGCCGGAGAAGTACAGGACGCAGTAGTCGGTCACCACACCGATCAGCAGGGCCGCGACCAGTGGCCGCAGCTGCTCGGGCAGGGCGAAGCCCAGCGCGGCGGCCAGCCGGTCGAGCACCTGCAGCGTCACGAGGTAGCCCAGGGCGACCGTGAAGAGCACGACCAGGGGGGCGACCACCGATCGGAAGGCGAGCGCGACCACCACGGTGATGAGCACGAGCGTGGCGATCTCGAAGGTGTGCAGGTGCGCCTGCAGGTAGTGGACCTGCTGGACCTGCGCCGGCAGCACGCCGGTCACGTACGTCTCGACGCCGGGCTGGTTGCTGAAGTGGGCGGCGTACTGCTGGCTCAGAGCGACCCGCTTCTCGAGCGAGGTGTAGGGCGAGATGTAGAGATAGCTGACGGCGGTGTCCGGCGAGGCGGTCGGCAGGGGGACGGCGCCGATGATCTGGCCCCTGCCCGGCGGCACCCGACCGTCCAGGTAGGCCTGCGTGTGCGCCAGCGCCCACAGCGTGGAGTCGGCCCGCGTCAGCGGATCCAGGCCGCCCGGGTCGTGCACCACCACCGAGGTGTCGGAGAGCACGGGCACGGCGAAGTGGTCCAGGGAGCGGTCCTGCACCGCCACGGCTTCGCTGCCGGGTGGCAGCAGGCTGCCGATGTCCCCGCTCCTGTCGTCCTGCGAGGGGCTGGGCACCACCACCGCGAGCACCGCAGCCACCACCCAGAACACGAGCACCGGCCAGCGCCCCGAGACCACCGCGGTGCGCACCCCCCGGCCCACGGACGCCGGCACGCGCGCCACCGCTCGGAGCTTCGACGATCCGGGCACGGCAGCCTCCCGACGCCGCCGTGATCTCGGTCGGCTGGTGGTGGATACCGCGCGCGGGCACCGGGTAAAGCTCCCGTCCGAAACCACAGGAGGATCGACCATGACCCAGGCCGGATCCGGAGCGAGCGCACAGCCCGACGAGCCGGCCGGGACAAGGCCCGTCCGTGACGACGCAGCGCCCGCCCGTGACGACGCAGGGCCTGCCCGTGACGACGAGACGGCCGACGTCCCCGGGCGCCCGGGTCCGGTCGCCGGGTTCCGGACCGGGCTGGTCGTCGCCGTGGTGTTCGTGCTCGGGCTGGCCCTCGGGGCCGTCGCCGTCGGGCTGCTCGGCGACACCACCCCGCCCGCGGTGAGCGACCAGGCCGGTGAGGGGCCGTCGGACGGCGGCCTCGTGATCGGGGACCTGGACCCGGACGACGGCCCGTTCCAGGTGAACGGCGCGTGCCTGGGTGCCGTGAACGCCCTGCAGGACGGCTACGCGACCATGGACGAGCTGGGCCGCGCCGCCACCGCCCTGGACGCGGCGCAGCTGGACGAGGTCGTCCGCAGGCTGCAGCCGCTCCAGCGACAGCTCGAGGCCGACGTCGCGGCCTGCCGGGTCCGCGAGATCGACGACCCGCCCGGGGGGACCTCGGCTCCCGGCGGGACCGCCACTCCCCGGTCGTCGGCCCCCACGTCGTCCCCCACGGACTGATCCGGGGCCACGGCTCAGGCAGGGCGTCCGGTCCCCTCAGTCGCCGGCCGGTGCCGGTGCCGCCTCGATCCGTACCGCCGCGAGGGCCACCTGCCCCTCGGCCCCGGACAGCCACGCCTCCGGATTCCCGAAGACCGCATCGGCCGCGATGCCGAAGTCGGCCTCGAAGGTGTCGGGGGCCACCTCGACGGCGGTCCCGGTCACCTCGACGACGTCGCCCGCGGCCACCTCGGGCGACGGGGTGGCCGACACCACCCCGACCGGATCCCCGGTGTCCCCCGCGATCCGGAACGCGCTCGCCACGTCGGTCGAGGCGAGCAGCTCGGTGATCCGGCCCCGGACGGTCACCTCCTCGCCGACGAAGGAACCGGGATCGCCGAAGAAGGTGCGCTCGTCCGACGGTGTCGTGGACCCGTCCGCCGGGTCCGTGCTGCCCATGGCGGAGACCTGGTCCTCCAGCGTGGCGACCCGGTCCTCGAGGCGGGCCACCTCCTCCTGCACCTGCTGGAGGTCCTCGGCGGTGATCCCGGACGGGTCCGGGGTCCCCGGATCGCTGCACCCGACCAGGCCCAGAGTCACACCGAATGCTGCCCCGACCACCCGGCAGCTGCACGACGGGGCGGGCTTCCTGCCCGAGCTGCTCATCGGTTCCTCCGCATCGGATCGGTCGGCGGCGGGTCCGGGTTCCGTCCGGCCCGTTCCTGCGATGCCCGCGGTGCGGGTTTCCATCCCCAGCACACGCTCCCCGACACCGAGTCGCAAGGCTGCCGCAAACGACGTGCGAATGCTCGCCCCCTCCCACCGGGACCAGTGCGGCAATAGGTGGGCAGAGATGTGGGACCGGGCCATCGAACGGCGGCCGGCGTGTGCGCTGGCGCCCGGTTTCGAGGCGGCGGATTCACTCGGTCGTCGCAACACCGGCTAGTTGATCGTCGGAGAGTAGTCGGTCGAGGTGCTCGGCTGGGGTGTGGAAGTCGAGGGTCTTGCGGGGGCGGCCGTTGAGCTTGTCGGCGATGGCGTCTAGGTCTGCTGCGCTGTGCACCGAGAGGTCGGTGGCTTTGGGCAGGTACTGGCGGAGCAGCCCGTTGGTGTTCTCGTTGCTGCCGCGCTGCCACGGTGAGTGCGGGTCGCAGAAGTAGATCGGCAGGTCGGCGGCGATGGTGATCTCGGCGTGCCTGCGCATCTCCAGGCCCT
>NZ_FOND01000009.1 GCF_900112815.1 Blastococcus tunisiensis
GTCGCCGTGCGCTACACCCAGCGCCTCGCCGAGGCCGGCGCGGTCGCGTCGGTCGGCTCCACCGGCGACTCCTACGACAACGCCCTCGCCGAGGCCTTCAACTCCCTCTTCAAGGCCGAACTCGTGCGCAACCGCGGCCCCTGGAAGGGCATCGACGACCTCGAGATCGCCGTCGCCGAGTACGTCGACTGGTTCAACCACCGACGCCTACACGGCGAGATCGGCCTGATCCCACCGGCCGAGCACGAGGACCACTTCTACCGGCACAACCCCGTGGCGACTACCGTCGCCGCGTCAGTTCCGAGTCTCCACTGAACTCGGGGCGAGACACGCTTCAGCCAGGATGCCCTGGACTACGCCGAGAAGGTCAACGCCCGCGTAATCCTCATCGATGGCGCGACGCTGGCCGAGCTGCTGGTCAAGCACAACATCGGCGCACAGGACTCGGAGACGTTCGTGCTCAAACGAGTCGACGAGGACTTCTTCGACGAGTCCTGACTCTGACGGAGTCATGCGCGCCCTCAGTCGCGGCCGCGCAGGACGGCTCCCTGGTGGTGTCGCTCCCGTGGTCGACGGCCGTCCGGCGGCCCTGCCTGAAGCCGCCACCGGGCGACGGCGGAGGCTTCAGCAGGTACGCCTTGGAGTCGGCCAAGGCGGCCACGGCCTCAGCGACCCGCTGCCGGTCGACCTCGCCGTCGTCGTCCAGCAGCTCGACCAGCTCGACCTGTTGCCAGAGGTCGGCTGGGTCGTGGAGCTGCGCGGCCAGCCGCTCGACCTCGGCGGTCTACATCCGGGTGACCCGCCTCATCCGGGCGGAATCACTGCGGCTGTCGGTGGCTGGCTGTAGAGACAGCCGCGTGGACCAACACCGGTGCAGCCGGCTCGTGAGCGGAGGACGACGTGACCAGTGTCTGACCCACTAGTGCCTCTTATCGCCGACGTAGCCGCCTTGACTGCCCGTCTGGATTCTCTGATCGACAACACCTGTGGGCCGTCAGCATGTTGGCGTTGGAGGGGAGGGAGCTACTCGAGGGGCTACCCAGTCCTGTGGGTGCGCCTCACGACAGGTTTCCGGCGTCAGCTGAAAGTGCACCGACTGGTGGCCGAGCTCGTCAACGGTGAGGTGGACGAGACCGTTGACCATATTTGTCACGACGCACAGACCTGCGGTGGCGGGGAAGGCTGTCCGCATCGTAGTTGTCTCAACCCGTTCCACCTGCGAGCCGAGTCCCTAGCAACCAACACATCACGGAACCGGGCGGGCATCCAGGGGGAGACCTGCCGGCGCGGGCACCCATTCGACGTCACGGAGTCCGGCCGGCGGTACTGCCGCACGTGCGCGGCCGAGGCCGCTCGACAGCGGCGCGCAGCCAACGCCATCCCGAGGCAGCCCGATCGCGAGTATCGACCGCGCGGGATGACCCGCGAGCAGCTTGTGAATTGGGGCTTGGCCGAGCAAGGCGGGGACGGCTGCTGGTACTGGCGTGGCCGGCCGGCCAGCCGAGCCGACGGGTACGTCACAGTGCGGGACGCAGGAACCAACAGAATGATCGACGTGCACCGCCTGGTCTACGAGACCATTCGCGGGCCCATTCCGACCGGGTACGTCATCGACCACAAGTGCCACGGCCCGGAGTGCACCGCGAAGCCGTGTCCGCACCGCGCCTGCTGTCACCCAGACCACCTGGCCGCGGTCCCGGCCAAGGAGAACAACGCGGCGCACCGCCGGCGGCCGCGCGGGAATACCTGCAAGCGGGGGCATGACCTGGCCGACGCCTACGTCGACAAGCGCGGGGCCCGACACTGTGGCATCTGCGCCAACGATCGCCAGCGAGAGTCTTCCGTGCGGTCGGAGGTCGACGGGCGTGCCCGGAAGGACGGCCAGTGCGCGAACGGACACCGGATCGCTGAGGTCGGCCTGACTGCAGCGGGTCGGTGCCGGGAGTGCCATCGGGAGGCTCAGCGGAGGTACAAGGCGAGGCAGCGAGCGAGGCACTGACGACCTAGTGGCCGGGGGCCAAGCCGATCGAGACCACGTGCCAGAGGTGACGGACTAGCTGCTGTCCCCTATCCCATGCTTCATCCTCACGCGTTGGCGTAGGCGTCCATCTCCTCGAGAAGCGCCTCAGCGACCTTCTTGTCCATGCGGTACTTCCGCGAGTTGTAGTCGGTGTCGTATGGCCCGGTGACACCCCCGCCGATGGCGTTGCGAGCGAACCCGATAGCCGACATGCGACCACCCATCGCCTTGCCGTCGAAGTCCTGGATGCCCGTGTGTGCACCCATGTGCTCGAAGACGTCGTCGAGGTCCACAGCCGGGGCGTGCTCCGCGATGTAGCGCATCGCCACCGCTGCGTCGGAGTCCGCGAGCCACTCGACGAGCTTGCGCAGGCGAGGGCGGGTCCACTTGCCGGGCAGGTAGTCGTCGTCCTCGCCACCGCCGGCGGCAGGTGCGTCGCCGTTGGACGAGTACGAGACGCCGTAGGCGGCCTGGACAGCGTGAATGACACTGTCGAACGAGTCGTGCTCAGTGTCGAAGCTGATCTTCATAAGGATTGAGCTCTCCTGATACTCATCTTTGGTGATCGCCTGCCGTTCACCAAGTGACCTGAACACTAGTCGTCATGTGGGACATATGTTAACAAGACACGAAAAGAGTCGAAGAGGTCCTAAGAAGAGGCTTTCCCTCGCAGCGTTGGAAGCGGCTCCAGGACTTTGCCGCATCGCCTACCACTGACGTGAGCCTTCCCCCCGACGTTCAGGAGGCGGTCGCGCGGCGGGCGGGCTTCCGCGACGAGGAGTGGTGCGCGCCTGCATCCCTTACCGGACCCGGCCCCACGGCGACGCGGTGCTGTTCGGCCGGCTCGCCGGAGAATGAGCGCCACTACGCGGGAAGTGGGAAAACCCTTCGAGCGGCGCAACCCAGCCTTCGGTGGTGCGGGGGTCGGGCAGAGCGCGCCCGCTGGTGCCTCGCGGCTGCCAGGTGTACTCGGGCACCGTCGTCGCCGACTCCATGACGTCTGACCAGCCCACGAGGGCTCGCGCCTTGCCCGACCAGGGCAATACCCGGTCACCGGGCTTCACCTCGCCGACGAGGTCGTACGACCACACGCCGGCGTTCAGCTTCGGGGCCTTGAGGTTGACACCGAGATCGTCCCGGAGCGTGATCTCCATCCAGTACCGCTGGGCCGGGTCTGCGGTCCACCAGGTGTTGAGCGCCACGGCAGGCAGCCTGCTATAGGAGCGGTACTCGCCGTGACCAGGACACGGAGCGACCGCCCCGAAGGCTGATTCCGTCGTACCTGACCGGTATCGATGCGGTCGTGGAGACGAAGCGGTGTGCGAACTGCAGGGTGGTGAAACCCGTCGACCAGTTCTACTGGGACAACACGCACCAGCGACATCTGGCCCGCTGCAAGCCCTGCTACAGGGAGCGGCAGAACCAGCTGCGGCGGCAACGCTGGGCGCAGATGACGCCGGAAGAACGGGCTGCCGCGAACGAGAAGCAGTATGCCGCGGACGCCCGGCGGCGCGAGGAGATGGGAGATGAGGCCTGGCGCGCCTACCGCCTGGCCCTCTTCGACGCCTACGTCGCGGAAAGCCGCCAGAACCTGTGGCAGTACCTGCGCGAGCACCCGTGCATGGACTGCGGCGAGACCGACATCGTCGTCCTCCAGTTCGACCACCGGGACCGCGAGTCCAAGGAGATGATCGTCAGCCGGATGATCGCCTCGGGACGGCGCTGGCCGGTCATCCTGCGCGAGATCGAGAAGTGCGACGTCGTGTGCGGAAACTGCCACGCCCGCCGCACGGCGACGCAAATGGGCTGGAGGAAGGCCCCCGTGCGGGAGGCAACGGCCGGTGCAGGATGACCTTGATCGGCGGACCGGCGGCCAGACGTCGGTGATCCGCACCGTTCTGTCAGACACGGCCGGTAGCAACTCGGCCGTGGAGGAGAAGCAGTGCCTGCACTGCCTCGAACGGAAGCCCGTAACCGAGTTCTACTGGGACGAGAAGAGACAGCGCTACAAGGCCTGGTGCAGGCCCTGCGAGAACGCAGTCAAGGGTGAACGCCGGAGGCAACGCAGCGCCCAGATAACGCCGGCCGAGCGGGCCGCGGAGAACCAGAAGCAGTACGCCCGGGACGCGCGGAAGAAGGAAGCGATAGGCGAGGACGCCTGGCGCTCCTATCGCACCGGATTGCACACGGCGTACGTGGAGCAGAACCGCGCGAACCTCTGGCAGTACCTCGAGGACCACCCGTGCGTCGACTGCGGTGAGACCGACATCGTCGTCCTCCAGTTCGACCACCGGGACCGCGAGTCCAAGGAGGTGAACGTGAGCCAGATGATCTACAGCTACAGCTGGCGGTCCATCCTCCGGGAGATCGACAAGTGCGACGTCGTGTGCGTCAACGACCACATGCGCCGGACGGCGAGGCAACTGAACTGGAAGAAGGCCTTGCTCGCCGAGGTCCCGATCACAAGCGTCGCCGACGTGGACGCCGTCTAGTACCGCGACTGGCAACGTTCGCCCTGAAGGCGGCTTCAGGGACAGGGACGGGGCTGGCGCTCGCTACCGCGCCCCCATCACGGCCGAGCAGCGTGCCCGCCTCGCGACGCTCCTGAGGGACGCCCGATGACCGCCGCGTGCCGGGCGGTGCCGGTCCTCACCACCACGCTCGACCTCCCGCTCGATATGCGGGAGCGCTGCTTCCTGATGGCGGCGGAGATCGCGCGGCACAACAACTGCGCGGTGGCTATTGGGTTCTTCCCGGGCTCATCACCGCCTTGAGTCGGACCCCGATGAGAGGATCGCGTTCGACTCGAAGGGGCTGAGACGATGGCCGATCCGGTGGCGTTGATGGTGGCAGACCTGCGGGAGAAGTACGCGGTGATGCCCGCGTCTCCACGGTTCTCGCGCCTGTACGACGACCCCGACTGGGGCCACATGTTCGCGGTTCTCCACAAGCGGCTGAACCAGCACTTCAGTGACATCAACGGCCGCGCCAAGTCCACCCACCACTACTGGGCGGATCCCAGCCGCGACCTACTCGCGCTTATCGACGAGATCGAGAACGACCTCCATACGCTGAAGAGGTGCGGCGTGGAGGTCGAATTCGACACTGGCTATCAGGACGCGCTGGATCGCTGCAGGCCCTGGCTTTCCCCCTCGGGGGGCAGCACGGTCCCCGAGGATTTCGAGCTCATTGAGCTCATCGACTACCAGCCAGTCTTCACCCTCTTGGCCGCGAGCGTGAAGCTGAAGAAGGGGCAGGAGCCGGTACCGCTCACGATGGTGGGCAGTGGTTCCTACGCCCACGTCTACTCCTACGTGGACCCTGACTACGACATCAAGTTCGCTGTCAAGAGGGCCAAGAAGGAGTTGGACGAGCGCGAGCTGGCGCGGTTCAAGCAGGAGTTCGACGTGATGAAGAAGCTGAGCTTTCCCTACGTGGTGCAGGTCTACAAATACAACGACGAGCGCAACGAGTTCCGGATGGAGTACTGCGACACCACGCTACGGGACTACATCAGCAAGAAAAACTCAACGCTCAAGTTCGGCACTCGGAAGCGCATTGCGCTCCAATTCCTTTATGGCATCAACTACCTGCACGTGAACCACTACCTGCACCGAGACATCAGCCTTCAGAACACCTTGCTGAAGGTCTACGGAGAGAGTGCCGTGCTGGTCAAGCTGTCGGACTTTGGCCTGGTGAAGGACCCGAGCAAAAGCTTCACCCACACTCGAACCGCCATGAAGGGAACTTACCGCGACCCACTGCTCGCGAGTTTCAAGGATTATGCGGTCGTCAACGAGATGTACTCGATCGCTTGGGTCCTCGCCTACATATTCACCGGCAAGGAGGGGCTTCCCCCCAGCGACGACGCCATCGGTCAAATCATCCATAAGTGCGCCAGTAATGACCTCAGCCAGCGCTACCAGACCGTGCTGGGGCTGATAGAAGACGTGGAACAGGTGGTCGAGTCACCCGCCAAGGCAACCGCTTAGAGCCGAGGGCACTTCCGCGCCGGATAGCCCCGGCCCCTGACAGATCAGCTTGGGCAGCGGGCGATGCGCCAACCGAGCGACGTGGCTGCTTACCACCCGGCTGTACTCAGGCCGGCAACCCCACACATGCTCAAGATGCCCGCAGCAGCGCCGGGCAAGGCCCCCTTAGTCGACCCAGGTAGCCGATCGGGGCGTCGCCGGGGTGTCCCTAAGTGGGCCGTTTAAGGCGCGAAGTGGCACCTTCGCGGCAACTCGGCCTGGCCGCATACGAGGATCAGCAATCTTTGCATGTGGCTGGCGCGCACGTCGGACCTCACCAGCCGCCAGACCGACGGCAACGCGGGCCAGGACACCCTGCTATGCGGCCGCACCCGGGACCGCGGACTGAATCCGCGAGCGTGGTGGCGCTCGGCACAGCGCTGGAATGATGGGCTGTGCCGCGCCTGAGTGCGGCTATCGCTGAATCACGGGCAGCCGTCCTGGTAGACCCGGGGCCCGGGGTGGCCAACTGCGTTCCGCAGTCGGTGTTGTACAGCGTTGCTTTCTGCGCCTGACTGGATGTCTCCGCCACGAGAATGGCTTCCACACTCGCACTCCCAGTGCCAGTGCATACATTGGCGACCGTCGTGCCAATAGCGCCCGTGTTCGTAAGTCGTCTTCATGCGCGTAATCACTCCACGCTTCGCCATGTGCCTGGGTGACCCTGACTTCCAGTGGCTCCGCATCGTGCCACACCCGGATGACCCGTATGCCTCGACCCGGTTCGCCGCATTCGAGCTCATTCCGGGACACGCCGCCACCGAGGCCGAGGTGCTCGTGCTCTCCGGTGCGGTGCCCGGGGTGACTGAGCAGCCGGGCCCATGGGTCGTGGGCCCGGCGTCGCGGTAGCGCGCGGGTGGTCAGGCCCGGCCAGCCGTCTGGCTAGCCTCACCCTGACCGCCAGAACGGGAGGCATCGGTGCAGGCAGACGAGACCGCCTACGGTCAGCTCACGGACGTACTCGGCCAGCTGAACGCCATCATCCAGCGGCTGCCCGCAGCCGAGGACTCGGTAGCGGCATACCAGCAGCGCGTCGATCGGTACCTCGCGCTAGGAGACCTGGCCGAGGCGCTCAGCTGGATGCATGAGTCGCTGCAGATGGCCTACATGGAGCTGGAGTCCGCGGCCGCCATCGTCGACCAGGATCGGCCCGTCGACAGCGCATATGGCACGGGACGTCCATGGGCCGGACCGCAGCCGCCCCGCTACCTGCTGGGCTTAGCCGACCGGGCTGCCGACGGCACTGCCCGGGCCACGACGTCTTACCGGGCGCGACTGAGCGACACCCGGCTGACCGAGTCGATGGACCCGGCGTGCCCCAAGATCATGGACGGCCGCCCGTGCTCTGGGACACGGGTCAATCGCGCCGATGGGTCCCGCGCCGCCGCGTGCTGGCCTCATCTGACGGCGGAGCAGAAGAGCGAGATCAACGCGGAGCGCAAGAAGGCCATCGCGGCCAACGCCTGCGCGGAGTGCGGAGTGGCCGCCGGTGAGAAGTGCATCCAGGACGGCCGGACCACGACCGTCCACCAGCGACGCCTACGCGCCCTCCACCAACCAGGTTCCTGACGTCCTCCGCCTGGCCATGGTGTAGCGGCCACGGCCTCGCGGATCACGGACAAGCCGCTCGTGCTCGGCAGACATGCGGCGGCTTTCCGCGCCATACCAAGCGCCCAGCTCGGCCCCCAGGGCTTCGCGGACCCAGGCCGGAGCCCTCCCGAGGTGCGCCGCCTCGTCGAACGTCAGGGTCGAGGGGTGCGGCCATCGGCCGGGGTCGGGGTCGAGCCCGAGCGGCCGGTCGGCACCGTTGAGCGGGCGAGGCGTGGCCTCGCGGTAGGCGACGGTGAGCGGGTGCTGCGTGTGGTCACCGAAGCGGATCGCGGTCATGATCTTTCGTTCTCCTTCTCGGTCGCCCTCGCCGCGTTCGACGGGGGGTCTTGGGGGTGTGAGCCAGGACGGCCACACGGCCGGCCGGGCGGAGCGACGGCGGGGTGAGCATCAGCTCGCGCCCTCGCCGGTGGGCAGCGACCGCAGGACCGCGCGGGGGTCGGCCGGCCGGCCGGCACCAGGGACCGCCTGCCCATCCCCCCGCTCAAGCTCGATCGCGGCCTGGCGCGCGGCGCGCTGGTGTCCCTTGGCCTGGGCCTCATCGGCCCGTGTGATCTCCCACTGGAGACGGCGGCGGTCCATCGGGGAGAGGCCGTACCGCTGCCCCTGGAGCCGGATCTCCTGGGCTGCCTCGCGGCGCTCCCTCGCGTCGCTGGTCGACCAGAAGTCGTTAACGATCATGGCGAGCGCGAACAGGCCGTGCCGGTCGCTGTCGTCGTACTCGGGGGCCATCGGCGAGGCCCAAACGTCGCACCACCACGCCGTCGTCAGCGGGTGCCACCCGCCGGTTCCGGGCGCGCGGCGCGGCAGCGCTGGCACCCGAACCTCGCCAGGCTCGGGCGCGTGCAGCACCGCCGCCGTCGCCTTCGGCTTCGCCCAGCGGTGCCGGGCCGCAGAGCCGTACGGCTTCGGCGGAGGTCCCATTCCCGGCATCTCAGCGCTCCTCGAGCATCAAGATCACCGAGTTCCTGAGACCTGTGCAGATGAAAATGCGCAGTGCGTACCGATGTCCGCTCGGGACCGGGGGAGGGGTGGCCCCCCTGGGTCCTCCGGCCGCCTGCGTGGCGGCTGCGACGTCGCGAGCCGCAACCGGGCAGAGCGGGTCACCGCAGGCCCGAGCCATTGAGGACGACCTCGCGGAAGGCGTCGGTGATCTGGCGCTGTCGACCGGGCACCCCGCCGACGCGGGCGAGAGTCAGCGTGCGGGCCAGGTCGGTCATCTGGGCGAGCATCAGTGCCAGGTCGTGGACGTGCGGGCCTGGCGTCAGATAGGCGCGCATCTCCTGATCGCCCTCGCAGGCGGCGTCCAGCAGGGCGATGGCCTGAAGCATCGAGGTCTGCCGCTCCTGGGCGGTGATCCCGTTGTCGTGGTTCCTGACGATGGGCTCCCAGACGTTGCGGATCGGCTGCTGGGGACCACCACGGCGACGGCGACGGTTGCTCACCGGTTCACCGCCGCGATCAGGTGAGGAACATTCCTCAGCCGCGCAGGCCTGGCCTGACGAGCCGGCTCGTTGTTCTCGTTCATGATCTTGATCTCCTCGGTGTGTTGCAGGCATTGCAGGCAAGCTCTGTTAGTTCTCTAGGAAGGCCTTCACGAAGGAGTTACAGAAGCTGCCGGCAATGGCAGCAACACCTCGCTGACCTTGCGGTTCACATCTCGTCCGCCTCGGGCAGGGCCTGTTGGTTGGGGGTCTCGGCAGCGGTGTGGTCGTCGTCCTCGTGCTCGTCGTCCCGGCGGAAGCGGACGTTGCGGACGACGTTCTGCTGACCGACCGGCCATCCCATGCGGGCCTTCTTCGCGGGCCGATCGAGGTCGTCGTAGGTCTTGGACCTGGCCGCCGTGACCTTCGCGGCCTGCGCGGTCGGGTGCTCCAGCAAGCGGGGCTTGAAGGTCTTCGCCGACCACGCGTTGATCCCCTGGGCCTCCATCCACGAGGTGAACTCGTCGTAGAGGTCGGTGGAGAGCACGCAGCTCTCCGCCCCGAGCACGAGCCGGTCGTCGATGAAGCTCAAGATCAGGTCGGTCTCGGCACGCCACGCGCGGGTGTCCTCTCGCACCCGACGCGGGATCGGCGGCATCGCCCGGCCGCCGGCGTACCAGCGGCGGGAACCGTCGACCAGCCAGGCCAGCACTGCCTCCAGCAGGTCCGGGTCGCCCGTCTCCATACGGGCGCGCAGCCCGGTGTCCCCGCGCCGGTCGTCGATGCCTTCCAGGGGCTCACCCTCGGGCCGGTAGCGCAACGGGAAGGTGAGCTTGGCCAGCCGTCGCCATGCACCGTGGTCGGTGTCGCCGACGATGGGCTGGCTGTTCGTGGTGATGAACAAGGCATGCGTCGGCTGCCAGGTCACCGGGTCGCAGCGCATTCGGCGGGCCTGCATCAGCGGCGTCCCGACGATCTTCTTGATCTTGTTCATGTCGAGCTTCCTGCCGCCGGGGACCTCCTCGGTCAGGCCCAGCCGCGCGCCGAACAGCTCCATCCGCTCAGTGGAGTGGCTGCTGGAGTCGTCCAGCAGCACCTTGTCGTCCACCGTGGCGGCGTACTCGCCTAGGGCTTTCATCACACCGCCCATGAGGGTGGACTTGCCGTTGGCCCCGCCCCCCTGGAACAAGACGAGCAGGTCGTCGGGCGGCACGTAGCCTGTGGCCGCCTGGCCCAGACGGACCTGGGTCCAGGAGAGGACCTCCGTGTCGGGCAGGCACTCCAGCACCCGCGCCAGACCGGGGTCGGCCAGGGCGTCGGGCCGGTAGGCGATCGGCGTGATCTTCCGCATGAGCAGCGCCGGGTCGTGCGGAGCCAGGTCGCCGGTGGCCAGGTTCACCACGCCGTTGGCAGCGTTCAGCAGGTCCGGGTGGGCGTCGAAATCGTCGGCCTCCACCAGCACCTTGCCCGATGCCAGCGACGTGACGGCGTCCAGCCACGGCTTGGCCAGCAGCCGGTTCAGGCTGGCCAGGTAGGCCTGGTCGGCCTTGCTGACCCCGGCCCAGCCGCCGCCGGCGTCGGCGAGGACCCGCGTGTGCTCGGCGTCGATGAACCGGCGGTAGTGCTCCGCGATCTCGTCGCGGACGACCTCCACCGGGCAGCCGCGCCACCGGCGGCCATCCCAGCGCAGCCAGCCCAGACCCTTGGTGAACTTGTAGCGCCCGGCCAGCAGGTCGCGGGCGAGCACGGCGGCCTGGTCGGCGTGGGTGAACTCGCCACGGCGGCGCTCGGTGAGATCGTCCTCGGGGGCGGCCTCCACGGAGGGGGCGGTCTCTCCGGTGGGGGTCTCCTTCCCGTAGACCTCGTCCCAGTAGTCCTGCTCCGTCGCCGAGGGTGCGTTCACGAGCCCACCCCGGCGGCCCGCTCAGCGAGGGCCTGCACCGCGAGCAGCTCCCGCTCCACCAGCTCGGGCAGCGCGTCGATCGGCACCAGCTCTGCGGCCTGGGCGATCCGCTCCCCGGCCTCGCGAGCGCGACGACGGGTCGCCTCCTTCAGCACTGCGGCGGCGTAGAACCGGGCCGACACGGGCACGGCGGCGCTGGCGTACAGGTCGTGCAGCAACTGCGCCACTGCCTGCACCCGCGTCCCGTTGGCCCGGCCGTCGTCGCGCAGCAAGGCCAGCACGGCAGTCGGCTCGGGGTCGATGCGCAGGTGCGTAAGGGCGGCGACGGCGGCCAGCAGCTCGGCGAGGGCCGGGCTGGCCAGGTCATCCGGCCGGACCAGCCCGGCGACCTTGAGTGCGCTGGCGGCGTCCAGCCTGAGCAGGCAGGAGAGCAACGCCCGCTCGAGATCGGGGATCTCGGCCGGGCCATCACCGGCGCGAGCCGGACGTGAGGAAACTTCCTCACCTGCGCCAGTAGCGTGAGCGGTGACTTCCCTGGTCCGGGGGTCGATCGAAGCCGACGAGGGCGCGTGCTCGGACGCCGCGCTCTCGTCGCGCGCCTGGGCCATGATCACGCGCCCTCAGCCTTTCGGCGGGCCATGCGGCGGCGCAGGTTGAGGCGGGCCATCTCGGCCTTGAGGGCACTCTCGGCGCGCTTGGCCCGCTCGGCCGGGTCGAGCTTGCCGTCAGGGTCGACCTGGCGGTCCCAACGGCGCTCTGCGGCCTCCCGCGCGGCAGCGGTGGCGGCGGTGCGGTCGGTCTCCTTGGCCCAACGGGCGTGCGCGGCCACTTGGGCGCGCAGACGTGCGGTTTGGGGGTCGATGGGCATGCGGGGGCAGCTCCCTGTGGGGTAACTGCCTGTGCCGCTACGTCTCGCCGCGCGTCCGAATCTGGCTTCGTAGTCCCTCAGGCCGAACGCTAAGACTCTAAGCCCGCCCGCCACGGGGCCGATCCCTCAGGGACCCCGCGCAGTCACGGCAACGGCCCACGTTGGGAGTCGGACTCTTCGCCCCCAGAGGAACCGCTGCAAGCACAGACTACTGCGTCAGAGCGTCGTCCGAGGCGGGCGAAACAGACGTCAGTGCTTTCCTCAGCCGCGACTCGGCTTCCCTCACGGGTAGGAGGAGTGCTCCTTACCTACCCGAGCTTGTCGGTCCAGCGGTTGCGCCGGTACGCGGCGATGGCCCGCTCATCGGCGGTGCTGGCGGCGTAGCGGCCGACCATCTGCCGCGAGCGCCACCCGGCCATCCGCATGAGGTCGGTCTCCTGGGTGCCTTCGGCGAGCTGGTTGTGCGCGAAGGTGTGCCGGAACTTGTGGGGGTGGACGTTTTTCACCCCGGCGTCGAGCGCCCGGCGCTCCAGGAGTTGGCGGATGCCGGAGTCGGTGAGCTTGCCCTTCTTGCCCAGCCACAGAGCGGTGCTGACCTTGGCCATGGGGTGGGCGGCTCGCACCCGCAGGTACCGTCGCAGCGCATCGGAGGTCTTGGGGCCGTAGGCCACGTGTCGCTTCCGGCGGCCCTTGCCCATGACGTCGTGCAGGAGCTGCTGCCCCTGGTCGACCTGTTCGGCGGCGAGGTCGCACACCTCAGAGGCACGCATGCCGGTCTCGATGAACATCCAGAGGATCGCGGCGTCGCGCCGGTTCTCATAGGTGTTGCCCTTGGTGGTGGCCAGCAGCCGTCTCAGTTCGTCGTGGGTGAGGACGTCGACCGGCTGCTCCGGCACCCTCGGCGGACGCATCCGCTCCATGGGGGAGTGGTCGATCTCGCCGTCGTCCACCAGCCACTTGAACATCTGCTGGAGCGAGCGGTAGTGCTTGGCCACGGTGGCGGCAGACAGCCGCTCGCCCATGGCTGCCAGGAACGCCTCCACGTGCTCCCTGGCGATCCCCGTCGTGGTGGTGGGCATCCCGGCCTCGGTCAGGTGGGCCAGGAGGTTCTTGGCGCAGATGAGGTAGCTGTCGACCGTGGACGGGGCGATGTTGCGCGCGCGCAGGTGGGTGCGCCAGTCGTCCAAGAGGGCCGACAGCTCGATGCCGTCGAGTACCACCGGCTGCTTGGTGGTGCGGGCCATGCGGGGCTCCTTCGGGTGGCTGGCGGGCCGGTCGGTCGCCGACCCACACCATCCTCAGAAGCGTACAGTCCCCGGGTCTTATTCCTGTGTGCTTCACTCCTCAAGGCATATCCGCAGGTGGTGGGGCGGGTGGGGCTCGAACCCACGACCCAGGGATTATGAGTCCCATGCTCTGACCGGCTGAGCTACCGCCCCCGACGAGGACAGCCTGCCAGACGTCGTCCGGCCCCCGGAGGGGACGGACCGGAGCGGCCCCGCGTGGTTCCGCAGCAGGTCTGCTGTGACCTGACGTGCATCTCGTTACCCCGCTGTGACATCCGGCCGTTCCCGCTGTAGTTTCATCCGCGGTCCCGACGAGCTCCGTCCCTCGCACCCGAGGGCATCGGAGGGGCCCCGCCGAACCGCGTCGGTCAGCTGGCCGCGTGGACCGGGGAACCACCCCAGTACTGGGGTGAATCACGCCCGCGCGTTTTTCGGGGACGCGGGCGAGTAGGGCACTTCCGGCCCGAACCCGTCAGCTAACTCGGTAGGCGGTCGCGAAGAACAGGAGACGCGTCGCCTTGGCGACCCTGCACCACGCCGTCACGCCCACGTCCGCACCGCCGCCCCCCCGGCGCCGTCCCCGTCAGCGCATCCGACGAGCCACCCTCGTCGCCGGCGCCCTCACCGCCGCACTCCTGGGCACGTCCGTCGCCCACGCCGCGCCGAGCGCCCGCACCGCGCAGGCGCAGACCGCCCACGACGAGGCGGCCGCCCAGGTCGCCGCCATCGCCGCGCGGGTCACCGAGGCGGAGGAGACCCTGCAGCGGATGAGCATCGAGGCCGAGGCCGCCAGTGGCGAGGCCCTCGCCGCGCAGGCCGCCCTCGCCGCCGCCCAGCAGGAGGCCAACGCCACCGCCACCCAGCTCGCCATTGCCCGCGCGGACGTCGAGCAGACGCAGGACGAGGTCTCGGCCATCGGCCGCGAGGCCTACATGGGCGCCGACGACCGCTTCGGCGACGTGCAGATCCTGCTCGACGCCGAGAGCCCGACCGAGGTGCTCCAGCAGGCCGCCACTCTCGAGCACCTCGGCGTCGAGCGCACCGAACTGCTGGAGCAGATGCGGACGGTCGAGGCACGCGAGGCCCGCGCCGACCGCGCCGCCCGCGCCGCCGTGGCCGAGCGGGACGAGCTCGCGCGGGTGGCCGAGGAGGCCGCGGCCGCTGCCGACGCGCAGCTCGCCGCGGCTCAGGGCACCTTCGACGCCGTGACCGCCGAGAAGGCCGCTCTCGACGCCCAGCTGCGCGAGGCCGAGATCCGGCTGCTCACGGTGCAGGGCACCCCCGATCCGGAGGTCGTGCACTCGGCCCGCCAGACGGCGGCGGCCTCGGCCAACATGCTCAGCTCCGCGGGAGGCGCCGTCGCGCCCACCAGTGGCCGGGTCACCTCCTGCTACGGCTCGCGGTGGGGCACCCTGCACGCCGGCATCGACATCGCGGCGCCGATCGGTACGCCGGTCTACACGCCGGAGGACGGCATCGTGCTGCAGGCCGGCCCGGCCAGCGGCTTCGGCCTGGCCGTGGCCGTGCAGCACGGCGACGGGGCGATCACCCTCTACGGGCACGTGAACCAGATGTTCGTGTCCGCCGGGCAGGTGGTCCAGGCCGGGCACCAGATCGCCGAGGTCGGCAACCGTGGCCAGTCGACGGGGCCGCACCTGCACTTCGAGGTGCACACCGGGGGGCTCTACGCCAACCGCGGCAACCCCGTGCCGTGGCTGAGCTCCCGCGGCATCTCCCTCGGCGGGGGCTGCTGACCCCGAGCCGTCCCCTGGACGACGATGAGCCGGTGAGGACGGCGGCGGGCAGCACCTGGGCACGCGCCGCCGTCCTCGGGCTCTTCCTGACCGTGGGCGTGGTCCTCGCCCTGACCGTCGACCTTCCCTCCGTACCGACCGTGCGGGCGTGGCTCGACGAGGCCGGGGGAGCGACCTGGGTCGCGCTGGCCCTGGGCGTCGCGCTCGTACTGCTCCTGCCGGTTCCGCGGACGGCGGTGTCGGTGCTGGCCGGCGTGGTCGCCGGCTTCGGCCCGGGTGCGGCCGTCGCGCTGGCCGGAGGGCTGCTCGCCGGCGTGGTGTCCTTCGGCCTGGCCCGGTCCCTCGGTCGGGCGGCGGTGACCCGGCTGGCCGGGCCCCGGCTGGCCACCGTGGACGGGTTCGTGGCCGAGCGCGGCTTCTGGGCAGTACTGGCCGGCCGGTTGCTGCCCGTCGTCCCCTTCGTCCTGCTCAGCTATGCGGCGGGCCTGACGGCCCTTCGGCTGGGACCGTACGCGCTGGCCACCGCGATCGGGCTCGTCCCCGGCACCGTCGTCCAGGTGGGCGTCGGGGCGTCTGTGGGCGTGCTCGCGGCGCACGCCGTCACCGTCACCGTCGCGCCGGCCGTGATTGCCGCCCTGGTGCTCGTCGTCCTCGGGGCCTTCGCCTGGCGACGCCGCCGGCCGGTGCGCGAACCGGTCTAGCCCTTCCGGAACAGCCTGCCCAGCAGGCCCCCCGCGCCACCGACCGTCCGAGCGGCGAGCTGGAGTATCGGCCCGCCCGGGATGCCCGGCACCGCCTGGACGATCGGGGCCAGCTGCAGCAGGCCCCCGACGTCGTGCACCTTGAGCCTGCGCCGGGCGACCGCGGGCACCGGGTTGATCCGGCCCGACGCCGCCTCCAGCAGCAGGTCGGCGCCCCCCTCCACCGCCGGCCCGTCGATCCGGCCGGGCGCGGCCTGGGTGACGGTCCACCCGCCGCCCGCCGAGACCAGGGTCCAGCCTCCCTCCGGTGTCGCGAGGGTGACCTCGCCGTCGATGCCCATCGACGCGGCCAGCGCGCCGGTGACGTCGGTGAGCGCGGCCAGCCCGGACTGCAGGACGTCGGGCGGTGGGGGAGCCGCCCCGCAGGAGACCAGGTCGAGCCCGTGGACGGCGAGCTCGTAGGCCTGCCCGAGGACGACGCTCAGCAGCGGGATGCGCCCGACGACGGACACCGTGAGGGAGGTGTCGAGCTCCACCGGCTCGTCGGCCAGGTAGCGGGCAGTGGCGTCGCGATTGCGCCGCAGCGCGTCGAGCACCTCGCTCCTGGACGCGTCGCGGTGGGCTCGGGTGACCCGCGCGTTGGTCGCGTCGACGTCCGGGGGAGCGCCCGTGCCGCCGGCGCGCGCCGAGGCGACGAGGTCGGCCATCGCGGTGTGGTCGCTCCAGCAGCCGAGGTGGACGCAGATCTCCTGGGCCCGCCAGCCGTCCAGCCGGGACGGGCGGGAGAGGTCGACCGCCTCGGCCCGTTCGATGAACGCGTCCCACGCGCTCAGCACCCGGCCGGCGACCTCGTCGCGTCCGGCGTCCGCCATGCCTCGGTCCCGTCCCACGGAGCCTCTCTACCCGCAGCGCCGCCGGGCAGGCATCGGGACGCGCGCCCCGGGGATGGCACGCGTCACGTCGCCCGGCAACCGGACTCATCCCGACGGGTGAGGGCGGTGTCAAGGAGACCGCCCACGGGGACGATCGCACTCCCGTGACCGATCGACTCCCCGGGGACCGCCGGGCCGGCAGGACGTCCGACGTCCCGCGGCCCGGTCGTGTCCGCCGGTGGGTCGCCACGGTCCGCGCCGGGCTCTACCGGCCGCTGGCCGAGGACGACACGCGCGCCGCCTACTGGGTGCGGCACGTGCGGATCGGCGTCCTGCTCAGCGAGGTCGCCGCGGTGGTCGTGATCGGCTACGTGCTGCTCACCGACAGCCCCGGCCGCCACCATCCGGTGCTCCTCGCACTGGCCGGCGCGGTGCTGCTCGGCGTCCCCGGCCTCCTGCTGCTCCCGTTGCCGGCGATGATGCGCGACTCGCGGGGGCCCACGCTCTTCTACGCCTGGAGTCTCGCCACCACCGTCGTCGTCGTCATCGGCACGCGCGTGGACGGCGGCGCCTCCAGTCCGCTGGACGCGTTGCTGTTCCTGACCCTGACCTTCATGGCCGTCGCGTACTCGCCCTACGGGGTCGTGGCCATGGGCAGCGTCATGACCCTCAGCTATCTCCTCTTCGTCGAGCTGCCCGGCGGGCTGACCACGTCAGGCATGTTCTTCCTGGCGATCATGGGGGCCTTCACCCTGGTCTGCGCCCTGGCCTCGGCGAACTCCTGGGCCGCCTACGACCGCCAGCTCGTGCTCATCCGCACCCAGGAGATGCTCGCCGCGACCGATCCGCTGACCGGGATCCCGAACCGGCGGGCCTTCGTGGACCGGGTCACCAAGGCCGTGCGCGACGCCGCGTGGGGCCACCAGAGCGTCGTCTGCCTGGTGGACCTGGACGGTTTCAAGGCCGTCAACGACGCCGGCGGGCACGCGGCCGGTGATGCCATGCTGACCGCCGTGGGCATCGCCCTGGGGGGTGCGGTCCGGGAGACCGACACCGTGGCCCGGCTCGGGGGCGACGAGTTCGCCGTCCTGGCCGACACCTCGGTCACCGCCTCCGGCGAGGTGCTGGCCGAACGGCTCCGCGCCGCCGTGGCGCAGGTCGGCCGCCCGGCGGGGGTGACCGCCAGCGTGGGCGTCGCCGAGGTCGAGCCCGGGGACGACGTGGAGGACCTGATGCACCGTGCCGACGCCGCCATGTACCGCGCGAAGACCGCCGGCGGGAACCGCGTCACGGCGCTGTCCCCCTGAGGTCGGACCCGGTCACCGGCGCGGCGGATCGGCTCGTCGCCGGACCGCTCGGCTACCGTGCGTGACGAACAGTGCGATACAGCTCACCGCCTCCGCGCGACCCACCAGGTCGGTGCCGAACGGCGTGGGCGTGCCGCTCCGGAACGCGCCACATCCGGTGGACGAGCGTCCCGCACTCGTGGTATTGGCACTTGACCAGCACGAAAGCATTGCGCCGGTGACCATCCGTCACAATCGCCCCAACTGCCTCAGCCGGGCTGGCGCGATGGGTGCCTCATCGTGCAGACTGTTCCCGGAAGCCCTGTTCCGCCACTGCCGAATACAGCGCGTCACCGAATCGATGGGTCCGTAGGGGAAGACGAGACCAATCGAGTCGATGGAGGTGCCTCGTGCAGCGACGGTCTACCCAGGGTGTCGTCTTCGTGCACGCGTGCCCGAAGGCGCTCTGCCAGCACGTCGAGTGGGCGCTGGAACGCGTCGTCGGCGCGCCGGTCTCCCTGTCGTGGGCTGAGCAGCCCGCGGCGCACGGTTCCTACCGTGCGGAGGTCGCCTGGACCGGTTCGCCCGGTACGGGTGCCCGCCTGGTGGCCGCGCTGCGCGCGTGGCCGATGCTGCGCTTCGAGGTCACCGAGGAAGCCAGCTACGGCAACGACGGCGAGCGCATGTCCTACGTGCCCGGGCACGGTGTCTTCCGGGCACCGACCAGCGCCAACGGCGACATCATGATCAGCGAGCAGCAGCTGCGGCACCTGGCGGCGACCGCGTCCTCGGCCGAGGCCTTCCGCCACGGCGTGGACGAGCTGCTCGGCGCCGCCTGGGACTCCGACCTCGAGGTCTACCGCCACGCCGGCGACGGCAGCCCGGCGACCTGGCTGCACCAGGTCGTCTGAGGGTCACGGTTGCACTACGACACTCCGGGCCGACTCCCCGGATCGTCGTAACCTGGGACCAGGTCGTCCGGGCGCCGTCGGGGAAGCGGCGTCCGGGCGACCTTCCCTCCGTCGTCGTCGATGATCAGGGTCCCTGATCATCGGGCGTCCTCCCTCACCGTGCACCGTGAGGGAGGACGCGCCACGATCAGGGACCCTGATCGTGGCTGCGGGGTCAGAGGGGGATGTTGCCGTGGGCCCCGCGGCCGGGCGGGGCCGCGGCGAGCGCGGCGATCAGCCGGCGCTTGGTCTGGGTCGGCTCCACGACCTCGTCGACCACGCCGATCTGCAGCGCGCGGTTGACCCCGCCGGCGATCCGCTCGTGCTCCTCGGCCAGCTGCGCGTGCAGCGCCTCGCGTTCGCCGGGTGGGACGGCGGCCAGCTTCTTGCGGTGCAGGATCCCGACCGCGGCCTTGGCTCCCATCACGGCGACCTCGGCACCCGGCCACGCGAAGACCGCCGTCGCCCCGAGCGACCGGGCGTTCATGGCGATGTAGGCGCCGCCGAAGGACTTCCGGGTCACCAGGGTCACCCGCGGCACGACGGCCTCGGCGAAGGCGTGCAGCAGCTTGGCCCCACGGCGCACGACGCCGTCCCACTCCTGGCCGACGCCGGGCAGGTAGCCGGGGACGTCGACCAGTACGACCAGCGGCACCCCGAAGGCGTCGCACATCCGCACGAACCGGGCCGCCTTCTCCGCGGACGCCGAGTCCAGGCAGCCGCCCAGCCGGATCGGGTTGTTGGCGATGACGCCGACGGTCCGGCCGGCCAGCCGGCCCAGGGTGGTGACGACGTTGGGCGCGAACCGCGGGTGCAGCTCGAGCCCCGGCGCGTCGAGCAGGTTCGCGATCAGCGGCTTCACGTCGTAGGCGCGCTGCTTCTGCTCGGGCAGGAGCGCGGCCAGGTCGACGTCGGGCGCGCTGTCCGGCGGCGCGAACGTGCCCTGGGCGGCCAGCAGGTCGACGGCCATGCGGCCCGTCTCCAGGGCGGCGGCCTCGGAATCGGTGACCACGTGGACGACGCCGCTGCGCCGCCCGTGGGTGTCCGGCCCGCCCAGCTTCTCCTGGTCGACCTCCTCACCGGTGACCGATCGGACGACGTCCGGCCCGGTGACGAACACCCGGCCGGCCGGGCCCATGATCACCAGGTCGGTGAGCGCCGGCCCGTAGGCGGCGCCACCGGCGGCCGCCCCCAGCACGATCGAGATCTGCGGGACACGTCCCGAGGCGCGGACCATCGCCGCGAACACCTCGCCCACCGCGTGCAGGGCGGTCACGCCCTCGGCGAGCCGGGCGCCGCCGGAGTGCCAGATCCCGACCGACGGCACGCGCTCGCGCAGGGCGGTGTCGATCGCGTCGACGATGTGCCGGCAGCCGTCGAGGCCCATCGCGCCGCCCATGACGGTGGCGTCGGTGCAGAACGCGACCACCGGGCTCCCGCTCACCGTGCCGCGTGCGGCCAGCACGCCGGACGTGTCGCGGGCGGCGAGCAGCTCCATGGAACCGTCGTCGAAGAACCGCTGCAGGCGGTCCTCGGGGTCGCGCGGGTCGGGCGTGGGCAGGGGCGGGGCGGCGTGGACGGTGGTCACGTGTCCTCCGGGTCGGGGAGCCTCGCTGCAGGGTCCCGCTGCGAGCGTGCGAGGGGCGGGCGGGGAGGCCCGGTCGCTAGGCCGTCGTGAAGACCAGCGCGATGTTGTGGCCGCCGAAGCCGAAGGAGTCGTTGACGGCGGCGGTGAGGGTCGCGCGCCGTGGCTCGGTGCGGACGATGTCGAGTGCCTGGACCGACGCGTCGTCGTCGGGGTCCTCGAGGTTGGCGGTGGCCGGGACGATCTGCTCGCGGAGCGCGAGGATCGTGAAGACCGATTCGAGCGCACCCGCAGCGCCGAGCAGGTGGCCGGTCTGGCTCTTCGTGGCGCTGACCAGCACGTGGTCGCCCAGCGAGGAGCGGATCGCCGCGGCCTCGGCCGTGTCGCCGACCGGCGTCGAGGTGGCGTGGGCGTTGACGTGCCCGATGTCGGCGGGGGAGAGCCCGGCGTCGCGGAGCGCGGCCGAGATCGCCCGGGAGGCGCCCTCGCCCTCCGGGTGCGGGGCGACCAGGTCGTAGCCGTCCGCGGTCCCCCCGGCGCCGGCCAGGCGGGCGTGGACGCGCGCGCCGCGTGCCTTGGCGGCATCGGCCTTCTCCAGCACGATGCAGGCCGCACCCTCGCCGAGCACGAAGCCGTCGCGTGCCTTGTCGAACGGCCGGGAGGCCCGCTCCGGCTCGTCGTTGCGGGTGGACATCGCCCGCATCGCGGCGAAGCCGGCCATCGGCAGGGGATGCACGCACGCCTCGGTGCCGCCGACCAGGACCACGTCGGCCCGGTCGAAGCGGAGCAGGTCCAGCCCCCAGCGGATCGCCTCGGCACCCGACGCGCAGGCGCTCACCGGCGCGTGGACGCCGCCCTTCGCGCCGATCGCCAGACCGACGGCGGCCGCCGGGCCGTTGGGCATGAGCATCGGGATGGTGAAGGGGGAGACCCGCTTGGGCCCCTTCGCCTCCAGGACGTCGTCCTGGCCGAGCAGGGTGAGCGCGCCGCCGATGCCGGTGCCGATGACGACGGCGACCCGCTCGGCGGGAACGCCGGCGTCGGCGGCCCCGGAGTCGCGCCAGGCCTCCTCGGCGGCGATCACGGCCACCTGCTGGCTGCGGTCGAGCCGGCGGGCGCGGACGCGGTCGATCTGGTCGGCCGGGTCGGTGGCCAGACGGGCGACGAGCTGGGCGGGGTAGTCCTTGATCCAGTCGTCGGTGATCCGGCTGACCCCCGACCGCCCGGCGAGCAGCGCGTCCCAGGTGCTGGCGACGTCGCCGCCCAGGGGCGTGGTGGCACCGAGTCCGGTGACGACGACGTCGGTCACGGGCGTGCTCATGACGATTCCTCCTGGAATGGTGGCCGGGCGGCCGGGGTGAGCCCCCCCTGCCCGTCCCGCTGTCAACGGTGGGGGGCAGGGGGGTCCTGCTGTCAGCCCTGGTTCTTCTCGATGTAGCTGATCGCGTCGCCGACGGTCTTGATGTTCCCGAGCTCGTCATCGGGGATGGCGACGCCGAACTTGTCCTCGACGGCGGTGGCGATCTCGACCATCGACAGCGAGTCCACGTCGAGGTCGTCGGTGAAGGACTTCTCGGGGGTCGCGTCGGCGGGGGTCACGCCGGCGACCTCCTCGAGGATCTCGGCCAACCCGGTCTGGATCTCCTGGGTGCTGCTCACGCGGCGGGTCCTCTCTTCTCTCGGATGGGGCGGTGGGATGCCGCCGTCGTCCGGGACGGGGTGTCCCGGGGATCGGGGGTGGTGGCGCTCGCAGGAGCGCCGCCCACGACGGTCATGGCGCTCACGGGAGCACGACGACCTGACCGGCGAAGGTGAGCCCTGCGCCGTAGCCCAGGAGCAGGGCCAGGTCGCCGCTCTTGGCCTCGCCGCTCTCCAGCAGGGCCGCCAGCGCCAGGGGCACCGACGCCGACGACGTGTTGCCCGACCGCACGATGTCGCGGGCGATGACGGTCCGCTCCGGCAGCTTCAGCCGCTTGGCCATCAGCTCGATGATCCGCAGGTTGGCCTGGTGGGGTGCGAAGACGTCGATGTCGTCGGGGCCGACGCCCGCGCGGCGCATGGCCTCGACGAGGGTGTCGGTGAGCTTGGTCGTGGCCCAGCGGTAGACCGCCTGGCCGGCCATGCTCATGCCCGTCTCGTTCTCCGGGATGGCGATGGCCTCGTGCAGGTCGCCGTCGCTGCCCCAGACCACCGGGCCGATCGTCGGCTCGTCGGCGGGCCCGACGACGGCGGCACCGGCGCCGTCGGCGAAGATCACCGCCGTCGCGCGGTCGTCGAGGTTCGTGTAGTCGGTGAGCCGCTCCCCGCCGATGACCAGCGCGTTCCGCGCCGATCCGGTCCGGATGGCGTCGGCCGCCGCGCTGAGCGCGTAGCACCAGCCCGCGCAGCCGGCGTTGACGTCGAAGGCGCCCGGCCGGGGCACGCCCAGCTGGTGCGCGATCCGCGGGGCGAGCCCGGGGATCGCCTTGGGCGGGCTGGTCGTGGCGAGCAGCACCAGGTCGATGTCGTTGGCGTCCAGACCGCTGGCCGCCAGGGCCTTGCCGCCGGCGGCCACCGACATCTCGACGAGCGTCTCGTCCGGTTCGGCCCACCGCCGTTCCGCGATGCCGACGCGCGCCTGGATCCACTCGTCGTTGGTCTCCATGCGCTGCGCCAGCTCGTCGTTGGTCACCCGCCGGCGTGGCCGGTAGCTCCCGAAGCCGAGGAGGCGCGCGCCGGGCGCGCCGGCCGGCAGCTGCAGTGTCGTCATGCCGTGACCTCCGGGTAGAGACGGGCGATCGGGTCGCCGGCGTCCACGAGGTCGCCCTCGTGCACGAGCCACTCGGCCAGTACCCCGTCGTAGCCGGCGGAGACATGGACCTCGTCGCGGCGGCTGCGCACCAGGCCCAGCGGCGTGCCGGCCGGCAGGTGGGTGCCCTCGGCGACCTCGGCCGGACTGACCGTGCCCCGCACCGGGGAGACGACGACGCGCCAGTCCGGCAGGTACTCGGCCTCGCTGCGGCCGCGTTCGGCTGCGATGAGCTCACGCGCGCGGTCGAGGTCGGCCGGGCCGGTCACCGCGAGGATCTCGATCCCCGCCCCGTTGACCTGGTGGCCCTTCCACTCGCGCTTCGCCAGCCCCGCCAGGGCTCCGGCCGGGGGCAGCTCGATGACGGCGGTGACGCCCAGTTCCCGCATGGTGGCCAGGCACGCGTCGAAACGCACGGGGCTGGTCACCTGGCTGACCAGCCGGGCCACCGCCTCGGCGCCGGTGGGCAGGGCGGAGCCGTCGGCGTTGGAGAGCAGCAGACGGCTCGGCTCGGCCGGGGCCAGGCCGCCCACCAGCCCCTCGAGCTCGGTGCGCGCCGAGGTCATGTACTCGGTGTGGAAGGCGCCGGCGACCGACAGCGGCATGATCCGGGCCTTCGCGGGCGGGTCGGCCTTGAGCGCGGCCAGGCCGTCGAGGGCGCCGGCGGCCACGATCTGGCCGGCGCCGTTGAGGTTGGCCGGGGTGAGGCCGTGCTTCTCGATGGCGGCCAGCACGTCGTCCGACTCGCCCCCGAGCACGGCGGACATGCCGGTCGGCGTCTGCGCGCAGGCGGCGGCCATGGCCCGGCCGCGGACGGCGGTGAGGGCGATCGCGGCCTCGACGGAGAGGACTCCGGCCAGCGCGGCGGCGGTGAACTCGCCCACGCTGTGCCCGGCGATGACCACGTCGCGGCCGGCGTGCGGGCTGTGGGTCACCGGTCCGGGCAGCCCGCCGAGCTCGCGGGCCACGAAGAGGCTCATCGCGACGACCAGGGGCTGGGTGACCGCCGTGTCCTTGATCGCCTCGGCGTCGCCCGTGGTGCCGAGGGTCAGCAGGTCCGCATCGGCGATCGCACCGGCCCAGCGGAAGAAGGACTCGGCGCCGGGGAGGTCGAGCCAGTCGGTGAGCATTCCGGGTTTCTGCGCACCCTGTCCGGGGGCGAGGACGGCCAGCACCCCCTCACCGTGCCAGTGATCATCCGGCGGCGTGGCGGTGTCGGCCACGAAAGCACACCGCTGATCTTTGTAGGAACCCTCCAAAACGGCCGCCCTGTCACGGGCCGTTCACCGCCCCGACTCGTGGGAAACGCCTCATCAGTGCCAGAGCGACCGCTCGTGGTCGAGCTGCGCGAGGGCGAGCGCGACCTGCAGCGTCCAGCTGCCGCGCGGGTCGGTGACCGAGACACCGGTGATCTCGGCGGCCCGTTTGAGCCGGTACCGGACGGTGTTCGGATGGACGAAGATCGCCCGCGCGCTGGCCTCCAGGTTGCCGCCGCTGCTGAGCACGGCCCGAACCGTCTCGAGCACCTCGCCGCCGGCGGCCTGCAGCGGCGCTGCCACCCGCTCGGAGAGGGCCGCGCGGGCGAGCGGGTCCCCGTCCAGGGCACGTTCGGCCAGCAGCGCGTCGGCGGCCACCGGGCGGGGCGCCTCCGGCCACGCCCGCGCGGCGCGGAGCCCGGCCAGGGCGGCTGCCGCGGACTCCCCGGCCCGTGCGAGCCCGTCGACCACCGGCCCGGTCACCACCGGGCCCTCGCCGAACTCGTCGCTGACCCGCTCCGCCACCTCGTCCAGGTCGTCGGGCCGGCCGAGGACGACGACCAGCTGCTCGGCGTGCACGCCGACGAGCACGTCGCTGCCCAGCGACCGGGCGGCCCGGCGGACGGCGCCGTGCGGGTCCTCACCGGCCGGCGTGGCGCCCACGAGCACGACCACCGGGGTGCTGGTGGCCCACCCCAGCGCGGCGGCCCGGCCGGAGAGCTCCTCGGACCGCTCGCCCCGGACCAGCGCGTCGACGACCAGCGCCTCCAGCCGGGCGTCCCAGGCACCGCGGTTCTCGGCGAAGCTGGCGTAGACGTGCGCGGTGGCGAAGGCCACCTCGCGGCTGAACTGGAGCACCGCCAGGTGCAGGGCGTCCTCGTCGCCGGGCTCGGCGACGGAGGCGACGTGGTCCTCCAGGACGTCGACGACCACCTGGATGAGGTCCACGGTCTGCTTGAGCGCCACGACGCGGACCAGCTCGCGGGGGGCGGCGCCGAAGACGTCGCCGGTGAGCCGCGGCGGGCGGCCGGGGTCGCGGCACCACTCCACCAGGGAGGCGATCCCGCGCTGGGCCACCAGGGTCACCCACGACCGGCGGTCGGCGGGCATGGCGCGGAACCAGGGGAGCTGCTCGTCCATCCGGGCCACCGCACGGGTCGCGAGCGCGCCTGAGGAGCGCTCCAGCCGACGGATCGTGCCCTCGGTCGGCGGGCGGTGGTTCACCCGGCTCCTCACCCGGCCAGCGTGTCACGGGAGAGGCCGTCGGGGAGAGTGGGGCGGTGGAGGTTCCCCCGGCCGGCAGTGCGGCCCTCACCCGTACGCGTGCGCCGGTCCGGGCGGTGGTCACCCTCCGTGCCATCGGCCCGTGCTCCGCACCGCCCGGCGGCCGGACGGTCCTCCGATGACCGGGTTCGACCAGCGCATCGTGCTGGCTCCGGAGGACGGGTCGCTGGGCCCGCTGCTGCGCATGGCCGACGACCGGCTGGCGCCGCACGCCGGGTACGGCCGGCACGAGCACCGCGCGGTCGACGTCGTGGCGGTCGTCCTGGCCGGATCCCTGCGGCACCGTTGGGGGGACGGCGCCGAGCTCGCCGCCGGTGACGCCGCGGTGCTCCGCGCCGGGGCCGGGCTGGAGCACGACGAGGTGGCCGGGGCCGAGGGCGCGCGCGTGCTGCAGTGCTATCTCCGGAGCGCCGCCCCGGGCGCCGCCCCGTCCCACCGGGTGCACCGGGCCGCCTCCGGCTGGGTGGACCTCGACCGCGAGGACGCCCGGCTCTGGGTGGGCCGCGCGGCCCCGGGGGAGTCCGTCCCGGTGCCGGCCGGGTTGCTCGTCTCCCGCGGCCGGGACGCCGTGGTCGTCCGGCAGCAGCCGGGCGGGGCGGTGGTCGGACCCGGCGTGTTCCTGGTCTGGGAGCTCGACGCGGAGCGGCCGGCGTGGGCGCGGGACTGACGCGCCGCCGCTGCAGGTGCCCGGGCGCGGTGTGAGAGTGGGACGCATGCCGACCAGCGCCCAGGAGCTGCTCTCCGCCGCCTACGACGACGCCGACCGCACCATCGACCTGCGCCGCCGGCTGCACCGCTGTCCCGAGATCGGCCTGCACCTGCCTCGCACCCAGGAGCTGGTGCTCGAGGCCTTCGCCGATCTGCCCGTGCAGCTCACCACGGGCACCTCGACCAGCTCGGTCGTCGCCGTGCTGCACGGGTCGCGGCCCGGCCCCACCTACCTGCTCCGCGGCGACATGGACGCCCTGCCGGTGCACGAGGACACGGGTCTGCCGTTCGCCTCCGAGCACCCCGGTGCCATGCACGCGTGCGGGCACGACACCCACGTGGCGATGCTGCTCGGTGCCGCGCGGTTGCTGGCCGCGCGGCGGGACGAGCTGGCCGGGCAGGTGGTGTTCATGGTCCAGCCGGGGGAGGAGGGCTTCCACGGCGCCCGCTACATGCTCGAGGAGGGACTGCTGGACGTCGTCCCGGAGGCGCCGGTCAGCGGGGCGTTCGCCCTGCACGTCGGCTCGACCCTGCCCAGCGGCAGCGTGCACGTGCGGCCGGGCCCGATGATGGCCGCCGCCGACCAGTGGGCGATGACCGTGCAGGGCCGTGGCGGGCACGCTTCCGACCCCGCCGCGGCCGCCGACCCGATCCCGGTGGCCGCCGAGATCGTGCTGGCGCTGCAGTCGATGGTGACCCGCCGGGTCGACGTCTTCGATCCCGCCGTCGTCACCGTCGCCCACCTCGCGGCCGGCTCGACCAACAACGTCATCCCCGACACCGCGTTCCTCGAGGGCACGATCCGCACGCTCTCGGCGGAACGGCGGGCCGACGTCGTCGCGGCCGTCCGGCGGGTGGCCACGCACATCGGTGCCGCGCACGGCCTGGAGGTCGCCTTCGAGCACGAGCAGGGCTACCCGGTGACGGTCAACGATCCGGCCGCGGCGGCCGCGGTGCTGGCCGAGACGCGGGAGCTGCTGGGGGAGCGGGCGAGCGTGCTGTCGTCGGCCCCGCTCATGGGCGCCGAGGACTTCTCCTACGTGCTGGAGGCGGTGCCCGGCGCCATGGCCTGGCTGGGCGCGTGCCCGCCGGGGCTGGACCCGGCCACGGCGCCGGCCAACCACTCCAACCTGGTGGTCTTCGACGAGGAGCCGCTGCCGGCGGGCGCGGCGCTCTACGCGCGGATGGCGATGCGCGCGCTCGCGGCGTCAGGCTGAGGCCCGCCGGACCAGGTGGGTGGCGCACACCCGGGTCTCGACGGGGGCGTCGGCGTCCTCGATCCGGCGCAGCAGCAGCTCCAGCATCAGCGCGGTCATCTCCCCGAGGGGCTGGGCGACGGTGGTGAGCGGCGGGTCGCAGGCCTGCGCGAGCGGTGCGTCGTCGAAGCCGACCAGCGCGACGTCGTCGGGCACCCGCCGCCCGGCCGTCCGCAGCGCCTGCAGCGCTCCGGCCGCCATCGGGTCCGACGCGACGAACACGGCGTCGAGGTCCGGGGCGCGGTCGAGCAACCGGCTCATCGCCCGCATCCCGCCGACCTCGCCGAAATCGCCGCCGTCCACCAGGTCCGGGTCCGGCGTGCGCCCCGCGGCCTCGAGCGCGCTGCGGTAGCCCGCGTAGCGGTCGAGCCCGGCGACCATGTCCAGCGGGCCGGTGATCGTGGCGATCCGGGTGCGGCCCTGCGCGAGCAGGTGGCGGGTGGCCGCGGCGGCACCGCCGGCGTTGTCGGCGTCGACGTAGGACACCTCGCGGCCGTCGAGCGGGCGGCCCGACAGCACCAGCGGGACGCGCGAGGAGGCCAGGATCCCGGGCAGCAGGTCGTCGCTGTGCAGCGACAGGAGGATCACCCCGTCGACGTGGCCCTGGCGCGCGTACCGGCCGATCTTCTCCTGCTCCCGCCGGTCCCGCGCCGCGAGCAGGACGAGGGTGCGGTCGGTGTCGGCGAGGTGGGCCGACAGGCCCTGCACGATGCTGGCGAAGAAGGGGTCGGAGAACAGCTGGGTCCCCGACTCCGAGAGCACCAGTGCGACGGTGTCGGTCCGCCGGGTGACCAGGCTCCGGGCCGCCCGGTTGGGCACGTAGCGGAGCGTCTCGACGGCGGCCCGCACCGCCTCGCGGGCCGTGGGGCTGACCCGCGGGGAGTCGTTGACCACCCGCGACACGGTCGCGCGGGAGACGCCGGCCAGGGAGGCGACCTGGTCGAGGGTGGGCGTGCCGGGCCGCGCCGCGGTGCTGCTCATACGTGCTCCTCGGGTCGGGGACCGGCCGGCCGCGCTGGTGCGCGGCGGTCCACCGTAGTCGCTGTGGAAGCGTTTCCACGAGGGCCTTGACATCCCGGTGGGGTGGCCGGACGCTGACCTCCGGCGCGAGGTGGAAGCGTTCTCACGCCGTCGTCGACCGCCCGTCCCGCCGTCCCTCCCGAGGAGTTCTGCGTCCATGACCTCGACCGACGCCCGACCCGACCGCGCCGCCGGGCTGGTGTTCCCGCCCGGATTCGTCTTCGGGGCCGCCACCGCCGCCTACCAGATCGAGGGCGCGGTGGACGTCGACGGCCGTGGCCTCTCCATCTGGGACACGTTCAGCCACACGCCGGGCCGCACCTTCCAGGGCCACACCGGCGACGTCGCCGTCGAGCACTACACCCGCTACCCGGAGGACGTCGCCCTGATGGCCGAGCTCGGGCTCTCGGCCTACCGGTTCTCGGTGGCCTGGTCGCGGGTGCTGCCCGAGGGGGCCGGGCGGGTGGAGCAGCGGGGGCTGGACTTCTACCGCCGCCTGGTCGACGAGCTGCTGGCGGCGGGGGTCGACCCGTGGCTGACCCTCTACCACTGGGACCTGCCGCAGGCGCTGCAGGACCGCGGTGGCTGGACCGACCGGGACACCGCGGCCCGTTTCGCCGACTACGCCGGCACCGTCCACGACGCGCTCGGCGACCGGGTGCGGCACTGGTCGACGCTCAACGAGCCGATGTGCAGCGCCCTGCTGGGCCACATGTCGGGCCAGCACGCCCCGGGCCTGCGCGACGCCGCCGCCGCGTCACGGGCCACGCACCACCTGCTGCTCGGCCACGGGCTGGCCACCCGGGCGCTGCGCGACCGGGGTGCCGACTCGCTCGGGATCACGCTGAACTTCACGCCCATGACGCCGGCCACCGACCGGCCCGAGGACGTCGACGCGGCCCGCCGGCTGGACGGCCAGCAGAACCGGATGTTCCTGGTCCCCGTCGTGACCGGCGCCTACCCCCCCGACGTCGAGGCCGACCTCGCCGCCGCCGGGGCGCCGCTGCCGATCCAGGACGGCGACCTCGAGACGATCGCGGCGCCGCTGGACTGGCTGGGTGTCAACTACTACTTCGAGTCGACCGTGCAGGTCCGTGATCGGGCGCCGGACGACCCGACGCACTTCATCGGCGGCGAGGACGTCGTGGAGCTGGACCCGGAGGGCCCTACGACCACGATGGGCTGGGGCGTCAGCCCGGGCACCTTCACCCGGCTGCTGGGCTGGATCTCCGAGCAGGCGCCGGGGCTGCCGCTGGTGATCACCGAGAACGGCTCGGCCTGGCCGGACGAGGTGGCCGAGGACGGCGCCGTCCACGATCCCGAGCGCACCGACTACCTGCTCCGCCACCTCGAGGCCGTCACCGACGCCGTCGCGGCCGGCGCCGACGTCCGTGGGTACTTCGCCTGGTCGCTGCTGGACAACTACGAATGGGCCCGCGGGTACGCGCAGCGGTTCGGCCTGGTGCACGTCGACTACGACACCCAGCGGCGGACGCCCAAGGACAGTGCCCGCGTCTACGCCGACATCCTGCGCCGCCACCGCGAGGCCCAGGGCTGACCCCGGCTCGGTCCGTCCCTCAGCGGGGCCGGAGCCGCCGCTCCTGACGTCCAGCCGCGTCACGGCGCGGCTGGACGTCAGGTGCAGCGGCTGGACCTAGGTCCCGCCGGGGCGACCGGACCAGGGCCGGGACCGTGAGTTCCACGGTCCCGGCCCCCTGGCTCAGGTGGCCGGGCTGGGGTCCGACCGCTCGTCGGCCGGCGCCGCCTGCACGTCGCGCACCTGGTACTTCTCCACCGCCTGCTTCACCACGTCGCGGTCCAGCCGGCCCCAGTCGGCCAGCGAGGCCAGCGTGCGGACGACGATCGTCTCGGCGTCGACGTGGAAGTGCCGGCGCAGCGCCGGGCGGGTGTCGGACAGGCCGAACCCGTCGGTGCCCAGCGTCTGCATCCCGTGCGGCGCGTACGGAGCGATCAGGTCCGGCACCGCCCGCATCCAGTCCGACACCGCGACGACCGGCCCGTCCGCGTCCTGAAGCCGGGAGGTGACGTAGGGGACCTGCGGCTCCTCCTCCGGGTGCAGCAGGTTGTGCTGGGAGACCGCGTCGGCCTGGCGGCGCAGCTCCCCCCACGAGGTCACCGACCAGACGTCCGCGGAGACGTTCCAGTCGTTCGCCAGCAGCTCCTGCGCCCGCAGCGCCCACGGCACCGCCACCCCGGACGCCAGCACCTGGGCCTTCGGGCCGTCGGTCTGCGGCCCTTCGGCGTAGCGGTGCATGCCCGCCAGCACACCCTGGACGTCGAGGCCCTCCGGCTCGGCCGGCTGGACGAACGGCTCGTTGTAGACCGTCAGGTAGTACATGACGTCCGGCGAGCGGTGGCCGCCCAGCGGGGCACCCGGGTCGTCGCCGTACATCCGGACGATGGCGTCCCTGGTGATGTGCGCGACCTCGAAGGAGAACGCCGGGTCGTAGGACACCACCGCGGGGTTGGTGTGGGCCAGCAGCAGCGAGTGCCCGTCCTCGTGCTGGAGACCTTCGCCGTTGAGCGTCGTCCGACCGGCGGTGGCACCCAGGATGAACCCGCGCGTCATCTGGTCGGCGGCCGCCCAGAAGCCGTCACCGGTCCGCTGGAACCCGAACATCGAGTAGAAGATGTAGATCGGGATCATCGGCTCGCCGTGCGTGGCGTAGGAGCTGCCGACGGCGGTGAACGACGCCGTGGAGCCGGCCTCGTTGATGCCCTCGTGCAGGATCACGCCCTGCTCGGACTCCTTGTAGGCCAGCATCAGTTCCCGGTCGACCGACGTGTACCGCTGTCCCGCCGGGTTGTAGATCTTGTGCGACGAGAAGAGCGAGTCCAGGCCGAAGGTGCGCGCCTCGTCCGGGATGATCGGCACGAAGCGGGGGCCGAGCTCCTTGTCCTTGAGCAGCTCCTTCAGCAGGCGGACGAACGCCATCGTCGTCGCCACCTCCTGCTTGCCCGAGCCGCGGCGCAGGACCTCCAGCGCCTTGTCGTCGGGTGCCTTGAGCGCCTTCGCCTCCGAGCGGCGGCGCGGTACGGCGCCGCCGAGCTGCCGGCGCCGCTCGAGCATGTACTGCATCTCGTCGGAGTCGGGGTCGGGCTTGTAGTACGGCGGCATCGTCTTGTCGAGCGCCTCGTCGGGGATGTCCAGGTAGAGCCGGTCGCGGAAGAGCTTGAGGTCGTCCGCGGTCAGCTTCTTCATCTGGTGGGTCGAGTTGCGGCCCTCGAAGTGGTTGCCGAGCGTCCAGCCCTTGATGGTCTTGGCGAGGATGACGGTCGGCTGGCCCTTGTGCTCCTGCGCCGCCTTGAACGCCGCGTAGACCTTGCGGTAGTCGTGCCCGCCGCGGGAGAGGTTCCAGATCTCCTTGTCGCTCATGCCCTCGACGAGCTTGCGGGTGCGCGGGTCGCGGCCGAAGAAGTGCTCGCGGACGAAGGCGCCGTCCTCGGCCTTGTAGGTCTGGTAGTCGCCGTCCGGCGTCTGGTTCATCAGGTTGACCAGCGCACCGTCCCGGTCGGCGGACAGCAGCGCGTCCCACTCCCGGCCCCAGATCACCTTGACGACGTTCCAGCCGGCGCCGCGGAAGAACGACTCCATCTCCTGGATGATCTTGCCGTTGCCGCGCACCGGCCCGTCGAGCCGCTGCAGGTTGCAGTTGACCACGAAGGTGAGGTTGTCCAGCTCCTCGCGGGCCGCCAGGCCGATGGCGCCGAGCGACTCGACCTCGTCCATCTCGCCGTCGCCCAGGAACGCCCACACGTGCTGGTCGGAGGTGTCCTTGATCCCGCGGTCGTGCAGGTAGCGGTTGAACCGCGCCTGGTAGATCGCGTTCAGCGGCCCCAGGCCCATGGAGACGGTGGGGAACTCCCAGAAGTCGGGCATGAGCCGTGGGTGCGGGTAGGAGGACAGCCCGCCGCCGGGGTGGCTGACCTCCTGGCGGAACCCGTCGAGCTTGTCCTCGGAGAGCCGGCCCTCGAGGAAGGCGCGGGCGTAGATGCCGGGGGAGGAGTGGCCCTGGAAGTAGATCTGGTCGCCGCCGCCGGGGTGGTCCTTGCCGCGGAAGAAGTGGTTGAAGCCCACCTCGTAGAGCGAGGCCGAGCTGGCGTAGGAGGAGATGTGCCCCCCGACGCCGATCCCCGGGCGCTGCGCCCGGTGCACCATGATCGCGGCGTTCCACCGGATGTAGGCGCGGATCCGGCGCTCGACGTGCTCGTCCCCGGGGAACCACGGCTCGCGGCTGGGCGGGATCGAGTTGATGTAGTCGGTGCTCCGCAGGGCGGGCACGCCGACCTGCTGCTCGCGGCTGCGCTCGAGCAGCCGGAGCATCACGTAACGGGCGCGTTCGCGGCCGGCGTTGTCGACGACGGCGTCGAGCGAGTCCAACCACTCCTGCGTCTCGTCGGGGTCGGTGTCGGGGAGTTGGCTGGGCAGCCCGTCGGTGATGACCGCGCGGGGCGTGCCGGCGTCGCGGGCGGGGTCGCCGTCCGACTGCTGCGGTGCGCTCATGTGTCCATCGTCTCCCGTCGGGGCCATGATCGTCACGTCTACCGACCGGTTGTGTGCCGAGTCGCGCGTCGGCGTTGATCGTCTCCCACGGGTGGCGGGCCGCTACGGGCGGCTTGCGCCACACGCGACATGCCCTACGCTTCCGCCAGCGGTGGCTCGGACGGAACGGGCGCCGCGCCGCACGACCGGGGTCGATCCCGGGCAGCGGGCGTCGGGGAGAGCGAGAGGGGTGACATGACCAGGCAGCGGGGAAGCCGCCCGCCGGTCGTGTCCGTCCCGCGCGCGTTCGATCCCGGCATCTGCGGGGGAGACGGTCCGGCACCGCGGCTCCCCGGCACCCCCCGTCCCGACGACGGGAACCAGTGAGCGGGACGCGTCCGCGCGCGTCCGGCGCCCCGACAGGGCACCATCCACCCCACGACCGGTCAGCAACAGGCCACTCCATGGAGGATCAGCAGGGATGAGCGTCGACAGCACCGGCATGGCGGCCCGGCTGGGCATCAAGCCGGGCATGGTCGTGCAGGAGCTCGGGTGGGACGAGGACGCCGACGAGGACCTGCGCGACGCGATCATCGAGGTCTCCGGCGGGGAGATGGTCGACGAGGACACCGACGAGGTGGCCGACGTCGTCGTCCTCTGGTGGCGGGAGGACGACGGTGATCTCTTCGATGCGCTCACCGACGCGATCACCTCGCTGGCCGACGAGGGCGTCGTCTGGCTGCTGGTTCCCAAGTCCGGCCGGCCCGGCCACGTCGAGCCCGGCGACGTCACGGAGGTCGCGCCCACGGCCGGCCTGTCCCAGACCAGCAGCATCTCCGCCGCCAAGGACTGGTCGGGGATCCGCCTGGTCACCCCGAAGGCCGCCCGCACCCGCCGCTGAGGCACGATCGGCCCATGAGCCTCTCCGTCGGCGACGCCGCGCCCGAGTTCAGCCTCCCCGACCAGGACAAGCAGGTCGTCTCCCTCGCCGAGCTGCGCGGGACGCCGGTCCTGCTGGTCTTCTACCCCTTCGCGTTCTCCGGGCTGTGCACCGGCGAGCTGTGCCAGCTGCGGGACGAGCTGTCGGTGTACACCGACGCCGGGGTGCGGGTGCTGGCCATCAGCACCGACCCGGTCTTCAGCCTCAAGGCGTTCAAGGAGCAGCAGGGCCTCGACTTCCCGCTGCTCTCGGACTTCTGGCCGCACGGCGTCACCGCCGAGGCCTACGGCGCGTTCAACGAGAAGGCCGGCATGGCCCTGCGGGCGACGTTCCTGGTCGACGCCGACGGGAAGATCACCTTCGCCGAGGTCAACTCTCCCGGCGACGTCCGCGAGCAGTCGGGCTGGAAGGACGCGGTCGGTAAGCTCGCCTAGCCCGGGGCCCAGGTGGTCGGCGTCCGATGCCCCTCGACCGTTCGAGGGCCGCGGAGGACGGACCCTCCGACCTGGGCACCCACGGGCGCGTAGCTCAGCGGGAGAGCTCTCGCCTTACAAGCGAGCGGTCGCAGGTTCGATCCCTGCCGCGCCCACTCACCGTCGCCGTCCCGCGCCGCCGGGCGCCGGTCCGCGGGCTCCGGGTGGCCCAGCACCGGTCACCGCCTACTCGCGGACGACCCACACCTCGGCGGGTCCCCGCGAGGTCTCCTGGAGCTGCCGGGGCTCGAAGCGCTCGTAGACCCCGAACCAGCGGGGTCCGTCGTAGACGAGGACGGAGGTCTCGAGCTGCTCGGCGGGCACCTCGTCGACCTCACCGTGGCGGGGGCCGCCCCAGTGCGAGATCAGCGGCATGGAGGTCACGGTAGTCGCGGGTGCGCCGGCGCCGTCGGCCCCCTCCAGGACACCGCCCCGAGCGTGCGAGGGGTGGGGAGGAGGGGGTCCTTCCTCAGGCGGCGGTGCCGTGCGCGGCGACCGGGTCCGCAACCGTCGGGGCGGCCGGCTTCGGGAAGGCCGGGCGCAGGAACAGCGGCGCCCGGAACTTCTGCCACGAACCCTCCCGCTGGGCCAGCCGGTCGGCCACGGCCCAGATGGAGGCGGGGTGGTGCCCGAGCCCGAGGTGGCTGGCCATGACGGCGATGTTCTCGCACAGCTCGCCCGGGGTGTCCAGGCAGGTCTGCCAGTGCACGATGCCGTCGTAGTGCGAGTAGATCGACGTCGCGGGCACGGTCAGCGGGGTGTTCTCCGACTCCAGCGGCAGGGTGCGGTGCTCCACGTGCAGGTGGGAGAAGCGGTCGAAGACCTTCGTCGCGCGGCTCTGGCTGTGCCGGGCGAGCCGGAACGGGCTGCCCAGGGTGATCACCTGGCGGACCGACTCGGGGGAGCGGCGGGCCAGGTCGCGGGCGAAGATGCCACCCAGGCTCCAGCCGATCAGGGAGACCGGCCGCTGGTGCTTGTCGCTGAGGTGGCCGAGGAGGTCCCGGGTGCCGGTCACGCAGCTGGCCGTGGGGCCGATGTTGCGGCCCAGCCCCCAGCCGTGGGCGTCGTAGCCCAGCCTCCGGAGCACCGCCCGCAGCGCGCGGGTCGAGGTGTCGTCGGCCAGCAGCCCCGGCAGGACCAGCACCGGGTGCCCGTCACCGTGCGGCAGGCGGGACATCAGCGGCTTGGCGGCGAGGTAGAGGCCGTAGTCGCCGACGGCGCGGGTCGGCTCGGTGAGGTAGAGCGGGAGCGCGGGTCCGTCGTCCTGCCGTGAAGCCACTGTCGTCCTCCTGGTGCCGACTGCCGTTGGTACCGACAACTACCAAGATGCGGCCTGGCTCACACTCCGCGGGCACGGAGCGCGGGCAGATGTTGCCCAATTGTGTCCTGGGTCATATCAGCCGTTCACGTTCCGCTCGGATCGGTGTGGTCGTGCACCGGCCACGGAACGCCGAGATGACGGTCGCGTTGCCTGCGGGCGCGGCCGTCCCCGGCGAGGCAGGATGCAGCGATGACCGAGCGACGCGACGAGTACGGGCAGAGCAGGACCGTGGACCTCGGCGGTCCCGTCCACTACGTCGACTTCGGCGGCCCGGAGTCGGCCCCGACGGTCGTGCTCGTGCACGGCCTCGGTGGCTCGCACCTGAACTGGGACCTGTTCGCCCCGCTCATCCGCGGCTCCGCCCGCGTCCTCGCCGTCGACCTGCCCGGATTCGGCCTCAGCGAGCCGGGCCTCCGGCTGGCGACGGTGCAGAACAACGTCACCGTCCTCGACCGGTTCCTGCGGGAGGTCGCCGGGACGCCGGCCGTCCTGGTCGGCAACTCGATGGGCGGGATGATCTCCATCCTGCAGGCCGCCCGGCAGCCGGAGACGGTCAGCGGCCTGGTGCTCGTGGATCCGGCGGTGCCCGGGCCCCGGCAGCGGCTCGACGCCCGGGTGGCGGCCAACTTCGCCGTCTTCGCCGTACCCGGGGTGGGGGAGCGGTTCCTCGCCGCCCGGCGGCGCCGTCGCGGCGCGCGCGCCACCGTCCTCGACACCCTCGCGCTCTGCGGGCTCACCGAGAACGACGTGCCGCCGCGGCTCGTCGAGCGCTCCATCGAGCTGGTCGACCGGCGGCAGGACGTCGCCGGGATGGACCGCGCCTTCCTCACCGCCGCGCGCTCGCTGCTGCTGCTCCTGCTCGACCCGCGGCTGCTGCGCCGGGCGATGGCCGCCGTCCGGGTCCCCGTCCTGCTGGTGCACGGGGACCAGGACCGGCTCGTGCCCGTGGCCGCCGCGCGGCAGGCCGCGCAGCGGCACCCGGGCTGGGCCTACCTCGAGCTGCCCGGGGTGGGGCACGTGCCGCAGCTCCAGGTGCCCGAGCAGCTGGCCGACGCCGTGCTCGACTGGCTGCGGGAGACGGCGCAGGTGCGGGCGGTCTGACCCACCCGGCGTCCGGTCGGGGTCAGGGCCCGAACGACGCCCGCAGGGCCTCCAGACCGGTGTACCGCGGCCGCCAGCCCAGCTGCTCCCGCGCCTTCGTGGTGTCCATGATCGCCGGCCGGGCGGCCGCCTCGACCCACTCCGCGGCCGGGGGCAGGAACGGCAGCCGGCTGAACGCGCGCGCGGCGGCCTGCGCGGGTGCGGGCGGCAGGCCGATGGGCAGCGCGCCGAACTCCCGGGCGACGTCGGCGGCGGTCAGCACGCCGTCGCCGGCGATGTTGTAGGCCCCCGGTGGGCCGGCCCCGACGATGCACTGCACGAGCGCCCGCCCGACGTCCTCCTCGTGGACGAACTGCAGGGGCAGCTCGGGGACCAGCACGGGGACCGGGACGGGCAGCCGCCGTGGCCGGCCGAACAGCTTCCGGCCCAGCGGGGCGAGCGGTCCGGGCAGCACGTCCTTGCCGCCGATCACGTTCGGCCCGAGCACCACGGGAGGGCGGAGCAGGAAGAGGGCCAGCTCCGGGTGCCTGCCCGCCTCGGCGTCCAGCAGCTCCTCGAGCTCGGCCTTCTCCTGGGCGTAGAAGAGCCGCGCCGCCGGACGGGTGGGCCACTGCTCGTCGATCCGCTCGGGATTGTCGGGATGGAAGCCGTACGCGGCGACGGAGGAGGCGTAGACGAACCGCCCGGCCCCGGCCGCGGCCGCGGCGCGGAAGACGTTGAGCGTGCCGTCCACGTTGATCGACCGGGTCACCTCGCGCGAGGCGTTGCCGGTGATGAGGAACGCCAGGTGGACCACCACGTCCACGCCGTCGAAGGCCGTCCGCAGGGCCTCGGCGTCGCGGACGTCGCCCTGCCGGTACTCCATCTTCGTCCAGCCGCGCGCGGCCGGGTCGAACGGGCGGCGGGCGATCCCGATGATCCGGCCGATCCGCTCGTCGTCCTGGAGCAGCGGGACCAGGCCCGAGCCGAAGGTGCCGGTCGGCCCGGTGACGGCCACGGTGAGCCCGCCTCCGGCGCCGTCCGGCTCGTCCAGCCCGCGCGGCCCCTCGCCGAGCGCTCCGGATCCGCGCTGCCGGCCCGGGCTCACCGGGCGGCTGCCGGAGAGGCCTTCGTGGCCGGCGCCTTCTTCGCGGCGCGCTTCGCCGGTGCCTTCCGCGGTGGCGGCGGCGTCCGTCCCGTCGCCGCGTCCGCCTCCGCCTCGGCCCGGATCTCCTCCTCCGTGTGCCTCCGCGCCAGGGTGAGGAGCTCCTCGATGCCGCGACGGATGCCACCGGAGAGGACGTCGACGTCGGGGTAGCCGTCGAAGTCGGCGTTGATCCCGAAGGTCATCGTGTTGAGGTAGGAGAAGATCCCGATGGAGCACCGGGTGCCCCCGGCGATCGGCACGTAGGCGGTGGCGCTGACCATGCGCTTGCCGAGGACGTACAGCGGCACGCGGGGGCCGGGCACGTTGGTGGTCACCGCCTGGCACCACATCTGGCCCGCCTGCAGCGCCGCCCGCACCCCCATCGACAGCAGCGTCGGCGCGACGAAGTTCCCCATCGAGATGATCGAGTTGGCGTCCACCGCCTGCATGGCCCGCTTGTACTCGTCCATCTGCCCCCGGATCGAGGTCAGCCGGGCCACGGGGTCCGACAGGCCGACCGGCAGGTCGACGAAGACCGCCGACACCTGGTTGTTCAGGCTGCCCTTCTGGTCCTCCCGGCGCACCGAGACGGGCACCATCGAGCGGACCACCAGCTTCTCCGACGACAGCTCTCCCCGGCTCTTCAGCAGATCGCGGAAGCCGCTGGTGATCGCGGTGAGGACGACGTCGTTGACCGTGCCGCCGAACGCCGTCCGGACCGCCTTGAACTCCTCGAACTTGCCCTCGGTCCAGGCCCAGCGCCGGTGCGGGCCGATCGGGCCGTTGAGCGACCGCGCGGTGGGGGTGATCGCCTGCTTGGCCAGCGAGGGCACCGTCTGGGCGAGCGTCCTCCCGGATGCCGCCAGCTCCTTGACCATCCGGACGGGGCTGCCGATCGCGGGCGCGTTGGCCAGCTGCTGCACCGGGTTCGTCAGGCTCTCCGACACCGAGCCGGCCATGATCTCGAGGGTCGAGGGGCTGCGCCGGGGCGTCCAGTCCTGCACGGCCTCGTGCGTGGCCTCGGGGTCCAGGTCGAACATCAGCTGCATGAGGTCGGTCCCGGCGACGCCGTCGACCATGCAGTGGTGCACCTTGGAGATCAGCGCCCAGCGGTCCTCGGCCAGGCCCTCGACCAGCCACAGCTCCCAGAGCGGCTTGGCCATGTCCAGCCGCTGGCCCAGGACGCGTCCGGCCAGGTTGCGCAGCTGCTCGTCGCTGCCGGGGTGCGGCACGGCGGTGTGCCGCACGTGGTACAGGATCTGGAAGTGCGGGTCGTCCACCCACAGCGGCCGGCCGAGCTGCATCGGCACCGGGCGCACCCGCTGCCGGTACCGCGGGACCTTCGGCAGCTTGCTGAGGATCAGCCGCACGACGTCGCCGTAGGTGGGAGCCGGGCCGTCGAAGACGGCCACCGACCCCACGTGCATCGGGGTGTTCTCGCTCTCCGCGTAGAAGAAGCCCGCATCGAGGGCGCTCATCCGGTCCACGTTCTGCTCCTCGCCGCCCCTGGTCGCGCTGTTCGGACCGGGGCCATTCGCACGTCGTCGGGTGGCCGCTGAAGTTAGGCGTGCCGGGAAGTCACTGCAAGCCGGTCACTGTGGTGGCCGCCACACTGCCGTGCCCCGTGGGTGGTCGGGTCAACCGGCCTTTCTCCCTGCCGTCTCCACGCGGTCCAGCAGCCGGTGCAACGCGTCGTCGACGATCCGGGTACGGGTGAGGTTGACGCTGTGCCCGGCGCCGGGCACCACGACCAGCTCGGCGCCCGTCCCGATGCCGGCCGCCAGGCGACGCCCGTGGTCCACCGGCGTGAGCCGGTCGTGGGTGGCCGCGACGACGGTCACCGGGACGCGGCCCAGCACCTCCAGCGACGCCGTCTCGTCGTGGTCCAGGAACGTCGCGTAGAACGCCATCGTCACCGGCAGCGGCGTCTCCTCGAGCAGGTCCTGCACCATCCGGACGCTGGCCGGGTCGGCGTCGTCCCGTCCGAAGAGCAGCCGGCGGACGGTCCGGCGGCCCACCGCCGTCCCGCGGCGGCGGAAGCGCTCCAGCAGCGGCGCGAGCAGCTGGAGGAGCCGCAGGTACAGCGGGAGCAGGCGCAGCCGCCGCATCACCTTCACCGCGAGGCCCAGCGGGCCGGTGCCGACCAGGCCGCCCGCGGAGGTGGCCAGCAGGAAGGCGCCCACCACCCGGTCGCCGAACAGCTCGGGCCGCTGCCGGGCCAGCGCGAGGATGCTCATGCCACCCATCGAGTGCCCGGCGAGCACGACCGGCCCGGTCGGCGCGACGGCGTCGAGCACCTGGCCGAGATCGCGGCCGGTGCGGTCGATGCTCGCCTCCGTCAGCGGCGTCCATCCCGAGCGACCGTGCCCGCGCTGGTCCCAGAGGACCAGCCGCGCCCGGTCCCGCAGGGCGGCGCGCTGCAGCTGCCACTCGGCCAGCCGGGCGGTGAACCCGTGCGAGAAGACGACGGTGACCGGCGCGTCCGTGACGCCGTCGACCTCGACGTGCAGCGGGACGCCGTCGTCGGTCGTCACGGTGCGCGAGCCCGGCGGCGGGGGCGCGGCCGGGCTCGGCAGGGACAGCGGTGGGACGTCGCTCGGCACGCGCCCATCCCAGGGGCGGGCACCCCGCGCCGCAACCGGGAGGCCGGCTCAGGGCCCGCCGCGCCGGCCCGGGGCGTTCTCGCGGACCAGCCGCCGGGCGGTGTCCACCTCGCGGGCCACCGGGCCGAGCACGCCCTCGGCGTGGATCTCGGCGTCGTCCGGGACCCGGTGCGCCCGGACGTCCGCCTCCAGCTGCCGGATCGCCTTGCGCAGCACCGCCACCTGGGCCAGGTCGGGCGCCGGCTCGCCCTCCCGCTGGGCGATCACCGCCCCGGTCACGGCGTCGGAGGTGCGCTCGAGCTGGACGATCACCGGCCACCAGGCGGCGGCCCGGCTGCTGATCGGCGGCGGCTCGGCGAGCCGGCGCTGGAGCTGGGTCTGCAGCTCGGTGAGCGCCCGGTAGTTGCGCCGGCGCGCGCGACGACGCTCGGCCGGGCTCCCGGTGAAGGCGGCCTCCACGAACGCGTCGAGGGCGAGCGCCGCGGCGCGCAGCGCCTCGTCGAGCGGCGCGCGCCAGGTCTGCGGCCAGAGCAGGTAGCCGAAGACGAGCACGATCGCGCAGCCGATGAGGGTGTCGGTGAGCCGGGCAGCGACGAGCCCGGGGCCGCTCGGCAGGGCCAGGTCCAGCAGCAGGATGATGACCGGGGTCTGGAACACCGAGAAGAGCCCGAAGTTGGCGTTGCGGGCCCACGGCAGCAGCGCCGCGAACGCGGCCATCGCCACCAGGACCCAGGCGTCCCGGGGGAGCACCGCCAGCAGCGCCGAGCCGATCAGGACGCCGAGCAGCGTGCCCGCCCCGCGCTGGATCGCGCGGGTGAACACCGACCCGAAGTCCGGCTTCAGCACGATCGCGACGGTGAGCAGCACCCAGTACGGGCGCTGCACGGGCAGGTACTGCCGGGCGATCTCGGCGACGGTCATGCACAGCGCCAGGCGCACGGCGAAGCCGCGGCTGTCCGTGCTGGCCAGCGTCCGGTCCGACAGCTCGCGCAGGCGCGTCCGCAGCGGCAGCACCGTCCGCTCGGCGGCGGCCCCGGCCCGCTCCTCGGGATCGCCGACGACGTTCCACACCAGGCGGATCCCGTGCCGCACCGCCCGCCGGCCGGGCGGCGCGTCCTCCAGCGCGGGCGGCCGCTGTGCGGTCAGCTCGTCGTCCTGCTCCAGCGCCGCGGCGAGCGCCCGGACGGCGGCGACGTCCCGCGGGTCGGCGGGGACGCCGGCCCGCGCGGCGGCCACCGCGGCCTCCACGAGCGGAGCGGCCGCGTTGAGCACGCCGGCGAGCTCGGAGAGCTCCTGGATCCGGCCGGCGGAATGGCTCCGGCTGCGGATGACGCGGTCGTAGGCGGCGTTCAGCGAGGTGGTCAGTCCCCGCCGGATGTCGTCGGTCCGCTCGGTCCCGCTGGCCTCCAGCAACTCGGCGATGCTCCGGAAGACCGCGGCCACCGACGACCGGTCCGGATCGAGCGCCTCGGTGCCGGCCTGGGCCAGCGTGGTGAGCGCGGCCCACGCGGCGCCGCAGAAGAAGAAGGCGACCTCCTCGGCCAGGGACAGCTCCGTGACCAGCCCGGAGGAGAGGGCGGTGTAGACCAGCAGCTGCAGGGCGCCCAGGGACAGGGCGGCGTTCACCGAGCTGATCAGCGCCGCCACCGCGGAGATCACCGCGATGACGACCACCGGCTCCCAGCCGCCGCCGGTGGCGTACTGCCCGACGAGCAGGCCGACCGCGCCGAAGCCGATGGCGGCGGCGGTCCGCCGCAGCCGGTCGCGCAGCGGACCCGACTGCGGGGCCAGGCTGCCGGCCAGCGCCCCCATGGTCCCGAAGACGCCGGCCGCGAGCGTGGGCCCGGCCGACACCCCGCCCTCGACCGCCACGGCGACGGCCAGCGGCCCGGGCACGGTGACGGCGAACCGGACGACGTCGCGCCAGGGGATCGGGGGCGGTGTCGTGCGGACCAGTTCCTCGAGCCACGCGGGCGCCCGCAGGCCCCGCTCCCGTGGCCCGCGGTCCATCACGCGGAGAGCTTGTCATCGACGGCGCCGCAGCCGCGGGACCGGGCGGCACCTACAGTCCGGAGCCGTGCCAGTGCCCCTGCGCGAGGTGATCGCCGCGCTCGACGCCCGCTACGACCCCGCGCTCGCCGAGAGCTGGGACGCCGTCGGCCTGGTCTGCGGCGATCCCGACGAGCCGGTGGGCCGCGTGCTGTTCGCCGTCGACCCGACCACCGCCGTGGTGGACGAGGTGATCAGCACGGGCACCGATCTGCTGGTCACCCACCACCCGCTGCTGCTCACCCCCGTGCACGGCGTCCCCGCCGAGGACCCGAAGGGCCGGCTGGTGCACCGGCTGATCCGCGCGGGTGCCGGGCTGTTCGTCGCGCACACCAACGCCGACCGGGCTCCGGGGTCGGGGGTGAACGCGGCGCTCGCCGACCTGCTGGGGCTGGCCGGCGCCGTGCCGCTGGAACCCGCCGGCGACGACCCACGGGCCGGGCTGGGCCGGGTGGGGGAGCTGCGCGCGCCGATGCCGCTGAGCGCCTTCGCCGCCCACGTGGCGGCGCTCCTGCCGGCGACCGTGGGCGGGGTGCGTGCCGCCGGCGACCCCGGCCGCGTGATCCGCCGGGTCGCGGTCTGCGGGGGGAGCGGCGGCTCGCTGCTGCCGGCCGCCGCGGCCGCGGGCGCCGACGTCCTGCTCACCAGCGACCTCAAGCACCACCCGGTGTCCGACGCCGGCGAGGTGGCCGGCCCCGCCCTCTGCGACGTCGCGCACTACGCGTCGGAGTGGCCGTGGCTGCCGGTCGCCGCCGAGCACCTGCGCGGCGACCTGGCGGGGCAGGTGGAGGTGTCCGTGTCGCGGCTGCGGACCGACCCCTGGACGTGGCACGCGGCGGGCTGACCGCCCTCAGGCGTGGCCGGCGGCCCGCAGCGCCGCGACGCAGCCGCGTTCCAGGGCGCGCTGGCGGCGGATGCGGGCGAGCAGCCCCGGCACCGGCTCCAGCTCGCGGGTGGCGGCCGGCCGCACGTCGGAGAGCCGGCCGCCGGCGTGGTAGCCCGTCGTCGTGTGCACCGTCCACCGTTCGACGTCGGGCACCGAGAGCTCCTGGCCGGCGAGCACGGCCGGTCCGGCGGCGTCCGGCACGGGCCCCCGCAGGTCGAGCTCGGGGGAGGACCAGTCGGCCACCCGCACGGTGGCGACGTGCAGCGCGTCGTCGTCGACGGCGAGGACGACGTCGGCCGGCCCCTCCCGCCGGGCGACCGGCAGCACCCGGTCGACGTCGAGGACCAGGATCAGCCGCGGCAGGTACCACCAGTGCTCCCGGCGGAGCAGGTGCGAATCGGCGAGCGCCCGGGACGGCGGGTGCTTGCGCAGCTCCTGGTCGAGCAGCGACTCGGTGAAGACGCTCCCGTCGCCGTCCTCCAGCAGCTGGAACCGGCCCGCGGCGACGAGCGGCTCCCAGGCCGAGCCGGTCAGCCGGGGGTCGGACAGGACGAGCGCGGCGGAGTCGGCCGCGGCGGCCGTGCGCGCGGTCTCGGCGTGGACCCAGGGCAGTGCGACGGCCGGCCGATCGCCCAGGACCAGCGGGACGACGCCGGTCGCGCCGGGCGGTCCGCCCCGGGTGCGCCATAACAGTTCGGCCACACCTGCGGCGTGGACGGCAGCTCGCACTCTTGTGACCTCGCTCACCTGGTTGTCTACTCCCTCCGACGGCGGCAACGGGGCCGCCCGTGGACCTGGGGGTCGCCGTGCCCGCGTTCGTCGTGGCCGCAGTGGTCGGGGTGCTCTTCTTCCTCGGCTACCGGTACTACTCCAGCTACCTGGCGAAGAAGGTGTACGCGCTCGACCCGGCGTACGTCACGCCGGCGCACCAGTTCAACGACGGCGTCGACTTCGTGCCGACCAACAAGCACGTCCTCTTCGGCCACCACTTCACCTCGGTGGCCGGGGCGGCGCCGATCGTCGGCCCGGCCATCGCGGTGTTCTGGGGCTGGGGCCCGGCGCTGACCTGGATCGTCCTGGGCACCATCTTCGCCGCCGGGGTGCACGACTTCGGCTCGTTGGCGGTCTCGGTACGGCACAAGGCGAAGAGCATCGGCACGCTGGCCGGCGACGTCATCAACGGCCGGGCGCGGATGCTCTTCCTGGCCATCATCTTCTTCCTGCTGACCCTGGTGAACGCCGTCTTCGCCGTCGTCATCGGCAACCTGTTCGTCGCCCGGCCCGGCGCCGTGATCCCGATCGTGGTCGAGATCCCGTTGGCGATCCTGATCGGGACCTACATCTACCGGACCAGGTCGTCGGCGCTCATCCCGTCGATCGTCGGCGTGATCGTGCTGTACGCGCTGATCCTGGTCGGCAACGCCTACCCGATCTCGCTGGACGGGCTCGCCGACGCGCTCGGTGTCGAGCAGACCCGCAACGTCTGGGTGGTCCTGCTGTTCATCTACACCTGGATCGCCTCGCGGATCCCGGTGTGGGTGCTGCTGCAGCCGCGCGACTACATCAACAGCCACCAGCTCTTCATCGCCCTCGGCGTCATCGGCCTCGGCCTGATCATCGGCATGAACCAGATCCAGGCACCGGTGGTCAACGACGTGCCCGAGGGGTCGCCGAGCTTCTTCCCCTTCCTGTTCATCACCATCGCCTGCGGCGCGATCTCCGGCTTCCACTCGCTGGTGTCCTCCGGGACGACGTCCAAGCAGCTCGACAAGGAGACCGACGCCCGCTACGTCGGCTACATGGGCGCCGTCGGCGAGGGCTCCCTGGCCACCGGGGCGGTGCTCGCCGCGACGGCCGGCGTCGCCGCCTCCCAGGCCGACTGGGAGGCCCTCTACCCGGACTTCGCGACGGCGTCCGGGGGAGCGGTCAACAACTTCGTCGAGGGCGTTGCCGTGTTCGCCAACAACCTCGCCGTCCCGCTGGACATCGCCGGGGTGTTCGCGGCGGTCGTGGTGATCAGCTTCGCCGCCACCACGATGGACACCGGCGTCCGCCTGCAGCGCTACGTCATCCAGGAGATCGGTGACCTGATCAAGGTGCGGGCCCTGTCGCACAACCTGACCGTGGCCACCACCGTCGCCGTCGCCATCCCGCTGGTCATGGCACTGCTGCCCGGCGGCGGGGAGTCCGGCTACACGTTCGGCGTCCTGTGGCAGCTCTTCGGCACGACGAACCAGCTGACCGCCGGGCTCGCGCTCTCGGTCATCGCGGTCTGGGTCACCCGCCGCGGCCGCAACCCGGTCGCGATCCTCGTCCCGCTGGCCTTCCTGCTGGCGATGACGTCCTGGGCGCTGATCGTGAACCTCCGGAACTTCGTCGAGGCCGACCAGTGGGTCCTCGCGCCGCTGGACGCGCTGATCTTCGTCCTCGCGATCTGGCTCATGGTGGAGGCGGCCATGTCCCTGCGGAGCGCGTTCCGCGACCGGGACCTCGGAGTCGGGACCGAGGCCGGGGACGCCGACGCGGTGGCGAAGGCCAACCCGGACGTCGGCGCCGCCGACCGGCCGCTCGGCGGTTCCTCGGGCGGGGACCGGCGGTGACCGCGCGGGTCGTCCTCGTCCGCGGTCCGCGCGCCGCATCGGCCTCCGGTGGCTGCTGCAGCGGGGACGTCCGGCCGTTCGACGAGGGCGGCTCGCACCACCACCCGCCTGCCGACGACGACCTGGGGAGCGTCTACCGGGCCCTGCGGGGCGCGCTCCCCAGCGACGTCGCCGTCGAGATCGTCTCGCCGTCGAACTGGTTGTGGCTGGTGCCCGAGCTGGTCCGGGGTGGCCGCCGCCGTGGCCTCCGAGGCCCGGCGCTGCGCCGCTCGGTACGGGACGGGCTGGCGGTGGAGTCACTGATCGTCGACGGTGCGGTGCTGGCCTCCGGCGGGCTCCCCGCGCCGCGGCAGGCGGTGGCCGCGGTGGAGGCGGAGCTCGCTCTCCGGTGACGGTCCCGCCGGCCGACGCGGCGGGCCCCTGCACGGGGGCCGGATGCAGCGGGCACCACAGGTAGGTTGCTCGTCGTGAAGGCCGACCACTTCGAGCAGCAGAAGCTGCTGGACCTCGCCGCGGAAGACGTGGCGCTGACCCAGCTGGCCCACCGCCACCGGAACCTGCCGGAGGTCGCCGCCGTGGCCGCGGCCGAGGAGGCCGAGCGGGCGCTGTCCGCCGACGTCGTCCGGGCCGAGACCGAGGTGCGCGACCTGGGCCGCGAGGTCAAGCGCATGGAGTCCGACGTGGAGACGGTGCGCGCCCGGGAGGCCAAGGACCAGCGGCTGCTGGAGTCCGGCAGCGTCTCGCCCAAGGAGATGACCAACCTGCAGCACGAGCTGGAGTCGCTGAAGCGGCGCCAGTCGGACCTGGAGGACCAGGAGCTCGAGCTCATGCAGCGCCTCGAGGACGCCGAGGCGACGCTGCGCACCGCGCAGCAGGGCCTCGAGCAGGCGCGTGCCGACCGCGATCGGGCCGTGCAGCTGCGCGACGACGCCCTCGCCGACATCGCCGACGGCACGCAGCGGCACGAGGCCGCCCGCTCCGAGGTCGCCGCCGTCATCTCCGCCCCGTTGCTGTCGCTGTACGACCGCATCCGCACCCAGACCGGGAGCACCGGCGCCGCGATGCTGCGGGCCCGCGCGTGCCAGGGCTGCCGGCTCGAGCTGTACGGCAACGAGCTGGCCGCCGTGCGCAACGCCGATCCGCACGAGGTGGTGCGGTGCGAGAACTGCGGCCGGATCCTGGTGCGCACCGCCGAGTCCGGGCTGTGAGCCGGCGACTCGTCGTGGAGGCGGACGGCGGGTCGCGGGGCAACCCCGGCCCGGCCGGTTACGGCGCGCTCGTCCGGGACGCCGACACGGGGCGGGTGCTGGCCGAGCGGGCCGCCTCGGTCGGCCGGGCCACCAACAACGTCGCCGAGTACGGCGGCCTGGTGGCCGGTCTCCAGGCCGCCCTGGACGTCGACCCGACCGCCAGCGTCGAGGTCCGGATGGACTCCAAGCTGGTCGTCGAGCAGATGTCGGGCCGCTGGAAGATCAAGCACCCCGACATGCAGCAGCTGGCGGTGCAGGCGCGGAAGCTGGCCCGGCAGCTGGGCGACGTCCGCTACACCTGGGTGCCGCGGGCGCAGAACGGCGCCGCGGACGCGCTGGCCAACAGCGCGATGGACGGCCGGCCGGTGCACCGCGACCCCGCCGCCGAGGCCGTCGTCCTGGAGGATGAGGTGCAGCCGAGCGGGGCGTCGGCTCAGGTGCCGGCGCCCGTGGTCACCACGGTCACGCACCTGCTGCGGCACGGGCAGACCGAGCACACCCCCGAGCGACGGTTCAGCGGCCGCAACGAGCTCCCGCTGTCCCGCACCGGCCGCGCCGAGGCCGACGCCGCGGCTCACCGGGCGAAGGACCTGGGCATCGAGGTCGTCCTGGCCTCACCGCTGCGGCGCACCCGCGAGACCGCCGAGATCGTGGCCGGGGTGCTGGGCCTGCCGGTCGCGCTCGACGACGACCTGGTCGAGCTGGACTTCGGCGACCTGGAGGGCCTCACCTTCGACGAGGCGCGCACCCGGCACCCGCTCGCCGCCCGCCGGTTCCTCGACGACGTCACGGTCCCCGCCCCGGGTGGGGAGTCCGTCGCCGACGTGAGCGCCCGGGTCGCGCGGACCCGCCGGCGGATCCTCGCCGAGCACGCCGGCCGGACCGTGCTGGTCGTCAGCCACGTGACGCCGATCAAGCTGATGCTGGCCGCGGCCCTGGGCACCGGTGACGAGGTGGTGCACCGCGTCTTCCTCGAGGCCGCGTCGCTGTCCTCCGTCGCCTGGTCCTCCGACGGCCGGACGTCGGTGCGGCTGGTGAACGACACCGCGCACCTGCGCTGACCCGGCGCTACGCGCCCGAGCGCACCCCGGGCGACCGGCCGTGGGCCGCGACCCAGCGGGGGAGCTCGTCGGCCGGCAGCGGCCGGGAGTGCAGGTAGCCCTGGCTCACGTCGCAGTCGAGCGCCTGCAGCCGGGACAGGGTCGCCTGGTCCTCGACCCCCTCGGCGACGACCCGGAGACCGAGCCGATGGGCCAGTGCGATCGTGCTGGCCACGATGGCGGCGGTCCGCTGGTCGGTCAGCAGGTCGACGGTGAACGAGCGGTCCAGCTTGAGCTCGGCCACCGGCAGGTCGCGGAGGTAGGCCAGCGAGGAGTAGCCGGTCCCGAAGTCGTCGATGCTCACCGTCACGCCGAGATCGGCGAGGGCCCCGACGACGGCGAGGCTGCGGTCGGGGTCGGTGAGCAGCACGCTCTCGGTGACCTCCAGGACCAGGAGGTCCGGCGACAGCGCGTGGGTGGCCAGCAGTTCCGAGACCCGGGCCGGCAGGCCGGCGTCGAGCAGGTTGCTGGCCGAGAGGTTGACCGAGACCGGCAGCCGCCGGCCCTCCCGGTGCCAGCTGGCAGCCTGCGACACGGCCTGCTCGAGGACGGTCTCGGTGAGGGTGCCCATCAGACCGTGCACCTCGGCGAGGGGGAGGAAGTCGGCGGGGAGGAGCAGGCCACGGGTGGGGTGGGCCCACCGCACGAGGGCCTCGACACCGGTGATCCGGCCGGTGGCCACGTCCAGCTGGGGCTGGTGGTGCAGGACCAGCTCCCCGCCCGCGAGGCCGGCCCGCAGCTCCTCGACCAGGGCGAGGTGCCCGCTGCCGTGGGCGTGCCGGTCGCCGTCGTAGAGGACGACGCCGGTCCCCGAGCGCTTGGCGTCGTACATCGCCACGTCCGCCCGGCGCAGCAGGTGGGAGGGCCGGGCGAGGTCGTCGTGCGTGGTGGTGACACCGATGCTCGCCGAGGCGTGCACCGACATGCCCTCGATGGGGAAGGGCTGGGTCAGGCGGTCGTGCAGTCGCGCCCCCAGGGCCAGGGCGGCGTCGGCGGCGGGGAGCTGCGGGTCGAGCGCGGCGACCACGGCGAACTCGTCGCCGCCGAGCCGGCCCAGCAGGTCTCCTGCCCGCAGGGCCGGCTCGAGGCGATCGGCGACCATGCGCAGCAGGTCGTCCCCGGCGGCGTGCCCGAGCGCGTCGTTGACCTCCTTGAACTTGTCGACGTCGAGCAGGGCCAGGGCGACCGGTGTCCCCTCGGCGCACAGCTCCTCGATCCGGCGCAGCACGGCCCGCCGGTTGGCCAGGCCGGTCAGCTCGTCGGTCAGCGCCTCCCGGCGGGTGACCGCCAGCTGGGCGAGCTCGCGCACGTTGACCGCCATGCGCACCCCGGCCCCGGTCGCGGCCAGGGCGGCGCACCAGACGCTCACCCCGTTCGCGTCGACGACGCTGCCCACCGCGAGCGTCGCCGTGGCCGCGAGGATGACGACGAAGGCGCCGATCGTGGCCGCCGCGGGGTCGGTGGGCTGGGGCGCCGACCGGCGGGAGCGCAGGCACGCGGCGAGGGTCAGGCACAGGATGAGCAACGGCTGCGACACCGCACCCCAGCCGACGCGCTCGCCCCCGGCCAGCAGGGTCAGCGCCGTGCCGGCCAGGCCCGTGCCGAGGGCGGCGACCACGAGCCAGGTGCGCAGGTCGCGTCCCATGGCACCGATGAACGGCAGCGTCAGCGCCGTCCCCAGCAGCACGAAGCAGACGGCGAACTGGGCGAGGAGGGCCTGGAGCTCCCACCAGGGCAGCCGGCCGAGCGGCTCGACCGCCGGCACGAGGGAGAGGTTCAGCACCGCCACCACGGCGAGGACCGCGGCGGAGCCGTTGAGCACGTCGTTGGGGTCGGCGAGGCTGGTGCTGTGGCGGTTCCAGCGCACCAGACCGCCGTACCAGAAGGGGAAGACCGCCACGCCGGCCCAGTACGTCGGGACCACGGCGGCGGCCCGGGTGGCGGGGCTGATCGCCAGGACGCCCACGACCGCCAGGGCGACCACGAAGACGGCCGCGCCGAGCGCGAGCCGGTTCCACACCGCGCGCTCCGTGGGCACGGTCCGTGCCCGCCACACGAGCACCGCGAGGAGGACGACGTGCAGGGCCACCAGCAGCGCCAGGTCGACCGCGCCGCCGACACCGGTGACGGCATCCGGCCACGCGATCCTGAGCAGGCCGAACGCCAGGAACGGGACGGCGAGGAGGACGGCGAGGGCCAGCAGGCCGCGCGGAGCCCCGGGCAGCAGCCGGGACTGCACGCGACCATCCATGGTCCCGGTATCGGCGGAGCGGCGGAGGCGGTGAACCCGCCGGCCGGCACCTCACCCGTCGGGGTCAGGCGTCCGCCGTCGACACCTCGGCGAACAGGTACAGCGAGACGGCGACGCCGAAGGCCACGATCAGCCAGCGCAGCGGCCGGGCCGGGATGCGGGTGGCGAGGCGGGCGCCGAGGAACCCGCCGGCCAGGCAGGCGGGGGCCGCCACCGCGACGACGTCCCACCGCACGTCCCCGAACAGGCCGAAGACGACGAGGGCGACCGTCGCGGTGACGGCCGACAGCGCCGACTTCAGCGCGTTGGCCAGCGCCAGGCGCTGCAGGGCGATCCCGAGGACGCCCACCAGGATCACGCCGAGCGCCCCGCCGAAGTAGCCGCCGTAGACGGTGGCGGCGAAGAGCGCGGCGTACACCCAGAGCGGATCCCGGCGGCTCCGCTCGTCGTCGGGCAGTCTCCGCGTCAGCAGGGGCTGGACGGCGAGCAGCAGGCTGGCCAGCAGGACCAGGACCGGGACGACGACGGCGAACGCCTCCGACGGGGTGGTCAGGAGGAGGACGCTGCCCGCCGCCCCGCCCAGCAGCGCGACCAGCCCGAACCGCAGCAGCCGGCCCCGCTGCCCGGCGTACTCCCGGCGGAAGCCGGCGACCCCGCCGAGGTATCCGGGCCACTGGGCGACGGAGTTGGTGACGTTCGCCGTCACCGGGGGCAGGCCGAGGGCGATCAGCGTGGGGAAGAGGATCAGCGAGCCGCCGCCGGCGACGGAGTTGACCGCGCCGGCCAGGAAGGCCACCGCCGCGGCGAGGACCAGGTCGACGGCGGGCACGGGGGGCGAGCCTACGGTGACCGGATGCGGAGGCCGGGCAGGGCGATCGGGTTGGCGGCGTTGCTCGGCGGGTCGGGGGTGCTCCACCTGCTGCGCCCCCGCACCTACGAGTGGCTGGTGCCGCCGGAACTGGGCGACGCCCGGGGCTGGGTGCTGGCCAGCGGGGTGGCCGAGCTGGGGACGGCGGCGCTGCTGTCGGCCTCGGCGACCCGGCGGGCGGGGGGATGGGCGGCGGCCGGGCTGCTGCTGGCCTTCCTGCCGGCGCACCTGCACACCTTCCGCGTGGTGCCCCGGCGGCCGCTGCCGCTGGCCGTCGCCGCCCTCCGTCTCCCGCTGCAGGCACCGCTGGTCGGCGTGGCGCTGGGCGTGGCCCGCGGGAGGTGATCCTCCGCCCTCGCGACAGAGCACTCGACCACCCGGTGTGCCGCGAGGACGACGTCGGCACCGCGAGGTCGACCGCCGCGGCAGACTGCGGTCATGCCGACACCGATCCCCGACGACTGGCAGCGCGCGCTGGTCGTGGCCGCGCACCCCGACGACATCGAGTACGGACTGGCGGCGGCGGTGGCGGTCTGGACGGCTGCCGGCAAGGAGGTGCACTACCTCCTGGCGACCCGAGGCGAGGCGGGGATGGCGGGGGTGCCGCCGGCGGAGGCCGGCCCCGTGCGCGAGGAGGAGGAGCGCCGTTCGGCGGCGGTGGTGGGCGTGCGCGAGGTGGAGTTCCTCGACCACCGGGACGGCACGGTCGTCGCCGGCCCCGACCTGCGGCGTGACCTCGCGGGGGCGATCCGGCGGCACCGGCCGGAGCTCGTGGTCACCGGATACTTCGGGCCCACCTGGACGCCGCCGGGCGTCTCCCCGGCGTACCTGAACTCGGCCGACCACCAGGCGCTGGGGCAGAGCGTCCTGGACGCGGTGGCGGACGCCGCCAACGAGTGGATCTTCCCGGACCTCGCCGAGGAGCCGTGGCGGGGTGTGCAGTACATCGCCGTCGGCGAGCTACTCGACGCGCCGCACGAGGTGGACGTCAGCACCGCGGTCGAGTCCGCCGTGGCCTCCCTGACCGAGCACCGGCGCTACCTCGAGGTGCTGTCCGACGAGCCGGTGGAGGAACAGGCACGGCGGATCGTCGACATGTCGACGCTGACCGAGGACGGCCGGCGCCGGGTGGGTTTCCGGCTCTACTGGGGCTGATCCGCCCGCCGCGCCGACCTCCGGGCGGCGCCGTTCGCGCTGGTCGCACCGGCGTGTCACACAATCGTCATGTGCTCAATCGGGTTGTGCGCGTTCGAAAGTGAACCGACCAGGGCATCGGCGGCGAAGGCCCATTGCAGGGCACGGCAGACGCACGGACCGATCCGGTTCGCGTCCGCCGCTCTATCCGGGTCCTCCCCGACCCGTTCCAGCGACCGGCGCACCGACGCGCCGTTCGCCCACGGGGGCCGGTTCCGAACCGTGCCCGGTGCCCGCCGCTCGCGGCGGAGCACGACCCCTGAGACGAAGGAGTCTCCATGCGCAAGGCATTCGCTCTCCCGACCGTCGCACTCGCCGCCGCGGCGTTCCCGCTGCTGACCATGGGTACGGCGCTCGCCGACCACGACGGCAGCTACCAGGCGACGCTCGGTGCGCTGAACGAGTCGGGCACGACCGGCACCGGCATGGTCACGCTGCAGGGTGACCAGGCGACCGTGACCGTCAACGCCTCCAACCTGCTGGCCGGCTCGCCGCACGCCCAGCACTTCCACATCGGTGCCCAGGGTGCGTGCCCGACCGACGCCGACGACACCGACGACGACGGCTTCCTCAGCGTCACCGAGGGCGCGCCCTACTACGGCTCCATCGGCGCGTCGCTGACCACCACCGGTGACACCGGGCCCGACAGCGGTCTGGCAGTCGACCGGTTCCCGACCGCCGAGGGCGGCTCGTACACCTACGAGCGCACCTTCGCCGTCAGCGAGGACGTGCAGAAGTCCTTCGCCGAGGGCACCGCGGTGCTCGTCGTGCACGGTGTCGACAAGGACGGCAGCGGAGCCTACGACGGCGACGTGGTCAGCGACCTCGACCCGTCGCTGCCGATGGAGGCCACCGCGCCGGCCGCGTGCGGCGTGCTGAACGCCTCGCAGATGGGTCAGATGCCCGCCGGCGGTGCCGACACCGGTGCCGGTGCCACCAGCGGCGTCGAGAACCAGGCCGCGATCGGTGTCGGCGCCCTCGCCGCCGTCGGTGCGGCGGCCGCCGGCGCCGTCGCGTACCGCCGTCGTCAGGCCACCGACCAGGCCTGATCCGACCGACCGGGCCGCGCCGGGCAGGCACCACCTGCCCGGCGCGGCACCGGCGCACGACCCAGGGCCCGTGACCCCGGCCGTGGGAACCCCGAGGTGGAGGGAACGTCAGTGATGGACCGATCCAGCGGTACCGCCGGCTCGCGTACCTGGATCTACCTCGCCATCGCCCTCGCCGTCGTCGCCGCGGTCGCGCTCGGCGTGGCGCTCGCCGGTCAGCAGCGGGCGCCCCAGCCGCCCGCGGTCTCCGCGGCGGACGAGCGGTCCCAGACCCCTCCCACGACATCCGCGCCGGCCCCGCCCCCTCCTGCCGACCTTGAGGTCGAGCCCGAGCCGGTGGCCGCTCCGGTCGCGCTCCGCATCCCTGCCCTCGGGGTCAGCAGCGACCTGCTAGACCTGGGCCTGCAGGAGGACGGCTCCGCCGAGGTGCCGCCGCTGCGCGCCGTGGACCAGGCCGGCTGGTACCGCGAGTCGCCGGCTCCGGGCGCCGTCGGGCCGGCGGTGCTGCTCGGGCACGTCGACTCCGCCGAGTACGGCCCCGGCGTCTTCTTCGAGCTGGGGGCGCTCACGCCCGGCGCCGAGGTCGAGGTCTCCCGGGCCGACGGGACGGTGGCGGTGTTCGCCGTCGACCGCGTCGAGCGGTACACCAAGGCCGACTTCCCGACCCTGCGGGTGTACGGGAACACCGCCGACCCGCAGCTGCGGCTGATCACCTGTGGCGGTGAGTTCGACCCGGTGAACCGCAGCTACGAGGACAACGTCGTCGCCTACGCCAGCCTCGTCGACGTCCGCACCGCCTGAGCGTGTGCACCCGGGCCCCGTTCCGCCGTCGGGAACGGGGCGTCGGCGCACACGCTCGCGAGTGATCATCGCCTAGACTGGCGGCACGACGGACGAGTCGGCCGGGCGGTCGCGTCGGCGGGGGAGACCCCGTCGCCGAGGAACGTCCGGGCTCCACAGGGCAGGGTGGTCGTTAACAGCGACCCGGGGTGACCCGCGGGACAGTGCCACAGAGAACAGACCGCCAGTGCTCGCACTGGTAAGGGTGAAACGGCGGTGTAAGAGACCACCGCACACCGGGTGACCGGTGTGGCTCGGTAAACCCCACCCGGAGCAAGGTCAAGAAAGGACGGCGGTTCGCCGCCGTCCCGCGCAGGCGTTCGAGGGCGGCCCGCCCGATGCCTGCGGGTAGACCGCTGGAGCCTGCCGGCAACGGCAGGCCTAGATGGATGACCGCCCATCGGGACGCCGCGAGGCGCCCGTGGACAGAACCCGGCGTACAGGCCGACTCGTCCGTCGCCTCTGCCGATCCGGGCTTCGGCCCCCTACGGAGCGGTGATCGGCGGCCGGCGCACGAACCGGCCCGTGGACGGGTCCTTGCGGACCTGTCCTGCTGGGACGGCGCGCCCGCTCATGCACACGTACACGCCCGGCCGGAGCGTCTGGGACGCCAGCAGGGCCGCCCCAAGGTTCAGCGCGGCATCGCTCACGGCCATGGCCGCGGGCTGCAGCGCGCCGGTCAGCACGATCACCTTGTTCGCGGCCGCGGACGCGTGCCGGCTGAGGTGCTCCGCGGTATCGGTGAGGGTGTCCGTGCCGTGCGTGATCACGACGGACGGCGATTCCGTCCCGTCGACCGCGTCGGCGAGGACCTGCCGGTCGGCGTCGGTGAGGTCCAGGCTGTCCTTGGCGACGACGGAGCGCACCTCGATGCGCAGATCGGTGCTGAGGACATCGAGGAGCCGCTGGGCGGCGGGCGGCCCGATCTCCAGCTCACCGGTGAGGGTGTAGATCTTGTCGATCGTGCCGCCGGTCGCGAGCACGGTGATGTCGGCCCCGCCGCTCACGAGCGGGGCCCGACGGCGGCGACGGCCTGGACCTCGATCGCGGCGCCGTAGTGCAGGCCGGCGACGCCGGCGACGGCGCGCGACGGCCGGTGGCCGCCGATCCACTCGGCGTAGGCGGCGTCGAACGCCGGCCACTGGCGGATGTCGGTGACGAACACGGTGACCGAGAGCAGCTGCCGGCGGCTGCTGCCGGCGGTGCTGAGGCAGTCGTCGAGGTTGCTGAGCACCTGCCGCACCTGCACGTCGAACGGCTGGTCCGCCAGCGGTGTGCCTGCCGCGTCGAGCGGCAGCTGTCCGGAGATGTACGCGACGGCGCCGTGGACGGCGACGTGCGAATAGTGCCCCCGCGGCGCGATCAGGCCGGGACTGTCGCGCAGCTCGATGCCTGCGGTCGTCGGCCGAGGGTCGGACCGGTCAGCCGTCATGGTGGAGGTCTCCTGTGGTGGGCGGTCGGTCGACGTCCGCCTCAGGCGGGGATCAGGCCGGCCATCGTGTCGGCGGACTTAAGTCCTGAGCCGGTGAGCACGACGACGGTCGTCTGTCCGGGCGTGATGGTGCCGTCGGCGATGAAGTGGTCGAGCGCGGCAGCCGCGACGGCACTGGTCGGCTCGGCGTACAGGCCGCGGGCGGCCAGTGCGCGGACCGCGTCGTGGATCCGCTCCTCCGGCACGGCGACGGCGGCGCCGCGGCTGCGCCGCAGCGCCTCGACGGTCTCCGGCAGCCGTACCGGGGTGGCGATGGACGCGCCCTCGGCGACGGTGGGGACCCGTTCGCCGCGTGCGGCGGGGTCGGCGCCGTTGAAGGTGTCGGCGATGGTGGCCCAGTGCTCGGGCTGGCCGACGAGCAGCCGTGGCAGCCGGTCGATCTGGCCGGCCGCGAGCAGCTCGGAGAAGGCGATGTCACAGCCGAGGATCTGGCTGCCGGCGCCGGCGACGAGCACGACGTTGTCCGGGGCGGTGAAGCCGAGGCTCTCCCAGATCTCGTACGCGATCGTCTTGGTGCCCTGGACGAACATCGGGTGCCAGTTGTGGCTGGCGTACGGGATCCGCTCCGACTGGCGGACGGCCTCGGCGCCGACCTCGTCGCGTGTGCCGCCGACCAGCTCGATCTCCGCGCCGAAGGCGCGTGCCTGCAGGATCTTCGGCGCACTGGTCGCCGCCGGCACGATGATCTTCGCGCGGATGCCGGCTGCGGCGGCGTACGCCGCGACGGCGGCGCCGCCGTTGCCGGAGCTGTCCTCGAGCACGCGGTCGGCGCCCTGCGAGCGCAGGTGCGACACCATCACCGACACGCCGCGGTCCTTGAACGAGGACGTGGGGTTGAACCACTCGAGCTTGGCGTGCACGCGGTGCTCGCCCCAGGTCAGCGGCACCAGCGGGGTGAGGCCCTCGCCGAGGGTGACGCGGTGCTCCGCGTCGACGGGCAGGACGGCCCGGTAGCGCCACAGGGACCGCTCGCCCTGGTCGATCTGCGCCGGCGTGAGCCCGGGCAGGGGGGTGACCGCGAGGGGGCTGCCGTCCTCGCCGCGCCAGCGCCGGCCGGTGAGCGGGTAGGTGCTGCCGCTCCGGTCCAGCAGCGCGGGCGCGGTGTCGGTCCCCATCGGTTCCTCCGTGTGCAGGGGTCGGCGTCGGGGCAGAGGTCGTCCCGTGTCAGTCCGGGGACGGCGATTCCGGGGCGGGCGCCACCACCGCGGCCCGGCGGCGCGCCCGTCGGCGCGCCCAGCGGATCGGCACCAGCACTACGGTGGCCAGCAGCCCGGCGACCAGGAGCCAGGGCAGGAGCACGCCGACGACGACGACGGAGCTGCTCAGGGCCTCGACCAGGGCCCGCCACCCCGTACCGACCCCGTCCCCGAAGTCGTCCGGGCCACCGGCGGGGACCACGCCGAACGGCCGCAGCTGCACCCGGAGGGTGGACACCTCGACCTGGCCGGCCAGCCGCTCCTGCCGGGACTCCAGCGACTCGAGCTCCTGCTGCCGCTCGGCGAGCGCCTGCTCGGCCGCGAGCAGGGCCTCGGTGCTGGCCGCGGCGTCCATCAGGGCCTCCAGCCGCGCCACCGACGTCTGCAGCGCCGAGATCCGTGCCTCGAGGTCGACCGTCGTGGCGGTGACGTCGGTGGTGGACACCGACACGTGCTCGACCTCGCCGAGGTCGTCCAGCTCGTCCAGCACCTCGGTCAGCTCGGCCGCCGGCACCCGAACCACGAGCTCCGCGACGGCACCCTCGGCCCCACCGTCCACGGCCGCCGCCTGCTCGATGCGCTCCTCGACCCACCCACCGACGGACTCGGTGAGCTCGCTCACCTCCCGGGCGGCGCCGATCGGGTCCTCCACGGCGACGGTCGCGGAGGCGGTGGTGACCACCTGCCGGTCGGCATCGGCGTCGGCGGGCGCGCCCTCGGGACCGCCCGGGACGGCCGGCTCGGGGGCTGCCCCGTCGAAGCTCGTACCGCCACCCGCACCGGAGTCCGAGCCGGGGCCCGTGCACCCGACCAGGATCGTCGCGGCCAGTGCCACGGCGGCCGTGCCCAGGAGGCGTCTCACGGTCGGGACCGTAGGCCCGGCATCCGGCGGCTGACCAGCGTCGATGCCCAATCGTGACGGCCCCCGGCCCGTCGCCCCCGGTCGGGACCGGGACGTCAGTCAGCCGTCGGGCCCGGTCCCGCGCGGTGCCGCCGGGTCGCGAGGGTGGCCCACACCGCCGCGACGAGGAGCACGGCGAGGTCGATCAGCAGCAGGTTCCGCCCGTACTCCCGGGGCAGGAAGGACGGGTTGCCCGGGCTGTACCCGGGCGCCAGGACGAAGGGCATGGCCACGAGCGTCAGCACCCCCGTCACGGCCGCGGCCACGACGGCCGGTCCGCGGGCCGGCGCCGGCAGCACACGGGCGGCGAGCCAGCCCAGACCGATCCAGACCGGTGCGATCACCAGGTCGTGCAGCAGCGCGGCCCCGACGAACCAGGTCAGCCAGGAGTCCAGCGGCACCCGGCTGCCGGCGGTGACGAGCCCGTACCCGCCGTAGCCGACCGCGGCCAGCCCGGGCAGGAGGAACAGCCACCGCCACCACGGTCCGCGGGCGGAGGTGGCCGGCCGCGTGGGATCGGAGGCGTACCGGTCGCCGGGCACCCGGGCGGCGGCCCGCTCGTCCGACCCGGGGAGGGCCTCGTCGGAGAGGCTCATGCCGGCCGCACCGCCGCGACCCACTTGGTCTGCATGACCCCCGGCCGGTTCGGCGCGATCAGCCGCACCGGGTAGCCGTGGTCGGGCACCAGCGGCGCACCGTTCAACCCGGTCGCCAGGAGGGTGCGCGGGCTCCGCGCGTGCGGCGGGGCGACGGTCGACACCCGGTAGAGCCCGCCTTCCTGCAGCGACTCGACGGTCACCTCCGTGTCGCGGGGGAGACCGGCCTCCTCCAGCAGGTCGCCCAGGCGGACGCCGGTCCAGGTCGCCGACGCGCTCCAGCCCTCCACGCAGGTGATCGGCAGCCGCTCGGTGCGCTGCGGGAAGGCGGCGAGGTCGTCGAGAGACAGCTCGAGCCGGTTCGGCCCCTCGATCAGCAGGCGGTAGTCCGGTCCCACACCGGTGACACCGGCACGCTCCGCCGTCTGGCGGACGGGGAGGTCCTGCGGCCCGACCCCGGGCTCGCGCGGCGCCAGCACCGACACGTCGCCCAGCGGGGAGAACGACTGGCCGACGGTGGTGAGGGTGACCGCCCCGACCCCCAGCCCGGCCGCGAGCACGAAGGCCCGCCGCGACACCGGCTGGTCCTCGGCCCGGCCGTCGACCGCCGCCCGTTCCGCCGCCTGTTCCGCCGTCAGACCGGCGGCCGCACCGGCCGAGCCGCGGCGCGCGAGGCCCCGCCGGATCTCCGGCGCCTTGGCCCCCACGTGCACGAGCACGGCGCCGATGGCCACCCAGCCGGTCCAGTAGTGGGCCGTCGGGAAGAAGAAGCTCCACGGGTAGAACTGCGCGATGTTGAACAGCCCGGTGAGCAGCTGCATGGCCGAGGCCCCGACCAGCACGAGGATCGACAGCCGGCTGACCGCCCGGGAGACCGAACCGGCCGGCGGCCACTCGAACAGCTTGGGGTAGACGGCCCAGAGCTTGACCAGCAGCAACGGGATCGCCGCCAGCCCGGTGGCCACGTGCAGCCCCTGGGTGACCCGGTACAGCCAGACCGGGGACGCCGGCCAGACGAACCAGCCGGGTGGGTGCTGGATCAGGTGGCTGGTCAGCCCGGTCAGGAAGCAGACGAGGAACGCCAGGCCGAGCCAGACGCCGACCCGCGCCGACCGCCGCTCCGAGTGCAGGGGGCTGGAGAACGCCCTGGCGCGGAACGGGCCGCGCCGGACCGCCTCGGGCGGGCCGGGGAGGCGGGCACCGAGGAGCCGGTCCAGCCGGCTGCTCACGCCGGGTCCAGCGCGGCCGCCACCGAGGTCACGACGCGGGAGGTGCGGCTGCCCGGAGGGCAGAGGGCGGCCACGGCCAGCGCGTCCGGGAAGTGGTCGATGTCGGTCAGCTGGGGGAGGTCGAGCACCGCCAGACCGGTCGCCTCGAGCGCCTCGCGGGTGCGCGCGGCGGTGTCGTCCCGGGACATGGGCACGTCGGGCAGCACGGCCGCCGGCTCCGCGGCGTGCAGCCCGAGCGCCCACCACCCACCGTCCGGGGCCGTGCCGAGGACGGCGGTCCCCGGGCCCGCGGCCTCCAGCGCAGCCGCGCACCGGTCCAGCAGATCGGGGGTCACCTGCGGGGTGTCCATGCCGATGAGCAGCGTAGGCCTGCTGCCGTCGGCCATGGCATCGGCGAAGGCCGCCGCCAGCCGGGCGCCGAGGTCGCCGTCGGGCTGGCGGACGACGGCGAACCCGTCCAGGTCGAGGTCCCGCGGGGGGCCGTCCAGGGCGACGACCCGGCGCGACGCGGGCGCCGCGCGGACCGTGTCCAGGGTGTCGGCGACGGAGGCCGCGGCGATCGCGGCCGCCTGCTCCGGTGTGCACGGCGGGCTGAGCCGGGTCTTGCTGCGCCCGGGCACGGGGGCCTTGGTGATGACGACGATCTGGGTCTCCCTCACCGGGCCAGCACCCCGCGCATGTCGCGGATCGTGCGGACGGTGCCCCGGACGGTGCCGGTCACCTTGGAGCGGCTGCCCTCCGTCCGGAGCCCGTAGTCGACGTCGACCTCGCGGACCCGCCAGCCGGCGTCGGAGGCCCGGGTGACCATCTCCAGCGGGTAGCCGAAGCGGCGGTCGGTGAGGCCAAGTCCGAGCAGCTCCTGCCGTCGTCCGGCGCGCATCGGGCCCAGGTCGTGCAGCCGCAGCCCGGTGCGCCTGCGCAGCATGCGGGCCAGGGCGAGATTGGCCACCCGGGCGTGCAGCGGCCAGGCGCCACGTACCGGGCGACGCCGGCCGAGGACCAGGTCGGCCGCGCCGGCGGAGACCGGATCGGCGACCCGCGGCAGCTGCGCGGGGTCCATCGACCCGTCGGCGTCGCAGAAGCACACGACGTCGGCGGTCGCCGCCTCCAGGCCCGCGTGCGCGGCGGCCCCGAACCCGCGCTGCGGCACGGGGACGACGGTCGCGCCGTGCGCGGCGGCGACCTCGGCCGAGCCGTCGGTGGACCCGTTGTCGGCCACGATCGCCCGGTAGCCGGCCGGCAGCCGGGACAGCACCCACGGCAGCGACGCCGCCTCGTCGAGGCAGGGGAGGACGACGTCGACCGGTGCGGACCCCTCGGATGTCGTCATGATGTGCCATTCGTACCGAAGGGGGATCCGGTTCGCCTGCCGACCGGAGGGGCACGGGTCCTCCGCCGCACCTACGCTCGGCGACGATGAGCCCCGCGCCTGCCGACGTCGACGCCGCGCCCGCGTCGACGACCGGGCGCACCGCCCGGGGAGCGCTCGTCCTCCTCGTCACGGCGGGTGTGGTGGCGGTCTGGCTGCTCGGCCGTGCCCTCACCCTGTCCGGCGGCGACCTGCACCTGTCCGGCGGCTACCTGCTCGTCGGGGAACTCGATCCCGTGGTCTCGCCCGGGGTGCTCCTGGCCCTGCTGGTCGCGGTCGCGGGCGTGCTGTGGGGGCCGGCGCTGGCCCGACGGCTGCCCTGGCGGTGGCTGCTGGCCGGCAGCGCCGGGGGAGCCGCGGGCTGGTCCGTCGCGCTGGCGTTGAACGGCGGCTGGAGCCGGCTCGCCGAGCCGATGGCCAGCAAGCACGAGTACGTCGCCGACGTGGGCCGGGTCGGCGGCCTCGGGGCGTTCGTCGACACCTTCGTCGACTCGGTGCCGGTGGACTCCGCCGACCCGTGGGTGACCCACGTCGCGGGCCACCCACCGGGTGCGCTGCTCGCCTTCGTGCTCCTGGAGCGGATCGGTCTCGGCGGGCCGGGCTGGGCCGCGGTGCTGTGCATCGCCGGGGGAGCGCTGGCGGTGCCGGCCGTCCTCGTCACCGTCCGTGCGGTCGCCGACGAGACCGCCGCGCGGGCGGTGGCTCCTTTCGCCGTCCTCTTCCCGGGCGCGGTGTGGGTGGCCACCAGCGCCGACGCGTTCTTCGCCGGTGTCCTCGCCTGGGGGGTGGCGCTCCTCGCGCTGGCGGCGGCCCGGGGGCCGTCGAGGGCCGGGTATCTCCGGGCGGCGGCCGCCGGACTGCTGCTGGGGCTGAGCCTGTTCCTGTCCTTCGGGCTGACCGCCGCCGGGCTGCTGGCCCTGGCCGTGGTGCTCGTGGGGCGGGACCGGCTGGACTGGGGCGGGACCGTGCGCCTCCTCGCGGTCGCCGCGGCGGGTGTGCTGCTGGTGTTCGTGGTGTTCACCGTCCAGGGCTACTGGTGGTTCGAGGGCATCGCGGTGGATGCGCAGCGGGTCCGCGACGGCGCCGCGTACGACGACCGGGCGGCCCAGTACCCGTGGTTCCTCGCGGGCAATGTCGCCGCCGGGGCCGTCGCGGCCGGCCCGGCGGTGGTCGCCGGCCTGGCCGGGCTCCGGGGCCGGCTGCGCTGGCTGCCGGTTGCGGCTCTGGCCGGGATGGCGGTGAGCGACCTCTCCGGGCTGGTGCTGGGGGAGACCGAGCGGATCTGGCTGCCGTTCCTCGTCTGGCTGCTGCCCGCCACCGCCACGCTGCCGCCGGCGTCGCAGCGGTTCTGGCTGTCGCTCTCGGCCGCGCTGGCGATCGTCGTGGAGGTCGTCGTCCGCACGCCCTGGTGACGACGGGTCAGGGAGCGGGACGCAGGGGGTCGGTGGCGAAGGCGCGCATGCCGTCCTCGAAGGTGACCCGGGCGCGGAAACCGAGGTCCTCCTCGGCCAGGACCGGGCTCGCGACGACGTGCCGCACGTCGCCGATCCGGTACTCGCCGGTGACCTCCGGGTCCGGCCCGCCGAACGCCGCGGCCAGCGCCCGGGCCATGTCGCCCACGGTGTGCGGGGTTCCCGAGGCGACGTTGTAGGCGCGCAGGGACGCCTCGGGCGGCTCGGCCTCCAGCGCCCGCAGGTTGGCGTCGGCGACGTCGGTGACGTGCACGAAGTCGCGCTGCTGCCCGCCGTCCTCGAACACCCGGGGCGCCCGCCCGGCCTCGAGCGCACTGCGGAAGATCGCGGCGACCCCGGCGTAGGGGGTGTCGCGGGGCATGTGCGGGCCGTAGACGTTGTGGTAGCGGAGGGCGACCACACCGCCGCCGGTGGACGCCGCCCAGGCCGACGCCAGGTGCTCCTGCCCCAGCTTGGTCGCGGCATAGGTGTTGCGCGGGTCGGGTGCGGCGTCCTCGGGCACCGTCGCCCAGGCCAGCTCGCGCCCGCAGTGCGGGCAGGGTGGCTCGAACCGGCCCTGCTCCAGCTCCTCGCGTCGCCGGGGGGCCGCCGGGACGACGCCGTGCTCGCGGCAGGTGTACCGGCCCTCGCCGTAGATCACCATCGAGCTGGCGAGCACCAGCCGCCCGATGCCAGCGCGCGCCATGGCGGCCAGCAGCACCGCCGTCCCGAGTTCGTTGATGCCGGCGTACTCGGGCATGTCCTGCACGTCGACGCCGAGCCCGACCATCGCCGCCTGGTGGCAGACCGCGTCGACCCCGTCCAGGGCGCGCTCCACGGTCGCGCGGTCGCGCACGTCGCCGACCAGCAGCTCGGCACCGTCCGGCATCGCGGGCTCGGCCCCGGCGCGGTGCACCGCCGGCAGCAGCGCGTCCAGGACCCGCACCTCGTGCCCCGCGTCCCGGCAGGCGCGGACGACGTGCGAGCCGATGAAGCCCGCTCCACCGGTGACCAGGATCCGCACGGTCAGGACGCCAGGTCGACGGCTGCCGCGACGCCCGTGCCGGCGGGCGGCACCAGGGCGGCGAAGGACCGGCCGCAGCGGGTCCACGTCTCGTCGACGTGCAGACCCGCCTCCGCGGCCGGTTCCCCGACGGCGTCGGCGCCGACGTGCGCCCAGTCGAACCAGGTGCCCCGTCGGCTGCCGCATTCCAGCCGGACCCGGTCGGACCGCAGACCGGTGCCCGGCGGGTCGAGCTCCACGAGCACCCGGCCGGCGGGACCGATCAGCTCGCGGCACCGGGCCAGGAGGACCGACGGGTCGCCGCCGATCCCGATGTTGCCGTCGGCCAGCAGGACGGTGTCCCAGCCCCCCTCGCCCGGCACCGGCTCGAAGATCGAGCGGACCAGCGCCGTCGCGCCGGCGCTCCGGGCCAGCCGCACGGCCGTCCGGGAGGTGTCCACCCCTGCGGCGTCGCGTCCTTGACGGGCCAGCTCGGCGACCAGCCGGCCGGGACCGCAGCCGGCGTCGAGCACGGCGCCGTCGGCGTGGTCGAGCAGGTCGCGATCGGTGGGGTCGGCGCCGCCGCACCACCGGCGCAGTGACTCGGCCAGCGGGTGGCGGGTGCCCCCCTCGTAGCGCGCGTACCAGTGGCGGTGCCCGTCGGGCTGGTCCATGGAACTCAGCGCGACCGCGTACAGGTCAGTCGTCGGCAGCTCGGTGGTCGCGCGGCTCATCGGCGCCGCCCCGTCCCCTCAGCGGTCGAGGGGCGGCATCCGGGGCCTCCGTGCGTCGTCGCAGAACCCCGTCGGCATGGCCGAGCCGTTCGGTTCGTCGTCCTCGTACCCACCCGGTCCGTCCTGTCGCTGGCTCTGCGTGCGGATCCAGGGCATGCCCCTGCGCCGCCTCCGGCAACCGTCGGCGACCCGAAAACACCTCGGCCAACCCGATTGCCCGCCATCGGTCGACGGCGGGCGCCGGCTCCGGCAGGAGTGACGGGTCCGTGGTGCCCGTGCCGGTCCGGTCCTGCCGGCCGGCGCCGTCACGCAGGCGCGGGTGCGCCGTCCGGGGTGACGACGAGCCAGCGGCCGCCGTTCTCCACCACGTCGTGGCAGAGCACCTGCCCCGGGCCCTCGTGGGCGTAGTAGTAGAGCGGGTGGCCGCCGTAGGTGACCTGGGTCGAGCCGTCGTCCCGGGCCACCGTGCCCAGCAGAACGGCCCGTGCGTCGCCGGTCGCCTGCGGCGCCCCGGTGGTGAGCACCGGGGGCCACGCGACGGCGCACTCGCCGTAGCACGCGGGGCGGCCGTCCGTCTCGATCTCGAACAGGTAGACGGCCTGGCCCGGCTCGTCGAACAGCATCGGGCCGAACTCGCTGTCGCCGACGGTGACGGGTGTCCCGGCCGCGACCGGTGGCGCCGCCGGCGGGGATGCCTCGCTCGGGGCGGGAGCCGGCGAGGACGTCGTCGTCCCCGCTGCCGGCGCCACCCCCGGGTCGTCGGCGGCGGGGCTGCCGCAGGCGGACACGGCCAGGACGGCCACCGCGCCGACGACGAGGCGGCGAGAGGCCCGGGCGGGTGCGTCGCTCACGGGGTCCGCCAGGTGGTCTCGGGGTCGGGGTTCCATCGTGGACCGCGGTCGCGCCCTGTCAATGGGGCGGGCGGAGTCCGCCCCTCGCTAGGCTCCCGGCCACATGAGTGCGATCGGGCAGGGGCGGACGTCGGCGGGTGGTCCCCGGTGATCGGACGCCCCCGGCGCCGGGTGCTCGTGCTCGGCGGCGCGCGGTCGGGCAAGTCCTCCTACGCCGAGGGGCTGCTGAGCCGCGAGCGCTCGGTCGACTACGTGGCCTGCGGCCTCCGGCCGGACGACGACGACCCCGAGTGGGCCGACCGGGTCGCCCGGCACCGGGCCCGCCGTCCCGCGTCCTGGACCACCGTCGAGACCATCGACCTGCTCGACGTGCTGGGCAGTCCCGGACCGCCGGTGCTCGTCGACTGCCTGACCACCTGGCTGGCCCGGGTCATGGACGAGTGCGCGGTGTGGACCGGCGACCCCGGTTCGGACGCGCGGCTGGCCGCGGCCGTCGACGACGTCGTCGGCGCCTGGGCGAGCACCCGCCGGCGGGTCATCGGCGTCAGCAACGAGGTCGGCTCCGGGATCGTCCCGGCCACGCCGTCGGGACGGCGGTTCCGCGACGAGCTGGGCGTGCTCAACGCCCGGATCGCCGCGGCGTCGGACCGGGTGTGGCTGGTGACCGCCGGTCTGCCGCAGCGGCTGCGGTGAGGTTCAGAGCCTGACCACGCCGCCGTCGGTGGCGCTGCGGCGGGCCGCGTCCAGCACGGTCATCGACGCGACGGCGTCCTCCGGCTCGACCGGCACCGGCCCGAGGCCGCGTACCGCACGGGCGAAGGCCGGGTAGAAGGAGTCCCAGGCGCCGTTCTCGGTGGGCACGGTCTGCCCGTCGGCACCGCGGTAGACCTTGCCCCACCGATCGGCCGGCTCGGCTCCCCAGTCGGCACCAAGCGACGCCGGTGTCCGCCCGTCCAGCAGCAGCTCCTCCTGGGCGTCCATGAGGGTGCGGTTGACGTAGCCGCCTGCGGTGCCCGACACCCGGTACCGCGGGCCCGGAGCGCTCTGGCTCCAGCTGCCCCAGAGGTGCGACCGGGCACCGCCGGCGTGCGTGAGGGAGACGAAGACGTCGTCGTCGAGCCCGTCCTCCCGCAACCGCCACTCGGCGTACACCGACGCGACCGGCCCCAGCAGGACCAGCGCCTGGTCGACCAGGTGGCTGCCGAAGTCGAGCAGCGTGCCACCGCCGGAAGCTCCGGGCCCGGTCCCGGGGGCCATCCGCTCGAAGCGGGACTCGAAGCGCACGACCTCGCCCAGCTCGCCGTCGGCGACGAGCCGCCGGACGGTCAGGAAGTCGGAATCCCACCGCCGGTTCTGGTACGGCGACAGCGGCAGGTCGAGCCGGCGGGCCAGGTCCACGGTGCTCCGCGCCGCCGCGGCGTCGAGGGCGAAGGGCTTGTCGCAGACGACCGCGAGCCCGAGCTCCAGCGCCCGGTCGGTCAGCTCGCTGTGCGTCGTGGCGGGCGTGGAGATGGCCACCGCCTCCGCGCCGGCGGCGGCGAGCTCCTCGAGCGAGCCGAAGGTGCCGCGGCCGGGGGAGTCCTCCGCCACCAGCGCGCGCCGCTCGTCGGAGGACGTCACGACCCCCAGGAACTCGCACTCCGGCGCGGCACCGATCAGCGGCGCGTGGAACCACCGCCCGCCGAAGCCGTAGCCGACGAGGCCGAAGCGGACGGGCGGGGAGGGGACGGCGGGGCTGGTGGTCATCGACCGATTCTCGCCGACGCTCATGGCGCCAGGCGCAGGCGCAGGACGCGGTACAGCGCGCCGACGAGCAGGACGACGACGCCGGCGAGCACCGACTGCCAAGGCAGGGTCGCGGCGAGCACGAGACAGCCCGCCGCACCGGCCACTTGGAGGGCCCGGGGCCAGCGCCGGTGCTCGGCGGTCTGGGTGAACGCGGCCGCGTTGGCGACGAGGTAGTAGAGGAGCACGCCGAAGGACGAGAACCCGATGACCGCGCGCAGGTCGACGACCAGGACCAGCAGGCAGACCAGCCCGCCGAGGACGAGCTCCGCGTGGTGCGGCACCCGGTGGCGCGGGTGCACCGCGGCCAGCCACCGCGGGAGGTCCCCGGTGCGGGCCATGGCCAGACCGGTCCGGCCGACCCCCGCGACGAGGCCGAGCAGGGCGCCCAGCGCAGCGGCCGTCGCCCCGACTCGGACGACGGGGGAGGCCCAGTCCCACGGGCCCGCGGCCACGGCGTCGGCCAGCGGGGCGGCCGAGCCGGCGATCCGGTCCGGTCCGAGGGCGACCAGCAGGGTGACGGCGACGACGGCGTAGACGACGACCGCGAGGCCCAGGGCCAGGGGGATGGCGCGGGGGATGGTCCGCGCCGGATCCCGCACCTCCTCGCCCATGGTGGCGATGCGCGCGTAGCCGGCGAAGGCGAAGAAGAGCAGGCCGGCCGACTGCAGGACGCCGTACCAGCCCAGCTCGCCGGCGGTCCAGGTCAGGAGCCGGTCGCCGTCGGCCCCGCTGCCGACCAGGCTCGCGACGACGGCGACGGCCAGCGCGCACAGGACGACGGTGACCAGGACGCGGGTGACCCCGGCGGTCCGCGTGACCCCGCGGTAGTTGACCGCGACCAGGGCGACGACCGCGGCGACGGCGACCGGGCGCTGCCAGGCGGCCGGGACGGCGTAGGCGGCGACCGTCAGCGCCATCGCCGCGCAGCTCGCGGTCTTGCCGACGACGAACGACCACCCGGCGAGGAACCCCCACCACGGCCCGAGCCGCTCGCGGCCGTAGAGGTAGGTGCCGCCGGACTCCGGGTACTGCGCCGCCAGCTGCGCGGACGCCGTGGCGTTGCAGTACGCGACGGCGGCGGCGAGCGCCAGGCCGATCAGCAGGCCGGTGCCGGCGGCCCGCGCGGCCGGTCCGAAGGCGGCGAAGACCCCGGCGCCGATCATCGAGCCGAGCCCGATGACGACGGCGTCCGTGGTGCCCAGCCGGCGGGCCAGCCCGGGGCTGCTGGTCATGTCCCCCCTCGGTCGTCCGTGCCCTGCGACCTCATCACACCGTCGCCGCCTCCCGGGGCGGTGCGGGCGGCTGTGCCAGGGTGACCGCCGTGTCCGTGCTCCCCGCCGTCGTCCTGGGCGTCGCCGGGGTCCTCGTCGGGGGCGTCGTAGGCATCCTCGTCAACCGGGCCGCGGGCCGGTTCCCCTGGCCTCCTGCGCCGAGCATCGGCCTCCTGGTCGAACGCGGGGCGACCGCCGTGCGGCCACCGGCCGTCGAGCTGGTGTCCGCCGGGCTCTTCGCCCTGCTGGGCCTCCGGTTCGGCTGGTCGTCGGACCTGGCCGCGTGGGCCTGGTTCCTCGCGGTCGCCCTGCTGCTGGCCGTCGTCGACCTGCGCGAGCAGCTGCTGCCCAACCGGATCCTGCTGCCCGGCGGCATCGGGTCGGCCGTCCTCCTGGTGCTCGCCGCGGCGCTCGACGACGGCTGGCCGGACCTGCTGCGCGCGGCCGTCGCCGCCGCGATCTGCTTCGCCGTCCTGCTCGTCATGGCCCTGCTCGCCCCCGCCGGCCTCGGCATGGGGGACGTGAAGCTGGCCGGTCTGCTGGGGCTGATGCTCGGCTGGCTGGGCTGGCCGGCCGTCCTGCTCGGCTTCTTCGCCGGGTTCCTCCTCCAGGCCCTCGTGGGGCTCGTCCTGCTGGTGCTCCGGCGGGCCGGGCGGCGGACCGAGCTGCCCTTCGGACCCGCCCTGCTCGCCGGCACGTTCGCCGCGGCGCTCGCGTCCGGGGGCTGGGCCGCGCTGTAACGCACCTCTCACGCTCGGACGTCACACTCCGTCACCGTGTCGAGCGACGGAGTGTCACCGGTTCGGGTCCCGGATCAGCGGTTCTGACGCACCGTGACGCCGTCCGGGGGTCCCCCTTCCGGGTGACGGCACTGACCGTAGGACTCCCGTTACTGCTGGTGAGCCCCGATCTTGGGGGAGCCGCGACCCAGGTCACCACGACCCGATCAGTCGACGGCGGACCTCTGAGGAGATCACCGTGCTCAACCTCTTCACCGCCCTGCAGACCCTGGCCTTCACCGTCTCCGACCGCCTCAAGTCGGAGGAGAAGGGCGCCAGCGCCGTCGAGTACGCGCTGCTCGTCGCCGGCATCTCCGCCGTGCTCGTCATCGCCATCGCCGCCTTCGGCGACAAGCTCTCGGCCCTGTTCAGCAGCATCAACATCAGCGGTAAGTGACCACTCCCGTCCGTTGACCGACGCGGGTCGTGGTCGGGCGGCACGGTCCACGGGACCGTGCCGCCGGACACCGCCGGCACCCCCCACAGATTCCTGGAAGGAGGAACGCGAGATGTCTGCACGTCGGAACCGTCCCATCCACCGCCTCGGCGGCGAGCGCGGCGCAGTCGCGGTCGAGTTCGCCCTCGTCGTGCCGCTCCTGCTCGTCCTCCTGTTCAGCATCGTGTCGGTCAGCCGGGCCTTCCAGGTCCAGGCCACCCTGTCCGGTGCCGCCCGCGAGGCGGCCCGCGCCATGGCCATCCAGAACGACTCCGGCGCAGCGCGCTCGGCGGCTGTCTTCGCCGCTTCCGCGGCGTCCGTTCCGTTGACGGCAGGGCAGGTCTCCATCTCGCCCTCGACCTGCACCGGCGCGTCGCCGAAGACGAACGTCGTCGTCACCATCACCTACCAGTTCAAGCCCACCGGTTCCTTCGCCGGAGGCGTGGCGTTCCCGATCACCAGCAAGGCGGTCCTCCGGTGCGGCGGCTGAGCCCCGGCCGACCGGCCCGTCTGTCCCGGGGCCGGCTCGCCCGGCTGCGGGAGGAACGCGGCGGCATCGCCGTGATGCTCGCCCTGCTGATGCCGCTCCTCTTCGGGGCGGCCGCGCTCGGCATCGACATGGCTGCGGTGTGGTCCGCACGCCAGCAGGTCCAGACCGGCGCCGACGCCGCCGTTATCGCGGTCGCCATGGACTGCGCGCGGGGGGACTGCGGCAACATCAAGCAGACCGCCGAGGATGCCTTCTGGGCCAACGACGAGGCGGCCAAGCTGTCCAACCTCGGGCCCGGGGAGGGCTGGATCCGCGTCAACGGGCGTGAGGTCAGCGCGACGCAGAAGAAGGCCTGGCTCGTGAACCACTTCTTCGCCGGCGCCCTCGGCGAGGACACCGGCGAGCTGTCGGTCTCCTCGTACGCCGAGTGGGCGCCGTTCACCGAGGCGCGCTCGGAGCTCCCCTTCGCCATCTCGTACTGCACCTACAAGTCCCACGCGGCCTCGCTCGGCAGCAAGAACGTCGTGACGCTCGGTTCCGGGACGCCCGGGGGCAGCTGCTACACGCCTCAGGGCGAGCACGTGAACGGCGTGGGCATCAACTTCACCCGGCCCGACAGCGGCGAGTGCGGGACCACCACGGTGTGGAAGAGCACCTACCGGTTCCAGAACGGATCCCTGCCCAGCGAGTGCTCCCAGGCCTACATCAGCTCGCTCGTGGGCCGGGACGTCGTCATCCCCGTCTGGGACGCCTCGCACGGCCAGGACTTCCGGGTCTACGGCTATGCCGCCTTCCGGGTGACCGGCTTCAGCACCACCGGCGGTGGGCGACTCACCGGCTACTTCACCTACTCCGCCCGCCAGGTCGACGACACCACGCCGCCTCCGAGGAACGCGCCCGACCTGGGTGCCCGAGCCGTCTTCCTGACCGACAAGTAAAGGACTCGACATGACACGCCGACTCATCGCCGCGGCAGCGGCCGTCCTCCTCGCCGTCCTGGGCGCCGTGGTCCTCATCGACTGGGTGCGCGACGCGGATGCCCGGGCCCAGGCCGACGAACAGCTCGTCGACGTGCTCGTCATCGACAGCGAGGTGGCGGCGGGCACGCGCGCCGACGACCTCGGCAACCGCGTGTCCGTCGAGCAGGTGCCCGAGCGCCTGGTGGCCCCAGGCGCCGTGACCGCCCTCTCCGAGGTCACCGGCCAGATCGCCACCGCGTCGCTGCTGCCGGGCGAGCAGCTCGTCACCGGCCGCTTCGCCGAGCCGGCCGCGCTGGCGCCGGCAGGCACCGTGCCCGCCCCGGAGGGCACGGTGGAGGTCACCGTGGCGCTCGATGCCCAGCGGGCCGTCGGCGGGGTGCTCGAGGCCGGCGACAAGGTCGGCGTCCAGCTCACCAACGAGACGGCCGCCGACGGCGGCGTCACGGCCTACAGCGTCTACGAGGTGATGGACGGCGTGCTCGTGACCCGTGTCGTCGCCCCGGCCGACGACGACGACCCGGCCGCCACCCACCTCATCACCCTCGCCCTCGAGCCCCAGCAGGCTCAGCGATTCGTCCTGGGCACCTCGTCGCAGGCCATCTGGCTGTCGCTGCAGGAGGCCTCGCCGGTCTCCGGCGGCGTCGCCACCGTCGACACCTCCACCACCGTCACCCTGGGAGACGACCAGTGAGCACCGTCCTGACCGTCGGCGTCCCCGCCGACCTCGTCCAGCAGCTGGAAGCCGCGCACACCGGGAAGCTCCACAGCCTCGAGCCCGCGGTCGTCGCGACGGGAGGCCTGCTGCGCAGGATCCAGGCCGCCGAATCGCCACTGGCCGTCGTCCTCGGCCCCGACGTCCGGCTCGACCGCGCCTTCGAGCTGGCCGGCCGGCTCGACGTCGCGGCCGCCACGAGCGTGGTCCTGGTCGTCGCGGACGCCGACCCCGAGCTCTGGATGGCTGCCATGCGTGCCGGGGTGCGGGACGTCCTCAGCCCCGACGCATCAGCGCAGGACGTCGCGGCGGTCCTGGCGCGTGCCACCGAGCTGGCCCGCGCCCGCCGGGACATGGCCCAGGCCGATCCCGGCGCGGCCCGGGCCGACCACCGCGTCATCGTCGTCGCCTCCCCCAAGGGTGGCGTCGGCAAGACGACGGTCTCGACGAACCTCGCGGTAGGGCTTGCCCGGTCCGGTCATGGGTCGACGGTGATCGTCGACCTGGACGTGCAGTTCGGGGACGTGGCCAGCGCGCTGGCGATGGCTCCGGAGTACACGCTGCCCGACACCGTCCACGGCGCGGCCAGCAACGACCCGCTGGCCCTGAAGACCTTCCTCGGCCGGCACGCCAGCGGTCTGTTCGTCGTCGCCGGGAGCGACTCCCCGGCAGCGGGCGACGCGGTGACCGCCGCGCAGGTCGCCCAGCTGATCGACACGTTGTCCCGGGAGTTCCGCCACGTCGTCATCGACACCGCACCCGGGCTGGCCGACCACACGCTCGTGGCGCTGGAGCGGGCCACCGATCTCGTCCTGGTCAGCAGCATGGACGTGCCCGGGGTCCGGGGCATGCGCAAGGAGCTGAACGTGCTCGAGGAGCTCTCCCTCGTGCCGGCCGGCCGGCACCTCGTCCTCAACATGGCCGACTCCGCCGGCGCGCTGTCGATGGCCGACGTCACCACGACGATCGGCGCCCCGCTGGACGTCGTCCTGCCCCGCAGCACCGCGGTGCCGTTGTCCACCAACACCGGGATCCCGCTGCTGGAGAGCGACGCCCGCGACGCGGTCACCCGCGGCCTCCAGGTACTCCTGGAGCGCATGGTCCCCGAGCACTCCGACGGTGCTCCCACCGGGGGGGCCGGTCTGTCCGGCCTGCTCGGCCGGCTCAAGGCGGGTGGCCGGTGAACCTCAGCGAGCGCCTGTCGCAGGCGCGCGGGGAGGAAGCCCTCAGCACCGATCCGGTGCCCCCTGCCACGGCCGACGCCGGCCGTCTGGCGACCCGGGTGGCCACGGTGGTGGCGAGCTCGGAGGACAAGCCGGCCGCGCGGGCGGCGGCGCCCGAGGCGGCGGCGATGCCCGTCGACGGGCTCGCCCGGCTCAAGGCCCGGGCCAGCCAGGCGCTCTTCGACCGCCTCGGGGCCAAGCTCTCCGACCCGGATCTCCCCGAGGAGCAGCTGCACGGCCTGGTGCGCACCGAGCTGCAGCGGGTCATCGCCAACGAGCAGGGCAGCGCCCTCTCGGTCGAGGACCGCCGTCGGCTGATCGCCGAGATCACCGACGAGGTGCTCGGGCACGGTCCGCTGCAGCCCTACCTCGACGACCCCACCGTGAGCGAGATCATGGTGAACGGACCCGAGCTCGTCTACGTCGAGCGCTCGGGGCGCCTGGTCCGCACGGGCACGTCCTTCACCTCCGAGACGCACCTGCGCCGGGTGATCGAGCGGATCGTGTCCCGGGTCGGACGCCGCATCGACGAGAGCTCTCCGCTGGTGGACGCCCGGCTGTCGGACGGCTCCCGGGTGAACGCGATCATCCCCCCGCTGGCTTTCGGCGGGTCCTCGCTCACCATCCGCAAGTTCAGCAGCACGCCGTTCGAGGTCAGTGACCTGATCGGGTTCGGGACCATGACCCCGGAGATGGCCGAGCTGCTGCGGGCCTGCGTCGAAGCGCGGCTGAACATCATCGTGTCGGGCGGCACGGGCACGGGCAAGACGACGCTGCTCAACGTGCTGTCGTCGTTCATCCCCGACTACGAGCGCATCATCACCATCGAGGACGCCGTCGAGCTGCAGCTCCAGCAGGAGCACGTCGTCCGGCTGGAGTCCCGCCCGCCGAACATCGAGGGGAAGGGCGCGGTCTCCATCCGCGACCTGGTGCGCAACTCGCTGCGCATGCGCCCCGACCGCATCGTCGTCGGCGAGGTCCGTGGCGGAGAGAGCCTGGACATGCTGCAGGCGATGAACACCGGGCACGACGGCTCCCTGTCGACGGTGCACGCGAACAACCCCCGGGACGCCATCGCACGCCTGGAGACGCTGGTGCTCATGGCGGGGATGGATCTGCCTCTGCGCGCCGTGCGCGAGCAGGTCGCCTCGGCGGTGGACGTCGTCGTCCAGGTCTCCCGGATGCGGGACGGCACCCGCCGGATCACCCACGTGACCGAGGTCCAGGGGGTCGAGGGGGAGACCGTGACCATGCAGGACGCCTTCACCTTCGACTACTCGGCCGGCACCGACCTCAACGGCCGGTTGCTGGGCAGGGCCGTGCCCACGGGCGTGCGGCCGCGCTTCACCGAGCGGTTCGCCGAGCTCGGCATCGCGCTCTCGCCACGGGTCTTCGGCCACGCGGCGACGCGGGAGCCGGCCGGGAAGCGGTCGTGATGTCCGGTCTCGTGTGGGTCGCGCTGCTCGCCTGCGCCGCCTCCATCGCCCTCGTCGTGCTCGCGGTCGCCTCTCCTGGGCGTGCCACGGTGCCGCTGAGCCGGCTCGACCCGAGCGCCACCCCGGCGCGCAGCCGGCTGGCGGGAGCGGCGGAGGACACCACCGCCCTGGCCGACCGGCTGCTCGGGAGGACGGGCCGGACCGGTCAGCTCCAGGAAGTCCTGGAGCAGGCCGGCATCCAGACCCGCCCGGCGGAGCTGCTGGTCATCACCGGGGGCGTCGCGCTCGGCGCCGGCGTCGTGGGCCTGGCGACCGGCGGCGCCGCCATCGGGCTGCTGCTGGTGGTTCTCGCGCCGCTCGGCGTAGCGGCCGTCATCAGCGTCCGCCGCACCCGGCGCCAGGCAGCGTTCATGGCTCAGCTGGACGAGTCGCTGCAGCTCATGGCCAGCAGCCTGCGCGCCGGGCACAGCGTGCTCCGGGCCCTCGACGCCGTTTCTCGCGACTCCGAGTCACCCACCGCCGAGGAGTTCTCCCGCGTGGTCAACGAGACAAGGGTCGGTCGGGACGTCAAGGAGGCACTGGAGGAGGTGGCCCAGCGCACCGGCAGCGAGGACTTCTCCTGGGTCGTGCAGGCCATCGCCATCCACCGTGAGGTGGGCGGCAACCTCGCCGAGGTGCTCGACGGCGTCGGGACGACCATCCGCGAGCGCAACGAGTTGCGCCGCCAGGCCCGGGTGCTGTCCGCCGAGGGGCGGGCGTCGGGCGTCGTGCTGTTCACTCTTCCGCTCGTCGTGAGCGGGCTGCTCGCCGTTGTCGCGCCCGACTACATGGGCGCGCTCGTGCGGTCCTCGACCGGCCTCGTCATGCTCGCCACCGCGGCGGCGTTGATGGTCGTCGGCACGCTGTGGCTGCGCACGATCGTGAAGGTGAGGTTCTGATGACCCCGGTCGTGCTCCTCGGTGTGGTGGCGGTCGCCGGCGCGGTCGGGTGCCTCACGTACACGGTCGTGGGCCACTCGGGCCGGGCGCTGGGCATCGCCCGCCGCAACCTCACCCGTGGCCTGGCCACCACCACGGTGGAGGTCGGCTCGCTGGAGTCACGCGGGTCGGGTGCCACGGCACTGCTGCGGGTCATCACCCCGGACTCCGAGGCGCGACGCGCCCGTCGGCTGCTCGAGGTGGCCGGGTACCCCCGTTCGCTGACCCTCACCAGGGTGCTGTGGGCCAAGCTCGCGCTCGCGGGGATGGCCGCACTGATCGGTCTCACCCTCCTCGCGACGGGGGCGGGCACGCTTGCGTGGGTGCTTGTGCCGGTCGCGGTGCTCGGTGCCTACCGGCTGCCCGAGGCCGTCCTCTGGAGTCGTGGCGAGGAGCGGCAGAAGGCCATCACACACGAGCTGCCTGACGTGCTGGACCAGATGACGGTCGCCGTGGCGGCAGGGCTCGGCTTCGAGGCGGCCCTCTCGCGGGCGGCCGCCAACGGCAAGGGGCCGCTGGCCGACGAGCTCTCGCGGACCTTGCACGACGTCGCCGTCGGGCGACCGCGCCGGGAGGCGTACAACGCCCTGGTCGGCCGGACGAAGGTGCCGGACCTCAAGCGTTTCGTGGCCGCGGTCAACCAGGCCGACGCCTACGGCATCGCCATCGCCGACGTGCTCAAGTCACAGGCGCAGGAGATGCGCGTCAAGCGGCGCCAGCGCGCCGAGGAGCAGGCGATGAAGGTCCCCGTCAAGGTCACCCTGCCACTGATGCTGTGCTTCCTGCCGGCCCTCCTGATCGCCGTGGTAGGCCCCGCCATCCTGGGGATCATGGGCAACCTCGGTTAGCCGACCCGTGGGTGCGGCCATCGGCTGCAGCGCGGCAACCCCCGCTGCGGCCATCGGCTGCAGCGCGGCAACCCCCGAATGCGACGAACTCGTGGTCATCGAAGGCTGATGGCCACGAGTTCGTCGCATTCGCTGGTCGGTCAGCGGGGCTGGGCCGGGTTGGTCGGGTCGCCCTGGGACGGCGGGTTGACCGGCGGCCCGGTCGTCGCCTCCGACACCGGCGAGCCGCCCGCCGCCGGCGGCGGTGCGTCGGCACCCGTCGCCGCCGGGTCCCCGCCGGACGGCTGTGCGCCGTTCGCCAGCCCGGAAAGCCGGTGCTCCATCGCGCTCACCACCTGCATCCGGTTGGCGTGGGAGCGCTCGTAGGCCAGCAGCGTCTTCAGGTCGTCGGAACCCAGGGTCCGGATCCGGGTGGTCAGCGATCCCACGGGCAGGTGGTCGTAGTCCTTCAGCGGCAGATCGCGCTCGGGCACGTCTCGTCCTCTCGACGGTCTCGGGATCGGTCCCGACGCGCCTACCCCTGCCGGCTGCCCGCGACACCGGGTGTGAGGCCCCGGCCGGTGGGTAGGCGGCGACGGCAAGGGTGTCCAGCGCAGGGCACCGACCGATCGACCGAGGAGTTGTCCCATCGCCATGGACGTGTCCTTCCTGGAGCCCGTCTTCGCCGCCTCCGGCCCGTTCGCCACCGTCTGCGCCGACGTCACGCACACCACCGAGAACGCCGACGCCGAACTGGAGCTGCGCGTGCGCGCGCTCGCCGAGCGGCTGACCGCACAGGGAGCGCCGGACACGGTGGTCGACGCCGTCCGCGGCCGCCTGCTCGAGGGCAACGACGGCGGGCAGGCCGGCACCCTGCGCGGGCGCGCCGTGGTGGTCGCCGCCGACGGGTCGGTCGTGCTCGACGAGGCGCTCGCGGACTCTCCCCGGCAGGAGCTGTGCGAGTGGTCGCCCCAGCCGGCGCTGCTGCCGGTGCTCGGCCAGCTCGCCGGCCGGGTCCCGCACCTGGTCGTCATCGCCGACCGGGTGGGCGCCGACATCTCCGTGGTCGGCCCGGCCGGCCGCGAGGAGGAGGAGAAGCAGGTGGAGGGCGACACCTTCCACATGCGCAAGGTGAAGGTCGGTGGCTGGGCGCACAACGTCTACATGCACACCGCCGAGAACCAGTGGACCGAGAACGCCGACCAGGTGGCCGAGGAGATCTCCTCGCTGGCCCGGCGGCTCCCGCTCGGCTTCGTCCTCGTCGCCGGCGACGTCCGCGCCCGCCAGATCCTCACCGACCGGGCCTCCGACTCGTGGTCGGACCTGGTCGTCTCCATGGACGAGGGCGGCCGGGCAGCCGGCGCCGACCGCGAGCCGGTGCAGCGCCGCGCGGCCGAGCTGGTCGCCGAGCACGAGGCCCGGGCGATCGCCGAGGCCCTCGAGCAGATCCAGGCCGCCGGGGCGCACGGGTTGTCGGCCACCGGCACCGAGCAGGTCGTCGAGGCGCTGCGCAAGGGGCAGGTCGAGACGCTGGTGCTCGCCGACGACCACGGGGACGACACCCTGCTGGTCGGCGGCTCGCCGGCCGAGCTGGGCGTGAACCAGCACGACATGGACGCGCTCGGCATCCACGGCGAGGTCGTGCCCGCCGACCGCGCCCTGCTCGCGGCCGCCGTCGCCGGCGCGGCAGGCGTCGTCGTCGTACCCCGGTCGGCCATGCCGGACGGCATCCCCGTGGCCGCCGTCCTGCGCTACACCGACGCCTCGACGGCGTCCGCGTCCTGATCCCCCGGTTGCACCAAGCCCCTCAGTTGCACGAAGGAGAGCGTTTCCCGTGAGCGACCCGCACCAGCCCGCCACACCGCCCGGCACCGACGAGCGGGACATCGAGCGCCGCGCAGCGCTGTCCGAGGTCCTCGGCAAGGAGGTGTGGCCGGCCGACCGCGACACCCTGCTGGCCAAGGCGCAGGAGGGCAATGCGACCGACAGCATCATCGGCCAGCTGCGCCGCCTCCCGGAGGGGCAGCGGTTCGACAACGTGCAGGACGTCGCCCGGGCCCTGGGTCTCGGCACCGAGCAGCAGCGGTTCTGACATGCCGTCGATGAAGGAGCCCACGCCCGAGGCCGTCGCCAACGTGACCGAGGGGAACGTGGAGACGCGGGCCCAGCTGCTGCCGGAGGAGGTGGCCGTGGAGGGCCACCCGGACCCGGCACAGGGCGACCTCGACCCCAAGGTGCAGGCGGCGGTCATCCTGGCCGAGTCCGAGGAACGGACCGTCCACGCCGACCCGGACGACGCGCAGGGTGGGCACCGCCAGTCGGCGGAGACCGCCGACCAGCCCTGACGTGCGGCACGAGCACCAGGTCCAGCTGCGCTGGTCGGATCCGGACATGCTGGGGCACGTCAACCACGCCCGTGCCCTGAGCCTCCTCGAGGACGCCCGGCTGGCCATGGTCGACCGGCAGCCCGGCGGGTCGATGATCCTGGCGCGGCTGGAGGTCGACTACCTGCGGCAGCTCTACTACCGGGTCGCCGAGCCGCTCTGCGTGTCCAGCTGGGTGACCCGCTTGGGCACGAAGTCGCTGACGCTGCGGCAGGAACTGGTGCAGGACGGCGAGGTGGCCATCCGGGCGGACGTCGTCCTGGTGATGTTCGACTTCGCCGGCGACGTCAGCCGGGCGCTCACCGACGAGGAACGGCGGCACTGGTCGGGTTACGTGGAGAGCTGAGGGGTGGGGTTCTTCGACGGGTTCGAGGAGTCGCGGGTCGACGTCGGCGACGGCGTCGTCCTGCGGGTGCGCACGGGTGGGGCCGGCCCGCCGGTCGTCCTGCTGCACGGCCATCCCCGCACCCACACGACCTGGCACCGGGTGGCGCCGCTGCTCGTCGCGGCGGGGCACACCGTGGTGTGCCCGGACCTGCGCGGCTACGGCCGGTCCTCGAAGCCGCCGACGGCCGAGGACCACGCGCCCTACTCCAAGCGCGCCATGGCCGGCGACGTCGTCGCGCTCATGCGGGCCCTCGGCCATCCGCGGTTCGCGCTCGTCGGGCACGACCGCGGCAGCTACGTGGCCATGCGGACGGCGCTGGACCATCCCGACACCGTCACCCACCTGGCCGTGGTCGACTGCATCCCCGTCGTCGAGCACCTCGAGCGGGCGGACGTCCGGTTCGCCACGGCGTGGTGGCACTGGTTCTTCTTCGCCCAGCCGGACAAGCCCGAGCGGGCGATCTCCGCCGATCCCGAGGGCTGGTACGGCTCCCTCGCCCCGGGCCGGGCCGAGGCGATGGGGGAGGAGAACCACGCCGACCACCTGGCCGCGATCCGCGACCCGGCGACCGTGCACGCCATGCTCGAGGACTACCGCGCCGGACTGGGCGTCGACCGTGCCGCCGACGAGGCCGACCGGGCAGCCGGGCGCCGGATCGGCTGCCCGACGCTGGTCCTGTGGTCGGCGCGCGACGACCTGGCGGAGTTGTACGGCGATCCCCGGGCGATCTGGGCCGGCTGGGCCACCGACCTGCGCGGCGGCGGGCCGATCGACAGCGGCCACCACATGGCCGAGGAGGCACCGGACGAGCTGGCCGCGGCCCTGCTGCCGTTCCTGATCGGGTGACCCCGATGTGATCATCTCCGCCGCCCGGGGTAGGGCCGTCGGGACGACGACGAAGGGAGACGTCATGCCGAAGACGACGAAGAGCGGCAAGGCCAAGAAGGACGAACTGCCCAGCACGCTGCAGCGCTCACCGAAGAAGGCCCAGCGCACGTTCGCGAAGGCCCACGACTCGGCCGCCGGCGAGTACGGCGACGAGCGGCGCGCCAACCAGGTCGCGTGGGCCGCGGTCAAGCACAGCTTCGAGAAGGTCGGCGACCACTGGGAGAAGAAGGCCGGCGGCAAGAAGGGCCCCTCCGACGACCAGGCCAAGGGTGGTCGGGACACGAACAGGAAGACCAAGGGCGGGGTCGACGCCAACGCGTCGAAGTCCCACCTCTACGACCTGGCCAAGAAGCTGGACATCTCCGGCCGCTCGACGATGAAGAAGAAGCAGCTGGTGAATGCGATCCAGAAGGCCAGCGACAAGAAGACGGCCGACTCCCGCACGAAGAAGAACGGGAAGAAGTAGCCCGCAGCGGGGCCGTCCCGGCCCCGCTCAGCCCGGCGGGATCAGGATGAGCTCGGTCTGCCGGCCGTCGAGGTACTCGACGCCGTCCCGGGTGAGCGCGATGCCCTCCTCCAGCGCCATCCGCACGCACTGCCCGGCCCACTCCGGCACCGGGAGCCGCACGGCGAGCTCGAGGGCGTACGCCGTGTCCGGGTGCACCGGGTAGTCGCCGGCGCCGGGGACGCCACCCTGCTCGTCCCACCTGCCGATGGCCGGCCCCGCCCCGTGCCCGTGGGAGCCGATCGGGTGGGAGTAGACGTCCCCGTCGATGCCCTCGGCGGCCGCGGTGGCACGGGCGCGGGCGAGCACCTCGTTCCCGGTCCGGCCGAGGGCCAGCGCCTCGACGGTCAGGTCCTGCATCCGGTTGCCCACGTGCAGCGCCGCCCGCAGTCCCGCGGGTGCGGCGGTCTCGCCGTCCCGCAGCACGTACCCGTTGCGCTGGGTGTCGGTGCGCAGCCCCAGGCTGGAGGACCCGACGTCGCAGTGCACGAGGTCGCCGGGCTGGATGACGGCGTCGTAGGCCACGGCGGGCAGCAGCGTCCCGCGCTCCCGGGCGAGCGGGACGCCGGCACGCTGCACCGCGACGCTCGGGTGGAACCACGGCTCGACCCCGAGGTCGTGCAGGCGCTGGCGGATCCACCAGGCCAGGTCCGTCGCCCGCGTCGTCCCCGGCACGAGGGCGGCGGGGGAGTAGGCCTCGGCGATGACCTCGTGGACGAGGGCGTTGGCGGCGTGCAGTGCCCGGATCTCCTCGGGCAGGCGCGTCTCCAGCCAGCCCACGACCAGGTCCTCGGCGGGCACCAGCCGGTCGGCGTAGGGACCGAGCGCCGTCACCAGCAGCCGGTGCTCGGTGTGCGAGAGCCCGTCGGCGAGGGCGAAGCTCTCGGAGACGTCGATGCCGATGCGGCGCGGATCGGCCTGCTCCACGATCCGGCGCACCTCGGCCCACTGCGACTCCTCGGCGGGCGGCCCGCCGGCATCCTCGGGGGACCAGGCCGGCAGGAACTGGCCCACCGGGTAGCGGGACACCGCCGCCGCGGTGACGCCGTCGTCGCTGCGGTGCAGGGCCAGGATCGTGCGCCGGCGCGCCGACAGCCACGTCGCGGGGAGCAACGTGGCCAGCACCGGGTCCTCGTTGTACTCGCGGCCGATGACCAGCCAGAGGTCGATGTCCGCGCGGTCCATGAGCCCGGGCAGCACGTCCAGCAGGCGCTGGGTCAGCCACCGGTCGCGGACGTCGGCCTGCTCCCGCAACGACAGCGGTGCCGAGCGGGCGGGGTCGGGCGCCACCAGCGTCATGCCTGACAGCGAAACAGAGAACGGACGTCCCTGCTCCCCGTGCCCGCGGGCGGGGGAGAGCTCAGCCGGCGTCGCCGCGGCTCGGGACGAGCCCGCCGGCGAGGGGGGTCCTGGCGCGGGGCACCCAGAGGGAGACGACCCGGTCGCGGCCCTGCTGCTTGGCCTCGTACATCGCCGCGTCCGCCCGGTCGACCAGCCGCCACAGCTCGTCGGTGGGGTCCTGCCCGTCCACTGGTCGGGCCAGGGCGACGCCGACGGACGCGGTGATGGCGTGCCCGTCGGGAGTGACGCTGCCGGCCACCGCTGCGCGGAGCCGCTCGGCGAGGTGGAGGGCCTCGTCGGGGTCGGCCACCTGCCCGAGCACGAGCAGTTCCTCCCCGCCGGTCCGCGCCAGGACGTCGCTGGGCCGGACGGCGGCGGCCAGGGCCGCCGCCACCTCCCGCAGGACGGCGTCGCCGGCGGCGTGCCCGTACGCGTCGTTGAGCCGCTTGAAGTGGTCGAGGTCGAGCACCATCGCGGCCAGCCGGCTGCCGTCGCGGCGGGCCTGGCGCCACATCCGCGGGCTGTGCTCGACCAGGTAGCGGCGGTTGAACAGCCCGGTGAGCGGGTCGAGCCGGGTGAGCGTCTCGGTCGCCACCAGCAGCCGCTGCACGCGCCGGCGCAGCACGAAGACCCCCAGAGCGCCGGTGTTCAGCATGCCGGCGCTGACCCCGACCTGGACGGCGAGGCCGACGGCGTTCTCGTAGCTGGGCCACAGGCCCACAAGGCAGGCGACGGTCGTCGCGACCATGTTGACGCCGAGCTCCCACGGGCCGAGGAACCAGGCGGCGACGAAGGCGGGGAACAGCAGCATCAGCGGGGTGGCGTACCGCAGGGGGTCGTCGACGCACAGGACGACGACCACGTAGATGAGATCCCCGAGCAGCACCAGCGCGAACATGTGCCACCGGTCGGCCCGCTGCCGGACGAGCAGGGGAACCGCCATGAGGAGGAGGGCGACCATCGTGGCGCCGTAGACCCAGCGGCCGGTGCCTTCGGTGAGCACCCCGTCGACGAGGAGGTTGATCCCGCCCATCAGCGCACCCAGGACCAGCATGCCGGCGAGGGTCAACGCGCCCACCCGGTGTTCGGTGCTGGGGTCGCCCTCAGCGGTGCCGAGCGGCGGGATGCCGCGGTCCAGATCGGGCTGCCAGCGGCCGGTCATGACCGAAGGATGCCGTACCGGTGCCGTTCTGTAACCGGTCGGCCCCGCGTTCTTTTCGCGAGCCGCCCGGCGGACGTCGCCGGGGAGGGTGACGCGCACCCGCCTGGCTGCCAGGCTGGGCGCATGTCCCACGTCGATCCGGCGCTCGTCGACGTCCGGACGCTCGCCGCCCACCCCCTGGTGTCCAACGGCGAGAGCAGCCGGCTGCGCATGGTGGCCCCGGGCTCGGTGACGGCCGGGCGCTACGGGCTCGTCGAGTACCACCTGGCCCCGCACAGCCCCGGGGCCGCCCCGCACGTGCACCGGACGTTCTCGGAGTCGTTCTACGTGCTCTCGGGGGAACTGACGGTCCACCACGCGGGATCCTGGGACCCGCTCGCGCCGGGGGACTTCGCACTGGTGCACGAGGGCGGGGCGCACGGCTTCCGCAACGACGGCGACGAGTGGGCCACCTTCCTCATCCTGTTCGCCCCCGGTATCGCCCGGGAGCGGTTCTTCCTGGAGCTGGCCGAGCTGCGGCGCAGCGGCCGGACGCTCACCCCCGAGCAGATGACCGCCTTCTACGCCCGCCACGACCAGGAGATGGTCGACGGCTGAGCGGCCTCACCCGGCCGGTGGAAGGGTGGACCCGGCGGAGACGGCCGCCACCGACGCCGACCGAGGAGGCACGCATGGCCGAGGGACCCTGGTTCTTCTGTCTCAAGCACCACACCGTGGAGTCCCGCGACGGCTGCGCGGAGCGTCACCGGCTGGGTCCCTACGACACCCGCGAGGAGGCCGAGCACGCGCTGCAGTCGGTCGCCGAGCGCAACGAGCAGCTCGACGCGGAGGACCGGCGGTGGGAAGGCGCCTGACCGCGTTCACCGGCTGACCCCGCCCGGGTGCGGGGGACGTCGTCCGCGCGGGGGATGATCGCCGGGTGGCCCGGGGCGGGCCGGGGCCGATGGAGGGGACTTTCGTGTCTGACGGGCGCACTGTGGAGGAACTGGTCATCGGGGTGCTGGGTGGCACCGGGCCGCAGGGGCGCGGGCTGGCCGTCCGGCTGGCCGCCGCCGGACAGCGGATCCTGCTGGGCAGCCGGGACGCCGAGCGCGCGTCCGAGGTGGCCGCCGAGGTCGCGGAGCGGGCCACCACCGCCGCCGGCGGGGGAGAGGTCTCCGTGCAGGGCGGGTCGAACGTCGACGTCGCCGGCGCCGCCGACCTGGTGATCGTGGCCGTGCCCTACGCCGGTCACGCCGCCACGCTCGCCGAGCTGGCCACCCCGCTGGCCGGGAAGATCGTCGTCGACTGCGTCGTCCCCATGGGCTTCGACGAGCTCGGCGCCTACGTCCTCGACGTCGAGGAGGGCAGCGTCGCCCAGCAGGCCGCCGCACTGCTGCCCGACAGCCACGTCGTCGGGGCGTTCCACCACCTGTCGGCCGTCCTGCTCGAGGACCTGTCCCGGCCGACGCTGGACGGCGACGTCATGGTCGTCGGCGACGACCGCACCTCGATGGACACCGTCCAGGCGCTGGCCAGCCGGCTGCCGGGCATGCGGGGGATCTACGCCGGCCGGCTGCGCAACGCCCGCCAGGTGGAGGCCCTCACGGTCAACCTCGTGTCGGTGAACCGCCGGTACAAGGTCCACGCCGGCGTGCGGATCACCGACGTATAGGCACGTCGACGACCGGGGGACGGCGTACGGGGGCCCGCCTCCGCGGCGGGTCGTCTGCCTCGTCCCGTCGCTGACCGAGGCCATCGCCGCCACCGACGGCACGCTCCTCGCCGGTGCCACCGACTGGTGCACCCATCCCGCGGGTCTGGACGTGCCCCGGGTCGGCGGCACCAAGTGGCCCGACGTGCCCGCAGTGGTCGCGCTGCGACCGGACCTCGTCGTCGCCAACGCGGAGGAGAACCGCGAGGAGGACGTCACCGCGCTGCGGAGCGCGGGCATCCCGGTCTGGATGACGGCCCCGGCCACGGTCGGGCAGGCGCTGGACTCGCTCGGCCGGTTGTGCGCCGTCCTCGACCGGCCCGACCCGGCCTGGCTGGTGCGCGCGCGGGAGGTGTGGGCCGATCCGCCCCGCCTGCCGGAGGTGCGTGCCGTGGTCCCGGTCTGGCGCCGTCCCTGGATGGTGCTGGGGCGCGACACCTTCGCCGGTGACCTGCTGGCCCGCCTCGGTGTGCGCAACGTGCTCGCCGACGCGCCGGACCGCTACCCGACGCTCGCGCCGGCGGACCTGGCATCCGTCGCCGCCGAGCTGGTGGTGTTCCCCGACGAGCCGTACGCCTTCACCCCGGACGACGGTCCGGAGGCGTGGCCGCAGGCGCGTCCGGTGTTCGTCAGCGGCCGCCACCTCACCTGGTACGGGCCCTCCCTGGTCGAGGCGCCGGAGATCCTGCTGGCCCAGCTCCGGGCCTGACCGCGACGCCGCGGTGGGACACTCGGGAGCGTGCTGCTGCTCGCGGACGCGGTGGCCGTCCTGCACGCGGGCGCCGTCCTGTTCATGCTGACCGGCTCGCTGCTGGCGCTGCGCCGGCCGGGCCTGCTGTGGCTGCACGTCCCCGTCGCGCTGGTGGTCCTCGGCCTGTACCTGACCGGGTCGGACTGCCCGCTGACCACCTGGGAGCTGGCGCTGCGGGAGCGGGCCGGCGCGCCCGGCTACGACGGCGGCTTCATCGGGCACTACATCACCGATCCGCTGGGCTTCCCGATCGGGGCGACGTCGACGCAGGTGGGCGTCCTCGTCATCGCCGTCCTGCCGAACCTGGCCGGCTACGGGCTGCTCGTCCTGCGGTCGCGGCGCCCCCGCGAGCATCCGCTCCGGTCACCGGCGACTTCCCGCTAGCTGTCCGCGGGAACGAGGTCGCGACCCATCTGGTGCAGCAGCCAGACGACGTCCTCGTTGCGCCACCACTCGGCGACCTTGCCGTCGGACAGCCGGTACGTGTCCGTCCCGCCCCAGGCCACCCGCCGCCCCGTCGGCTCGATCCCGGCGAACGGGCCGGAGTGGGTGCCGCTCGCCGTCCAGCGGAGGCTGACCAGGTCGCCCTCGGCGACGAACTGCTCGGGCGTGACGCGGAGGTCCGGGAAGGTCGTCCGGAAGCCGGCGAAGGCCCGACGCAGTGCATCCACGCCCTCGGTGTCCGGCGCTGTGCCCGGACTCCCCGGGTGGACCCGCACGTCCGCGGCCACGAACTGCTCGAGCAGCTCGGCACGGTGGGTGTTCACGCAGTCCTCGACGAGCCGGCGGACGACGCCCTTGCTCTCCTCGATGCCCATGGACCACGGTCCCGTCCGTGCGACGGTCCCACCAGGGGCCGGCGGCCCTACTCGAAGGAGTGCTCGGGGCCGGGGAAGACGCCGCTGTGCACCTCGTCGGCGAACTCCCGGGTGGCCCGCAGGAGCTCCCCGCGCAGGTCGGCGTACTTCTTCACGAACGTCGGCACCCGGCCGCCGCCCAGCCCGGCCATGTCCGGCCAGACCAGCACCTGGGCGTCGCAGCCCACGCCGGCGCCGATGCCGATCGTCGGGATCGACAGCTCCTCGGTCACCTGGCCGGCGATCGCGGCCGGCACCATCTCCAGCACCACCGCGAACGCCCCGGCCTCCTGGACGGCGCGGGCGTCGGCGAGCAGCTGCTCCGCACCGGCGCCACGGCCCTGCACCCGGAAGCCGCCGAGCGCGTGCTCGCTCTGCGGCGTGAAGCCGATGTGCGCCATCACCGGGATGCCGGCGTCCACCAGCAGCCTGATCTGGGGGGCGACCCGCGCGCCGCCCTCGAGCTTGACCGCCTGCGCGCCGCCCTCCTTCAGGAACCGGACGGCGCTGTCGAACGCCTGCTGCGGGCCCGACTCGTAGCTGCCGAAGGGCAGGTCGGCGACGATGAGTGCCCGCTTCGTCGAGCGGGTCACCGCCTTGGTCATGACCAGCAGGTCGTCGACCGTGACCGGGACGGTGCTGCTGTAGCCGAGGACGACGTTGCCCGACGAGTCGCCCACCAGCAGCACCGGGATGCCGGCCTCCTCGAAGATGCCCGCGCTGAAGGTGTCGTAGGCGGTGAGCATCGCCCACTTCTCGCCCCGCTGCTTGGCCTGCTGCAGGTGGTGGATGCGCACGCGCGCGGAGGACTGCCCGCCGTAGACGACCGACTCGCTCACTGGATGTGCGCTCCTTCGCGGACGGTGGGCAGGGTCTCCCGCCACCGGCTGGTGATGGGCAGGCGCCGGTCCCGGCCGAACGCCTTGAGGCTGATCTTGGTACCAGGTGCCGACTGGCGGCGCTTGAACTCCGCGGCGTCCACCAGGCGGAGGACGCGGGCGACGACGTCCGGGTCGTGCCCGCGCTCGAGCAGCTCGGCCATCCCGAGGTCGCGGTCGACGTAGTCGGCGACGACGGCGTCGAGCTCCTCGTAGGAGGGGAGCGAGTCGCTGTCCTGCTGGCCCGGGGCGAGCTCGGCCGACGGCGGCTTGTCGATGGAGCGCTGGGGGATGGGCTCCACCTCCCCGCGCGAGCGCGCGTGCTCGTTGCGCCAGCGGGCGAGATCCCACACCAGGGTCTTCAGCACGTCCTTGATCGGCGCGAAACCGCCGGCGGAGTCGCCGTAGAGGGTGGAGTACCCGACGGCGACCTCGCTCTTGTTGCCGGTGGTGAGCAGCAGGTGCCCGTGCTGGTTGGACAGCGCCATCAGCAGCGTGCCGCGCACCCGTGCCTGGAGGTTCTCCGCCGCGAGGCCGGTCAGCTCGGTCGCCCCGTGGAAGGCGTCGACCATCGGGGCGATCGGCACCACCGACCAGTGCAGGCCGATCCGCGTCGCGAGGTCCTCGGCGTCGGCGAGGGAGTGGTCGCTGGACCACTTCGACGGCAGCCCCACCCCGTGCACCCGGTCGGCACCGAGCGCGTCGGCGGCCAGCGCCGCGACCACCGCGGAGTCGATGCCGCCCGAGAGGCCCAGCACCACCGAGGGGAAGCCGTTCTTGTCGATGAAGTCGCGCAGGCCGAGGACCAGCGCCCGCCACACCTCCTCGCAGTCGGCCAGCGGCTCCGCGACCGTGCCGGGGCGCGGGGGGAAGGCAGGCACCGGCTGGTCGGAGACCGTGTGCCGGGTGACCGTCATCGGGCCGAGCCGGCCGTCGCGGCGATCGCTCACCGCAGCGGGGTCGACGGCGAGGTCCACGGTGAGCAGGTGCTCGACGAACTGCGGCGCCCGGGCCAGCAGCGTCCCGTCCGCGGCGACCACCATGGAGTCGCCGTCGAAGACCAGTTCGTCCTGCCCGCCGACCTGGTTGCAGTAGACGATCGGGGCCCCCGCCTCGGCCGCCCGCCGGCGCACCATCGGCAGCCGCAGATCGTCCTTGGCGCGCTCGTAGGGCGAGGCGTTCGGGGAGACGACGAGATCGACGCCGGCGCGGCCCGCGACCCCGCACGGACCGCCCTCGACCCACAGGTCCTCGCAGATGGTCAGCGCGACGTCCACGCCGTGCAGCCGGACGACCGGCAGCTCGGTGCCCGGGACGAAGTGCCGCGCCTCGTCGAAGACGCCGTAGTTCGGCAGGTGCCGCTTGTAGTAGTGGGCCACCACCCGCCCGCCGTGCAGCAGGGCGGCGGCGTTGCGGGGCGTGCCGGTGCGGGGGTTGGCGTCGCCCGGCAGCTCGGCGTCGTCCTCCCGCTCCCCGCCCTGCGCCGCGGCCGCCGGGCCCGGGGCGCCGTCCGCGCTGTGCGCCAGGTAGCCGACGACGACGGCGACCTCCGCCAGGCCCTGCTCGGCCAGCGTGCCGGCGAGCTCGGCGACCGCGCGCTCGCTGGCCTGGCCGAACGACTCGCGGAGCACCAGGTCCTCGGCCGGGTACCCGGTCAGCGTCATCTCCGGGAAGACCACGAGGTGCACGCCGTCCGCGGCGGCCCTCGCCGTCCAGGTGGTCACCAGGTCGGCGTTGCCCGCCAGATCCCCGACCCGGGTGTCGATCTGGGCCAGGGCCACGCGCAGCTGCAGCTGATCGCTCACGGCGACCAGTCTGGTCGTCCGGTGGAGCACTCGCCCAGGCGGGGCGGGGATGCCCGTTCCCGGCCGACCGGCGGCGAGCGGGCTGCCGGCCGCGCGTCGACCCCGGGGCCCTCGCGCGCTAGCGACTGCGCGGCGTGTTCCGGTGAGGGGCGAGGGCTCCGCGCGGCACGATCGCGATGGGCCCTGCGGCGCCGGCCAGCAGGGTCCGGCTGATCGAGGGGAGAGCTGCCCCGAGGGCCCTCCCGCGCATCCGAGACCCCACGACGACCAGTGCGGCACCGGGGGAGCCCAGGATCAGCGCCGACGCCGGGTCGCATGGCACCACCTCGGTCTGCACGGGGACGTCCGGGTAGAGCGCTCGCCAGGGGGCGACCACGGCCTCCGTGAGCGCGCGGGCGCACGCCTCGCTCGTCGGGGCGGGCGCGCACATCCCTTCCAGGTCCGCAGGGTGGTCCGCGGTCCACGCGTGGACCGCGGTGACGCCGACGTGGCGCCGGCGGGCGGCCCGGAATGCGAAGGCGACGGCGGCCTCGGACCTGTCGGTGCCGTCGACGCCGACGACGACCGGAGGCGGTCGACCGTCGTGGTGGTCGGCCGGTGCGCCGTCGTGGATCACCGCCACCGGGCAGTGCGCCGAGGCGGTGAGTCGCGACGGGACCGAGCCCTGCACCAGGCGGCGGATCCCGGTCCACGACGGGCCGGGCGCGCCCAGCACCAGCAACCGGGCGTGCGTGCTCTCCCGGCGCAGCACGTGGCTCGCGGGCCCCGGGAGCAGGCAGGCGGACACCTCGAGAGCGGGGGACGTGCGACGGGCCCGCGCCGCGGCGGCGTCGAGGATCTCGGCGGCCGCCTGGTGCAGGTGGGCCGCCGGATCGCCCGGGACGACGCCGAAGAGGTCCGGCGTGACCGGGTACCGGACGACGTGGACGAGGCGCAGCATGCTGCCCATGGCCGCGGCCTCGGCGGCGGCCCACTCGACGGCGGCCGGGGCGCCGTCGTTCCCCACCCCCACGAGCACGGGGCAGGACAGGGTCTGCAGTCCGGACATCGACGGGTGGATCGAGCGGGCGAAGGCGGCGTCGGAGAGCAGGTCCGCCTCGAGCTGGGAGGCGGTGCGGCGTTCGGCATCACTGAGCACGAGCACCCTCCCCAGCGCGGCACCGTCGAATGCATGCGTATCGTAACCCGATATTTCGACGTCATCAGGGTCCTCCGTCCGTGGTCTGATGGCGTTGTGGCACTCGACGACCCCTCGGCCGGCGTGCCGCTCGGCAAGCAGGACTTCGAGGCGCTGGCCCGCTTCCGGTTCGGCATCCGCCGCTACCTGCGCTTCAGCGAGGAGACCGTCCGTCGGCACGGGCTGACCCCGCAGCAGTACCAGCTGCTGCTGGCCCTCAAGGGTTTCCCGGAGAGGGACTGGGCGACGGTGGGGGAGCTGGCCGACCGTCTGCAACTGCGGCACCACAGCGTCGTCGAGCTGGTCGACCGGGCGCAGGGTCAGGGCCTCGTGCAGCGAGCGCCCGACCCCGCCGACGCCCGGGTCGTGCGCGTCCTCCTGACCACCCAGGGCGAGCAGATGCTCGGACGGCTCAGCGCGCTGCACCGCGACGAGCTGCGCCGGCTGGACACGGCACTGGTCCCGCCGACCTGGCGTGCGCCGGACTGATCAGCGAGGGAACCCGTGCGGGGCTGTTTCGGCAACTCTTGTTGGTTCTAGACTCGAGGCATGGAGGAGGACCGTCGCTCGGCGGGCGTCGCGGCGGTGGCCGCGCTCGCCGAACCGACCCGGCGGCGGCTCTACGACCACGTGGTCCGCCAGGCGTCTCCCGTCGGCCGGGACGCCGTGGCGGAGGCGCTGGACGTGCCGCGGGCGACGGCCGCGTTCCATCTCGACCGGCTGGTCAGCGAGGGTCTGCTGGACGTCTCCTTCGAACGGCGCTCGGGCCGCACCGGCCCCGGGGCCGGCCGACCCGCCAAGCTGTACCGGCGGTCGGAGTGCTCGGTGACGGTGTCCCTGCCCGGGCGCAGCTACGACCTGGCCGGTGACCTCCTGGCGGCCGCGCTCGTCGAGGCGGAGCGTTCGGGCGAACGTCCCGCCGCGGTCCTGCACCGCGAGGCGTTCACGCGTGGTCGGGAGCTCTCGGCGGGCGCCTCGGGCGGTGGCCGGGACGCCGTGCTCCGGATGCTCGAGCTCCACGGGTTCGAGCCCCGCGACGAACGTGGCGCGGTCGCGCTGGCCAACTGCCCTTTCCACGCTCTGGCGCAGCAGCACACCGAACTCGTCTGCGGGATGAACCTGCGGCTCCTCGAGGGGGTCCTGGACGGCGCCGGCGACATCGGGCTGACCGCCGAGCTGCGGCCCGAGCCGGGCCGGTGCTGCGTGCGTCTGGAGCCGGCCGTCCGGGCGTGACGCCGCGGTGTTGACAGCAGGGTGACGCAGGTCTCTACTTCTAACCATCATTGGTTTTAGAAGGAGCCCATCATGACGATCCACCTGAACCGTTCCCGGCCACCGTCCGGACGTGCACCCACCGCCGCGGACCCGGCTCACCAGGCGTTCGTCCTGCTGCGGACGGTCTTCACCGTGGCGCCGATCGCCTTCGGCCTGGACAAGTTCACCGGCCTGCTCGCCGACTGGCCGCTGTTCCTGGCGCCCTGGCTCGACGAGCTGGTCCCCGGCACCGCGCAGCAGGCGATGTACGCGGTCGGCGTCGTCGAGGTCCTGGCGGGCGTCGCCGTCGCCGTCGTCCCCCGGTTCGGTGGCTGGCTGGTGGCTGCCTGGCTCGGCGGGATCATCCTGAACCTGCTGACGATCCCGGGCTTCCACGACGTCGCGCTGCGGGACTTCGGCCTGCTGGTCGCGGCCGTCGCCCTCGCCCGCCTGGCGGTCCGCTACTCGCCCGGCGCTCGCACCGATACCGCCCCGCGCGCATGACCGCGGCGCAGTCGCTCACGGCGCCGACCACCGGCCGGTTCCGCGTCCTCCGGGACCGCACCGCCGTGGACGTGCCGGCCGCGGAACGAGCGGTGGCCGACCTGCTGCGGGCGCTGGGCCGAGATCCGGAGGGTCCGCACCTGACCGGAACCCCGCGCCGCGTGGCGGCGGCCTTCACCGAACTGCTCAGCGCTCCGCACTTCGACCTGACGACCTTCCCGAACGACGAGGGCTACGACGAGCTGGTCCTCGCCACGGCGATCCCCGTCCAGTCGCTCTGCGAGCACCATCTCCTGCCCTTCTCCGGAGTGGCCCACATCGGCTACCTCCCCGGTGACCGCATCCTCGGGCTGTCCAAGCTCGTCCGGGTCCTGGACCTCTTCGCCCGCGACCTCCAGGTGCAGGAGCGGCTCACCCGGCAGGTCGCGGACTGGCTGCAGGAGAACCTCGCCCCCCGAGGTGTGGGGGTCGTGATCGAGGCGGAGCACCTCTGCATGTCCCTGCGCGGAGTTCGGGCCCGTGGCGCCCGGACGACGACGTCGGCACTGCACGGGCTGCTCCGGGACGACGGTCGCTCGCGGCAGGAGTTCTTCGCACTGACCGGGATCGGAGGGTGACCGCGATGTCCGGATCCGAACCGTTCGTGATCGTCGGCGGTGGGCTGGCCGGCGCGAAGGCCGCCGAGACCCTGCGCGCCGAGGGCTTCGACGGGCATGTGGTGCTCGTCGCCGCCGAGGCGGAGAACCCCTACGAGCGGCCACCGTTGTCGAAGGGCTACCTGCTCGGTGCCGAGGACAGGGACGAGGCGCGGGTGCACGACAGCGGCTGGTACGAGGCGCACGACGTCGACCTGAGGACCGGCGTCCGGGCCACGCGGCTCGACGCCGCCGGGCACCGTCTGGAGCTCGAGGCGGGGCAGGGGCTGAGCTACGCGAAGCTGCTGCTGGCCACCGGGTCCTCCGCGCGCCGGCTCCCCGTGCCCGGCGCAGACCTCGAGGGGGTCGGCTACCTGCGCACGCTCGCCGACGCCGACCGGCTCCTCGCCGACCTCTCCGGCGGCGGCCGGCAGGTCGTGGTCGTCGGCGCCGGCTGGATAGGCCTCGAGGTGGCCGCCGCCGCGCGCCATCACGGGAACGCGGTCACCGTCGTCGAGCCGCAGCCCACCCCGCTGCACGCGGTGCTGGGGCCGGAGATGGGCGCCGTGTTCGCCCGGCTGCACCGCGACCGGGGCGTCGACCTGTTCACCGACACGACGGTGCGCGAGTTCCGGGGGACCGGCGGCCGCGTCACCAACGTGGTCACCGACCGCCATGCCGGGCTGCCCGCCGACGTGGTCGTCGTCGGCATCGGCGCCGTCCCGAACGTCGAGCTCGCCGCCGCTGCGGGACTGGAGGTGGACAACGGCGTCGTCACCGACCACGCCCTGCGGACGTCCGCACCGGACGTCTTCTCGGCGGGTGACGTCGCCTCGGCCTTCCACCGCCGCTACGGCCGGTACGTCCGGGTGGAGCACTGGGCGAACGCGCTCCACCAGGGGCCGGCCGCTGCCCGGTCGATGCTCGGCCAGGCCGTGGACTACGACCGCGTGCCGTACTTCTTCACCGATCAGTACGACCTGGGCATGGAGTACTCGGGCGTGGGCGGTCCGGGCGACGAGGTGGTCTGCCGCGGGAACGTCGAGGGGCGGGAGTTCATCGCGTTCTGGCTGCAGGACGGCCGGATCACCGCGGGGATGAACGTGAACGTCTGGGACGTCACCGAGCCGATCCAGCAGCTCATCCGGGCGCGCCGGCACGTACCGGTCGCCGCCCTCACGGATCCGGACACGCCCCTGGACCGGCTCGCGGCCTGACAGCCGGGCGGCCCCACGCCCACGCCGCACGGGACACGCCGCCCATGGGAAGTGGTGTGCTCCTCGCCCGGAAGGGGCAGGCTTGGGGCTCCCAGAAGGCGCTGTCACATCCCGGAAACGAGCGGACGCGATCATGCCGAGCATGGACCGACAGCAGGAGTTCGTCCTGCGGACCCTGGAAGAGCGCGACATCCGGTTCGTCCGGCTGTGGTTCACCGACGTCTCCGGCTACCTCAAGGCCGTCGCGGTGGCACCGGCCGAGATCGAGGCGGCGTTCGCCGAAGGCATCGGCTTCGACGGCTCGGCGATCGAGGGCTTCGCCCGGGTCTACGAGTCCGACATGCTCGCCAAGCCCGACCCGGGCACGTTCCAGGTGATGCCCGCCCCCAAGGGCAGTCCCAGCGACACCGCGCGGATGTTCTGCGACATCACCCTGCCCGACGGCTCGCCCGCCTGGGCCGACCCCCGGCACGTGCTGCGGCGGACGCTGGCCAAGGCCGCCGACATGGGCTTCACCTTCTACACCCATCCCGAGGTCGAGTTCTTCCTGCTGAAGAACCTGCCCGCGGACGGCTCGCCCCCGGAGCCGGCCGACACCGGCGGCTACTTCGACCTGTCCACGCACAACGTGGCGCACGACTTCCGGCGCGAGGCGGTGTTCGCGCTGGAGGCGATGGGCATCTCGGTGGAGTTCAGCCACCACGAGGTCGCCCCGGGCCAGCAGGAGATCGACCTGCGCTACGCCGACGCGCTGTCGATGGCCGACAACATCATGACGCTGCGGCACGTGGTCCGGGAGGTGGCGCTCACCCAGGGCGTGCACGCGACGTTCATGCCCAAGCCGTTCACCGAGCTGGCCGGCTCGGCGATGCACACCCACCTGTCGCTGTTCGAGGGCGACCGCAACGCCTTCCACGACGCCGCGGACCCCATGCGGCTGTCGACGACCGGCAAGCAGTTCATCGCCGGGCTGCTCACCCACGCCCGCGAGTACACCGCCGTGACCAACCAGACGGTGAACTCCTACCGGCGGCTGCTGGCCGGCACCGAGGCGCCGACCGCGGCGACCTGGGGGCGGGCCAACCGGTCGGCGCTGGTCCGGCTGCCCTCCTACAAGCCCAGCAAGGCGCAGTCGGCCCGCGTCGAGGTGCGGTCGCCGGACTCCGCATGCAACCCGTACCTGACCTTCGCCGTCCTGCTCGCCGCGGGCCTGCGGGGGATCGAGAAGGGCTACGACCTGCCGCCGGAGGCCGAGGACGACGTGTGGTCGCTCACCGACACCGAGCGGCGCGCGGCCGGGTACGAGGACCTGCCGGTGTCCCTCGGGGAGGCGCTCACCGCGATGCAGGGCAGCGAGCTGGTCGCCGAGACGCTCGGGGAGCACGTCTTCGAGCACTTCCTGCGGAACAAGTGGGAGGAGTTCAACTCCTACCGCCAGAACGTCACGCCGTTCGAGCTGCGCCGCTACCTGCCGGGCCTGTAGCGGGACCGGCGTCGCCGGGGCGAGCCCGGCGCGGACCCCTGCGACGGGGCCGTCCCGGTCGCGTGCCGGCAGCGCTCACTACGCTGCGGACGTGACCCGCCTGCTCGTCGTCGTCCCCAGTGAGACCGATCCACCGGCCCGGCTCGGGAGCTGGCTGCGCACGGCCGGCCTCGACCTGGACGAGCGGCACCTCGGCGCCGGTGACGAGCTGCCCGCGGGCCTGGACGGGTACGACGGCCTGGTCCTCCTCGGGGGTCCGCAGTCGTCGACGGACGACGCCGCGACGAGCCCGGAACTGGTCGGCGTCCGCGCCCTGCTGGGCCAGGCGCTGGCGGCGGACCTGCCCACGCTCGCCATCTGCCTCGGCGCGCAGCTGCTCGCCCAGGTCGGCGGGGGCCGCACCCGGGTCGGGGTGGACGGCCCCGAGGTGGGCGCCACCCTGGTCGCCAAGCGCGACGCCGCGGACGCCGACCCGCTCTTCCGCCCGCTGCCGCTGTCGCCGGACGTCATCCAGTGGCACCACGACGAGATCTCCGAACTGCCCCCCGGCGCCACCCTGCTGGCCGGCAACCCGCACTACCCGCACCAGGCCTACCGGGTCGGGCGGCACGTCTACGGCCTGCAGTTCCACATCGAGACGACGCCGGAGATGGTCCGGGCCTGGGCCGCCTCCGACCCCGTCGGGATCGCCGCGAGCCCGCACGACCTGGAGACCGTCTGCCTGCGGGCCGAAGCGGTCCACCCGGACGTCGAGGAGGTCTGGGAGCCCTTCGCCGGCCGGTTCGCCGAGCTGGTCCGCGCCCGCGCCAGGCAGGCGGCATGACCGCGGCCGAGGCCGAGGTCCCGCGGCGCGCGGTCGTCCGGCTGGCCCGGTTCGGGTTCGAGGACGGCGCCCGGGCGGCGGTGTTCCTGTCCGACCCGTCCCTGGGGCTCTGGGACCTCGAGCGCAACGAGCCCGCGGACCCCGAGGCCGGCCCGGTGGTGGCCGCGCTGGCCCGGGCGGGCGACCCCGATCTCGCGCTGCGGTCGCTGCACCGCCTGGTGGAGGCGCTGGACTCCGCCGATGCCTCCGGGGAGGCCGCCGCCGCGCTGCTGGCCCACCTCCGGGGTTCCGGCCTGCTGCGCAGCCGGCTGCTGTCGGTCCTGGGCGCCAGCTCGGGGCTGGCCGACCACCTGGCCGCCCACCCGGCCGACTGGACGGCGCTCGAGGATGAGGGCGAGGGCATCTTCCGCGGGTCGTCGGGCCCCTCGGCCGACGAACTGCAGCGCCGGATGCTGGCCGCCGTGGGTGCCGACCCCGACGATCCGCCGTGGGGGGTGCGCCTCGGGAAGGGCGCCCCCGACGCCTCACCGGAGCGGATCCGGGCGCTCCGCCTGGCCTACCGCCGCGCCATCCTGTCCCTGGCCGGACGGGACCTGGGGGAGGGGCTGCCGGCCGAGGAGGCCGCGGCCGAGCTCGCCGACATCGCCGGCGCCGTGCTGACCGCCGGCCTGGCGCTGGCGGTGGCGGAGCAACCGGCGTCGGCCGCTCCGTGCCGGCTGGCCGTCATCGCCCTCGGCAAGACCGGCGGCCGCGAGCTGAACTACGTCAGCGACGTCGACGTGGTGTTCGTCGCCGAACCGGTCGACCCCAGCGATCCCGAGAGCGCCGCCCTGTCCAGCGCCACCCGGGTGGCGGCGGCGCTGATGCGGATCTGCCACGAGGCGGCGTGGGAGGTCGACGCTGCACTGCGCCCGGAGGGAAAGGCCGGGGCCCTGGTGCGGACGGTTGCCGGGCACCAGGCGTACTACGAGCAGTGGGCCAGCACCTGGGAGTTCCAGGCGCTGCTGAAGATGCGGCCGGCCGCCGGGGACCCCGACCTCGGGCGGGCCTACGTCGACGCGCTCTGGCCGCTGGTGTGGCGGGCCGGTGACCGCCCCGGGTTCGTCGGCGAGGTGCAGGCCATGCGCCGGCGGGTGGAGGCCAACATCCCGCCCGCCCAGGCCGAGCGGGAGCTCAAGCTCGGCCGCGGCGGGCTGCGCGACGTCGAGTTCGCCGTCCAGCTGCTGCAGATGGTCCACGGCCGGGTCGACGAGTCGCTGCGGGTCGGCGGCACGTTGCCGGCGCTGCAGGCGCTCTCGGCGGGGGGCTACGTGGGGCGGGAGGACGCCGCGACCCTGATCGCGTCGTACCGTTTCCTGCGCACCGTCGAGCACCGCCTCCAGCTGCTCCGGCTGCGCCGCACCCACCTGCTGCCCACCGACGAGCAGCAGCTGCGCTGGCTGGCGAAGTCGCTGGGGTACAAGCCCGACCACCGCGGCGAGGCGGTGGACGTCCTGGACGCCGAGCTGACCCTGCACACCCGCGAGGTGCGCCGGTTGCACGAGAAGCTCTTCTACCGGCCGCTGCTCTCGGCGGTCGCCCGGGTGCCCGGCGAGCACCTGCACCTCGGCTCGAAGGCGGCGGGGGACTGGCTGCGCGCCCTCGGCTTCGCCGACCCCGACGGTGCCCTGCGCCACCTGGCGGCGCTCAGCAGCGGGGTGTCCCGATCGGCGTCGATGCAGAAGTACCTGCTGCCGGTGCTGCTCCAGACCTTCGCGTCGTGCCCCAACCCGGACGCCGGGCTGCTGGCCTACCGGCAGGTCAGCGAGGCGCTGGGCGGGAACCAGTGGTACCTGCGCCTGCTGCGGGACGAGGGCCAGGTCGCCGAGCGGCTCGCGCAGCTGCTCGGCTCCAGCCAGTTCGTCGCGTCGCTGCTGACCCGTACCCCCGAGGCGCTGCGGCTCCTGGCCGACGACGAGCAGCTCGAGCCCCGGGCCGCGGCGACGCTGGCCGGTGCGTGGCGGCAGGCCGCCGGACGCGCCCCCGACCCGCAGGCCGGCATCCGCGTGCTGCGCGGGCTGCGCCGCCAGGAGCTGCTGCGGGTGGCGGCGGCGGACCTGCTCGGCCGGCTCGACGTCGTCCGGCTGGGCCACGCCCTGACCGACATCGCGGCCGCCACCCTGCAGGTCGGCCTGGACGTCGCGGTCCGCGCGCACGCCGCCGACGCCGGCCTGGACCCCGCCGACATGCCGATGGACCTGGCCGTCATCGGGATGGGCCGGCTCGGCGGGCGCGAGCTGGGCTTCGGCTCGGACGCCGACGTGCTGTTCGTCCACCGGCCGCGCGACGGCGTCGACGAGGCCAAGGCGACCGCCGCGGCCAACGCCGTCGCGCACACCCTCCGGCGGCTGCTGAGCGAGCCCGCCCCCGACCCGGCGTTCGAGGTGGACGCCGACCTGCGTCCCGAGGGCCGGCAGGGCGCCCTGGTCCGCAGCCTGTCCGCCTTCCGGGAGTACTACGAGCGCTGGGTGTCGGTCTGGGAGGTGCAGGCGCTGCTCCGCGCCGTGCCGGTCGCCGGTGACCCGCAGCTGGGCGCCGACTTCGTCGCCATGATCGACGCCATCCGGTACCCGGCGGGCGGGCTGAGCGACGATCAGGTCGCCGAGATCCGCCGGATCAAGGCCCGGGTGGAGCGGGAGCGGCTGCCCCGGGGCGCCGATCCGGCCACCCACACGAAGCTCGGCCGGGGCGGACTGGCCGACGTCGAGTGGACCGCCCAGCTCCTACAGCTGCAGCACGCCGACGACCTGCCGGCGCTGCGCGTGCAGCCGACCGTCGACGCGCTGCACGCCCTGGCCGACGCCGACCTGCTCGGGCGGGAGGACGTCGAGGCGCTGTGCGCCGCGTGGGAGCTGGCCACCCGTGCCCGCAACGCGATCTTCCTGGTGCGCGGCCGGGCCAGTGACCAGCTGCCCCGTCCGGGGCTGGAGCTGGCCGGTGTCGCCCGTGCCTGCGGCTACGGCCCCGACCAGGACCCCGGGCAGTTCCTCGACGACTACCGGCGCACCTCCCGGCACGCCCGCACCGTCGTCGAGCGGGTGTTCTACGGGCAGCCGTCGGCCGGACGGAGCTGAGCCGCGCCCCTTCCCCCGACCGGCCGGCCGCACATGACGATCGGGTGTCGTCGGGCCGGGGCACGTTCGCGCGGACGACCGCCGGAAAGGGCAGGGAGCGACGTGTTCTGCGATCCCGAAGGCAGGTGACTCGGATGCGACGGCTCGCCGCAGGAATCTGCGCGACCCTGCTCCTCGCCGCATGCACCGGCGAGGACCGGCCATCGAGCGACAGCGACGGCGGGGCGAGCCCTTCCACGGGCGCCGGGCCGAGCGACGAGCAGGCCCTGGAGCCGGTGGGCGATCCGGACACCGCCGCGGTCCAGGGCGGTGGCTTCCCCGGCGAGGGGCCGCCCGTCGCCCACCTCACCGATGTGCGGGTGGCCGGTCACGACGGGTTCGACCGCGTGGTCCTGGAGTTCGAGGGCGAGCAGGTGCCCAGCTACCGGGTGTCCTACGTCCAGCCGCCGCTGACCGAGGACGCCTCCGGCCGGCCGGTCGACGTGGCGGGCTCGGCGTTCCTGGAGCTGCGGGCCTCGCCGGCCAGTGCCGTGGACCTCTCCGGTGAGCAGCCCGAGCAGACCTACGACGGGCCCGACCGCATCGAGCCACCGGAGGGCGGCGTGGTCACCGACCTGGTGTCGACCGGTGACGTCGAGGCGAACCTCGCCTGGACGGTCGGCCTGGCCGACCGGGTGCCGTTCGGCGTCGCCGCGCTCGCCGACCCGTCCCGCCTGGTGGTCGACCTGCTGCACGCCCCGGACGCCCCGGGCGGCCTCGAGCCGGTCGCCGACGGCGACACGGCGGAGTCCATCGCCGCGGGGGACGGGCCGCCGGTCGCGCTCACCGACGTGCGCCTCGGTGCGCACGCGGGGTTCGACCGGATCGTGTTCGAGCTGGCCGGCGAGGGCGAGGCGGGCTGGCAGGTCGGGTACACCGACGAACCGCAGGCCCAGGGCTCGGGTGCCCCGGTCGAGGTCCCCGGCGAGGCCGTCCTGGGCATCACGCTCACCAACATCGCGCTCCCGGGCGATGCGCCGGAGGGCGTGTCCACCTGGGAGGGGCCGGACCGGCAGGCCATCGCCGGCGCCACCGTGCTCGACACCCTCGTGGAGGACACCCTCTTCGAGGGGCGCCACACCTTCTTCGCGGGGCTGGACGGACGGCGACCGTTCGCGGTGGGACTGCTGACCGATCCGCAGCGGATCGTGGTCGACGTCCTCGCGGAGGAACCGGCGGCGCCGGAGCCGCTCTCCCAGCGCTGCGAGAGCCCCGAGGGCTTCTCCATCGCCTATCCGGAGTCGTGGTCGGTGAACAGCGGCGAGACCGTCCCGGAGTGCACGCGGTTCGCCCCGGAGCAGTTCACGGTGCCCCCGAACACCGACGCCCGCGTGGGCGCGGTCACGGCGTCGGTCGAGCCCGTCCCCTTCGACCGGGTCACGGCCCCCGGGCCCGGCCAGGAGCTCAGCCGCACGGAGACGACCGTGGACGGCCGCGCGGCGGTGCGGACGGAGCGGGTATCCGCCGGCGAGGGCCTCTACCCCGAAGGCGTCCGGACGACCTCCTACGCGGTGGACCTGCCCGCGGGCGACGACGGTCCGCGGACGCTGGTGGTGAACACGATCGGGCTGCCGCAGTTCGACTACGCCCGCAACGTGCCGGTCCTGGACCGCATGATCGGGACGGTGACCATCACCCCCTGATCGGGCGGGTCGCGGTGCCGGCGGGTTCACGCCCCCGGCATCGGGGCATGCTGGGCGACGTGTCGCGATCACTGTCGGTCGAACCCGACCTGCCCGAGGACGCCGGCGAACCTGGCGGCGGACAGGGGGAGGGGGCGACGATCACCCCGTACCGGGACGGGCCGCTGATCGTGCGCGGCGACTTCCGCCTCCTCGACCAGGACGGCAACGAGATCGATCCGGGCCGGGAGACGATCGCGCTCTGCCGGTGCGGGAAGTCGGGCATCAAGCCCTTCTGCGACGGCACGCACAAGCGGTCCGGCTTCTCGGCGCCGAGCGCGCCGAGCCGGCCGCGCCCCGCGGCCCAGCTCCTGCGCGAGGGGCGCCGCCCGGACGCGTGATCCCGGCGGCGCGTTCACCCGGGCGTGTCCGGCGGTCGGAAACCGCACCGCGATGACGCAGGATGCACGGGACGTCCTGGCGGGACCGCACCCGTGGGGCCCGCTTCCTGATCGGAGGGTTCCGTGGATTCGCCGCTCGCCACCGTCCTGCTGCCCGCGGCCCTCGCCATCGTGATGCTCGGCCTCGGGCTCTCCCTGACCGTGGGCGACTTCGCCCGGGTGGGGCGCCAGCCCAGGGCAGTGGTGATCGCGCTGCTGCTGCAGCTGCTGGTCCTCCCGGCGGTCTGCTTCGGGCTGGTGCTCGCCTTCGACCTGCCGCCGCTGCTGGCCGTCGGCATGCTCCTGCTGGCGGCCTCTCCCGGGGGTACGACCGCCAACCTCTTCAGCCACCTGTTCCGGGGCGACGTCGCCCTGAACATCACGCTGACCGCGGTCAACTCGCTGATCGCCGTCCTCACCCTGCCGGTGATCACCAACCTGGCCATCTCCTGGTTCGATCCGGCGGGGGCGGGATCCCTCGGCCTGCAGTTCGGCAAGACGGTCCAGGTCTTCGCCGTCGTCCTGGTCCCGGTGGCGGTCGGCATGCTGGTGCGACGGCGCGCTCCCGGGTTCGCCGACCGCATGGACAGGCCGGTGCGGGTGCTCTCCGCCGTCGTCCTCGCCCTGGTGATCGTGGGCACGATGGTCGCCGAACGGGAGAACATCAGCGGGTACCTGCGCGACATCGGGCTGCCCGCCGTGCTGTTCTGCGTGCTCAGCCTGTCCGTGGGGTTCCTGGTGCCGCGCGCCCTCGGGGTCGTGGAGCGGCAGGCGATCGCCAGCTCGTTCGAGATCGGCATCCACAACAGCACCCTCGCGATCGCGGTGGCGATCAGCGTCCTCGGCAGCATCGAGCTCGCCGTGCCCGCCGCGGTCTACGGGGTCCTGATGTTCCCGGTGGCGGCGGCCTTCGGCTGGGCGATCACCCGGTCCTCGCGGAACCCGGCCGCCGCGGGGACCACGGCCGGCGGCTGACCCGGCGGGCCGGCCGCCGGGTCAGCGCCCGGTGTCGAACGCCTTCGCCATCTCCACCTGCTCCTCGAGCACCTCACCGATGCGGGCCTGGACGGCGTCGAGCTCCCCGATGACCTCGCTGGTGGCGTGGATCCCGGCCGAGACCGAGCGGCTGCTGGTCTGGATGCCGGCGATCTGCTCGGACACCCGCTGGGTGGCGCCGGCCGTCTCGCGGGCGAGGTCCTTCACCTCGCTGGCGACCACGGCGAAGCCACGGCCGAGCTCACCGGCCCGCGCCGCCTCGATGGTCGCGTTGAGCGCCAGCAGGTTGGTCTGGTCGGCGATGGCACCGATGATGCGGATGACGTCGTCCACGGCGGCCGAGGCGGTGCCGAGCGCCTCGACCTCGACGGTCATGGACGACGCCTGGGAGACCGCCTTCTCCGCCACCCGGCCGGCGTCGTCGGCCGCCTGCCGCAGCCGGTCGACGGTCTCCAGCAGGGCGCGGGAGTTGACCGCGTCGGCCTCGGCGCGCCGGAGGATGTCCAGTCGCTGCGACACCAGCTGGGCGACGTTGCGCAACGCCGAGGCCCGTGACTCGGACAGGTCGATCGTCTCGGTGACGAAGAAGTCCATGGTGCCGATGACGCGGCCACCGGCGGTGACGGGGAAGCAGACGCCCGAGCGGACACCGGCGCGCTGCGCGGCCGGGGCGCGCACGCAGTCGGTCACCTCGGCGAGGTCGGGGACGAAGACGAGGTCGCGCTGCCGCCAGGCGCGGCCGGACAGGCCGACGCCCTCGGCGAAGCTGGCGCTCAGCGTGACCCGACGGAACTCCTCACCGGCCGACCCGGACTCCACGTCGAAGCGGAGCACGTCCTCGGTCTCGTCCAGCGCCCAGAAGGAGCCGTAGGCCCAGCCGAACGCCGTCCGCACGGTCTCGAGCGCGGTCCGCAGGGCGGTGGCCTCGTCGCGCGCCTCACCGACCTCGGCGACGACGGTGGTGACGGCGTTGCGGTCGTCCAGGTTCTCCCGCAGCTGCGCGGTGGTGAGCGCGCTGCGCCGGGCGTGCGCCACCAGCCGGCCGATGGCCGCCCACTTCTCCGCCCGGCCGCCGAAGAACGGCAGCTCGCGCCGGCTGTAGTACTCGAGGACGGCGGTGACCCGGCCGTCCTCGACCACCGGGAGGAAGCAGCCCTGGCGTGCCCCGGCCGCGGCGGCGGTGGCCCACCGGGGGCACGACGACGTGCGCGACGAGCCGTCCATCAGGACCGGTCGCTGCTCGCGCAGCGCCTGCCCGCCGTACCCGGCGCCGCTGACCATCGCGGTGCCGGGCGTCCAGGCCGCGGCCATGGTGCGGTCCAGGTCGCCCTGGGTCACGCGCAGCACGAAGTCCCCCGAGCGGTCCGGCAGCCAGGCGGCGCCGTAGGCGAGGTCGAGGGACTCGACCAGGCTGTGCAGGATCCGCTCGTGGGCGACGACCTCGTCGCTGACGTCGGCGCCGAGGGCGGCGATCACCGCCTCCAGCGCCTCGACGTCCCGCGGGGCGGGCCCTCCGGGTCCGAGGGTTCCGGCAGTGCCCTGACGACCCCACATGCGCGCACTCCCGCTGTTCCGATACGGCCGGTTCCGGTGATCTGTTCGGCATCGGCGGCGCGGACTCCAGTCGGGCACAACACGTTTCTGCGTCGGCCCCGGGGATCAGGCGGCGAGCGGTGGCTGCCCGCGCAGCGCCGAGCGCCCGGCCTCCCAGGCGCCCAGCAGGTGGGCGGCGGCCAGCCCGTCCATGGCCAGGGAGCACGCGGCCCCGAAGAGCACGTCCTCGGCGAGCTCCGGTTCTCCGGAGACCAGCGACCCGCACATGTCCACCGAGGCGATCTGCTCGTGCACCGCGTCGGCCTCCACGTGCTCGTCGTAGAAGACGGTGACCCGCTCGTCGAACCCGAGCCGGCGCAGGCCCGCCGAGTAGCGCCGGCTCGGCTCCGACGAGGTCATCTCGACGGCCGTCAGGTGGCCCAGGGCGGCGCCCCGCCACCGGCGGTGCAGCCCGAACAGCGACATGGTGTTCACGGAGGCGAAGGCGACGGCGGGCGCCTCGTCCCACAGCGCGCCGTAGCCGGCGTCGAGGCCGAGCGAGCGCAGCAGCCCGGCGAACAGCTCGCTGTGCATCCTGGCCACCGAGCCGCCGCCGTACTCGTCGGCCTGGATCTCCACCATGGCGGCCTTGGCCCGGCCGGACAGCCGGGGGATCGCGAACGTGTGCGGGTCGGCCTCCTTGAGGTGGTAGACCGACCGCAGGGTCAGGTACTCACGCCACTGCTCCACCGTGCCCTGCTTGGCCATGTAGGACGACAGGGACGGGCCGTCGTCGGCCGCGACGAGCGCGCCGAGCCGGCGGTCGACGGGCTCGTCGGTGACCGCGATCGGCCCGGTGAGCTCGCGCAGCGCGGCCACGTGCCGGCGCTCGAGCCCGGCCCGCAGCCCCAGGAGGGCGGGATCCCACTCCCACTCCTCCGGCACGCCGTCGAACCCCCGGTAGTGCAGCTCGTAGAGGACGGCGAGAGCGATCTGCAGGTCCTCGTCCGTCAGCGCGCCGGGGCCGGCGGACGACACCCGGTCGCCCTGCGCGATCGTCGCGGCGGAGAGGGTGGGGGAGGTGGCCAGGTCGCGGCAGAGCGCCTCGCTCAGCGGACCGCGCGGCTCGGGCAGGTGCATGGACCCGATCATGCCCATCGGCCCGGAAACGATGCGCGCGGGCATGTGATGTCCCCCGCGGGTAGTACGCGGGCATGACCCCACGTTCCGATCGCGTCGTCCTGGTCACCGGCGGCAGTGCCGGGATCGGCCGCGCCGCGGTGCAGCGGCTGGCCGGGGAGGGTCTGCGCGTCGTCACCTGTGCGCGGGACGGGCAGCGGCTGGCGGAGGCGGTCGACGGGCTCGACGGTGTCTCGGGCGTGGTCGCCGACGTCGCCGACCCGGCCGACCGGGCCCGCCTCGTCGACGGCGTCGTCGCCGAGCACGGCCGGCTGGACGCGGTGGTGCTCAACGCGGGAGTCGGCTGGGCCGGTCTGCTCGAGGACATGCCCGGCGAGGCGGTGCAGACCGTCGTCGCCGTCAACCTCACCGGTGCGGTGGACCTCACGAGGCTCGCGCTGCCGCACCTGCTCGCGGCCGCCCGCGAGCACGGCCGGGCCGACGTCGTGGCGGTGTCGTCGGTGGCCGCCTGGTCGCAGGTCCCGCCGCTGACGGTCTACTCGGCGACCAAGGCGGGCCTGCAGGGCTTCGTGACCGGGCTCCGCCGGGAGGTGACCGCCCGGGGCGTGCGGGTGCACACCGTCAACCCGTTCTTCGTCGAGACGGAGTGGCTGGCCCGCGGGCACGGCCGGCCACCCGCATCGGACGCCGACGCCGCGGGCCGGCTCTCCCGCGGCATCGACCCGGGTCGCGTCGCGGAGCAGATCGTGCGCTGCCTCGGGGCGCGGGCGCCGCGCACCGTCGCCGTCCCCCGGTGGGCCGGCCTGGCACGGCTGGGCGAGCTGCCGCCGGTCGCCCGCGCACTGGACCGGGGCCTGTCGGCGCGGGCGGCGGCGATCCGTCGCCTGGCGGCCCGGTCGGTCCGGCGCCGCACCGGTTGACCGGTGCCGCGACCAGCGGGGGACACCGGCGTCGCACGTGCGGGCAGGTCGCTCCCGGTCCGGGAACGGAGGAGGCGGCGCCCTTGCCACGTCCGGCCCGGCGGAGTTGTCTCCGGGAAGACGTCCGGTGGATCGGCGAGAGGTAGCGATGGACTTCCTGCAACCGAGGTCGTGGGCCGACGCTCTCGCGGCCCGGGCCGAGCGGCCCGACGCCGTCCCGATCGCCGGTGGCACCGACCTGATGGTGGACCTGAACTTCGACCGCCGGCGTCCCGGTGCCCTCCTCGATCTCGGCCGGGTCGCCGAGCTGCGGGAGTGGTCCGTCGGGGACGGCGCCGGTGGGGGCAGGACGGTGCGGCTGGGCGCCGGCGTCCCCTACGCCCGGATCGTCGACGAGCTCGGCGACCGGCTGCCGGGGCTGGCGATGGCCGCGCGGACCGTGGGTTCGCCGCAGATCCGGGTCCGCGGCACCGTCGGCGGCAACCTGGGCTCCGCCTCGCCGGCCGGCGACGCGCACCCGCCGCTGCTCGCGGTGGGGGCGGTGATCGAGGTCGAGTCCGCCGCCCGCGGTGCGCGCCGGATCCCCGCGGCGGACTTCTACACCGGCGTGAAGCGCAGCGCGCTCGCCGAGGACGAGCTGATCGCGGCGGTGCTGCTGCCCGAGGCGGCCGGCCCGCAGCAGTTCTGCAAGGTCGGCACCCGCAATGCCATGGTCATCGCGGTGTCCGCGTTCGCGTGCGCCCTGCACCCCGACCGGAAGGCCGTCGGCACGGGCATCGGCTCGGCGGCGCCCACGCCGCGGCGGGCGCCCGAGGCGGAGGAGTTCCTCGCCGGGGAGCTCGACTCCGCGGGGCTCTGGGACTCCCGCGGCGAGCTCCCCGAGACGCTGGCGCGGGCCTTCGGGGAGCGGGTCGCGGCCGCGGCGTCCCCGATCGACGACGTCCGGGGGAGCGCGGCCTACCGGCGGCACTCCCTGTCGGTGATGGCCCGGCGCTCCGTCCTGTGGGCGTGGACCCAGTACCAGCACGACCTGCGGAAGGCGGCCTGACCGTGCGCATCACCACCACCGTCAATGGGACCCGGCACGACGTCGACGACGTCTGGCCGGGCGAGAGCCTGCTGTACGTGCTGCGCGAGCGCATGGGGCTGCCCGGCTCGAAGAACGCCTGCGAGCAGGGGGAGTGCGGCTCGTGCACCGTCTACCTCGACGGCGAACCGGTCTGCGCCTGCCTGGTGGCGGCCGGCCAGGCGATCGACCGCGAGATCACCACCGTCGAGGGGCTGGCCACCGGCGAGGGGCTGCACCCGGTCCAGGAGGCGTTCGTCGAGGCCGGCGCCGTGCAGTGCGGGTTCTGCACGCCCGGTCTGCTCGTCGCCGCCCACGACCTCCTCGAGCGGGTGCCCGACCCGTCCGACCTCGAGATCCGGGAGGCGCTGGCGGGCAACCTCTGCCGGTGCACCGGCTACGAGAAGATCCTCGACGCGGTCCGGCTGGCCGCCTCGCGGCAGGCGCGGGCATGAGCACCGAGGCCGGCACGCGGACGACCGCGACGAGCTCGCCCGGACGGGTGGGTGACAGCCCGCTCCGCCCCGACGGGACGCTGAAGGTGACCGGTGAGTTCGCCTATGCCAGCGACCTGTGGCACGACGACATGGTGTGGGGGGTGACCCTGCGCAGCCCGCACCCGCACGCGCGGATCCGGGGGATCGACCTCACCGGGGCGCTGACCGTCCCCGGGGTGACCGCGGTGCTCACCGCCGACGACGTCCCGGGGGAGAACGCGGTCGGGCTCGAGCACGCCGACCAGCCGGTGCTGGCCTCGGAGTTCGTCCGGTACGAGGGCGAGCCGGTGGCCCTGGTGGCGGCCGACCACCCCGAGACCGCGCGTCGCGCCGCGGCCCGCATCCGGGTCGACTACGAGGTGCTGCCCGCCGTCACCGATCCGCGGAGGGCGATGGACGAGGACGCGCCCGCGGTGCACCGGCCGGGGAACCTGGTCCGGCACCTGCGGCTGCGGCGGGGCGACCCGTCAGTCACGGCGCCGGTCGTCGTCTCGCTCGACGTCGAGGTCGGCATGCAGGACCAGGCCTTCCTGGGGCCGGAGTCCGGGCTCGCCGTGCCGGCGGAGGACGGCGGGGTCGACCTGTACGTCGCCACCCAGTGGCTGCACGTCGACCAGCGGCAGATGTGCCTGGCTCTCGGGATGCCCGCCGACAAGGTCCGGCTGCACCTGGCGGGTGTCGGCGGGGCGTTCGGCGGCCGGGAGGACCTGTCGGTGCACGTGCACGCCTGCCTGCTGGCCCTGCGCACCGGCAGGCCGGTGAAGATGAGCTACGGGCGCGAGGAGTCGTTCTTCGGCCACGTGCACCGCCATCCCGCCTGGCTGACCTACGAGTTCGGGGCCGAGCGGGACGGCACCCTGGTCTACGCGCGGGCGACGGTGCTCCTGGACGGCGGCGCGTACGCGTCCTCGACCGCGGCCGTCGTGGGAAACGCCGGCACCCTGGGTCTGGGCCCGTACCGGATCCCGAACGTGGCCGTCGACGCCTACGGGGTGTTCACCAACAACCCGCCGTGCGGGGCCATGCGCGGTTTCGGCTGCGTGCAGGCAGCGTTCGCCCACGAGGCGCTGATGGACGAGCTGGCCGACGCGGTGGAGCTGGACCGGGTGGCGATCCGGCAGCTCAACGGCATGCGGGAGGGTGACCGCAACATCACCGGGCAGGTCATCGACTCGGCCGCGCCGGTCGCCGAGCTGCTGCAGATCGTCTCCGAGCTGCCGCTGCCCCCCGCCCGGGAGGACGGCGCCGACCTGCGCTCGCTGCCGGGGTCGGTGGGCAACACCACCCACGGCGAGGGCGTCGTCCGCGGGATCGGGTATGCGGTCACCTACAAGAACGTCGCGTTCTCCGAGGGGTTCGACGACTACTCGACCGCCCGGGTCCGCCTGGAGATGACCGGCGGCGAGGCGGTGGCCACCGTGCACACCGCGGCCGCGGAGGTCGGCCAGGGGCTGATCACCGTCGAGCAGCAGATCTGCCGCACCGAGCTGGGCGTCGAGCGGGTCGTCGTCCACCCCAAGGACACCACCGTCGGCTCGGGCGGGTCGACGTCGGCGTCCCGGCAGACCTACGTGACGGGGGGAGCGGTCCAGGCCGCCTGCGCGGCGGTGCGGACCGTCGTCCTGGAGCGGGCGGCACGCATCCTCGACCGGGCGGCCGCGGACCTGCGGCTCGACGGCGAGAAGATCGTCGGGGCCTCGGGCGAGGTGCTCACCGGCCTGTCCGACGTGCTGGGGGAGGACGCGGTGGAGGAGACCGCCGAGTACCGGCACCGGCCCACCCACGCGATCGACCCGCAGACCGGCCAGGGGGACGCGCACGTGCAGTTCGCCTTCTCCGCGCACCGGGCGGTGGTGGACGTCGACGTGGAGCTCGGGCTGGTGAAGGTGGTCGCGCTGGACACCGCGCAGGACGTGGGGCGGGCGATCAACCCCGACGCCGTCGTTGGCCAGATCCACGGCGGATCGGCGCAGGGCATGGGCCTGGCGCTGATGGAGGAGATCGTGGTGACCGACGGCCACGTGCGGAACCCGTCGTTCACCGACTACCTCATCCCGACGATCCTCGACATGCCGCCGATGCAGGTGAAGGTGCTGGAGTACGCCGACCCGCACGCGCCCTACGGCGTGCGGGGGGTGGGGGAGCCGCCGACCATCTCCTCGGGGCCGGCGGTCGCCGCGGCCGTCCGCGCCGCCTGCGGCAAGCCGCTGCGCCGCGTGCCGATCCGCCCGGAGCACATCACCGGTACCTGACGCCCGCGGCCGGCGGGCGGATCCGGTACGGGTGACGCAGGGTGGGGCGTGCCTTTCGCCACGGGGACCGTGACCGTACGCAGCCTGGACGCCGACACCTGGGAGCTCGTCGACGAGCTGGTCTACCAGGGGCGATGGCAGGTGTTCGTCGTCCCGAAGGGGTTCGAGACCGACTTCGCGACGGTGCCCCGGCTGGTCACCTGGCTGGTCCCGCGGTTCGGCGCCTACACGCGCGCGGCCGTCCTGCACGACTGGCTGTGCACGGCGGGCATCGAGTCGGGGGCCGTCACGTCGCGCGAGGCCGACGGCATCTTCCGGCGGGTGCTGCGGGAGAGCGGCGTCCCGGTGCTCCGGCGCTGGCTGATGTGGGCCGGCGTCCGGTGGGGTGCGCTGGCGAGTGCGCGCCGGCGGGCCGGCTGGGCGGCGAGCGCGCCGGGGGTGCTCGCGATCTCCGCGGTCGCCGCACCGCTGGTGCTGCCGCCCGCGGTGGTCATCGTCCCCGGCCTGGTGGTCTACCTGCTGGCGGAACGGCTGATCGCGCTGGTGGCTCCCGCACGGCCGCAGGAGTGGGTGCACAGGATGTGACGATCCCGTTGCCTTGCGGATCGTCACGTTCCGGAGCGGTGCGAACGGGATAGGTGCAGCCGGACCGAGCGCTGCCGACCGGAAGCAGGGACCGCCGCATGCGTCACCTCCTCACCGGAGCGTGCTCACTGCTCCTCCTCACCGCCTGCGGGGGCACGGTGGCCTCCCCGTCGAGCAGCTTCGACCCGGCGACCGGCCGGGCAGAGGTGGCGGCAGGGGTCGAGACGACGAGCTGCGCCAGCCCGGAGGGCTTCCGCATCGAGCACCCGGCCGACTGGGCGGTGAACCCGGGCGACGTCCTGCCGGCCTGCAGTGCCTTCTCCGCGGAGCCCTTCGCCGTGCCCGAGGCCTCGGACGTGCGGATCGCGGAGATCACGCTGTCGGTGCAGCCGGGGGGCGGGCCGTCGGTGTCCTGGCCGGACGAGACCGCACGCAGCACCGTCGAGGTCGGTGGCCGACCGGCTCTGCGCGTGGAGCAGGTGGCCGGCCCCGGCTTCTACCCCGAGGGCACGCCGATCACGACGTACGTCGTCGATCTGGGCCCGGCCCGGGACGACGGCGCGGTCCTCGTGGCGGACACGGTCGGACTGCCCGGGTACGACCACGACTCCAACGTCGAGGTGCTCGACGCGATGATGGCCTCGCTCGTCCTGGACCCCGCCGGACGGATCTGAGCGGGCCACCCGAGGGCTGCGTGCGCGGAGCGGATGGGCCAAGCTGCCAGGCATGACCGATACCTCTGGCCCGCCCTTCCGCGCCGACCACGTCGGCAGCCTGCTCCGCCCGGAGAACCTGCTCGAGGCCCGCAGCCGGCACGCTGCCGGCGAGATCGACGACGCGGAACTGCGCGGGGTCGAGGACGAGGCGATCGCCGACGCCGTCGCGATGCAGCGGGACGTCGGCCTGCGGACGGCGACGGACGGCGAGTTCCGGCGCAGCACCTGGCACATGGACTTCATCTACGCCATCGACGGCATCACCAAGGTGGAGGGCGAGGGCCGCACGGTCAGGTTCCACAACGCGGACGGCACGGTCGAGTGGGCCCCGGCGGGGCTGCACGTCGACGGCCCGCTGCGGATCGACGAGCCGATCTTCGGGCGCGACTTCGACTACCTGCGGTCGGTGGTGGGGGAGGGGCAGACGCCGAAGCTCACGATCCCGTCCCCGTCGATGGTCCACTACCGCGGCGGGGCGGCGGCGATCGACCCGGCGGTCTATCCCGACGAGGACGCCTTCTGGGACGCGTTGTCGGCTGCCTACGCGCAGCAGGTGCGGGGGATCGCCGCCCGGGGCTGCAGCTACCTGCAGTTCGACGACACCAGCCTGGCCTACCTCAACGATCCGCAGCAGCGCGCCGAGCTGGCCGCGCAGGGTCGCGACGCCGAGCACCTGCACGAGCGCTACATCCGGCAGATCAACCGGGCCCTGGCGGGCCGGCCCCCGGGGCTGACCATCACCACCCACCTGTGCCGGGGCAACTTCCGTTCCTCGTGGGTCGCCGAGGGCGGCTACGACTTCGTCGCCGAGGCGCTGTTCGCCGAGCTGGACGTCGACGGGTTCTTCCTCGAGTACGACGACGCCCGCTCGGGCGGTTTCGAGCCGCTGCGCTTCGTGCCGCCGGGCAAGCGGGTCGTCCTCGGCCTGGTGACGACGAAGCATCCGGAGCTGGAGCGGAAGGACGACCTGAAGCGGCGGATCGACGAGGCGGCGAGGTACGTCCCGCTGGACCAGCTGGCGCTCTCCGGGCAGTGCGGCTTCTCCTCGACCGTCGAGGGCAACGCCCTCACCCGGGACGAGCAGATCGCCAAGCTGGCCCTCGTCGTGGAGACGGCGGAGGAGGTCTGGGGCTGACGCCGGTGCGGGCCGGCCGGTCAGGGGAGGGGGACTCCCGACCGGAGCGGCCGGTGCGGTGGTGGCACCGCGCGGTGGATCTCGTAGCCGGGGAACGGGGGGATCTCGTCGTCGACGACCAGGGGGATGCCCAGGACCGCGTCCTGCTCGTCTCCCGGACGCGCCGGCCGGCACATGCGCGCGTGGATCTCCGGGCGGACCCGGATCAGCACCGGCTTCCCGGCGTCGGGCCGGACGGCCTCGTCGAGGATGTCGGTCCGCATGTCGTGCACTGGCGATGGTCCGCCGCTGCTGCTCATGGGCGTGAGCTCCTCCGTCTGCGGCCGCTGCGGTGCGGCTCGCGGGATCAGGCTGGCTCCACCGTGCCCCCGGCAGGAGCGGGGCATCCGTGTCGTGACCGATTCGACCGAGGATCGTCACGCCCTCGCAGTGATCTGGCTCACTGCCGGTCCGTACGCGGATCCGGGCTCCGTCGTCCGCGCCGGGACCGGACCGGGGCGGCGCCCTAGGATCCGGCCGTGCGGCCCTTCCTCCTGCTCTCCTCGCGCGCCGAGGACCTGGCTGCCGACGGCGAGTACGAGGCATTCCTGCGGTTCACCGGGCTGCCGCCGGAGCGGCTGCTGCGGATCCGCATGGAGGCGGGACCGCTGCCGGACCTCGACCTGGACCGGTACGCCGGTGTCCTCGTGGGCGGGGGGCCGTTCAACTCCAGCGACCCCCCGTCGGAGAAGTCGGCGGTCCAGCACCGGGTGGAGCGCGAGCTGTCGGCGCTGCTCGACGAGATCGTCGCGCGGGACTTCCCCTTCTTCGGTGCCTGCTACGGCGTGGGCACGCTGGGGGTGCACCAGGGCGGCACCATCGACCGCAGGTACGCCGAGCCCGTCTCCGCCGTCCGGATCCGGCTCACCGACGCGGGGCGGGCGGATCCGCTGCTGGCCGGGATGGCCCCGGAGTTCGACGCCTTCGTCGGGCACAAGGAGGCCTGCAGCGAGCTCCCGCCGGGAGCGGTCCTGCTGGCCGGATCGGACGCCTGCCCGGTGCAGATGTTCCGGATCAAGCAGAACCTGTACGCCACCCAGTTCCACCCGGAGCTCGACGTGGCGGGCATCGTCACGCGGGTGCACGTCTACCAGCACGCCGGTTACTTCCCGCCGGAGGAGCGCGACGACCTCGTCGCCCGCCTGAGGCCCGCGTCGATCACCGAGCCCGGGCGGATGCTGGCCGCGTTCGCGGCCCGGTACGGGGCCTAGCGCGCGAAACGCTGCAGGGAGGTCCGGGTCAGCCGCCTCAGCCGGGCCGGCCGCCGGGTGCCCGGGGCGTGTCCCGCTCCGCGACGGCCGGGGGAGCGCAGGCCGGCGGACTCCGCGGTGAAGGTCTCGGACAGCTCGGGGACGAGGTCGTCGCGTCCCGCCTCGACGAGCGAGTTCACCTTGGTCAGGTAGGCGGAGTGCATCCGGACCAGGCGCTCGCCGGCGCCGGGCGTCGGGGTGCCGGTGTGCGGCCGGACGGCGCCGGGGAACCGGTCGCCGTGGTCGTCGCTGAGCGTAGGTCGTACTGACGTCATGATGACTTGTCCTCTGCGGGTTCGCGGGATGGTGGTCCGGTGGGGTGGGGGCGACGGCGTCTCGGCGCGCGGTCGCCGATCTGCTCGCGACGATGCGAGCCGGCGTCTGCCGGGACCGGCTGTCGTGCGACGCCCACCTCGGCGGTGCGCGGTCGGCCGACCGGTCCGTGCCCGACGGGCACCTCTCCACCGTAGGAGCAGGAGCCCGGGGCGTGGGTGTACGCGCGGAGAAGTCGCGGTGACGTTCGTCGCCCCGGACGCACCGCGGCCCCCGACCTGGCGCAGGTCGGGGGCCGCGGCGGACGCAGGCGGGCTCAGATGTCGTAGTACATCGCGAACTCGTGCGGGTGCGGGCGCAGGCGGATCGGGTCGATCTCGTTCTCCCGCTTGTACTCGATCCACGTCTCGATCAGGTCGGGGGTGAACACCCCGCCGTCGATGAGGTACTCGTGGTCGACCTCGAGCCGGTCGAGGACGGCGTCCAGCGACGCGGGCACCTTCTCGATGCCCAGGGCCTCCTCGGGCGGGAGCTCGTAGAGGTCCTTGTCCACCGGCGCCGGCGGCTCGATCTTGTTCTTCACGCCGTCCAGGCCGGCCATCAGCATCGCTGAGAAGGCGAGGTAGGGGTTGGCCGACGGGTCGGGCACGCGGAACTCGATGCGCTTGGCCTTGGGGCTGTCACCCGAGATCGGGATGCGGGTGCACGCCGAACGGTTGCGCGCGGAGTAGACCAGGTTGATCGGCGCCTCGTAGCCGGGCACCAGGCGGTGGTAGCTGTTGACCGTTGGGTTGGTGAACGCCAGCAGCGACGGGGCGTGCTTGAGCAGGCCGCCGATGTAGTGCCGGGCCATGTCCGACAGGCCCGCGTAGCCGGTCTCGGCGTGGAAGAGCGGCTCGCCGCCCAGCCAGAGGCTCTGGTGGCAGTGCATGCCGGAGCCGTTGTCGCCGAAGAGCGGCTTGGGCATGAAGGTGGCGGACTTGCCGTGGGCCCACGCGGTGTTCTTGATGATGTACTTGAACAGCATCAGGCTGTCCGCCGAGCGGAGCAGGGTGTCGAACTTGTAGTTGATCTCGGCCTGGCCGCCGGTGCCGACCTCGTGGTGCCCGCGCTCGAGCTCGAGCCCGGCGTTGGTCAGGTTCGTCATCATCGTCGCGCGCAGGTCGCTGTAGTGGTCGTAGGGCTCGACCGGGAAGTAGCCGCCCTTCGCCCGCGTCTTGTAGCCCAGGTTGGGGCCGCCGTTCTCGCCGGCCAGCGCACCGGAGTTCCAGGAGCCCTCGACCGAGTCGATGTGGTAGTAGCCCTCGTTGATCCCGGTGGAGTGCCGGATCGAGTCGAAGATGTAGAACTCCGCCTCGGCGCCGAAGTAGGCGGTGTCGGCGATGCCGCTGCTGGCCAGGTAGGCCTCGGCCTTCTTCGCCACGTTGCGCGGGTCGCGGCTGTAGGCCTCGCGCGTGATCGGGTCGTGGATGAAGAAGTTGACGTTCAGCGTCTTGTGCGTCCGGAACGGGTCCAGGAAGGCGCTGTTGGCGTCGGGGAGCAGCAGCATGTCCGACTCGTTGATCGCCTGGAAGCCACGGATCGAGGACCCGTCGAAGCCCAGGCCTTCGGAGAAGGTGTCCTCGCCGAAGGTCGACGCCGGGATGGTGAAGTGCTGCATGACGCCGGGGAGATCGCAGAAGCGGACGTCGACGTACTCGACGTCGTTGTCGCGGATGTAGGCGGCGACCTCGTCGGGGCTGGTGAACATCGATCCTCCGGGATTGGGCGAACTGCCGAACCGCAAGTTACGAGGGGGGAGTTGCCCCCCGGTGTCCCGAGTGTTTCCGGGCGGTAACAACGGTCCTGGCGTGTCGGGTTCGCGGTCGGCCCCCTGCAGGGTCCCGCCGCGAGCGTGCGAGTGGTGGGGGCAGGGGGTCATCTCACTACGCTGGCCGCATGGTCAGCGATGTGCAGCCACCTTCTCAGGACCGCGTGCGCGGCGCCTCTCTGGGGCTGCCCGCGGAGGGGCCGGGGTCGCTGGCCCCCTTCGGTACGCGGGTCGGGGCCTTCTGCGTGGACGCCTTCGGGTCCGCGCTCGTCGCCGGCCTCTTCACCGCGCCGGACCTCCCGGGTAACTGGGCCCTGGTGGCGTTCGCGGCGGTCACCGTGGTCACGCTGGTGGTCTCCGGTCAGACCCCGGGCATGCGGCTGCTCGGCCTGCGGCTGGCCCATCCCCGGCCGGGCCAGCGGCTGGCCCCGTGGCGTGCCGTCGTCCGCACCGCGCTGCTCTGCCTGCTGGTGCCGGCGCTGGTCGTGGACGCCGACGGCCGCGGACTGCACGACCGCCTCACCGACACCGCCGTCGTCAAGGACTGACCCCAGGCCCGTCGATGATCAGCCCACCTGATCATCGGGCGTCCTCCCTCACCGTGGGACGTGAGGGAGGACGCTCCACGATCAGGTGGGCTGATCGTGGATGCCGGTGCCAGGACGCCGGGAGCCCCGCACCTGTGGGTACGGGGCTCCCGGCGGTCGGGCGTGCGCTCAGCTGCGGCGGCGCACCTGGCGCTGGCTGATCGACATCTGCCGTCCGCCCGGGAGCGGACCGCCGGGCACCGGCATGCGGGCCCCGCCCAGGGCGCTCATCCGGCGGCCCAGGGCGTTCACCTCGGCCGCGCTGAGGTTGCGCGGCAGCTTCATCACGTGCGCGCTGAGCTTGCGGAGCGGGATCTGTCCCTCGTCGTCGCCGACCACGATGTCGTAGATGGGCGCGTCGCCCACGACCCGGGCGACCTTCTTCTTCTCCTGGGCGAGCAGGCCGCGCACCCGCGCCGGCACCCCTTCGGCGACCAGGATCACGCCGGGCCGGCCGAGCACGCGGTGCACGGCGTCCATCTGCTGCGTGCCCGCCACACCGGAGGTGACCCGCCAGTCGCCACGCATGCCCTCGAGCACCCAGGCGGCCGCGCCGGGCTGTCCCTCGACCTGGCGGTAGGCCGACCCCTGCGCCCGCCGGCCGAACACGATCAGCGCGGCCAGGGCACCGGTGACCAGCGCGAGCGGGATGAAGAGGAACGGCGCGTTGAACAGGATGCCGACCAGCTCGACCGCCGCGGCGACGGCCACGAACCAGATCAGCAGGATCCACGGCAGCCGGGGGTCGTTCTTGCGGGTCAGCGTGTAGGCCTGCTTGATCATGCGGGCCTGACCGGCGAGCTTCTTCAGCCGCCGCTTCTTCGGCTGGCCCTTCCGGTTGAGCTTGACCGGCTCGGCGCCGGACGCCGTGGCACCGGAGCCGCGCCCGCGCCCACCGCCCCCGGGACCGCGGCCGGCCTTGCCGCTCGGAGCGGTCGCGTCTGTGGGCTTGCTGCGTGCCATGCCGCCAGTCTAGGGACCCGCTGCCCACCGCCACTCGCAAGCTCGCGGCGGGCCCCGCAGCGGGCCGGATGCGGTCAGGGCGCCGGTGCGAGCCCGCGGGCTTCGATCGCCTGCTGGTAGAGCCGCCCGGCGCGGTAGGAGCTGCGCACCAGGGGCCCGGCGAGGACGCCCGGGAAGCCGATCTCCTCGGCGTCCTCCTGGAACTGGACGAACTCCTCGGGCTTCACCCAGCGGACGACGGGGTGGTGGCGGGGCGAGGGGCGCAGGTACTGGGTGATGGTGAGCAGGTCGCAGCCGGCGTCGTGGAGGGCCTGCATGGTCTCGATGACCTCGTGGGGTTCCTCGCCCATGCCGAGGATCAGGTTCGACTTGGTGACCAGGCCGGCCTCGCGCGCGGCGGTGAGCACGGCCAGCGACCGGTCGAAGCGGAAGCCGGGCCGGATGCGCTTGAAGATCCGCGGCACCGTCTCCACGTTGTGCGCGAGGACCTCGGGGCGGGAGGAGAAGACCTCGGCCAGCTGCGCGGGGTCGGCGTTGAAGTCGGGGATGAGCAGCTCGACGCCGCAGCCGGGCAGCTGGGCGTGGATCTGGCGGACGGTCTCCGCGTACAGCCACGCGCCGCCGTCGGGCAGGTCGTCGCGGGCGACACCGGTGATCGTGGCGTACCGCAGGCCCATCGTCGCGACGCTCTCGGCGACGCGGCGCGGCTCGTCGGCGTCGAAGTCGGCGGGCTTGCCGGTGTCGATCTGGCAGAAGTCGCAGCGGCGGGTGCACTGGTCGCCGCCGATGAGGAAGGTGGCCTCGCGGTCCTCCCAGCACTCGTAGATGTTGGGGCAGCCGGCCTCCTCGCAGACCGTGTGCAGCCCCTCGCGGCGGACCAGCGACTTCAGCTCCGTGTACTCGGGGCCGGTCTTGAGGCGGGTCTTGATCCACTCGGGCTTGCGCTCGATGGGGACTTGGCTGTTGCGGACCTCGAGGCGGAGGAGTTTGCGGCCCGCCGGCTCGATCGTCGATCCGTTCGAGGTCGTCGGTACGGCCGGCTCACTCATGATCTGCACGGTACTCCGGCTGCGCCGCGCCCCCGGACGAGCGACGCCCCCGCTGCTCGGGAGCAGCGGGGGCGTCGGTGCAGCGAGGAACTCGGTCAGACCTGCTTGTCCGCCGGGCCGGCCGTGGGGCCCTCGTCGGCCCCGCCACCGGAGGTGAACGGCTCGGGCTTGTCCGCGGCCGGGTCGGTGGCGTCGTCCGGGCCGTCGCCGTCGGCGAGCTGGGCGTCGCGCAGGCCCATGTCGGACTCCGCGGGCGTCGAGTCGGTGGTCTGCGACGCCGTGGAGACGGTCTTGCCGGAGGTGCTGTCGGAGCTGGGCACGGGGTCCTCTCGGTAGCTGGGCACCGGACCGTCCCCGGTGGGGGCGGGGGTCCAGGCGTCGTCCTTCCTGCGGCGCAGCAGGACGAACGCGGCGGTACCCACGGCGAAGGCGAGGAACACCCACGGCCAGCGGCGACGGGGCTCGGGCTCGACGCCGACCTTGCGCTTCACCGTCTTCGCCGTCGCGAGCGCGGCCTTCTCGAACTCCCGGTGCTTCTTGCCGGCGGTCTTGCGCGCCTTCTTCGCCGTCCTGCGCGCCTTCCGGCCCGACTCGGCCGCGGCCGCGGCCAGCTCGGCCCGGCGCGCGTCGAGCTCGCTGCGCGCGCTGTCCATCCCCGCGGCCAGCGTCTCGCGGGCGCTCTCCAGGGCCGGCGTCACGGCCTCGCGTGCGGCGGCGACGCGGGGGGTGGCGTAGGCCAGCGCAGCGACCTGGGCGGCCTCGAGCCGGGGGACGACGTCGTCGTGCAGCGCCTTCTGCGCGGCCTTCTGCGCCGCCTCCACCCGCGGAGCCAGGTCGGCGGCCGCCTTCGCGGCCGCGGCCTGGGCGGCCGCGACACGGGGAGCGGCTGCCTCACGGGCGGCCTCCACCCGCGGGGTCAGTGCGTCCCGGGCGGCTTCCACCCGGGGGCCGATGGCGTCGCGGGCGGCATCCACGCGGGGGCCGAGGGTGTCGCGGGCGGTGGCCACGGCCGGGGCGGCGGCGGCCACCGCGGCGGCGACCTTGGGGGCCACCTTCACGGCGGCGGCCTTCTGCGCGGCGTCGAACGCGGGAGCGGCCGCCTCGCGGGCCGCGGCCACCCGCGGCCCCAGCTGCTCGGCGGCGAGGCGCCCGGCCTCGGTGGCCGCCACCCCGATGTGGGCGAAACCCTCCTGGAGCTCGGCACCGATGACCTGACCATGCGTCTTCTTGCGGGACACGAGCTGCACCTCCGAGTTGATCGTCTGGCGATCATCCTGCCCGGTCCGGGCGATGAGCACACCCCGGAGGGGCCGGGGAGCGGATCCGGCCGGCCCTGGCTAGCGTCGTGGCGTGCAGCTGCGAGTCTTCACCGAGCCCCAGATGGGCGCCACGTACGACGACCTGCTGGCCGTCGCCCGGCGCACCGAGGAGACCGGCTTCGACGCCTTCTTCCGGTCCGACCACTACCTGACGATGGGCGGCGACGGACTGCCCGGGCCCACCGACGCCTGGGTCACGCTCGCCGGCCTGGCCCGGGAGACCACCCGGATCCGGCTGGGCACCCTGATGACCGCGGGCACCTTCCGGCTGCCCGGACCACTGGCGATCTCGGTCGCCCAGGTCGACCAGATGAGCGGCGGGCGGGTGGAGCTCGGCCTCGGGTCGGGCTGGTTCGAGCAGGAGCACACCGCGTACGGGATCCCCTTCCCGGCGCTGGGCGAGCGCTTCGACCGCTACGAGGAGCAGCTCGCCGTCGTCACCGGGCTCTGGAACACCCCGCCGGGGGAGACCTTCACCTTCGAGGGGCAGCACTACCGGCTGTCGGACTCCCCGGCCCTGCCCAAGCCCGTCCAGGAGGGTGGCATCCCGGTCCTGGTGGGCGGCGCGGGCAGGAAGCGGACGCCGCGGCTGGCCGCCCGCTACGCCAGCGAGTTCAACGTGCCGTTCATGTCCGCCGACGACAACGCCCGGCTCTTCGCCGGTGTGCGGGAGGCCTGCGAGCAGGCCGGCCGGGACCCGAGGTCCATGGTCTACAGCTCGGCGCTGGTGCTCTGCGTCGGCCGGGACGAGGCCGAGCTCGCCCGCCGTGCCGCCGCCATCGGGCGGGAGGTGGACGAGCTGCGCGAGCACGGTGTCGCGGGCACGCCGGCCGAGGCCGTGGACGTGATCGGCCGCTACGCCGAGGCCGGCTCCCAGCGGATCTACCTGCAGGTCCTCGACCTCGCCGATCTCGACCACCTGGACCTGGTGGCGAGCGAGGTGGCGCCGCAGCTCGGCTGAGCGACCCGGCGGTCAGCGCCGGACCAAGCGCTCCGGGTCCAGCAGCGGGTGCTCCGGGGAGGCGAGCCACCGCAGGAAGTCGGGTACCGGCATCGGCCGGGCGATGGCGTACCCCTGCGCGACGTCGCACCCGAGCCGGGCCAGGGCGGCGCAGCTCGCGGCGTCCTCGACCCCCTCGACCACCAGGCGCAGCCCGAGGTCGTGCGCCAGCGCCACGGTGTGCCGGACGATCGCGGCGGCGCGCCGGTCGCCGACCACGTCGGCGGTCAGGCTCCGGTCGAGCTTGAGCTCGTCGGCGGGCAGGTGCCGCAGGTAGGCCAGGGAGCTGTAGCCGGTGCCGTAGTCGTCGATCGAGGTGCGGACGCCGAGCCGGCGCAGCTCCCCGAGGATCTGGCGGCCGCGCTCGGGGTCGGCCATGAGGGTGTCCTCGACCAGCTCCAGGGTCAGTGCGTCCGCCGGCAGCCCGTGCCGGTCCAGCGCCGCGGCGACCTTGCCGGGCAGGTCGACGTCGTTCACGTTCGCGGCGGAGAGGTTCACCGACACCGGGACGGGATCGGTGCCCCACCAGAGCTCGGCAGCCGTGAGCGCCAGCTCGAGCACCGTGTCGGCGAGCGGCCGGAGCAGGCCGGCCTGCTCCGCGGCCGGCAGCAGGTCGGCGGGTGAGAGGAGGCCGCGGACCGGGTGCTGCCAGCGGACGAGGGCCTCCACGCCCACGACGCGGCCGTCGGCGAAGCCGACCTGGGGCTGCAGGTGGACGAGCAGCTCGTCGCCGTCCAGGGCGGTGCGCAGCTCCTCCATCGTGCGCAGCCGGTCGCCGCTGCCGCCGTGCGGGTCGGGCACGTAGACGTGCACGCCCTCGCGCGCGGACTTCGCGGCGTACATCGCGACGTCGGCGCAGCGCAGCATCTCCTGCACCGTCGCGGCGGGCACGGGCGCGGTGGCCACGCCGACGCTCACCCCGACGTGCAGGCGGATGTCCTCCACCGGGAACGGCTGGAGCATCAGCTTGCGCAGCCGGTCGGCCCGCTCCTGGGCCTGGTCGAGGGAGGCGTTCGGCAGCAGGACGGCGAACTCGTCGCCGCCCAGCCGGGCCAGCACCTCATCCGGAGCCAGCGCCGGGAGCAGGCGCGGCCCGATCTGGCCCAGCAGCTGGTCCCCGGCGGTGTGGCCGAGGCTGTCGTTGACCTCCTTGAAGCCGTCGAGGTCGAGCAGCAGCAGTGCCGCCGGACGCCGTGCCGAGGCGGTGGCCAGGACCTGCCCGGCACGCTCCAGCAGGGCCCGGCGGTTGGGCAGGCCGGTCAGCTCGTCGGTCCGTGCCTGCTGCTGCACCTCGTTGAACGCGCGCACCTCCCGGAAGGTGATCGCCGTCCGGGCCATGGTGGCCAGCGCACAGCCGATGGCCAGCCAGGCCGCGGCGGGTGGCATCGAGTCGCCCCAGCCGAGGGCGAGCACGGCCAGGCTGGCCACGTTCGCGGTCAGGGGGAGGGCCAGCAGTCGCCAGCCGAGGCGCGTCCTCGCCACGCCGGGGTCGTCGACGGGGACCGGCCGGGGCCGGGCCAGGAAGGCGGCGAGCGCGACCAGCACGATCCCGCTCAGCCAGGTCAGCTCGAGTGCGCTCCCGTCGACGTAGCTGCCGTCCACGGTGCGTGAGAAGAGGAGCACGTCACCGACCAGGATGCAGCCCAGGGCGGCGGTCATGAGGAGCAGGGTGCGGTCGAGGCGCACCCCCAGGATCGAGCCCAGCGCGACCAGGAGCGCCAGCAGCAGCACGTCGGTGGTGGGCAGGGCCAGCTGCACCAGCGGGAGCGGGACCCTGCCCTCTCCCGGGATCAGGTAGGGGCCGAGCAGGAGGGCGACGCCGACGGCCGCGGTGCCGAACGCGCCGATGATGCCGTCCAGCCACATGCTGGGGTGGAAGCGGGGGACACGGGCCCGCACGAGGCCGACCAGCGTGATCCACATCGTCAGGTAGGCGCCCAGCGACAGGAGATCCACGGCGAGCACCGAGGACGTCCCGGCGCCGTCGGCACCCGCGACGAGGGTCCGGACGACGTTCGCGGCCGCGTTCAGCAGCAGCGAGACGCCGAGCGCCCGCCACGCGACGCCCTCCCGGGGGACCCGGCCGGCGGCCCGCAGGCAGAGCAGCGCCGCGGGCAGGTACGCGAGGTTGTAGAGGACGACGTCGTAGGTGACGTCCCAGGTCATGCCGCCCGGCCGTGGGCCCACGCCGCTCGCGTAGGCCAGGAAGGAGGCGGCGGTCAACCAGAGCAGCACCCGGGACGAGGGCAGGCGCGTATGCCCACCCGGTGGCCGATGCTGTTCCACGGGATTCCCATCGGCTCGCCGGCCCCCGATCCGCAGCCGAACGGCATCCCGATCCGGCTCGTACGGGTGAGAGGCCGCTCACGGGTCGCTGCCCGCCCGGCGGGCCGGCCGCGGGGCCGCACGCGGTAGGCTGGGGGCGTGACCGGGCGGTTCCTGCTTCACCGGCCGTGCTGACCTGAGACCCTCGGACAGCACGGCGACCCCTCCTGCGTGAGGGGTTTCTTCATGTCTGCCGCCGGTACCAGCACTTGCGATGACCCGGGAGCACCAGCGATGAGCCAGACCGCCGACCAGCCGCACGTCGAGCCGACGTCCGGTGACGTGCCGCCGCACCGCTACACGCCCGCGCTGGCCCAGCAGATCGAGCTCGCCTGGCAGGACCGGTGGGAGGCCGACGGCACCTTCCACACCCCCAACCCGAGCGGACGGCTGAGCGCGGGCTTCGAGCGGGTGGCCGACCGGCCGAAGTACTTCCTGATGGACATGTTCCCGTACCCCTCGGGGGCAGGCCTGCACGTGGGGCACCCGCTGGGCTACCTGGGTACCGACGTGACCAGCCGGTTCCGCCGCATGGACGGCGACAACGTGCTGCACCCCATGGGCTACGACGCCTTCGGCCTGCCCGCGGAGCAGTTCGCCGTCCAGACCGGGCAGCACCCGCGGGTCACCACCGAGGCCAACATCGCGGCCATCAGGGCCCAGCTGCGCCGGCTGGGCGTCGACCACGACGACCGCCGCAGCTTCGCCACGATCGACCCGGGCTACTACAAGTGGACCCAGTGGATCTTCCTGCAGTTGTTCGGCGCCTGGTTCGACGAGTCGGCCGGCAGGGCGCGCCCGATCGAGGAGCTGGTGGCCGAGCTGGACGCCGGGGCGCGCACGCCGGCCCCGGGGACGAACCCCTCCGGTCTGCCGTGGTCCGAGCTGGACGAGGTGTCGCGCCGCAAGGTCGTCGACGCGCACCGGCTGGCCTACCTGCACGAGGCGCCGGTGAACTGGTGCCCGGGCCTGGGCACCGTGCTCTCCAACGAGGAGGTCACCGCCGACGGCCGCTCCGAGCGGGGCAACTTCCCGGTGTTCCGGCGTCCGCTCAAGCAGTGGATGATGCGGATCACCGCCTACGCCGACCGGCTGATCGACGACCTGGACCGGCTGGACTGGTCCGACTCCCTGAAGCTGATGCAGCGCAACTGGATCGGCCGCTCCACCGGGGCGAAGGTCCGGTTCGCCGCCGGTCAGGAGACGGTCGAGGTCTTCACCACCCGCCCCGACACGCTGTTCGGCGCCACCTACATGGTGCTGGCGCCCGAGCACCCGCTGGTCGGCGCACTGACGGCCGAGGCGTGGCCGGACGGCACCAACGAGCGCTGGACCGGGGGAGCGGGCACGCCCGCGGAGGCGGTGCGCGACTACCAGCGGCAGGCGTCCCGCCGCTCGGAGCTGGACCGCCAGGACGCCGGCCGCGAGAAGACCGGCGTGTGGCTGGGCGTCACCGCCGTCAACCCGGTCAACGGCCGCGAGCTGCCCGTCTTCATCGCCGACTACGTGCTCACCGGGTACGGCACCGGCGCGATCATGGCCGTGCCGGGGGAGGACACCCGGGACTTCGACTTCGCGGAGGCGTTCGGGCTGCCGGTCGTGCGCACCGTCCAGCCACCGGCGGACTTCGCGGGCGGTGCGTACACCGGCAGCGGCCCGATGATCAACTCGTCCAACGACGAGATCTCGCTGGACGGCCTGGAGAAGGCCGAGGCCATCGCCCGCATCACCGAGTGGCTCGTGCAGCACGGGCACGGCGAGGCGACCACCACCTACAAGCTGCGCGACTGGCTGTTCAGCCGGCAGCGCTACTGGGGCGAGCCGTTCCCGATCGTCTACGACGAGGACGACCTGCCGGTCGCCGTCCCGACGTCGATGCTGCCCGTCCTGCTGCCCGAGGTGGACGACTACTCGCCGAAGACCTTCGCCGACGACGACGCCGACTCCGCGCCCGAGCCCCCGCTCTCCCGGGCCACCGACTGGACGACGGTCGAGCTGGACCTGGGCGACGGCCCGAAGAAGTACCGCCGGGAGACCAACACGATGCCCAACTGGGCCGGCTCGTGCTGGTACTACCTGCGCTATCTGGACCCCGCCGACGACGAGCGGATGGTCGACCCCGCGCTGGAGGAGTACTGGCTGGGCCCCCGGGAGCCCGGCGACGTCGGCGGCGTGGACCTCTACGTCGGCGGCGTCGAGCACGCCGTCCTGCACCTGCTGTACGCCCGCTTCTGGCACAAGGTCCTGCACGACCTCGGCCACGTGTCCAGCGAGGAGCCGTTCCGCCGGCTGGTCAACCAGGGCTACATCTCCGCCTTCGCCTACACCGACGAGCGCGGCTTCTACGTGCCCGCCGCCGACGTGGAGGAGAAGGACGGCCGCTTCTTCTACGAGGGGAGTCCGGTCAACCGCGAGTACGGCAAGATCGGCAAGAGCCTCAAGAACATGGTCACGCCGGACGAGATGATCGGCGCGTACGGCGCGGACACCTTCCGGGTCTACGAGATGTCGACCGGTCCGCTGGACCAGTCGCGCCCCTGGGAGACGAAGGCCGTCGTCGGCTCGCAGCGGCTGCTGCAGCGGATCTGGCGCGTCGTGGTCGACGAGGTCTCCGGGGCCGTGCGGGCCTCCGACGACGTGGCGGCGAGCGAGGAGACGCTGCGGGCGCTGCACCGCACCATCGCCGGCGTTCGGGACGGGTTCTCGACGCTGCGGTTCAACATCGCGATCGCCCGCATCACCGAGCTGACCAACCACCTGACCCAGGCCTACGGGGCGTCGTCGCCGCTGCCCCGGTCGGTCGTCGAGCCGCTGGTGCTGCTGGTCGCGCCGCTGGCCCCGCACCTGGCCGACGAGCTGTGGACCCGGCTGGGTCACGACGGCTCCTCGGCGTGGACCCCGTTCCCGGTCGCGGACGAGCGCTGGCTGGTCGAGGACACCGTGCAGGTCGCCGTGCAGGTCAACGGCAAGGTGCGGTCGCAGGTCAGCGTGCCGGCCGACGCCGACGCCGCGGCCCTGGAGGCGGCGGCGCGGGCCGACGACAAGATCGCCGGCTACCTGGACGGCGCCACCGTGCGGCGCGTCGTCGCCGTCCCCGGCCGGCTGGTCAACTTCGTCCTCGGCTAGGACGTCGCGGTCCTCGCCGACCGCACCGCGGCGACGTGCCACGCGTCCGACACGCGCAGCCCTGTCGGTGCGCCTGCGCGGACCTCTCCGTGTCCACCCGGGGTCAGGGGGAGCCGAGTCCGGCAGCAAGGTGTGCTGCGCGGTGCGCACACGTCGTCCGGGTGCGGTGGTCGGAGGTCAGCGCGAGCGCTTGGCGGCCTTGCGTTCGGCCTTGAGGCGGGCCTTCCGGGCGCGGGCCTCGATGGCCTGGCGGGTGGTGCGGCCGTCCTTGCGGCCGAGCGCCCATCTCAGCAGCCGCAGGAGAGCCCGGTCGAGGCCCGCGTCGTTGCCCATGCCGCCCTGGGAGTCCTCGCCCAGGAAGTTCCGGTCCGGGGAGTGCCAGGGGTCTGCCGAACTCATGGGGCGCTGATGCGGAGCAGCTCGTGGCGCTCACCGGCGCGGCGCAGCGCCCGGTGCCAGGCCCGGGAGATCGCGTTGCCGAGGGTGAACCTCAGCCCGTAGGCGTGGCGCAGCGCAGCGAGCGCACCCGGGTGGTCGGGAGGCGGGACGAACTCGGCGGTCGCCTCCACGGCGGGGCCGAGGACCCGGCCCCGGACGTCGCACGGGGCCACCGTGACCCGGCTCGTGTGCCGCAGCCGCTTCACCTTCCCGGAGTCCGCGCGGGTCCAGACCACCAGCGAGTCGCCGTCCGGTGCCGCCCACACCGGGGTCGCGACCGGGACGCCGGTCCGCCGGAACGTGGTGAGGCTGACGTACTCGCTGCGGGGGAGCGGGGTCACGCGGGTGCGGGCGCCGCGGTCAGGACCCGGGTCATGGCGGCCTCGACCGGGCCGATCGCGGCGGCCGTCGGGACGTCGCGACCGAGCTCCGCCGACAGCGAGGTGACACCCGCATCGGGGATGCCGCACGGGATCATGTTGGCGAACGCCGTCATGTCCGGGTCGCAGTTGAGGGCGAAGCCGTGCATCGTCACGCCGCGGGCGACGCGGACCCCGATGGCCGCGACCTTGCGCTCGGGGCGTGCCCCGTCGGCGGCGACCCAGACACCGCTGCGACCCTCGACCCGGATCGTCTCGAGACCGAAGCCGGCGCAGACCTCGATCAGCGCGTCCTCCAGCCGGCGGACGTGGGCGACGACGTCGACCGGATCGGGCAGCGCGACGATCGGATAGCCGACCAGTTGTCCCGGGCCGTGCCAGGTGATCTTGCCGCCGCGGTCGACGTCGATGACCGGGGTGCCGTCGAACGGGCGCTCGTGCGGCTCGGTGCGCTTGCCGGCGGTGTAGACCGCCGGGTGCTCCAGCAGCAGCAGGGTGTCCGGCCCCGTCCCGGCCACCCGCTGCGCGTGCAGCTCGCGCTGCTGCGCCCAGGCCTGCTCGTAGGGAACCGTGCCCGCCCGGATGATCCGCAGTCCGCTCACCGCACCAGCCTATGCCGCTGCCCGGGCAGGACGCCGTCCTCGCGAGGTCGCCGCGCGGCCGTCCGCCCCGCTCGGCCGTGCGCACGCATCGCCGCACGAAATGCGCAACGGGCCTGGTCAGGGAGACGGTCGCTTGCCATGCTCGCCCCGACCCGGCACGCCGTGGTGCCGAGCGCAGGATCGGTGGAGGTACGGATGAGCGACGAGTTGTGGCGCAAGGGTGCGGGAGAGCTCGCCGGGATGATCGGGTCCGGCGCGGTCTCCTCGGTCGAGGTCGTGGAGGCGCACCTGGCGCGGATCGAGGCGGTCAACCCCGCGCTCAACGCGGTGGTGGTCGTCCTGGCCGACCAGGCACTGGAGGCCGCCAAGCTCGCCGACCAGCGGACCGCCGCCGGGAACGGCGACCTCGGCCCGCTGCACGGGGTGCCGGTGACGATCAAGGAGAACATCGACGTCGCCGGTACCGCGACGACCAACGGTGTGCCCGCGCTGGCCGAGGCGGTCGCGCCGGTCGACGCCCCGGTCGTGGAGCGGCTGCGTGCCGCCGGCGCCATCGTCATCGGCCGCACCAACCTGCCCGACATGGCCCTGCGCATCTCGACCGACAGCAGTCTGCGGGGCCTCACCCGCAACCCCTGGCACGCCGACCGGACCGCGGGCGGGTCCTCCGGGGGCGAGGCGTCGGCGCTGGCATCGGGCATGTCCCCGCTCGGGGCCGGCAACGACATCGGCGGGTCGCTGCGCAACCCGGCGCACTGCTGCGGTGTCTCCTCGATCAAGCCGACGCCCGGCCGGGTGCCGCACGCCACCGTCATCGCGCCCGAGGACGGGCCGCTGTCGTTCCAGATGATGATGGTCAACGGCCCGATGGCCCGGGACCTCGGCGACGTGCGCATGGCCCTGGAGATCATGAGCGGCCCCGACCGGCGGGACCCGGAGTGCCTTCCCGTGCCGCTGAGCTACCCCGACTCCGGACGTCCGGTGCGGGTCGCGCTGCTGGCCGAACCGCCCGGCGGCAGCACGGACGCCGGCATCGCCGACGTGGTCCGTCAGGCCGGCGCGCATCTCGCGGCCGCGGGGTACGAGGTGGAGGAGGTCACGCCGCCGGAGTACGAGACGGCGGTCGACCTGTGGCGCGACTTCCTGTTCACCGAGATCCGCACCCTCCAGCCGCTGCTGGAACAGGTGATGGGTGCCGACGGGAAGGGGTTCCTCACCGGGGTCCTCCGGGACCACCCGCGCCTGGACGTCGACGCCTACGTGCAGATGTTCGTGCGCCGGCGCCAGGTGGCCCGCCGGTGGGCGGAGTTCCTCGAGGACTACCCGGTGGTCCTCACGCCGGTGTGGGCGCAGCCCGCGTTCCCGCACGGCTGGGACGTGGCCAGCGACGAGCAGGCGGACGCGGCGATCGAGCTGCTCCGGCCGGTCATGCCGGCCAACCTCCTGGGGCTGCCGTCTGCGGCGACCCCCGGCGGCCTCGCCGACGGCATGCCCGTCGGGGTGCAGTGCATGGCCGCGCCGTTCCGCGAGGACCGGGCGCTCGATGCCGCCGCGGCCATCCAGGCGGCGGTCGGTGCCCTCACCCCGGTGGACCCCTTCGTGAACGGCTGACACCGACGCCCGCCGCCCGCCGGCCGGGGCGGAGGGCTCAGGCGAGCCGTCGGGGCTCGACCCTGGTCTCGACGGCCGTGCCGTCGGCTCCCCGCTCCACCCGGTAGGCGGCGGCACCGGGACGGTCGGCGACCGCCTCCGCGAGCGTCGTCCCCCGGTACACGAGCCCGGCGCCGTCGTCGGTGGCGTGCCCACCGGGGAGGGTGCCGTCGGCCACCAGCCGGTGGTACAGCGGGCGCCGCTGCTCCTCGGAGTCGTAGTGCACGCCGTTGGACGTCGGGATGAGGCCGAGTCCGTTCGTCACCGGACGCAGGTCGGGGCCGAAGGAGTCGGTGGTGCCGCCGACGTGCCAGCACAGCGAGCCGGCGGACACCCCGCCGAGCACGACGCCGGCCTGCCACGCCTCGCGGAAGATCTCGTCGAGGCCGTGCACCCGCCAGACCGCCAGCAGGTTGGCCACACTGCCGCCGCCGACCCAGACCACGTCCTGGGCGAGCAGGTGGGCGCGCATGTCGGCCACCGTCGGCATCGTGAACAGGCTCAGATGGCTGACCTGCACGGCGCTCCCGGCGAACGCGCCGTAGACGCCGGCGATCCGCACCGGGTCGTCGCCGGTCGCCGTCCCCAGGTAGCAGAGCCGCGGCCGGTCCGGCGCTCCGGCGAGCTCCACGGCCAGGTCGAAGACCGGCCCCGGCCGCCAGTCGTAGGGGCCGCGGCCACGGGAGGCGAACCCCATGCTGGTGGCCAGGATGGTCGGCTGGGACGCGGGCATCAGGAGGTCCTCCGGTCGTCGTGGTGCGCCGGGCGCACCGTGCGGAGGACGGCGCGGGCGGCGCGCGCCCCGCTCGCCATGGCGCCCTGGATGGAAGGGGTGTCGCGGTGGTCGCCGCACACGAACAAGCCGTCCCCGAGCTCGACCGGCCGGCGCAGCCGCAGCGGGGGCAGCGCGGCGGGTTGGGCACCGGGGACGGTGACGGTGGTGAGGTGGTCGAGGTCGTCCGGCGCGACGTCGTGCGCCGCGGCGATCTCGGCGCGCACCTCCTCCTCGCGGGTCGGCGCGAGGGTGGAGCTCGCGAGCAGCGCCCGTCCGTCGGGGCTGTACCGCGGTTGCGCGTCGGAGACGACCACCGAGTTCACCAGCCGGCCGCCCGGAGCACCCAGCACGATCAGCGGACGTCGCCACGGTGACTCCGGCAGGACGTGGAGGTGCGTCGTCACCTGGCGGGGCGCCGACGCCTCGACGGCCGGCAGCAGCCGGGCAGCGGTGTCCGGGTCGGTGGCGACGACGACGGCGGTCGCCGACCAGGTGCCGTCGTCGGTGACGACGGAGCCCGGGGAGACCGAACGGGCCGCGGTGTGCAGGGAGAGGCGCCCGGGCGCGAGCCGGTCGGCCAGCTGCTCGCCCACGGCCTGCATCCCCCTGGCCGGCAGGCCGATCGAGCCGCGGACGAAGCTGCGCCAGAGCAGGTCGAGGTAGCGGCTGGACGTACCGAGCTCGTCCTCCAGCAGGACGCCGGCGAGGAAGGGCCGGAAGAACCGGTCGAGCGCGGTGCTGCCCACGCCGGCGGCACGCAGCGCCTGTTCCGCGGTCCGCTCCGGGGCCGCCAGGAGGCGGCCGACGGGGAGGTATCCGGCGCGCACGGAGAAGGCGGCGAGCGCGGCCTTGTCCCGCAGCGAGCCGACGGGGGCGGTGGCCGTGCCGAGCACGTCCGCCGGTCGCTGTCGTGGGTCGACGACCCGGTGGGCCGTCCCGTCGACCCGGACGACGGCCCCGCGCTCGAACCAGCCGAGCTGCAGCGCCCCGAGGTCGAGGTCGGCCGCCCGGGGGTAGCCGGTGTTGAGCACCTGGAAGCCGCGGTCGACGACGAACCCGTCGATCCGCTCGGTGGACAGCCGGCCGCCGGCGTGGGCCCCCGCCTCGAGGACGTGCACGTCGACCCCGGCCGCGGCCAGCCGGACGGCCGCCGAGAGCCCGGCCAGGCCGGCCCCGACCACCACGACCTCGGCGCGCGACGACATCGTCCGACGGTAGCCGGGAGCCGGGCCGACGACCGGGTGGCCCCGCCGCCGGCCTGTGGACAACCGGGGCGGGCGGACCGTGGCACGCCCTACCGTCCGACCATGCCTGCCGCCGTGCCGCCCGTCGACGCCGGTGCCGTCGGGGCGCCGCCCGTCGTCCCCGGGTACACCCTGGACACGCTGCTCGGTCGTGGCGGCTCCGGGGAGGTCTGGCGGGCGGTCCCGCGGCGCGGCGGGGAACCGGTCGCCGTGAAGGTGCTCGTGGCCGGTGACCCGGAGCGGCAGGCCCGGGAGGCGGCCCTGCTGGGGGCGCTCGACCATCCGCACCTCGTCCGGCTGATCGAGGTGGTCCACCAGCCCCGGCGCGGGGGCGCCGCCCGGGTGGCCCTCGTGCTGGACCTCCTGCCCGGTGGCAGCCTGGCGGCGCTGCTGAGCCGGCGGGGGCGGCTGCGGCCCGGTGAGGTGGTGACCACCATCGCCCCGGTGGCCGCGGCCCTGGCGCACGCCCACGGCAACGGCGTGGTCCACGGTGACCTCTCACCGGGCAACATCGTCTTCACCGCCGACGGGCGGCCCGTGCTGACCGACCTCGGCGTGGCCCGGGTGCTGGGGGAGGAGGCGGCGGCGGAGGTCACGCCGCCCTACGTGGACCCGACCGTCGCCCGGGGCGGGGCGCCCGGGCCCGCCTCCGACGTCTTCGGGATCGCGGCCGCGGCGTTCCACGCCCTGACCGGCATCGCCCCCTGGAACGCCGCGACACCGGCGGACACGCTGGCCGTGGCCGCCGGTGGGTTGCTCCCCGACCTCGCCGAACTGGCGCCGGCCGCGCCGCCGCAGCTGCTCGCCGTCATCAGCCGGGGCCTGGCGGCCGATCCGCACGACCGGGGATCGGCCGCGGCCTTCGCCCTGGACCTGCGGCACGCCTGCCGCCCGGAACCGGTGCGACTGCCGCGCGACGGCGTCCCCGACGCGGACCTCGGGCGAACCGGCCGTGGTCCCCGCACGGAACTGACCCACCAGGTGCCGGGCCACCGCGCGCGCCCTGCGCCGGTCGTCGTCGGACCCCCCGCCCGTGGCCGGGGCCGCTGGTCCGGCCGGTGGGCGCGTCCACTGCCTGCGCGGGCGGGGCTCCTGGGGGTGACCGTCCTCGCCGTGGTGGCGGTCCTCCTGGGTTCGGGCCGGCTGGGGATGCACGGGGCCCGGGACGGCGGGCCACCCGGGGACGGCGCCCGGCCGGTGGAGGCGGCGGTCGGTTCGGCGGTCGACGGACCCGGCACGGTCGGACCGGTGTCCGGGGAGCCGGCCCCGGACACCCCGGTGGCGGGGGACGGGGCGCCGAGCACGGGAGGTGGGGTGCCCGGTGCGGAGGTCCCCCCGGCCGGCAGGGACGCCCGCCCCGCCGACCGCCCCGGAACGCCGGGTTCCGCGGAGGTCTGGCAGGCGGTGGTCGCCGACCTCTACCAGCGCCGGGTCGCCGCGTTCACCGCCGCCGCCCCGGAGGCGTGGGGGGACGTCTACACCTCCGGCAGCTCCCTGCGGTCGGCCGACGAGGAGCACGCCCGCCGGCTGGCCGCGGCCGACGAGGCGCTGCGCGGCTTCGCGCCGGAGGTGGTCGCGGTGACGGCGGTGCGGACCGACGGGGACCGCGTCGAGCTGGAGCTGGTCGACCGGTGGCCCGGCTACGACGTCGTCGCCGGCGGGCCGGACGGTCCGGCGCTGCGCACGGTGCCGGGACGACCGGAGACGACCGTGCGCATGGTCCTGGCGCGCACCGTCGGCGGCTGGCGGATCGAGTCCGCACGGCGCCTGCCGTGAGGGCGGTCAGCGACCGGTCGCCGCGCCCAGCGCCGAGGCGAAGTCCGGATGGGTGAACCGGTACCCGGACTCCTCGAGGACCGACGGGAGGGCGCGCTGCCCGGCGGTGACGCTGGAGCGCCCGAACTCGCCCAGCGCCAGGTTGATCGCGACGGCCGGCACGGGGATCACCGCGGGCCGGTGCACCTGCCGGGCCAGCTCGCGGGTGAACTCGGCGTTGGTCACCGGCGCGGGCCCGGTCAGGTTGGCCGGGCCGGAGACGTCGGCGGTCAGCAGGTGCCGCATCGCGCCGACGACGTCGGTCAGGCTGATCCACGGCCAGTACTGCCGGCCACTGCCCATCCGGCCGCCCAGGCCGAGCCGGAAGACCCGGCCGAGGACCTGCATCAGCATCGCCTCCCGGTCGAGCACCAGCCCCGTCCGCAGGAGGACCACTCGCACCCCGGCCGACTCCGCGGGCGCGGTGGCCGCCTCCCACTGCTCGCAGAGCCGGGCCAGGAAGTCCGTTCCCGCAGGGTCCCGCTCGGTCACCGTCCGGGATCCCGTGTCGCCGTAGTAGCCCACCGCGGACGCCGACAGGAGCACGCGCGGCCGGGTCGGATCGGCCGCGGCGGCAGCGGCGAGCGCCGTGCTGATGGTCGTCGTCGCGTCGATCCGGCTGCTCAGCAGCCGCTCCTTGTAGCCGGAGGTGAACGGCCGGGGACGGATGGGCGTCCCGCCGAGGTTGACGACCGCGTCGACGTCGGCCAGCAGCGCCGGGTCGATGCGGTGGTGCTGGGGGTCCCAGCGGTGCTCCTCGGCGGTCCGCGGAGTGCGGCGGACCAGGGTCAGCACCTCGTGGCCGTCCGCGCGCAGGGCGGGCAGGAGCGCGCCCCCGATCAGGCCCGAGGCGCCGGACACGGCGATCTTCACGAACTTCTCCTCACGCCGCACGCGACGGCGGGCCCCTGCAGGGGCCCGCCGCGAGCGCGCGAGTGGTGGGGGGCGGGGGGTCCGTGCTCAGGCGAGCCCGAGCTCGCCCTGGAACTGGCCGGCCTCGAGCCGTTCACGGACGGTGGTGAGGAATCGCGCCGCGTCCGCGCCGTCGACGATGCGGTGGTCGTAGGTCAGCGCCAGGTAGACCATGGACCGGACGGCGATGACCTCGCCGAGCTCGGGATCGTTGACGACGACCGGGCGCTTCACCACCGACCCGACGCCCAGGATGGCCACCTGCGGCTGGTTGATGATCGGGGTGTCGAACAGGGCACCCCGGCTGCCGGTGTTGGTCAGCGTGAACGTCCCGCCGCCCAGCTCGTCCGGGGTGACCTTGTTCGAGCGGGTCCGCTCGGCCAGGTCGGCGATCTTCCGCGCGATCCCGCCCAGGCTGAGGTCCCCGGCGTCGTGGATGACCGGCACCAGCAGCCCGCGCTCGGTGTCCACCGCGACACCGAGGTTCTCGGCGTCGTGGTAGGTGACGGTGCCCGCCTCCTGGTCGATCGAGGAGTTCACCGACGGGTGGGCCTTGAGCGCCTCGACCGAGGCCTTCGCGAAGAACGGCAGGAACGACAGCTTGACGCCCTCGCGGGCCTCGAAGTCGCCCTTGGCCTGCTGGCGCAGGTTCGCGATGCGGGTGACGTCGGCCTCGACCACCGTGGTGAGCTGGGCGCTGACCTGCAGCGACTCCACCATCCGGCGGGCGATGACGGTCCGCAGCCGCGACATCTTCTCCGTGCGACCGCGCAGCGACGTGTCGGGCGTGGCCGCCGGGGACGGGGTCCTGGGCCCGCTCGAGGCGGCGGCCGGGGCCGGGGCGGCCGCCGGGGCAGCCGGCTTCTCGGCGGCGGCGAGCACGTCCTGCTTGCGGATGCGACCGCCGACACCGCTGCCGGACAGGGACCCGAGGTCGACGCCCTTCTCGGCCGCGAGCCGACGGACGAGAGGAGTCACGTAGGCGCCGGACCCGTCCCCGCCGGAGGACTGCTGGGCAGGCGCCTGGGGGGCCACCTGGGGCGGCGGCGCGGACGTCGGCGAGCTGGCCGGCTGTGCGCCGCTGGCGCCGTAGTCGCCACCGGGCTGCGCCGTCTCGTCGGCTGCGGGCTTGGCCTCCGGGGCCGCCTGCGGCTCCTCCTGGGCGGGCTCCTCCTGCGCGGGGGCTTCCTGCGCGGGGGCTTCCTGAGCGGGGGCTTCCTGAGCGGGGGCTTCCTGAGCGGGGGCGGAGCCGCCGCCGGCACCGCCGATCACGGCCAGCTGGGCGCCGACGTCGACGGTCTCGTCCTCGTTGACGGTGATCTCCAGCAGCGTGCCGCTGACCGGGGAGGGGATCTCGGTGTCGACCTTGTCGGTGGAGACCTCCAGCAGGGGCTCGTCCGCCGAGACCTCGTCACCCACGGACTTCAGCCACCGCGTGACGGTGCCCTCGGTGACGCTCTCACCGAGCGCCGGCATGGTCACCGGCGTCCCCTCGCCACCGCCGGAGCCCCCGCCACCGCCGGACCCGCTGTCGGCCGAAGCAGGCTCCGGCTGCTCCTGCGGGGCGGGCTGCTCCTCCTGCTGCGGCTCCGGCGCCGCGTCCTCGACCTGCTCGTCGGGCGTCTGGGGGGTGTCCGCGTCGTCGGCGGAGGCGGGCGGAGCGGCCTCGCCACCGCCTCCGCCGTCGCCGTCGCCGTCGCCACCGATGACGGCGAGCTCGGCGCCGACCTCGACGGTCTCGTCCTCGGCGACCAGGATCTTGGTCAGCACCCCGGCGGCCGGGGAGGGGATCTCCGTGTCGACCTTGTCGGTCGACACCTCGAGGAGGGGTTCGTCCGCCTCGACCTGCTCACCCTCCTGCTTGAGCCAGCGGGTGACCGTGCCCTCGGTGACGCTCTCGCCCAGGGCGGGCATGGTGACGGAGGTCGGCATCGGGGCAGTGCTCCTTCTGGCGTGGGGGAGTGGGGGACGAGCGGTCGATCAGCCGTGCACGTGCAGGGGCTTGCCGGCTAGGGCGAGGTGGGCCTCGCCCAGCGCTTCGCTCTGGGTCGGGTGCGGGTGGATGAGGCTCGCGACGTCGTCGGCCTCGGCCTCCCAGTTGTAGATGAGCTGCGCCTCGGCGATGAGCTCGCCGACGTGGCCACCCACCATGTGGATGCCGACGACCGGACCGTCCTCGGCCTGGATCAGCTTCACCGCGCCCGTCGTCTTCAGGATCTGGCTGCGGCCGTTGCCGGCCAGGTCGTAGGTGAGGGTCTTCACCTCGCCGTACTTCTCCTTGGCCTGCGTCTCGGTCAGGCCCACCGAGGCGACCTCGGGGTCGGAGTAGGTGATCCGTGGGACGCCCGCGTAGTCGATCGGCGCGGGCTTGAGGCCGGCGAGGCGCTCGGCGACGAGGATCCCCTCGCCGAAGCCCACGTGGGCCAGCTGCAGCGTCGGGATGAGGTCGCCGACGGCGGAGACCGTCGGGACGCTCGTCTGGCAGTACTCGTCGACGAGGACGTAGCCGCGGTCCATCTGCACGCCGGCTTCCTCGTAGCCGAGGCCCTCGCTCACCGGCCCGCGGCCCACGGCGACCAGCAGCAGCTCGGCCTCGATCTCCTTGCCGTTCTCGAGGGAGACCTTGACGCCGTTGTCGGTGCTCTGGACACCGGAGAAGCGGCTGCCCAGCTCGAAGCCGATCTTGCGGCGTCGGAAAGCGCGCTCCAGCAGCTTGGAGGAGGACTCGTCCTCGAGCGGGACGAGGTGGGGGAGGGCCTCGACGATGGTGACGTCGACCCCGAAGGACTTCCAGGCGCTGGCGAACTCGCAGCCGATCACGCCCCCACCGAGGATGATCGCCGACGCCGGGACCCGGTCCAGGTTGAGCGCGTGGTCGCTGGTGATGACGCGGGTGCCGTCGATGTCGAGACCCGGGAGGCTGCGGGCGTAGGACCCGGTGGCCAGCAGGACGTGCTTGCCCTCGTAGGTCTCGCCGTTGACCTCGACGGTGGTGGGGGAGGTCAGCCGGCCCTCGCCCTCGACGTAGGTGATCTTGCGGGCCTTCACCAGGCCCTGCAGGCCCTTGTAGAGCTTGGAGATCACGCCGTCCTTGTAGGCGTTGACGCCGTCCATGTCGATGCCTGCCAGGGACGTCTTCACGCCGAACTGCTCGCCCTCGCGCGCCAGGTCGGCGACCTCGCCGGCGTGCAGCAGCGCCTTGGTGGGGATGCAGCCACGGTGCAGGCAGGTGCCGCCGACCTTGTCCCTCTCGATGAGGACGACGTTCAGGCCCAGCTCGGATGCGCGGAAGGCCGCGGCGTAGCCACCGGAGCCACCACCGAGGATGACCAGGTCGGCGGGGGAGGTGGGTGAGCTCACGAGATCTCCTCGGTGCAGTCGTCGGCGTCCCGCTCGTGCGGCGCGGGGGCCGCGGGGGCAGTGCCCCTCATCCTGCCACTCCGGGAACGACCCGGCCCGGAGCACCGTTGCCATGCGGGGCGTGCCGATGATCACGAGCCCGCCAGGGGGCCGGGACCGACGACGGGAGAGACGCGATGGGGCTGTTCGACCGGCTGCGCGGGCGGGGACGTCGTCCGGCGGGCAGGGCGCGGGACGGCGGGCGGGGGAGCACCCTCGACCGCGCCTCGCACCGCACGGACCTGAGCCACCTCGAGCAGTTCGTGGCCAGCCGCCGCGGGGTGGAGGGCTACGTCGAGCCCCGCACCACGGTCACCGAGACCACGATCGTGCTGGTCGCCGCGGACGGGGAGTGGACCCGGCGCCGCATCGACGGCCCGGACGTCGCCCGCCGGCTCTCCAAGGACCTCGCGATCCCGGTGTACGACGCGCAGGTCACCGGCTATCCGCAGCGGATGCGCGACTGGAGCGCCCGCCAGAAGACGAACCGGCTGGAGTGAGCGTCGGCGGCGTCGCGGGCATCCACCCTCACCGCGCGGCGTCCTCCCCCACGGTGGGCGGTGGGGGAGGACGCGCCACGATCAGGTGAGCTGATCCCGGCCGGGATCAGTCCTTCTGGACGAGGGCCTCGATCGTGGCCAGCAGGGTGCGGACCGGGACGCCGGTGCCGCCCTTGGGCGTGTACCCCCAGGGCGCGCCGGTGTTGTAGCTCGGGCCGGCGATGTCGATGTGCGCCCACGGCAGGCCGTCCGGCACGAACTCCTTGAGGAAGTGCCCGCCGACGAGCATGCCGCCCATCCGGTCGGCGTTGGCGTTCACGAAGTCGGCGATGGGGGAGTCCAGCCCCTTCCGCAGCTCCGCCGGCAGCGGCATCGGCCACATACCCTCGCCGCTGCGCTCGGAGGCGGCGACGACGGCGTCCCGCAGGTCGTCGCTGCCCATGACCCCGGCGGTGCGGGAGCCCAGCGCGACCATCTGGGCGCCGGTCAGCGTCGACGTCTCGAGCAGGTAGTCCGGCTTGTCCTCGGCGGCGCGGGCGATCGCGTCGGCCAGGACGACCCGGCCCTCGGCGTCGGTGTTGGTGATCTCGGCCTTCTTGCCGTTGCGGAAGGTCACGACGTCGGCGGGCCGGTACGCGGTGCCGCTGGGCAGGTTCTCGGCGATCGGCACGGTGGCCACCACGTCGACGGGCAGCCGGAGCTGGGCGACCAGGCAGACGGTGGCGATCACGGCCGCGGCACCGGCCATGTCGCTCTTCATGTCCTCCATCTTCAGCGCCGGCTTGATGGACAGGCCGCCGCTGTCGAAGGTGATGCCCTTGCCGACCAGCGCGATCTTCCGGCGCGCACCGCGACCCGAGTAGGCGAGGCGGAGCAGGCGCGGCTTGCGGGTCGAGCCCTGGCCGACGGCGAGGATGCCGCCGTAGCCGCCGGCGGCCAGCGCGTCCTCGTCGAGGATCTCGGCCGCCAGGCCCACCTTCTCGCCGGCCGCGGCACCGCGGGCGGCCAGCTCGGCCGGGTACAGGTCGTTGGGCGGGGTGTTCACCAGGTCGCGCACCAGGGCGACGGCGTCGGCGACGGCCCGGACCCGCCGGAGCGCGTCCTCGGCCGCCCCGGCGTCCGGCACGACGATGGTGATCTCGCTCGGCGGGACCGGGCGGCCCGCCGGGAGGTCGGACTTGTACGCGGTGAACTCGTAGGCGCCCAGGAGCGCGCCCTCGCCGACGGCGTGCAGCCGGTCGGCGTCCGGGGTGCCACCGACGGCGGCGAGCAGGCTGACGACCGCACGGCGTCCGCCCAGCGCCCGGCTGGCGGCACCGGCGGCCCGGCGCACCGCCTCGGGCCGGTAGCCCCCGGACGCGTCGGGCGCACCCAGGCCGGCCACGGCCACGACGGGGAAGGGGCCCTGCCCGAAGGAGGGCATGCGGGTGACCTCGTCCTCGGCGCCGCGGGCGCCGAGATCGGCGAGCGCGGGCAGCAGGCGCCCGCCGAGCAGCCGGTCCACGGCCTCCGCGCCGGGTGTCGGCAGCGGCCCGTCGGGGCCCTTGCCGACGGCGACGACGACGGCGTCCCCGGTCAGCTTCTCCAGCGGGTGGTCGGTGGCGGTGATCGTCGGCGGCACCGCTCGATCGTAGGGGCCGGCGTTAGCGTGGCCCGCATGAGCCCGCTGACCTCCCCTCTCCACGACCGGCACGTGGCGGCCGGCGCGAAGTTCGCCGACTTCGGCGGCTGGTCGATGCCCGTCGAGTACGCCGGCGGCGGCGTGCTGGCCGAGCACGCCGCAGTGCGGTCCGGCGTCGGGCTGTTCGACGTCTCGCACCTGGGGACGGCCACGGTCCGCGGCGCCGGGGCGGCGGCGTTCGTCGACTCCTGCCTGACCAACGACCTGTCCCGCATCGGTCCCGGGCAGGCGCAGTACTCGCTGTGCTGCCTGCCCGACGGCGACCCGCAGGCCGGCGGGGTCCTCGACGACCTGATCGTCTACCTGCACGGCCCGGACGACGTCCTGCTGGTGCCGAACGCCGCCAACGCCGCCGAGGTCGTGCGGCGTCTGACGGAGGCCGCGCCGGCCGGGATCACGGTCGCCGACCGGCACACCGAGGTGGCCGTCCTGGCGCTGCAGGGACCGCGGTCGCTGCAGGTGCTCGAGCTGCTCGGCCTGCCGGGCGAGCTGGCGTACATGTCGTTCGTGACCGGCACCGGGGCGCACGGATCCGCGGAGGTGACCGTCTGCCGCACCGGCTACACGGGGGAGCACGGCTACGAGCTGCTCGTCGACGCCGCGCACGCGGGGGCCCTGTGGGACGCGGTGCTGGAGGCCGGCCAGGACCAGGATCTCCGGGTCTGCGGCCTCGGCGCGCGGGACACGCTGCGCACCGAGATGGGGTACCCGCTGCACGGCCACGAGCTGTCGCGGGAGATCACCCCCAACCAGGCGCGCGCCGGCTGGGCGGTGGGCTGGGCGAAGCCGGCGTTCTGGGGCCGCGAGGCACTGCTCGCGGAGAAGGAGGCCGGCCCGCCCCGCGTGCTCCGGGGGCTGCGGGCCGACGGCCGGGGCATCCCGCGGCCCGGCATGGCGGTCCTCGACCCCGAGGGGGAGCGGGTCGGCGAGGTCACCAGCGGCACGTTCTCCCCGACCCTGCGCACCGGGATCGCGCTGGCGCTGGTCGCTACCGCGGCCGGCGCGCACCCCGGCAGTACGCTCGCCGTGGACGTCCGGGGCCGGTTGCAGGCGGTGCAGGTGGTCGAGCTCCCGTTCGTCGAGTCGCACGTGCGCTGACGCTCCGGTCGGGGCCCTCGCTCAGCCCGCGTTCTTGCGCGTCGGGTCGCTGTCGCCCTTCTCCGGCTCCGCCTTCGCCGGCAGCGTGTCGGCCTTCACCGCGTCCCGCCGGCCCATCGGCAGCGGTTCGCCGTCGGTGGTGTCCTGCGCCGTCTGGTGCTCGGCCTCGGAGTTGATCTCGGCGCCGAGCAGCACGAGGTAGCAGGTCAGGTACAGCCACAGCATCAGCACGATCACCCCGGCGATCGCGCCGTAGGTCTTGTCGTAGGACCCGAAGTTGTTGACGTAGAGGGTGAAGCCGAGGCTCACCAGCGCCCACACCACGGTGACGACGACCGAGCCCAGGCTGACCCAGCGGAAGCGCGGGGCGTCCCGGTCCGGTGCCACCCGGTAGAGCACGGCCAGCGAGCCGGCGACGACGGCGAGCAGCGCCACCCAGCGCGCGACCTCCACCAGCACCGTGCCGACGCCGCCCAGGGGCAGCGCATCGATGACGATGGGCAGCACGGCGACCAGGCCGATGGTGAGGACGACGAAGACGATCGCGCCCAGTGTGAGCCCCAGCGAGAGCGCGCGGAGCTTGACGAAGTTGCGGGTCTCCACCTCGTCGTAGGCGATGTTGACCGCCTTGACGAGGTTGTTGACGCCTCCGGAGGCGCTCCACAGGGCGGCCAGGATCGAGATGATCAGGCTCAGCGTCAGGGCGCCGCCCGCGTTCTCGGTGACGGCGGTGACCTGGTCGGTGACCAGTTCCCGTGCCTCGCGGGGCAGGCCGCTGGTGAACTCCTCGACCTGCTCCGCCGCCTCCTCCGCCGAGGCGACGAGCCCGTAGATCGAGATCAGCGCGAGCAGCGCGGGGAAGATCGCCAGGAAGCCGAAGAAGGCGACGCCGCCGGCGATGATCGGCATGTTGTCGGCGTTGTTCTCCGCCCACGCCCGCTTGAGCACCTGCAGCCAGCCCCGGGCGGGGATCTGGGCCGGGGAGCGGGCGCCGACGCCCGGCAGCTCCTCGGGCGGCGGGGCGTCCGGGGGGAGCGTCCGAGGATCGTGCGGTGGCCCACCGGCCGCCGCCGCCTCGGCGGCCGCCGCGCGCCGGGCGGCCTTCTCCTCGACCCGCTGCCGGATCCGGTCGACGCTGCTCTCACGGCGCCTGGTGCCGGTCATGGGGTGCTCCTCGCAGTGCGGGCGACGACGGTCGGCTGGCCGGGGTCCTCAGTCTCCCGGCCACGCACCCGTGAGCTTGGTGAACGTGTCGGCGCCGATCCGGTCGATGGCGGCCTTCGTGGCGGCGAAGATGGCGCCCTGCAGTGCCGCCGCCACGATGATCTCCCATATGGGGTACTCGCTCTGCAGGGCGCTCGGAGCGTCCTCCTCGTCCGACACCAGTTTCCACACCTGCTTGAAGACGGCGCCGGACACCGCCCCGGCCGCGATGCCGGCCACCAGGCCGATCGGCCGGTAGGCGAGCTTGGCTCCCTTGCTCAACGCTTCCTCCTCGCGACGCGACGGGCCGTGACCTTGGCATTCTGCACGGCACGCCGCTGTTCCCTGGCGGCACGCCTGCGCCGCTTCTGGGCCCGCTTGCGCTCCTTCTGCGCCGCCGTGCGGCGGGCGGCCAGTTCCTTGCGCGCCCGCTTCGCCTCGCGCCGGCCGCCGACGCGGGCCCCGACGACGAGTTCCTCGGTGCTCGCCCGCCGCCGCTTCCGCCGCCGGCGCCACAGCACCAGGCCCACCAGGCCGACCAGCGCCGCGCCGGCGCCGGCCACCGCCGGCGGGCTCTCCCGGTAGGTCTCGACGGCGGTGTCCTTGGCCCGCGCCGCGGTCTCCTTGGCGCGGGCGGGGACGTCCAGGCGCTGGCTGAGCTCGTCGACGGTGCGGCCGAGCTCGGCGCGGGTCGCCTCGATGTCCGCCCTGATGGCGTCGGGATCGGTGGGGCCGTTGCCGGCCGCGCTCTGCCCGTCTCCCGGATCACTCGGTGTGCTCACCGCCGTGCACTCTCCTTCACGGTCGAGATGTCGGTCTTGACGCTGGAGATCGCCTCGGTCGGCACCGGCGGGGAGCCCTTCTCGACGTCCTTCTTGCCGACGAGCGCGAGCACACCGGCGACGGCGAACAGGGCCACCGCGACGATGAGCGCGGCCAGCCAGGCCGGCAGGACGAGGGCGAGGGCGAGGATCGCCGTGGTGATGAGCGCGGCCAGGCCGAAGAAGGCGACCAGGCCGGCACCGCCGAAGAGGCCGGCCCCGACGCCGAGCTTCTTGGCCTTCTGGGTCATCTCGGCCTGGGCGAGGCGGGCCTCGTCCCGGACCAGACGGCTGAGCTGCTCGGTGAGCTGGCTGATCAGCTGTCCGGTCGACGCGTTCTCGGGTACCGGCTGCTCGTCGGCGCGGGTGGCGCCGGTGGCGGCCTGGGAACGGGGTGCAGTCATCGGTCCTCCGGACGGGACGGGGTCGATGACCTGCCATGCCCGCGCGGGCGCCGCCGTAACCGGACGGCGGGTTCCGGCACGGGCGCGGGCGGGTCGCTAGCCTGCCTGCATGACCTGGACCTGGCGCCTCGAGGACTCCTCCGGAGCGGCCGTCGAGCCCTCCTCCATCGGCGTGGCGGTGCCGGGCGCCGACAACCAGGGCGACGCGGAGTCCTGGCTCGGCGAGAACTGGCGGGAGCTGCTGGACAAGGGCGTGGCCACGGTGACGCTCCTCGACGGCGACGAGGAGGTCTACCGGATGGGCCTCGCCGCCTCCTGAAGGACCCCGTCCGGAGTCTCGCCGCGAGCGTGCGTGCGGCGCGCGGGACGGGGTCCTCCCACTAGCCCCGGGCGGTCTTGGCCGGGTCGCGCTCCACGACGTCGCCGAGGACCTGGTCGATCCGGGTCAGGACGTCGTCGTCCAGCCGGACACCGGAGGCCCGGACGTTGTCGTGCACCTGCTCGGGTCGGGTGGCGCCGATGATCGCCGCGCCGACGTTCGGGTTCTGCAGCACCCAGGCGATCGCCAGCTGGGCCATCGACAGGCCGAGGTCGTCGGCGATCGGGCGCAGCCCCTGGACGGCGGACAGGATGTCGTCCCGGAGGAAGCCCCGCATCGACGTCCCGGCCTCGGCGTGGCCGCCCCGGCTGTCGGCCGGCGGCTGCTGCCCCGGCAGGTACTTGCCGGTCAGCACGCCCTGGGCCAGCGGCGACCAGACGATCTGCGACAGCCCCTCCTTCTCCGACGTCGGCACGACCTCGGACTCGATGACCCGCCAGAGCATCGAGTACTGCGGCTGGTTGCTGATCAGCTGGACGTCCAGCTCGCGGGCCAGTGCGGCACCGGCGGCGATCTGCTCGGCGTTCCACTCGGAGACACCGATGTAGAGCACCTTGCCCGCCCGCACCAGGTCGGCGAACGCGGTCATCGTCTCCTCGAGCGGCACGGTCGGGTCGTAGCGGTGGGCCTGGTAGAGGTCGACGTAGTCGGTCCGGAGCCGCTCCAGCGAGGCGTGGCAGCTCTCGACGATGTGCTTGCGCGACAGTCCCCGGTCGTTCCTCCCGGGACCGGTGGGCCAGTAGACCTTGGTGAACAGCTCGTAGGAGGAGCGGCGCTGGCCCTCCAGCGCACGGCCGAGGACCGCCTCGGCCCGGGTGCCGGCGTAGACGTCGGCGGTGTCGAAGGTGGTGATGCCTGCGTCGAGGGCGGCCCGCACGCAGGCGAGTGCAGCGTCCTCCTCGACCTGCCCACCGTGGGTGAGCCAGTTGCCGTAGGCGATCTCGGAGATGTTCAGGCCTGAGCGGCCGAGGCGTCGGAATTCCACGGACGGCGACGTTAGTAGAAGGACCCCTCGCCCCCCACCGCTCGCACGCTCGCTGCGGGCCCCTGCGGGGGGCCTGGGAGGACCGCGCGTCCGGCCCCGGGCGTCAGCGTCGTCCCGTCCGGCACGGTGCGGGCGCCGTGGACGGCGAGCCGGCCGGCCAGTTCCGTCGCCGGCGGGTTGTGGTGGCTCAGGTGCACGGCGACCACGTCGGTCGCATCGGTGACCGCCCCGACGGCGCGCAGGCGGGCCAGCTGGTCGGGGAACGTCGCGAGGTCCAGGTGCCGGGTGCCGTGGTCGAACACGTCGCCGAAGGTCTGCTCGATCAGGACGAGGTCGAACGCGGCTCCGCGGGTGGCGAGGACGGCGGGCTCCGGCAACGGCCCGGTGTCGGTGGCGTACAGCAGCCGGCCGCCGTCCGGGCCGGTCACGTCGTAGAGCACGGTCGGCACGTCGTGGTCGGCCGCCAGTGCCCGGACCCGGTGACCGGCGAGGTCGAGGACGTCGCCGGGCTCGACCGCCGTGAGGCGCACCGGGCCGTCCGGGGCCAGCCACGGCCGGCACTCCTCGAGCACCGGCGCCGGCCCCACCACGGTGAGCGGCGCCGTCGGCCGTGCCCAGTGCCGCCAGAGCAGCGAGAACGGCGAGCAGTGGTCGGGGTGGGCGTGCGTCACGAGCACCGTGTGCACCCGCCCGAGGGAGATCCCGCCGGGCGGCAGCCCCGGGGCCAGGTCCAGCAGCAGGACGCCGTCGACCAGCGCCGAGGTGGGCCGGCGCTGCTCGTCCCGGCGCCGGGCGTCGGTGCACGACTCGCAGCCGCACCAGGGGTTGGGCCAGCCGTCGGCCGCACCCGTGCCCAGGAGGGTGACCTCCATCAGGCGGCGGTCAGGTCGCGCTCAGACCTCGGCGCCCAGGGGCACGTCGGGCTTGGGGAACCGCCAGCGCCGGATCATCGTCGACCGGCTGATCCCGTACCAGGTCAGTCCGCGGGTCTTCGTCGTCTCGGGGTGGCGCTCGGCGACCTTCTGCTTGATCTTGCGGCTCAGGACCACGGAGTCGACGATCAGCAGCAGGAAGAAGCCGAAGAGCAGGAAGCTCGCGTAGTTCCGGAGCGTCACGCTCGGCGCGATCGTCCCGATCAGGGCGACCCCGGCGATGGCGAGGAAGAAGCTGCCGACGTTGCGGCGGGAGTCGACGACGTCGCGGACCAGCTTCCGCACCGGTCCGCGGTCGCGCGCCGGCAGGTAGGCGTCGTCCCCGCGGGCCGCGCCCTGGCGGGTGGCGGCCCGCTGCGCCGCGTTCTGCTCGCGCATCCGCTTGTAGGCCTCCCGGCGCGTGGTCGGCGGCGGCGGCGGCGGGCCGGGCCGGCGGCCCTGGGCCTCGTTGCGCCTGGGCGTGGGGCGACCCTTGCCGGACGCCCTGACCAGCTCCTCCGGAAGATCGGCGGAGGAAGCGGTGGCGGACGTCTCGGCGCGGTTCCGGCGGCCGGGCAGGCGGAGCTTCACGGGCTCGGAGTCTACGGGTGTGGGGAAGGAGACCTGGGAAATCGCCCCCGGCGCCGTACAGTGGTCGGCAGCAGGGGAAGAGCCACCGCAACGGCGGTGTTGGTCCGCTGAAGGACGTGCCGCAGCGGGCACCTCGGATCTGGGAGGACACAACATGTCGGTGCAGGACACCACCACCCTCGACGGCGGGGCCGGCGTCACCGGCGTCGTGCTCAGCGACCCGGCGGCCGCGAAGGTGAAGGCGCTGCTCGATCAGGAGGGCCGCGACGACCTGCGACTGCGCATCGCGGTGCAGCCGGGTGGCTGCTCCGGGCTGCGCTACCAGCTGTTCTTCGACGAGCGCTACCTCGACGGCGACCAGACCTACGAGTACGGCGGGGTCGAGGTCATCGTCGACCGCATGAGCGGGCCCTACCTCGGCGGCGCGACGATCGACTTCGTCGACAGCATCGAGAAGCAGGGCTTCACGATCGACAACCCCAACGCCGGCAGCTCCTGCGCCTGCGGGGACAGCTTCAGCTGAGCAATGACACGGCGATCCTCCGGATCGCACCGCGGCCAGCTACCGTCCCCCGGACGCGCTGAGCCGCTTCGTCCTCCCGTCGCAGGAGACCCTCCGGGCCTCCACTCGGGACGACACGACGGCCCGGTTCCCCACGACGGGGAGCCGGGCCGTCGTGCATCCGCGGGAACTACAACCGCACGGGGTAGACGGTCTCGGGGATCTCGGGCTTGATCCGCTCCTCGACGAAGATGCCGTGCCACACCATGAAGACCAGCAGCGTCCAGAGCTTGCGCGAGTGGTCCACGGGCGAGCCGTTGCGCTGGTTCTCGCGGTGCGCGGCGAGCATGGCCAGCACCTGACGGCGGTCCAGCCATTCGTCGGTCCGGCTCTCCTCGATCACCTGGCGGGCCCAGTCGTGCAGGTCCTCGGCCAGCCAGTGCCGGGTGGGCACGGGGAACCCGAGCTTCCGCCGGTTCAGCACGTGCGCCGGCACGATCTGCTCCAGGGCCCGCCGCAGGGCGTACTTCGTGGTCTCCCGGGTCACCCGCTGGTCGACCGGCAGGGTGCTGGCGACCGCGAACACCTCGGGGTCGAGGAAGGGCACGCGCAGCTCGAGGGAGTTGGCCATCGTCATCTTGTCGGCCTTGACCAGGATGTCGCCGCGCAGCCAGGTGAACAGGTCGACGTACTGCATGGCGGTGACGTCGTCGTAGCCGGCCGCACGGGTGCGCTCGTACAGCTCGCGCGTGACCGTGACGTGGGAGAGGTCGGGGTCGCGGCGTTCGAGGAACCCGAGCTCGTCGTCCCGGAAGATCCGGGCGTTGCCGTAGTACCGCTGCTCCAGCGGGATCGCGCCACGGCGCAGCAGGTCCTTGCCCCGCATGCCGTCGGGCAGGCGGGTGGACAGTGTGCCCAGGGCGCGCCGCAGCACGGCGGGCATGCGGTCGAACGCCGCGAGCGACAGGGGCTCGCGGTAGATGTTGTAGCCACCGAACAGCTCGTCGGCGCCCTCGCCGGAGAGCACCACCTTCACGTGCTTGCGGGCCTCGCGGGCGATGAAGTAGAGCGGCACGAGCGCCGGGTCGGCGACCGGGTCGTCGAGGTACCAGACGACCAGCGGGATGGCCTCGGCGAACTCCGCGGCCGTCACCACCTTCGTGATGTGCTCCACGCCGATCGCGGCCGCCGACTCCGCTGCCACGTCGATCTCGGAGAAGCCCTGCCGCTCGAAGCCGGTGGTGAAGGTGAGCAGCTTCGGGTTGTACCGCTTGGCCAGCGCGGCGATCGCGGTGGAGTCGATGCCGCCGGAGAGGAAGGAGCCGACCGTCACGTCGGCCCGCATGTGCATGCGGACCGAGTCGTCGAGCACGTCGGCGATCCGGTCGTAGACGGCCTGCTGCTCGTCCTTCGCGACCGGCCGGACCGGGAAGGAGGGATGGAAGTAGCGCGTCGTGGTCAGCTCGCCGTCGCGGACGGTGAAGCTCGTCCCGCTCTCGATCCGGCGGATCCCGGCGTGCAGGGTCGCCGGCTCGGGGACGTACTGCAGGGTCAGGTAGTGCTGCAGCGAGGCGCCGTCGACGCCGCCGGCGGCCGCGCTGCCGCCGAGCACCTCCAGCAGGGCCTTCTTCTCCGAGGAGAAGACGATCCCTCCGTCGGCGAGCCGGGCGGTGAACAGAGGCTTGATGCCGAAGGGGTCGCGGGCGCCGAAGACCGTCTGCTCCTGGGTGTCCCAGATCAGGAACGCGAACATGCCGCGGAGGCGGTGGACGACGTCGGCACCCCAGAGGTGGTACCCGGCCACGATCGCCTCGGTGTCGCCCTCGGTCGCGAACTGCGCCCCCTGGGCGGCCAGCTCGGCCCGGAGCTCGAGGTAGTTGTAGATCTCGCCGTTGAAGACGATCCGGTAGCGGCCGTCCGCGTAGGGCATGGGCTGGTGGCTGTGCTCGATGTCGATGAAGGACAGCCGGTTGAAGCCGAACACCGCCCGGCCGTCCCACCAGGCCTCGTTCTCGTCGGGGCCGCGGTGCCGCATGCAGTGCTGGGCGCCGCGCACCGCGTCGACGGTCGCGTCGTCGACCCGGTCGGCGTCGGTGGAGAAGTAGGCGAGCAGGCCACACATCAGGCGCGAATCCTCGGGGCTGGGGAGCGGGTCGGGAGGTGGGGGATCACACGCGCTCGCCGGCGCGCATCTTCTGCGTGACGGTGCGCTCGCCGTAGAAGGAGAGGAACGGGATGGTGCCGAGCACGAGTGCGACGACCGCGCCCCTGAGGCTCCACTTGGCCCGGAGCGCCAGGTCGACGGTGGACAGGAAGAAGAGCGCGTAGAGCCAGCCGTGCGCCGTCCCGAGGACGGTGACGAACTCCGGGACGTCGGCCAGGTACTTCAGCGGGACGGCGACGGCGAACAGCAGCACGAGCAGGACGCCGACGACCGTGGCCATCACCCGGTAGCGCTGCAGCGCCGCGGCGATCGCCTGCTCGGAGTCGCGGGCCGGCGCGGTGCGGTCAGCGGCCATGGCCGGCACTCCGCTGCCCGAGGGCGCGCTCGTTGAGCTCCGCGAGGTAGGCGTTGTAGGCGGCCAGCTCGGGATCTCCGGAGGTGTCGATCCGCGGGCGCTGGTACAGGACCACGGCGGCGCCCGGCTCGCCCTCGTCCGGGTCGCGGGTCAGCTCGACCCGGAGCATCCGCAGGTAGAACCACAGCCCCATGAACCCGTAGAGGGGCCACTGGAGGGCGTAGCTCCAGTTGACCGCCCCGCCGCCGGCCTCGGCCTTGGTCAGCTGCCAGTACCCGAGGAAGAAGGTGGCCACGAAGAGGGCCGCCACCAGCAGGTGCAGCAGCAGCCACTTGGGGGTCAGCAGCCGGGAGAACACGCCTCGACTCTAACCGCCGGCCGTGGACCGGCGGCCGAGGTTCCGCGCACACCCGGGCTCGCGGATGCGGCACGAGCGCCGCAGGCCGGGGACGGGGTCCGGAACGGGGTCCGGGACGCGCCGGTGGGGTGTCTCCGGTGGTCGGCCGCCGAGCGGGGTCGGCTAGTCTCGCCCCACACTGTGAACGGCAGGATGCCGTCCGCCCGGAAGCCGGCGGACGACCAGCGGGAGGACCGCCCGGACGCCCGGGTGGAGAACGAGGAGGCAGCGAGCAGTGGCTCGAGGCAGCAGGCTCGCGCGGCTGGCCGCGCTCGGTCTCCTGGGGGTCGTGACCCTCACCGGATGTTCGATGCCGAACAACGAGTTCTGGCGGTTCGGCTGGCCGGAGGGCATCACCCAGGAGTCCGAACCCATGCGGGAGCTGTGGACCGGCTCCGTGATCGCCGCGCTGATCGTCGGCTTCGGCGTCTGGGGCCTGATCGGCTGGTCGGTGGTGCGGCACCGCAAGCGCAGCGACGAACTGCCCAAGCAGACGGCGTACAACCTGCCGCTGGAGATCGTCTACACGATCCTGCCGTTCGTGATCATCGCCGGGCTGTTCTTCTACACGGTGGTCGTCCAGAACGAGGTCCGTGACCGCAGCGAGAACCCCGACGAGACGATCGCGGTCAACGCGTTCAAGTGGAACTGGCAGTTCGTCTACCCCGACACCGAGGGCCCGGACGGCGAGCCGGTCAACACGATCGGCACCACCTCGGAGATCCCGATCCTCGTGCTGCCGACCGATCGGACGATCCGGTTCGAGCTGACCTCGGCGGACGTCATCCACTCGTTCTGGGTGCCGGAGTTCCTCTTCAAGCTCGACGTCATCCCGGGCAACGAGAACGGCCGGGACAACGTCTTCGAGGTGACGGTCGAGGAGGAGGGCGCCTACGTCGGGCGCTGCGCGGAGCTGTGCGGCAGCTACCACGCGTACATGAACTTCGAGGTCCGCTCGGTCTCCGGCGACGACTACGAGGACTACCTGGCGGCGCGGGAGTCCGGCCTGGACACCTACGAGGCCCTCGAGGAGATCGGCCAGCCGGGGCTGTCGTCCACCACGGCGCCGTTCGAGTACCTGCAGAACAAGAACACCGACCTGAATGCGGGGGGCTGAGATGTCGATCGTCCGGGTCCTGACCGCACCGACGCACGAGGAGGCGCGACCGTGAAGGTCGAGGCGCTCATCTTCAACATCATCGCCTTCTTCTGCGTCGTCGCCGCCGTCGTCTACGGCGTCTGGGCGCGGGAGCCGATCGGCACGACGGCGCTGGTCCTCTCCGCGGGCCTCACGGGCCTCATCGGCGGGTTCTTCTGGTTCGTCTCCCGGCGCATCGACGCGCGCCCGGAGGACCGCAAGGACGCCGACATCGCCGACGGCGCCGGTGAGCTCGGGTTCTTCCCGCCGGCCAGCTACTGGCCCTTCGGCCTGGCCCTGTCCGCCGCGCTGATGGGCCTGGGCCTGGCCTTCTTCTACAGCTGGCTGATCCTCATCGCCGCCGCCGCCCTGATCATCACCATCTCCGGGCTGCTGTTCGAGTTCCACACGGGGCAGAACGCCACCCAGAGCTGAACCACCGCGCCTCTCCCGAGGGCCCCACCCGCCGCCGCGGGTGGGGCCCTCGGTCGTGCTGGGGGCTCGTCGGAGCTCACCGGCGCGGCTGGGCGGGCGGCCGTTCCCGGCGCAGGTGACCGTCGCCCGTTCCCGGCGCAGGTCACCGTGGCCGCCTCAGTGGACCCGGGGCGGCCCCAGGTCCCGCACGCGGGCCAGGTCGACCGGTGTGCCGTCGCCGGCCCCGGTGTCGTGGACCTCCAGCTCGTGCAGCCGGCCCTCCGTCAGGTGCAGCACGACGTCGAGGGTGAACCGTCCGCTCCACGGCCCGAGGAGCTGACCGCGAGATGGTCGGTCGTCCCGGTCGCGGACAGCCGGCGGACCGTCGCCACGGGCAGCGGGGCCCCCGACGTCGACAGCTGGACCGACGAGCAGCCGCACGTGCACGCGCCCACGACGGCCGCGTCGGCGACCTGGCCGCTCGGTTCCGGGCCCACCGCGGCGGCCAGCCAGGACAGCACCGCGACCTCGGCGGGGGAGGGCGGTCGAGGGCGGTGCAGGGCGCGGAACACCGCTGTCCCCGCCGGGAGCTCGGTCGGCATGAGGGAAGTCTGGCCCGTCGGTGGGGCGGGGGGCAGCCCGGTTCCCGGCGGGGAGGGTCCCGGGGCGAAAGGGGCCGACATGCAGCAGGGCCCCGGTGGCGTCCACCGGGGCCCTGCTGGTCGAGCGGTATCAGTCGCGCGGTTCCTGCGGGCGTCCACCGTCCGAGGGGCGGCCACCGTCGGCCGGGCGGCCGGAGGACGTCAGCTCACGGTCCTCACCGGCGGCCAGGCCGCGGCCCTCCCGCCGCTGCTCGAGCTCCACCTGCGCGGGCTCCTCGATCGGGGAGAAGAAGCCCCGGATCGCCCGGCGGGCACCACCCACCTGGTTCATCCGCTTCGGCACGGGTGCGCCGCCGTAGGCGAGCTGGCCGTGGCCGTGCTCGTCCACCGGGCCCAGGGGCTGGTGGACCTCGATGAACTCGCCGCTGGGCAGCCGCCGGATCACACCGGTCTCGATGCCGTGCTCCAGCACCTCGCGGTCGTGCTGCTGCAGACCGAGGCAGATCCGGTAGGTCACCATGTAGGCGATCGCCGGCAGGATGATCACCCCGATCCGGCCCACCCACGTCATCGCGTTCAGACTGATGTCGAACTTGTCGGCGATGAGGTCGTTCCCGCCGGCCACCATCAGCCAGAGGTAGAACGTCAGCGCCATCGCACCCAGCGACGTGCGCACGGGGACGTCGCGGGGACGCTGCAACAGGTGGTGCGGTGCGGTGTCCCCGGTCATCTTGCGCTCGATCACCGGGTACAGGGCCAGCAGGGTGAACATCAGGCCGGCGATGACGACCGTCGGCCAGAAGAGCGCCGGGATGTTGTAGTCGCCGGGCAGCTCGATGTCCCACGGCGGGAAGATGCGCGTGGAGCCGTCGAGGAACCCGATGTACCAGTCCGGCTGCGATCCGGCGGACACCTGCGCGGGGTTGTAGGGGCCCCACAGCCACACCGGGTTGATCTGCACGAGACCACCGAGCGCGGCGCAGACGCCGAACACGATGAACACCAGGCCGGTGGCCTTCGCCGCGAAGGTCGGGAAGAGGCGGTTGCCCACCACGTTGTGCTCGGTCCGCCCGGCACCCGGGAACTGGGTGTGCTTCTGCTTGACCAGGATGATCAGGTGCAGCGCGATGAGCGCGAGCAGGATCGCCGGGATGATCAGCACGTGGGCGATGTAGAAGCGCCCGATGATCTCCGTGCCGACGTAGTCACCGTTGAACACCGCGAAGTGCGCCCACGTGCCGATGACCGGGACGGACAGCAGGATCGCGCTGATGATCCGGAGCCCCGTGCCCGACAGCAGGTCGTCGGGGAGGGAGTAGCCGGTGACGCCCATGAGCAGGGCGAGGACCAGCATGACGACGCCGATCAGCCAGTTCGTCTCCCGCGGCCGGCGGAAGGCGCCGGTGAAGAAGATGCGCAGCAGGTGGACCACGATCGACGCCACGAACAGCAGCGCCGCCCAGTGGTGCAGCTGCCGCATGAAGAGGCCGCCGCGGACGTCGAAGGACAGCTGCAGGGTCGAGTCGTAGGCCGCCGACATCTCCACACCGCGCAGCGGGGCGTAGGAGCCTTCGTAGACGACCTCCTGCATGGAGGCGTCGAAGAAGAACGTCAGGTAGGTGCCCGACAGCAGCAGGATCAGGAAGGAGTAGAGCGCGATCTCCCCGAGCAGGAAGGACCAGTGGTCGGGGTAGACCTTGTTCAGGGTCCGGCGCAGCCACGGCGCGACGGTCAGCTGCTCGTCGACGGCGTGACCCGCCTTGCCGAGCCTCGTCGTGGGGGCACCCGGTGCAGTGGCGGTGCGGGCCATCAGATGCGCTCCCGGTTCCAGTACGTGGGTCCTACGGCCTCGATGTAGTCGCTGCGGGCGACGAAGAACCCTTCGTCGTCGACACCGATGGGCAGCTGCGGGAGCGCACGCGTGGCCGGCCCGAACACCGGCTTGGCCCCCTGCGTCACGTCGAACTGCGACTGGTGGCACGGGCAGAGGATCCGGCTCGTCTCCTGCTCGTACAGCGACACCGGGCAGCCGGCGTGGGTACAGATCTTCGAGTACGCGACGTAGTCGCCGAAGGAGAAGTCCGCCTGGCCCTCGCGCGGCTCGTTCTCCAGGACCTGCTCGGGACGCAGCCGGATGAGCATGGTCGCCGCGTCGGCCTCCCGGTTCCCGCCGGGGACGGCCGGGAAGACGGTCTCGAGCGAGCCGGGCTCCTGGTCGCCGGGGCGGATCGGGCTGCCGTCGTCCCGGAGCAGGCGGACGCCCTCGGCCCAGCTGGTGGTGCCGAGCGGGTTGCCCTTGTTCGGGTTCTTGATCAGGCCGCCGAGCGGCATGATCAGCATCAGGCCCACGCCGCCGCCCATGAGCGCGAGGGAGCGGGTGATCAGCTTGCGGCGGGCGAGCCCGCTGTTGTGCCAACCACCCACCAGCGTCGCGCCGGCGGTGACGCGGTCGAAGTGCGAGCCGTCGTGCTTGTCCTGCACCGCGGTCTCGTGCGGCAGCAGCTTCTTCGTGAAGAGCACCAGGCCGAGACCGACGCACAGCAGCGACAGGCCCATGAACAGACCCAGGAGCGGCGTGAAGAGGGCGCTCCAGCCGCCTTCGGTGATGTCCCACTGCCAGTCGGGGAGGAACCAGCCCGAGCCGACGTAGACCACGACGAAGAGGAAGGCGAAGAGCCCGGCCAGCGCGAAGACCGTGCCCACCTGGCGGACGGCGCGCCGCTCCAGGTTCGACCCCGGCTCCGGGCCCGGGTCGACGTGCATGATCTCCACGCCGTCGTAGCGCGCACCGAGGCGGTCGAGGTCCTGGCGGCTCATGGCCGCCAGCTGCTCGGGGGTGTAGTCGTCGTCCGGCCCGCCGTACAGCGTGTCGGGGACGTCGGCGCCACCGGTGGAACCGGGGCGGGTGTCGCGGGTCGTCACGCCTTGCTCCCCATCCAGAAGATCCCGAACATCAGGATGCCCACGCCGACGACCCAGATGACCAGGCCCTCGGCGACCGGGCCCGCGCGGCCGATCCCGGCACCGCCCGGGTCGGCCTGGGCACCGATCGTCTGGACGTAGTTGACGATCGCCCGCTTCTCCTCGGGGGTCAGCTGGTTGTCACCGAAGACGGGCATGTTCTCCGGCCCGGTCAGCATCGCGGTGTAGATCTCCAGGTCGTTGGAGTCCTGGAGGCTCGGCGCCGCCTTGCCGGAGGACAGCGCACCCCCCTGGCCCACGAAGTTGTGGCAGGACGCGCAGTTGAGCCGGAAGAGTTCCCCGCCCTCGGCGAGGTCGCCGTCGCGCAGGTCCCCCGACGGGAGGGTGGGCCCGCCGCCGTTGGACTGGACGTAGGCCATCAGCTGGTCGATCTCCTCGTCGGAGAAGACGGCCGGCTTGTGGGGCGCGTCGGCCTCCTGGCGGACCAGCGGCATGCGGCCGGTGTGCACCTGGAAGTACACCGAGGCCTCGCCGACGCCGATGAGCGACGGCCCGCGGTTGGGCACGCCCTCGAGGTTCTCGCCGTGGCAGGTGATGCAGCTGCGCTGGTAGAGCTCCCGGCCGGCCGCCTCGGCGGCGGACTCCGTGCTGTCGTCGGCGGCCTGGGCCGGCGCGAAGACGGAGTACATCGCACCGGTGAGCACCAGGGCGGTCAGCAGGCCGGCGACGTTGGCCAGCCGGCGACGGTGCTTGGAGCGCCGCCGGGCGCGGGCCCGCCGGGCCGGGTTGCCGTCGACTGGCCCGGCGCCGTCGTGCACGGCCTCGGACTGCGGGTTCTGAGAGGACACCGGCTTCCTAACGGATGAAGTAGATCGTGGCGAACAGCCCGATCCAGACGACGTCGACGAAGTGCCAGTAGTACGAGACCACGATGGCCGAGGTCGCCTGGGCGGGGGTGAAGCGGCCCATGGTGGAGCGGATGAGCACGAAGATGAACGCGACCAGTCCGCCGATCACGTGGAGCCCGTGGAAGCCGGTGGTCAGGTAGAAGACCGAGCCGTACGTGGACGAGGAGATCGTCGTGCCCTCGTGGACGAGCTCGTAGTACTCGTACGCCTGGCCCAGGACGAAGATCAGGCCCAGCGCGAAGGTGATCGTGAACCACCTGCGCAAGCCGTAGACATTGCCTTCTTCCGCGGCGAACACCCCGAACTGGCAGGTGACCGACGAGCTGACCAGGATCAGCGTGATCACGAGCGCGTACGGGACGTTCAGCTCGGTCGGTTCCGGTGGCCACCCCTCGGTGGACCGGGCTCGCGCGGTGAAGTACATGGCGAACAGGCCGGCGAAGAACATCAGCTCGCTGGAGAGCCAGATGATCGTGCCGACGCTGACCATGTTCGGTCGGGTCAGGGAGTGCACCCGCGATGGGTCGAAGGTGCTGCTCGCGACGGGGGCCGTTGTCACGAGGCTCATCATGGCATCGCCGGGGGGTCGTCACGACCGCGGGTGCGGTGGGCGTGGCGCCGAAGTGATCAGGTCTTTACCGTTTCCCCGGCCTGCCCGGGAAATGCCCTGGTCTGCCGCTAGGCTCGGCGGGGTGAGCTCCGCCACCGACGTCACCGACACCACCTCGATGCCGGCCACCGTGGTCGTCTACAGCCACCGGCCCGAGGTCCGCGCCGCCGTCCGGACGGCGGTGGGCCGTCGTCCCGCGGCCGACGTCGGCCCCGTGACCTGGCTCGAGTGCGAGACCGGCGACGACGTCGTCGCCACCGTGGACGCCGGTGGCGTGGACCTCTGCATCCTCGACGGCGAGGCGCAGCCGACGGGCGGTCTGGCGGTGAGCCGACAGCTGGACCAGGAGGTCGTGGACCGGCCCGCGGTGTGCGTGCTCATCGCCCGGCAGCCGGACCGCTGGCTGGCGCACTGGTCCCGCGCGGAGGGGACGCTCCCGCTGCCGATCGACCCGCTGACCGCCCCCGGCGTGGTCGCGGACCTGCTGCGTGCCCGTGCGCAGCGCCCCGCCGTCCGCCGGTGAGCCGCCCGTGAGCGCCCCCTCGGTAGACGCACCGACCTGGCCGCAGCTGTACAGCCGTCTGCTCGCCGGGAAGGACCTGTCCTCGGCCGACACCGCCTGGGCCATGCGCGAGGTGATGACGGGGGAGGCCACGCCCGTCCAGGTCGCGGCCTTCGCCGTCGCGCTCCGGGCCAAGGGGGAGTCGGCGGCAGAGGTGGCGGGCCTCGCCTCGGAGATGATCGCCCAGGCGACGCCGGTGCAGCTCTCCCGTGACTGCGTCGACATCGTGGGCACCGGAGGCGACGGCGCGCACACCGTGAACATCTCGACGATGGCCGCGGTCGTCGCGGCGGCCGCCGGCGCGCCGGTCGCCAAGCACGGTGGCCGCGCGGCGTCGTCGTCCTCGGGTTCCGCCGACGTGCTCGAGGCCCTCGGGGTGGTCATCGACCTGCCCGCGGAGGGCGTGGCCCGGTGCGTCGACGAGGCCGGCATCGGTTTCTTCTTCGCCCCGGTGTTCCACCCCGGCATGCGGCACGCCGGCCCGGCCCGGCGGGAGATGGGCATCGCCACCGTCTTCAACTTCCTCGGTCCGCTGACGAACCCCGCCCGGCCGGTGGCCGCCGCGATCGGCTGCGCGGACGCCCGGATGGCCCCGGTGATGGCCGACGTGCTCGCCGCCCGCGGGGGGCGAGCGCTGGTGTTCCGCGGCGACGACGGTCTGGACGAGCTGACCACGGCGACCACCTCGTCGGTCTGGGTGGTGCGCGACGGGGACGTCGAGCCCGACCGGCTGGACCCGGCGGCCCTGGGCATCCCGGCGTCCGGCCCGGATGCGCTGCGGGGTGGTTCGGCGGAGTTCAACGCGGATGTCTTCCGTCGCGTGCTCGACGGCGAGCGGGGGCCGGTCCGCGACGCGGTCGTGCTGAACGCCGCCGCCGCCCTGGCGGCCTTCGACGAGCGGTCCGCCCGGCTGCACGACGCGGTCGGGGCGGGCATGGAGCGGGCCGCCGCGGCCATCGACGACGGCCGTGCGACGACGCTCCTCGACCGCTGGGTGACCGTCAGCCAGTCCTCCCGCGCCTAGGCCCCGTCCAGAGGCTCGTCCCGAGCGTGCGAGGGATGAGGGGGACGGGGTCCTTGTTCAGTCGGCGGAGTCGAAGCCGATCGAGAAGGCGGCGTCGAGGTCGTGTCGCGAGTAGGCCCGGAAGGCGATGTGCGTCTCGGTCTCGAGCACGCCGGGCACCTTGTTGATCCGCCCGGCGATCACCTCGGCGATGTGCTCGAACTCGCGGACCCGGACGATGGCGATCAGGTCGACCTCGCCGGCGGTCGAGTAGACCTCGCTGACCCCTTCGAGGTCGGCGATGGCGGCCGCGACCTCGGGGATCGCGTCGGTGGCGGCGTCGATCATCACGATGGCGGTGATCACGCCGGGGAGCCTAGCCCTGAGCGGACCCGGCCGCCCGCACCTGCGGTGACGCGCTCCGGGCGGGCGCGGGTGCCGAGCGACCGGTCGTCGGCGAACGGGTCCCGTCGGGTGTGTCCCGTCTCCACCCGCGCGAGGAAGGAGCTGAACCCGCCGGTTCCCGGTGCCGCACAGGCCAGGGTGCCGGTGAGCTCCACCAGACGGGTGCCCGGCTTCTCCATCCAGCGCAGGATCAGCTCCGTCTCGTCGACGGTGGCCGCCAGCTCGCCCTCGGGACCCGCGAGCGTCTCGGCGGTGGCCAGCAGCCCCGGCAGCGTGGCGCGCACCGAGGTGCCCCGCGGTGCCCCGCCCGCGGCGACCAGGCGGCCGCGGCGGACGACGGACAGCTGCCAGCCGCCCGAGCCGTCGGCCCGGGCCAGCACCAGCTCCGGGACGGCTGCGAGGGATTCCAGTCGCTGCCGGCGGCGCACGGCCCGGACGAGGACGGCCACCCGGTCCCGGAGGAGCGCGGCGTCCTCGTAGCGCTCCTCGGCGGCCAGCCGGTCGACCCGCGCGAGCAGTGGCGCGACGAGATCGCGCGGGTCGTGGTGGACGGCCGCCCGGAACACCGCCGCGATGGGCGCGTAGGCCTCCACCGACTGGGCGCCGGTGCACGGGCCGCCGCAGCGGCCCATGTCGAACAGGGCGCAGGCCGCGCTGGGGATCCGCGGCGAGATCCGCGTCGTGCACTGCCGCAGCGGCAGCGCCTCGTGCACCGCGGCGACGGCGGCGTCGGCGGCCCGCCGGTCGGGGAAGGGACCGAGGAAGGCCCCGGCGCCGGGTCGCACCCGGCGGACCACCGACAGCCGGGGGAACGGCTCCTCGGTCAGCCGGATCCACAGGGCGCGCTCGGGGAACCGGGACCGGCGGTTGTAGCGGGGCTTGAGCTCGGCGATCAGCCGCAGCTCCCGGACGGCCGCCTCGAGGTCGTGCGCGCAGGGGATCGCGTCCACCCGCTGGGACAGCGCCACCATCTCGGTGATCCGGCTGCGCTGCTCGCCGGAGGAGAAGTAGCTGCGCACCCGGCTGCGGAGGTCGTTCGAGGTCCCGACGTAGAGGGGCTCGTCGCGCGGACCGCGGAAGAGGTAGACGCCCGGTCCCCGCGGCACGCCGTCAGCCAGGTGCCGCTTGCGCAGCCGTTCCGGGTCGACCTGGCGGGTGAGCCCGGTCAGCTCCTCCAGCGAGGTGATCCCGAGCGGCCCCAGCCGTTCGAAGAGGCCGTGCAGCACGTCGACCGTGGCGCGGGCGTCGTCCAGCGCACGGTGGGTGGGGGAGGTGGTGGCGGAGAAGTAGGGCGCCAGCGTGGCCAGCTTGCAGTTGGGTACCTCGTCGCGGGACAGCAGCCGGCGGGCCAGCACCGCGGTGTCCACCGACGCGGTGGCCGGCCACGGGATGCCGGTCTCCGCGCAGGCTGCCTTGAGGAAGCCGAGGTCGAACGGCGCGTTGTGGGCGACCAGGACGGCGCCGCGGGCGAACTCCAGGAAGGCGGGGAGCACCGTCCCGATGCGCGGTGCGGCGGCGACCATCGTCGAGGTGATCCCGGTCAGGACGCTGATGTAGGGCGGGATCTCCCGCCCCGGGTCGACCAGCGTCTGGAACTCGCCGAGCACGACCCCGCCGCGGACCTTCACCGCGCCGATCTCGGTGATCGCGCTGTCCTTCGGGGACCCGCCCGTGGTCTCGAGGTCCACCACGACGAACGTGACGTCGGCCAGGGGCGTGCCGAGCTCCTCGATCGTGACCTGCTCGTACCGCAGGCGATCCGGCCGCGGGGCCTCTTGCCGCCGGGGGACGTCACGGGGGAGCGCGGGGGAGGTGGGCACGACCGGACGGTAGGTCGGGGGAATGACACTCCTGTGATGCCGCGCCGCGGCCGGGGGCTGCCGTGGTGTCGCCCGCACGAGGGTCACCTGCACGTTTGCGCTGGCGGACGGCGGACGGGCAGGACACCATTCCCCCGGTGGGCCGCCCCCGAGGACGCGCGCGGCCCGGACACGCAGAGGTGGTCTGATGCTCCCGCGCTCCCGGTGGCGCACTGCCGGGACGGCGGTCCGGACGGCCGTCGCGCTGCTGGCCGCCGCCGCGCTGTCGGCCGGCGCCGTGCAGCCGGCCGCCGCGGACCCCAGCGACCAGCCGGGCGGCACCACCGCGGTGCTGGACAGCCGGGCGCTCGACCGGCTCCAGCAGCGGGCGGCCGAGGTGCAGGCCGGGCTCCAGCAGCAGCAGGCCGAGGTGGCCGCGGCGCGGGAGGAGCTGGTGCAGGCGCAGGCGGTGGTCGCCGCCGCCGAGGCCGTCGTCTCCGATGCTGCGGGGGAGCTGGCCGTCCACCAGCGGGAGGTCGCCGGCTACGCGGCGGCGATCTACCGGGACGGCGGGGCGGTGACCCCCCTGACGCTGCTGCTCTCCGGCGGGGATCCGGGGGACGTGGTGTCGGCGCTCGGCTTCCTGGAGGTCGTGGACGCCCATGCGGCGCGCGTGATCGGTGCCGCAGAGGAGCTCCGGCAGGCGGCCCTGGGGGAGCAGCGGCGGGCCGCCGCCGCGCTGGCGGAGGCGCGGGCGCGGGCCGACGCGGTCGCCGCGACGGTGGCCGGGCTGGAGGCCGCGGCGGCCGCCGTGACCGGCGAGCTGGACGAGGCCCTCGCGGTGGTCGACGGCCAGCTGGCCCGGCTCCAGCGCGAGCAGCTCGACGTCAACGACCGGACCGCGGCCAACTGGGGCGCCTACCTCCAGCAGCTGGGCGCCGCCGGCATCACGCCCCCACCGGCAGCGGCCCTCCTCGATCCCGCGGCCGGCCTGCCGGCGGGACTGGTGCCGGTGGGGGCGGGGGACGGCACGGCCCAGCGCGGGGCGGCGCAGCTGCCGCGGCAGCCGACGTCCCTGCTCGTGCTCCCGGCCGAGACCCTGGCCGCCGTGACCGCGGCGATGGATGCCCTGGGGCGCCCCTACGCCCCGGGTACCGCCGGACCGGACTCCTGGGACTGCGGAGCGCTCGTCCGGTCGGCGTACGGGGCGGCGGGCGTGCCGCTGCCCGGCGGCCAGGCAGACCTGTTCGCCGTCACGCCGCCCGTGGCGCCGGCCGACGTGCTCCCCGGTGACCTGGTCTTCCTGGGCACGGCCGAGTCGGGGCTCGGCCACGTCGGGATCGCGTTGGACCCGACGACCATGCTGGCCGCGGACGCACGGGCCGGAGCGGTGGTCGTGCGCACCCTGCCCGGCGACCAGGTGCTCGGCATCGGACGCCCCAGCCTGGGGCAGCGGGCCCCGGTGGCCGCCCCCGGCCCGGCCGGCGGGGCGCTGCGGGTGGAGTGCGGGAACACCGTCTACCCCGCGAGCTACGACGGCGCGCGTTCGTGGGGCGGCTATCCCAACGGCCTGATCCCGCCCAGCGCCATGTGCCCGATCGGGGTGGGCGCCCACACGCTGCGCTGCGACGCCGCCGCGGCCTACCGGGCCATGTCGGCGGCCTACGCCGGAGCCTTCGGCGGGCCGATCTGCCTCACCGACTCCTACCGCAGCTACGCCGGCCAGGTCCGCCTCTACGGCCAGAAGCCGGCCCTCGCCGCGGTTCCGGGCACCAGCAACCACGGCTGGGGGCTCGCGGTGGACCTCTGCGGCGGGATCGAGCGGTTCGCTACGCCGCAGTACGCCTGGATGACGGCCAACGCCGGCCGCTTCGGCTTCCTGCATCCCGACTGGGCCGAACCCGGCAACGGCCGCGAGGAGCCCTGGCACTGGGAGTTCGCCGGCACCTGAGCCGGGGTGCTCCGCGGGGACCCGGGGGAAATTGTCGGTGCCCGCTCCTACCGTGCGGACGACTCACGGAGGAGAGAGACCATGCTGATCGATTGCGACACCTGCACCGCGCGCCCGACGGGCTGCGCCGACTGCGTCGTCACCGTCCTGCTCGGGGCGCCACCCGGATGGCAGGGGGTCGACCCGGTCGTCGTCCCGATCGACGGGCGCCGGGGGGCGCTCGCCGGTGCTCCCGAGGCGGGCGTCGCGGCCGAGGACGTCGTCGTGCCACCGGCCGGCGTCGTCGTCGAGTTCGACGAGGTCGAGCGCCGGGCCGTCCGTGCGCTCGCCGACGTCGGTCTGGTGCCCCCGCTGCGCCATCGCGACCCGGCCGGGACCACGTCCGACGGCACCCGGAGGACCGGCTGAGCGTGCGGACGGAACGGTCCGCGTCGCATCACATCGAGCGCGCGGCACGCCCCTGAGCTGCGGCGACGGACCGGAATGCGACTCCCGTCACACCTGTCACAGGACTGTCCATTTGTCACGCGATCGTCACGGTCGTAGGGTCGCCGGGTCCGACCGAGTGGTCGTCACCCGCAGAGGGGTGGCCTCGGACGGGCACCGCCTAATCGCCTGACGGCTCCTGCAGAGGTGCCGGACGGCGAGCCGGGGACCCACCGCAGTCCTGGGGTGAGTTCTCCTGCCGGCCGGTTCGCCGGTGCGCAGGGGATAGGGCCAGTCTTCCCAGCCCGAACCCGTCAGCTAACTCGGTAGGCGGTCGTTGAGGAAGAACGGAGAGCCGCCGCTCGTGGCGACCCCACACGCCGTACCGCCGCACGCCCTCGATCAGTCCGCCGCCGCACGTCCGCCCGCTCCGGGTCACGTCGGCTGGCTGCGCTCCGGTCTGCTCCTCGGAGTGACCGCGGCCCTGACCTTCACCGTCCTGCCGGGCACCGCGTCCGCGGACCCGGCCACGACCACGGCCACCGACGCCACCCAGGCGGCCCGGCTCGTCGCCGACGCCGAGCACGAGCTCGAGGTGGTCACCGAGGAGCTCAACGAGGCCAAGGTCCAGCTCGAGGAGCAGCACGCCGCTGTCGCCGCCGCCGAGCAGGCCGCGGCCGACGCGCAGCTGCAGCTGGACTCCCTCGACGGCCAGGTCCGCCAGCTGGCTCGCTCCGCGTACACCAGCGAGGGGTTCTCCCGGCTGGACGTGCTGCTCACCAGCAACTCGGCCGAGGAGCTGATCCACCAGCTCGGCACGCTGGACGCCATCGCCGGGCACACCAACCAGCAGCTGGCGGAGGTGGCCGAGGCCGCCGCCGCGGCGGAGGAGGCCCAGGCCGCCGCCGACGAGGCGGAGGCCGCGGCGCAGCGCGCCGTCGACGAGATCGCCGCCCAGCAGGAGGACCTCGAGGCGCAGATCGCTGACTTCCAGGCCCAGTACGCGGCACTGAGCGTTCCTCAGCAGGAGGAGGTCGCCCGAGCGCACGGCGGCACGCAGGCACAGGCCGTGCCCAGCGGCGTCGTCGCGCCGAGCGGCGCGGCGCAGGTCGCGGTGGACACGGCGCTGGCGCAGGTCGGCGATCCCTACGTCTGGGGCGCCGGCGGACCGAACGCGTTCGACTGCTCGGGCCTGACGCAGTACGCCTACTCCGCCGCCGGGGTGAGCCTGCCGCACTCCAGCCGCAGCCAGTCCCAGATGGGCTCGCCGGTGTCCGTCGGGGACCTGCAGCCCGGCGACCTGCTCTTCTACTACAGCCCGACCAGTCACGTGGCCATGTACGTCGGCAACGGGAAGATGGTGCACGCCTCGACCTCGAGCAAGCCGGTCATGGTCGTGGACTTCAACTCGATGAGCGGCTTCACCCACGCGCGGCGCATCGGCTGACACCCGGCATCGCCGCGGCCCCGGGCCGGCGATCCCCACGCGGGGGTCGCCGGCCCTCGCCGTCGGGCGGTCCGGGGGCCGTCGCCTAGGCTCCGGCAGGTGAGTGGGCGTGGGAGCGCGCGTCGCGCCGCACTGGTCACCGCGGCCGTCCTCGGCGTCGCGCTGGTGGTCGTCATCGCCGTCACCACGCCCTGGACGCCGCTGCCGGAGCCGCCGGGTGGCCGCAGCCCGGTCGACCCGACCGCCGGGCTGTCGCCGGCGCAGGTCGAGCTCGCCGAGAGCTTCGTGGCGGCAATGCGCCCGGCCTCGCTGGCCTCGCTGCTGCTCGGGTTGGCCGTCTCGGCGCTCCTCGGTCTCACCCGGGCCGGGGCCCGGCTGGTGCGCGGTGTGGCGGCACCGCTGGGTGGTGGCTGGGTCTGGCAGGTGCTGCTCGGCGTCCTGGCGCTGGCCGTCGTGGGCCGGCTGGTCACCCTTCCGCTCGCCGCGTACGGCGAGGTGGTGCGACACCGGTACGGGCTCTCCACGCGCAGCTGGGGGCTGTGGCTGCGGGATGTCGGCGTCTCCACGGCCATCGACGCCGGTCTGACGGCGGTGGGCGTCCTCGTGCTGGTGCTGCTGGCCCGGCGGCTGCCCCGGATGTGGTGGGCCTGGGCGGGGGCGGGGGCCGCCGCCCTGGTGGTCGTCGGGTCGTTCCTGTGGCCGGTCCTGATGGAGCCGGCGTTCAACCGGTTCGAGCCGCTGGCGGCCGGGCAGCTGCGCACCGACCTGCTGGAGCTGGCCGAGGAGAACGGCACCCCGGTCCAGGACGTCCTGGTGTCGGACGCCTCCCGGCGGACGACGGCGTTGAACGCCTACGTGTCCGGGTTCGGCTCCACCCGGCGGATCGTCCTCTACGACACCGTCCTGGACCGGCTGCCCGACGCGCAGATCGAGTCGATCGTCGCCCACGAACTCGGGCACGTGGCCACCGACGACGTGCTCTCCGGCACGCTGATCGGCGCGCTCGGCGCGGGGGCGGGTGCGGCGGCGCTCGGCTGGCTGCTCACCTCACCGGTCCTGCTGCGGCGCGCCGGTGCGGACGGCCCGGCCGATCCGCGGGTCGTCCCGCTGCTGCTGTTCCTGCTGGCCGTGGGAACCCTGCTCTCCACGCCGGTGCAGAACGTGGTGTCCCGGCACGTCGAGGAGCGGGCGGACGTGCAGGCCCTCGACCTCACCCGGGACCCGGCGGCGTTCAGCGATCTCCAGCGCGACCTGGCCGGCGCCAATCTCAGCGACCCCGACCCGCCGGCGGCCTGGCACTGGTTCTTCGGCTCGCACCCCACCGTCGCCCAGCGGCTGGCCATGGCCGACGACTGGGCCCGGCTGGAGCGTCCGTGAGCGGCAGGACCTTCGTCGTCACCAACGACTTCCCGCCCCGGCAGGGCGGCATCCAGACCTTCGTCGCCGCGCTGCTGGCCCGGCGCCCGCCGGAGTCGCTCGTCGTGCTCGCCTCCCGCTCGCCGGGCTGGGAGGTGCACGACGCCGCGCTGCCGTACCCGGTCGTCCGGCTGCCGACCGGCATGCTGCTGCCGACGCGCACCACCGGCCGGGCCGCCGTCGAGCTCGCCTCCCGGTTCGGCTGCGACACCGCCGTCTTCGGCGCCGCCGCACCCCTGGGCCTCCTGGGGCCGACGCTGCGGGCCGCCGGGGTGCGGCGACTCCTCGGCATCACGCACGGGCACGAGACGGGCTGGGTGGCCCTGCCGGGCGGTCGGCAGGCCATGCAGCGGATCGCGTCCGGGCTGGACGTCGTCACCTACATCAGCGAGTACACCCGCGACCGGCTGGCGCCCGCGCTCGCGTCGCGCGCCCGGCTGGCCCAGCTCTCCCCGGGGGTCGACGTCGAGCGCTTCACCCCGGACGCCGACGGCGCGGCCGTCCGCGAGCGCCACGGCCTCGGGACGGCGCCGGTGGTGGTGTGCGTCTCGCGGCTCGTCGCCCGCAAGGGCCAGGACGTGCTCGTCGCCGGCTGGCCGCGGGTGCTGGCCCGTCACCCGGACGCGCGGCTGCTGCTGGTCGGGAGCGGGCCGGCCGAGGCATCGCTCCGGCGCGCCGTGGCCGCCCGGGGGCTGGCCGGGTCGGTGATCTTCACCGGGCCGGTGGAGCCGGCGGAGCTGCCGGGCCACTACGCCGCCGGCGACGTCTTCGCGATGCCGTGCCGGACCCGCCGGGCCGGGCTGGACGTCGAGGGCCTCGGGATGGTGTTCCTGGAGGCGGCGGCCTGCGCGCGTCCCGTCGTCGCGGGCACCTCCGGCGGGGCCCCGGAGACCGTCCGCGAGGGCGTCACCGGGCACGTGGTCGACCCGCGCTCGGCCGAGGCGGTCGCCGACACGCTCGCCGACCTGCTCGCCGCCCCCGACCGGGCGCGCCGCATGGGCGTCGCGGGACGCGCCTGGGTGGAGGAGCGCTGGTCCTGGACCCGGATCGCGGCCACCTTCGCCGAGCTGCTCGAGTCCTGAGGACGCCGCTGCTCCCCACCCGGAGGAGGGTGGGGAGCAGCGGGCGGGACCTCGGCGGGCGGTGTCAGCGGGCGTAGAGCCCCTCGACCTCGTCGCCGAACTCCTTCATCACCACGGCGCGCTTGAGCTTCAGGCTCGGGGTGAGCATGCCGTTGTCCTCGGTGAAGTCGGTGCCCAGGATCGTGAACTTCTTGATCGCCTCGGCCTGCGAGACGGCCCTGTTCGCGTCCTTGACCGCGGCGTCGATCTCGGCCTGGAGCTCCGGGTCCTCGCGGACCTGCTCGATCGGCTGGTCGGCCGGCTTCCCCTTGGACTCCAGCCACTGCGGCAGCGCTTCGGCGTCCAGCGTGATCAGGGCGCCGATGAACGGACGCTGGTCGCCGACGACGATGCACTGGCTGACCAGGCGGTGCGCGCGCAGCCGGTCCTCGAGGACGGCGGGCGCGACGTTCTTGCCGCCGGCGGTCACCAGGATCTCCTTCTTGCGCCCGGTGATCTTCAGGAAGCCGTCGCTGTCGAGCTCACCGAGGTCACCGGTGTGGAAGAAGCCCTCGGCGTCGATGGCCTCCCGGGTGGCGTCCTCGTTGCGCCAGTAGCCGCGCATGACGATGCCGCCGCGGATGAGCACCTCGCCGTCGTCGGCGATGCGGAACTCGACCCCGGGCAGCGGCCGGCCCACGGTGCCGATCCGGATCCCGTCGTCGTGGTTGACCGACGCGGCGGCGGTCGTCTCGGTCAGGCCGTAGCCCTCGTAGACGGTGACGCCGATGCCGCGGAAGAAGTGGCCCAGCCGGTCACCCAGCGGCGCGCCGCCGGAGATCGCGCCCTCGCAGCGCCCGCCCAGGGCGGCCCGCAGCTTGCCGTAGACCAGCTTGTCGAACAGGGCGTGCTGGGCCCGCAGCGCCAGGCCGGCGCCGCCGGTGTCCTGCGCGCGCGACCAGTCGATGGCCACCTGGGCGGCCTTGTCGAAGATCTTCCCCTTGCCGTCGCCCTCGGCCTTGGCCTTGGCGCTGTTGAACACCTTCTCGAACACCCGCGGGACGGCGAGGACGAACGTCGGCTTGAACTCGCCGAGGTCCTCGACGAGGTTCGAGACGTCGGGGGTGTGACCGATGACCGTGCGGGTCTTGACCGCACCCACCTGCAGGACGCGGGCGAGCACGTGCGCCAGCGGGATGAACAGCAGCAGGGAGCCCTGCATGTTCATGAAGCGGCCCAGCAGGCTCATCCCGTTGCCGATCTCGAACAGGAAGTTGCCGTGGGTGAGCTCGCAGCCCTTGGGGCGACCGGTCGTGCCGCTGGTGTAGATCAGGGTGGCGGGGCTCTCGGCCCTGAGGGTGCCGCGGCGCGTGGCGAGCTCGCTGTCGGGGACGTCCCGGCCGGCCTGGATCAGCTGGTCGACGGCGCCGTCCTCGATCACGTGGACCGACCGCAGGTCGGGCGCCTGCTCCCGGACGGACTCCACGGCGGCGGCGTGCTCGTCCCGCTCGACGACGATGGCGGTGGCCCCGGAGTCGGAGAGGATCCAGGCCACCTGGTCCGGGCTGGAGGTCTCGTAGATCGGGACGACGACGGCGCCGGCCGTCCAGATGGCGAAGTCGAGGACGGTCCACTCGTAGCGGGTCTTCGCCTGCAGGGCCACCCGGTCGCCGGCAGCCACGCCGGCGGCGACGAGCCCCTTCGCGACCCCCGACACCTCGGCGCCGAACTCCGTCCAGGTGACGTCGTGCCACTGCCCGTTCCGTCGCCTGCGCAGGCCGACCTCGGCTCCGTGCTCGGCGACGTTGGTGGCGAGCATGTCGGTCAGGGCCTCGTCCGGGCCCACCTCGGTGGTCGCAGGAACGCTGAACTCGCGCACGCCTGGTCCTCTCCTCCCCGCCGTCCAGGGGCACCGTCGCCCCCGGCCCCGGTCAGGGACATCGGGTCGAATCTAGCGGCTGTGCCTACCCGTGAGTAGCAGAGCGTCGGGCCGTCGGCCCGCACGGAGGGGTCGAGCGGTTAGCCTGCTGCCCATGGCCGACCAGTCCACCCAGTCGATCGTCGTCGACGCACCCGCCGCCGACGTCATGGCGGTCATCGCCGATTTCCCCGCCTATCCGCAGTGGGTGGCCGCCGCGAAGCAGGTGGAGGTCCTGGAGACCGGGCCCGACGGCCGCGCCACCCGGGTCCACTTCGTCCTCGACGCCGGGGCGGTCAAGGACGACTACGTCCTCGCCTACACCTGGGAGGACGACCGCAAGGTGTCCTGGAACCTGGTCAAGGGGCAGATGCAGAAGCGCCAGGAGGGCTCCTACACGCTCGCCGAGCGCGACGGCGCCACCGAGGTCACCTACGCGATCACCATCGACCTGTCCATCCCGATGCTCGGGATGATCAAGCGCAAGGCCGAGAAGGTCATCCTGGACACCGCTCTCAAGGAGCTCAAGAAGCGCGTCGAGGGCTGATCCGGCGTGCGCACGCTGATCCTCACCGGCCCCGGCGGCGCCGGCACCTCGTCCCTGGCCGCGGCCGCGGCGGTCCGGGCCGCCCGCGCCGGGCGGCACACCGTCCTGCTCTCCCGGCAGCGTCCGGCCGTCGCGGGGCTGGAGGTCGAGCCGGGGCTGACCGTCGTCACCGTCGACCCGCAGGCGGCCGTCGAGGGCATCTGGTCCGGGGTCGCCGGCACGGCTGGTGCCGTGCTGCCGCAGCTGACCCTGCCCCCGGCCACCTCCGTGGTCCCGCTGCCGGGCGCCGCCGACGTCGCGCTGTTCGCCGAGCTCGCCCGGGCCGACGCCGAGCTGGTCGTGGTCGACGCCGGCCCGGTCGAGTCCGCCCTGGCCCTGGTCAACCTGCCGGTCACCCTGCGGTGGTGGCTGGCGCAGCTCATGCCGCCGGGCATGCGGGCACTCGGTGCCGTCCGGACGGCGGCCGTGGTGTCCGGCGCGGTGCGCCGCGGCCCGGTGGACGCCGCCCTGTCCGCCGTCCCGGCGCTCGAGGCGCTGCTCGCCCGCGACCGGCTGGCCGACCCCACCACGACCGGCGTGTACCTGGTGGCCGCCCCCCGCGCCGCGTCGTCGGCACCGCTGCGCACGGCGGCGGCGGTGCTGGGGCTGCACGGCCTGCGAGCCGGCGCCGTCCTCAGCCGCGTGCTGCCCCTGGCCGGGGACGACGAGTGGACCACCGCCCGTGCCGCCGAGCAGGAGGCGGCGCTGACCGGCCTCGCCGACGTCGCCCCGGTGCTGCGGGTCCCCGAGCTGCCCGTCGCGCCGGACGGCCCGGACCAGGTCGGTGCCCTGCTCGACGGGGAACTGCCGGACAGCGCCGGGTTCGGGGCCCCCGTGCCCGAGCGGTACGAGGGGGCGTGGCGGCTGGCCCTCCCGCTGCCCTTCGCCGAGCGGGGCGCGGTGACGCTGACCCGGTGGGTGGACGACCTGGTGCTGACCGTCGGCGGGGTCCGGCGCTCGGTCCGGCTGGATCCGCTGCTCCGCCGGTGCGAGGTGACGGGCGGGCGGCTCGCCGAGCCGGGGACCGCCGCGGCCCGCCTCGAGGTGGGCTTCCGCCCCGACCCACAGCTCTGGCCCGCCGATCTGCTCAGCGCCGAGAGAAGGACGTCATGACACCCGGAACCGACTGGATCGACCAGGCGCAGCGCCTCGTCGAGGCCCTGCGCGGTGGCCTCGCCTCCGTCGTCGACCCCACGACCGGGGCCGGCGCCACGACGTCCTCCGACGGCACGACGTCCTCCGACGGCACGACGTCCTCCGACGGCACCGGGCACGCCGCCGACTGCCGGTGGTGCCCGGTCTGCCAGGCCGCGGCCGTCGTGCGTGGCGAGCGTCCCGAGGTGAACGCGGCCCTCGCCGACCTGCTCACCGCCGCGGCCACGGCGCTGCGGACGGTCGCTGCGGCCGGGCGCCCGCCGGAGGAGCCGGCGGCGGAGGAGGCCGAGGATCGCCGGCCGGAGCCGCCGGCGCCGGTCCAGCAGATCGACATCGCGTGACCGACCCGGTTGCCGCCGGGCCGGCGGCGCTCGGCATCGACATCGGCGGCACCAAGGTCGCCGGAGGGGTCGTCGCCCAGGACGGGACGATCCTCGCCACCGCCCGCCGGGCCACGCCGGGCGCCTCGGTGTCCGACACCGAGGACGCCATCGCGGCTGTGGTGGACGAGCTGGCGGAGGGACACCCGGGGGAACTGGTCGGCGTCGGCGTCGGTGCCGCCGGATGGTTCGACCGCACCGGCGACACGGTGCTGTTCAGCCCGCACCTCGCCTGGCGCAACTCCACCCTGCGCAAGGACCTCGCCGCGCGGCTGCAGCGGCCGCTCTGGGTCGGCAACGACGCCGACGCCGCGGCCTGGGCCGAGTACCGCTACGGCGCCGCCCGCGGGGCGGACCTGGCGCTGATGATCACGCTCGGCACCGGGATCGGCGGCGGCATCGTCATGGACGGGCGGCTGCGCCGGGGCTCGCACGGGGTGGCGGGGGAGTGGGGGCACATGCGCGTCGTCCCCGACGGCCGGCTCTGCGCGTGCGGCAACCGCGGCTGCTGGGAGCAGTACGCCAGCGGGACGGCGCTGGGGCAGACCGCCCGCGAGGTGGCCCGCACGTCGCCGGCCGCGGCGGCGCGGCTGCTGGAGCGCGTCGACTGCGAACCCGACCGGCTCACCGGGGAGGACGTCGCGCGCGCCGCCGCCGACGGCGACCCGCTGGCCCTGGAGCTGATCACCGAGGTGGGGGTCTGGCTCGGGCAGGGCATCGCCGACCTGGCCGCCGTCCTCGACCCCGACGTCGTCGTCATCGGGGGCGGGGTGAGCAAGCTCGGCGAGATGGTGCTCGGGCCCGCCCGCGACCGGCTGGAGCGCGCCCTGCCCGGCCGGGGCTTCCGTCCCGGTCCCCGGGTCGTGGTCGCCGCGCTCGGCCCCCAGGCGGGCATGGTCGGCGCCGCCGACCTCGTGCGGCAGGCCGTCCGGGAAGGCGACGCCTGAGGTCGCGCCGAGTGGGCCCCGGAGGGTAGAAGGACCCCGTCCCCCTCACCCCTCGCAAGCTCGGGGCGAGCCTCCGGACGGGGCCGACAGGAGCTATTCCGGGGCGAGCTCGCGGGCCAGCTGCTCGAGGAACAGGCCGATGTCGGTGATGATGCCCATCGCCTGGGCGCTACCGCGGTCGGCCAGCTTCGTGACGGTGGCCGGGTTGATGTCCACGCTGACCAGCGGGACCGACGCCGGCAGCAGGTTCCCGGTCGCGATGGAGTGCAGCATCGTCGCGACCATGATCGCGAAGCCGACGTCCGGGAGCTCCGCGCGCATCGCCCGCTGACCCTCGATCACGTCGGTGTGCACGTCGGGCAGCGGTCCGTCGTCGCGCACGGAGCCCACCAGCACGAACGGCTTCCCGGCCTCGACCATCGCATGCATGACGCCGCCGGTGAGGACGCCGGAGCGCACCGCCGCCGCGATCGAACCCGCCGCCCGGATGGTGTTGATCGCCCGGATGTGGTGCTCGTGCCCGTGCGGGACCCCCGAGCCCTTCGCCAGGTCCACACCCAGCGAGGTGCCGTACAGCGCCGACTCGATGTCGTGGGTGGCCAGGGCGTTGCCGGCGAAGAGGACGTCGACGAACCCGGCGCGGACCAGCCGCACCATGGCCGGCGCGGCGCCGGTGTGCACGACCGCCGGACCGCCGACCCACAGGATCCGCTTGCCCGCGGCCTTGACCTCGCGCATCCGCTCGGCGATCTGGCGGACCAGCAGCGCCTGCGGCTTCTCGCTGGACACCGCCGAGGACATGAACCCGAAGTCGTCCTCCTCGCCGCGCGGCGCCTGCGCCGGCAGCTCCACCCGGACACCGTGGGCGCCGCAGACGACGGCGTCGCCGGCGCGCACGTCACTCACCGGCACGGTGCGGACCACCGCCTGCCCGTCGTCGGTGGTGACGACCAGGCCGCAGTCCATCTCGGGCTGCCGCACCCGCAGCCACTCCCGGTCCAGCCGGACGAGGGTCTCCAGGTTGGTGGTGGAGTAGAAGTCGTCGGGGAAGACCCCGTCGGCCGGCGCCGGGCGGGTGAGCGCCGTTCCCGGGTCGACCGCGTTGGCCCCGTGGATCTGCACCCGCATGAGGATCCGGTCCAGCAGGTCCGCCCCGTCGGCGCTCACCTCGATGAGCGCCCGCGACTCGTCCTCGTGCTGCCGGCCGAGGTCGAGAGTCTCGATGCGGTAGTCCCCGCCGTACTCGAGGACGTCGTCGAGGATGCGGGCGAGGATGCCGGTGTCGACGAGATGCCCGGTCACCGTGACCGTGGCGGTGTGCGCGGCAGTGGTCACACCGGCACGCTAGACGACGGCGCCGTCGTCGCCGTCGTCCTCGGAACGGTCCCGCATCCGGGACACCAGCAGGGCGACGCCGCCGGCGATGGCCAGGACGCCCAGGACCAGACCCACGTCCGCCGACAGCCGCAGGATGCCCGGCGCGCCGATGAGCAGCACGCCCCCCACGACCAGCAGCAGCGCGTAGAGCGAGGCGGGCGCGGGCGCCGGGATCGGGGGAGCGGGAGGTGGCCGGAAGTGCTCCTCGGGCCGGTCCAGCACGGGCAGTTCGTGCGGGGGAGGCGCCGGGACGTCCGCCGGCTCCTCCTGGACCACCGCGCGGCCGTGCTCGGCCTCGAACGCGGCGACGATCCGCGCCCACTCGGCGTCCTCGTCCAGCCCGGGGCGGACGGGGGCCGGCTCCGGCTCGGGGGCCGGGACGGGCGGCGGGTCGGGAGCGGGCACGTGCTGGTCCACGACCGCACGCGCCTCGCCCCGGCGGGAGCGGTCGACGAACAGCCGGTCGGACGGCGGGCTGGGCAGGCTGACCGACCGCGTGTAGGGCTCCACGTCGGCCGACGGCTCCAGGTAGGCGGCGATGCCGACGGCGTGCAGCAGGTCGAGCAGGTGCTCGCCGACGCGCGGGTCGACGTCTCGCAGCGGGCTCCAGAGCGTGGCCTGCAGGCCGTTGTCGCGCCGGCCGCGTCCGCGGCGGACGTTCATCGTGGTTCCGCCGCGGCGTTCCCCGTGCCCTGGTCGTCCCCGGCCCGCACGTGCGCACGGATCCAGTCGACGGAGCCGGCGAAGATCGTCGGGGCGTCGTTGTCCAGGGTCGCGACGTGGTAGCTGTCCTCGAGCAGCACCTCGGTCGTGTCCGTGCTGCCGACGCCGGCGAGCAGGATCGTGCTGTTGACCGGCTCGACCACGTGGTCCTCGGTGCTGTGGAACACGATGACCGGCGCGGTGACCGTGCCCAGGTCGGCCCGGGTGGCGGCCCACAGCCCGCGCAGCTGCATCATCGCCCGGGTCGGCAGCTTCGGGTAGGCCAGCTCGGTCACCCCCGGCTTCTTGATGTCGCTGGCGATCGGCGCCCAGCTCGGCGTGATGCGGGCGAGCAGCGGCAGCAGCTTGGCGTCCACCCGCTGGGTGAGGAGGGCCGGGTTGACCAGCAGCAGCCCGGCGACGTCGTCGGGGCGCACCTGTGCCAGCCGGGTGGCCAGCGTGCCGCCCATGGACAGGCCCGCGACGAACACCCGGTCGCAGTCGGCGGCCAGCTCGTCGAAGGACTGCTCGACCGTCGCCGTCCACTGGTCGTGCGTACTGGCGTTGCAGTCCTGCCAGCGGGTGCCGTGCCCGGGCAGCAGGGGGCAGCGCACGGCGAAGCCCTCCGCCGCGAGGTGCTCCCCCCACGGCCGCATGCTCATGGGGGTGCCGGTGAAGCCGTGCAGCAGGAGGACACCGGTCCGGCCGTCCGGACCGTCCCCGCCCGGGAAGGCGAACGGCTCGGCGCCGGGCATGACGCCGTGCGGCGCGGTCGGTCCAGACACAGGGTCCTCCTCGGCGTCCGGTGGCGGTGCCGACCGGCAGGGGTGCTCGGAACAGGTCACACGTCCGGCCGATTGTGATTCAGCCGTCAGGCTCCCTAGTCTGGCAGCTCACGAGTGGAGGCGTGTTGTTCTACTGGTTCCTCAAGTTCGTCGCGATCGGCCCGGCGGTGCGCGCCGCCTTCCGGCCGCGCGCCGAGGGCACGGAGCACGTGCCGGCGACCGGTGCCGCGATCCTGGCGAGCAACCACCTGTCGGCCGCGGACTGGATCTTCATGCCCCTCCAGCTCAAGCGCCGCGTCACCTTCCTCGCCAAGGCCGAGTACTTCACCGGCACCGGCCTCAAGGGTGCGGCCCAGCGCGCCTTCTTCTCCGGGGCGGGCCAGGTGCCCATCGACCGGTCGAGCGCGTCGGCTGCCGAGGGCGCCATCCGGACGGGGATCCGCACGCTCCACGAGGGCAAGGTCCTCGGCATCTACCCGGAGGGCACGCGTTCCCCGGACGGCCGGCTCTTCCGCGGCAAGATCGGCGTGGCCCGCATGGCGCTGGAGACCGGGGCCCCGGTCATCCCGGTCGCGATGGTCTACCGCAAGAGGAAGCTGCCGTTCGGCAAGCGGATCACCCGGGTCACCGTCCGGTTCGGCGCCCCGTTGGACTTCTCCCGCTACGAGGGCATGGCCGGTGACCGCTTCGTCGAGCGCTCGATCACCGACGAGATCATGTACGAGATCATGACGCTGTCGGGCCAGGAGTACGTCGACGTCTACGGCGCGACGGTGAAGAAGTCGATGGACGCGACCGGCGCCAGCGCGCCCGACGTCGTGGCCCGGCTCCAGCCGCCGCCGGACGAGGCCGCCGACCGCGCTCCCACGACGCTCGCCGGCTGACCCGCTGCGTCGCCTTCTCCACCGGTCGAACAGTGTGCGCAGACCAGCAGTTCCGCGCCCGAGAACTGCCTGTCCGCGCACGACGTCCCTGAGGGACACGCGGCGTGCACCGGAACCCGGCCGCGCCGTGGCTGCCTAGCCGCGGGCGACGAGGCGGTCGAGCACGTCGCGCAGCAGGTCGAGCAGCTCCGCACGGGTCACTGTCGGCTCCTGCACCCAGGACCCGACGAGGTCCTCGGTGAAGGCGAACCAGGCCAGCACCAGCTGACGGCGCAGGGCGTCGTCGGGCAGGTCGAGCGTGGTCAGCGCCACCTGGACCAGCCGGCCGCGGGTCTCCTCGTAGACCTCCGACACCCACGGGTCGCCACCGCCGGCGCCGCGGACGAACGCCAGGTAGGTCTCCGGGAACGTCTCCACCCACCCGACGTAGCGGTCCAGCATGCCGGTGACCTGCTGCTCGGCCGGGGTGCCGGGTTCGGGCAGGAGATGGTCGAGCAGCAGATCGGCCGCCGCCCGGGTGACGGCGGTGTAGTACTCCCGCTTGTTCGCGAAGTAGTGGAACAGCAGGCTGCGGCTGATGCCGGCCCTCCGGGCGACCTCGTCGATGGTCAGCTCCTGCACCGGCGTCGTCGGCAGCAGCTCCAGCCCGATCTGGACCAGCTGTGCCCGGCGGTCCCCGGCCGAGCGACGCAGCCGGGGCGGGCCGGGCCGGGAGGACGCCGTCACCGGGGCGGCCCGCTCAGGCCGGGAGCCGGTCGGCGGCCGCGGCCACGAGCAGCCGGCCGATCGCCTCCGCCGCGAGCCCCGCCCGCTCCTGGGGCAGCATGTGCCCGGTCCGTTCCGCCACGTGCAGGGAGGCGCCCAGGATCGCCTCGGCCAGGTGACGGCTGTGCCGCACCGGCGTGAGCTTGTCGCTGTCGCCGACCAGGATCTCGACCGGGACGCTCGTCAGCGCCGCCAGTTCCCGGCGCTTGTCGTGCTCGCCGAGCGCCGGGTAGAAGGCGGCGAACGCGCGGACGGTCGTCGCGTGCATGATCTCCGCCCCCGCACGCACCATGTCGTCGGTGGCGTCGGCGCCGTAGAGGAGCTCGCGCACCAGCGTCCGGTGCCGCGGATGGGTTGGCGGCAGCAGCTCGCGCAGCCGCTCGAGGACCCGCGCGCCGCCGATGGCGACCGACACCATGCCCGGCGCCAGCTTCAGCTGCAGCCGTTCGGCGCGCGTCCGCCCGGGCGGGGCGAGGTCACCGGCGGACGTCGAGACCAGGGCGACGCCGCGGACGCGGTCGCCGAACAGCTCGGGCCGGGCCGCGGCCAGGCACATGATCGTCATGCCGCCCATCGAGTGCCCGGCGAGCACGACCGGGCCGGTGGGCGCCAGCTCGTCGACGAGCTCGCCGAGGTCGGCGCCGAGCTGGTCGATGGACAGCTCGCCCACGTCGTCGGCGTACCGCCCCCAGGTGGAGCGTCCGTGCCCGCGCTGGTCGTAGCGCACCAGCCGCAGCTCCCCGGCGGCGATCCGGGGGGTGAGGAGCTCGGCGACGTCGTCCCAGGCGGCCTGGGCGAGCGTCCAGCCGTGCGCGAGGACCAGCGTGACGGGGGCGTCGTCGGCACCGTCGACGACGGCGTGCAGGACGGCGCCGTCGGGGGTGCGGACCGCCGCCACCTGGCGGAGGACGGTTCCGGCGCTCATGCCGCCACCTCCGGGCGCTCGGCCGCCGCGGCCGGGACGCCGACGTAGTTCTCGCGGTCGAGCTTCCTCGTGAGCCGCCGGAACCGGAAGGTGAAGTCGGGCCACAGCGTGGTGTTGTGCCCGTGCCGGTCGAGGTACCAGCTGGCGCAGCCGCCGGCCAGCCACACCGTGCCCGCCGACTTCTCGGCGATCAGCGAGCGCCAGGCCTCCTGTGCCTCCGGGGTGGTCTCCAGGACCTCGAGCCCCTCGGCGTCCATGGTCCGCAGCGCGTCGTCGACGTAGGCCACCTGCGACTCGATCATGTAGACCATCGACGTGTGTCCCACGCCCACGTTCGGGCCGACCAGCAGGAACAGGTTGGGGAAGCCGGCGACGGTGGCGCTGCGGTTGCTGACCATCCCGTCGGCCCAGACCTGGGCCAGGGTGCGCCCCTGGCGGCCGTGGATCCGCTCCGCGATCGGCAGGTCGGTCACGTGGAAGCCGGTCGCCAGCACGATGGTGTCGGTGCGGCGCTCGACGCCGTCGGTGGTGACGATCGAGTGCGGCCGGACCTCGCGGATGCCCGCGGTCACCAGCTCGGCGTTGGGTGCCGCGACCGCCGGGAAGTAGTCGTTGCTGATCAGGATCCGCTTGCAGCCGATCGTGTAGTCCGGCGTGAGGGCCCGGCGGAGCTTGGGGTCCCGGACCTGGCGGTGCAGGTGGGCCTTGGCGAGTTTGCCGACGGGCCTGAGAAAGCGTCGGTTCTTGGCCATGCCGATGACCAGGAACTCGCGGAAGAGGTACAGGGCAGCCCGGATCGCGTTCTGCAGGCCGGGGACCGACCGGTAGAGCTTCTGCATCCAGGGCTTCACCGGGTGGTCGGTGCGGGGGACCACCCACGCGGGAGTGCGCTGGTAGACGGCGAGGCTGCCCACGACCGGCTGGATCGCCGGGACGACCTGGATCGCCGAGGCGCCGGTGCCGACGACGGCGACCCGTTCACCGGCCAGGTCGTGCTCGTGGTCCCAGCGCGCCGAGTGCATGACCGTGCCGGCGAAGGAGTCCAGCCCGGGGATGTCGGGATAGGTGGGGTCGGCCAGGGCGCCGGCCGCGGAGACCAGGACGCGGGCGCGGAACTCGCCGGCCGTGGTGGAGACCAGCCAGCGCCGTGCCTCGTCGTCCCAGCGGGCCGACGTCACGTCGGCGCCGAAGACGCAGTGCCGGCGCACGTCGAACCGGTCGGCGGTCCGCTGCAGGTAGGCCTGGATCTCGGGCTGCTCGGAGTAGGAGCGGCCCCAGTGGGGGTTCTGGGCGAAGGAGAAGGAGTAGAGGTTGGACTGCACGTCGCAGGCCGCGCCGGGATAGGTGTTGTCCCGCCACGTGCCGCCGACGTCCCCCGCGCGCTCGAGGAGCACGACGTCGGTCTCGCCCCGGCGCCGCAGCGCGATCGCCATGCCGAGGCCGGCGAAACCGGACCCGATGATGGCCACGCCCACGTCGCGGACGGCGTCGGTGCCCGTGGCGGGCTGGCTCTCGAGCGTGCTGGTCACCGATCGGCTCCTTCGCGGTCCCGGTTTGCTGAGCAACGCTCAACAAGCTACAACAGTTGTTGAGCAGTGCTCAATCCGAGCGCCCGAGCCGACCCCGAGGAGCCCCCGTGCCGTCACTCCGCAGGACGCGTCCCCGCACCCCGCTGGCCGGCCGGGCGGTGCTGATCACCGGCGCGGCCCGCGGCATCGGCGCCGAACTGGCCCGCCGTGCCGCCGCGCGCGGGGCCCGCGTCGCGCTGGTGGGCCTGGAGCCCGACCGGCTGGCTGCCGTCGCCGACGAGCTGGGGCCCGAGCACCTGTGGGTGGAGGCCGACGTCACCGACGCCGACGCGCTGACGGCCGCGGTCCGGCGCGCCGTGGACACCTTCGGCGGTCTGGACATCGTGGTCGCCAACGCGGGCATCGCACCGCTGACCACGGTCATGACCAGTTCGGCGCACGCACTGGCCCGCACGATCGAGGTCAACCTGATCGGCGCGATGCTCACCACGCACGCCGCGCTGCCCGAGATCGCCAAGCGGAGAGGCCACGTGCAGCTGATCAGCTCCGCCGCCGCCTTCACGGTCCTCCCCGGGATGAGCGCCTACTGCGCCGCCAAGGCCGGTGTCGAGCGGTTCGGCGACGCCCTCCGGCTGGAGGTCGCGCACCGCGGCGTCACCGTCGCGAGCGCGCACCCGACGTGGATCGACACCGACATGGTGCGCGACACCGAGAACGCGCTGCCCACCTTCAAGGCCACGCGGCGGCAGCTCCCCGGGCCGCTCGGTGCCTACACCTCGGTCGAGGCCTGCGCCGACGCGCTCGTGGAGAACCTGGAGACCCGGGGCCGACGCGTGTTCGTCCCCGGGTCGGTCGGCGTCGTCTCCGCGCTGCGCCAGCTGGTGACCGGCGTGGTCGCGGAGAAGGTGGCCCTGCGGGTCTCGGCGACCCGGGTCCCGCAGCTCGAGCGCGACATCGCGGCGCTGGAGGGGCAGGAGTTCGGCGCGAACTCCATCGGGGCGCAGCGCAGGAACGGGCCCGCCTGAGGGCTGCGCATCGGTGGTGCTCGCGCCACCTACGGTGGACATCGTGCGGCGCTTCTTCTACGACACCGAGTTCATCGAGGACGGCACCACCATCGACCTCGTCTCCATCGGCGTCGTCGACGAGGCGGGCCGCGAGTTCTACGCCGTCAGCACCCAGTTCGACCCGGACAAGGCCATCCCGTGGGTGCGGCGCAACGTGCTGGACCAGCTGCCCCCGCCGGCGGACACGGCGTGGCGCAGCCGCGAGCGGATCCGCGAGGACCTGCTCGCGTTCCTCACCGGGCCGGGCGAGGAGATCGAGCTGTGGGCGTGGTTCGGCGCCTACGACCACGTCGCGCTCTGCCAGCTGTGGGGTGCGATGCCGGCCCTGCCGCGGCCGATCCCGCGGTTCACCCGGGAACTGCGGCAGCGGTGGGACGACCTCGGGCAGCCGGCGCTGCCGCCCAAGCCGCAGGGCACGCACGATGCGCTGGTCGACGCCCGCTACAACCTCGAGCGCTGGCACGCCATGGAGGCCGCCCGTCCCTGAGGTCGCCTCACCACGCTCGGCGGCTAGCGGAGGTGGGCCCAGTCCTCGGGGTGGGCGCGCAGGTGCTCGGCCACGGTCCGCGCGGGACGCCCTGTCAGCCGCGCGACGACGTCGCTCACCGACGCCAGCTCGCCGGCGGCGATGGCCAGGTAGCTGGTGACCCACCCCTCGATCTCCCAGTCCGGGTGGCCGGACGGGCGGCGGGTCGCCCACGCCTCCTCGACGGTCTGCTGCCGGTAGTCCGCGGGACGCCCGGTGATCTCCCCGAGCACCCGCGCGGCGTCGTCCATCGAGAGGGCTTCCGGGCCGGTGACGTCCAGAGTGCGGCCGTCGAGCTCGTCGTCGTCCCGGACCAGGACGGCGGCGGCGACGTCGGCGAGGTCGTCCCGGGAGACGAAGCCGGTACGGCCGTCCCCGGCCGGGGCACTGATCACCGCGCGACCGTTCTCCGGCGTCGCGAAGAACGGCACGAAGTCGGCGTACATGCTGTGCCGCAGGAACGTGTGGCGGACGCCGGTCGCGGCGATGGCCCGCTCCGTGGCGTGGTGCTGCCGCGCGAGGGTGAAGGTGGCGTCGGCCGCGGCCCCGACGAAGGACGTGTAGACGATCCGGCCGACCCCGGCCTCGGCCGCCGCCGCGACTGCGGTCAGGTGCTGTTCCAGCCGGTCCTCGGCCTCGGCCGCCGACACCAGGTAGAGGGTGTCCACGCCCCGGAGCGCGTCGCGGAAGCCCTCTCCGTCGGCGTAGCCGGCGGGGTTCTCCACCACTTCCGCGCCGGGCAGCTCCGGCGCGCGGGCGGCGTCGCGGACGACGAGTCGCAGCGGCCCCGCGGCCGCCGCCGGGAGCCGGGCGGCGACCCGGCCTCCGAGCGCACCGGTCACTCCGGTCAGACCGATCACGAAGATCCTCCCTGCGGGGCTGTGAGCTGCGGCATCATGTCCTGGACCAACCTGACCGGACCCCGACCCCTTCCCGGAGGACCAGCATGCGGATCGGCATCCTGACCGGCGGCGGTGACTGCCCTGGGCTCAACGCCGTGATCCGGGCCGTGGTCCGCAAGGGGATCGGCGAGCACGGCGACGAGATCGTCGGCTTCCGCGACGGGTGGCGGGGGGTGCTCGACGGCGACACCGTGCCCATGGACCTGGCCGCGGTGCGCGGGATCCTGCCGCGCGGCGGGACCGTGCTCGGGACCTCCCGCACCAACCCGTACGCCGTCGAGGGCGGCCCGCAGCGGGTGCTCGCGACCATCGAGCGCCTGGGCATCGAGGCGCTGATCCCGATCGGCGGCGAGGACACCCTCGGCGTCGCCACCCGGCTGGCCGAGGCGGGGGTGACCGTCGTCGGGGTGCCGAAGACCATCGACAACGACCTCGACTCCACCGACTACACGTTCGGCTTCGACACCGCGGTCGGCGTGGCCATGGAGGCCATCGACCGCCTGCACACCACCGGCGACAGCCACCACCGCACGCTCGTCGTGGAGGTGATGGGCCGGCACGCCGGCTGGATCGCGCTGCACGCGGGCATGGCCGGCGGGGCGAACGTCATCCTCATCCCCGAGAAGCCGTTCGACGTCGACGGCGTCGTCGCCCACTGCCTGCACCGCTTCGAGTCCGGGTACTCGCCCATCGTCGTGGTCTCCGAGGGGGCCAAGCCCACGGACGGCGACATGATGCTGTCCACCGGCGAGAAGGACGCGTTCGGGCACGTGCGGCTCGGCGGGATCGGTGCCGCGCTGGCCTCGCTGCTCGAGGAGCGCACCGGCCGCGAGGCGCGGGCCGTCGTCCTCGGCCACATCCAGCGCGGCGGCACCCCCTCCCCGTTCGACCGGGTGCTGGCCACCCGATTCGGGCTGGCCGCCGTCGACGCCGTCCACGACGGCCAGTCGGGGGTGATGGTGGCGCTGAAGGGCACCGACATCGTGCGGGTGCCGCTGAGCGCGGCGACCGCCCAGCTCAAGCTGGTCCCCGCCGAGCGGTACGCCGAGGCCGAGGTGTTCTTCGGCTGAGCAGTCCCGCGGGAGCCGCAAAGTACCCTCGGGTGCGTGAGTCTCCCCGAACCTGCTGAGCTGGTGCCCGGTCTCGACCGGTGGAAGGACCTCCCGGCAGCGCAGCAGCCGCAGTGGCCCGACCGCGCGGCGCTCGACGCCGTCCTCGGCACGCTGTCGACCGTGCCGCCGATCGTCGCCCCGGCGGAGATCGACGGGCTGCGGGCGCAGCTGGCCGACGTCGCCCAGGGCAAGGCCTTCCTGCTGCAGGGCGGGGACTGCGCGGAGACCTTCGACCTCAACACCGAGCCGCACCTGCAGGCCACCACGCGGACGCTGCTGCAGATGGCGGTCGTCCTCACCTACGGCGCCAGCGTGCCGGTGGTCAAGGTCGGCCGGGTCGCCGGGCAGTACGCCAAGCCGCGCTCGTCGGACACCGACGCCCTCGGGCTGCCGTCCTACCGGGGCGACATGGTGAACTCTCTGGAGCCGGTCCTGGAGCAGCGCATCCCGGACCCGCACCGGCTGGTCCGGGCGTACGCGAACTCCGCGGCGGCGATGAACATGATCCGCGCCTACGCCCGGGGCGGCTTGGCCGACCTGCACGCCGTCCACGACTGGAACCGCGACTTCGTCGCCAACTCGCCTGCGGGCGTGCGCTACGAGGTCATCGCCCGGGAGATCGACCGCGCGCTGGCGTTCATGAAGGCCTGCGGCATCGACTCCGACGCCCTGCGCGGGGTGGAGCTGTACAACTCCCACGAGGCGCTGATCCTCGACTACGAGCGGGCGCTGCTGCGGGTGCACGGGGGCCGCGCGTACGCCTCGTCGGCGCACTTCGTGTGGGTGGGGGAGCGGACCCGCCAGATGGACGGCGCGCACATCGAGTTCGCCTCGAAGCTGGCCAACCCGATCGGCGTGAAGATCGGGCCGACGACGACGCCGGAGCAGGCCACCGAGCTCGTCGAGCGGCTGGACCCCGACGGCCTCCCGGGCAAGCTGACGCTGATCAGCCGGATGGGCAACGGCAAGATCCGCGACGTCCTGCCGGGGATCGTGGAGAAGGTGACCGCCAGCGGGCACCAGGTCGTGTGGCAGTGCGACCCGATGCACGGCAACACCCACGAGTCCTCCACCGGCTACAAGACCCGCCACTTCGACCGCGTGGTCGACGAGGTGCTCGGCTTCTTCGACGTGCACCGCGCGCTGGGCACGTGGCCGGGCGGCATCCACGTGGAGCTGACCGGTGAGGACGTCACCGAGTGCCTCGGCGGCGCCATGGAGATCAGCGACGAGGACCTCAACAGCCGGTACGAGACCGCCTGCGACCCGCGGCTGAACACCGGTCAGTCCCTGGAGCTGGCGTTCCTGGTCGCGGAGATGCTGCGTGGATAAGGACCCCCTTGCCCCCCACCGCTCGCGAGCTCGCGGCGGGACCCTGCAAGGGGGCCTGATCGATCTCCGGTCGGACACCGTCACGAAGCCGACGCCCGGGATGCGCCGGGCCATGGCCGAGGCGGAGGTCGGCGACGACGTCTACGAGGAGGACCCCGCGGTCCGGGCCCTCGAGGAGCGGACGGCGGAGCTCTTCGGCCACGAGGCGGCGATGTTCGTGCCGAGCGGGACCATGGGCAACCAGATCGGCATGCGCCTGGTCTGCGAGCCGGGCCAGGAGGTCCTCTGCGACGCCGACGCGCACGTGGTCACCTACGAGATGGGGGCCGCGGCCGCGATCTTCGGCATCTCCACGCGCACGGTCGTCTCCTCCGGTGGTCGCCTGGACGCCGGGCAGCTGATCGATCAGGTGCGGCCGCGGGACAACTGGCACCTCACCGCCACTGCCGCCGTCGCGGTGGAGAACTCGCACAACCGGGGCGGCGGACTGGTCCAGCCGCTCGACCAGCTGCAGCAGCTGTGGGACTGGTCCCGCGAGGCCGGCGTCGCCGTGCACCTCGACGGCGCCCGCATCTGGAACGCGCACGTCGCCTCGGGTGTCCCGCTGTCGACGTACGGCCGGCTGGCCGACACCGCGTCGGTCTGCTTCTCGAAGGGCCTCGGGACGCCGGTCGGCTCGGTGCTGGTCGCCTCGGCGGAGCGGATCGCGACCGCGCGGCTGTGGCGCAAGCGGCTCGGCGGCGGCATGCGCCAGGTCGGCGTCCTCGCCGCGGCGTGCAGCTACGCCCTCGACCACCACCTGCCGCGGATGGCCGAGGACCACGAGCACGCGCAGCTGCTGGCCAAGCGGCTCGGTGTGGACCCGTCGACGGTGGAGACGAACATGGTCGTGCTGGACGACGTCGCCGCGCCGATGCTCGCCGAGGCCGCGAAGGCGCAGGGTGTGCTGGTCAGCCAGGTGAGCGCCCGGAAGGTCCGCCTGGTGACGCACCTCGACGTCGACCGTGCGGGCATCGACCGCGCCGCCGACGTCCTCGCGGAGTTGTCGAACCGCTGACCCTCCGGGGGACTCCCGGCGGCCGGCTTGACCGCGGTCTGCATCCGGTCGATCGTGGTCCGGCGATGACCGCCCACCGCGCACGTGCCGTCCGGGCGGTAGGGCCGGGCTTCCTCGCCCTCGCGCTGCTCGTCGCCTGTTCCGCTTCCGGGAGCGGTGCCGGGTCGCCCACAGCTGCACGGACGACTGCGTCCGACTGCGCCGGGTCCGAGTCGGTCACGCGCGGACCTCCGGAGGCCCTCGTGGCGGACCTGGGCGGCGACGGAGCGCCGAGGGTGGTCGGAGAGGGGAACCTCTACTTTCTCACCCCCGCGGAAGGCACCTGGGGCGACGCTGCCGAACGCCGGACCGACGGCATCTACCTGAAGCTGGGTCTGTGGGTCGGCACCGACTCCGCTCCCGATGTCGACGTCCGGGAAGCGGATGGGCCCGGTGTCGGCCGGGTCGACCAGTCGCCCACGGCCGACGGCCTGCCGGGATTCCTGCCGACGGGGGTCCACGTCCCGACCGCGGGCTGCTGGCGGGTCACGGCTTCACTCGGAGACGACGTCGCCGCGATCCACGTGCTGTTCGAATAGCCGGGGACGACCCGCTGGGGCCCGCGCTGGAGCCACGAGCGCGTCAGGCGCCGTCGAACTCGACCGGATCGCCGATCAGCGAGTTCAGCAGCTTGATGTCGGCGGCGTGCCCGCCGTACGGCGAGCCGTCCTTCTCGGACGGCGTCTCCACCACGACGGACACCCCGGCCATCGACGGGTGGGCGAGCAGCTCGGCGAAGGGCGCGACCCCGATCGAGCCCTCGCCGATGGTGGTGTGCCGGTCCCGCTTGGAGCCGCACCCGTCGAGCGAGTCGTTGGCGTGCACCAGGCCCAGCCGGCCCGGGCCCACGGTCGCCTCGAGCGCGTCCAGGGTCGCCGTCATCCCGCCCGGCGCCGCGAGGTCGTGGCCGGCCGCCCAGGCGTGGCAGGTGTCGAAGCAGACGCCGAGCAGCGGGTGGTCCTCCAGCGCCGCGAAGTACGGCCCGAGGTCCTCGACCGTGGCGGCCAGCGCCTTGCCGCCGCCGGCGGTCGGCTCGACGAGCAGCCGGGGCGAGCCCGCGGGAAGGCCGTCGAGCACCGGCAGCAGCCGTTCGCGCAGTTGGCGCAGGGCGGCCTCGTAGCGGTCCTCGCCCACGGCCGACCCGGCGTGCACGACGACGCCGGCGCAGCCGAGCTCCGCACCACGCCGCAGGTTGTGCGCGATGGAGGCGATGGACTGCTCGACGGTCGCCTCGGTGGGGGAGCCGACGTTCACCAGGAACGGGGTGTGGATGAACGCGGGCACCGAGCGCTCCGCGCAGCCCTCGACGAACAGTGCGTCCTGCCGCGCATCGCCGTCGGTCAGCTTCCAGCCGCGCGGGTTGCCCACGAACACCTGGACGGCGCGGGCGCCCACCGCGTCGGTGTACGCCAGCCCGCCCGTCGCGAGGCCGCCCTTGATCTGGATGTGCGCCCCGATGGGAGGCGACGGGATCCCGGTCAGAACGCCACCAGGATCTTCACCGCAGTGCCCTGCTCGACGCTCTCGCCGGCGGCGGGCTGCTGCTGGCGCACCTTGTTGCCGAAGAACTTGGTGGCGTCGACGGTCAGCCCCGCGGCCTGCAGCGCCGCGACCGCCTCCTCCTCCTTCATCCCGGCCACGTCGGGCACGACGACCAGCGGGACCCCGGCGGAGACCACGATCGTCAGCGCGCTGCCGTAGGGGACGGGGCCCGCGGCGGGGCCGGGGGTGATGGCCATGACCTCGCCCGGGTCCACGTCGGCGCTCCGGCCGTCCTCGCCGCGGGTGACCGTGAACCCGAGCGCCTCCAGGTTGGCCACCGCCTGCTCGGGGCTCTGCCCGGTCACGTCGGGCACGACGACCGGCTCGTGGCCGAGGCTCACCTGCACGGTCACCACCGAGTCGCGCGGCAGCGCGGTGCCGGCCGGCGGGTCGAAACCGATGACCAGACCCGGCGCGACGGCGTCGCTGTAGAGCTCGGCGACGGTGACCTGGATCGCCGACCGTTCCTCCTGGAGGAAGGTGACGACGTCGTCCACGGGCTGGCCGACCAGCTCGGTGGGCACGGTGAAGCGCTCCGGCCCCTGCGAGACGACGAGACGGACGTCGGTGCCGCGGATCGCCTCGCCGGGCTCGGGATCGGTGGACATGACGACGCCGGCGGGGAACTCCTCGCTCCAGACCTCCTCGCAGCAGTCGGGGGTCAGCCCCGCCTCCTGCAGCAGGTCGATCGCCGCGGCCTCGTCCTGGCCCACCAGCTGCGGGATCTGCGTCCACCGGCCGCTGCCCAGCCACCAGCCGATCGCCCCGATGGTGATGGCCAGCAGGGCGATGATCGCGACGGCGAACCGGGCCCGCCGGCGGCGGATGTGCTGCGGGACGCCGGGGCGCGGGCGTTCCAGTGCGGCCGGCCGCCGGCCGTTCACGTTCATCGTGGCGCCGCCCGCGGCCGGCAGCATGCTGGTCCGGCCCGTGCGATCGGTGCGCTGGCCGCCGAGCACGGCGGTCCCGGGGTCGCTGGGGTGGCGCGGCCGGGAGGGCCGGTTGGTCGGCCGCAGGGTGCCCGGCCCGGCGGTGCTGCGCCCCGTCGGCACCGGGACCGGCTCGATCCCGAGGTCCTTGCGCACGTGACCGAGCTCGGCGAGGAACGCGCCGGCGTCCACCGGCCGGCCCGCCGGGTCACGGCGGGTGGTGCGGGCCACCAGCTCGTCGACCGCCCACGGCAGCCCCTCGACCTCGTCCGACGGGGCCGGGACGTCGTGGTGCACGTGCTGGTAGGCCACCGCCAGCGGCGTGTCCCCGCCGTAGGGCGGGTGCCCGGTGAGCATCTCGTAGAGCACGATGCCGGCGGCGTAGATGTCGCTGCGGGCGTCGGCCTTGCCGCGTTCGAGCTGCTCGGGCGACAGGTAGGCGACGGTGCCGATGAGCACACCGCCGGTCTGGCTGGCCTGGGCGGTCCCGGTGCCGACGACGGCGCGGGCCAGGCCGAAGTCGGCCACCTTCACCACGCCGTCGAGGCCGATGAGGACGTTCTCCGGCTTGATGTCGCGGTGCACGATGCCGGCCCGGTGGGCGGCGGTCAGCCCGGACAGGGTCGGCTCGAGGACGGCGAACGCCTCGGCGACGGTCAGCCGGCCCCGGGCGGTGAGCAGGTCGCGCAGGGTGCGCCCGCGGACGAGCTCCATGACCAGGAACACCAGCCCCTGGTCGCTGCCCTGGTCGCTGACGCCGACCACGTTCGGGTGGCTGAGCATGGCCGCGGCGCGCGCCTCGCGGGTGAACCGGTCGACGAACGTCGGGTCGTGCGCGAGGTGCTCGGCCATGACCTTGACCGCGACCGTCTTGTGCAACCGCAGATCGGTGGCCGCGTACACCGTCGACATGCCGCCGCGCGCGACCCGCTCCTCGAGGCGGTAGCGCCCCTCGAGGACCAGGCCCACGACGGGGTCGCTCACGGCGGTGTCCACTCGAGCGAGTGTAGGTAGGAGTCGGGCGCGGACAGGCCAACCACGCGGTGCAGGGGGCCGCCGTGGCCGGTGGTGCGAATGAAATGGACCACCCCGCCGCCCGCCGCGGGTGTGCCGACGACGGGCGGCGGTCGGAGGGCCCCGTCCCGCTCACCGCTCACGAGATCGCGGCGAGCCTCCGGACGGGGCCCGATCAGCCCAGGTCCAGCCCGGCGTAGAGCGGATGACCGCTGAGCAGCTCCGCCGCGGCGTCGCGGGTGCGGTCGGCGAGCCCCTCGGCCAGCGTGTACTTGGCGCGGGACGGCTCGTTCGAGGACGTCGTCGTCGGCGTCGTCCCCTCGAGGACGCCGGCGATGAGCTCGGCCACCTGGTCGAACTCGGCGGCCCCGAAGCCCCGGGTGGTCAGCGCCGGGGTGCCGATCCGGACGCCCGAGGTGTACCAGGCGCCGTTCGGGTCGGCCGGGACCGAGTTGCGGTTGGTGACGATGCCGGCGTCGAGCAGGGCGGACTCCGCCTGCCGGCCGGTCAGCCCGAAGGAGGTGACGTCGAGCAGCACGAGGTGGTTGTCCGTGCCGTCGGTGACCAGCCGGACGCCGCGCTTGCGCAGGCCGTCGGCCAGGGTGACCGCGTTGTCGACGATGTTCTGCGCGTACGTCGCGAAGGATGGCTGCCGGGCCTCGGCGAAGGCCACGGCCTTGGCGGCCATCACGTGGGGGAGCGGCCCCCCGAGCACCATGGGGCAGCCGCGGTCGACGGCGTCGGCGAACTCCGGCTGGGCGAGCACGAAGCCACCGCGCGGGCCGCGCAGCGACTTGTGGCTGGTGCTGGTGACGACGTGGGCGTGCGGCACGGGGTCGAAGTCCCCGGTGAGCACCTTGCCCGCGACCAGGCCGGCGAAGTGGGCCATGTCGACGACGAGCGTGGCCCCCACCTCGTCGGCGATCTCCCGCATGGCGGCGAAGTCCACCCGCCGCGGGTAGGCGGAGTACCCGGCCATCATGATCAGCGGGCGGAACTCGTGGGCACGGGCGCGGACGGCGGCGTAGTCGAGCAGGCCGGTGCCCGGGTCGGTGCCGTAGGAGGACTGCTCGAACATCTTGCCGCTGATGTTGGGCCGGAAGCCGTGGGTGAGGTGGCCGCCCGAGTCCAGCGACATGCCCAGCATCCGCTGGTCGCCCAGCGCCCGGCGCAGCTGCGCCCAGTCGGCGTCGGTCAGGTCGTTGACGTGCTTGGCGCCGGCCTTCTCCAGTGCCGGCAGCTCCACCCGCTGGGCGAGGACGGCCCAGAACGCGACCAGGTTGGCGTCGATGCCCGAGTGCGGCTGGACGTAGGCGTGGGCGGCGCCGAACAGCTCGCGGGCGTGCTCGGCGGCGAGCGCCTCGACGGTGTCGACGTTCTGGCAGCCGGCGTAGAAGCGGTGCCCGACGGTGCCCTCGGCGTACTTGTCGCTGAACCAGTTGCCCATGGTCAGCAGCACGGCGGGGCTCGCGTAGTTTTCGCTGGCGATGAGCTTGAGCGAGGCCCGCTGGTCGGCCAGCTCCTGGCCGATGGCGTCGGCCACGCGGGGCTCGACCGCGCCGATCACCGCCAGGGCGTTGCGGTAGGCGGCCGAAGCGGCCGCGCCGTCGAACGAGTGGGTGCCTACGGGCTGGTTCTCAACTGACGTGGTCATCGGGGGCTCCTGGACGGGACGTCGGGAAGGTGCCCAGGCGCACGGCAGGGTCCTCCAGGCCGCTCCCCGGTGGTGGCCCACCTCGACGCGCCAGTCACGGCCCGTCCTCAGGTTATCGCGCCGGGGTGACCGCGTCGCGGGGCACCGACCGGACGTCGGGCACCCCGCACAGCAGCATGGTGTGCGCGAGCTGCGCGGTCAGTCCGTCCAGCACGCGGGAGACGCCGTCGGCGCCGCCGGTGGCCAGGCCCCAGATCGCCGGCCGCCCGACGAACACCGCGTCCGCACCCAGGGCGAGCGCAGTGAACACGTCCGATCCGCTCCGGAGCCCGCCGTCGACGTAGACCTCGGCGTCGTCGCCGACGGCGTCGACCACCTCGGGGAGGGCGTGGGCGCTGGCGACCGCCGGGTCGGCCTGCCGGCCGCCGTGCGTGGACACCCACACCGCGGCCGCGCCGGCCTGCACGCACCGCGCCGCGTCGTCGCCCCGGAGCACCCCCTTGGTGACCACCGGGAGGCCGGACAGGTCGCCGAAGCGGGCGATGTCGTCGACGGTCCAGACGGGCGACTCGGCCTCGACGGCGCTCTCGGTCGGCAGGTTCCCCGGCGGCAGGTCGGCCGGCAGGGCGAAGCCGCTGGCCACGTCGCGCAGCCGCCGGCCGAGGACCGGCAGGTCGACGGTGAGCACGAGAGCGCGGTAGCCGGCCTGCCCGGCGCGGCGGGCGAGGTCGTCGGTGTGGGCGGGGGAGTGCTGCCGGTAGAGCTGGAACCACTTCGGCGCGCCGGGCTCGGTGGCCGCCACCTCGGCCAGCGGGGCGCTCGCCGAGGTGGAGACCGTCAGCAGGGCACCCGACGCGGCGGCGGCACGGGCGCTGCCGCGCTCCCCGTCCGGGTGGGCCAGCGCCTGGTAGGCCCAGGGGGCGATGCCGATCGGCGTCGCGACGTCGCTGCCCAGCAGCGACGTGCGCAGGCGGACGGCCGACAGCCCGGTCAGCACGCGGGGCCGCAGCCGCCAGGTCCGCCACGCCGCGGGCGCCTCGGCGAGGGTGGTCTCGGACTCCGCGCCACCGGCGTAGAAGTCGGCGACCGCCGGCGGGAGGAGGGCGGCGGCCTCGGCCTCCAGGGCGGCCAGGTCGAGGTGCTCGGGCGCCGCGGTCGCCGGGTCGGACTCCCGGCGCTGGCGCGGCGCTCCCGGACCGCCGAGCGCCTGCCCGGGCACCGTGGGTGCGTCGTCGGCGGTGGCCATAGGCTGGCACCCTATGGACACGCTCACCCCGACGGAGGTCGCCCAGCTCCTGGGCACCTCGCCCAACCGGGTCCGCCAGCTGCTGCGCGACCGGAAGCTGATGGCCGTCCCCGGCAGCGGCAACGGCAGGATCCCCGCCGACTTCGTGCAGGACGGCGTGATCCTCAAGCACCTGCCCGGGCTGCTGACCGTTCTCCAGGACGGCGGCTTCACCGACGAGGAGGCCTTCGACTGGCTGTTCCGGGAGGACGACACCCTGCCCGGCACGCCGGTGCAGGCGCTCCGCGACGACCGGCACACCGAGGTCACCCGCCGGGCCCAGGCGCTGGCGTTCTGAGCGGATGCATCCGGACGCCGGCACGGGGACGAAGCTGATCCCGTGGGCTCCCTGACGTACCTCGCGCTGCTCGTGGGGTGCCTGGTCGTCACCGCACCGCTCGAGATCGTGCTGCGGGTGCGGGTCTACGCCCGCTGGCGCCGCTTCCTGCTGGCGGTGCTGCCGGAGTTCACCGTCTTCGTCGTCTGGGTGCTCTACGCGATCGCGCAGGGGCACTGGAACTACAGCGACGAGCTCACCCTCGGCGTCCGGTTCCCCGGCGGCATCCCGGTGGAGGAGGTGCTGTTCTTCCTCGTCGTCCCGCTGTGCTCGGTGCTCGCCCTGGAGGCGGTGCGCCGGGTGACGGGGTGGGACGCCGGCTACCCGGCTTCCCCCGACGACAGCCGCGGGAGCATCGCAGCGAGGAACGAGCGAGCAGCGGACGGCGGCGCGGAGTCGGGTCACGGCAGAGAAGCGGAGCCCCGGCGATGAGCTATTCGACCCTCGCCGTCCTCGCCGTCGTGGGCGTCCTCGTCGTCGACCTGGCCGTCTACCGCACCCGCATGGTCACCCGGAAGGTGTTCTGGACCGCCTACGCGATCATCGTCTTCTTCCAGCTGCTGATGAACGGGGTGCTCACCGGGCTGGACGTCGTCACCTACGACCCGGGCGCGATCTGGGGTCCGCGCATCGCCTACGCCCCGGTGGAGGACCTGCTCTTCGGCTTTGCCATGGTCACCCTGACCCTGGCCAGCTGGGCGGCGGTCAACCGGCGGGCGAACACCGCCAGGCGCCGCGGCTTGGACACCGACACCCGCCCGTCGAGCACCCGGTAGTCCGCCCGCTCGATCTCGTCGAGGATGCCGCCGTAGAGCGCGGTGGCCGCCCGCACGCAGTCCCGCGACTCGGGCGCCAGCAGGGGCGTGCCGGGAGCGGCGTCGTCGTACCGGCGGCGGACGACGGCGACCATCTCGCGCATCAGGTCCGCGAACCGGTCGTCGTGCCGCTTCTCCGCCAGCTGCTCGCGGGTGACCCCGTGCGCGGCCATGGCGTCGGCCGGCAGGTAGATCCGGCCGCGGTCGACGTCCTCGGCGACGTCGCGCAGGAAGTTGGTCAGCTGGAAGGCCTCGCCGAGGGCGATGGCGTGCGGCGCGGCCTCCGCGCGGGCCACGCCGGGGGCGGTGCCCAGCACCGGCAGCACCTGCAGGCCGATGACCGACGCCGATCCCCACATGTACCGGTCCAGGGCGGCCATGTCGGGATAGCTGTCGACGTCGAGGTCGCTGGTCATCGCGGCGAGGAAGTCGACCAGGTGCTCGACGGCGATGTCGTAGCGGCGGTAGGTGTGCACCAGGGCCAGCCGCACCGGGTCGTCGGACCAGCCGGCCTCGAGCTCGGCGAGCACCGCCCGCGACCACTCGGCGAGGTCGCCCTCGGGGTCCGGGCCGGGCAGGTCGACGAGGTCGTCGGCGGTGCGGGCCGCGGCGTACAGGGCGTGCACGGCGGGCCGCCGGTCGGGGGTGAGCAGCCGGGTCGCCAGGTGGTAGCTCTTCCCGTGCCGGGCGGCGATCGCGGCGCAGTGCCGGTAGGCGGCGTCCAGCTGTGCCTGGCGTCCCGCCTGCGTGGCCGGCATCCGGAGGCCCGTCATCGGGCCACCGGCCCGGTGATCCGCTCGGCGGCCAGCCGGCCGCTGATCAGCACCATCGGCACGCCGACGCCGGGCTGCACCGACGACCCGGCGAGCACGACGTTCTCCGGGCCGCGGCGGGGCAGCGTCGAGGGCCGGAATGGCCCGGTCTGCCCGAACGTGTGGGCGAGGGCGAACGGGGTGCCCGCGGCCATGCCCTGGGCCGCCCAGTCCAGCGGGGTCGCCAGCTCCTCGACCTCGATGGCACCGGGAAGACCGGTCCAGCCGCGGGCCTCGAGGGTGGCGAGCACCTCGTCGCGGTACCGGGGACCGAGCGTCGTCCAGTCCAGGTCGGGATTCCCGCCGCTGCGCCGGTCCAGGTTGGGGGTGGGGGCGACGATGCTCAGCACCTGACCGCCCTCGGGGGCGAGGCTGCGGTCGGTGCGCGACGGCATGCTGACCAGCAGGCTCGGGTCGGTCATCGGACGGCCGTCGCGGGTGAGCTCGTCGAACACCCCCTGCCAGGAGTCGCCGAAGCTGATCGTGTGGTGCGCCTGGCCGGGCAGCTCGGCCCGCACACCGACGTGCAGGGCGACGCAGGACGGCGAGTACACCGGCCGGCGCGGCGCCCGGAGCCCCGGCACCAGCTGCCAGGGCTGGTCGGTGGTGACGACGACGGCGTCCGCGGGCAGCCGGTCCCCCCCGGCGAGGCGCACAGCGGTGACCCGCCGGCCGGCCGTCTCGAGCTCCTCGACGTCCGCGCCGTAGCGGAAGGCGACGCCGGCGTCGGCCGCCGCGGCCGCGAGGGCGTTCGGGACGGCGGCGATCCCGCCCATGGGGTGCCACACGCCGGCGCCGATGTCGAGCTGGGCGATCACCGCGTAGGCGGCGATGGCCCGGAACGGGGAGACCCCGGCGTAGAGGGCCTGGAAGCTGAACAGCCGGCGCAGCCGGTCGTCGGCGAAGTACTTCCCCACGTGCGCCGACAGCCGGCCGAACCCGCCGCGCCGGGCGAGGGCGAGGAGTTCCGGCCCCAGCAGGTCCAGCGGCGAGTCGAGGTTGCGGTCGATGAACGTGGTCAGCTGCAGCCGGTACAGCTCGGCGAGGTCGGCCAGGTACCGGCGCAGGGCAGTGGCCTCGGCCGGGCCGCACAACGCCGCCACCTCGGCGGCGAAGGCGTCGGGGTCGGCGTGCACGTCCAGGTGCGAGCCGTCGGCGTACTGCGCGCGGTAGGTGGTCGCCAGCGGCACGAGGGTGAGCCGGTCCTCGAGCTTCTCGCCGACCGCGGCGAGGGTGTCGGCGACGATCTCCGGCGCGGTGAAGACCGACGGCCCGGTGTCGAGGGAGTAGCCGCCCCGGTCCACCCGCCCGGCCCGCCCGCCCGGTCCCGCGCCGCGCTCGACGACGGTCACCTCGCGACCGGCTCCGCGCAGCCGCAGGGCGGTGGCCAGCCCGGCGAGCCCGGCACCGACGACGACGACGCGCTCGGTGCGCCCGGGAACGGTGCGGACCATCAGGCGGTGCGGGAGGTCGCGGCGAGGGCCAGGGCGTCGAGGGCGGCGCGCGCGTCGTCGGCGATCGGTGCCTCGGCGATGGCGGCACGGGCCAGGGCGGTCCGCTCGGTGATCCGTTCCTCGACCCGGGCGCGGGCTCCGGTGGACTCCAGCAGCCCGCGCAGCGCGTCGAACTCCTCCGGGCCGGCGTCGGCGTTGCCCAGCAGGTCGTCGAGCAGCCGCAGGCCGTCCGGACCGGCGGCCTCCGCGGCGAGGGCGATCAACAGGGTCTGCTTGCCCTCGCGCAGGTCGTCGTCGGCGGACTTGCCGGTGACGGCCGGGTCGCCGAAGACGCCGAGGACGTCGTCGCGCAGCTGGAAGGCCTCGCCCAGCGGCAGCCCGACGGCCGTGTACGCGTCCGCGACCGCGGGGCCGGCGCCGGCGATGGCGGCGCCCAGCTGCAGCGGCCGCTGGACGGTGTACCCGGCGCTCTTGTACCGGGCGACCTTGAGGGCGCCGTCGGGGCCGGGCAGGCCACCGGCGGCCCGCAGCAGGTCCAGGTACTGGCCCGCGGTGACCTCGGTGCGCATCGTGTCCCAGACCGCCCGGGCGCGGGAGAGGGCCGCCGGGGAGATGCCCGACCGGCGCAGCAGCTCGTCGGACCACACGAGCGCCAGGTCGCCGACGAGGATGGCCGATCCGGTGCCGAACAGCTCGCGGTCGCCGTCCAGCTCCTGGCCGGAGTGGCGGCGGGCGAAGCCGACGTGGGTGGCCGGCCGGCCACGGCGGGTCTGCGCGCCGTCCATGACGTCGTCGTGCACCAGGGCGCTCGCGTGCACGAACTCCAGGGCCGCGACGGCCGTGAGCACGGCGGCGTCGTCCTCGCCGGTCGCCTCGTCGCGGGCGCCGCGCCAGCCCCAGTAGGCGAACGCGGGACGCAGCCGCTTGCCGCCCTCGGCGACGGCGCACACCTCGTCGACGACGGGGGTCAGGCTGGCGTCCATCGCGGCGAGCGTGTCGCGCTGGCGGTCGAGGAACCCCGCCAGGGCTGCGCTCACCGCCGTCCGGAGCCGGTCGAGGTCGGCTGCCGCGAGCGATCGGGCCGCGGACTCGCGCTGCTGGGTCCGGGCGGCGGTCACCGGCCCAGTATTGCCCAACCTGGTGGTGTGCGACCTCCGCAGCAGAGCAGGTCCCGGGCTCCGGTTCATCGTCGTTCCACCCTCCTCGCGCGGCGCGCGACGGTCGACAGGGGGGCGAGGACGCCCCGGCGGCCCCGGCCTGGGCCGCTGCCGACCCTTCTTCGGCGGGTGCGCCGGATCTGGATGCGCCGGCGTGCCGGCCGCCGCGAGGCGCCGGTTGCCGCGCCACGGGAGGGCGGCCCGTACCCTGGGAGCCCGTGAGCCGGACCGTGAGTGAGCTCCTCGCCGCCGAGCGACCGACCTGGTCGTTCGAGTTCTTCCCGCCCAAGAGCCCGGACGCCGATCCCCAGCTCTGGCAGGCGCTGCGCGAGCTGGAGCGCCTGCGGCCCTCGTTCGTGTCGGTCACCTACGGGGCGGGTGGCTCGACCCGCGAGGGCACCGTCGCGATCACCGAACGCATCGCCGCCGAGACGACGATGACCCCGCTGGCGCACCTCACGGCCGTCGACCACAGCGTCGCCGAGCTGCGGCACGTGGTCAGCCGCCTGGCCGCGGCCGGCGTGCGCAACCTGCTGGCGCTGCGCGGCGACCCGCCCGGCCTCGACCCGCAGGCGGAGTGGCGGGCGCACCCGCAGGGGCTGAACTACGCCGCCGAGCTGGTCGAGCTGATCAAGTCGATGGGGGACTTCTCCGTCGGTGTCGCCGCGTTCCCCGAGCAGCATCCGCGCTCGCCGGACTTCGAGACGGACGTGTCCCGGTTCGTCGACAAGTGCCGGTCCGGGGCGGACTTCGCGATCACCCAGATGTTCTTCCGGGCCGAGGACTACCTGCGGCTGCGCGACCGGGTCGCCCGGCACGGCTGCGAGGTCCCGATCGTCGCCGGGGTCATGCCGGTGACCAGCGCCCGCCAGATCGCCCGCATCGTGCAGCTGTCGGGGCAGGCGTTCCCGAGCGACCTCGCCGACCGGTTCGCCGCCCTGGACGGCGACCGCCCGGAGGACAAGGCCGCGGTGCGCGCGCTCGGGGTGGAGGTCGCGACCGAGCTGTGCCGGACGCTGCTGGCCGAGGGCGTCCCCGGCATCCACTTCATCACCATGAACCGCTCCACGGCGACGCGTGAGGTGTACGCGAACCTCGTCGCCGGCTCCCCGCGGCAGCCGGAACCCGTCTCCGGCTGATCTGCTCGGGCGGGGCGACCTGCCCCACCTGGCAGGGAGGTGCCATGGACGGTCCGGCCGAACCGGGGGGCCGTGACGCCCTCCTGCTGCGCACCGGGCGCCGGGCGTGGGCCGTGCTCGGTGTGGTCGGCGTCCTCGTCCTGGTCTACCTGGTGGGGCGCGAGGTCAGCGTGGTCGCCACCCCACTGGCCATCGCGCTGTTCCCGGCGGCCGTGCTCTGGCCGCTCGCCGCCTGGCTGAAGGGCAGGGGGCTGCCTGCGACGCTCGTCGCACTGTTCCTGGTGCTCTCGCTGTTCGGGCTGGTCGCGCTGGTCCTCTGGTTCATCGTGCCGCGCTTCGCCGACGAGCTGCCCACCCTCGCCGACAGCGTCGAGCAGGCGATCAGCGACCTCTCCGAGTTCGTCGCCGACACCCCGTTCGCCTTCCCGTTCGACGTCGGCGACGGTGGGCTCGCCGACCTGGCCGACGAGGCGTTCCAGGCGATGGGGCAGGGCACCGACGTGGTCGGCCAGGGGCTCCAGGTGGCGCGGACGCTGACCGACGTCGCCACGGCCACCGTCCTGTTCGTCATCGCCCTGTTCTTCTACCTCCGCGACGGGGAACGCATCTGGGCCGCGGTGTCCGGGCTGCTCCCGGACACCGCCGGCCGGCACGTGCGGCGGGTGTCGGGGCAGCTGTTCTGGACGCTCGGCGCCTACTTCCGCGGTCAGATGGTGGTGGCGCTCGCCGACGCGGTGTTCATCGGGATCGGGCTGGCGATCCTCGGGGTGCCGCTGGTCCTGCCCCTGGCCCTGCTGATCTTCTTCGGCGGCTTCTTCCCCATCGTGGGCGCGTTCGTCTCCGGTCTCGTCGCCGTCCTGGTGGCCCTCGCCGACCAGGGGCTGACGACGGCGCTCATCGCCCTGCTCGTCGTGGTCGTCGTCCAGCAGGCCGAGGGGAACCTGCTGGAGCCGCTGATCCTCAGCCCGGTGCTCCGCCTGCACCCCTTCGTGATCATCCTGGCCGTCACCGTGGGCGCGGTGACCTACGGCGTCCTCGGGGCGTTCCTGGCGGTCCCGCTGACCGCCTGCGCCGGCCGGATCATCGACTACGCGCGTGGCCGGCCGCCGGCCGCAGGCCCGGCTGCCGACGGGAAGGACGGGTGGGGTGGTGCGGCGTCCCCCGACGGGGCCACGGACGGGGCGGGGCAGGGCGCGCGGGACGGGCGGCCGGGCGGGTCGACGTCCGCCGACGCCGACCTGCCCGGCTGAGCCCCGGCGCCTTTCAGGCCTGCAGCGCCGCCGCGGCCTCCGCGGCGGCCCGGCGCAGCCCCTCCCGCTCCGCGGCGTAGCCGCCCACGACACCGACCACCGGCAGGTTCGACAGGAGCCGGTGCCGCAGCTTGCCCTTCGGGCGGGCGTCGAGCGCGTCGTCGATCCGGCCCAGCAGTCGGGCCACGCGCCACAGGGTGCGGGCCGTCCCGCGGAGGCCGGTGCGCCGGTCCTTCGCGCCGAGCGCCTCCTCGGCGTAGGTGCCCTGGGCCCGGTCCAGCAGCGGCGCCACCTGCTCCGCGGTGAGGTCGCGGCGCATCAGCACCCGGGTGAGCAGCGAGACCCGTGCGGCCGGGTCCTCGACCCCGTGCTCGGACGCCACGCCCAGGACGACGACGGACTGGACGGCCGTGCCGACGGTGTTCTGCAGCGGGAGCAGGTCGGCGAGCTTGCCGGCGAAACGCGGCGCGGCGGAGACGCCGGCCGCCACGCGGGAGACCCGGTCGGCCCACCACGCGTCCCGTTCCGCCTCGGGGAGTGCCGGCGGGCGGCCCAGGCGCCGGACGAGGGGTGCGGTGATCCGGTCGATCCGGCGGAGGACGTCGACGACGACGGCGTCACTGATGGCTGCCATGGGAGCGGGGTGCCCCGGACGGAGCGATCTCACCCGCTGAGGACGGCCGCGGGGAGACCGCCGCCCGGGGCCGGCGCGGGCAGGCCCGGGGCAGGGATCCCGGTCAGCGCTGCGCGGGCGAGGCGGACCCGTCGGGCGGCCCGGCCAGCGGCGCCCTCGTGCGGGTCATGAGGTCCAGGAGTTCGGTCATCGCCGTCCGGACACCGGCGATCTCCTCGGCGACGGTGCCGAGCCCGCCGTCCCCGCGGCCGGAGGCGTACGCCGTCTCGATCGTGAGCCCGTCGATCTCGGTCGCGCTGCGCTCGAGTCGCTCGAGCTCGGTCAGGTGCTGCAGTTCCGCGGAGAGCAGAGCCGTCTGGTCGCGATAGCGGATGAGCGCATCCGCCCGGTGGCCCAGTTGCCGGGCAGTGCTCTCCAGCGCCTCCTGCTGCCGCTCCCAGTACTCGGCGGCGGGGCCGGACGGACGGGCGCCGAGGGCGATCCGGGCGTCGCGGATCCGCAGCGCCAGGTCGGTGATCTGGTCGACCTCCGCCCGCCCGTCGAAGGCGGCGCGGCTGGAGGCCAGGAACGGTGAGGACCAGGCCGGTTCGCGCACGGTCTCCAGCCAGGCGCGACTGGCGGCCCCGGCGACGCGTGCCTCGGTCGAGTCCCAGGCGGCGAGCAGCTGTCCGGGCGTGAGGGCCGTCTCCGGGGGACCGGCGTCAGCCCGAGAGCGGCGGGTCCAGCCGCGCCAGCGACGGAAGGCGCGACGCAGGAGGTCCCGCACGGGTGAGCGTTCGGTGCGTGATGCGCCGCTGAGGACGACGAGGCGGCCGTCCAGCAGGTAGCGGGCCGGCCACAACGGCTCACCGGCGCCGCGCTCGGAAGGGTCCACCCGTGCTTCCCCTCTCGTGTGCCGGCTGCCGACGATGCCTGCGCGTCCGTCGACGAGGAAGGGTCTACCCGACGGGGACGCCCGGGCGGGTGAGGTCCGGCGGCCGGGCGGGGTGGCCGGGTCGCCTGGGGTGGGAGGGGCGACGGCACCCGCTGACTAGGGTCGTCAGCGTGATCATCGGGGCGGCCGTCGTGGCGTGCGTGCTCCTGGCCGGTCTCGCCGTCCTCCAGGTCCTGCTCTTCGCCGGCCGGCCCCTGGGCCGGTTCGCCTGGGGCGGTCAGCACGAGGTGCTGCCCCGGCACCTGCGGATCGGCAGCGCGGTGTCCGTCGTCCTCTACGCCGCCTTCGGCGCGGTCGTCCTGCAGGCCGCCGAGGTGCTGTCGGTGCTGCCCGACGCGGTCGCCGACGTCGGCATCTGGGTGCTGACCGGCTACTTCGCCCTCGGCATCGTGCTCAACGGGATCTCCCGGAGCCTGCCCGAGCGGCTGGTCATGACGCCGGTGGTGACCGTGCTCGCCGTCTGCTGCCTGGTCGTGGCGCTGGGGTGACGGGCGCGCCGCGGTCGCACGGCGTCCCCGGGTTTGGTGGACTGCCCGGGTGACGCGGGGAGCCGGGACGTGCTGAGCCGGGACGAGTACCTCGCGGCCTGGTCCCGCTGGCACGGTGGCGCGGACACCTCCCGGCCGCTGGTGCGCGGCTGGCTGACCGGCGCCTGGGTGCTGGCGCGCCCGCTGGCCGGGCTGCCCCCCTTCGCCGCGACCGCGTTCGGGTTGCTGGTGGCGGCAGCGGCGCTGGGGCCGGCGGTCGCCGGTGGGCGCTGGCTGATCGCCGCGGGGCTGCTCGTCGGGGCGTCGGGGCTGCTGGATTCCCTGGACGGCGCGATCGCCATCGGCACCGGCCGGGCCTCCCGTCGCGGTTTCGTCCTCGACTCGGTGGTCGACCGGCTGAGCGAGGCGGCCTACGCGGGCGCGCTGTGGGCGGCCGGTGCGCCCGGCTGGCTGGCCGTCGCGTTCGGCGCCTTCTGCTGGCTGCCCGACTACCTGCGGGCCCGGGCCGGCCAGGCCGGCGTCGAGGAGACCGGCGCGCTGTCGGTGTGGGAGCGGCCTTCCCGCGTGGCCATGGCGGGGATGACCCTCGGCGGCGCCGGGGTGCTCGCCGCGACCGGGGCGGAGGAGCTGGTGGTGACGGCCGGCGCCGGCGTCGGCGCGGCGCTGGGCCTGGTCGGGGTCGTGCAGCTGGGGTTCTCGTTGCGGCGGATGCTCGCCGACTGACGGGGGCTACCGGGCCCGCCGGTGTCCGACGCCGCCGAGCCGGGCGGGCCCCCGCCTTCTAGGGTGTGCGGGTGCCCTGCGCCAGCGGCAGGGCATTCGCCATCGCGCGGGCCGTTCCGCCGATCCAGCACCAGGGGAGCGCTCCGTGCCCGTCGCCGTCACCGGCTCCATCGCCACCGACCACCTGATGACCTTCCCGGGGAAGTTCGTCGAGCAGTTCGTCGAGGGCCAGATGGAGAACGTCTCGCTCTCCTTCCTGGTGGACGACCTCGTGCAGCACCGGGGCGGTGCCGGCGCGAACATGGCCTACGGCCTGGGGCTCCTCGGTCTGCGGCCGGTGCTGGTCGGTGCGGTGGGCAGCGACTTCGCCGAGTACGACGCCTGGCTGACCCGCCACGGCGTGGATACGCGCAGCGTGCACTGGTCCGAGCTGAAGCACACCGCACGGTTCGTGTGCACCACGGACGCGGCGAACAACCAGATCGCGTCCTTCTACTCGGGCGCCATGTCCGAGGCGGGCAGCATCGAACTCGGCCCGGTGGCCGACCGCGTCGGTGAGCCCGACCTGGTCGTCGTCGGCCCGAACGACCCGACGGCGATGGTGCGGCACACCGAGGAGTGCCGGCAGCGCGGCTACCTGTTCGCCGCCGACCCGAGCCAGCAGCTGGCCTGGGCCGACGGCGAGATGATCCGCGCCCTGGTCGACGGTGCGGAGCTGCTGTTCACCAACGAGTACGAGTCCCACCTGCTCCAGCAGAAGACCGGCTGGAACGAGACCGAGGTGCTCGCGCGGGTGGGCACCTGGGTGACCACCCGCGCGGCCGAGGGGGTCCTGGTCCGCCAGGCCGGCGCCGAGCCCATCTCGGTGATCGCCGTCCCGGAGACCAAGCCGGTCGAGCCCACCGGCGGCGGCGACGCCCTGCGCGCCGGGTTCATCGCGGGGCGGATGTGGGGCCTGGACCTCGAGCGGGCCACCCAGCTCGGGTCCGCCGTCGCGACCGCTGCGGTGGAGGTGGTCGGCACCCAGGAGTACGACCTGCCGAAGGACAGCTTCCTCGCCCGGTTCGCCGAGGCGTTCGGCGCCGACGCCGCCGACGAGATCGCCGTCCACCTGCCCGGCTGAGGGGCCTCAGCCGCCCCGGACCTGCTCCCCGATGGCCGGGTCCTCGGCCCAGTTCGTGTAGGGGATCCGCGGGATCTCCCTGACCTCGCCGACGGTCGACCACTCGTTGCCGCCCAGCCGGGCCAGCGGCCGGAGCTGCTCGACCCTCGGCCGGCCGTCGCGCACCACGCTGTCCCAGGCGCTGATCAGCCGGACCCGGCCGAACACCACCGTGCTGTCGCCGAGCCGGACCGTCGAGTGCAGCGTGCACTCGACCGACACCGGCGACTCGGCCACCCGCGGCACGGCCACCCGCTCGCTGGGCTCGAGCCGCACGCCGCACTCCTCGGCCTCGCTGATGCCGGCGGGGAAGTCGGTCCCCGTGGCGTTGATCTGCTCGAACAGCGGCTCGGGGGTGAGGCTGACGGTGAACTCGCCGGTCGCCTCGACGTTGCGCAGCGAGTCCTTGCGCCCCACCGACGTGAACTGCACGACCGGTGGATCGACGCAGGCCACCGTGTAGAAGGAGTGCGGCGCGAGGTTGACCACCCCCTCCGCCGACCGGGTGCACACCCAGGCGATCGGGCGGGGGACGACGACGGAGTTCAGCACGCGGTAGAACGCGCGCGTCTCCATCGCTGCGGGGTCGAAGTGCACGCGGTCGCTCACCGGCCCATCGTCGCCCGTACCGTGCGCTTCCGCGCAGGCGGGGCGGGATCCGGCCGGCGCCTAGGGTGTCGGTGCCGCCGGGGTGCGGGGGCGGCGAGTCCGGCAGCGGAGGAGTGCGCACGACGATGACCAGTCTGCAGATGCGGGCGGTGGCGGCGGTGGTGCGCCTGACCCGCAAGCGGGGCATGGCGACGGCCGCCGCCGGCCGCCGACGGGTGGCGGCGCCGAAGGGCCCGTCCGGACCCCCTGCGGCGCTGCGCCGGCGGCACGCGGTGACCACCCGGCGGATCGGCGGCTTCGACTGCACCACCGTGGCCCCGCGGGACCGGGCTGCCGGACGTGCCGCCGTCTACCTGCACGGCGGGGCGTACATCAGCGAGATCTCACCGCAGCACTGGACGCTGGTCTCCCGCCTGGCCGACGCCGGCGTCCGCGTGGAGGTGCCCAGCTATGGCCTCGCCCCCGAGCACACCTACCGGGACGCCTATCCGTTCCTCACCGAGGTGTACCGGCAGCTGCTGGCCGACGTGGACGCCGGCGCGACCACCGTGCTGGGTGACTCCGCCGGCGGCGGACTGGCGCTCGGGCTCGCGCAGACCCTGGACGGTGCGGGGCTGCCGCGGCCCGGCCGGCTGGTCCTGGTGGCGCCCTGGCTGGACCTGACCATGAGCAACCCCGGCATCCCCGCGGTGGAGGCGCGCGACCCGTGGCTGAGCAGGGCGGGCCTGCACGAGGCGGCGGCGGCGTGGGCCGGTGGCGACGACCCGACCGACTCCCGGCTCAGCCCGATCAACGGGTCCCTCGCCGGCCTGCCGCCGACGGACCTCTACGTCGGCAGCCGGGACATCTGCCTGCCCGACGCCCTGCTGCTGCGCGACCGCGCGGCGGCCGAGGGTGCCACGCTCCGCCTCGTGGTGTGCGAGGGCGCGGTGCACGTCTACCCGCTGGTCCCGGCACCCGAGGGCCGGGCGGCGGCGCGGGAGATCGTCGCGTCGGTCGCCGGGACGGCGCAGCGGTCTACAGGCGCCGGTCCCGCCAGGTGAGGGTGCCGCGGCGGCGGCCGACGACCGACCGGGCCACCAGCGCGTCGAACACCACGATCGACACCGGGTGCGCCAGGGCGTCCGGCCAGACCCGGCCGCCGGTCGCCACGGCGGCCACGGCGCGACCGGCCGCGCCGGCCAGCCAGCCGACCAGCCCCGCCCGGGAGCCGGCGAGCGCGGCGGCGGGCGGCACCACCCAGACGGCGGTGAGACCGATCGCCGCCGCGACGCTCGCGGCGGAGCGGCCCCCGACCGCCGCCCACAGCGACTTGGCGTAGCCGTCCCGCAGGGCCGGCCACCCGTCGTACATGCGGCAGGCGGCCAGTCGCGACCCGTCGATCGGGACGCCCCGCCCCCCGGACCGCTTGACCGCGCGCAGCAGCGCGATGTCCTCCAGCACCTCGCCGCGGACGGCCGCATGGCCGCCCGCCCGCTCGTACCCGCGCCGGCCGAGCACGAGGAACTGGCCGTTCGCCGCGGCGAGCGACGGCCGGCCGGAGCGCTCGGCCAGGCGCAGCGGCAGCGTGGTCAGCCAGAGCCACGGGGCCAGCGGCTGGACCAGCCGCTCGGCCGGGCCGTGCGCCAGCGGGCGCGGCCAGGGCGACACCAGGTCCAGGCCGTGCCGCTCCAGCACCGCGACGGCGCCGGCGACCGCGTCGGGGAAGAGCCGGACGTCGGCGTCGACGAAGACCAGCACCCCGTCGCCCCCGTCGGCGGAGGCGGCCGCTCCGGTGGCGCAGGCGTGCGGCTTGCCCAGCCAGCCGGGCGGGGGTGGGGCCGCCCGGACCAGCCGGACCCGCGGATCGGGCACCGAGCCGACGACGGCCGCCGTCCCGTCCGTGGAGCCGTCGTCGACCACGACCACCCGGAGGTCGGGCACACCCCGCTGGTCCAGCAGGGCCGTCAGGCAGCCGCCGATCTGGTCCTCCTCGTCCCGGGCCGGGACCACCACCGTGACCGGACGGCGCACCGGCGGCGGGTCCACCGGGGGACGGCGGAGCAGCAGCACGTTGAGCACCGCGTGCAGCGCCCCGAGCACCGAGAGGCCGGCCAGGACACGCACCGCCCGCCCGGTCACCCGGTGCCCGCGCCGGCCCGGCGGTGCTGCACGGCGAGCACGACCAGCACCGGGACGGCGAGCGCCGCTCCCCACGCCGCCGAGCCCGGGAGCCCGAGCCAGCCCGCGTGCGCCAGCGCACCGCCGAGGGTCATCCAGCCGAGCACCAGCAGCGGCGCCGCGTTCCCGATCCGGGGAGCGTCGGGCACGGCGGTGCGGGTGACCAGCACGTCGAGCACGGTCATGAGCACGGCGCCCGCGACGAGCCAGCCCGCCAGGTTGGTCAGCGGGACCGTGTCGATCCCCGGCAGCCCGGGCGAGGGCGAGGCCCACGTCCAGTACCCCGCCTGCACCATCTGCGGGTCGAGGACGACGTCCCAGGCGGCGAAGACCGCGGCGGCCCACGCGACGCGCACGAACCGTCGCCGCGTCGGACGCGTCGTCCGGGCGAGGTGCCCACCCAGCAGCCAGCTCGGCCACGCCATCATCAGCCAGGCCAGCGGGACCAGGAACGGCACGCCCAGCAGGGTCGGGCCGAGCACGTCGGCGTAGTCGTAGCTGCCGTACGGGAAGCCCGTGGCCAGGCCGACCGACTCGAAGGCGACGGCGGCGGCGACGACGAGCGCCAGCACGCCGGCCGCCGTCCGGGCACCCCGGCTGAGCCCGGCGTGCGCCACCGAGAGCACCGAACCCAGGACGACGATCGCCCAGCTCACCACGTCGCGGGCGGAGCCGGAGCTCAGCGGGTAGGCGATGGCGGTGAGCACCAGCGCCCCGGCGACGAGCAGCGGGAGCAGCTCGCGGGCGGTCGGCCGCCAGGCCCGGGCGTGCGCGGTGAGCGCCGTGCTCACGACGGCGCCCGCCGCAGCCTGGCCACCGTGCGGCGCAGCGTCCGGCCGGCCGCGGCCCGGGCGCGCGGGAGCCCACGGCGATCGGCAAGGAGGACGCGCGCCGACGTCCGTCCGGAGTTGCCGGAGACGCCGCCGCCGGGGTGCGTGGAGGCGCCGGCCAGGTAGAGGCCCGGCAGCCCCGGGACGGTGTAGCCCGACAGCGCGGGGGTCGGGCGGAAGGCGAACATGCTGGCCAGGCCCATCTCCACGTGCATGACGTTGCCACGGAGCAGGGACAGTTCCTGCTCGAGCCGCAGCGGGGTCTGGATGTAGAGCTCCTGCACCGAGGCCGCGAAGCCGGGCGCGTAGCGGTCGACCGCGGCCACCAGGCGCTGCGCCTCGGCCTCGGCCAGGGCGTCCCAGTCGGCGCCGTCGGCGAGCTCGTAGGGGTACCACTGCCCCCAGATCGTGACGACGTGCTGCCCGGGCGGGGCGAGGGTGTCGTCGCTGGCCGAGAAGCACATGGCCAGGGGGACCGGGGAGCGCGGGAGCCGGCCGGCCGACCAGTCGCCGTGCGCCGAGGCCAGCTCCGCGCGGTCGGTGCACAGCAGCTGGAGCCCCTGGAGAGCCTGCTCGGGGGCGACGCCGGGGTAGCTCGGGGGCGCGTCGGTGAGCGCGCGCACCACGAGCCCGAAGCCGTTGCCCAGCGGTGGGTCGGCGTCGGCCAGCGCCGGGGGAGCGGCGGCCCCCGCCAGCCGCCGCGTCGCGTCCACGTGGCAGGCCGCCACGACGGCGTCGGCGCGCACCCGCCGTCCACCGGTCGTCCGGACCCCGGTGACCCGCCGGCCGCCCGCGCCGTCGTCCTCCGTGAGCAGCTCCGCGGCGCCGTCACCGAGCACCACCCGCCCGCCGTCGGACTCCAGGCGGCGGCGCAGCGCCGCGGTCAGCCCGCCGGAGCCACCGACCGGATGCCCGGGCGGGACGTCGTGGAGCAGGGCGGACCAGGCGACCATCGCCGCCGTGCCGGGCTCGGACATGGGCGGCCCGGACTGGGCGCCGAACCAGGCCAGCGCCGCCTTGAGCCGTTCGCTGCCGAACCAGCGGTCCAGCAGCGCGTCGCCGGAGCCGAGGAAGTCCACGGCGAGCTCGCCCCCGGGCGTGCGCGGCCGGCCGTCCGCGGGGGCCCCGAGCGGCCAGAAGGACCGGAGCAGCCCGGCGGGGTTCGGCCGACGACGGAAGGACGCGGCCACCGCACGGCTGCGCGGCCCCCAGACCTCGACGAAGCGCCGGTAGGCCGCGGCGTCCTCGGGACCGCAGGCGTCGGCGATGGACGCGCAGGTCGCGTCGAGGTCGACGGAGAAGACCAGCGGCCGCCCGTCGGGCCCGTCGGTGCCGGGGGACGGCGCGGGCGCGAACCCCCAGGGGTCGCAGTCGATGTAGCGCAGGCCGTGCCGGGCCAGGTCCAGCTCCTCGACGATGCCGCTCTGCCGGATGATCACGTGCGCGCTGGAGCCGCGGTCGACCAGGACGCCGGGCCAGCGCTCGACGGTCGAGACGGCGCCGCCGAGGACCGCGTCGGACTCGACGACCTCGACCGACAGGCCCGCGCGCGCCAGGTAGCAGGCGGCGACGAGGCCGTTGTGGCCGGAGCCGATCACCGCGACGTCGACCCGGACGTCGACGCGGGCGTCGGGGGAAGGGGTGCTCACGCTCAGGTGTTCGCCCGGTCCCCGGCGTCCGGATGCAGCGGCCGGAGCGGGAGCCGGGCGCCGAGGATGGCGAACGGCCGGGCGTCGCCGGGGAAGTGGTAGCCGCGCGCCAGGTCCACGAAGCCGTCGGCGTGGTAGAGCCGGAACGCCTTGGTGTCGGCGTCCGGGGTGGAGAGCAGGGCTGCGGGCTGGGGGATGCCGGCGACGAGGGCGTGCAGCAGCCGGCGGCCCAGCCCGCGGCTCTGGGAGTCGGGGTGGACGTGCAGCTCGCAGACCTCGAAGGCGTCGGGCAGCCACTTCTTCGCCGTCCGCCGGTCGAGTGCGGCGCGCACCTGGTCGTGCCACCACTGGCCGGGGGCGACGACGTAGCCGTAGCCGAAGCCGACGAGCTGCTCGCCCTCCGACGTCTGGGCGAAGGCGCCGACGGCCCGGAACCCCGGGCGCTCGGTGTGCTGGATCGCGTAGCCGTAGCGGCCGGCGACGACGCCGGAGTCGTAACCCATCGCCAGCCCGTAGATGGTGAGCGCCTCGTGCATGTGCTCGCGCAGCCACGGCGTCGGCAGCTCGACGATGCGCGTGGCCGGACGGGTGTCGGTCATCGTGCGGTCGCCCCCGGGCTCTGCAGGACCTCGGCGGCCGGACCGGCGCCCACCTCGGCCGCCGTGCCGCCGGTGAGGCGGAGCAGCTCGTCGTAGGTCGTGGGGAAGACGGTGTGCGGGTGTCCCGCGGCGGCCCAGACCCTCTCGTGGCGGGCCAGCTCGACGTCGACGAGCGTGCCGATCGGCTCGGGATGGCCGATCGGGGCGACGCCACCGATCGCCTGACCGGTGTGCCGGCGGACGAACTCCGGGGTGGCGCGGCCGATCCGGGGGACGCCGAGCAGGCCGGCGACCGTGGTCTCGTCGACCCGGTGGGCGCCGCTGGTCAGCACCAGCAGCGGGTTGCCGTCGACGTCGAACACGAGGCTGTTGGCGATCGCGCCGACGGGGACGCCGAGCTGCGCGGCGGCCGTGGCGGCGGTGCGTGCGCTGTCGGGCAGGGAGCGCACCTCGCCGGCCGCACCGGCGGCGCGCAGGAGGCGGGCGACCTCGGCGACCCGGGGATGGTCCGTCGGGGTCGGGGGAGGCGGCATGGCCTGATCCTGCCACCGGCCCGGAACCCGCGCCGCCGTGGTCGCTGCGGCCGGAGGGGCGACACGGCGGGTCCGGTCTTGACGGCCGGGGGCGGGTCCGGTCTACTGGAGTGCGTTCGAACAGGCGTTCGAACAGCGTCGCTCCTCCATCGCTCCGCGGTCCTTCCCCGCCGGGAGCGGTGGCCGGGAGCGGCGCGGATGGTCAGAGGTGGGGAGGCTGTCATGAGCCGGGTGCTCGGTGAGGTCGTCGGACGGGCCGGCGAGGAGGTCCAGGTCGAGCGCGGTCCGCTGGGCCCGGCGCAGTTCTGGCGGGGGCAGTCCCGCTACCTCGTGGGTGAGCTGCTGGATTCCTGGGTCGAGACCGCTCCGTGGTGGCGCCGGGATGCCGCCGGCGCCGGCGCCTCCGCCGAGCTGGTCGCCACCCAGGAGGTGTGGCGGGTCGAGGCGGTGCGGGCCGGGCGGTCGCGCACCAGCTTCGCCGGGGTCTACGACCTCACCTGGGACGCGGCGGGCAACCGCTGGTGGCTCGTGCGGGTGCACGACTGATGGCCGCCCTCCGAGCCATGCCCCAGGTGCCGGCCACCCAGTTGCCCCTGCCCCCGGCGCTGCCGGCCGCGGCCACCCAGCTGCTCGACCAGGCCCACCGTGCGCTGCGCGAGGCGACCGAGCACACCGATCCGCGCCAGCGGTACGCCACCGCGCACCTGGGTGCGCTGCGGGCGGCGGCGGGAGTGCTGGCCGCCCGTACCCGGCCCGAACCCGCCCGCCGTCGTCCGCGCAGTGCCTGGGTGCTGCTCGGGCAGGTCGCGCCCGAGCTGGGGGAGTGGGCCACCTTCTTCGCCGCCGGGGCCGCCAAGCGGGCGGCCGCCGAGGCCGGGCTCTCCCGGGCGGTGACCGAGCGGGAGGCCGACGACCTCGTGCGTGACGTCGGCGCCTTCCTCGCCGTCGTGGAGAACGTCCTCGCCGCTCCTGCTCCTGCCGCACCGGCACCGTCCCGATCGCCCTTCACCCGCCCGCGGGGGGCCGGCGGGCCCGGTTCCAGGCCCGGGAAGTGAGCGACCGCGATCCCTTCGTCCACCTGCACGTCGCCTCCGGCTACTCGATGCGGTACGGGGCCAACCACCCCGCCGACCTCGTGGCCCGCGCCGCCGAGCACGGCATGCCGGCGCTGGCGCTCACCGACCGCGACGGGCTGTACGGCGCGGTGAAGTTCGCGCTGGCCTGCCGGTCGGCGGGGGTGCGGCCGATCTTCGGGGTGGACCTCGCCGTCGCCCCTGCCCTCGGCGCCACGGTCCCGCCGCCGCTGGCGCACGCCCTCGGTGGGAACGCGTCCGGAGCCCGGTCGCCCCGGTTGCGGACGCCGTCCGCGCCGCCCCGCCGCAGTCCCGCGCGCGGTGGGGCGAGCGTCGACCCGCGGCTGCCGCGGGTCACCTTCCTCGCCCGGGACGGCGCCGGCTGGCGGTCGCTGTGCCGGCTGACCAGCGCCACCCACCTGCGCGGCACCCGCGGGGAGCCGGTCAGCTCCTTGGCCGCGGCCGCGGAGCACGCGAACGGGCTGATCGCCGTGCTGGGCCCGGACTCGGCGGTCGGCCGCGCGCTGCTGTCGGGCCGGGCCGACCACGCGGCGGCCCACCTCGACGCCTGGCGGGCGGCCTTCGGCGCGGGCCGGCTGGTGCTCGAACTGGTCCACCACCGGGGCCGGGGCGACCGCGTGCGGGCGCAGACGATGCTGCGGTTCGCCGCCGAGCAGGGCGTGCCGGTGGTGCTCAGCAACGCCGTCCGGTACGTGGACGCGCTCGACGCACCGACCGCCGACGTGCTCGACGCCGCCCGCCGCCTCGTCCCGCTCGACGCGCGGCACGTCGACCGGCGCACGGCCGAGGGGTACCTCAAGTCGGGCAAGGAGATGGCCGCGGTCGCCGAGGACCTGGTGGGGCCCGACCGGGACGCCGCCCTGCGGCTGCTCGAGGGCACCGCACGGCTGGCCGAGCAGTGCGTCGTCGACGTCCGCGAGGACCTCGGCATCGGCAGCGTCCGCTATCCGGAGCTGGACGTCGTCACGACGGCCGCGGAACGGGGGATGGGTCCCTCGCAGGTGCTGCGGGCGCGGTGCGAGGCCGGGATGGGCCGGCGCGGGCTGGCGCCGTCGGAGCGGGTCCGGCAGCGGCTGGACGAGGAGCTGGCGGTGATCGACTCCCTCGGCTACCCGTCCTACTTCCTCACCGTCGCCGACGTGGTCGACCTCATCAAGAGCTTGAGGGTTCGTGCCGCGGCGCGCGGCTCGGGCGCCGGCAGCCTGGTCACCTACCTGCTCGGCATCTCCGACGTCGACCCGCTGCGCTACGGCCTGCTGATGGAGCGCTTCCTGTCCCCGTTGCGCCACCAGTTGCCCGACATCGACATCGACGTGGAGTCCGCCCGGCGCATGGAGGTCTACGACGCGGTTCTCGACCGCTTCGGCGCCGACCGGGTCAGCTGCATCTCGATGATGGACACCTACCGGGTCCGGCACGCCATCCGCGACGTCGGGGCGGCTCTCGGCCTCCCCCCGGCCGAGATCGACGCCGTCGCCAAGGCCTTCCCGCACATCCGGGCCAACCAGGTGCACGCCGCGCTCAAGGACCTCCCGGAGCTGCGCGCCAGCCGGCTGGGCTCGAAGCGCACCGGCGGCTCCGGCGACCTGGACCTGATGTTCGACCTCGTCTCCCGGCTGGACGGGCTGCCCCGGCACATCGCGCTGCACCCGTGCGGGGTGCTGCTGTCCGACGCCACGCTGCTGGACCGGACCCCGGTGGAGAACAGCTACCTGGGTTATCCGATGAGCCAGTTCGACAAGGACGACGTCGAGGAGCTGGGCCTGCTCAAGCTGGACCTGCTGGGCATCCGGATGCAGTCGGCCATCGCCCATGCGCTGGACGAGGTGGTCCGGGTCGACGGCGAGAGCGTCGACATCGACGCCGTCCCGCGCGACGACCCGACGACGTTCGAGCTGATCCGCAGCACCCGGACCCTCGGCATGTTCCAGATCGAGTCGCCGGGGCAGCGGGAGCTGGTCGGCAAGTTCGGTCCGCAGACGTTCGAGGACCTCATCATCGACATCTCGCTGTTCCGGCCCGGGCCGGTGAAGAGCGACATGGTCACCCCGTTCCTCATGGCGCGGAACGGCTGGCGGGACGCGGTCTACCCGCACCCCGACCTGGCCTTCGCCCTCGAGGAGACCGCCGGGGTGGTGGTCTTCCACGAGCAGGTGCTGCAGGTGGTGGCACGGATGACCGGCTGCACGCTGGCCGAGGCCGACGAGGTGCGCCGGGCGCTGGGGGAGAAGGACGCCCATCCCGAGGTGCGGGCCTGGTTCGTGCCCCGGGCGCTGGACGCCGGCTATCCGGTGGCGGTCGCCGAGCAGGTCTGGACGGTGCTGGCGGCCTTCGGCTCCTTCGGCTTCTGCAAGGCGCACGCGGCGGCGTTCGCGCTGCCCACCTACCAGTCGGCCTGGTTGAAGACCCACCACCCGGCGGCCTTCCTCGCCGGGGTGCTCACCCACGACCCGGGCATGTACCCGAAGCGGCTGATCCTCGACGACGCCCGTAACTTCGGGATCCGGGTGCTGGGCCTCGACGTCAACGCGTCCACCGGCACCTACCGGGTGGAGCGGATCGCGGAGGACCCTGAGGGTCGACCAGAGGTCCAGGGTTGGTCCCGGCCGGAGTGGATGCCGGGGGACATGCGCGACCCGTCCCGCTACGGGATCCGGCTCGCGCTGGCCGACGTGAAGGGCATCTCCGACGACGAGGTGGACCGGATCGTCACCGGGCAGCCCTATCGGTCACTGACGGATTTCTGGCACCGCGCGTCGGTGTCGCGGCCCGTGGTGGAGCGGCTGGTGCTCGCCGGTGGCTTCGACTCCCTCTACGGCTTCGGGGTGCGCGACCGCGAGGCCGGCCGGCCCACCTCCCGCCGGAACCAGGTGACCCGGCGGGACCTGCTGCTGCAGATCGGCGAGCTGGACCGGTGGAGTCGCAGCGGCGCGCGGGCGAGCTCCAGCGGCCAGCTGAGCCTGGACCTGATGGGGCTGGAACTGCCCGAGGATGCGGATCAGGAGGGGACCGGGCCGGAGGAGGCCGGACTCGGCTGGGCCGAGGGCAGCGGGTTGCCGGAGTTCACCGACGCCGAGCTGGTGCGCGCCGAGCTGGAGGTCCTGGGGCTGGACGCCAGCCGGCACGTCGTCGACTTCTACCGGCCGTTCCTGTCCGCCCTCGGTGCGGTCCCGGCGGGGGAGCTGCTGGGCTGCCGCAGCGGGGCGGAGGTGCTGGTCGCCGGCGTCAAGGTGGCCACCCAGACCCCGCCCATCCGCTCCGGGCGACGGGTGGTGTTCGTGACCCTGGACGACGGGACCGGCTGCACCGACTCGACGTTCTTCGAGGACGCGCAGGGGCCCTACGCGGCCACTGTCTTCCATTCCTGGCTGCTGGTCATCCGGGGGGTGCTGCGCCGCACCGGTCCGCGCGGGGTGTCGCTCCGGGCCACCGGGGCGTGGGAGCTGCCGGCGCTGCACGAGGCGTGGGAGGCCGAGGGGCCGGACGGGGTGCGGGAGCTCATGGCGGAACCGGGTGGGTTCACCGAGCAGGCGATCGCGGGAGCGGCGGCCTCGCACGGGCCGCGACCGGTCGTGGTCCGGCCGGTGCTGGTGCACCCGACGGGCTTCCGGATGTCGCCCTACGCCGACATCAAGCCCGCCGGCACGGACGCGAAGGCCGCCGCGAGACGCGCGGCGTCCGGGCCGCCACGGAAGCTCTGGCACTCCAGCCCGGGCAGCTCCGGCCACTGACCCCGGCGGAGCAGCTCACGACCCGACGGCCGTCGACCGGGCACGCCCGGCGCGGAGCGCCAGTGCCTGGGCGGCGGCGGTGACCGCGGCGGCCGCGACGAGGACGAGGAGTCGCACCGGCCACGGTTCGCTCCAGCCGACCGTGGCCACCCCCACGAAGAGGAGGACGGCGATGGTGGCGTCGGAGACGTACCGCTCCCGCGGCGGGAGCGACTCCGAGACGTGCCACATGCGCAGCGGGACCAGTGGCGACCGGGCGGCCCGGCGGACCTGCACGACGGCGACCAGCGCACCGGCCGCCACGAGGACCAGCCCGACCAGGACTCCCATGCGCGGAGGCTAGCGCCCGCCGGCATGAACCGGAACCAGGCGTTCCGCGAGCCGCCCGGCCCGGTACCGGGCAGGCGATCAGCCCTCGGTGTCCTCGCTGTCGAGGCCCTCGTCGACCTCTTGCTCGACGTCGTCGACACCTTCCTCGATGTTCTGCTCCACGCCGTCGTCGACGACGTCCTCCCCGCAGGCGACCGTCGTCAGCGATGCGGCGGCGATGGCGAAAGCGGCGGCGGTGGAGCGGAGCAGGCGGGGGCGGGTGGACCTGGGCATGGGAGCTCCTCGATCGACGGGTGCTGACCCACACCCCGTGCCCGTGGACGGCAGGGCGGTAAACGACCGCCCGGGCCCGATCCGGCGTGCACCGATGAGATCGCACCGTCGGCGGGGTCCTCCCTGCGACCGGATCCACCGGAGACGAGAGGACCAGCCATGCCTCAGCAGATCCCCTGCCTGTGGTTCGACGGCACCGCCCAGCAGGCGGCCGAGCACTACACCTCGATCTTCCCGAACTCGAGCATCGGCGACGTCACCCGCTACGGCCCCGACATGCCGCCCCCGATGAAGGAGGGCGACGTCATGACCGTGGAGTTCACCCTCGACGGGCAGCCCTACACCGCCCTCAACGGCGGGCCGCAGTTCCCGTTCAGCGAGGCGATCTCCTTCCAGATCATGTGCGCCGACCAGGAGGAGGCCGACCACTACTGGACCCGGCTGACCGAGGGTGGCCAGGAGAGCCAGTGCGGCTGGCTCAAGGACCGGTTCGGCGTCTCCTGGCAGGTGGTTCCCACGGAGCTGACCGGCCTGCTCAGCGACCCCGACCCCGGCCGGGCCCAGCGGGCCACCCAGGCCATGCTGCAGATGCGCCGGCTCGATCTCGCCGAGATCCGGCGGGCCGCCGACGACGTGCCCGGCTGACGCGCGGCCTGTGGCCCGGGCGGGCCGCCACTAGGCTCCCTGGGGTGCCGACGACCCCTGCGACCGAGCAGCTGCCCGCCCGGACCGCCGCCGTGTGGGCCGCGCTCGACCCGGTGATCGGTGCGGGTACGCCGCTCCGCGTGCTCGACGTCGGCGGCGGCAGCGGCATGTTCGCCGTCCCGCTGGCCCGGCTCGGCCACGACGTCACCGTCGTCGACCCGAGCGCGGACGCCCTCGCCACGCTGCGGCGGCGGGCCGACACCGCGGGGGTCGGCGCGCGCGTGCACGGCCTCCAGGGCGACGGCGACCTGCTGCACGAGGTGCTGCCCGCCGGGGACGACACCGCCACCGGCTACGACCTGGCGCTGTGCCACTACGTGCTGGAGGTGGTCGACGACCCGGCCGTCACCCTCCGGGAGATCGCCCGCGCGCTGCGGCCGGGCGGGCAGGTGAGCGTCGCCACGAGCAACCGGGCCGGTGCCGTCCTCGCGCGGGCCGTGGCCGGCCACCCGGTGGAGGCGCTCGCCCTCGTGGAGGACCGCGACCCGGCCCCGGGCCGGACGAAGCCCGAGCGACGCCGGTTCACCCCCGACGGGCTGCTCGCCCTCGTCGAGGCGGCGGATCTCACCCCCGGCGCGTGGCGCGGCGTCTCCGTCGTCGCGGACCTGCTGGAGGCGAGCACCGGCGCCGACCCGCTGGCCGTCCGCGCCCTCGAGGTGGCGCTGGCCGAGACCTCGCCCTACCGGGACGTCGCCACCGGCCTGCACGTCCTGGCCGCCCGGCCGTGATGCCTCCGGACCTCGCGGTACCCCCGTACGGCGCAGCGTCCCTGGCCGACGTCCTCCCCGGCGTGGCGACGGCCCTCGGCGTCCCGGTCGAGCGGGGCGACCTCGCCGCCGACCCGCTGGACCTGACCGGCGCCCTGGGTGGCGCCCGCCGGGTCGCCGTCCTCCTGGTCGACGGCCTCGGTGCCGACCTGGTCCGGGCCCACGCCGGGCTGGCCCCGACCCTCGCCGCGCTCAGCAGCCCGGCCGGGGACCTGTCCGCCCCCTGCCCGAGCACCACCCCGGTCAGCCTGGCGACCCTCGGCACCGGGCTCCCGCCGGGCAGCCACGGCATCCTCGGCTTCGTCACCGCCGTCCCCGGCGAGGACCGGACGCTGAACCACGTCCAGTGGGGCGACGACCCCGACCCGGACGTCTGGCAGGCGCGGCGCACCGTGTTCCAGCAGGCTGCCGCGGCCGGCGTCCCGGCCACCGCCGTCGGGCCCTACGCCTACACCGGCTCCGGCCTCACCCGCGCGGTCTACCGGGGGGCCACCTACACCGGTGCGGTCAGCCACGGCGACCTCTGCGCCCTGCTGCTCGGGTCGCTGGCCGCCACACCCCGGGCCCTGGTCTACGGCTACATCCCCGAGCTCGACCTCACCGGCCACGTCCGCGGTGTCGGGTCGGCGGCGTGGCGGGCGCAGCTGGCCTTCGTCGACCGCGTCGTCGAGGAGCTCGTGGCCGGGTTGCCCGAGGACGCCGCGCTGGTCGTCACCGCCGACCACGGGATGCTCGACGTCCCCGACGACACCCGGTTCGACCTGGACGAGGAGGCCGGGCTGGCCGACGGCGTCCGGCTCCTGGCCGGCGAGCCGCGGGCCCGCTACGTGCACGCCGAGGCGGGCGCCGAGGACGACGTGCTGCAGGCATGGCGCGAGACGCTGGGGGAGCGGGCCTGGGTGGTCGGGCGTGCCGAGGCCGTCGCCTCCGGGGTCTTCGGACCGGTGGACGACGCCCTCGCCGCGAGGATCGGCGACGTCGTCGCCCTGGCCCGCGGCACCTGGGCGCTCACGACGCCGCAGCGGGAACCGGGCCCCAGCTCGCTCATCGGCTACCACGGCTCGCTGACCGCCACCGAGCTCGCCGTCCCGTTGCTCACCGCACGGGGGCGTGCCCTGGGCTGATATGTAGTCCCTCGCTGTCAAGAGGGCAGGGCGAGGCGCCGCCGGGGCTGGGTGCTCTGGCGGCGCCTCGCTTTTGTGCTGGCTCGGATCGGCGGTGCGACGGGGTGAGCGTGTCGGTGCGACGCGCGGTCGATGCTGATATTCGCGGGTTGGTTCCGCAGGACGGCGTTCGGCGGGGGCGCTTCGGCGTGTCTGAGGTCGAGCGTCACGCTCGTCGAACCGTACTGGTGGGTCGGCGTCGTGGCTCACAGCCCAATCGCCGGTTCGGCCCCTCGCGCTGCTGCCCGTCGGTGCCCGATACGAGCCAGGTCTGTGATGGGTCGGCTTGCTCCTGCTCCTG
>NZ_FOND01000022.1 GCF_900112815.1 Blastococcus tunisiensis
CCGCTCACGCAGCTCGTCGGGGTACTTCCTCGGTGCCGCCATGACTCTCATCCTCACGTGGATTGAGAGCCTCCATCAAACCCGGGGCGAGACAGCGGCTGGTGGTGATGAAGACGCCCCTGTCGGCCTGGGCCCCGTGCAAGGCACCGACGAAGCCCTGGATGTCTGGCCGTCCGACCGTGCGCTCAGCGGCGTATCGCTTCGCCTGCACGTAGATGCGGTCCAGCCCGAGCGGGTCCTGCTTGATCACGCCGTCCAGGCCCTCATCGCCGGAACGGCCCAGCCGCTCAGCGGATCCGGCTGCGCCGCCGTAGCCCATTGCCGTCAGGACTTGGAGGACCAGGACTTCGAGGAAAGCCGGGTCCCGCTCACGGATCCGCATGAGGATGTCCGAGGCAACGGCGGCGTTGTTCTCCTTGATGGCGGTGGTGATGGTCTCGCGGGGCGCGCCCACCGATGCGGCCGCCTCAGCCGATGACGCGGGCTGGGCAGCGTCATCCTTCGCCTGCTGCTGCGTCCGGGCTCGGGACTTGAACTCGCGGAACTCCTCGAACTGCGTGAGTACGCGGTTGTCCACTCGGGCGGGATGGTCGCGGAGCACTTGCAGGCCGCGTTCAGTGATCTGGTTGATCGCCCGCCTCGGGCGGCGGATGAGACCCGCTTGCACCATGTAGGTGATCGCCCAGCCCACGCGGTTGTCGAAGACGGGGATGCCGCTCTTGATCAGCTCCTGCCGGTCTTCTTCGGTGATGCCCATCTCGGCGGCCACGACCTCGCGGATTTCACTGGCGGGGCGCGGTTGGCCATCTTGCAGCGCGCGGAGGACGGGGGCCATGAAGGTCTGGTACTCCGGGACTGCCATGCCCTACTTCCTGCGTCGCTGACTGGAAACGATCGCACCCTAACTGCGCCGACGGGCCGACGCCGGGACACACGGGATCCTTGGCTACCGCGCGGGCCAGCCGACGGACTCGACGCTCCAACGAGCAGCATCACGCCGTCTCGGCAGCTCGCTCCGCTCGCCGTGCAGCCTGGCGCTGTTTCGCCTCCTCGTTGAACTGGTCGAACTGCGTCTCCAGCGCACGTAGCCGTCTCTTATACGTAAGTCGGGTGCGGCGCGGGTGCCACAGGTAGTCGTAGAGCAGTGCGCTGTGGCCCTTCGACCAGTCATCGAGGGCCTCCCACTCGCCGACCAGCAGGTCAGCGCCCTTGATGCGGTAGACGGTTGACCAACCCCGCGCTGCGCGAACGAACTGGTCGGTCAGCTTGCGAGGGACCCCTGCCGCGAGGCACTCGATGTGCACAGACCGGACTGCTTGCTCCCAGGCTTCGGAGTCGAACGCCTTCTCCTTCTCGACGAGCGACCACTGCGGTAGAAGGCTCTCCAGCTTCATAGCGGCTTCGCGCACCTGCGACCTTGCCCGCCTACGGCCAGGAGCCGCAGATACGAGGTTCGAGACGACACCCCCCAAACCACCAGCTGACGCGAGCCCGGCGATGGTCGACCACTCCATGCCGCCAAGGCTCGCACGGCGTGGTCCTCAGACAGCGATGACGGGGTCGTGCCGGGCGGCGGCGGAGTAGGTCTAGTGGACGGGCGAGACCCGCCCCTCGGCATCGACGGTGTACAGGTCGATGCGCAGTCGGCCACGCACCCATGCGGGGACGCGTTGCGCCTTGGTCACTGCTTCGTCCGGCACGACCACGGCGTAGCGGACTTCGGGCGCGTCCTCAGTCTCCATGCGGCGCAATAGCTGTCCGTACAGGATGTCCAGGGCCGTCCCGGTGTCCGGCCCGGCTCGCCCCTTCACTTCCGCGTACATCGTCTGCCCGTCCCGCTGGGCTACGACGTCCACCCACTTGACCCCGGTCTCGACGGCCCAGCCGTCAGCCTTGAGGTAGTCGCAGAACGCGGTCACCACCCGGGCCTCGTCGCCCTTCATGGCATCCATCCCCTCGGTCCGTGTTCGGCCAAGGACCCGAGCGGTGCCCCGAGCCGGCAGCCGCTGAACGTCCGCGTGGTCGGCCGTGACCGGCAGCGGTCAGTCGCAGAGTGCGAGACTGCGTCCGTCAGGTCGCTCATGTCCCGGACCTTCTCAGACCCGTTGACGCGCCCGCCGTCGGTTCCTTCCGGCAGCGGTAGGCCGTCCGCCTGGGGTCGTCAGCCTGTGATGAGGTCGGTGGCATCTACCCCGGCCCGGACGTTCTGCAAGAAGTCGGTCGCGTCACCATCGCGGGATCTCGACTCGACCTACAGATGGGACTCCTCTGGCATCACCTCGACCGCAGCACCCCGTTCGAGGAGACGCGTCGGAAGGGCGGCGGGGAACAGGACCGGCAGGTGCGGAAGCTGGCGAAGGCGCGGCTGACCGGGCCGCTACAGGACCGGGTGCTGGCCGCTGCGAAGCTGGCCGACGCAGCACGGAGACGACGCAACGAGATCGTCCACCAGGACTGGCTGCTACGCGGACGCGAGGCCATGCGTCCGGTGTCCGAGTGGCTTCGGGTCGCGCCGGATGACCAGGCCGCCTACTTGGAACAGTGGGATCGCGAATCCGTGGACTCCAACGCGTGGCAGCGGGTCCCTAGTCGGGAGACCAGCGTGGAGCCTGCGCAGTCGCTCGATGAGCTGATCGCGGTCGAGCGGGCGCTGTCCGAGGCCACAGATCTGATCAGCGAGCTGACGTACGCCGTCGCCAGCTCGCGCGAGACGGGCATCCCTCCGGGCTACGTGCAGCCGAATGATGCCGCCCAGGCGTAGCTGTGCCGCTGCGGTGACGCGAACGACGTGCGTCTACAGGCTGCGTTCGAGGTCCTCGGGACCCAGTTTCACAGTCTTGCTGTAGACCTTGCGGCCGTCGGGCAAGCAGATCCCGGCCTGCGCCCGGACGGAGCGTTCCTTCGTGACACCCATCTGCGCCGCTATGGTGACCGGGTACTCCCAGTGGTCAGAGTGGTACCCCTCGATGGTCTTGGCTCCGACGGTGTTGCTCGGGATGAAGACGTCCTTCTGACCGCGCACCTTCCAGTGCGGGTTGCTCACCTCGACCTTCGCCAGACCGGTGTTGGTGACCGTCAGGCTCAGTATCTTGGCGAGCGGGGCGAAGGTGCCGTCCCACTTACTGATGGCTTTTCCCTTGCTGACGCTCACGCGTACCCGCACCCCGGCGCGCCGGAATGTGCGCACAGCAAGGAGGAAGCCCGCGATCGCCACGGCGAGGGAGATGCAGGACAGGACGAAGGCGGCTACGAGCACGAAGCGAACGCTCCCACGGCGACATCGCTCGACGTCAGCGAGGCCCGGAATTGCCATCTGGCCTGCTGTTATGCGTGGGTCCCCCGGGCGGATCTTGTGCCATACGTCTAACTGACGTTGACGGGTCTCTACGTCGCCCGATGTGTCCCGAAGCGGTCCATAAGGCTGTTCGAGCCCCGCGCGCGGGGCCGCACCGCAGCTAACATCCGCGATATGAGAGCCCTGGTCGTCGGCGCCCTCATCTCCACGGGGGCCCTGTGGATCGGCTCACTACTCCAAACGTGGGTGTCGATGCGCGGTCTGCGGAGCATCATCTCGGATCACCTTCGTGGCGCGATCCCCATCGTTCCTGCTGCGCCGTTCACGAACCGGTATGCCTACTTGCTCCTTCGCATCACGTTCTATCCGCCGTGGAGACGGGGTGACGTCCCTACCGCGATCCAGCAGGCCCAAGGCTGGCTGTGGGTCACGATCGGCGCTTCGGTTGCGTTCGGAACCGCCCTCGCGGCCGGGACGGGATGGACACGCTGGGTATGGATCGTTCCCGCAGGGTCGGTCCCCCTCGTTCTTTGGTCGTGCGCGTCCTACTTGTTCGATGATCGAGGGGAGATGCGCTCGTTCTTTAGGCCCTAGGCCCGGCTGCGACTGAAGCCTTGAACCGACCTCGTGGTCCCGGGCCAGAGCAGGCGCCACATGGGTGCCATGTAGGGCTGACCACATAGGCTCGTGTCATGGCTGGAACGCAGATCACCGTCGAGGAGCTTGCGGAGTTCATGCAGCGTCAGCTGCCCTTGACCTACAACCTGTTCGACGAGAACCGCCACGAGGACAGCCAAGTCAACACGGCGTCGTGGGCGCGCGGTCGGATCGACGCCTTCCTGCAAATCATGGCGATCATCGACAAGGACCGTGAGGCGATGCTCCGCGCCGACTGGGTACGGGTCGTGACCGGCAAGGGATTCATGGAGGGGGACGACGAGGCGTGATCAACGCGCAGCGCATCACCCCAGGCGAGCAGACCGTCGATGCCATGAACGGCCTCATCGCTCGTGATCCGGAGCTCGCTGCCCTATGGGGAATGACGCTTCAGGTCTTGGCCGGTCGTGCCGGGTGGGCCCTGTATCACGGTGAGGATGACGACTACGCCTGGCTTTTCGGATGGGAGGGCCAGGGACTGCTGGTCGTGAGTGTGGAGCCGTACGGGCTGGATTGCTTTCACTGGCGCGCGGACACCAACACAACAGTCAACTCGGCGCGGGAGCTCTGGGAGTGGGCCAAGGAACTTGAAGACCCGGAGGAGGCCGCCGGAGTCAGTGACCTCATCGAGATGCGAACCTCTTTGCGACGGGCGCAGGACACAGGGCTCGGTGCAAAGCTGCCTCGCAGCCAGTAGGCAATTCTTCGCTCGGCATCACCGTCCTCCACGTACGTCCCCCCGGAGTGGTGTGCGGTGCAGACCCCGACGGGCCGGATGACTCTGGCTAGACGGTTGTGCTCGGGGTCGCTAGACCCACGCCGACCTGCCCATATGCCCTAGACCCGGGGACTGGATGCATTTCGGACCCACGCGACCTGCGTTTCCGCAGGTAAGCACAGTTGTCAGACCGTGAGTGCTCATAATCCCTGGGTCGTGGGTTCGAGCCCCACCCGCCCCACCACCTGCCCACGAGAGGGTGCCCGTGCCGTCCGACAGCGTCCTCGCCAGCCGCGTGCGGGCAGTGCTCGACATCCCGCTGCACCGGTTCCTCGGGATGCAGCTCCGGGATCCCGCCGAACCGGCGGCAGGCATCTGGTTCCCGGTCGCCGCGCCGACGCAGAACCAGGCGGCCGTCCTGCACGGCGGCGTCGTCTACACGCTGATGGACGTCGCCTCGTTCCTGGCGCTCCTGCCCTCGCTCTCCGACGAGGAGCACGCGGTGACCCACGACCTCACGGTGTCGCTGATCCGCCCCGTGGCCGCGGACGCGCGGGTGGACATCACCGGCAGCGTGCTCCGGCGGGGCCGCCAGGTGGCGTTCATGCGGGCCGAGGCCACCGTCGACGGCCAGGTCGTCGCAGCCGCCCAGGTCACCAAGAGCGTCGTCCGGCTGGGTTGATCACCGGCGAACCGAGCCGGCCGGCGGCACACCCCCCGCGGACCTCACCGTCGGGTCGCCGGCCTCAGGTTCCGGCGCGAGGACGGCGACCCGACGGTGAGGCTGGCGCGCACCTGCTCACCACAGCGACATCGAGCGACGGAAGATCCCGGCGATGTCGTCCTCGGTGACCTCCCGCGGGCAGGTCGCGAGCAGCCGCTGCTGCTTCATCGTGCCCTCGACCAGGTCGGGGATGTCGTCCTCGCCGAAGCCCACCGCACCCACCCCGTTCGGGATGTCGATGTCGCGCATCAGGTCGACCAGCACCATCGGCAGGAACTCGGACGCCTCGGTCGGCAGGCCCGCGTTCGGCGCCAGCAGCTGCGCGGCGCGCACGTGCCGCTCCGGCGAGGCCTCGAAGGTGAACCGGAAGGCCTCCGGCGCGGTCAGGGCCACCGACATCCCGTGCGGGACCATCGGCTCGCCGGCCGGGTAGTCCTTCGGGTGGAAGTCCTTCACCTGGCCGGCGATCGGGTAGGCGTTGGCGTGCGGGATGTGCACCCCGGCGTTGCCGAACCCCATCCCCGCGAACGTGGCCGCCATCGCCATGTCCGCGCGGGCCTGCTCCTCGTCCCCGTGCCGTACCGCGCGGCGGAATGAGCCGGCCAGCAGGGACAGCGCCTTCTCCGACCACATGTCCGAGATGGGGTTGGACCCGCAGTAGGGCACCCGCTGCTCCGGCGTCTTGTGCTCGTAGGTCGTGTACCAGCGCGCCGTGTAGCTCTCCAGCGCGTGGCAGAGGATGTCCATGCCCGAGGCCGCGGTCACGCCGGGCGGCTGGGTGAGCGTGAGCGCAGGATCGATCACCGCGAGCGTCGGGCGCAGCCGGGCGTGGCTGATCCCGGTCTTCACCCGCGCCGAGATCACGTCCATCACGCAGATGGTCGTGCTCTCCGCCCCGGTACCCGTCGTCGTCGGGACGGCGACCAGCGGCTTGAGCGGCTGCGGCGGCGCCTCCCCCTTGCCGACCGGCACGTTGACGTAGTCCATGAGCTCGCCGGGGTTGGTGATGAGCAGGTTGATCGCCTTGGCCGTGTCGATGCTCGAGCCACCGCCCACCGCGACGAAGGCATCCCACGGGCCGGTCGAGCGCGCCTCCTCGATGGCCGCGATCAGGCTCTGGTCGGTGGGCTCGACGTGCACCCCGTCGTAGACCCGCGCCTCGATGCCGAACTGCGCCATCTGGTCGGCCACCCGCTGCGGGATCCCGGTGGCCGCCAGCCCCGCGTCGGTGACCACCAGCACCCGCTCGACGCCGTAGCGGCTGAGGTCGTAGCCGATCTCGTCGGAGGCCCCGGTGCCGAACTTCAGCTGGGGCGCACCGTAGGTGAACACGGACTCGGGATTCGCGGGCGTGGTCATCGCAACGTGCCTCTCGACGGTCGTTCCACGGCGGTCGGTTGCACCGAATGTTGCACGCGGTTGTGGCCGGCACCACACCGGGGAGATAGTCCCGGAACCGCCCGTCCGCGCCCCTGGAGGTCACCGTGACCGATGCCGGTCGACCCGCTCCTCATGACGTGGCGCGCCCGGTGAGCGCCTACGACGAGCGGCCCTGGCTGGCGCGCTACGGCGACCAGCCCGCCGACTACGACATCGAGTTCGACGACGCCCTCGACATGTTCCGGGCGGGCGTGGCGAAGGACCCCTCGGCCGTCGCGCTGCGGTACTTCGACGGCGTCATCACCCGCCAGGAGCTCGACGAACTCAGCGACGGGCTGGCCGCCGGCCTGGTCGCCGGCGGGTTCTCCCCTGGCGACCGCCTGGCGGTGTACCTGCAGAACGTGCCGCAGTTCGTCATCTCCATGGTGGCCGCCTGGAAGGCCGGCGGCGTCATGGTGTCGATCAACCCGATGAGCCGGGCCCGCGAGCTGTCCTACCTCCTGAGGGACTCCGGCGCGACCGTGCTGGTGTCCCTGGAGTCGCTGTACGGGGAGGTGGCCGAGGGCGTCGTCGCGGACACCGACGTGCGCCTGGTGCTGACCACCAGCGAGCTGGAGTTCCAGTCGCGCGACGACGACCGGCTCTTCGCCGGCGTGCAGCGGCACCGGCACGAGGGGACGACGGACTTCTCGGAGTTCGTCGCCGAGCACCGCGGCACCGTGCCGCCGCCGGTCGACCTGGGGGCGGACGACGTCGCGTTCCTGACCTACACGTCGGGGACGACGGGGGTGCCCAAGGGGGCCATGAACACCCACCGCAACGTCGTCTTCACCGCCCAGGTCTACCGCGACTGGGTGCACGCCGGGCGGGACGGCGCGATCTTCGGCATCGCGCCGCTGTTCCACATCACCGGGCTGATCGGGCACATCGCGGTGAGCCTGCTGGCCCCGGCGCCGCTGGTGCTGGCCTACCGGTTCGAGCCGCGGGTGGTGCTGGATGCGTTCGCCGAACACCGGCCGGCGTTCACGATCGGTGCCATCACCGCGTTCAGCGCGCTGCTGGACGCACCCGGGTTCACCGAGGACGCCTTCGCCTCGTTCACCTCGATCTACTCGGGCGGGGCGGCCATCTCCCCCACGGCGGAGCAGGCGTTCCTCGCGGCGACCGGCAAGCAGGTGCACAACGCCTACGGCCTCACCGAGACGACCTCGCCGATGACGGTGACGCCCTTCGGCTCGCCGTCGCCGGTGGACCCGACGTCGGGCGCCCTCTCGGTGGGCGTGCCGGCACCGAACACCGTCGTGCGCATCCAGGACGACGACGGGAACGACCTGCCGCTCGGGGAGGTCGGCGAGATCGTCGCCGAGGGGCCGCAGGTGGTGGCCGGCTACTGGGGCAAGCCCGAGGAGACTGCGGCGAACCTGCCCGGCGGGGCGCTGAAGAGCGGCGACGTGGGGTTCATGAACCCCGAGGGCTGGGTGTTCATCGTCGACCGCAAGAAGGACATGATCAACGCGTCCGGCTACAAGGTGTGGCCGCGCGAGGTCGAGGACGTGCTGGCCGAACACCCTGGCGTCCGGGAGTCCGCGGTCGTCGGCGTCCCGGACGAGAAGCGCGGCGAGACGGTGAAGGCCTTCGTCAGCCTGAGGCCGGGCGCCTCGGTGACCGAGGACGAGCTGATCGCGCACTGCAAGGAGCGGATGGCCGCCTACAAGTACCCGCGCAGCGTCGTCCTCGTTGACGAGCTGCCCAAGACGGTCACCGGCAAGATCCTCCGCCGCGAGCTGCGCACCTGACCGCCGTGCGCCGGTCATGGTCCCACTCGGGAGAGGCCACGACCCGCGCAGCCTGCGTGCGGCTCAGCGGCGCCGCCAGCGCGAACGACCGCGGCGGAGCGCGGCGTCGCGCTGCGCGGCCAGCTGCTCGAGCTGTTCCGGGGGCGCACCCGCGTCCTCGTAGGCCGTCAGCGCGACGGCGTAGCGCTGCGCGTCCGGCTCGTCGTGCGCGGCCAGCGCCCACAGTGCCTCGGCGCGAAGCCCCGGCGCGTCCTCGGCCGCGCCCACGGAGAACGCACGCCGCGCAGCGGCCAGCGCGTCGTCACGCCGGCCGAGCGCGGCGAACGCGTCCGCGCGGGCCAGGTCCACCGCCGCTGCGGCAACGTCCTCGCCGACCGTCCGGTAGCCGGCCTCCGCTACGTCGAACAGTTCCAGCGACCGCTCCGCCATCCCCGCCCGCACGAGCCGCTCGCCGTGCTCGTGGCGCACCTCGGAGGCGAACGGCAGGTCCTCGTCCTCGTCCAGGTGGGACAGGCACGAGACGCCGGCCGCCACCGCCTGGGGCAGCTCGTCGCGGGCCTCGTGCACCTGCGCGAGGGTGCGGTAGGCCCGCGCCCGGCCGCCGGGATGCTCCGTGCCGAACACCCGGATCGCCCGCTCGGCCAGCGTCAGCGCCTCGTCGAGCAGACCGAACTCCCCGTTGAGCATGGCGAGGTCATGAGCGACCGCGCCCTCCAGCTCGGGGTCGCCGTCCTCGGCAGCCTGTTCCAGCAGCTCGTCGAGGAGGTCGGCGGCGTTCTGGTCCCGGTCCAGGTCGCGGAAGATCCGCGCCGCCGTCAGGCGACCCCAGGCGGCGCAGTCGCGCTCCCCGGCCGCGAGGTGCAGGTCGATGCCGGCGAAGGCCGCTGCCAGTCCCTCCTCGGCGCGGTCGCTCCCGACCAACAGCTCGGCCCGGGCGAGCGCGGAACGGGCCGCCTCGCCGAGGTCGCCGAGCTGCTCGTCCGCCCGCTGGGCGATCGCGAGCACGTCGATGGCCCGGTCGTGCGCCTCCTCCGCCACCAGGAGCGGGACCAGCACCTCCGCCGCGGCGCGGAGGTCGACGTCGCGACCGGACTCCGTGGCCAGCCGCCAGGCCGCCTCGGCCGCCCGGCGTGCGCCCGTCAGGTCGCCGGCGACCGAGCGGGCCCACGCCTCGGTCTCCCACGCCTGCGCCACGTCCTCGGGGTCGTCGGCCAGCAGGCGACGGGCCTCGGCGAAGCGCTCGACCGTGTCGTCGGGCGGCAGCTCCCCCTCGGCTTCCGCGCATGCCAGCACGGCCCACTCGGCCTCCAGCAGCAGCACCCGACCACGGGCCTGGTCACCGGCCGGGTCCGCAGCTGCCGCGGCGCGGACCACGGCCAGGAAGTGCTGCGCCTCCTCCCCGGCCGGTTCGCCGGTGCGCCCCACGGCCACGCGTGCCCGTGACAGCGCCGCCAGCAGCAGCTGGTGCGGGTCCTCCGCCAGCTCCTCGATGGCACGCTCGAACGTCGCGGCGGCTTCCTCCACCCGGTCCAACCGGAGCAGCCCCTCGGCGACCACCCGTCGCGCGCGAGCGGTACCGGCACGGTCCCCGGCCCGCTCGAACGCCGCCAGGGCGCGTTCGGCGAACTCGTGCCGCTGGGCCGCGCTGCCCCGCGGCTCGCGCGCCCGGGTCAGGAGGGCCACCGGGTCGTCTTCGCCCGGGTCGTCGGCGCCGGGGAGCGGCTCCGCGGCGAACGGCGCGGCCGCCGTGCGCACGGGGGACGGTACGACGACGCTCATGGGCGAGGCGGGCAGCGGATCGACGACCGCCGTCGGACGGGTGGCCAGACGTTCCTCGACGGAGCGGCCGACGTGCTCGGTGCCGTTGCGACGGTCGAAGGCAGCGGCCACCTCGCGGGCCTCGGCGGCGAGAGCGGCGGCCAGCGCCGCGGCGTCCCCCGCACGGTCCGCCGGCCGTCGCGACAGCTCGCCTGCTCCCGCCTCGTCCCACGCCGTCAGGACGGCGGCCGCCGCCGACACGGCATCCAGCCGGGCCATCACGTCGAAGAGCCCGCGGTCGCAGACGTCGACGAGCTCGACGACGAGGTCCAGTGCCTCCGGCAGGCGACCGGTGCGCAGCAGGTGCAGCACGTGCTGGGACTGCGTCGACACGAGCGACGGGTTTCCCCGCGACAGCCGAAGCCCCCAGACGTGCAGCCGCTCCGCCTCCTCGTCGCTCCCCAGTGCGCGCAGCGGCGCCAGCAGCTTGGCCAGCGCCCGCGCCGGCTCCTCCGCGCACTCCAGCCGGCCGGCCAGCAGCGGTCGAGCCAGGTCCAGCGCGCGCTCCGGCCGGCCGGCGTCGAGCGCCAGGGAGATCTCACCCGACACGTCGCAGGCCCGGCAGTCGCTGTACTCGCTCCGTGGCAGCAACCGCCAGGCCCGGTGCGCCTCGACCGCCTCGGCGATGCGGCCGGTGCATTCCGGGATCACCCAGCGGAGCTTGGCGATGGCGTCGGCTCCCTCTCCGATCGCGGCGTACCGGCGCTCGGCCTCCCTGATCACCCGGTCGATCTCCTCCAGGGGCATGTCCGGCAGGTCGACCAGCGTCGTCGGCAACCACTTGAGCGCCCAGTAGGTGCCGTGCCGGTCGAACCGATCAGGGTGCGCGTCCAACTGCGCGAGGCACCACGTGACGGCGACCAGGGCCTTCTGCGGCTCCCCGCCGTGCATGGCCGCCGAGGCCAGCGCCTCGCGAGCGGCGAAGGAACCGTCGAGGTCGTTGGCCGCGTCGGCCACCCGCACGGCCTCCTCCGCGACGGCCGTCTTGGCGAAGCCGAACGGCATCTCCTCCACCTGGGAGAGCAGCTTCCGTACCGATCTGTCACGCGCCATGGAGGCTCCCTTCGATGAGGCGCCCCAGCGCCCCCGACAGCAACGTCGTCTCGCGGCCGCGCAGCGGATGCCGGCCGAGCAGCAGTGCCTGCAGGTAAAGGACCTCCACCGCGGTGCGCAGCGCGTCGCCGCCCACCTGCCCGGCGAGCCGTCGCACCACGGGGTGTCGCCAGTTGAGGACCAGCGTCGCCTCGCGGGAGACCGGCTGGGCCGCTGCGATCCGTCCGAGCATCGGCCCCCAGAAGGAGTCGGCCACCTGCCGGGTCTCGTCCAGCTCGCGGGCGAAACGGGCGCCGTCACCGGCGGTGTAGAGCGAAGGCAGCGACGCCGGGCTGAACTCCCGGACCTCGACGTCGCAGGAGAACGGCGCCAGCACCGTCCGGCAGCGGGCGACCAGCGCGGCAGCCCCTGCCTGGTCGGCCGCAATCACCGGGCGCAGCACCGCCGCCAGGTCTTCCGGGTCGACGCGCTCGACGTCCACACCGGGCAGCACGTCGGGCAGCCGCAGCAGCAGCTCCTCGTCGTAGGTGTAGCCGGCGTTGACCAGGCAGATCGACTCCGCGGTGGCCACCTGGGCCATCTGGCTGAAGTCCTCCGCCGTGCCCGCGTACCGCACCGGCCCCCGGGCCATCACCTCGGTGAGCGTCATCCGGCCGAGGCTGGTGTCGACCGGCAGCCACGGCGCGAAAAGCCGGAGGAGCTCGTCGTCGTGCACCGCCAGCGCCTTGAGCGCCAGGGCATGCACCCGCACCAGCCTCTGCAGCCGTTGGGGATCGCGGTCGGCCAGTCCGGCGAGCCAGCTGCGCAACGCCGTTCCGAGGCCCTCTCGAACGGCGGCCAGCGTCGCGTCCTCGTACAAGCCCTCCCTCGACGCGAGCGGCTGCAACGCGCTGGTGTCGACGACGACGCGAACGAAGAACGCCCAGTCGGGGAGCAGCCCGTCGACGGCGTCGGAGAGCAGCATCCGCTTGAGGTGCACCCGGTGCCGCTGACGCGACGACGGGCTCGGGCTGGTCGACAGGACGAACGCCACCCCGGTCAGGCCGGCCGCCGGCAGTCCCAGAGGGACGGCATCGAGGAACCGCTCGCCGAGCTCGGCCTCCCCCCAGGCCAGGAGGCGCTCCGTGTCCTGTCCCGCCCACGGCAGCGGCCGGCCGGCCAGCCGCTCCTCCCCCGCCGAGGTCCGCAGGAGGATCGGCCGCGCGAGCAGTCCTGCGTAGCGCCGGACGAGCTGCCGGACGGTCGCCGCGTGCAGCCGGTCCTCCAGCCCCGGACGTGCGGTGACCCACACGGTCGTCCCCGGCGTCGCGCGGCCCTCGCCGTCGGCCAGCTCGCGCAGCTCGTACGTTCCGTCGCTGTGTCCGCGCCAGGACACGCCCGGTCCCCCACGGACGGACCGGGAGACGACGCGGATGTCGTCGCTGACCAGGAAGCAGGAGAGCAGGCCGATCCCGAAGCGCCCGAGGTAGTCGACATCCGGTCCCAGCAATCCGTCCCGCTTGGACGACGAGCCGATGGTCGCCAGCAGCTCGTGGACCTCCGGAACGGTGAGTCCCACCCCCTCGTCCTCGACCGACAGCAGCGGAGGACCGCCCGGCCGTTCGTGGCACTCAATGACCACGGGGCGGTCGTCGGCCTCCGGCCCGCGCGCGGCCAGCGCATCCACAGCGTTCTGGACCAACTCCCGCACATAGACGTCGGGTGAGCTGTAGAGGTGCGCGGACAGCAGGTCGACGACCCCACGCAGATCGACCTGGAAGGAGTGGCGCACCGGGGCAGGTTAGGGCGCGGCTCCGACGGCCGGCCGGTTCCGTGGCCGAGTCGCCCCTGTGGCCGACCCGGTGTCCCCCACCGCCCCACCTGCCACGCGGCCCTCCGTCCGAGGAGCCTGTCGGACCCGGAGCGCCGTGCTGCGGTGGAGGCGCACCGGACCCTCATCGACCTGCGGTCGCTGCCGTCCTGCGGAAGGCTGCCCGCATGACCCCAGCCGGAGCCGAGGACCCGCAGCCGCGCGACATCGCCGTCGAGCAGGAGAGCCCCGAACTCGAGGCCGACCTGGAGGCGCAGAGCGATCCGGAGCCCACGGACGAGCCGTAGGCACACGGTCGGGACCGGCCGGCCGGCGGCACCTGCCCGGGATCAGGAGCTCAGCGCCTCCCGGCGAGCCGCGCGACCTCGATCCGCTCGCGGGCGACGTAGTACAGGGTCGCCCCTTCCGGGACGGTGGTGTCCCACGGCGGGCTCACCACGAGGTCGTCCGGTCCCCGGAACGCGAGCACCGTCGCCCCGAAGGTCTGGCCGAAGTGCGTCTGGCACTCCCCGAACGTCCGGTGCGGGAACCCGGCGGGCACGCGCATCGAGTACGTGTTGCCACGGCCGGCGCTGCTCATGAGGTCGTTGTAGATCTGGGTGATCCCCGGGTCGGTGGCCTCCTCGGTGAGCAGGAACGGCATGTGCCACTGGACGACCTGCACACCGGCGTTGACGTAGCGCAGGCTGTCCCGGCGGCCGAGGTCGCGCACGGCGGCGACCAGGTGGACGTCGGGGTTGGCGTGGTCGACGGCCACCGCGATCGCCAGGGTCTCGTTGTCGTCGCGACCGTCGATGACCACCGTCCGCGCACGCGGTACGCAGGCCCGCGTCATCACGTCCTCGTGGGTCAGGTCGCCGCGGACGAAGTGCACCGCCGGCCGGTCCGGCAGGGGGTTCTCCGGGACGTCGTCCCAGGCGCAGAGCGCCACGTGCGCGCGGCCCTCGGCGGTGAGCTCGGCGACGATCCGCTCGGTGCGCCCCGGCCAGTAGCCGAGGAGGACGACGTGGTCGGACAGCTCCAGGGGAACCACACCTCTCAGTCTCCGGCCGCGGAGCGACTGCAGGGCGCCGGCCAGCTGGGTGAACAGGATCGTGAGCGTGACGATGCCACCGACGATCACGTACGCGCCGACGACCCTGCCGCCGGTCGACGCGGGGAAGACGTCGCCGTACCCGACGGTGGCCGCGGTGACCAGGAAGTACCACCAGTAGGTCCGCGGGTCGGCGATGTCGCTCCCCGCTGGCTCGAGCAGCGCCATGGCCGCCCAGCTGGAGGCGAAGACCACCACGGCGACGGCCAGCGGCAGCCGCCATCCGTGCAGGCGCAGCCGCACGAACCGCGACAGGCGGTGGATCAGGAACGGCACCGCGCACTCCTCCCCGTCGTCGGACCGAGAGCGCAAGCTACCGCGGCACGGTCCCCCCGGGCGCCGGCACGGTGGGTGGCGGCCGTGGGCGTACGCCGGGCGGTGGCCCTCGCGGCGCCGTAGCGTGCGGGAGGTGACCGTCGACAGCCCCGACTTCTACGCCCTGGACGAGCTCCTCGAGCCGGAGGAGATCGAGATCCGCGACCGGGTCCGCGCCTTCTGCGCGGCCGAGGTGACGCCGTCGATCAACGAGTACTGGGACCGGGCGGAGTTCCCGTTCGGGCTCGTGCCGAAGCTGGCGGAGCTGGGCATCGTCGGGGGCACCATCGAGGGCTACGGCTGCCCGGGCATGAGCGCCGTCTCCGCGGGCCTGGTCGCCGCCGAGCTGGCTCGCGCCGACGGCAGCGTGGGCACCTTCAACGGCGTGCACAGCTTCCTGGCAATGCAGTCGATCGCGCTGCTCGGGGACGAGGAGCAGCGCGAGCGCTGGCTGCCCGAGATGGCCCGGCTGGAGAAGATCGGCGCCTTCGGGCTCACCGAGCCCGAGCACGGGTCCGACGCCGTCGGCCTGGAGACCTCGGCCCGCCGGGACGGCGACTCCTTCGTGCTGAACGGCCGGAAGAAGTGGATCGGCAACGGTTCCATCGCCGACTACGTGCTCATCTGGGCCCGCGGTGCGGACGGTGCGGTCGGCGGCTACGTCGTCGAGAAGGGGACGCCCGGCTACGACGCCGTCGTCATGACCGGCAAGACGGCGCTGCGTGCGGTCTGGCAGGCCGAGATCACCCTGACCGACGTGCGTGTGCCGGCCGAGAACAAGCTGGCGAACTGCGCCTCGTTCAAGGACGTCTCCCAGGTCCTCGACCGCACCCGCTACACCGTCGCCTGGCGTGCGCTGGGCCTGGCCACCGCCTCCTACGAGCTGGCCCTCGCGCACGCGCTGCGGCGGGAGCAGTTCGGGCAGCCGATCGCCGGCTTCCAGCTGGTCCAGGACAAGCTGGCCCGGATGCTCGCCGAGATCACATCCATGCAGCTCATGTGCTGGCGGCTGTCGCGGCTGGCCGACGCGGGGCGGATGACCGCCGCCATGGCGTCCCTGGCGAAGATGAACCACGCGGCCAAGGCCCGGGCCATCGTCGCCGACGCCCGCGACATCCTCGGCGGCGACGGGATCCTGCTGGAGAACCACGTGGCCCGGCACCACGCCGACATGGAGGCGGTCTTCACGTTCGAGGGCACCGACTCGGTGCAGGCGCTCATCGTCGGCCGGGAGATCACCGGCCTGTCGGCCATCAGCGGCCGCAAGCCCGCTCGCTGAGCGGGCCGGAGGTCAGCGGGAGGAGCTGACCGGCTCGGGCACGGCGGCGAGCCGCCGGCACTCGGGGCACGCGGTCCGGCCGGCGCCCACCCGGGCCCACTTCTGCGAGCCCCAGACCTGGACGATGGCGCCGCACACGGCCAGTTCCACCTCGCCGTCCAGCTCGGCGGCCGGGCGGTGCGCCTCGACCGCGTGCCACGGGAAGTCCTGCTCGGCCGACCGCCCGCGCGACCAGCGATCCGGTCTGGCGAACCCCACCGCATACACGTCCACACCGGTCCTGTGCCCCACCTCACCGGTGATCAATCACCGCGACCGGGTGAATCGGACGCATCCGGCCCGCTCGTCGCGCGGGCACCACCGGGCCGCACACCGCGTTACCGTCGTGTCGACGGAAGGGGACGGGCATGGATCCGATCAGCCTGCTGGTGGGCGGAGCGCTGCTGGCGGTCGGCTTCGTCGGTGGTCGGTTCGGACGCCGTCGTGCGGCACCGCCCCCGCCGGTGACCCCGCTGTGCGGCTGCGGGCACACGCTGAGCCAGCACGACCGGCAGACGGACACCTGCTACGCCGAGCTGCGCCGCGACACCTTCGACAAGCGCGGTCGCTGGGCCGGCGTGGCCTGGGTGCCGTGCACCTGCCGGCAGTACGTGGGCCCCCGGCCGATCGACGAGGTCTTCGCCCCCCGGCTCCTCCCGCCGGCCGTCGACTGACCGGGCCCGGTCCGGGGCATGGGCCCGTCATGCCGCTGCACCCCGACGCGCGTGCCGCCCGTCGTCGCGCGCTCCTCCTCGCCGCGACCGAGCCCGCGCGCACGCTGCTCAGCGCCGGCGGCACCGCGGCCACCGCGCTGCCGTTGCTCCGGCTCGCGCCGCGGGGAGAACCGCACCCGGTGCTGGTGCTGCCCGGGCTGCTGGCCTCCGACGCCTCCACGCGCGTGCTGCGCTCGTGGCTGGGGCGGCTGGGCTATCCGGTCGTCGGCTGGGCGCTGGGCCGCAACCGGGGCCCCAGCCAGGAGATCGACGACGAGCTGCCCCGGCTGGTGGACCGGCTGGCCGGTGAGCACCGGACGGCCGTGAGCATCGTCGGCTGGAGCCTGGGCGGCATCTTCGCGCGGCGGCTGGCTCGCCGCGCCCCCCGCCAGGTGCGGCAGGTCGTCTCGCTGGGCTCCCCGTTCGCCTCGACCCAGCCGTGGGTCACCGGCCCCCGGCGGGCACCCCGCCGCTCCCTGGCCGGGCCCCTCGCGGTCCCGAGCACCGCCGTCTACTCGAGGTGGGACGGCGTCGTCGACTGGCGTGGCTGCCGTCAGGAACCGGGGCCGATCAGCGAGAACGTCGCCGTCCGCAGCAGCCACCTGGGCATGGGCCACGACCCGGCCGTGCTCTGGGTCGTGGCCGACCGGCTGGCCCAGCCCCGCCACGACTGGCGGCCGTTCCGGCGGCCGGACAGGTTCGGCCTCGGCGCGCTCTTCCCACCCGAGGACTGACACCGGGCCGGACGAGATCGCATGACCGGCTGCGGAGCCGAGGTGAGCGGCACACAGCGGGCGTACCGTCCTCCTGTGGAGGCTGCCGAGACGGCCGATCCGCCGGTCGCAGCAGATGTGCACGCGGCCCTGGCGGCGATCGTGCCCATCGTGCGGCGCATCGTGGCCGCACGGGTGCCCGACCGCAGCACCGCAGACGACCTCGTCCAGGAGACCCTGGTACGCGTGCTCGCTGCGGCGGACCGCATCGAGCCGGGGATGCTGGAGCCCTACGCCATCGTGACGGCACGCAACGTGGTCGCCTCGCTGTGGCGGGAGCAGGACCGGCATCGCCGGAACGAGCACCGCATGGTGGATCTCCTGGCCCCCGAGTCACCCGATGCCGACCTGCTGGCCCGGGAGGAGCAGTCTGCGGTCGCGCAGGCGCTCGCCCGCCTGTCCGACCGGGAGCGGGCGACGTTGCTCGCGCACGAGGTGTCCGGTCAGGACACCCGGTCCCTCGCCGCCGAACTCGGCTCGACCGCCGGCGCGGTCGCCGCCCAGCTGAACCGGGCACGAGCACGGTTGCGGGTGGAGTACCTCCTGGCCAGCGAGCGGGTCGAGCCGCCGACCGACCGATGCCGTCCCGTGCTCCTGGCGTTGTCCGGCGGGGATCGCCGACGGCAGCGGGAGGTCGACGCCGCCCGTCATCTGCTCGAGTGCGACCTCTGCGCCCGGCTGAGCCAGCCGCTGCTCCAGCGGGCCGCGACGCGCGAGGACCGGATCCGCATCGCCATCGGCTCCGACGGGGACATCGTGGCCGCCCGGCAGGCCGCGCGGGAACTGGCGTCCCGCCTGGGCTTCGGCCGGACCGACCTCACGCTCATCGCGACCGCGGTGTCGGAGGTGGCCCGGAACATCGTCCGCTTCGCCGGGTCCGGAGAAGTGGTGGTCGAGTTGCTGGACCACCCGCGCCGCGGCGTGCAGGTTGTCGCTCGGGACACCGGGCCGGGGATCTCCGATGTGGAGCAGGCGCTGACGGACGGCTACAGCACGTATTCCGGGCTCGGGCTCGGACTGCCCGGCGCCCGACGGTTGATGGACGAGTTCGCGGTCGCGTCCGAGGTCGGGCAGGGCACGACGGCGACGATGACGAAATGGTGTGGTGAACGATGAACGGTGACGAGACCTCGGTGACGACGGCGGATCTCCCCGCCCCGGACGACGCGGACGGGAACCAGCTGCTCCCCCAGCTCGTCGCCCACCTGCGCGAGCACCGGACCCGACTGCGGCACGAGTGGTCGCAGCGCATCCAGCAGGCGGGACTGCTGCACGCCATGACGCCGCAGGAGATGGCCGCCGAGACCACCTCGGTCTACGACAACTACGTCGAGGTGCTCGAGACCGGCAGCGTGGAGGCCCTCCAGCGCTACGCCCGCGACCTGTCCGAACGGATCATCCCGCGGGGGGTGGAGACCCACGAGGTCGTCGGCATCGTCCTCCTGTTGCGCGACGTCCTCGCCCGATCGCTGTTCGAGAAGTACCAGCGCGACTTCGCGCTGCTCAACCGCGTGCTCGACGCGTACGAGCCGGCAGCCAACCGGATCGCCAACACCGTCGCCGTCTCCTTCGTGGACGAGCGGGAGCGGGTCATCCGGCAGCAGCAGGACTCCATCCGCGAGCTGTCCACCCCGGTGCTCCCGGTCCGGGAGCGGCTGCTGATCCTGCCGATCATCGGGGTGCTCGACAGCGAACGCGCTCGTCAGCTGACCGAGCAGCTGCTGACGGGCATCCGGACCCACCGGGCCAAGGTCGTCGTCATCGACATCACCGGCGTCCCTGACGTGGACGAGGCGGTGGCCAACCACCTCGTCCAGACCGTCGACGCCTCACGGCTCATGGGCGCCAGCGTCATCATCACGGGCCTGTCACCCGACATCGCCCAGACCCTCGTCACGATCGGGGTGGACCTCAGCAAGATGGACACGATCGGCGACCTCCAGGGCGGCCTCGAGGAGGCCGAGCGGCTGCTCGGCTACGCGGTCGGCCGCGCCGACGGTTCCGGCGTGCCGTGACGTCCGGGCCGAAGCTCGTCTCCATCCTGCGGCAGGGTTCCTACCTGATCGCGTCGATCCACACTGCTCTCGACGACACCCAGATGGACCGGTTCCGCGAGGACCTCATCGAGCAGATCGGCCGCCACCGCTCGCGGGGCGTGGTCATCGACGTCGCGGCGCTCGACGTCCTCGACTCGTTCGGCACCAGGACCCTCCGCACCATCGGCGAGGTGGCCCGGTTGCGCGGGGCGCTGACCGTGGTCGTCGGGATCCAGCCCGACGTAGCCCTGGCGATGGTGGCGCTCGGGATGTCCACCGGTGCCATCGCCACCGCCCTCGACCTCGAGGAGGGGCTGGAGTACCTCAACGGGCGTCTGGCCGGAGGGGCCGTGAGCCGCCCCGCAGGACGTGTCCCGCCGCCATGAGTGCACTGGACGACCTGACGCGCGACTACCGGGTCGCGTTCCTCCAGTACCTCCCCCGCCGCGCGGAAGCGGCCCTGCACCGCGGCTACGAACTGGGGCGGACGGCGGTGACGGAGGGGCTCAGCATCCTGGAACTGGTCCGGATCCACCACGAGGTCTTCCTGGAGGTCCTGCGCGAGACCCCCGCCGCAGATCTGCCGGAGGTGGCGACGGCGGCGTCCGAGTTCCTCCTGGAGGTGCTGGCCACCTTCGACATGACGCAGCGGGGCTTCCTCGACCGGAGATGAGGGGCGTGGACCGGACCCGATCGAGGAGCGGGTTCACGGCTCCCCGACCGGGCGCACGACCGGTGCGGCCGCGCACCCGTGAAGAGGCCGTGACCGCCTTCCCATGACGCCCGGCCCGAAGGGTCCCCGATGCCGGACGGGAGCCCGCCCGATGACGCCGACCTGCACCGGCGCCGGTTCGGGCCGGAACGTCACCGCGGACCGGGCGGAGATCGCGGCCCGCATCCGCGTCATGCGCCCGAGGTCTCTGCGTCCCCGTGCGGAGCCGCAGGTCAGGTCGCCATTCCCGACCCACGCCCGGCACGGACTCGTTCCGTCGAGCCGTCGCAAGCCTCGTCAGCGTCGCCGTCATCGCCGAGGTCCAGCCCGCGTCCTACGAGTGCGATGCCGCCGTGATGCAGGACCTGCCCGTGGTATTCCGCTGGGGATGGTTCCACCGCGCCACCGCAGTGCCCCGGCCCTCGGCTGCCGGGGCACGGCGCTGCCCGGGCGCCCGTCGTCGGCTCGCGTGCGGCGGCGCGGGCGGACCGGCCGGCCGGCTGCGGCCCACCCGTTGTCGACATGTCGTGGTGTCGGCACCACGACGTGCCGACACCACGACGTGCCAACACCACGACGTGCCAGGGCTCAGCGCGGCCGACCCGCCGCCGCGACGGCGTCGTCCGATCCGGAGAACGCGGCGACCGCGAGGCGGGTGTCCTCGCTGATCAGGTCGGCGTTGAGCTGCCCGGCCGCGTTCAGCCCCGCGGCGGCCGACGTGATCACCTGGGCGTTCAGCGTGGTCACGTTGCCGGCCACCCACACGCCCGGGACGGCGGTCGCGCCCGTCGGCTCCGAGGGGACGTAGCTGCCGATCACCGAGCCGAACATCTCCATGTCGACCGGTTCGAGGCCGAGCGAGCGCAGTACGGCGGAGTTCGCGGTGAACCGCGGCGCGACGACCACCGCGTCACGGGCCACGATCTCGCCCGACGCCAGCCGGACGCCGGTCAGCCGCCCGGCGTCGCTCTCCAGCCCGGCCACCTCCCCCTCGACGACCCGAACCCCGCGGGCGGCCAGCTGCTCGCCTTCCTCGCCGGTGAGCTCGGGGCCGGTGTGCCGGAACAGGGTGACGTCGGCGCTCCACTGCCGCCACAGGAGGGACGCGTGGACGCCGAAGGGCCCGCCGAGGATCCCGATGGCCCGGTCGCGGACCTCCCAGCCGTGGCAGTACGGGCAGTGCAGGACGCCGCTCCCCCACTGCTCGCGCACGCCGGGGAGGTCGGGCAGCTCGTCGGTGAGGCCGGTGGTCACCAGCAACCGCCGGGCGTGCACGGAGCGTCCGTCGGCCAGCTCCACCCGGAAGCCGCCGTCGGCGCGCTCCGCCGCCACCACCTCCCCGGGCACCAGCTCGGCGCCGTAGCCGGTGACCTCCTCGCGGCCGATCGCCAGCAGCTCGGCCGGCGGTGTGCCCTCCCGCCCCAGGTAGTTGTGCACCTGGCCGGCCGGTGCGTTCCGCGGTGCACCCGCGTCGACCACCAGCACCCGGCGGCGCGCCCGCGAGAGGGCCAGGGCCCCGCTCAGCCCGGCCGCTCCGCCGCCCACCACCAGCACGTCGTACCGCTCGTCCATCGCCGTTCTCCTCTGCTCGGGTGTCCTGCGGCGACAGTGCGCCCCGCGCGACGGGATCGACAACTATCGTTGCCGCTATGGCAAAGGATGCGGATCCCGATCTCGGTGCGGTGCTGACGGCGGTCGGGCCCCGGCTCCGGGCGCTCCGGATGCAGCGGGGGGCGACGCTGAGCCAGCTGTCGGCGGCCACCGGCATCTCGGTGAGCACGCTCTCCCGGCTGGAGTCGGGCCAGCGGCGGCCGACCCTGGAGCTCCTGCTCCCGCTGGCCCGCGCCCACCAGGTCCCCCTCGACGAGCTGGTCGACGCACCCGAGACCGGCGACCCGCGGATCCACCAGCGGGCGATCGAGCGCCACGGCATCACCATGATCCCGCTGACCCGCCGGCCCGGGGGGCTGCAGGCCTACAAGCTGGTCTACCCGCCGCGCTACCCGGTGGGCGAGCTGGAGCAGCAGTCCCACGAGGGGCACGAGTGGCTCTACGTGCTGAACGGCCGGCTGCGGCTGCTGCTCGGCGACCACGACTTCTTCCTCTCGGCCGGCGAGGTGGCGGAGTTCGACACCCGCACCCCGCACGTGGTGGCCAACCCCGGACCCGCTCCGGCCGAGGTGCTGGCCCTCTTCGGCCCGCAGGGCGAGCGGATCCACGTGCGCGCACGGCCCGCGCGCAGGGACTGACCGGGCGCCCGACCTCCTCACGGACCTCGCCGTCTAAGGTAAGCCTTACTTGTTCGTGTGCCGTCCGCGCCGCGAGCCGGAGGAGGAACGCATGAGCGAGCAGTCCGTGGCCGAGGGCCGCGCCGCAGCGCCCGGAGGGGACCGCGGGCGAGGCGGGCCCCGGAAGCGCACCCCGAGGGTCGCCGAGGTGGTCCGGACCGAGCGGATCACCCCGCACATGATCCGTGTGGTCCTGGGTGGCGACGGGCTGGCCGGTTTCCCGGTCGGCGAGTTCACCGACCACTACGTCAAGCTGCTCTTCGCCCCCGCCGGCGCCGGCTACAGCGCCCCCTTCGACGTCGAGCAGATCGAGGCGGAGCTGCCCCGCGAGCTGTGGCCGGTCACCCGCACGTACACGGTGCGCGCCTGGGACGCCACGGCCGGCGAGCTGACCATCGACTTCGTCCACCACGGCGACGAGGGCCTGGCCGGCCCGTGGGCCGCCGCCGCCCGCCCGGGCGATGTGATCCAGCTGCTGGGGCCCGGTGGCGCGTACGCACCGGCCCCGGAGGCCGACTGGCACCTGCTCGCCGGTGACGAGTCGGCGCTCCCGGCCATCGCCGCCACCCTCGAGGCGCTGCCCGCCGGCGCCCGCGCCCTGGTCTTCGTCGAGGTGACGGGGCCGGCCGAGGAGCAGGGCGACCTCGCCGTGCGGCCGGGCGTGGAGCTGGTGTGGCTGCACCGCGGCACCGCCGCACCCGGGGCCGCGCTGGTCGCCACCGTCACCGGTCAGCGCCTGCCCGAGGGCCGTGGGCACGTCTTCGTGCACGGCGAGGCGGCCGCCGTCCGGGACCTGCGCCGGCACCTGCGTGCCGAGCGCGGACTGGACCCGGCGCTGACGTCCATCTCCGGCTACTGGCGCTCCGGCGACACCGAGGACCGCTGGCAGGCGGCCAAGCGCGAGTGGAACGCCGCCATCGAAGCGGAGGATGCGGCGACGACCGCCTCCTGAGACCCGGCGGCGGCCCGGAGCGGCCGCCGCCGGCCGGTCACTCGAAGACGACGGTCCGGGTGCCGTGGACGACGACGCGGTTCTCCGTGTGCCACCGCACCGCGTGCGCGAGGGCCCGGGTCTCGGCCTCCCGGCCGCGCGCGGCCAGTCGCTCGGGGCTCAGGGAGTGGTCCACGCGGATCATCTCCTGCTCGATGATCGGGCCCTCGTCCAGGTCCGCGGTCACGTAGTGCGCGGTGGCCCCGATGAACTTGACGCCGCGGGCGTGGGCCTGGTGGTAGGGCCGGGCACCCTTGAAGCTCGGCAGCATCGAGTGGTGGATGTTGATCGCCCGGCCCTCCAGCTCCCGGCAGAGCCCGTCGGACAGGATCTGCATGTAGCGGGCCAGGACCACCAGCTCCACGCGCTTCTCGCGGACGATGTCGAGCAACGCCGCCTCCGCCTCCGGCTTCGTCTCCTTGGTGACCGGGATGTGGGTGAAGGGGATGCCGTAGAAGTCGGCGATGTGCTGAAGGTCGGGATGGTTGGACACGATCGCGACCACGTCGAGGTTGAGCTCGCCGATCGAGTTCCGGAAGAGCAGGTCGTTGAGGCAGTGCGCGTACTGGCTGACCATGATGAGCACGCGCTGGCGCTCGGCGGCGTCGGCCATCCGCCAGGTCATCCCGAAGCGCTCGGCGATGCTCTCGAACGCCGCGCAGAGGCGGGAGAAGTCCAGCGGCCCCCCGTCGACGTCGGCGAACTCGACCCGCATGTAGAACATGCCACTCTCGCCGCTGTCGAACTGGTGGCTCTCCACGATGGTGCAGTGCTCCTGGACGAGCAGTCCGGACACTGCGTGCACGATGCCGGGCGCGTCCTGGCAGGACAGCACCAGGACGCCGTGCTGGACGTCGGCGGACCGCGTCATTGCGCCTCCTACCAGTGGTCGGTCTCCGGACCGGTCGATCGGCCGCGGACGGCTCGTTCCCGCCGCCTGGCGGACACCCCTCGGGGCAGGTCCTCGACGACGGAGCCGACAGGAACCCTATTCCGCGGTCCGACGTGGGTGGAATGCCGCAGATGACCTCTCTCGGGTGACAGGGGGAGTCATCGCGGCCGCGACAATCGACGTAGGCGCCCGGCGCGCCCGGCCGTCAACGGCGCAGCGCCGCGTCGAGCCGCGGGTAGACCCGCCGGACGTTGCCCTCGAACACCGCCGTCCGCCCCTCGTCGTCGAGCGCCCCCCTCTCGACGGCGGCCTCGACGTACCGGCGGGTGTCGTCGAAGTGGTGCCCGGTGCGGGGATCGATCCCGCGGACCGCACCCACCATCTCCGAGCCGAAGAGCACGTTGCCGGTGTCGATCACGTCCAGCAGCAGGTCGATGCCCGGCTGGTGGTAGACGCAGGTGTCGAAGAAGACGTTGCCCATCACGTTCGTCTCGACCGGCGGCTGCTTCAGCATGTCGGCCAGCCCGCGGTACCGGCCCCAGTGGTAGGGCACGGCTCCCCCGCCGTGCGGGATCACCAGGCGCAGCTCCGGCAGGTCGGTGAACAGCGAGCCCTGGAGCAGCTGCATGAACGCGGTCGTGTCGGCGTTGATGTAGTAGGCGCCGGTGGCGTGGAAGGCCGGCACCGCGGATGCGGAGACGTGCACCATCGCCGGGACGTCGAGCTCCACCATCGTCTCGTAGAAGGAGTACCAGCTCCGGTCGGTCAGGGGCGGGGAGTCCCAGTGGCCGCCGCTGGGGTCGGGGTTGAGGTTGCAGCCGACGAAGCCGAGCTCCTCGACGCAGCGCCGCAGCTCGGCGACGGAGTTCTCCAGCCCGGACCCGGGCGACTGCGGCAGCTGGGCGACGCCGATGAACCGTTCCGGGTAGAGGTCGACCACCCGGGCGATGAGGTCGTTGCAACGGCGGGCCCACTCGAGGCTGACCGCGGCGTCGCCGACGTGGTGGGCCATCGCCGAGGCTCGCGGGGAGAAGATCGTGAGGTCGATGCCGCGTTCGTCCATGAGCCGCAGCTGGCTGGTCTCGATCGTCTCGCGGATCTCGTCGTCGCTGATGGACGGGTAGGGCGGGGGCGTCGTCCCCGCCTCCCGGGCCGCCACCTGCTGTTCGCGCCACGCGGTGTGCGCGGCCGGCGCGGTCGTGTAGTGCCCGTGGCAGTCGATGATCATCGTCGCTCCGTCCCCCGGTCGCCCGGTGCCGCGTCGCGGAGCTCGACGAGGAGGTCCCGGGCGGCCGGCGCGATGCGCGCGGCCACCCCCAGCTCCTCCAGCTGCTCCGTCGCCGCGCTCATCTCGTCCGCCCGCCGCCGGGCGTGGGTGTGCGTGCCGTCGACCAGCCGCTCGACGGTCCGCTCGTCGAAGCCGGCCAGCTCGGCGGCGATGTTGTCCCGCAGCCAGTCCGCGCAACCGGCCGCCTCGGCGCCGCGCATCGCCTCGACCACGGCGGCGGCCAGCCCCTTGTAGAAGACGCTGCGCAGGAGCTTGCGGGAGATCGCCGTCCCGACCGGCCCGTCCTGCACGGCGACGTCGGCGCCCAGGCCGGCGAGCAGCTCGCGGAAGCGCTCGGCGGCATCGCCGGAGACCAGCATCGGCGTGTGCAGCCCCTTGCCGGGGACCGGCGACATGAGCGCCACGTCGACCACGGGGACGTCCCGCTCGGCGGCCCGCGCCGAGAGCGCCACCTTCAGCCCCGGGCTGGCGGTGTTGAGGTCGGCCCAGAGCGTGCCGGCCCGGAGCCCGGGCAGGGCGTTCTCCAGCGCCGCCATCGCGTCGTGCGAGCTGTTGACGCTCAGCACCACGTCCGCGTCGGCGACCGCCTCGGCCTCCGAGCCCCGCTGCTGGACGCCGTCCACGACGACCGGCAACGGGTCGTACCCGCGCACGTCGGCACCGGCGGCCACCAGGTCGCGGGCGATCTCCGCGCCGGCCTCCCCGAGGCCCAGGACGGCGATCGACGAGGTCACTCGCGGACCTCGACCGGCGGCGTCCCGTGGGTGTGGAAGGTGGAGATCGTCTGCAACCCCCACGCCTGCCCCTTGGCGCGCTCGGCCTCCGACCAGTCGATCGGCTGCCAGTCGGGGGCGAACACCAGCCGGGCGGCCGGGTTGTCCAGCTCGATCCGGTTGCCGGCCGGCTCCCAGACGTAGAGGAAGAAGCTCTGCTGGATCGTGTGCTTGTGCGGCCCGGTCTCGATGTGCACGCCGTGCTCGAGGGCGAGGTCGGCGGCCCGGATGATGTCGTCCCGGCTGTCGACGGCGAAGGAGATGTGGTGCAGCCGGCCCGGCGTGCCGGTCTTGTCCTTGGTCCAGACGGCGTTGTAGCCCTGGTTGGTGAAGGTGGTCCAGGTGCCGGCGATCTCACCGCTGTCCAGCACGATCTGCTCGGTGGTCATCGCCCCGAGGGTGTCGACGAAGAAGTCGCGGTTCTCCTGCGGGTTCACGCCGAGGTAGTTGATGTGGTCGATCCGCCGGACGCTCACGCCGCGGCCGGGGTAGGCCTGCGCCTGGTTCTTCAGCGCGGGCTTCAGGTCGCCCTCCGGCCGGTACCACTCGGTCTCGTAGTAGACGCCCATCTCGTGGCCGTCGGGGTCGGTGAACACGTACACCGGGCCGTAACCGGGGTCGCCGTCCTGCCAGCCCTTGCCCAGCCCGGTCGCCTCGATGGCGGCCACCCGGCGCTGCAGCGCCTCGGGGGTGCTCGCCCGGAAGTTGGTCCGGCCCACGCCCGGCTGCGCGGCGGCGGTGAGCTTGATCGTCGTGTTCTCGTAGTCGTCCCAGGCCCGCAGGAACACCGAGTCGCCGGACGAGCCGTTCTCCGTCATCCCGAGGTAGCGGACGAAGAAGTCCAGGCTCTCCTCGGGCTTGTGCGTCAGCAGCTCGATGTGGGCGAGGTGGGCGATGTCGTGCAGCGGGGGCACGGGGTCTCCTGGGGTCGAGGGGCGGTGCCGGACAGGTTCAGGCGCGCGGGAACGCGGTCCCGTCGAACAGCTTGCGGGCGGTGCGGACGACGCCCGAGCGGACGACGCGGGGCGGGGTGGTGGAGGGGTCGACGGCGACGTCGACGAGCAGGTGCCCGGTCGGGTGCTCCACGTCCACGCGGGAGGTGTCGGCCGGCCAGTCGGCGGTCAGCTCGTGGCCGACGGCGTCGGGCAGCAGCATCCCGGTTACGACGCTGACCGCACCGAGGACGCCGATGGAGGTGTGCGGGCGCACCGGGATGAACGACCGGGTGCAGACCTGCCCGCCGTCGCGCGCGGGTGCGAGCAGCGCCGTCTTCGGCACCGAGGCCGACGACACGTCGCCCATGCCCATCAGCTCCGCGGCCTTGCGGCGGAACGCGTCGATCCGCTGCAGCAGCGCGGTGTCGGCGGCCAGCTCCTCGTGCGACTCGTAGCCCGTCAGGCCGAACGACGTGGCCAGCGCGAGGACGACGGGCATGCCGTTGTCGACGCAGGTGGCCTCGACGCCCTCGATGGTGTCGCGCACGTGGCCGGTGGGCAGCAGGCTGCCGGTCGCCGACCCCTCGGTGTCGGTGAAGGCGAGGACCACCGGCGCCGCGGTCCCCGGCACGCCGGCGATCTCGATGTCGCCGCGGTACTCCACGAGGCCGCCGGGGGTGGGAAAGGTGGCGACGGCGACGCTGTCGGAGTTGACCATGCGGATCCGCACCGCCGTCTCCTCGTCCCCGGCCGGGACCATTCCGCGCTCGACGGCGAAGGGCCCGACGCCGGCCAGGATGTTGCCGCAGTTCTGCCGGTCGCTGACCGTCGCCTCGTCCACCCCCAGCTGCAGGAACAGGTAGTCGACGTCGACCTCGGGGTCGGCCGACGGCGAGACGACCGCGACCTTGCTGGTGAGCGTCGTGGCCCCGCCCAGCCCGTCGATCTGCAGCGGGTCGGGCGTGCCCATCAGCCGCAGCAGCAGGTCGTCGCGCTCGGCCGGGTCGGCGGGCAGGTCCTCCGCCTCGAAGTACAGGCCGCGCGAGGTGCCGCCCCGCAGCATCGTGGCGCGGACACCGGAGTCGTCGTAGCTCATGCGTCCTCCTCCGCGTACGTCGAGTAGGGGACGTACTCGATGCCGAAGTCGCCGAGCCGGTCGCGCAGGCCGTAGCGGTCGAGGCCCAGCTCCCCCTGCTCGAAGGCGGCCCGGCTGGCGGCCTCCTTGTCGATCCGAGCCTGCGAGGCGGTCAGCGCCCGCGGCACGTCGGTGCGCGGCACGACCATCACGCCGTCGTCGTCGGCGACCACGACGTCGCCGGGGTGGATCAGCTGGCCGCCGAGCACGATCGGCACGTTCACCGCCCCGGCGGTGGCCTTCACCGACCCCTGCGCGCTGACCGCCCGGGACCAGGCCGGGAAGCCCATCTCGCGCAGCTCGGCGACGTCGCGCACCCCGCAGCCGAGGATCACGCCGCGCACCCCGCGCTGCGCCAGGGCGGTGGCGAACAGCTCGCCGAAGAGCCCGTCGGTGGAGGGCGAGTTGGTCGCGACGACGAGCACGTCACCGGGCCGGCACTGCTCGACGGCCACGTGGATCATCAGGTTGTCCCCGGGCCAGCACAGCACGGTGACGGCGGTGCCCCCGATCCGCGCCCCGGCCCAGGCGGGCCGGAACTCCGGGCCCAGGTAGCCGACCCGGCCCAGGGCCTCGTGCACGGTGGCGGTGCCGAAGCCGCCGAGCTGCTCGGCGTCCCCCGCGTCGGCGCGCGGTGGGTCGGTGACGACGACGGTCCTCATGCTGGATCTCCGGTCTGCTGGACGGGCTCGGACAGCGCGTCGACGATGCTTCGGACGTGGGCGACGGCGGCCGCCTCGGCCCGCTCGGGGTCGCGGGCGGTGACGGCGTCCACCAGGGCGGTCAGCTCGGCCAGGCTCACCCGGGGGCGTCCGGGGCGGAGCGAGAGCTGGAACTGGTGGCGGACCAGCTGGGCCTGCAGCCGTCCGACCAGCCCCGCCGCGATGGGGTGGCGTGCGGCGTCGTGCACCATGCCGTGCAGCTGCTGGATCAGGTCGGAGTACTTGAGCAGGTCACCGCCGTCGACCGCGTCCGTCATGACCCGCAGGTGGCCGCGCAGGGGGACGATCTCGGCCGGTGTGATGCGCTCGGCGGCCTTGCGGGCCAGGAGGCCCTCCAGGGCCATCCGGCACTCGGTGATCGCGACCGCCTCCGCGGTGGACACGATGCGCACCCGGGCGCCCCGGTGCGGGATCCGCTCGACCAGGCCCTCGGCGATCAGCGCGTCGATCGCCAGCCGCACGGCACTGCGGCTGACCCCGGTCAGGGCGACCAGCTCGGCCTCGACCAGCCGGTGCCCCGGCGGCATGTCACCCCGGGAGATCGCGGCACGGAGGGCGCGCTCCGCCGATTCCTGAGCCGCCGACGCCATGGCAGCACCGTAACCGGGCCGGCGCCGATTGCCAACAATCCTGTCGACGATCCGCACGGTCGCCCGGACGCAGAAAGGGGCGGCCCGTCCGAAGACGAGCCGCCCCTCCGGGTCAGGCCGGGGTCACCCGAAGGATTCCACCGTGTCGTAGCCCTGACCGTTGTACTTCTGCACGTTCACCGTCGACACCGCGGGCTGGTTGTCCTCGGTGGTGGTCACCGAGGTGCCCTCCAGCATGAGCGGCGCCTGGTAGCCCTCGATCGAACGGAGGGCCTCCATGAAGTTCTCCCGGGTCGGCTCGGTCATCTCCTGGAAGGCCTGGTCGAGCGTCGCGCCGACCATCCAGCTCCACTGGCAGTGCGGGAACGCCGGCGGGTCCTGGTAGTCGCCGTACTCCTTGAGGGCCGCGAGGTAGGCCTGCACGTCCTCGTCCTCGGCGAAGGCGGGGCTCTGCGGCGCCTTGGCGAAGGACACGGAGTAGATGCCGGGGAAGGCCTCGGCACCGCCCGGCTGGAGGATCGCCCCCGGGCTCGAGGTGTTCGAGGGCAGGAACCAGCTGGGCAGCCAGTTCAGCTGCTGCGCCTTCTGCAGCGCCGAGATCACCAGCGGGGTGATGGACATGGCGTTGAAGAAGACGTCGGCACCGCTGTTGGCGAGCTCGGTGATCTGCGCGTCGACGGAGGTGTCGGTCGCCTCGTACGTGAGCTCCTCGACGATCTCGATGTTGTCCGCGCCCTCGACGGCGGACTTGAAGCCCTCGACGTAGCCCTCGCCGTAGTCGTCGTTCTGCGACAGGATCGCGACCTTGTGCTCCTCGCCCGATTCCGCGAGCAGCTCGCCGAACGCCTCGCCCTCGTTCTGGTAGATCGGCACGAACCCGAGCTGCCAGGGGCTCTGCTCGGTGTCGCTGAACAGCGGGTCACCGGTCATGATCAGCACCTGCGGCACCTCGTCGGCGATCGCCGCATCGCGCCAGGCGCGGTTGGTCGGCGTGCCCAGGCCGGCGGTCATCGCGAAGACGTCGTTCTTCAGCTGGTCGTAGTTCGCCGCCGCCTGCTGCGGGTCGTAGCCGTCGTCGAGGGCCTCGATCTCGACGGTGCGGGTCTGCCCGTCGCCGAACTCGACGCCGCCCTCGGCGTTCTTCGCGCCGAAGTAGGCCTGGATGCCGGCCACCGTGCAGGTGCCCGGGCCCGCCGTCGCCCCGCTGAGGGGGGTGGTGATGCCGAGCGTGACCGAGTCGTCGGTGATGCCGGGGCTGGGTGCGCCCTCGGCCGCGTCGCCGCCTCGCCCGGCGTCGTTCCCGCCGCAGGCGGTGAGCGTCAGCGCGAGCGCCGACGCCGCGGCGATGCCGACCGCCCGTCGCGATCGAAAGTGCCTGTTCATACGTGACCTTGCCTCTCTGTCTCTGGATTCTCCGTCGCGGAGCCCGACCCAGCGGTCGGCGACGGAGTGGTCGGTGGTGCGGCGGAGCCGCGACCGGCGGTGGAGCGCCGCAGCCCGCGCATGACCGCGCGGGGCAGCGACACGAGGCCACCGGGGAGCACGAACAGGACGGCGAGCAGGAGCGCGCCCTGCAGCAGCGCCGTCAGGCTCGGGTCGATGGCGTTCGTGATGTCGGGGACGACCACGTAGAACGCGCCACCGAGGATCGAGCCCACGATGCTGCCGGCGCCGCCGATCACCATCGCGACGAGCAGCTCGATCGAGTGCCCGAAGCTCATCGTCTCCGGCGACGTGTACTGGACGACGACCATGTACAGGAAGCCGCTGACCCCGCCGATCAGCGACGCGATGGTGAAAGCCAGCACCTTGTAGCGGTAGGGCGAGATCCCCATGGACGACGCCACGTTCTCGTTGCCCTTGACGATCGCGAAGGCCCGGCCGTACTTGCCGCGGACGAGGAGGGACGTCAGCAGGAAGACGATGCCGCCGACGACCAGCACGATGTAGAGCTGCCACTGGTCGTCGTAGAGCCCGCTGCCCTCCGGCGCCTCGACGAAGCGCGCGGACAGGCCCTGCGAACCGCCGGTGTAGTCGCTCAGCCGTTTCGCCAGCGGCACGCCGACGATGGGCAGTGCGACCGTGACCATCGCGATCGCGAGGCCACCCAGGCGGGCGGCGGCGAGGGCCACGACCAGTCCCGCGACAGCGGGGATGAGGCAGGTGAGCGCGAAGACCAGGACGATGTTCCATTCCTGCGAGACGCCGTACGCGGTGACGTACGCGCCGAGACCCAGGAAGAAGATCTGGCCGAGCGAGACCTGCCCGGTGTACCCCATCACCACGTTGAGCCCCAGCACGGCGACGGCGAAGACGCCGATGCGGGCGAGCGTGTCGTTGGTGCTCTCCGTCATCACGAGCGGCAGGACGGCGAGTCCGACCAGGAGCAGCAGCGGAGCTCCCCAGCGCACCCAGGGGCGCTGCTTGAACGACAGGGCGGACGACGACGGGGCGGACGACGTCGAGGCGGACGCCGCCGGGCCGGACGTCTTCGAGGAGGAGGCCATCACACGCGCACCACGGTCTTCCGGCCGAACAGGCCCTGGGGTCGGACGAGGAGGACGACGAAGATGAGGATGAACGGCACGGCGACCTTGAGATCGAAGCCGATGAACGGCACGTACACCGCGGCCAGGTTCTCCAGGACGCCGATGAGCCACGCTGCGATGACGACGCCGAACGGGCTGGTCAGACCGCCGAGGATGACGGCGGCCAGCGCGTACACGAGTGCGTTGTCGAGCATCCCGGGGGTCAGCGTGAGCCGCGGCGCCACGAGCGCGCCGGCGACGGCCCCGAGCACCGCGGCCAGGCCCCAGCCGACCATGAGCAGGCGCCCCACGGGCAGCCCCGAGAAGGCTGCGGACTGCGGGTTGATCGCGACCGCCCGCAGCGCCAGGCCGAGCTTCGTGCGGACGAACAGCAGCTGCAGCAGGATCATCGCCGCGACGATCACCAGCGTGGTGCCGATCGAGCGGACGCTGACCGACACTCCCAGGAACGAGACGGTGTCGAGCGGGAACAGCGACTCGAACTGCTGGTTGTTGTAGCTCCACAGCCACCCGGCGATGCCGGTGATCAGCGTCAGCAGGCCGACGGTGACGACGATGGCGGTGTCGGGGTCGCCACGCTCGAACCTCCGCATCAGCCAGCGCTCGACCGCGGCACCCAGGACGAAGGAGAAGACGATGGACAGCAGGATGGCGACGATCAGGGGCAGGCCCTGGTTCGTCAGCCACCACGCGAAGTACGCGGCGAGCACCGCCATGCCACCCTGCGCGAAGTTGATCAGACCGGTCGCCGAGTGGACGAGCACGATCGCGAGAGCGAGCGCGGCGTAGACCGAGCCGGTGGACAGGCCGTCGACGACGAGTTGGACGAATTTCTCCATGTCAGCCTCCCAGGTAGGCGCGGCGGATCTCGTCCATGCCCCTGAGCTCCGCGGACGTGCCGGTGAGCACGTTCCGCCCGGTCTCCAGGACCGTGGCGCTGTCGACCAGGGTGAAGGCGAGGTTGGCGTTCTGCTCGACCACGAGCATGGCGATGCCGGACTCCGTGCGCAGGCGGTGGATGGCGTCGTAGACGTTCCGCGCGGTGCTCGGCGCGAGGCCGAGCGAGGCCTCGTCGAGGAGCAGCAGCCGCGGCTTGGACATGATCCCCCGGGCCACGGCGAGCATCTGCTGCTCACCACCGGACAGGGCCGACGCGTTCGACGTGATGCGGTCCTGCAGGTTCGGGAACAGGTCGAGGCAGTACTCGATGTCGGTGTCGACCGCCTTGCGGTCCTTGCGCAGGTAGGCGCCGACGCGCAGGTTGTCGCGGACGGTGAGGTCACCGAGCGTGCCGCGCCCCTCGGGGACGTGCGCGATGCCGAGCGCGGCCACCTGGTCGGGCCGCATGCCGCGGATGTCCTTGCCGTCGAAGACGATCCGGCCACCCGTGCGGACGGTGCCGCTGATCGCGCGCAGCGTGGTGGTCTTGCCCGCGCCGTTGGCGCCCAGGATGCCGACGGCCCCCTGGTCCGGGACGCTCAGCGACACCCCGTCGAGCACCTGCACGGACTCGTAGAACGCGGTGACGTCCTCGAGCTCAAGCAGCGTCATCCGCGCCGTCCTTCCCGATGTAGGCCTCGATGACCCGGGGGTCGGACTGCGCCTCGGCGGCCGTCCCCTCCATGAGCTTGGCGCCGTTGTCGAGCACGACGACGTGGTCCGTGAGCGCGGCGATGAGCCCCATGTGGTGCTCCACGATGACGACGGTGATGTCGTCCTCGGCGCGCAGCCGCCGGACGGTGGCGATCAGGTGCTCCACCTCGGCGTGCGGCAGGCCGGCGGCGGGCTCGTCGAGGAGCAGCAGCTGCGGCTTCATCAGCAGCGCGCGGCACAGCTCGACACCCTTGTGCAGACCGTGCGACAGCTCGTCGGCCGGTAGGTGCGCGGCCCAGCCCAGCTCGTTGCGCTCGAGGAGCTCGAGCGCCTCAGCCCGCAGCTCCTTCTCCGCGCGCCGGGTCCGCGGTGTGCGCACCGACCACTCCAGCGCTCCACCGGGCAGCCGGGTGTGCGCACCGAGCAGCACGTTCTCGAGCACCGTCGCGTGCAGCTGCAGCGCCGGGTGCTGGAACGTCCGGGCCAGGCCGTGCCGGGCCAGCGTGGCCGGACGCGCGCCCTGGACCTCGTTGCCGTCGATCCGCACGGTGCCCGACGTGGGCGTGTAGTGCCCGCTGATGCAGTTGAACAACGAGGTCTTGCCCGCACCGTTGGGCCCCACGAGCCCGAAGATCGAGCCCGGCTCGACGGTGAAGCTCACCTCCCGCAGCACCTTGATGCCGCCAAACTGCAGGCTGACGTCCTGCAAGGCCAGCTGAGCCGCCATCGACTGCCTCTCCCGCCGTTGCCACGTTGCTCCGGTGCGCGGACCCCCGGCCCGCCGAGGGACCGTACCCCCCGCCGGAGATCCCGACGACGCGGGCGCAGGAGCGTTGCCGAGCCGTGACCTGGCCGCCCCGGGACCGTGCCGTCGCCCCTCTCCGCCCCGCCCGCCGGCTCCACGGGTGCGCGGCCCGACCCGGGTTGCCCCGCCCACGTCAGCGGATCCGCTCGCCGCGCGGCAGCACCACGGCACCGACCGCGATGAGCCCGGCGAGGCCGGCGAGCAGGGCGGACTGGGCGGTCCCGGCGCCGGCGGCGGCGCCCACCGCCACCACCAGCGGCGGGCCGAGCAGCTGCCCCACGGCCGACCCCTGGGTCACCAGGCCGATGGCCGCACCGGCCGATCCGGTGCCCGCCGACACCGCGGCCAGGCCGGCGAAGAGGGCGGACGGGACAAGTCCCGAGACGAACGAGAACGCGAGCGCCGAGGCGACCCGCACGGCCAGCGGGAGCGCCGGATCGAGGACGCCCCAGACGGTTGCGGCCATGCCGGCAGCCCCTGCGGGGATGAGCCACCGCAGCGGCGCCCCCCGGTGCAGCAGGTAGGCCCCGAGCAGGTTGCCGGGCGCGTTCACGAGGAACACCACGGCGCCGACCAGCCCCGCGGCGCCGACGGACAGCCCGTCGCCGGCCACCAGCGTCGCCGGCAGCAGCCCGACCACGGCCAGGTACTGACCGGCGTAGAGGCAGAAGACGGCGGTGATGATCACGACGGACGGTGAGCGCAACGCCCCCAGGAGCCCACCGATCGACGGCCGCCCCCGGCCCGCGGGGGACGGCACCCGGCGCAGGACCACGAGCAGGACGAGCGCCGCCAGCCCGGCGTCGACCACGGACGCGCCCCGCCAGCCCACGAGCCCGATCGCGGACGGCACGAGCAGTGCCGCCAGGCCCGAGCCCACCGGCATGTAGGCGCCCCAGGTCCCGGCCACGAGCCGCCGGTGCGTCGGCGCGGACACCTCCGCCAGCAGTGGCGGCGCGGCGAGGATGACCATCACCAGGCCAAGCCCCTCCGCGACCCGGGCGACCAGCAGGCCCGTCAGGGAGCCGACCACCGCACCGCCGAGGTCGGCGGCGACGATCGCCAGCAGCCCCAACCGGACCTGGCGGCCGAACCCGAGGGTCTGGCCCAGCCAGCCCAGCAGGACGCCGCCGGCGGCTCCGAGCGCGCTGACCGTCGACAGGTACCAGGCGGCGGTGGACGGACTCAGCCCGAAGTCGTCCTGGAGGACCGGCAGCGCGGCCGCGGCGCCGCCGATCTGCGCGGCGGCGACCACCCCGGCGCCCATGAGGCCGGCCACGGCGCCCCACGACGTCCGGCCCGGCCCGGTCCCGGCCGGGGACCGGGTGCCCTGACCGGCGGCTCGACGCGCCATCCCTGCCCCTTCCGTGGTCCGCCCGCGCCACTCTCACCGACCGGGGCGCCGGCGTCGCGCCGGGACCCCCGGGTCACCCCCGAGATACGTCAAATGACGCAGCTGTCCCGTCATCCGACGCACGTCCGGACGGCCGCAATGGCCGCGTCAGGGTGACGGATGGCCGTGTGCCGGAACGCGGCGGCCGCTCTACGCTGCAGGACGAGGAGTGGCGTGGGCCACTGGACCGTTCACCCCACCCGCAAGCCGGCCGCTTCCCGGCCCCAGCCGTCTCCCACGGGGGCGGACCGAAGAAGAAATCCACTCGAGGACGGATGCACATGACCGCGAAGAACCTGCAGGAGCTGCTCGACCAGACCGGTGACACCGTCGGCATGCTGCGCGACTCCCAGCTGGGCACCTACATCTACCCGGTCGTGCCCTCGGAGTTCACCAACTGGCGCCGGGAGCAGAAGGCATGGCAGCAGACCGCCGTGCTCTTCGACCAGACCCACCACATGTTCAACCTGTTCATGCGCGGCCCGGACGCGATCAAGCTGATCTCCGACACCGGCATCAACAGCGTGGCCAACTTCCCGGTGAACATGGCCAAGCAGTTCGTCCCCGTCACCCCCGCGGGCAACGTGATCGGCGACGGCATCCTCTTCCGCCTCGACGAGGAGGAGTACGTCTACGTCGGCCGCGCCCCCGGCGCCAACTGGCTGCAGTTCCAGGGCCAGACCGGCGGCTACGACGTCGAGATCCGCAACGACCCCCGGTCGCCGTCGCGGCCGTACGGCAAGGCCGTCACCCGTGACCTGTGGCGCTTCCAGATCCAGGGCCCGAACGCCTGGCCGATCATCGAGAAGCTCCACGGCGGCGAGCTCGAGCAGCTGAAGTTCTTCCGGATGAGCACCATGAACATCGCCGGCGAGACCGTGCGCACGCTGCGGCACGGCATGGCCGGTGCGCCGGGCCTGGAGATCTGGGGCCCCTACGAGAGCTACGACCGGATCCGCGAGGCCATCCTCGAGGCCGGCCAGGAGTTCGGCATCGAGCCCGTGGGCTCCCGCGCCTACTCCACCAACACGCTCGAGTCCGGCTGGATCCCCTCGCCGCTGCCGGCCATCTACACCGGTGAGGAGATGCGCCCGTACCGCGAGTGGCTGGGCGCCGACAGCTACGAGGCGACCAACGCCATCGCCGGCAGCTTCGTGTCCGACGACATCGAGGACTACTACACCAACCCGTGGAACCTCGGGTACGGCTCCTTCGTGAAGTTCGACCACGACTTCATCGGCCGGGACGCCCTCGAGGCCCTGGACAAGGATGCCCAGCGCCGCAAGGTCACCCTGGAGTGGAACTCCGACGACCTCGCCACGCTGCTGTCCTCCCCCGTCGAGGGGGCGAAGTACCAGTTCTTCGACCTGCCCAACGCCAACTACGGGTCGTCGAACTTCGACAAGGTCGTCGACGCCGACGGCACGCTGCTGGGCATGTCGATGTTCACCGGCATCTCGGCCAACGAGCAGAAGGGCCTGTCCCTGGCCACGATCAGCCCCGACGTGCCGCACGGCGCCGAGGTGAAGGTCGTCTGGGGCGAGCCCGACGGCGGCAGCAAGAAGACGACCGTCGAGCCGCACGAGCAGTTCGAGGTCCGCGCGATCGTCAGCCCGGTCCCCTACGCGAAGATGGCCCGGGAGACCTACCAGGGCGGCTGGCGCACCGTCGGCAAGGCCTGACACCTGCATCGCGGCCGTGGCCGGGCGAGGGAACTCCTCGCCCGGCCACAGCCGTCTCCGGCCCCCGGACCGGCCCGCGATAGGTCAGATGTCGCGCACCGGCTCCGCCCCGGTGGCCCGGGAAGCCGGTCATCCGCGTGATCCGCGGCACAGCCGGACCCCATAGCGTCGGGTCGACCGCCGCAGCAGGCCCGTCCGGCCGCGCGGTGCTCCCCCACGGTCAGGCAGCCGCCTGACCACCCCGCGTCGAGAGGCCCCGTCCGTCATGTCCTCCGAGAGTCTGGCCGCGGCGCTCGCCCGCGCCGGCAGCCCCGTCGAACTGCTGCGGAACCTCAGCTTCCCGCCGAGCACGTTCCCGGTGCAGCCCGAGTTCACCAACTGGCGCTCCGAGCAGCGGGCGTGGGTGGAGACCTGCGCCCTGCTGGACCAGTCGCACCACATGACCGACCTCTTCCTCGAGGGCCCGGACGCCCTGCGCCTGCTCAGCGACGTCGGCGTCAACAGCTTCGCCGGGTTCGGCGTCGGCAAGGCCAAGCAGTTCGTCGCGGTGAACCCCGACGGCCACCTGATGGGCGACGCCATCCTCTTCCACCTCGAGGAGGAGCTGTTCGACCTCGTGGGGCACCCGATGGTCCTGGACTGGGTCACCTTCAACCTCGAGCGCGGCGACTACGCGGTCACCGCCGAGCGCGACGACAACTCCGCCGTCCGCGCGTCCGGCCCTCCGCGGCTCTACCGCTACGAGCTGCAGGGGCCGACCGCCGCCGCACTCATGGAAGCGGTCACCGGCGCCCCGCTGCCGGACGTGAAGTTCTTCCACATGGCCGAGTTCAGCATCGCCGGACGCCGCGTGCGCGGCCTGCGGCACGGCATGGCCGGCCAGCCGGGCTTCGAGCTGTTCGGCCCCTGGGAGGACGGCGACACGATCCTCGACGCCCTGCTCACCGCGGGCGCCGACCACGGCCTCGTGCGGGTGGGCGCCAAGGCGTACTCGACCGCGAACCTCGAGTCCGGCTGGGTCCCGGCGCCGCTGCCCGCGCTCTTCTCCGACGACCCGCTCATGCAGGAGTACCGGGAGTGGCTCCCGGCCGCGAAGGTGGGCTCCATCGGCGGCAGCCACGACTCCGCCGACATCGGCGACTACTACCTGACGCCCTACGACATCGGGTACGGCAAGACGATCCGGTTCGACCACGACTTCATCGGCCGGGCGGCGCTCGAGCGGCTGGCCGAGGCACCGAAGCGGCAGAAGGTCACGCTGGTCTGGAACGCCGACGACGTGACCGCGGCGGTCGGTTCGCTGTACCGGCCCGGCCCGGGTGCGAAGTACATCGAGATGCCCAAGGCCCGCTACGCCACCCACCACGAGGACGCGGTGCTCGTGGACGGGCGCCCGGTCGGCATCTCCCTGGACTGCGGCTACCTGGCCAACGCGCGGGTCATGGCCTCGCTGGCCACCCTCGACGCCGAATACGCCGCGCCCGGGACCGAGGTCACCGTGGTGTGGGGCGAGCATCCCGTCTCGGCCAAGCCGGCGGTCGAGCCGCACGAGCAGGTGCAGATCCGGGCCACCGTGGCGCCCGTCCCGTTCGTCGACTTCGCCCGGGAGAACTACCGGACCGGCTGACCCGCGCCACCGGCCGATCGCCGCGGCCCGCTCCTCCCCCGGGGGCGGGCCGCCGCGGGTCCGGGCGCTGCACTCCCCCGCAGCAACGCCGAGGCCCCGGGAGGAACTCCTCCCGGGGCCTCGACGGCGGTGCTCAGGCGCGCTGCGGGAGCCGGTTGTCGAACAGCGCGATACCGGCCGCGGTGTTGGACGCCGGCACGAAGTAGTCCGAGTGGATCCTGGTGACCTGCTCGTTCATCGCGCCCCGCATGATCAGCCACATGATCAGCTCGATGCCCTCCGAGCCGGCCTGGCGGATGAGCTCCTCGCGGGACATCCCGGCGAGGGCGTCCGGATCCGTCTCGATCTTCTCCATCCACAGGGCGTCGAAGTCGGGGTTGATGAAGCCGGCACGGGCGCCGGCGAGCTGGTGGGACATGCCCCCGGTGCCCAGGACGCCGACCGTGATGTCCTTCGGGTAGCTCCGGATCGCCCGGCCGAGCGCCTTGCCGAGGGCGAAGCACCGGGCGGCCGTCGGCTGCGGGTACTGGATGACGTTGACCAGCAGCGGGATGACCGGGCAGGGCCAGGAGTCCCCCGGATCCGGCGTCCAGACCGACAGCGGCACGGTGAACCCGTGGTCGACGTGCAGTTCCTGGAAGACCGTGAGGTCGAACTCCTCGTCCACCAGGCTCTCCACCAGGTGGAAGGAGAACTCGGGATCGCCGACGACGTCGGGCACCGGCCGGCGCCCGAACCCTTCGTCCGCCACCTCGTACCGCTCGGCGGTGCCCAGCCCGAAGGTCGGGACGAAGTCCAGGTCGATGCCGTTGGCGTGGTCGTTGTAGACCACGATCGCGACGTCCGGCCGGTGCTCGGCCAGCCACGCCCGCGCCGGCGCGTAGCCGTCGAACAGCGCCTTCCACGCCGGGTCGTCGGCCTTCCCCCGGTCCATCGCCGCACCGATCGACGGCACGTGCGAGGTCGCCAGACCCCAGATCACCTCAGCCATCCCGGCGTCCCCCAGCGCGCATCGCGGCGAGGAACTCGTCCTCGCCCATCCCGGTGAACACGCCACCCAGGTACTGCATCGACCGGCCGTCCATCATCGCCAGCTTGTACACGTAGAAGATGCTGCCCCCGAGGTCGATCATCGCCTGCCAGTCGCGGTCCAGGACCGCCTGCTGCTGCTCCGGCGTCAGCCCGAACTCCTGGCAGTAGGCGGCCTCGTCGGCCAGGAAGCGCTCCCGGTTCTGCGCGGTGCGCAGGCTCATGAACAACTTGTTCATGCGCAGCCCCCGGCGGCTGGTCTGCCCGTCGAAGACCGGGGTGCCCGGCAGGTCGAATCGGCTGGGAGGGGTCTCCGAGCTCATGGCTGGCTGTTCCCTTCTGGCATCCCGGGAGGCAGCGAGAGTGCCGCCCGGCGCGGTCACGTGCGCTCCTGGGGGTGGGTGGCGAGCGCCTCGACGTGGACGTCGAGCCACGGGGCCATCGGCAGCGACATCAGGGCGTCGTGCAGCGCGGCGGGGTCCGCGGCCTCGTAGAGGCCGATGGTCGCGTTCCGGCCGGGCACCCGCCACAGCCGCTTGAGCACCCCGTCGGCGCGCAGCTCCATCGCCCGGGCGCGCTCGCCGGCCCGCAGCTCCTCCCGCCGCTCGGCCGGGGTGTCGGCCGGCAGCCGGTTCTCCGACCGGACCAGGAACTCCATCTCAGATCCCTTCGCTCGCGATGTCCACCAGCACCGCGGCCAGCTCGGCCGGCGCGGTGACCATGGCCTCGTGCCCGGTCTCCAGCTCGTGCACCGGCCACTGCCGCGCCCGGGCGCGGTCGGCCTGAGCGGCGAAGACCCGCATCCAGCTGACGCACTCGACGAACGCGGCGGGCACGTCGTCGACCGCGCCGGTCAGCCGCAGCGGGTCGGTGTAGGTCTTCCAGGGGTGCGGGGTGAGCTTCGGGCTCAGCCAGTCCAGGTCGGCCTGCTCGGTCACGCCCAGCACGGACAGCTTGCGGACCGGCACCAGCCAGCCGAACCCCTGCCCGGCCGCGGACTCCGCCCAGTGGTGCTCGACGGTCTCGGGCAGCAGGTCCCGCGCCGCCTCGCCGTCGGCGCCCACGAACGCGTCCAGGTAGACCCGGCGGGCGATCGCCCCGGGACGGCGGTCGGCGACCGCGGTCACGACCTGCCCGGCGTAGCTGTGCCCCACCAGGACGACGTCGGTGAGCCCGAGGACGTCGATCAGCCGGACCACGTCCTCGACGTGGGTCTCCAGGCCGACGAGCGGTGAGAGCAGGTGCGCCCGTTCCGACAGCCCGGTGAGCGTCGGCGCGTGCACCTCGTGGCCGGCGTCCCGCAGCCGGGGGGCCACCCGGTCCCAGCACCATCCGCCGTGCCAGGCACCGTGCACGAGGACGAACGTGGCCATGTCTCTCCTCCTCGGGCAGCGCAGGGGTCGGCGTGGCACCTCTGTGCCCAGCCACCCGTCACGCTAGGCATGGCCGCGGCGGGCGGGATCGGCCCGATGTCACGACGCCGCGTCCGATGCTGCAGCACCCCCCTACGTCATCCGTCGTGACCCCCACCCCCCAGGGTGAGGTCCGGCTCAGAGGTCGAGGACGAGCCGCCGCGTCGTCGCCCGGGACACGCAGATCATCATCGTCTCCCCGACCAGGCGCTCCTCCCCCGTCAGGACGCCGTCCCGGTGGTCGGGCTCGCCTTCGTAGACCCGCGTCTCGCAGGCGCCGCAGCGGCCGTCGGCGCAGGCGGACGGCACCTCGAGGCCCGTCCGTCGCACGGCCTCGAGGATCGAGGTGTCGGCCGGGACGGCCAGGACGATCCCGGCGGCGGCGCAGACGACCTGCAGCGGGGTGACGTCCGGAGCGGGCTCAGGAGCAGCGGGCACGCGGGCCTCCCTCTGTCGTGCGGGCGGACCGCGGACGAGGACGTCGGCGCCCGACCGACAGCCACGCTAGGGCGACGGGCACACCGGCGGAACGCGCGGACGACCCGGCCGGCGGACGCCGGTGTCGCGCGCCGGGCGCGACGAATGACGGGGCGCCCGGGCTCACCGGGGCTGGACGAGGCCCTCCTTGACGGCCAGCAGCGCCGCCTGCGTCCGGGAGGAGAGCCCCATCTTGGTGAGCAGGTGGCTGACGTGCGTGCGGGCGGTCCGCTCGCTGATCACCAGGTGCTCGGCGATGTCCTTGTTCGACCGGCCCTCCGCGATGAGGACGAGCACCTCCTTCTCGCGGGCGGTGAGCACGCCGAGCCCCGTGCGGGGGGCGCGCATCTCCTGGGTCAGCCGGCGGGTCACCGCGGCGTCGAGGAAGACCTCGTCGCGGACGGCTGCCCGCAGCGCGGCGTCCACCTCGGCGGGGCCGGCGTCCTTGAGCAGGTACCCGGAGGCCCCGCTCTCCAGCGCGGCGTGCACCCGCTCGGTCTCCCCGAAGCTGGTCAGGATGACCACCTTCAGCTGCGGGAAGCGGCGCAGCACCTCGCCGGTGGCGGTCACCCCGTCCATGCCGGGCATCTGCAGGTCCATCAGCACGACGTGCGGCAGTTCGTCGTGCGCGGCGGACCGGGCCAGCACGTCCAGGGCCTCCTGCCCGTCGCCGGCCTCGGCCGCCACGTCGACGTCCTCCAGCGCCTCGAGGTAGGCGACCACCCCGCGGCGCACGACCGCGTGGTCGTCCACCACGAGGACGCGGATCGGGTGCGGAACGGTCACGGCGCGACCTCCAGGCCGGTCCCGGGCGTCGCCGGGAGGGAGGTGGGAAGGGGAAGGGTCAGCCGCACGCTGGTGCCACCGGCGGCCGGCTGACGCACCCGGACGGTGCCGCCCCACCGGGCCGCCCGCTCGCGCATGACGGTCATCCCGAGCCCGCTCGACCCGGAGTCGGCGGCCCGGCCGGCGACGTCCTCCTCGTCCATCCCCCGGCCGTCGTCGCCGACCTCGGCGACCAGCCGGCGGCGGCGGCCGTGCGGGGTCACCCGCAGCCGGACGTCGATCCTGGCCGCGTCGGCGTGCTTGACGCTGTTGTGCAGCGCCTCCGCCACGATGCGGTAGACGTCCTCGAGCAGGTCGGCGTCGAGCCCGGACAGCTCGCCCGGGTCCTCGACGTCCAGGGCCGCGGTCACGCCGCTGCGGGCGGTGGTCGTGTCCACGAGCGACCGCAGCGCCGAGACGAGGCCGCCCGCCGTCGTCGCCGCGGGCCGCAGCTCGACCACCATGCCGCGGAGGTCGGCCAGCACGGCCTCGGCACTGCTGCTCAGGTCGTCGGCCACCTGGGCGACGCGCTCGGGTGCGGGGGTCAGCCCCCGTTCGACCAGCACGCCGAGCGAGCGGGCCTGCATCATCATCGAGAAGACCTGCTGCACGACCGAGTCGTGCAGGTCGCGGGCCAGCTTCTGCCGCTCCTCCCGCCGGGCGACGTCCCGTTCCCGCTCCAGCAGCGCGGCGTTGTCCACCGCCATCGCTGCCTGCTCGGCCATGGCCAGGAGGAACTCCAGCTCGGTGTCGCCGACGACCTGGCCGGGCGCGAAGAAGGCGTTCAGGATGCCGACCGTCTCCCCCCGGGCCAGCAGCGGCACGCTGACGAACCAGTCCCACCGCGGCCGGCGCATGAGCTCGTGCAACGGGGCCCAGGCGGGATCGCGCATGACGGCCTCGTACCGGTGCGGCACGACGAGCGGCTCCCGGCTCTCCAGCGCGTCCAGGGTCATCAGGCGGGCACCCAGCGCCCGGCACTCCATGAGCTTGTCGAAGAAGTTGACCTCGCGGCTGAACCCGGCGGCACCCATGACGTGCAGCCGGTCGCCCGTCGAGTTCATCGTGAGGATCTGGACCCCGGCGAGCGCATCCGTGCGGGCGACCTCCTGCGCCAGCACCTCCAGCCGGCCGACCAGCGACCGCCTCGACGCGACGCTGGAGGCCGCGGTCGCGATCGCCGCCAGCCGCCGTTCGCGCAAGCGGCTCAGCGTCACGTCGCGGAAGGAGACGATCCACCGCTGCCGGCCGGGGACCGGGGCGAGGGTGTAGGCGAACTCGCGCCGGCCGCCGCCCACCGGCGTCCAGGCGACGGTCAGCTCACCGGCCCGGGCGGCCGGCGCGTCGTCGCCCGGCGGGGGGAACGGTGACGGCGCGCCCGGCACGGCGTGCGGGTCCAGCCCGCACAGCAGCACGGCCGCGGGATTGGCCTCCACGAAGCGCGCCTCGGCGTCGATGACCGCCAGCCCGTCGGGGGCGTGCCGCACCACCTCGTCGTCCGAGGTGGCCGCGAGGGTCGACGAACCGCCACGGGCCCGTGTTCCGTGCTCCACCCCGCCCCCTCCCTCTCCGACGTCGACCGGGCGGTCCGCGCCCCGGCTCAAGATTAGGCGGATGCTGGCACGCCTCGGACCGCGGAGGGGCGGGCACCGGGCGGTTCCACCCGGCCGGGCGGTCCGCCGCCCGCGGCACCGCGACGATTGACCTACGGGAGCCCACCGATCCGGTGGAACAGATGCCGTCATGTTCCCGTCACGGACGAGGGGTGGTCCAGGTCACGATGGTGGGTAGTGGACGGGCGTCCGCCACACCGCCGCCGGCGACCGCCTCCGAGCGGGACTCCGCCGGACGGATCCAGCCCGACGAACGCAGAGGGAGACACCAGGTGAAGCGCGTGCTGACCGTCCGTGACGGAGCCACGCGGGAGTCGCTGAAGCGCGCGGTCGACGACCTCGGCTTCGAGGTCATCCCGTTCAAGAAGACCGAGCAGGCCGTCCTCGAGCACGTCCCGACCGACGTCCGGCTGACGGTGACCGCCTCCCCCGCCAAGGGGCAGGACGCCACCATCGACCTCACCGTCGCCCTGGTCGGGCACGGCTACTCCGTGGCCCCGCACCTGTCGGCCCAGCAGGTCCGCGACCGGGCGCACCTGGCCGACATCGTCGCCCGCTGCCGCGAGGCCGGCATCACCGACGTCTTCGTCGTGGGCGGCGACCCGACCGACGAGCCCACCGGTTTCGCCGACGCGCACGCGCTGCTGGTCGCCCTGCACGAGCTGGACCACGGCTTCACCGACATCGGCATCGGCGGCCACCCGGAGGGCCACCCGAGCGCCCCGACGGACGTCCTCTTCCAGGCGCTGAAGGACAAGGCGCCGCTGGCCACCCACATCAAGACCCAGATCGTGTTCGACCCGAAGATCATCCTGGACTGGGCGCGGGAGCTGAAGCGCCGCGGCATCGACCTCCCGGTGCACGTCGGCGTGCCCGGCGCCGTCACCCGCCAGAAGCTGATGCGGGTCTCCGGCGGGCTGGGCATCGGCGAGTCGGCGAAGTTCCTCAAGAAGCAGCAGAACCTGTTCTGGCGGTTCTTCATCCCGGGCGGCTACAGCCCCAACAAGATCATCAAGGGGCTCGCCCCGCACATCGGCAAGCCCGACAACGCCATCGAGGGTTTCCACGTCTTCACCTTCAACGACCTCGGTCCCACCGAGGCGTGGCGGCAGCAGATGCTGAAGGACCTCGCCTGACGTCCCCCGCCGCGGACCGCCGCACGACCGCCAGAGGGATGATCACCTCGACCCCGCCCCGCACCCGGCCGCCCGGCCGTCGTCCCCCCGAGGAGTCTCCGATGACCGCACAGCTGATCGACGGCAAGGCCGTGGCCCGCCGGGTTCGCGAGGAGGTCGGGCGTGGCGTCGAGAAGCTCGTCGCCGACGGCGGGACCGCGCCGGGCCTCGCGACGGTGCTCATCGGGGAGGACCCCGCGTCGGAGGTCTACGTCCGCAACAAGCGTCGCCTCTGCGTGGAGGCGGGCATGCAGGACCTGCACCGCCACCTGCCGGGCGACGTCGACCAGGACGCGGTGGCGGCACTGCTCGACGAGCTCGCCGCCGACCCGGCGGTCTCCGGGATCCTGCTGCAGCTGCCCGCGCCCGACCACCTGGACTCCGAGGCGCTGATCACCCGGATCCCCGCGGAGAAGGACGTCGACGGGCTGACCACCGCCAACGCCGGGCTGCTCGCGCAGGGCCGGCCGGGGTTGCGCCCGTGCACGCCGGCCGGGGTCATGGAACTGCTGGCCGAGCACGGCGTCGAGCTGTCGGGGGCCGAGGCGGTCGTGGTCGGCCGCTCGGTGCTGGTCGGCAAGCCGATGGCCCAGCTGCTGCTGGCGAAGAACGCCACGGTGACCATGGCGCACTCGCGCACCCGGGACCTCGCCGCGGTCTGCCGTCGCGCCGACGTGCTCGTCGTCGCCGCGGGCATCCAGGGCCTGGTGGGGGCCGACGCGGTCAAGCCCGGCGCGACCGTCATCGACGTCGGCATCCACCGCGGCGAGGACGGCCTGCGGGGGGACGTCGAGTTCGACGCGGTCGCCGAGGTGGCGGGCGCGATCACCCCGGTGCCGGGCGGGGTCGGCCCCATGACGATCGCCATGCTGCTCGCCAACACGCTCACGGCGGCCAAGGTCCAGCAGGGCTTCGGGGACTGATGGCCGGGCCGTGGGCGCGGTTCGACGACCTGCGCGCGGGCGGATCGCTGCTCTGCCCCTCCCCGTCCCGGGTGCTCACCGCGCGCACGCCGGCCGAGGTCGCCGGTGTCCTGCAGGAGGTGCACGACGCCACCGAGGCGGGGAGCTGGGCCTACGGCTACGTGGCCTACGAGGCCGCGTCCGGCCTGGACCCGCTGCTGCCCGGTGGGTCGACGGCTCCGGATGAGCCGCCGCTGGTCTGGTTCGGGCTGTGCGACGAGCCCACGCGCGTCGACCCGCCGGCGCCGCCGGCCGGTGCGCCGGGCGGCGGATGGCGACCGGACTGGACCGACGACGAGCACGCCCGGGCCGTCGCCGGCGTCCGGGAGCGCATCGCGGCGGGCGAGACCTACCAGTGCAACCTGACCGACCGTCTGCGGTCCACGGTCGCGGGGGATCCGCACGAGCTCTACGCCCGCCTGGCGCTCGCCCAGCGCGGCGCCTACAACGCCTACCTCGACCTGGGCCGGCACGTGGTGGCCAGCGCCAGCCCCGAGCTGTTCTTCGAGTGGTCCGGGGACGTCGTCCGGACGCGTCCGATGAAGGGCACCGCCCCCCGCGGCCGGACCAGCGAGGAGGACCGGGAGCAGAGCCGCCGGTTGCGGTCCAGCAGCAAGGAGCAGGCCGAGAACCTGATGATCGTGGACCTGCTCCGCAACGACCTCGGCCGCGTGGCCGAGGTGGGCAGCGTGGTCACCGACGAGCTGTTCGCGCTGGAGCGCTACCCGACCGTCTGGCAGCTGACCTCGCAGGTGAGCGCCCGGATCCCGGCCGGCGTGGGGCTGCTGGACCTCTTCCGCGCGCTGTTCCCGTGCGGGTCCGTGACCGGCGCCCCCAAGCGCCGCACGATGCAGCTCATCGACGAGCTCGAACCGACCCCGCGGGGCATCTACTGCGGCGCGGTCGGGCTGGTCGGTCCCCCGTCGGCACCGGTCCGGGCACGGTTCAACGTCGCGATCCGGACCGCGGTCGTCGACCGCACGACCGGCGAGGCCGTGTACGGCGCGGGCGGGGGCATCACCTGGGGCTCGGTGGCCCGGGCCGAACGTGCCGAGCTGCACGCCAAGGCCGCCGTCCTGGCCCACGACGTCACCGAGCACCGGCTCCTCGAGACGCTGGCGTTCCTCCCCGACCAGGGCCTGCGCAACCTCGACGGCCACCTCGACCGGATGGCCGGCTCCGCCGACTGGGCCGGCTTCCGCTTCGACCGCGCCGGCGTCCTGGCCGCCGTGCGGCAGGCCGTCGCCGGGCGGGCCGAGCCGGCCCGGGTCCGGCTGCTGCTGTCCCGGGCGGGCGACGTCGAGGTGGAGCTGCAGCCCCTCCCCCCTGCCGCGGCCACGCCGGTCCGGCTGGTGCTGGACGACGACCCGGTGGACGCCGCGAACCCGTGGCTGCAGCACAAGTCCACCCGCCGGGACGTCTACCTGACGCGGGCGCTGCGGCACCCCGAGGCCGACGACGTCGTCCTGGTCAACCAGCACGGCGAGCTGACCGAGACCACCACCGCCAACCTGGCCGTGCGGCTCGGCGGGCGGTGGTGGACCCCGCCCACGAGCTGCGGCTGCCTGCCCGGCGTCGAGCGGGCCCGCCTGCTGGCCGCCGGCCGGCTGCACGAGCGCGTCCTGACCGCCGACGACCTGCACCGGGCCGAGAGCCTGGCGGTGCTCAGCTCCCTGCGGGGCTGGCGGGAGGCCCGGCTGCACTCCGTGGAGGCGCTGCGCTCCGGGCGCCCCGCCACGATCGACGGCTCGCCGGTGGGGGGCGCATGAGCGCCGGTCGCGGCCGGGGCGCCGCCGCGGCCCTCCCGCCCTCTTCCCCCGCCGCGGTGCGCGGTGCGATGCTGCCGATCCCGCCGGGCGGCGACGAGTTCGCCCTCGGCCCGGCGTCCGCGGCCCGGGCACCACACCCCACTCACCACGCCCGATGACGGACCAGGATGCCGCCAGGCATCCACGGCACACGGAACACACACAGAGGTGGAGATCCGCATGACGAGCACGATCAGCACGGCCCCGGTGACGACGGGGCTCTACATCGGCGGGCAGCAGCGTTCGACCCAGGACGTGCTGGAGGTCGTCGACCCGGCCCGGCCGGGTGTCGTCATCGGCACCGCGGCGGCCGCGTCGACCGACGACGTGGCGGATGCCGTCGCGGCGGCGAAGGAGGCCTACCCGGCCTGGTCGGCGCTGCCCGCCACCGAGCGCGCGGCCCGGATGGCCACCGCCATCGAGGGGATCGCGGACGCGCGCGACGAGGACGCGCGAGTCCTCTCGCTGGAGAACGGCAAGATCGTCCACGAGGCCTGGGTGGACGCCCTGGTCTTCGAGATCCGGTGGCAGCTCGCCCTCTCCCTCGCCGACGAGGTGGACACGACCAAGGTCCTGCCGCCGGCACCGGGGATCCCGGTCGAGACCACCGTGGCCTACCAGCCGCTGGGCGTGGTGACCGTGATCGTGCCGTTCAACTGGCCGATCGCGATCCTCGCCGCCGCGCTCCCGCACGCGCTGCTGGCCGGGAACACCGTGATCGTCAAGCCGCCGCCGTCGACGCCGCTGGCCACCACCCTCCTGGTGCAGCGCGTCGCCGAGAAGCTGCCCCCGGGCGTGCTCAACGTGGTGACCGGCCGCGACAGCGAGATGGCCGGCCTGATCGAGAACCCCGACGTCGCCAAGGTCTGCTTCACCGGCAGCGTCAACGGCGGCAAGCGGATCATGGAGATGGCCTCGCGCAGCCTCACCCGGGTCACCCTGGAGCTGGGCGGGAACGACCCGGCGATCATCCGCGAGGACGCCGTCCTGGACGACGAGCACCTGGACCGCCTGTTCGGCGCCATCTACGACACGACCGGTCAGATCTGCATGAACGCCAAGCGGGTGTACGTGCACCGGTCGCGCAAGGACGAGCTGGTGGCCGGGCTCACCGCACGGCTGGAGAAGGTCGTCCTCGGGCACGGCCTGGCCGAGGGCACCACGATGGGTCCGCTGCACCAGCCGGCCCAGAAGGCGTTCGTCTCCGAGATCATCCAGGAGGCCAAGGACGCCGGCGCCACGGTGCTGGAGTTCGGCGAGCTGCCGGGCGGGGAGTTCGCCGAGGGCAACTTCCTGCGGCCGGCCCTGGTGGTCGACCCCGACCCGTCGCTGCGGGTCGTCACCCAGGAGCAGTTCGGCCCGGTGATCCCGGTGCTGGCCTTCGACGACGACGCCGACGCGGTGCGGCAGGCCAACGACACGTGGGCCGGCCTGTGCGCCTCGGTGTGGACGGCGGACTCCGACTCCGCCAACCGGATCGGCGGCCAGCTGCAGTGCGGCTACGTCTGGGTCAACGACCACGGCGCCGCGCGACTGGACCTGCGCGCTCCCTTCGGCGGCATGAAGGCCTCCGGCATGGGCCGCGAGCAGGGCATCGAGGGTGTCCGCGCCTTCCAGGACACCCGCTCCATCGCCCACGGCGCCGACGCCGGGGCGCAGGCCGGGGCCGCGCACTGAGGCACGCCGCCGGGGCCGGCGGGAGAACGCTCCCGCCGGCCCCGGCGGCCCTCACCCGGTGCGGGCAGCGAGCTCCTGCCAGCCGCCCGACGGCGTCACCACCGCCGTCACCGGCCGGTCGTGGGGCTCGCTCGGGAGCTCGTCGACCCGTTCGTCGTCGAACACCACGGTGACGAGCACGGCGTCGGGACGGGCGTGGAGCAGGGCCCGGTCGTAGTACCCGCCGCCCCGGCCCAGCCGGATGCCGGACCGGTCCACCGCGAGCGCCGGGACGACGACGGCCTCGGCCGCCGCGAGGGCCGTGGGCCCCAGTCGCGGGCCCGAGGGCTGGGACAGACCGAACCGGCCCGTCTCGAGCTCCCCGGTGCTGAGGGCCCAGTCCAGGACCCGGCCCCGCTCCGGGATCACCGGGAGCAGGACCTGCGCGCCGAGCTCGGCGTACCCGTCGGGCAACCGGCCGGAGCCCGGCTCCTCGGCGTCGGGCACGAAGGCGGCCAGCGTGCCGACACCCCGGAGCCCGGCCAGCAGCGCGGCGGTGACCGCCTCGGCGGCCGCGGCGCGCTCGGTCGCCGGGCGGGTCCGCCGTCGCAGGAGCAGACGTCGGCGCAGCTCGTCCTTGGCGGCGGCCGACATCCCGGGATCGATCACCTGGTGAGCCTAGGAGGGCGCGCCGGTCCGTGCAGCGGGCGGTCGAGTCGACCCCGGGCCGGTCGGTGTCGGGCGGGTGCGGGTCGGCACCGGTGGCCGGAACGGCCCGGACGACCGACGATGACAGCTCCGCCCCTCTCGACCGGCGCCCGTGGGCGCCCCTCCCCCACCGCCGCGACGACCCCCTGGACGGAACCGTGACGACTGCCGAGTCCCCCGCCACCGACGAGCTCGACGGCCAGTCGCTCGGCGAGTTCCTCGACCAGCTGGCCGCCCGGATGGCCGCGCCCGGCGCGGGGGCCACGGCGGGGGTCGAGGCCGCGCTCGCCGCGTCGCTGGTCGCGATGGTCGGCCGCTTCACCACCGACGACGAGCACGCGGAGCTGGTACGGGAGGTCGTGGCGGAGGCCGACCGGCAGCGCGAGGCCTGCGTGGCCGCGGCGGCGGCGGACCAGCAGGCGTTCACCGCGGTGGCGCAGGCGATGAAGCTCCCCCGGGGGACGCAGGAGGAGCAGGAGTCGCGGCGCCGCGCGCTGTCCGCGGCCCGGCTGGACGCCGCACGGCCGCCACGGGCGATCATCGACGTGGCGGTGCGGCTGACCTCCCTCGCCGAGCGGCTGCTCCCGGTCGCCAACCGCAACCTGGTCAGCGACATCGCCGCGGCGACGGCCGCCGCCCGGGCCGCGGCCGCCACGGCGCGGCTCGCCGTCGAGACCAACCTCCCGGGGATCGACGACGAGCGGGCGCGCGCCGAGCTGAGCGCCGCCGTCGAGGTCGTCGACGAGCTGGCCCGGCGCGCCGACGCGGTCGAGGCAGAGGTCCGGGCACTCATCCGCCGCTGATCGCGACGTGCGAACGGTCGACGTCCCACCAGGTCGAGGATGAACCGTGGCCTTCCTGCTCCACCACCTGACCACCCGCACCCGGACGGCGTTCCGCGCCCGGGTCTCCGGTGACCCCACCGGCGCGCCGGACTGGGTGCGCGACATCGCCCGCGTCGGCGGAGGGCCGGGCTGGTTCGAGCCCGACGGCGTCGTCTGGCGGGTGCACGGCGACCTCTCCACGCTGGTCGGCGGGGTCGCCGCACTCCTCGGGCAGGGCGCGCACCCCCTGGCGCTGGCCGGGGTGCAACAGCACTCGGCCTACCGCGAGGACCCCTGGAAGCGGCTGGCCGGCACCGCCCGCTGGCTGGTGGTCAGCACGTTCGGATCGGCCGAGCTGGCGGAACGGGAGGCGGCCCGGGTGCGCGGCATGCACCGCCGGGTCCGCGGCAGCACCGACGACGGCCGCCCCTACTCGGCCGGCGACGCGGAGCTCCTGCGGTGGGTGCACCTGGCCTTCACCGACGCCTTCCTGGCCGCGCAGGCCGAGGTCGGCCGGGACATGGGCCGCTTCGGCTCCCGCTGGGGCGATGCCTACGTGCGCGAGTGGGCCCGCAGCGCCGAGGCGCTCGGGGCCACCGACCTGCCCACCACGCGGTCGGACCTCGCCGGAGCACTGGCGGAGTACGCCCCCGTGCTGGAGCCCGTTCCGGCGGACCTGCTGGCCTTCCTCTCGGCCCCGCCGGGGCTCAGCGCCCCGGAGCGCGTCGTCTACTCCGGGTTCACCGGCGCGGCCGCGCTCCTGGTCTCCCCCACCATCGCGCCGCTCGCCGGCGTGCCGGGCCGGGCCCGGCGGGCGCTGGCCGACCGCGGCCAGCTCGCCGTGACCCGGCTGCAGCTGCGGGCGATGAGCCTGGCCCTCGGTGGGTCCAGCCCCTCGGAGCAGGCCGCCCGATGGCGGCTCGGGCTGGGCCCGGCGCCCGACTGGGTCCGCTGACCGGGTCCGCCGCACGGAGTGCGGTGCGCGACGGCCGGCCGGAGCCCGCCGGTCGTCGCGCGGCCCCCGGGGTTGCGGTGGACCCGCCCGGGTAGCTCCCTGCTGTGCACCTCCTCCTCACCGGCGCGTCCGGCTTCGTCGGCGGCCGGCTGGCGACGGCCCTGGTCGAGGCCGGCCACGACGTGCGCGCCATGACCCGGCGGCCCGACGACTACACCGGGGCCGGCACGCCGGTCGCCGGCGACGTCACTGACGAGGCGTCGCTGCGGGACGCGTTGCGCGACTGCGAGGCGGCCTACTACCTGGTGCACTCCCTGGGGGACGCCGCCTTCCAGCGCAAGGACGCCGAAGCGGCCAGAACCTTCGCCCGGGCGGCTGCTGACGCGGGCGTCGAGCGGATCGTCTACCTCGGCGGCCTGGGCCGCGACGGCGACCAGCTCTCCGCGCACCTGCGCAGCCGCCGCGAGGTCGAGCAGCTGCTCGCCTCGACCGGGGTGCCGGTCACCGTGCTGCGCGCGGGCATCATCGTCGGGCACGGCGGCGTCTCCTGGGAGATGACCCGCCAGCTCGTCGCGCACCTGCCGGCGATGGTCACCCCGCGCTGGGTGCACACCCGCACGCAGCCGATCGCGATCGCCGACGTCGTCCGGTACCTGGCCGGTGTGCTCGAGGCTCCGGAGACCGTCGGGCGGGTGTACGAGGTCGGCGGCCCGGACGTGCTCACCTACCTCGAGATGATGGGCCGGGTCGCCGACATCCAGGGCCGACGGCTGTTCGTCGTCCCCGTGCCGCTGCTGACGCCGAGCCTGTCCTCGCGCTGGCTGGCGCTGGTCACCGACGTGGACGTGGGCACCGGCCGGTCGCTGGTGGACTCGATGATCAACGAGGTGGTCGTGACCGACCCCGCGATCCGATCCGTGCTGCCGTTCGAGCCGATGGACTACGACCAGATGGTGCTGACGGCGCTGGGCGAGCCCGCGGCCGACCGCCGGCGAACGGCCCGCAGCCGCCGCTCGGGGCTGCTCGCCCGCGGCTCCCGCTCGTGAGCCGACGGCGCCGCGGCGTGCCGGCGCGGGTGGCCCGCCGGCTGCCGGGCCGGCTGGTCGAGCCGGTCCCCCGCGACCACCGGGAGTCCGATGCGGCCTTCCGCCGACGGCGACGGGTGACCGCGGCGGTCGCGGTGGGCGGAGCGGGGCTGCTGGGGGTCTCGCTGTCGACGCCGCCCGGCTCGCCGAGGTTCTACGGCCTCACGATGGCGGTGGCGGGCACCTGGGTCGCCGGCGGGCTGGCGTCGGGTCCGCTGCACCTGGGCTGGATGCTGACCCCCGACCACCAGCTGCGCCGCCCGGTGGTCACGCCGGTGGTCACCGGCGTCGGGGCGTTCGGCGCGTTCTACGGCGCGGCCCTGGTCGCCCGCCGGATCCCCGTCCTCGACCGTGCGGTCACGAAGATCATGCGCTACGCGCAGCAGGGCTCGACCCCGCTCGTGGCGACCACGGCGCTGGCCAACGGGGTCGCCGAGGAGGTCTTCTTCCGCGGCGCGCTGTACGCCGCCGCGGGGGCCGACCGGCCGGTGGTCACCTCCACCGCGGTCTACGTGCTGGCCACCGCGGCGACCCGCAACCCGGCGCTGGTGCTGGCGTCCGTGGCCATGGGCACGATCTTCGGGATGCAGCGCCGGCTCACCGGCGGCATCCAGGCCCCGATCCTCACCCACGTCACGTGGTCGGCGCTGATGCTGCGCTTCCTGCCGCCGCTGTTCGCCGACCGGAGCGACGTCCACGACCCCCGGCCCGCGCTCCCCTGAGACCGGGGGCGCCTCGCCTCTGCTCCCCCGACTGGACTTGAACCAGTAACCCTGCGATTGCCTGGTGGTACTTTACCTCCGCTGCCTCCTGGACTCCGCACATGCCCGATGAGCTGCGCGTTTGCTCATGGTCACTGACCGGTGGAGTCCTTTGCACACCCGAGCTGACCTTTGAATTGTGCGGGTAAAGTGTGGGTAGAATGCGGGTTCATGGGACGCCCGCAGCTCGCGCTCGGCACATACGGCAGCATCCGTGTCTACAAGACCGACGCCGGGTACCGCGCCTGCACCAAGGCCCGGGACTACGACGGCAAGACGCGTTCCATCGAGCGGTGGGCCAAGACCAAGGCCGCCGCCGAGCGATCCCTCAAACTGGCCCTGCGCGACCGGTCCCGGACCCAGGCCGACGGCGACGTCACCGCTGAGACTCGGGTCTCGATGCTGGCCGAGGTTTGGTACGCCGGGCTGAAGGACCTCTCCCCCGTCACCATGCAGGCCTACCGCGACCGACTCGACCGGCAGATCCTTCCCGGCCTGGGACAGCTGCGCGTGCGCGAGCTCAGCATCGGCGTCCTCGACCGGCACCTGCGGCTGATCGTCGACAAGCACGGCACGTCGACGGCCAAGATGTGCCGGTCGGTGCTTTCCGGGATGTGCACGCTGGCTGCCCGCCACGACGCCCTCGAGCGCAATCCGGTGCGAGCGTTGGGACCGGTCAGCGCGAAGGCCAAGAAGGCGGCGCGGGCGTTGACCGTGCCGGAGCTGCGGCAGCTGCGCGCCGCACTGACCTACGACGAGCAGGCCATCGGCCGGGACCTGGCCGATCTCGTCAGCTTCATGATGGCCACGGGCTTGCGCATCGGGGAAACGACCGGCCTGGCCTGGGACGCCGTCGACCTCGAACTGGGCACCGTCGACGTGCGCGCCGCAGCGATCCGAGTCAAGGGCCAGGGACTGGTCATCAAGACGACGAAGACCGACGCCGGCACCAGGACGCTGGTCCTCCCCCGGTGGTGCGTCACGATGCTCCGGCACCGGGCTGTTGCCGCGACCCGTTCTGAGGCGGACCGGGAGGGACGTCCCGTGTTCCCGGCTCCCCTGGGCGGCTGGCGCGATCCTTCGAACACCCAGGCCGACCTGCGCCAGGCCTTCGCCAACGCCGGCTTCGACTGGGTGACCTCCCACGTCTTCCGCAAGACGGTCGCCACGGTGATGGATCAGGCCGGCCTCTCCTCGCGAGCCGCCGCCGACCAGCTCGGCCACGCCAACACCTCCATGACCAGCGACGTCTACTTCGGCCGCAAGGTCCTGGTCACCGGTGCAGCCGCCGTACTGGAGGTGTTGGGAACGTAGTGAGCCCTCCACTCTCGCTGCCTTGACAGGTTCCGCTCGGGAGTTCATCGAGACCCCGTTCGCGTCCTTGCACAGTGCAGTGGTGCAGCGCTCGGAGACGTCAACCGTGGACACCGCAGCGGAAAGACCGTCGGAGGAAACCACTCGGGCCCAACCCACCCTTCTCCGAGGTTGCTCGGTAGATGTTCCGCGACTGGCATCCGGAACGCACCCGTCATCGCGATGCACGCCCCCTCGGCGAGGGCACTCACGTCGCTGAATTGTCCCGCGCCTCCTGCCCTATCAGACCCCCGATGCCTTCACTCCTGTCTGCGCGGATGAAGCGGCGATTATGTCGCGAGGCGGGGACAAGACTGCCAGCGCAGCCGATCGAAGCTTCGCCTCGAAGCCGGGGTCCTGCCGGAACTGCGGAATCCGCGCCAGGTCGTCGATGAGCGTCCTGGCAGCGCTCACCAGGACGTCAGCGATCGCTTCCGGGATGCCGGGGCGGGCGACCCCCAGCCAGCGCGCCCACTCGGCAAGATCGTCGCCACGCATGCGAGACACGCGCTCGGCCGTGCCGTCCGGGAGGTGCAGCGATTCGGTCACCGTGACGGCCAGCAGGTCCGTGGCCTCTAGAGCCACCCGGATGTAGCCCTTCACCAGCGTCACGAGCATGTCCTCCGGCGCCGCCCCGGAGCGCAGCGCCCGGGCGTTCTCGTGAGCGACCCACTCGAGGTAGCGGCACGTCGCCGCGACGAGCAGGTCCTGCTTGCTGTCGAAGTAGCGGTATAGCGCCGGCCCGACGACCCCGGCGCCGGCTCCAATGTCGTCGATGCTCGCGCCGGCGTATCCGCTGCGGCGAAAGGCACTCGCCGCGCCGCTCAGGAGCTGCTCGCGCCGGGAGGCGGGCACCGGGGCCGACGAGCGCGTGGGGCCGGGTTCTCCCCCGCTATCGGCGCTGGTCGGCGGGGCAGTGATCACCCGCCGGCCGGCGTCGAGCAGGAGCTCAGCCAACGGTGCGGCGGCCATGGCCAGATCGTGATGTCCCGGACTCATCAACAGGCTGAGCGCCGCCCAGCTGCGGATCAGCGAGGACGTGGGATCGAGGTCCGGACGGAGCCCAGCGACGACGACGGTCCTGAACTCGTCTGCTATTCGCCGTGCCGCCTCGCGAACGTGGGCGTAGTCCTCGGCGTTGAGGTAGCGGGCCTCTCGCTGCCACAGCAGGGACAACCGCCGGCCGCGCAGCGCGGCGTCCACGATGACCCGGAGGTGGTCCTCCGGGTCGACGGCCGTCGCGCCGGCCTCCTGGCGCAGCTCTCCAAGCGCTGCGAGGAGGCGGTTCTGGTCCTCGCGCACCACGTGCGACAGCAGGGTCTGCTTGTTCTCGTAGTGGCGGTACAGAGCTCGGGCGGTGATGCCGGTCGCTGCGGCGATGTCGTCCATCCGGACGGAGTGAAAGCCGTGCGTGGCGAACAGCTCGCTCGCGTGTTGGGCGATCTGCGCCTTGCGGTCCCGGGGCCGCCGAGCGCTCGTCGTGGTCGTCGTGGTCGTCGTGGTGGTCAAGGCACCTTCTTCGGGTCCGGGAACAGGCGGTCACGGCGGCGCTCCCGTGAAGCGGAGCCGCCGTGGCGGGACAAGGGGAGATGGTCTCAGCCCAGGTCAACCTGCACCGAGGACCGGGTCTGCGTCATGGCGGCCAGCGGGCCGGCGGCGGCTCGCACGTGGTCGGGATGCTGCAGGTAGGTGAAGAGGGCGTCCATGTCGCGCAGCGTGGCGACGACGGCGTAGTCGGCGTTGCCGTCCCGGACCCCGAGGTCGGGTCCGTGCCGGTAGTTGACCAGCTCCGGAATCTGCGCCGGCAGGGCACCCAGGGTCGTGCGCAGGGCAGCGACCTGGTCAGGGGTCACATCGGGCTTCCAGCGGAACGTGACGACGTGCATGAGCATCTGGGCCTCCTCGTGAAGCGGATCGGTGACCGCGGGCGCCAGGGGTGGATAGCGCCCGCGCGGTCACCGTCGGGCAGATCAGGCGATGAGCAGTTCGTCCTCGTCCCCGCGTCGAGCGCTCACCGCGGCCCCGCGCGCCGGGGACACCTCGAACTCGCTGTGCCCGTCCTCGAGCGCCAGGGCGCAACGGCGGCTGTACTCACCGAAGCCACCCAGGTACATCAGGCTGACCCGCGGCTTGCCGGGGATGTTGGCGCCCATGTACCAGCTGTTCGCCAGCGGGAACAGCGTGCCGTCCGCGACCGCGGTCACGTGGTCGGTCCATTCCGCCTCGGCGGCCGGCGTGGGCTCGATCGTGGACAGCCCTCGCTCGCGCATCGCGACTATGGTCCTGGAGACCCACTTGTTCTGGTACTCGACCAGCAGGATCGGCTGGAAGAATGCACCTGGGCTGCCGGGCCCGTCGATAATGAACATGTTCGGGTAGCCGGCGCTCATCAACCCGAGGTGGGTCCGGGGACCGGCGTCCCAGTGCTCCCGCAGCTCCTTGCCGTCGCGTCCGACGATGTGGATCCGGAGCATCGCTCCGGTCACCGCGTCATAGCCGGTGGCCAGGACGATCGCGTCGAGTTCGTGTTCGACGCCGCCGACCAGAATGCCGTTCTCGGTGATCTCCTGGATGGGGGTGCTTTTCACGTCGACGAGGGAGACGTTGTCCCGCGCGAAGGCCTCGTAGTAGCCGTTGTCCGCGACCAGCCGCTTGGCCAGGACTGGGAATCCCTTGCCCGGGTTCTCGGGGTCGTAGGACTTCGGCAGCAGGATCTCGGCGAGTGCGGGGTCCGCGATCCGCTCCCGGCTCTTCTCACGGATGAAGTCGGCCAGCAGTTCATTGGCCGTCAGGTCGCTGAAGACGTCGGGGTAGGTCGTGTAGTAGGAGAGGCCGCCGGACTGCCAGCGCTCCTCGAAGTCCTGGCGCCATTCCTCCGGTGAGGCCTCGAGCACCGGCGTCGTCTTCGGCACACCGATGTCGAAGTTCAGCGCCAGGTAGCCGCCGAAGGATTTCAGCTCGGCGGCGCGCCACTCCTTGTAGTTCGCCTTGACCCGCGCCAGGTACTCGGGCGGCATCGGGCAGTTGCGCAGCGGGACGATGTAGGGCGCGGTGCGCTGGAACACGGTGAGGTGCGCGGCCTCTTGCGCGATGACCGGCGTCATCTGGACGGCCGAGGATCCGGTCCCGACCACCCCGACGCGCTGACCGGTGAAGTCCACACCCTCGTGCGGCCAGTGGCCGGAGTGGTAGATCTTGCCCTTGAAGGTCTCTGCGCCAGGGAAGTGGGGCTTGCTCGGCGCGGAGACGAAGCCGGTCGCCACGACGAGGAAATGCGTCCGGACGATCTCGTCCTGCGAGGTGGTGACGGTCCAGATCTCGTCGGCCTCGTCGAACACGGCCGACTCGATCCGGCTGTTGAGCGTGAGGTCGGAGCGCATGTCGAACCGGTCGACGACGTGGTTGACATACCGCAGGAGCTCGGGCTGGGCGGCGTAGCGCTCGGTCCACTCCCAGTCCTGCTGGAGCTGCTCGTCGAAGGCGTACGAGTACTCCACGCTCTCGATGTCGACCCGGACGCCTGGGTAGCGGTTCCAGTACCAGGTGCCGCCGACCCCACCGGCGCTGTCGAACAGCCGGCAGTTCAGGCCCTGCCTGCGGACTTCGTAGAGCGCGTGCACGCCGCCGATACCGGCGCCGACGATCACGACGTCGACCTCGCTGGCAGGGAGCCGGTTGATGGTCATCTCGTCAGAGGTCATGAGAATGTCCCTTCGGGAAACTGGGACGCACTGACGGGGGACCCAAAGGTGGATGGCCAGTCGCTGCGCCATGTGACGCGACTGTCGAACGGGTGCTGATCGAGGAGAGCTGAGAGCGCCTGTTTCCGGTTCGCCAGCCGGACTGGGGCTGGCGACTCGGCTACATCAGGAGGTGGGAACGCCGGCCCGGCCGACATCGGCCGTGGTGATGACCGACGAGGAGCGGCCCTCGTGGAAGTCCGCGAGCGTCGTCTGCGAGCAGATGCCGTAGAACGTGGTGAGGTCGGGGCCGCCGAAGGCGCACGCGACTGCCCAGGCGCCGTCCTCCACCTGCACTTTGTCGGTGATCTCGCCGCCCTCGACGACGCGGTAGAAGCCACTGTCGGGACCGTTGGTCAGGGCGTTGCCGAACCAGACGCCGCCGTCGGCGTCGAGGGCGATTCCGTCCGGGTGCAGGCTCGCGTCGAGCTGCGCCCAGATGCGGTGGTCGCTCAGGCTGCCGTCGGGCTGGACGTCGAAGGCGCTGATGCGGGAGGCGAACGTCTCGGCGACGAGCAGTACTCCCTCCGGAGTGAGTGCCTCGCCGTTGGGGAAGAGGAGGTCACCCTCGACCGGACGAACGGTGCCGGAGGGGTCGATGTGCACCAGGTTCGTGGTCCTCGGGTCCTCCTCGCCGAGAGCGAACCCGAAGTTGCCGACGTAGGCGTGCCCGGCCGGCGACACGAGCATGTCGTTGCCCACGCCGCCGATGAAGCCGCCGAAGTCGGCGTACTCCTCCGTGCCACCGCCGGGCAGCAGCCGGAGCACCTTCTGGTCGGCCTGGGACACGACCAGCGGGCTGCCGTCCGGCAGGAAGCCGATGCCCGACGCAACACCCTTCAGTTGGGCCACCGTGGTGGGCTGACCGTTGCCGTCGAAGGTCATGACCTGCCCGGTGAAGAAGTCGCTGGCCCACAACCGGCCGTCGTGCCAGCGAGGGCATTCGAGGTACTGGTGGCCCTTGGAGAAGGGGATGGACGGAAACGTGCGCATGACGGACTCCTTTTTTTGGTCGTGGATGCGGGTGCAGGAAGTTGTGTGGGGAAGGCTTCCGCCATGGGGGCGGAGGCATGGGTCAGCGGTGCACGAGGTCCGCCGTGGCGAGGAGCTGGGTGTCCAGGCCGGTCCGCAGCTGCTCGCAGATCTTGAATTTCTGGATCTTGCCGCTGGCGGTCCGGGGCAGCTCAGGGACGACGACCAGCCGCTCGGGAAGCTTCTGGACGGCGATCCGGCGGGCTCGTAGCCAGTCCGTTACGTCGTGCAGCTCGAGGGCCGCGCCGGCCTTCGGAACCACCACGGCGCACACTCGCTCACCCATCACCGGATCGGGCACGGCCACGACCGCGACGTCTGCGATCGCGGGGTGCTCGAACAGGTGGTCTTCCACGTCCTTGGCGCTGATGTTCTCGCCGCCTCGGATGATGATGTCCTTCTGACGGCCGGTGATCGTCACGAAGCCGTCCTCGTCGAGCACGACGAGATCCCCGGTGCGGAACCAGCCGTCGTCGTCGAAGGCGTCGTCGTCCAGCGTCGCGTCGAGGTAGCCAAGGAAGAGATCGGGGCCACGGAGCAGCAGCTCTCCCGGGGTCCCAGGCGGCACCGTATCGCCGTCCTGGTCGACCACGCGCAGCTCGGCGGGTCCGATTGCCCGACCATCGGTGTGCGCCCGTCGCTCCAGCGGGTCGACCCTGCTGCTGCTCGTTGCCGTCGGGAACTCGGTGGATCCGTAGATGCGGGTGACGAGGCAGTTCAGGTCGACCGTCGCAGTGCGCACCAAGTCCGGCGGGACGTCCGCGCCGCCGCAGGCGAACACGCGCAGGGAGGAGAGGTCGCGCTGCGACAGTTCCGCGTGCGTGACCATTCCCAGAAGGAACGGTGTCGCCGCCATCAGGAAGCTGCAGCCGTGCTGCTCGATCAGCCGGAGGCCTTCACCCGGTTCCCAAGTGTCGAGCAGCACCACCGTGGAGCCGAGGATGAACGGCAACTGCATCCCGTACAGGATCCCGGTGATGTGGCCAACCGGGGACGGCATGAAGGCGACGTCCCGGCCGTCCAGCTCGAACAGGTCGATGATGCTGCGGGTCTCGTAGTCGAGCGTGTTGTGCGTGTGCAGCGTGCCCTTCGGCGAGCTGGTCGTGCCGGAGGTGTAGAGCAGCAGGGCGACGTCGTTGGGGTTGCGCGGCAGCAGTACCCGCTCGTCGGCGGCACCGTCGACGGCCACCGCGAAAGAGCGCTCGCCGATCTCCTCGGGCGTACCGACCACCAGGACGTGGCGCAGGTCGGGGAGCTCCGGTCGCAGTTCGTCGATCATCCCGGGGAAGTCGAAGCCACGGAAGGACTGCGGGACGACGACCACCTTGGACCTGGCCTGCGCGAGGATGAACCGCACCTCGCTGTGCCGGTAGATGGGGATGATCGGGTTGCTGACCGCGCCGATCCGCAGCGCCGCGTGGTGCACCACGACGGCTTCGACCCAGTTCGGCAGCTGCCAGGAGACCGCGTCCCCCCGCTCCACCCCATGAGCCAGCAGGACGTTGGCGGCCTTGGTCACGCGCTGGTCGAGCTCGCCATAGGTCCATGAAATGCCGCGGTCCACGACAGCGCTGCGGTCGGGGTCGACAGCCGCGGCGCGGTGCAGGTAGTCGTCGAGGAAGTTGTCCTCCCACATCCCCGGACGGGTGTACCGATCGAGTGTCGTGGGGGTCAGCCGGTGAGCTCGCACGGTCGTCTCCTTCAGCTCGTGGCGCCGGCGGGCTGACGCAGGCCACCGTTCTGGGGTGGAACGGCATCCGGTCCGAGGATCAGGAGACGCCCGATCTCGAGCTCGAGCTCCCGCTCGTCGCCGTACCAGGTACGCGCGGCGAGGGCGCGCTTGTAGTACCAGTGCAGCTCGTGCTCCGCGGTGAAGCCGATGCCGCCGTGCATCTGCAGCGCGTCCTCGCTCACCTGGCGTGCGGTCTCGGAGGCGTAGGCCTTGGCGGCAGCGGCCGTCACCTCGAGTTCGCGTCCGACCTGATCGCCGGCGTCAGCCGCCGCGGACAGGCACAGGTTGTGCAGCGAGCTGGTGCTCGCGTGCATCGTCGCGAGGGTGTGCTGCACGACCTGGTAGCTGCCGATCACCCGGCCGAACTGCTTGCGCTGCTGGACGTAGTCGAGGGTGATCGTGAGCAGATGGCGAGCGATGCCCGCGAGTTCGCACGCCAGCAGCAGCCTGGCCCACGCCCGCAGCCGACCCACCAGCTCCGTGGCCGCGGCCCCCGCGGCGAGCGGTTGGCCCGCCGGGCACTCGTCGAACGTCACCCGAGCGAATCGGGAGCCAGGGTCGGCCGAGTCCAGCTCCTCGACGAACAGGCCCGCTGCGCCGGGCTCGACCAGGCACACATGTGGCCCGTCCGGCGCATCGGCGACCACGAGGAGAAGGTCGGCCTGCGCGGCGAACCGGACGAGACCGATGCTGCCGGACAGGCCTCTGTCGGTGAGCCGGACCCGGCCGACCTCGGCCGACCAGGCGCAGGAGATGCCGGGGTCCGCCATGGCCAGGACACCGCCCCGCTCGACCGTCGCCACCAGTCGCTCGCCGACCGCCGTGTCGGCGAACAGCGCCGGCAGCAGGACGTTCTCCAGCAGCGGACCGGGCACGAGGTGCTCGCCGAGGGCCACGAAGACAGGGGCGAGCTCGCCGAGCGCTATGCCGAGCCCACCGACCTCCTCAGGGACGGCCAGGCTGAACCACCCCTGGGCGGCGGCGTCGCGCAACAGGTCCGCGCTCCAGCCCCGTTCGAGCATCGCCGAACGCCGGTCAGCGTCGACGGCTCGGGTCAAGTAGTCGCGGACGGGGATGTCAAGGGCATCAGCGGGGGTCACATCGGTCTTAGCCACGGGGCAGTCCAAGGAGTCGCTGGGAGATGATGTTGCGCTGGATCTGGGAGGTGCCGCCGTAGATGGAGGCGGCACGCGAGTAGAGGTGCTCGTGGACCCACCGCTCTGCCTCGAGGCCCAGCGGTCGCGAGGTGGGCGTGGACCGGAACGGCCCGAGCAGGTCTGCGAGGCAGCCGTAGACGGTCTGCTCGATACCGTTGAGCAGCAGCTTGTCGACGGAATCCTCCGGCGTGGGGCCTGCGCTCAGGCGGTCGACGGTCCGCCTCGTCTGCGCGTCCAGGGCGCGCAAGGCGACGGTGGCCTTCCCGAGGGTGGCCAGGAAGCGCTCACTGAGGGGGACGCCGTCTGGGAGGGCTGCGCGCTGCCGCAGCTCGGCCACGGCATCGTCGAGCGCCACTTCGGCGTCGACCCTCCGGCGCAGCGTGTAGACGCCCCGCTCGGTGCCCAGCGTGTGGATGGCGATCGGCCAGCCGGCGTGGATCTCCCCGACGAGGTTGTCGGCCGGCACCCGGACATTGTCGAAGAAGACCTCGCAGAACTCGCGGTCTCCGGTCATCTGCACCAACGGACGCACGGTGATTCCCGGCGTCTTCATGTCGACCAGCAGGTAGCTGATGCCCTGATGCTTGGGGGCTCCGTCGTCGCTGCGGGCGAGCAGTGCGCACCAGTCGGCCTGTGCCGCCCAACTGGTCCACACCTTCTGGCCGGAGACGACGAAGGTGTCGCCCTCCAGTCTGGCCCGGGTGCGTAGCGAGGCCAGATCCGAACCGGCCTCCGGCTCGGAGAAGCCCTGGCACCAGATGTCCTCGCCGGACAGGAGCCTCGGCAACAGCGTCCGCCGCTGCCACTCGCTCCCGTACTCATCGATGGATGGGCCAACGACGTCCAGGCCGATGAGGCCGATGGGCTGCGGAGCCTGCGCCCGGGCGAGCTCCTCCGAGAAGACCAACTGGTGCTGGGCGGTGAGGCCCTGCCCGCCGGACTCGGTGGACCAGGCGATGCCGATCCATCCCGCGTCGAACAGGGTCCGCTGCCACTCCCGCAGCACGGCGAACCGCTTGTCGAGATCGCGCGGGACGACGGGCATGTCCGCGGCTCGCAGCCAAGCGCGCACGTTCGTCCGGTACGTATCGAGGTCGATCACCAGGTCTCTTCCTGAGCGTCGGCAGGTGGGGAGCGGCTCGCGTCACCGAGGGGGCAGTGGCGAGCTCGTGACGGTTGCGTGGGGGCGGGCTCGCTTCTGGCCCGTCGCGATATTGCTGGAGCAATGTTAACCGCGTCACAGGATCGTTTGTCAATGGGCACTAACGGAAATCCTCAGACGACCTATGCTGCTGTGACCTCGGCGCTGGTCGCGCCTTCCGCCCGGCGCGACGTCTGCGTGACTCGACAACGAGCGCGAAGGTCCTCGCAATCAGCTCTCCTAGCTGCGGGTATGGCTGTCACGACGGCAGGCGGGTCCCTCAACCGGATGGCGGCCTGCGGGGCACCGACGACTGGTCGGATGTACATGGCCCTTCACGATCTCGCAGACCTTGACACTGCGGTGGGGTCCCGCGGTAGCAGAGGGCGCCGACCTACAGCGCTCGCAAGAGGCGGGCCGTGCGCGGCGGGTAGTCACCCGCGCTCGGCACTGACCGCTTCCGCACGCGCCACGCGGTCCGCGCAATGCTCGCGGCAGCGGGCCGCGAGCATTGCCAGACGCGTTGACAGGGAGACTCGCCTTCTACTGCGCGGTCGTCCATCGAGCCGTTAACGATGATGGACAACTATCTTGAACTAGGGGACGGGGCGCCTCGTCTCGACAGTGAGATCGCGGCGGGGCCTCCAAAGACATGGCTCGGCCGCCGAGTCAACCCACGTCTCCCTGACTCGCCGTCGACACCACTGCGTTAGTAGTGATTGACAGAAACTTCCAACCGTGGCTAGATCCCATCTGTGCGTGGCGCTTCGGCGCCGGCCACAGCGGACGAGACCGTCGTCCCCGCGAGGATGCTTCCCCGCCTGACCCGGGACGGCCCGCACGGCCTTCGCCGAGCCCTCTGATGGCACCCAACGACCTAGGGATGGATGCGATGGAAAGCCTGCAGTTCCTCAGCTGGAGCAGCGAAGGACCGATCGGCACGGTTTGGCTGGACCGTGGACCCGTGAACGCGGTCGACGGGCAGATGTACCGCGAGATCAAGCACCTGTTCACCCACCTCGAGGACTACCTGCCGGACGCTCGAGTGGTCGTGGTGGCCGGGAGGGGCAAGCACTTCTGTGCGGGCAACGACCTGTCGGAATTCCAGACGATGACCCCCGAGAACGCGCCCGAGCGGATGCGGGAAGTCCGCGAGGCCTTCTTCGCGATCTATGACGCGCCGGTGCCGACCATCGCCGCCGTCCAGGGCGTGGCCGTCGGCACAGGAGTGGCGATCGCCTCCTCGTGCGACCTGCTCGTTGCGGCAGAGGGAGCCCGCTTCTCTCTTCCCGAGATCAATGTGGGCGTCATGGGTGGCGCCAAGCATCTGTCCCGGCTCGTGCCCCAGGCGGTGGTGCGGCTCATGCACTTCACCGGCGACCTGGTGACTGCGGAGGAGCTGCTGCCTCACGGCGGAATCCTGAAGCTCGTTCCGGAGAGTGACCTGCTCTCGAGCGCATACGAGGTGGCTCGCGGGATTGCACGACACAGCCCCGTGGCCCTGCGCTTCGCCAAGCGGAGCTTGAACACCATCGAGTACATGGACCTCAAGCAGGGCTACGAGTTCGAGCAGGGCCTGTCCGGTGAGCTATCCGCCTACGAGGACGCGAAGGAAGCGGTCAACGCCTTCATCGAGCACCGCGAGCCCGTTTACGTCGGTCGCTGAAGCGACCGACGTCCACTCAGAGCACGGAGGAGACGACAACATGGCGCACTACGCAGTCATCTGGCAGTACACGGAGGACCAGCAGGTCCTGAACGACGCGAAGGCGGCTCACGGCGTCTACCTGCGCGAGTTGGTCAGCCGCGGCAAGATCCGCGAAGCCGGTCCCTGGCAGGATGGCAGCGGCGCCCTGTTGATCTTCGACGTGGGCGATGAGACCGAGCTGAAGGCACTGCTGGAGGAGGACCCTTACACGTCGCAGGGCGTGGTCCGGCAGGAGCAGATCTTCCCCTGGAAGGTCGTCATCGGTCCGCTGGCGCCGTAGCGGCTCGGTCCGCGCATGCGCTCCTCCAGGCGAGTGAAGTCTCGCTGGTAGGTCTGCGAAACGATCCAGTCACTCCACCGCTCGCCGCTGGCCTGAAAGTCGAGGCCAGCGGCGGGCGACGGACGAGCCGGCCTGTCGGCCGGGCTCGAACGTGCATGCGAGCCGCTTGCCGCGCACCACCCGCTTGGCTGCCCAACGTCCTTTGACCGTTCTGACGGGCCCTTCTATTCGTCTGGTGAAGACCCTCGTGTCCGGGCTGTTTGCTGGCGGCTGTCGCTGGCACTCCTCCCTCTGGGGACTCTGATCCAGAAGGTCGGAAACGACGCCGAACACCAGGCCAGGTGCCCAAGTCGCCAGCGTCGACCGGCTGTGAAGCCGGCAGCGGCGGTGGTCGGTGAACGTCGACAAGCGCGATCTCGGCCACAGGCCGGAACCGCCGGTTGTCTCGCCCCGAGTTCAGTGGAGACTCGGAACTGACGCGGCGACGGTAGTCGCCACGGGGTTGTGCCGGTAGAAGTGGTCCTCGTGCTCGGCCGGTGGGATCAGGCCGATCTCGCCGTGTAGGCGTCGGTGGTTGAACCAGTCGACGTACTCGGCGACGGCGATCTCGAGGTCGTCGATGCCCTTCCAGGGGCCGCGGTTGCGCACGAGTTCGGCCTTGAAGAGGGAGTTGAAGGCCTCGGCGAGGGCGTTGTCGTAGGAGTCGCCGGTGGAGCCGACCGACGCGACCGCGCCGGCCTCGGCGAGGCGCTGGGTGTAGCGCACGGCGACGTATTGAACGCCCTTGT
>NZ_FOND01000016.1 GCF_900112815.1 Blastococcus tunisiensis
GTCGAGGGGCTGCGCCTCAGCCGGCGGGCGATCTCCCGGACGCCCAGACCGGCTGCCCGATCCAGGGCGATCTCCTCGCGCTCGCTGAAGGACAGGTATCGGCCTTTGGGCTCGGCCAGATGTACCGGCGGGATGCCGCCGGCCCCGAGGAACCACCGGCGCCCGGTGCTGCCGGTGACCCCGACAGCTGCCGCGGCGTCCTCGGTGGAGGATCCCGCGGCGATCAACCGCCAGAACCGTCGGCGCACCTCGTTCGGGAGCGGAACATGCCCGGTCGTACCCATCGACAACACCTCGTCTTCATCGAGGTGTTGCGTCGACTCCTTGAACCCGAGGAGAGCTGGGCTTCTGGCCTGCTCATAGGCATGCGGTCGAATACTTGATGCAGATCGAGCGTGACCTCGTGGCTCTGGAGGCCTCAGGCGAAGACGTCGAGCATTACCGTGACACGCTCCCTGCGTGGTACCGCGCCGTGTTCTCCACGGAGCAAGCCTGGACAGGCGGAGTCAATAAAGCCACACCGATCGTTGATCCACGCGACCTGCGACTCCTCCGGGCGCTTGCGGGTCAAGTCGACAGCGTCGGACTGAACCCTAAGCCCGCGCCTGACTTCCTCGCGCATTTGCAGGAGGCTCTCGGTGATGCGCGGCAGCTCATCCTGGACGCTGGGCCTGATGTGCTTTCCGACGCGGCCCGTCGCTACCTCCTTGGACTGGTGCGGGAGGCAGAAAGGTGCATCGAGGAGATTGATGCCTTCGGTACAGCGGCCGTCCGAAGAGTGACCTTCGAACTGGGCGGGGCCATGGCTTCGATAGCCGAGGTCGCCAGCGACGAGAACGTGAAGAAGACCTGGCGTGAGAAGTCACGCGCCGTGCTCATTCAGTGGGCTGGTCTTGTTCCAACAGCTGCCATAACCACGGTCGTGACGCAGATGATCGAGGGTGGCATGAGCTAGCGGCGGCTTCCCGAAGGCGGTTGAACGCTCAGAAAAACTTCATGAGCACCCGGACCGCGCGAGGACACCTGCGGCAGGGCTCAAGCTTTCGTTCGCTCGGGAACAATCGCTCCGCCATCCGCCGCGCGACGTCGGATCAGGCGCCGCGCGGCGGGGAGGACGGCGTCGTCGTGTCAGTCGAGCGGCCGGAAGCCACCCTCCCTGGTGTCGAACAGCAGCAGCTTGGGCTCGTTGTCCGTCGCCGGACGCGGCGTGAGGCGCTGGCGCAGGTCGGCGATCAGCGCCTTGACCTCGATGACCAGTTCCTCCGTCGTCGGCATCACGTCGTTCGGTACCTCCACGACGCGGCCGTCCGCGTCCATCGTGAGTGCGGTGCGGACGATCGGCTTCATCCCAGACCTGCCATGCGCTGCCGTGCCCGCCTGCGGCGCTGATGCGCGGCACGGCGTTCGATGAACTGCACGGACAGGCGGTCTGTCCCGGCGCGGACGTGGTGCTCAGGCCGCCCGTTCAGCATCTCGTTCCAACGCTCGGCGTACGTCGGGTCAGAGAAGCGGTGCCGGTAGCGGCCCCATAGCTCGGAGCACGCAGTGGAGCAGTACGGCCGGTTTGGCTGCGCCGTGAACACGCAGCCGTCCCGCCTACAAGCGGAGTCCATCGGACGTCCTTTCGGTTGAGGATGATCAGGCGACAGCCGGCCCGTTGTCCGGGCGGGCGTTGTTCGGCAGGGGCGGCAGGTCTTCGATGCGGCGGACCTCGTCCAGCGTCAGGAACCCCGCGCGCAGGCCGACCTCGTGGGCGCGGTAGCGGGTGACGGTCTCGCCGCGCAGGAGCGCGTCGGTGTTCAGCTTCACCTGGGCGAGTGGCCGCTCCTCGCGGACGAGTCGCGTCATGTGCGACTCGAGCCGCGTGAGGTGCCCGCCGAGCGAGAACACGACGAACCCGCGCGACATCTCCTGGATGCCCGCGCCCCACGAACTGGTCTTCTCCGTGGAGCCGATCAGGTGCGGCGGCACGCGGAACGCACGCGCGACGTCCTCGACAGACCAGCGCCGGGTGGCGAGCAGTTCCGCGTCGGCCGGAGACACCGAAAGCCCACGGAACTTCGCGCCCTCGGTGATGACACCGACGCCGCCCTTCTTCTCGCCGCCGTGCGCGTCCTGCCAGCCTTGCTTCAGCTGGTTGACGCCCTGGTCGCTGAGCTGGCCCTCGACCTCGATGAGGCCTCCCGGCATGGCTCCGTTCCGCAGCAGTGCGGCGGCGTGGCGCTGGGCCTCCAGGGCCACGGCCGTCGTCTCAGCCGCCGCGCGCAGCGGCGACATGCCGACGAGCGATCCGGGCTTCCGCGTGAGCGGGATGTGGACGATGTCGGCGGCAGTCAGCTCGCGGCCGTCCACGTAGTAGACGATCTGGGTGCGGTTGCCGACGCGCTTCTTGCGCGGTGCGACGCGGTCCGGGTCGAGGACCCAGATGCGTTCGATCCGCTGCGCGGCGTCGCGTTCCGTCAGCAGGTACGCGTTGCCACGGAGCAGGAGCGACGTGACCGACTGCTCGATGATGTCGCGCGGCAGGTCTTCGTCGTTCGGCTCGGCCAGCCAGCGCGGCGAGGCGACCTCGATGCGGGAACGGCCGCGACGCTCGAACACGTCGATCGGCAGCCCGGCGATCGTGTCGGCGAGCAGGGTGACGGCGGCGTAGGTCGCCGTGACGCCGAGCGCGTCGTCCGTCGTGATCGGCGTGTTCGTCTCGGCGAGCAGCTGCTCGATCGTCAGCGGCCGGTTGCCGTTCTCGACGGAGCGCTGCTCGACGCCGAGTGCGCGTGCGAAGGCACGGCGTGAGTTCATGGTGGGACTCCTGGTTGGCGATGGAGGCGATGACGGCAACGGCCGCCCCGCAGCGCGATCAGCGCCACGGAGCGGCCGTTGGTAGTCAGTGCGTCAGTTCGTGACGCCGCTGACGAGCTGGAACGCGTCGCCGCGCAGCAGCTGGACGTCGGCCCGCAGGGTCGCCAGGAAGCCGACCATGCCCTCGTCGGCGTACCGCTCGGTCAGCGCGCGGACGCTGAAGGCCGAACGGATGCCGTAGGCGACGTAGCTGAAGTCACCGACGACGATGTCGGCGGTGTCCGTGGACGCGCCGACGGTCAGGTCGGTCGGCATCCCGGCCGAGGCCAGGAAGCGGACGTCGCTGAGGTAGGCCGGGGCGGCGACGAACTGGTTGTTGAGGTCGCGCTCCGTGCGGATCGCGGCGTCCGTCCGGGTGGACAGCAGGGCGGCCTTCGGGTCGTAGCCACGGCCACGGACGGCGGCGACGGCAGCGATGACGTCGTCGTAGGTGGCGTCCGCACCGTCGGTGGTGCCGAGGGTGGTCTGCGACCCGGCGGGCAGCCACAGCTTCAGGCCCTTGGGCTGCGGCGCGACGCCGGTGCCGTAGATGCCGACCCGGTCGAGCTCGATGGCGAACGCGTCGCCGAGCGCGGCCTGGACCTCCGCGCCGAGCGCCGGGGCGTCCTCGAGGGCCTCGACGGAGGCCTTGACGACGACGGCGAGCGACCGCGCGGTGAAGCTGACCTGGCCGAACGTCGCCGACGAGTCGCCGATGGACGCGGCCTCAGCGCGCCACGCCGGGGTGGGCCGGCCTTCCAGGCTGGCCATCTTCAGCGTGGCCGTGGACATCGGGACGATCCGGGCACCGGCCTGGCGCGTCCGCATGTTGTTGACGGCGAGGTCGATCACGCCAGCGGCCAGCGGGGTCGGCACGAGGAAGCCACCGGCCGAGCCGGTGCCCTCCGACTGCGCACGCCCCTCCACGATGTCGCGGAGGTGGTTGCCGAACTGCTCGACGTCGGCGCTGCCGCCGCTCAGGTCGCGGAAGCTCGCGCCCTCCGGCAGCGGCCGGTCGTGGCGCACCTCGGTGGAGCGGCCGTCGCGCGGGTCGATCTTGGGCTCCGGCGCGTCCGTCAGCGAGCGGATGGTGGCGTCGTGCGCCTCGATGGTGGCCTCGATCCGGCCGATCTTCTCCCGCTCCTCGCCGGAGAACTCGCGGCCCTCGGCGGCGCTCGCCAGGTCACGGAGCTCCTTGACGGCCTTCTCGCGGGCCTCGAAGGCGGCCTTGATCTGCTGCATGGGGTTCAACTGGACTCCTTGGTCAGTTGGCGGTGTGCGATGTCGCGCGGCGATGCCTCCACCCCGGCCGCTAGCCGCGCGTGGTCGCGCGACCGGGGGAGTTGTGATGTGGGACGCGGCGGACGGCGTCGGATACGCGAACGGCCGCCTCAGCCCGTGTGAGCTGAGACGGCCGTCGCGGTCCCCATCGCACGCCCTCGCCAAGGCGTCCCCCGGCCGTCGTGCGGCCGGAAGTCATGGCGCACGACGAGGCAGGCCGAGTGGGCTCGTGTTCCGCTCGACCTGCCTCGTGCGCCCTATCCCGCGTGTCATCCGTCCCGGTGCCTAGCCGGGCCACGCGGAGGTCTGTGTGGGTGCGGCGGGACGGCCGCGCGTAATCGCAGCAGCCGCCCCGCCATCCCCTCGATCCCTGGACCCCTCCAGGCGCCGCCGAGGGTGGAAGGTCCTCGGCGGACGTTCAGTGCGCCGTCAGAGCCGCAGCGGCGCGTTCAGCTCGGTGTTCATGGCCTTCGCCATGAACGGCTCGGGGGTCGCCACCGTCGCCGCGTGCGCGATGACGCGCTCCGCGACGATCTGCGCGGCGCGCTCCACCACGTCCTCGTACACCTGATCCATCGCAGCCTCCTTGCGATAGTGGGCGGTTCCGTCGATCACGCGGCGACGGCCGATGAGCCGGTCTGCGACCGCGTAGAACGTCTTGCGGCCGGGCACGGCGACCTCGTCGTCGTCCTCGATCCAGTCCTCGATCGCTCCCACGGCGACCTCGTACAGGTCAGCAGCCGCATACGCGCCGGGTGCGACGTCGTCGTCCTCCAGCCACGCGCGGACCCAGTCCTCGGACGCGGCGACCTGCGCGGCGCGGATGCGCTCGCGGCGGGTGCGCTGTCGTTCGGCGGGCGTCATCGCCGGAGCGCGTTCGGCGACCGGCTTGACCTCGCGGTAGGGGCGCAGGCCGGCTCGGACGTGGCGGACGACGTCAGCCAGGTACGCGGCGACGGTGTCCGGCTCGGCCTCGGCGACGAACAGGCGCAGGTCGGTGTACGGCCGTCCCGCGTCGTCGCGGTCAGGCAGCGCGGCGATCGCCTGCCGTAGTTCGCCGCTCAGCGCGTCGTCGGCGATCGGCCGGACGTCCTGGCCGTCCGTGGTGACGATCGCGCCACCGTCGCGGAACAGCGGCCGCGCGGCGATCAGCGCCGGGCGGACGACGTCGGCGAGCACGCGGGGGCCGGGAAGCTCCACGGACAGGCCGGAGTCGAGCTTGAGGGTGACGGGCCGGAGCGCGGTCGTGCGCTGCCACGGTCCACCGTCACGGAGAGCCGCCAGGTCGGCTGGGAAGTCAGTCATCTGTAGTCCTTGGGTGAAGCGCGCCGGAGGTCAACCGGTGCGCTGGGAAGTGGTCCGTGCTCGGTCAGGTGCCGCGCCGGAGGCGGAGAGGGATCAGCTCCCCGCCCCCGGGCGGCTTCGTGTCCGTCGCCGTGCTCGGCCGTCGTCCGCGGGACCACAGATGCGCGGAGGGCGGCGCTGCCCCCGAGGACCAGTCGGGGGTGAGCGTCAAGGGCGACGTGGTGACGTCAGTGATCAGGGGGCCAGCGGCCCCTCAGCAGTTCAGTCGTCGGTGAGGCCGAGCCGGCTGAGGCCGTCCTCGGCGATGTCGCGCGCTTCCCAGCCGTCGTTCGCGGCGGCGGCGCGCGCCAGGATGTCGCGGACGTCGTCGCGGAACTGCTCGTTGCGTTCCTTCTGGATGCGCCGCGATCGCCGGACGCGGCAGTTGACGCTGCACGTCAACTTGATCTGGCCAGGAGCCGGACGCATGGGCCCGAAGCACTCCGAACACGTGAGCATGGCGCGCGGCCTCCCTTCGCACGGGCGTTGGTTTCGCCCTCACTTGGTAGGGGGCCCGCAGTTCAGCGCGACGTGCGCTTTCGCAGTCCGGCGCCCAGGGAAGTTATGAAGCCGTGACCCTCTCGCGTGGCGGCGGATGCCGCTCCTGAGCGATGGCGTCCTGCGAGAGTGGAGAAACCTGTCACGAGTGACGGTACTGAGACTCTCCGTATTAGTTGTGTAGCTGCTGCTTTGCTGCTGTTCTTAGAGAAGTAGTGACTAGAACAAGAACCGTCACTCGTGACAGGTTTCTCCACTCTCAGGAGGCGCCGCCCTTCCGCCGCGCTCAGTCGGCGTCGCCGCCGCCCTCGCGCCAGTCGATCCGCAGCCGCGACGCGTCCACGCCGCGCCGTCCGCGCACGCCAGGTCGCACGACGACGGCCGCGATCGCGTCGGCCAGCAGCGCACGCCGCCCGTCCACGTCCACGCGCGCCCATCGTTCGGCGAACGTCTCGCCGGACGGCACGGCCGTCGTTGTCGGCGCAGCCGGCTGTGCGGCCAGCTCCTCGCGCCGCGCGCGCAGCGCCGTCAGCCGCTCCACGAGCGCCGGAACGTCGGCCGACGGGTCGGCCATGCGCGCCGCCGTGGCGCGGATGGCCTCCTCGACCTCGGCGAGTCCGGCGACTTCCGGCGCGGACGTGATGACGTCCACGACCTCGAACCGGCCGACCGTGGCGAGCAGTTCGGCCGTCAGCAGGTCATCGACGGCGTCGGCGTTGACGGACACCGGCGACGGACACAGTCGCCCGGACGACCTCGTCGCGCAGCGGTAGGTCGGCACGCCAGCGCCGTTGACGCCGACGCGGAGCGGCGCATCGCAGCCGGAACAGCGCAGCAGGCCGGACGCCAGGCGTGCGGCACGCCGCCGACGTTCGCCAGCCGGCTTCGGCGCGAGCGCCGCGCGGAGGCGCATCGCCTCGTCCACCGTCACGAGCGGCGTCCACGCCACGACAGGCAGGCCGTCGTCGCCGCGCAGCACGTCGCCGCGATGCACGACGCGGCCGAGGATCGCGTCACCGACGAGCAGCTGCCGGACGGACTGGATCGACCACTCCTTTGCGCGCCGTGGACGGATGCCGCGCGCGTTGAGGTCCTGCGCGGCGGCGTACAGCGATCCGCCGTCCAGCACCGTCGCCACCAGCTGGCGCACCACGGCCGACTCGTCCGGGTCCGGAACAAGAACGCGGCCGGGACCGTCAGGGTTCGCAGCCGTCCGATAGCCGTACGGCACGTTGCCGCCCGCGAATCGGCCGGCCCGGCGGACGCCGTCGATGCCGTCCGCGACCCGCGCCGCGATCGTCGCCGCTTCCATCTCGGCGAAGGCGGCGAGGATCGTCGCCACGAACCGGCCGGACGGCGTCGTCAGGTCCAACGACTCCGCGACGGACACGAGCGCCGCGCCGTGCTGTTCGGCCTCGTCGGCGAACGCGCGGAAGTCGATGACGTTGCGCGCCAGGCGGTCGAGCTTGGCGAAGATGACGACGTCCACGTCCGCCCAGCGGTCGCGGATCGCGTGCAGGCCGGGGCGATCGAGCCGGAGGCCCTTGTCAGACCCGGAGACGTCCAGGTCGCGGACGACGTCGATGACGTGCCAGCCCTTCGCGGCGGCGTAGGCGCGGCACGCGGCCTCCTGCCGCTCCGGCGACGTGGACGGGTCCGCCTCGCCACGATGCGACGACAGGCGGACGTAGACGATCGCGGTACGTTCCGTAGTCACCTGGCGACGGTATGACGTCCTGTGCCGTTCAGTGAAGCGCGGCCTGCCCGGGATGTGCACGCTGCACGCCAACAGCGCCCGCGAGGCCGTGGTGAAGATGTGCACGCTGCCGCTGCTGGCCGGGGAGAACATCGGGACGGCGTTCGTGGTGCCCACGGTGGCGGCCAGCGTCGACCTCGTCGTGCACGTGAACACCGACGCCTCGGGGCAGCGCCGGGTCCGGGAGATCGTGGCGCTGCCCGGGCGGGCGGAGAACGGCGTCATCGAGACCGCCGACGTCTTCACCACCCGCGACGGCCGGCTGGTGCGGGCCGACGGCTACCCGCCGCACCCCGACCGCTTCGCCGCCGCCGGCTTCGACCTGCCCGCGCTCCTGGGCGAGCGGGCATGACCGGATCCGGGGCGCTGCTCGGGCTGCTGCTGGGGGTCGGGCTGCTGCTGATCTGGCGCAGCGGGCCGCGCGCCCCGCAGCCGCGCAGTGCGCCGCGGCGCCCGGGACGGCGCCAGCTGCTCCTGGCCGAGGCCGGCCTCACCGGCATCAACGCCGCCCAGCTCCTCGCCCTGCAGGTGGCGCTGGGGCTGCTCTCCGTCGTCGTCGTCCTGCTGACCACCGGCACAGTGACGGTCAGCCTCGTGTTCGGTCTCTTCGGCTTCGCCCTCCCGTACGCGCAGGTGCGCCGGCTGGCCGGCCGCCGCACGGCGGATCTGCGGGAGGTGTGGCCGGAGGTGGTCGACAACCTCGCGTCCGCGGTCCGGGCCGGGATGTCGCTGCCGGAGGCGCTCTCGGCGCTGTCCTCCCGGGGGCCGGAGGTGCTGCGGCCGCCGTTCGCCCGCTTCGCCGCCGAGTACCGCTCCACCGGCCGGTTCGGTGCCTGCCTCGACCGGCTCAAGGATGATCTCGCCGACCCCGTCGGCGACCGCATCGTGGAGACCTTGCGGGTGGCCCGCGAGGTCGGTGGCACCGACCTCGGGGGGGTGCTCCGGACCCTCGCCACCTTCCTCCGCGAGGACGCCCGCGCCCGTGCGGAGCTGGAGACCCGGCAGGGCTGGGTGGTGTCCGCCGCCCGGCTCGCCGTGGCCGCGCCCTGGGTGGTGCTGCTCCTGCTCGCCACGCAGTCCACGACCCTGGCCGCCTACGACTCGGCGCTGGGGACGGGGATCCTGCTGGTCGGCGGCGCCGTCTGCGTCGTCGCCTACCGGCTGATGCTGCGGATCGGCCGGTTGCCCGCGGACGTCAGGGTCCTGCAGTGAGCGCCGGGGTGCTCGGGATACTGCTCGGGCTGATGGCCGGGGTCGGCCTGATCCTGGCGGTCGCCTATGCACCCCCGTTCCGGTCGGTGCGGTTGGTGGACCGGCTGGCGCCCTACGTGCACGACACCCCGCCGCCGTCCCGGCTGCTCGGCACCGCGACCGAACCGGGCCTGCTCACCGCCGCCCGCCGGGTGTTCGGCCCGGTGATCGGTGACGGGGCGCGCCTGGTCGACCGGATGCTGGGCGGTCGGGTGGCCGTCCGCCGGCGGCTGGACGCGCTGGCCGGTGCCAGCACCGTCGAGGACTTCCGGGTGGAGCAGGTCGTCTGGGGCGGGCTCGGCCTGCTCGGCGCCGCAATCGTGGCCACCGTCGGTTCGGTGGCGGCCGGCGGCCTCAACGTGCTGTCGGCCGGGTTACTCTGCCTGGCCGGCCTGCTCGGCGGCGTCCTGGGCCGCGACTGGTGGCTGACCCAGCAGGTGCAGCGGCGGGAGGAGCTGCTGCTGGCCGAGTTCCCGGTCGTCGCGGAGCTGCTCGCGCTCGCGGTGACGGCGGGGGAGAGCCCGACCGCGGCCATCGCGCGGGTCACCCGCCTCTCCGGTGGCGAGCTCGCCCGCGAGCTCGGCGCGGCGCTCGGCCGCGCCCGCTCCGGGGTGCCGCTGATGGACGCGCTGCAGGAGGTGGCCGACCGCACGTCGCTGGACCCGCTGGCCCGGTTCATCGACGGGCTCCTGGTCGCCATCGAGCGCGGGACGCCCCTGGCCGAGGTGCTCCGCGCGCAGGCGGCCGACGTCCGCGAGGCCGGCAAGCGCCGGCTGCTCGAGGCCGGCGGACGGAAGGAGATCGCCATGATGGTGCCGGTCGTCTTCCTGGTCCTGCCGGTCACCGTTCTCTTCGCCCTGTTCCCGGGGCTGATCAGCATCGTCTCGCTGGCGCGATGAGCCGGCGGGACCGACAGGAGGAAGGACGCATCATGCGCCCGTTCACGTACCTGACGACCGCTCTCGCCGCGCTGGCGGCCCGGGTTCGCGGCGACGATCCCGAACGGGGCGACGTCCCCGGGTGGGTCATGATCACGGTGATGACGGCGGCCCTCGTGCTGGCCATCCTGGTCCCGTTCCGCGAGGCGATCGTCGACGCGGTCACGAACGCGCTCACCTCCGTCACGACCGGCGGCTGATGGTCGCCCTGCGTGGTCCCTCCGCGAGCGTGCAGGGCAGCGGTGTTCCTCCGGGGGAGCGGGGCAGCGCCGTCGTCGACTTCGTCATGGTCTCGATGCTGATCGTGGCCCTGCTGCTGGCCGTCCTGCAGGTGGCGGTCTACGTGCACGTGCGCAACGTGGTGACGGCGAGCGCGCAGGCCGGCGCGCGGTACGCGGCCAACGCCGACGTCGACTCCGCGGCGGCCGCGCCGCGGACCGTGGAGGTCGTCGCACGCGCCACCTCGGTGCAGACCGCCGAGGGGCTCGCCTGCACGTCGGGAGAAGAGGTGGACCCGAGCGGGCTGACCCTGGTGGTGGTGCGCTGCACCGGCGCGGTGCCGTCGCTGCTGTCGGCGCTGGGGAACCTGCTGCCGCTGGAGGTCACCGGCCGCGCGGTGAAGGAGGCGGCATGACCTGGCTGCGCCGCCGGCTGGCCGGCGAGGACGGGTCGGCGCTGGTGGAGTTCGTCTTCATCGCGCTGGTGGTGTTCGTGCCGCTGGTCTACATCGTCGCCGGGTTCTCGGCCGTGCAGCGCGGGGTGTTCGCCTCGACCGCCGCGGCGCGGGAGGCCGGCCGGGCGATCGCCACCGCCCCGGACCCGGTGACCGGGCAGGAGCGGGCGCTGCGGGCCGCGCAGCTGGCGGTGCAGGACCAGTCGGTCGACGTCACCGATCTGCGGCTGGCCTACGCGCCGGCCGGCGCCGACTGCGCCGCGGCCGGCGGGTACGCGCCGACCCTGGCGCCGGGGGAGGAGTTCTCCGTGTGCGTCACCGTCACGGTGCGGATCCCGCTGCTGCCGGAGTTCATCGACGCCAACACCGCGACCGGCCAGTTCGTCGTCGAGCGGGACCGCTACGCGGACGCCTGATGGTTCCGGCGGCGCGGTGAGATCGGGTCGTCCCGTCGCCGGCATCTCCGCGGGACGGAGCCTGGAGACCACCGCTCCGCGGGCGCGTCCATCCATGGGATGACGACGGCGCCCCCGACCTGCGACTTCGGTCGGACCCGGCTCGGCACCTCCGGGCGATGTGCGGCACCCCGGCGCCCGACAGGCTTCCCGCCATGACCGTGATGCAGGGTTCCACCGTCCAGCTGGACCCCGACCGGGGGTTCGGCGTCCCGACCGACGCCATGGGGATCCTCGGCCTGGTCTTCGCCGTCGCCCTCTTCCCCCTCGGCATCGTGTTCAGCGCCCTGGGCCTGCGCAACACCCGCCGCGACGGCACCCGCGGCCGCGGGCTCGCCGTCGCCGGAATGGTCGTGGCGCTGCTGCAGGTGGCCGGGATCGCCGCGCTGCTCGTCGCCGCCGCGGTCGGCCCGTGAGCGCCGAGACCCGGGCCGGAGGGAGCGGCGGCCCGTCCGGTCCCGAGCGGCCGAGCGTCGTCGCCGCCCGCCAGCTCGCCGAGGAGGCGCGCCAGCGCCGGTACCAGCCACGCTCGCGCCTCCCACCGCGGCTCCGCAGGTCCCGCCGGTTCCAGGCCCTGGCCTCGGTGGCCCGGTAGCCGACCGGCGTCGCGGTGCAACGCGTTGCACCGGTCTGGACGCCGGTGAGCCGCCGCGCCAGACTCCGCTGACCAGTCCCGGACGACGACGTCGCGGAGGTCGGCATGGCGTACCCGTTCGACCGCAGCGACATCGAGCCGGGCCCGGACGGGATCCGTCGCTACCGGAACCTGCCGCGCAACCTCCCGGAGATGCTCCGCTCGGCGGTCGATCGCCGGCCGGACGGCGAGGCGCTGGTCGAGCTCGGCGGCGAGCGGGTGACCTACCGGCAGCTGTGGGACCGCGCCGCGCGGGTCGCCGGCGGCCTGCGGGCAGGGGGCGTGCAGCCGGGGGACCGGGTCGCCATCCGGCTGCCCAACGGCAACGACTGGGTGTACGCGTTCTGGGGCACGCTGCTGGCCGGCGCCGTCGCCGTCCCGGTGAACACCCGGTTCGCCGAGCCCGAGGTCCGCTACGTCCTCGACGACTCCGGCGCCACCGCCGTGTTCGAGCCGGGGGAGCCGCTACCCGACGGGGAGCCGCTGGAGACCACCGACCAGGGGCACGCCGACCTGGCCGCGATCTTCTACACCAGCGGCACCACCGGCTTCCCCAAGGGTGCGATGACCACCCACGAGAACTTCCTGTCCAACGTCGAGACCTGCCTGCGCTGCCTGGCCGTCGACCGCGCGGAGCCGGCGTCCACGCTCATCTCGGTGCCGCTGTTCCACGTCACCGGCTGCAACTCCCAGCTGCTCGTGGTCACCGCGCTCGCCGGGACGTCGGTGATCATGCCTGCCTTCGAGGTCCAGGCCTTCCTGCGCGCGATCTCCGACGAGCGCATCTCGGTGCTGACCACCGTGCCGGCCATCTACTGGCTCGCGCTGCAGCAGCCCGACTTCGCCGCGATCGACACCTCGTCGGTGCGGTCGCTCAGCTACGGCGGCGCACCCATCGCCCCCGACCTGGTGCACCGCATCCAGCAGGCGTTCCCCACGGCGCGGGTCGGCAACGGCTTCGGGCTCACCGAGACCGCGTCGGTCTCCACCTACCTGCCGCACGAGGACGCCGCCGAGCACGCCGACACCGTCGGCTACCCCGCGCCGGTGGTCGACGTCCGGCTCGACGACCCCGACCCGGTCAGCGGGGTGGGCGAGCTGCTGATCCGCGGCCCCAACGTCGTCCCGGGCTACTGGCGCAAGCCGGAGCAGACGGCGGAGACGTTCGTCGACGGCTGGCTGCACTCCGGGGACCTGGCCCGCATCGACGACGACGGGCGGGTGGCGATCGTCGACCGCAAGAAGGACATGATCAACCGCGGCGGCGAGAACGTGTACTGCGTCGAGGTGGAGAACGCCCTGGCCGCGCACCCGGACGTCGGCGAGGTCGCCGTCATCGGCGTCCCCGATCCGATGATGGGCGAGAAGGTCGGCGCCGTCGTCGTCCCCCGGCCCGGGCACGTGCTCGACGCCGCGGAGCTGACCGCCTACGCAGCCGAGCACCTGGCCGACTTCAAGGTGCCGCAGTACGTCGTCGTCCGGAGCGAACCGCTGCCCCGCAACCCCGGCGGCAAGGTGCTCAAGCCGTCGCTGCGCGAGCAGACCGACTGGCAGTCCCAGCGCTGACCGACCCACCGACCGAAGGGAAGACATGCCCACCGTCGAGACCGTCCGGGGCCCGATCGACACCGCCGACCTGGGGCCCACGCTCATGCACGAGCACGTCTTCGTGCTCTCCACCGAGCACCTGCAGAACTACGGCGAGAACGACTGGTGGGACGAGGACGAGCGCGTCGCCGACGCGGTCGCGCAGCTGAACGGGCTCAAGGCGCTCGGCATCGACACGATCGTCGACCCGACGGTGTGGGGGCTCGGGCGCTACATCCCGCGGGTGCAGCGGGTCGCCGAGCAGACCGACCTCAACATCATCGTGGCGACCGGCCTCTACACCTACGACGAGATCCCGCACCAGTACGAGCACCGGGGTCCGGGGCTGCTGCTCGACCTCCCGCGCGACCCGATGGTCGACGACTTCACCCGCGACATCCGCGACGGCATCGCCGGCACCGGGGTCAAGGCGGCGTTCCTCAAGTGCGTGGTGGAGGCGAAGGGGTTGACGCCCGGTGTGGAGCGCAACCTGCGGGCCTGCGCGGCCACCCACCGCGACACCGGTGCCCCGATCACCGTGCACACCTCGGTGCACAACCACGCCGGCCGGCTCGCCCTGCAGGTCTTCCGCGACGAGGGCGTCGACCTGACCAAGGTGGTCATCGGCCACGCCGGCGACAGCAACGACCTCGACTACCTGACCGAGCTCGCCGACGCCGGCTGCCTCCTGGGCATGGACCGCTTCGGCCTCGACATCTACAACCCGACGTCGTCGCGGGTGGACACGATCGTCGCGCTGGCCGAGCGCGGCTACGCCGACCGGATGGTGCTGGCCCACGACGCCAGCTGCTACATCGACTACTTCCCCGGCGTGGAGGCCCAGGCCGCCAAGGAGCAGATCGCGCCGAACTGGAACTACACCCACATCAGCACCGACGTGCTGCCCATGCTGCGCGAGCGCGGCATGACCGACGACCAGCTCCGGCAGATGCTGGTGGAGGCACCCCGGCGCTACTTCGAGTGATCGCGGCGGCAGGTCAGTGCGGGAGCTGCTGCCACTCCCGCGGCGAGATGCCGTAGGCGGCCCGGAACCGCCGGGCGAAGTGGCTCGGGTCGTGGAAGCCACAGGCGAGAGCCGTTCCGGCGATCGGCCGGCGTCGACCCCGGGGCGAGAGCAGCTCGGCGCGGGCCAGCTCCAGCCGCTCGGCGATCAGCCACTGCTCGAGGCCGACCCCGGCCGCGGCGCAGACCTTGTAGAGCTGCCGGACGGAGACGTTGTGCGCGGCGGCGATCCGCACGGGCCCCAGGTCGGGCTCGGTCAGATGCCGACGGGCCCAGGCGAGCACCCTGGTCAGCAGCGTCTCCTCCCGCACCTCGCGGGCCAGCCGCTCGTCGTCGGCGGCGGAGACCAGCAGCGCCCGCACCAGCTCGACGGTGGCCGTGCCCAGGGTGGCGGCCCCGGCGTCGGCCGACAGCCGGTCCGCGTCGGCGGCCAGCCGGAGGAGGTGGTCGCGGACCAGGTCGTGCAGCGGGCTGGCGCGCAGCCGCGGCGCACCCCGGCGGACGACGTCCGGCGGCAGCGACAACCGGACGTAGGGGATGTGGAACGCGCGCGAGCCGCCGGTGTCCACCCAGGAGAACTCGTACGGCGCGGTCAGGTCGCTGAGCATCAGCTGGCGCGGCGGCACGAGCGCCTCGGCGTCGAACTGGCGGAACCGGCCCACCCCGCTGGTCTGGACCGCGAGCGCCACCACCGGAGGGCTCTCCATCCGCAGGTGCCGGGGGGTGCGCACGAGCCGGAAGCCCGAGGCGTCGGTGGTGAACAGGTTGGCGGAGCCGAAGTGCCACAGGTGCATGCGCGAGTGCACGCGGGCGTCGGGGCCCAGGTGCTCGATCCGGCAGGGCACCGAGGCCTGGCCGAAGGCGGCGCGGAAGGCCTCGACCCGCTGCTCCGGCGCGATGGTCGCGGTGTCGAGCAGCTGCATCGGTCGTCCCTCGGCGGAGCTGGATGGGCGGGACGCGCGCGGCCCCGGCTCGCTCGTGCCGAGAGTGGCAGAGCGGGGCGGCACGGGGAACCGGCCGGCGCACGGGCAGCCGTGCAGGGAGGGACCGGAGGTGTGCGCGCACAGCCGCCCCGGAGGTGCGCCGCGGTGCCAGATTCCCCGCATCCGACGCCTCGCTCACGACAGGGGAAGCGCATGGCCACCCTCAGCACCACCGGATCCCGCGCCGAGGACCCCGCATGACCGACATCCCGACCCCGCGGCCGGCCGCCGGCGGCCCCGACACGATCGTCCTCGTCCACGGCTTCTGGGTGACCCCCCGCAGCTGGGAGAACTGGAAGGCGCACTACGAGGCCAAGGGCTACCGCGTCCTCACCCCCGGCTACCCCGGCTTCGAGGTGGAGGTCGAGGCGCTCAACGCCGACCCGGCCGTCATCGCGGAACTGACGCTCCCGACGATCATGGCGCACCTCGAGTCGGTCGTCGGGGCGCTGGAGAAGCCGCCGATCATCATCGGCCACTCGGCCGGCGGGACGCTGACCCAGCTGCTGCTCGACCGCGGCTACGGCGCGGTCGGGGTCACCCTCAACTCCGCCCCCACCGAGGGCGTCCGGGTGCTCCCCCTGTCGCAGCTGAGATCGACGTTCGTCGCCTTCCGCAACCCGGCCAACCGGCACCGCGCCGTGGGGCTCTCGCCCGAGCAGTGGCAGTACGCCTTCACCAACACCTTCAGCGACGAGGAGTCGCGGGCCCTGTACGAGCGGTACCACGTGCCGGCGTCGGGCCGGATCCTGTGGGACTCGGTGCTGGCCAACTTCATGCCCGGCCCGCAGGACGCGGCCGTCGACTACGGCAAGGCCGACCGCGTGCCGCTGCTGTTCATCTCCGGCGGCGAGGACCACATCATGCCGCCGAGCGTGCAGCGCTCGAACGCCACGCACTACACGTCCGGGGTCGTCGAGATCGAGGAGTACCCCGGGTACGCCCACCTGCTGCCGGCCCAGGCGGGGTGGCCGGCGATCGCCGACCACGCGCTGGAGTGGGCGGTCGGTCATGCGGCTCCCGAGCGGCAGGCGGCCGGCCAGCAGTGAAGGACGTCCGGATCACCCACATCGGCGGGCCGACCGTGCTCGTCGAGGTGGGGGGCTGGCGGCTGCTCGTCGACCCGACCTTCGACGCCCCCGGCCGGAGGTACGCCTTCGGCTGGGGGACGTCGTCCCGGAAGCTCACCGGGCCGGCCGTCCCGGTGGCCGACGTGCTGCCGGTCGACGTCGTGCTGCTCAGCCACGACCACCACGCCGACAACCTCGACGAGGCCGGCCGGGCACTGCTGCCCGCTGCGGGCGTCGTGCTGACCACGAAGCCCGGCGCCGGCCGGCTCGGGGGTGCGGCCCGCGGGTTGCGCGCCGGGTCCCGGACCGAGCTGGCGGCGCCGGGGAGACCGACCATCGAGGTGACCGCCACCCCGGCGCGGCACGGGCCCCCGCTGAGCCGGCCGGTGGCCGGTGCCGTCATCGGCTTCGCCCTCCGCTGGGACGGTCAGGACGCCGGCGTCCTGTGGATCTCCGGGGACACGGTGCTCTTCCGCGGCGTCCGCGAGGTGGCCGAGCGGCTCGACGTGGACACCGCGCTGCTGCACCTGGGGGGCGTCCGCTTCCCGGTGACCGGGCCGCTGCGCTACTCGATGACCGCGCGCCAGGCGGTGCGGTTGTGCGAGGTGCTCCGGCCGCGGACGGTGATCCCGGTCCACTACGAGGGCTGGTCGCACTTCCGGCAGGGGCGTGCCGCGATCGAGGCCGAGTTCGACCGCGCACCGGCCGACGTCAGGGCGCTCCTGCACTGGTTGCCGCTGGGAGTGCCGGCCGAACCGGCCGGCTGATCCGGCGGGGTGCCCCGCCGGATCAGACGGCGGGGTCCCTGCCGGCTCAGCCGCCGCGCTCGACCTCGGCCTGGGTGATGCCGCGCAGGGCCGTCAGCAGCGCCTCGTCGGAGGTGTCCCCGCGCTCCACCGCCTCCCGGGCCGGGGCCGGGAGGAGCGCGAGGTCGACGGTGTTGAGCCACGCGACGTCGGTCCCGTTCTGCCGCCCGACCTGCAGGCCGTCGCCGTCGCGCCGGAGGACGTACTGCTCGCTGTCGATCCTGATCGTCATGTCGTCGGTCATGCCCGGCCCCTACCCGCGGGGACGGCGGTTCCACGCGCCGGCGCGGAACGGCGAGGATGACGGCGTGGACGAGGAGTGCTGCGAGGTCGTGGTGACCGCGGCCGACGGCGACTGGCTGGCCGGCCTCACCCGCACGCTGGTGGCCGAACGGCTCGCCGCGTGCGGTCACCTGCTGGACCCGGTCCGGTCGGTCTACCGCTGGCAGGGCGCGATCGAGGACGAGCCCGAGGCGCGGGTGGCACTGCACACCCGGCTGGCGCTGGTGCCGGCGATCACCGCCCGCGTCGAGGAGTTGCACCCCTACGACGTCCCGTGCGTGATCGCGCTGCCGGTGGTGGGCGGCAACCCGGCCTACCTGGCCTGGGTGGCGGCGGAGACCCGCGACCCCTGATCCTGGAACGGGATCGGCCTCATCCTTTCGGGCAGGTGCACAGGTGCCCGGCATGCGGCCGGGCCCGTGGCTGCCGATGGCTCCCGGAAGGGGACGTCACGGACGACGGACCCGCCGGTGGGGGGAGGGAACGTGCGAGAGGTACCCGGACGCGCGGCGCTGCCCTCCGACGCGCCCGCCCCGGGCGATCCCGAGGTGGATGCGGTCCTGGTGCACGCCGTGCTCGACGCGCTGCCCTCGCCCACCGTCCTGCTCGACCCGGACGGGATCATCGTCCTGACCAACCAGATCTGGACCGTCGCCGGCGAGGAGCGGGGCAACGTGATCCCGCCCGGGGCCGACTACTACGCGGCGGCGACCGCGGTGAACGGGGACGCCGAGGGCCGGGCCCTCGTCCGGTCGCTGCGCGCACTGGCCCGCGGGGCGTGCGAGTCGGTCGCCGTGGACCGGGAGGTGCCCAACCCCCTGGACGCCCAGCAGCGGTGGTACCACGTGCAGGCCAGGCGGGTGGGCACCCGCGGGCACGTGGTGGTCACGCACACCGACGTCTCCGCCCGTGTGCTGGCCGAGCGCACCTCGCTCTGGCAGGCCCGGCACGACCACCTGACCGAGCTCCCCAACCGTGCCCACCTGCACGAGCTCATCGACGCCGAGCTGAGCCGTCCCGGCCCCGTGCCGCTGGCCGTGCTGTTCCTGGACGTCGACGGGTTCAAGGACGTCAACGACTCACTCGGCCACGACGTCGGCGACGACCTGCTCCGCCAGCTCGCCGTGCGGCTGTCGGAGTGCACCCGCACCGGCGACACCGTCGGGCGGCTCGGCGGCGACGAGTTCGTGGTGATCGGCCGCGACTGCGACGCCGCCGGCGCCGGCGTCCTCGCCCAACGGTTCCACGACGCGTTCGACACCCCGTTCGTCCTCCGCGGGCGGACCGCACGGCTCACCGCGAGCATCGGCGTCGCGACCAGCGACGGAACGGATCCGGGAGTGCGGTCCACCGACCTCGTGCGGGACGCCGACCTGGCGATGTACGCGGCCAAGGCCGGTGGCCGCAACCGGGTCGAGGCGTTCACCCCCGAGCTGCGCATCGCGGCCGAGCAGAAGGCCACCCTGGCCGGCGAGCTCCTCCGGGCCATCGAGCGCGGGGAGCTCGTCCTGCACTACCAGCCGGTCCTGCAGCTGCCCTCGCGCCGGTGCACCGGCGTGGAGGCGCTGGTCCGCTGGCAGCACCCCGAGCGCGGCCTCCTGCCGCCGTGCGACTTCCTCCCCACCGCCGAGCAGCACGACCTGATGACGCCGCTGGCCCGGTGGGTGCTGCGCGAGGCGACGCGGCAGGCGGCCGCCTGGCGCGACGCCGGGCTGGCCCTGGTCGCCGGCGTCAACATCAACGCGACGCACTTCTCGACCGGCACGCTCGTGGACGACGTGATGGACGCGCTCGACGCCGCCGGACTCGACCCGAGCCAGCTGATCGTCGAGGTGACCGAGACGTCGGTCGCGGACGACCCCGAGCGGGCCGTCGCGCAGTGCGCCCAGCTGCGGCGGCGCGGTGTCGAGGTCGCCATCGACGACTTCGGCAGCGGGTTCTCCTCACTGAGCCAGCTGGTCACCCTGCCCACCGGCATCCTCAAGATCGACCGCAGCCTGGTGGCCTTCCCCGACGGTCGGCGGGAGCAGACGGCGGCCGCGATCGCCGCGGTCGTCGCGCTGGGGAAGGCCTGCGGCATCCGCAGCCTGGCCGAGGGGGTGGAGACGGCCGAGCAGCTCGAGCTGGCCGCCGACCTCGGCTGCAGCTTCGCGCAGGGCTTCCACATCGCCCGGCCGATGCCCGCCGACGAGCTGGCGGCCTGGGCGGCGCGCGGCGTCCCGCTCGGGGGGACGACCGTCCTCGCCTGATCGGTCCGCGTCAGCCCGGCTCGCCGCGCGCCTTGCGCCGCACGATCACCACGATGTCGACCACGGCGACCGCCCCCAGCACCAGCAGCGCGACGCCCGGCCACGCGGGCAGGTCGGTCGCCAGCCAGGCGATCCCGCCGGCGACGCTGACGACGAGTCCGAAGACGGCGAGCACCAGCCGGAGCGTGAGCGCGGACTGGGCCGGTCGCGCGCCGCCGATGCCGGCCGTGGGGTCGTGGTGGTCGGGCAGGCCGCGCGCGTAGTCGGCCCGTGTCCTGGGCTTTCGTGGATCACTCATGCCACGGGTGCCTACCCCTTCCCGGTGCCCACTACCCTGGCTAGACGTGGCTGCCGACTTCGCCGTCGTACTCGACGAGCTCAACACGACCCTGAAGTCGATCGAGGCCGTCCTGCGCATCGACGACATGCGCAACGAGATCGCCGACCTGGAGCAGCAGGCCGCCGCCCCCGATCTCTGGAACGACGTCGAGGCGGCCCAGGCGCTCACCTCCCGGCTGTCCTACCTGCAGGGGGACCTGCGGCGGGTGGAGGAGCTGCGCAGCCGCCTCGACGACGTCGCGCTCATGCACGAGATGGCGGAGGAGGAGGGCGACGAGGCCACGACGGCCGAGACCGAGCGGGAGCTCGCCAGCATCCGCGCCGTCATCGACGAGCTCGAGGTCCGCACCCTGCTCAACGGGGAGTACGACTCCCGCGAGGCCCTGGTCACCATCCGGTCGGAGGCCGGCGGCGTCGACGCCGCCGACTTCGCCGAGATGCTCATGCGGATGTACCTGCGCTGGGCCGAGCGGCACAAGTACCCCACCGAGGTCTACGACGTCAGCTACGCCGAGGAGGCCGGCATCAAGTCGGCGACCTTCGCCGTCAAGGTGCCCTACGCCTACGGCACGCTGTCGGTGGAGCAGGGCACGCACCGGCTGGTGCGCATCTCGCCCTTCGACAACCAGGGCCGCCGCCAGACCTCGTTCGCCGGCGTCGAGGTGCTGCCGGTGGTCGAGCAGACCGACCACGTGGACATCCCCGAGAACGAGATCCGGGTCGACGTCTTCCGGTCGTCCGGGCCCGGTGGGCAGAGCGTCAACACGACCGACTCCGCCGTCCGGATGACCCACATCCCGACCGGCATCGTGGTGTCCTGCCAGAACGAGAAGAGCCAGATCCAGAACCGGGCCGCCGCGCTGCGGGTGCTGCAGGCCCGGCTGCTCGTCGTCCGCCAGCAGGAGCAGAAGGCGGAGATGGACGCGCTCAAGGGGGAGGGCAGCAGCTGGGGCAACCAGATGCGCTCCTACGTGCTGCACCCGTACCAGATGGTCAAGGACCTGCGCACCGAGCAGGAGACCGGGAACACCGCCTCCGTTCTCGACGGGGACATCGACTCCTTCATCGAGGCCGGGATCCGCTGGCGCCGTCAGCAGGAGACCGTCGACGCCGGCTGACAGCCGCCGGAGGCATCGCCGGCGGACAGCCACGGGAGCATCGCAGCGGGGAGCGGACTGCGGCGCCGCAGTCGGCCGGAGACATCACCGGCTGAGAAAGGACTGTGAGTCTGGCGGGACCGATCCGAGCCGGACGCGACCGTCCGTAATGGCTCACCGGGGAGTTCACCGAGCCTGGTGACGCAGCGCGACAACGAGTCGCGCGCGTTCCGTGGCGTCCGGGCCGTCGAGGGGCTCGGGGCAGGTACCGTGGCGCCTCGTGATCGAACTGCAACACGTCACCAAGCTCTACCCGGCCAGTGGCCGGCCGGCTCTCGACGACGTGTCCACCGAGATCGACAAGGGCGAGTTCGTCTTCCTCATCGGGTCCTCCGGTTCCGGGAAGTCGACGTTCCTCCGGCTGCTGCTGAAGGAGGACACCCCGACCTCGGGCACGATCAGCGTGAACGGCAAGGTCCTCAACACGATGAGCAAGTGGCAGGTGCCCAAGCTGCGCCGCACCATGGGCTGCGTCTTCCAGGACTTCCGCCTGCTCCGCGATCGCACGGTGGCCCAGAACGTCGCCTTCGCGCTCGAGGTCATCAACAAGCCGCAGCGCACGATCAAGCGGGTCGTGCCCGAGGTGCTGGAGATGGTCGGCCTCGAGGGCAAGGCGCACCGGCTGCCCAGCGAGCTCTCCGGTGGTGAGCAGCAGCGGGTGGCCATCGCCCGCGCGTTCGTCAACCGTCCGCTGGTGCTGTTGGCCGACGAGCCGACGGGGAACCTCGACCCGGAGACGAGCGAGGGGATCATGCTGCTGCTCGAGCGGATCAACCGCACCGGCACCACGGTGATCATGGCGACGCACGACTACCACATCGTGGACTCCATGCGGCGCCGCGTCATCGAGCTCAACGGGGGCGTCCTCACCCGCGACCAGTCGCGCGGCGTGTACGGGGTCGGCCGCTAGCCCGGCGGCCGCCCCCGCACCGCCCTACTGCTGAACTCCACGACAGGGAATCCATGCGCGTCAACTTCGTCCTCTCCGAGGTGGCCACCGGGCTGCGTCGCAACCTGACCATGACGGTCGCGATGATCCTGACCACGGCCATCTCGCTCGGGCTGATGGGCACCGGTCTCCTCATCGCCTCGATGATCAGCGAGATGAAGGAGATCTACTACGACAAGGTGCAGGTCTCCATCTTCCTGGCCGACGGTGTCACCGACGAGCAGCGGACGGCCATCGAGGCGGAGCTGGAGTCCTCGCCGGAGGTGAAGAGCTTCCTGTACGAGTCGAAGGAGGAAGCGTACGAGCGCTTCCAGCAGCAGTTCAGCCAGCAGCCGGAGCTGGTCGAGAACACCCCGCCGGACGCGCTGCCGGAGAGCTTCCGCGTCGAGCTGGTCAACCCCGAGCGCTACGCGGTCATCGCCTCCGAGTTCCCCAACGGGGAGAACGGCGTCGACAAGGTGGCCGACGAGGGCGACTTCCTCGACCGGTTGTTCGGCCTGCTGAACGGCGCACGGAACGCGACGATCGCCGTGGCGGTGGTCCAGGCGCTGGCGGCGCTGCTGCTGATCTCGAACACCATCCAGTTGGCGGCCTTCAACCGGCGCAACGAAACCAACATCATGCGGCTGGTCGGCGCCTCTCGCTGGTACACCCAGCTGCCCTTCATCCTCGAGGCCGCGCTCGCCGGGCTGGTGGGCGGGCTGCTCGCCGTCGGCGGGCTGGTCCTCACCAAGGTGCTCTTCGTCGACCGGACGCTGGCCGGGCCGATCAAGGCCGGGATCATCACCGGCATCGACTGGGGCGACATCGTCCTCGTCGGTGGGGTCATCACCGCGGCCGGCGTGGCCCTGGCCGGCATCGCCTCCTACGTCACCCTGCGGCTCTACGTCCGCCTGTAGCCCCAGCGCCCGCCACGATCATGGAGCGGGAACCACCCGAACGTCCCTCGGCGTGGTCACCGCTCCATGATCGTCGGGCGCGATGCCACGTAACCTGGGGTCATGCCGCGAGAGACCGGGCGCAAGCTCATCGCCCAGAACAAGAAGGCGCGGCACGACTACTCGATCCTCGACACCTACGAGGTCGGCCTCGCGCTGACCGGCACCGAGGTGAAGAGCCTCCGTGCCGGCCGTGCCTCGCTCGTCGACGGGTTCGCCTCGATCGACGACGGCGAGGTGTGGCTGCAGCACGTCCACATCCCCGAGTACACGCAGGGCACCTGGACCAACCACGCCCCGCGGCGCAAGCGCAAGGTGCTCATGCACCGCGCCGAGATCGACAAACTGCTCGGCAAGATCAAGGAGGGCGGGCTGACGCTCGTCCCGCTCGACCTGTACTTCAAGGACGGCAAGGTCAAGGCCACCCTGGCCCTCGCAAAGGGCAAGAAGTCCTACGACAAGCGGCAGGACCTCGCCGAGCGCGACTCGCGCCGCGAGATGCAGAAGGCGTTCGGCCGGTACGTGAAGGGCCGGCGCTGACGGCTGCCGCCTGAGCGGCGCGGGTACCGCGCCGCACCGCGGTCTCGGCCTCCGCACCGCGGTACCCGTCCACGGGGTCCCGCGAGCCCGCCGTCGCCCACCCGCATACGGTGACCGACATGCGCGGGATGGCCTACGACCGGTTCGGGGACGACGACGTCCTGCAGGTGCGCGACGACCTGCCCGACCCGCCCGTGGGCCCGGACACGGTCCTGGTCCGCGTGCACGCCGCGGGGGTCAACCCGGTCGACGTCAAGATCCGGGAGGGTGCGCTCGCCGGCGCCTACCCGCACCACTTCCCGATCGTCCCGGGCTGGGAGGTCGCGGGCGTCGTGGAGGCGGCAGGGCCGGCGGTCGTCGACTTCGCCCCCGGTGACGAGGTGTTCGGCTACGTCCGCCGCGACGACGTCCAGTGGGGGACGACGGCCGAGTTCGTGCCGGCGCCGCAGCGCTGCCTGGCGCACAAGCCCGAGTCGCTGTCCTTCGCCGAGGCCGGCGCGCTGCCGCTCGCCGGGCTGACCGCCTACCAGGCGCTGGCCGAGTACCTCGACGTCGCCGAGGGGGACCGGGTGCTGATCACCCGCGGTTCGGGCGGCGTCGGGACGTTCGCCGTCCAGATCGCCGTGGCCCTGGGCGCCCACGTGGTGACGACGGCGAGCCCGCGCAACCACGACTTCCTCCGGTCGCTGGGCGCGGCGGAGATCTACGACTACTCCGCCGGACCGATCAGCGGTCAGCTCGCCGACCCGGTGGACGCCCTGCTCGACCTCGTCGGCGGCGAGACCATGACCGACGCGATCTCCACCGTGCGTCCGCCCGGCTCCCGCGGGGTGCGGATGGTGTCGGTCGTCGACCCGACGATGCGCGACCACGACGGCGCGTACCTCTTCGTCCGCCCCGACGGTCATGACCTCGGCGAACTGGCCCGCATGGCCGACGCCGGTCAGCTCCGGGTGCCCATCGCGAAGGCGTTCCCCCTGGAGCGGACCGCCGAGGCGCACCGCCTGGTCGCGGACGGGCACGTGCGCGGCAAGGTCGTCGTCACGCTGGGCTCGTGACCATGGACATCGTCACCCTCCGATGAGCACCCCGCCGGTCGACGACGCCGACGTCCCGCGGTACTGGCAGGCGCTGGGCCTGCCCGGCCTGGTGGACGTGCACGTGCACTTCCTGCCCGAGCGGGTGCAGGCCAAGGTGTGGGAGTACTTCGGCGCGGCAGGCACCCACTACGGCGCCGAGTGGCCGGTCACCTACGCCCTGCCCGACGAGGAGCGGCTGGCGATCCTGGACCGGCTGGGGGTGCGCGCCTTCCCGACGCTGCCCTATCCGCACAAGCCGGGGATGGCCGCCTGGCTCAACGAGTGGTCGGCCGGGTTCGCCGCGGCCCGCCCGCAGGTGCTGCAGTCGGCCACCTTCTACCCGGAGCCGGAGGCGGCCGGCTACGTGGCCGCGGCCCTCGACGGCGGCGCCCGGGTGTTCAAGGTGCACGTCCAGGTCGGCTCCTTCGACCCCCGCGACCCGCTGCTGGACGACGTCTGGGCCCGGCTGGAGAAGACCGGCACGCCGGTCGTCATCCACTGCGGGTCCGGCCCGCTGGCCGGCGAGCACACCGGCCCGGAGCCGGTGACCGGCCTGCTGGAGCGGTACCCGCGGCTGCAGCTGGTGATCGCCCACCTGGGCATGCCCGAGTACCGGGAGTTCCTCGACCTGGCCGTGCGCTACGAGCGGGTGCACCTGGACACCACCATGTTCGCCACCGACTTCACCGAGCGGTTGATGCCGTTCGACCGGGCCGACCTGCCCCGGCTGTCGGACCTGCGTGCCAAGGTCCTCCTCGGCAGCGACTTCCCCTCCATCCCGTACGCGTACGCCCACCAGCTGGAGGCGTTGCACCGGCTGGAGCTGGGGGAGGAGTGGCTGCGCGCCGTGCTCTGGGGCAACGGTGCCCGTCTGTTCGGACTGGAGGCCTGATGCCGATCGCCACGCTCGCCGCCACCGTGCTCGGCACCCCCGATCCGCGGGGGCTCGCCCGCTTCTACCAGCGGTTGCTCGGCTGGCCGCTGCGCGACGACACCGACGAGTGGGCCACCCTGCGGCCGGCCGACGGCGGCACCGGGTTGTCCTTCCAGCGGGAGCCGGAGCACGTGCCGCCGGTGTGGCCGCCCGAGCCGGGCGCCCAGCAGATGCAGCTGCACCTCGACCTGCTGGTCGAGGACCTGACGGCGGCCGGCGCCGTGGCGGAGGAGGCCGGCGCCGAGCACGTGGGCGGGCACGAGGACGCCGAGGAGATCGTCCGCGTCTACCGGGACCCCGCCGGGCACCCGTTCTGCCTGTTCGTCCGCCGGTGAAACCAGTGGCCCGGTCGCGCGCGGCTGCCTAGCCTCCGACGACGTGGCCGACCTCCCCGCCCTGCCCGACGGGCTGACCGCCCGTCCCCTCGCCGCCGACGACGTGGCCGACGCCGCCGCCCTGCTGGCGGCCGCCGAGGAGCTCGACGACACCGGCGAGCACTGGAACGCCGACGACCTGGCCGAATGGTGGGTCAACGACCTCGTCGACCTCCGGCGGGACAGCCTCGCCGTCCGGACGCCGTCCGGACGCCGGACGGCGCGCTCGCCGGCTGGGCCACGGTGATCGCGCTGCCCACGTTCCGCGACGCGTTCCGGATCACCCTGGAGGCGCGCGTCCACCCGGCCTGGCGCGGCCGCGGGGTCGGCCGGGCCCTGCTGGGCTGGCAGCTGGCGCGCGGCCGGGAGGTGCACGCCGAGCGGCACCCGGGCTCCCCGGCCGTGCTCGAGGTGGGGGTCCACACCTCGATGGCCTCCCTGGCGGGGCTCGTGCGCCGGGCCGGGCTGGCCGAGGAGCGCTGGTACTTCGTCATGGAACGCCCGCTGGACGAGCTGCCGGTGGTTCCGGCGGTCGAGGGGGTGGAGCTCGTCTCCTTCGGCTGGGACCGCGACGACGAGCTCCGGCGCGCGCACAACTCCGCGTTCACCGAGCACCACGGGTCCGCCGAGCGGGACGAGGTCACCTGGCGGACGCTCTACACCGGCCAGCGCGCCTTCCGCCCCGAGCTCTCCACGCTCGCCGTGGCCGACGGTGCCGTCGTCGCCTACTGCCTGGGCTACGAGCTCGAGGCCGACACCGCGGCGAACGGGTACGCGGCGGTGGACCTCGGCCAGATCGGCGTGCTGCCGTCGGCCCGCGGACGCGGCCTCGCGAAGGCCACCATCACCGCGGTGCTGCGGGCGGCCGCGCAGCGCGGGTTCGGCCGGGCGACGCTCCAGGTGGACAGCGCGAACGTCACCGGCGCCCTGGCGCTCTACGAGGGGCTGGGCTTCACCCGGCGGCGGACGCAGGTGTCCTGGACCCGGCCGCTCCCGGCGGCGCCCGGCGTGCCCGCGGGGACGGCCGCACGGTAGGAGCCCCGTAGCCTGGGCCCCTGTGTCCACGTCCCGCATCCCCCTCCCCGACGGCCTGACCGTCCGACCGCTCCGCGCCGACGACGCCCCGGCGGTCGCCGCGCTGCTGGCCGCGGCCGAGCCCGTGGACCACACCGGTGACCATCCCGACGCCGCCGACCTGACCGAGCTGTGGGTCAACGAGCTGGTCGACCTCGAGCACGACGGCCGCCTGGTGCAGGACCGGGACGGCACCGTGGTCGGCTACGCCACGACGATCGCCCCGCCGACGTTCCGCGACGCCTACGGGGTCCACCTGCAGGGCCGGGTGCACCCGGACCGGCGCGGCCAGGGCATCGGCCGGGCGCTGCTGGCCTGGCAGCTCGACCGGGGCGCCGAGCTGCACGCGACCCGCCACCCCGAGGCGCCGGCCCGGCTCACCGCGACCGTCTACACCAGCCAGACGTCCGTGGAGGCGCTGCTGCGCCGGGCCGGGCTGGAGCAGCTGCGCTGGTTCTTCCACATGGAGCGCCCGCTCACCGACCTGCCCGACCGCCGGGTGGTCGAGGGCGTCCACCTGGTGCCCCTCACCCCGGACCGGGACGAGGACGTCCGGCACGCGCACAACGCGGCGTTCACCGAGCACTACGGGTCCAGCGAGCGCGACGCCGTCTCCTGGCAGGTCATGTTCACCGGCATGCGCGCCTTCCGGCCCGACCTGTCGGTGCTGGCCGTCCTCGACGGCGAGGTCGTCGGCTACGCGCTGGCCTACGTGCACGAGTCGGCCGCGAGGGCGACCGGGAGCCGGCAGTCCTACTTCGGGCAGATCGGCGTGGTGCCGCAGGCCCGGGGGCGGGGGCTGTCGAAGGCGATCATCATCGAGGCGCTGCACGTGGCCGCGGCCAACGACTGCCGGACGGCCGGCCTGGAGGTCGACAGCGAGAACTCCGCGGGTGCGCTCGGCCTCTACGAGAGCCTCGGGTTCGCGACCGCGCACACCCAGGTCTCGTGGTCCCGTCGGCTGCCCCCGCGAGCGGCTGACTAAGGTCCGGCGCATGGTCAGCGCCGATCACTTCGACCCCGCCCTCGTCGGCCGCGCCCACCGCGCGATCGACCCGCTGCACTCGCAGCTGTACTTCGCCCCGGAGCACGACGAGCACTTCGGCGCCGTCGGGCTGAAGCCAGGGCGGATGTCCTACTTCGCGGGGCGCTCGGCGCCGATGGGGGCGGTGGGGGCGGGGGTCGTGACGGCCACCTTCTACAACTTCTCGCCGTCCCTGGTCGCGCACATGATCCCGCGCGCCTGGACGCTCGCCGCGCCGGAACAGGTGCTGGCCGCCCGCCTGGAGGCCGCCCGCGCCTCCCTCACCCGGCTGCTCGGCGAGCAGGCCGCGGAGTCGGCGGAGGTGGCCGAGCTCGGCGGGCTGCTCCGCGAGGCGTGCGCGGGCCTGACCGCCGAGGGCCGCCCGCTCTACGCCGGGCACGCCGACCTGCCCTGGCCGGAGGAGCCGCTGCTCGCGCTGTGGCACGGCGCGACCCTGCTCCGGGAGCACCGCGGCGACGGGCACGTGGCGGTCCTGGTGCACGCCGGGCTGACCGGCCTGGAGGCGCTGATCACCCACTGCGCCACCGGGCGCGGCTTCACCGAGCCCGCCGCCAAGGCCACCCGTGGGTGGCGCAACGAGGAGTGGGCGGCCGCCCGCGCCGCGCTCGCCCACCGGGGGCTCCTGGACGACGCAGGCCTCACCGAGGACGGCGAGGAGCTGCGCCGGCACATCGAGGTGCAGACCGACGCGCTGGCCGCCGACCCGTGGCTGTCCCTCGGGGCGGAGAAGACCGCACGGGTGGTCGAGCTCGGCAAGGGCCTGTCCCGCCGGGTGGCCGAGGCGGGGGCCTTCGGGCAGGGCATCTTCGGCCGCTGACCGTCCGCCGGCACGCACGTCCCGGGCCGGTCGCGTCACCGATCGGGCATCCGCGCGTTCTCCATGTCGCCGAGCGGCGGCAGGACTCCTACGGTCATGCCGGGCGCTCGCCCCGAGGGAGGCGTCATGACCGCGACCGAGCGGGAGCAGGGCAGGGTCCAGGGCCGGCGGACGGACGTGGACGCCGCGTTCCAGGGCAGCGCCACCTACCGCAGTCTGGGCGAGCAGGAGCTCAGCCCGGCCGAGGAGAAGTTCGAGAAGGGCCGCCGCACCGTCGGGCTGTTCCTGGCCCCGGTGGTGACGATCATCTTCGCGCTGGTGCCGATCGACCTGCCGCGTGACCAGCACCTGCTCGCCGCCGTCCTGCTCGGCGTCATCGTCCTGTGGATCACCGAGCCGGTGCCGATCCCGATCGGCGGCCTGATCGGCGTCGGGGCCATCGTCGTCCTCGGCGTGGTGCCGGCCGACGACGCGCTGGCGCCGTTCGGCTCGACGACGGTGTTCACCTTCATCGGGGCGTTCATCCTCGCCGCGGCCATGCTCAAGCACGGGGTGGCCCGGCGCTTCGCGATGTTCATCCTGTCGCTGAAATGGGTCGGCGCCTCGACGGCCCGGGTCATCATCGCCTTCGGGTTCATCACCGCGGTGCTGTCGGCGTTCGTGTCCAACACCGCCACCGTCGCCATGCTGCTGCCCACGGCGATCGGCATCCTCTCCGTCATCGCCAAGCTCCTCCAGGACAAGGAGCTGGTGCAGCCGGACTTCGACCCGCTGCGGCTGCGGGTCGGCGTCGCGCTGATGCTGATGCTCGCCTACGGCGCCGGCGTCGGCGGCCTGCTCACCCCGGTCGGCAGCCCGCCCAACCTGATCGGCCGCGGGCTGATCGAGGAGGCGACCGGCGAGCGGATCGGCTTCCTCGACTGGATGCTCATGGCGCTGCCGATCTGCGCGCTGATGTTCGTCGCACTGACCGTCGTCCTGCTGCTGCTCAACAAGCCGGAGATCAAGCGGATCGAGGGCGTGCACGAGTACGTGCAGCAGGAGCGGGCCGAGCTCGGCCCCTTCTCCGGCGCCGAGCGCAACACGCTCATCGCCTTCGGCGTCACCGTGGCGCTGTGGATCTTCCCCGGCGTCATCGCCCTGACCGCCGGCACCGAGTCCGACCTGTACACGACCATCAGCGACCGGCTCGACGAGGGCATCGTCGCCGTCCTCGGCGCCTCGCTGCTGTTCCTGCTGCCGACCGAGTGGAAATCGCGGGAGTTCACGCTCAACTGGAGCGACGCGGCGAGGATCGACTGGGGCACCATCCTGCTCTTCGGCACCGGCATCATCTTCGGGTCGCTGCTGGCCAGCACCGGCCTGGCCGAGACGATCGGCCAGGCCTCGGCGGACGGGCTCGGCCTGACCAGCACCCTCGCGATCACGGTCTTCGCGGTGATCCTGGCGATCATCATCAGCGAGACGACGTCGAACACCGCGTCGGCCGCCGTCGTGGTGCCGATCATCATCCCGGTGGCGGTGGCCGCGGGCATCAACCCGTTCGTCCCGGCGCTCGCGGCCACGTTCGCCGCTTCGTTCGGGTTCATGCTGCCGGTGTCCACGCCCCAGAACGCGATCGTCTACGGGTCCGGCGTCGTGCCGATCACGAAGATGATCAGGTCCGGGATCTCCTTCGACGTCCTCGGGGCCCTGCTGATCGTGCTGCTCCTGCCGGTGCTGGTCGACCTGGTGCTCGGCTCCGTCGGCTGATCTCCTGGGGGCCGGTCTCACCCGTGCGGGCGACGCCGCTGGACAGCGCGTGGGACCATGGACGACGGCCAGCCGCAGGAGCGAGCCCGGACCGGAAGGGAGTCGAGCGCGTGCGCAGCGAACCTCCCAGTCCCGGTCATCCCGAGGTCCTCCCCGCCTGAGAAACACCCCCTGCCCCCCGCCACTCGCACGCTCGCGGCGGGACCCTGCAGGGGGCCGGCGCGAGGACCTCCCGGTGTCCCTCGTCGTCCCTGCCCTCCGGGAGCCCCTCATGACCGAGCGCCGTCTCGCGCCGCTGAGCGCCCTGACCACCCTGACCCGCCGTCCGCACCGGCCGGACCCGCGGGTCGCCGCCGCGCCGGCAACGGCGCCGGAGCCCCGGTCGCGCGTCGTGGACAACGCCGTCTACTCCGAGGGCCGGCGGGTCGCGACGCCGGAGACGGCCGCGGAGAGCCTCGAGGAGCTGGCCGCGGGGGAGGACCGGCTCGCCTGGCTGGGCCTCTACCGCCCGGAGCCCGGGGATCTCGGCGAGCTCGCCGAGCTCTACGACCTGCCCGAGCTGGCGGTCGAGGACGCGATCAAGGCCCACCAGCGGCCGAAGTTCGAGCGCTACGGGACCACGCTGTTCGTCGTCCTCAAGGCCGCCCGGTACCTGGACGCCACCGAGGAGGTGGAGTTCGGGGAGCTGCACCTGTTCCTGGGCGCCGACTTCGCCATCACCGTGCGGCACAGCGAGTCCCCGGACCTGTCGCGGGTCCGCCGCCGGCTGGAGAGCGAGCCGGCGCTGCTGGCCAAGGGCAGCGAGGCGGTGCTCTACGCGACGCTGGACGCCGTCGTCGACGGGTACCGGCCGGTGGTCGACGGGCTGGCCACCGACATCGACGAGATCGAGACCCAGGTGTTCGGGGGCGATCCCGGCGTCTCCCGGCGGATCTACGAGCTGTCCCAGGAGGTGCTCGAGTTCCAGCGCGCCGCCGCGCCGCTGACCGGCATCCTCGTGGCCATCACCGCCGGTTTCGACAAGTACGGCGTCGACGAGGAGCTGCGCAGCTACCTGCGCGATGTCGCCGACCACGTCAGCCAGGTCACCGAGCGGGTGGAGGCCTTCCGGCTGCAGCTGCGCGACATCCTGACCGTGAACGCGACGCTGGTCGCGCAGCGGCAGAACGAGGAGATCCGCGAGCTCACCGAGACCAGCATCGCGCAGGGCGAGGAGGTCAAGAAGATCTCGGCGTGGGCGGCCATCCTGTTCGCGCCCAGTCTGGTGGGCGGGGTGTACGGGATGAACTTCGACACCATGCCCGAGCTGGACTGGTACTTCGGCTACCCGTTCGCGCTGCTGCTCATGGTGGGGGTCAGCGTCACGCTCTACCTGGTGTTCAAGCGGCGCGACTGGATCTGACCGAGGGCCCCTGTCGATCATCGCCGGGTGGCTGCTCCCCCCGGCGTGTCGGGCAGCCACGCGGCGATGATCAACCGGCTGGGGTGACGTGGGGGCGTCGGCGGAACACGCGGGCGCCGGGAGCCGTTAGGCTGTGCGTACAACTACACAGGGGGTGAATGGTCTCGACTTCGGTCGGGTGACCAGGGGAAGCGAGCCGAGGAAGGCAACGATGAGCTCGTTAACCATCCGTTGCAAACCACACAAGCGCCGATTCCAATCAGCGCGACTTCGCTCTCGCTGCCTGATAGCAGCTAGACGAGTCTGTCAGCCCGGGTTCGTCATCGGCCCGGATCCTGGCATCAGCTAGATGACTCACCGCACGTGCCGGTCGCGGGCGCGTGCGGGACACCGAACAGCGACTGGGCCCGTCACGTCGACTTGTCTGCATGATCGACGGGGTCGAGCAGAGGCAACGCAGACTGCGCTCGGAGAAGCCCTGGTGATGCGTCGAAGGACGCGGGTTCGATTCCCGCCACCTCCACCACCCCTGTTCCACCACGGAGGGCCCGGTCTGATGACCGGGCCCTTCCGTGCGTCTGCGCCGCGTCGCGGACGCGGGGTCCTTCGCGTTCCTCCGCTCGAGTGGAGCCCCCGGCTACGGTCTGCGTCGTGCCCGTCAGCCCTCCGGCCGGGTCACCCGTCGGAGGACCGCGAACGAGGAGCTGTCGATGCCCGACCGGACCGAGCACGAGGTCGCCGAGGAGTCGGTGGCCCGCTTCCTGTCCGGCGACGCCGCGGCCCGGGCGCTCGGCATCACGGTGAGCCGCGTGGCACCCGGGGCGGTGACCGCGCACATGACCATCGGCCCGGAGATGCTCAACGGCCACGGCACCGCGCACGGCGCGGCACTGTTCGCGGTGGCCGACATCGCCTTCGCCATGGCCTGCAATTCGCACGGCCGCCCCGCCGTCGGACGCTCCTGCAGCATCGAGTACCTGGCGCCGGCCTCACTGGGGGAAGCGGTCACCGCGACCGCGGTCGAGCGCTCCGTCGTCGGCCGGGGCGGCATCTACGACGTCGCCGTCACCCGGGATGCCGACGGGAGGCTGCTCGCCGAGCTGCGCGGGCACAGCCGGGAGCTGGGCGCTGCTCCCGGCCCCGGGCCCGGCTGAGCCGGCCCCGGCGAGCAGCACCGGGATGACCGCGTGCCGGCTCAGGGAGTCGGCGACGCTGCCGAGCAGCAGGTGGGACAGCCCCCGGCCGCGCCGGCCGACGACCAGCACGTCGGCGCCCTCGGCGTCGGCCGTCTCCAGCAGCACGCGGTCCGGCTGCCCGTAGCGGAGCCTCGGTACCGGGACGGCGCCACCGGGCGGGAACCAGCCGGCCCGGTCGTCGAGCAGGTCCTGCCATGCCCGGAGCCGGGCCTCGTCGCCGAACTCCGCGACGTCGGGATCGGCGACCCCCACCAGCAGGACGCGGGCGGCGCCGGGCGCGAACAGCCGGGCCGCCTCGCGGACGGCGGCATCGGACTCGGCCGAGCCGTCCACGCCGACCAGGACGGTGAGCCTCTCCGACGGGGCGTCCCGGCGCGCGGCGACCTCGGTGTCGTCGGGAGCCCGGCGGCCGCGCTCCATCGCGATCGGCAGGAACAGCGGCCCGAGCACGGCGCCGAGGAGGTACCAGGTGCCGCTGCGGTACCCGCGGCGGCCCAGGAACAGCAGGACGGCGACGAGGCCGACGAGGACCCAGAGCAGCACGACGGCGAGGGCGAGCAGGAACGTGGACACGTGCGGGTCCTCCGGTCGGTCTCGGGCTGCCTGCCAGTGTCCCGGACCGGTGGGCGGCGACCCCCACGTCCGCATGGTCATGCATAGGCGTGCATAATCGTTCTCGTGTCCAAGGTCCTCACCTCCCTGCCCGTCGGCGAACGCGTCGGCATCGCCTTCTCCGGCGGCCTCGACACCTCGGTGGCGGTCGCCTGGATGCGCGACAAGGGCGCAGTGCCCTGCACCTACACCGCCGACATCGGCCAGTACGACGAGCCGGACATCGGGTCGGTTCCCGGGCGCGCCACCGCCTACGGCGCCGAGCTGGCCCGGCTGGTGGACTGCCGCGCCGCGCTCGTCGAGGAGGGGCTCGCGGCCCTGACCTGCGGTGCCTTCCACATCCGGTCCGGCGGCCGCAGCTACTTCAACACCACCCCGCTGGGGCGCGCGGTGACCGGCACGCTCCTGGTGCGCGCCATGCTCGAGGACGACGTCCAGATCTGGGGCGACGGCTCCACGTTCAAGGGCAACGACATCGAGCGGTTCTACCGGTACGGGCTGCTGGCCAACCCGTCGCTGCGGATCTACAAGCCCTGGCTGGACGCCGACTTCGTGACCGAGCTCGGGGGCCGCAAGGAGATGTCGGAGTGGCTGGTCGCCCACGACCTGCCCTACCGGGACAGTGCCGAGAAGGCCTACTCGACCGACGCCAACATCTGGGGCGCCACCCACGAGGCGAAGACCCTCGAGCACCTGGACACCGGCATCGAGACCGTCGAGCCGATCATGGGCGTGCGGTTCTGGGACCCCGACGTGTCGATCCCCACCGAGGACGTCACGATCGGCTTCGCGCAGGGCCGGCCGGTCAGCATCGCCGGGAAGGAGTTCGACTCCGCCGTCGACCTGGTGCTGGCGGCCAACGCGATCGGCGGCCGGCACGGGCTGGGCATGTCCGACCAGATCGAGAACCGGATCATCGAGGCCAAGAGCCGCGGCATCTACGAGGCGCCGGGCATGGCCCTGCTGCACATCGCCTACGAGCGCCTGGTCAACGCCATCCACAACGAGGACACCCTCGCGAACTACCACAGCGAGGGACGGCGGCTGGGCCGGCTCATGTACGAGGGGCGCTGGCTCGACCCGCAGGCGCTCATGCTGAGGGAGTCCCTGCAGCGCTGGGTCGGCATGGCCGTCACCGGGGAGGTCACCCTGCGGCTGCGCCGGGGCGAGGACTACTCGATCCTCGACACCACCGGCCCGGCGTTCAGCTACCACCCGGACAAGCTCTCGATGGAGCGCACCGAGGACTCCGCCTTCGGGCCGGTGGACCGGATCGGCCAGCTGACCATGCGCAACCTCGACATCGCCGACTCGCGCGCCAAGCTGGAGCAGTACGCGGCGATGGGCATGGTGGGCGGGGCGACCCAGACGGCGATCGGTGCGGCGCAGGCGGCCTCGACCGGGCTGATCGGCTCCATGACCGAGGGCGGCGCCGAGGTGATCGCCTCGCGGGGCGAGGTGTCCGACGAGGACCAGATGCTCGACCGGGCCGCCATGGAGTCCGGCACCGACTGACCGCGCCCCCCTCGGCCGGGATCAGGGACCCTGATCATCGAGCGTCCTCCCTCACCGCAGGACGTGGGGGAGGACGCCGCACGATCAGGTGGGCTGATCCCGGCGCACGGGGGAGGATGGCCCGGGAGGCGGGGCCATGGCGAGCGAGGTCGACGTGCTGACCGAGGCGGTGATCGGGCGCCCGGTGGCGGAGGTCGCCGCCTACGCCGGCGATCCCACGAACGCCCCGGAGTGGTACCGCAACATCGACTCCGTCGAGTGGGAGACGCCGCCGCCGGTGGCCGTCGGCTCGCGCATGGCGTTCGTCGCACGCTTCCTGGGCCGCCGGCTGGCCTACACCTACGAGGTGGTCGAGCTGGTCCCCGGCGAGCGGCTGGTCATGCGGACGGCGCAGGGACCGTTCCCGATGGAGACCACCTACACCTGGCAGGCCGTGGACGACGGCGCCACCCGGATGACCCTGCGCAACCGTGGCCGGCCGTCGGGTTTCGCCGGGATCGCCGCACCGGCGATGGCCGCGGCGATGCGGCGGGCCAACCGGAAGGACCTCGCCGCGCTCCGGAGCCGGCTCGAGCTCGGGCGCTGAGGCCGACACCCGACCGGGCGACCCCCGGGCGCCCCCTGCGGCGACGGTGGCCCCGGTCCGCGATCATGTGCGCGTGACCTCGGGTAACAGTCGCGGCCCGCAGGCCGTGCGCCGCGACCAGCCGTGGACGTACTGGGCCCCGAGCGGTCGCAGCGCCGTCCCGGCGATCGTGCTGCTCGTCCTCGGCGCGAACCTCGTGGGGGTCGCCACCGTCGCCGTCCTGCTCCTGGGCGTGGAGGACGCCGGCGGCGACAGCGGCCGCAGGCCGGTGCTGCTCGCCGTCGCGGCCTACCTCGTCGTGGCGCTGCCGGTCGCCACCGTCGCGGGCCTGCGCCGCCAGCGCGCCACCAACCAGTGGCTCGTGGCCGGCCGCTCGCCGAGCGGCGAGGAGGCCCGCCACGTGCTGCGGCTCCCGCTGGACACGGCACTGCTCGCCGGCGCGGTGTGGCTGGTCGGCGCGGCCGTCGTCGGGCTGGTCGCGGCGGCGGCCTTCCCCGACGCGCGGGTCGGCCTGCGGGTCGCCGTCGCCACGCTGCTCGGCGGGCTGGCCACCGCCGGTGTCACCTACCTGCTGGTCGCCCGCGCCGCCCGCGTGGTCACCGCGCTCGCCCTCACCGCCCACCCTCCGGCGGGTGCCCTCGTCCTCGGTGTCCGGCCGCGCCTGCTGCTGGGCTGGCTGCTCACCAGCGGCGTCCCGATGCTGGGCGTCGCCCTGCTGTTCCTCGACCCGAGCAACCCCGGCGGGCCCGGGGAGGGGGCGGTCGTCTTCCTCGTGGTCGTCGCGCTCCTCGTGGGCGCGCTGGCGACCCTGCTCGTCGCCCGGGCCGTGGGGCAGCCGCTGCGCGACCTGCGCGAGGCCGTCACGCGGATCGGCACCGGTGACTACGACGTCCGGGTGGTCGTCGACGACGCCGGCGAGATCGGCCTCCTCCAGGAGGGCGTGAACACCATGGCCGCGGGTCTGGCCGAGCGGGAGCGGCTGAAGGACCTGTTCGGCCGGCACGTCGGGACGACGGTCGCGCAGCGGGCGCTGGACACCGGCATCTCCCTGGACGGCGAGGAGCGCACCGTGGCCGCGCTCTTCGTCGACATCGCTGGCTCCACGTCCCTGGTCCGGCGCACCGGGCCCGAGCAGATGGTCGGCCTGCTCAACCGCTTCTTCGAGGTGGTGGTCGACGCGATCGAGGCCGACGGCGGGCTGGTCAACAAGTTCGAGGGCGACGCGGCGCTCTGCGTCTTCGGGGCCCCCGCCGACCATCCCGATCCCGCGGGCGCGGCGCTGCGGGCGGCCCGCCGCATCGGCGACGCCGTCCGCGAGGCCGGCGAGGTGGACGTCGGGGTCGGGGTCGCGTGCGGGCGGGTCTGGGCCGGTCAGGTCGGCGCGGCGAGCCGGCTGGAGTACACCGTGATCGGCGATCCGGTGAACGAGGCGGCGCGGCTCACCGAGGTGGCCAAGGAGCACCCCGGCCGGGTGGTGGCCAGCGAGGCCACCGTGCTGGCCGCGGAGGAGACGGAGCGCGCGCACTGGGTCCGCGACGTCGCGGTGGAGCTGCGCGGCCGCGGCGAGCCGACCCCCACCTGGGTGCGCCGGGCCGGCTGAGACCCGGCCGGGCTACGCCTGCGACTGCGCCGACGGCTGGGTCGGCGGCCGGTTCGGCCTGCCGGGGTCGTGCGCCTTCACCACGACGAGCACGTCCTCGGGCTGCAGGGTGCCGATAAGCGGGTCGTCGAAGCGCAGGGTCCGCCCGCCGCGGGTGACCGACAGGACGATGTCGCGCAGGTCGCGCGGCCCCAGGCCGGTCTCGCTCGACGTCACCGTGCGCTGGTGCAGGTCCAGGCCCTGGCCGCCGGTGACCAGGTCCTCGACCACCGCGACCACCCGCGGCGCGTCGGTCGAGAGCCCCAGCAACCGTCCGGAGGTCGCCGAGGTGGTGATGACCGTGTCGGCCCCCGACTGGCGCAGGAGGTTGGCGTTCTCCTCCTCCCGGACGCTGGTCGTGATCGGCACGCTCGGGTTGAGCTGGCGCACGGTGAGGGTGATGAGGACCGCCGCGTCGTCCCGGTTGGCGGCCACGATGACGGCGCGGGCGCGCTCCACGGAGGCCCGGCGGAGGACCTCGGTGCGCCCGGCGTCCCCGACGATCCCGGTGAGCCCGACGGAGTTGGCCTCGTCGATGGCCCGCGGCTCCGGGTCGACGACGACGATCCGGTCCGGCGGCGTGCCGTTGGCGATGAGCGAGCGGATGGCGCTGCGGCCCTTGGTGCCGTAGCCGCACACGATGACGTGCTGACGCACGCGGGACCTCCAGCGTCGGATGCGGAACTCCTCCCGCGAGCGCGCGGTGAGGGCTTCGAGTGTCGTCCCGATGAGGACGATCAGGAACATGATCCGCAGGGGCGTGATCAGCAGGATGTTGACCAGCCGGGCCTCGGCGGTGACCGGCGTGATGTCGCCGTAGCCCGTCGTGGAGAGCGTGACCGTGGCGTAGTACGTCGCGTCGAGCAGCGAGATCGGGCCGCCCTTGCTGTCCTCGTAGCCGTCCCGGTCGATGTAGACGATGAGGACGACGACGACCAGGACGACGGCGGCGATGAGGACGCGGCGCCACACCTGGCGAACGGGTGACTGTTCGACGTGGGCGATCCGGACACCGGTGTGCTCGGTCTCCGTGCCGCCCGGCACCTCTCGCTCCACCCCGCGGACACTAGTGAGGCCGATGCCGTGATGCGCGCCGCCGCACCCGTTCGGGTCAGGAGACCTGGCGGGGTGCGGCGGCGCGGGGTCGGACGGAGGAGCTCAGCCGCCGGCCTTCTCCCGCTCCTTGGCTGCCAGCTCGCGCTTGAGCACCTTGCCGGCGGCCGACACCGGGATGGCGTCGATGAAGACGACGTCGCGCAGCCGCTTGTAGGGCGTCACCTTGTCGTTGACCGCGGCCATGACCGACTCGGCGGTGAGCGCCGTCCCGGCGTCGTCGGCCTTGCGGACGACGTAGGCGACCGGGAGCTCCCCGGCGTCCTCGTCGGGGCGGCCGACCACCGCGGCGCCGGCCACCCCCGGGACGCCGAAGAGGATCTCCTCGAGCTCGCGCGGGAACACGTTGTAGCCCTTGTAGAGCAGCATGTCCTTGGTCCGGTCGACGATGGCGAGGTAGCCGTCCTCGTCGAGGATGCCGACGTCGCCGGTGTGGAACCAGCCGTCCGGATCGATCGACTCCGCGGTGGCCTCCGGGCGGTGGGCGTAGCCGCGCATCACCTGCGGGCCGCGGATGCAGACCTCGCCGCGCTCCCCGACCGGCAGGGGGTCGCCGCCGCCGAGCGGCCGGATGCTGATCTCGGTGTCGAAGACCGGCACGCCGACGGTGCCCGCCTTGCGGGTGCCGGACCGGAACGACGGGTTGCCGGTGGCCTGCATGGTCACCTCGGTCAGCCCGTAGCCCTCGCCGATCACGGCGTTGGGCAGCACGGTCTGCAGCTTCTCGATCAGCGTCACCGGCAGGGGTGCGGCGCCGCTGGACACCCCGCGCACGCGGGACCAGTCGTGGTCGGCGAAGCCCGGCACCTGCAGCAACGCGACGAAGACCGGCGGTGCCCCACCGATGGCGGTCACGTCGTAGCGGACGGCGTCCTCGACGTACTTCACCGGGTCGAAGCGCATGTGGATGACGGTCGTCGTGCCGCCCAGGACCATGCCGTTGAGGTAGCCGATGGCGCCCATCGCGTGGAACCACGGCGTGAGGTTGATGATCCGGGCCGTGCCGAGGCGGGTCGGGTACTCGTCCTCGCCCACGACCTGGCGGACCGTCACGTCGCCGGCGTCGTCCAGTTCCGGCAGGGAGCCCGAGGTCCAGCAGGCCGACTGCAGCACGTTGGTGACGACCGTGCGGTGCGGCAGCTCGACGCCCTTGCTCACGCCGGTCGTGCCGCCGGTGTAGGCGAGGTGGGCCAGGTCGCCCGCGACGTCGACGTCGGCGTCGAGGTGCCGGTCGGTCGGGTCGGCGGCCAGCAGGTCGGCGAGGTCGACGTCGCCGTCCTCGAGCTCCAGGCGGGCGGCGAGGTCGAGGATGTGCGCCTCACCGGTGACGACCACCGTCCGCACCGGGGTCTGGGCGAGGGCGCCGCGGACGAAGGGCAGCACCTGGTCCCAGGTGACGAGCACGGTCGCGCGGGCATCGGTCAGCTGGGCGGCCAGGTCGGCGGCCGGCAGCAGCGGGTTGGTGGGGGAGAAGGTGGCCCCGGCGAGCAGGATCCCGTAGTAGAGCGGCGGGTACTGGCGGCAGTTCGGGATGTGCACGGCGACGACGTCGCCCCGCCCGACGCCGTGGTCGGCCAGCCAGCCCGCGACGGCGTGCGCACGGCGCCCCAGCTCGGTGAACGTCAGCTCGACGTCGTGGTCGATGAACGCCGGGCGCTCGCCCCACCGCCGGACCGCCGCGCGCAGGATCGACCCGACGGGCACCTCCGGGTAGTCCAGGGACCGGGGCAGCCCCGGGGGCCAGCTGGAGGTGGTGGTCGGCTCCGACTGCGTGGCGGTCATGCGTGTCCTCTCCTCGGGGGGCGCGGATGCTCAGCGTGGCCCAGCTCACACGCGCTGTCGAGATCCGGCCGGTCTGTGAGGATGGCCGGATGAGCGACCAGCGCACCGCCCTCGTGCTCGGCGGCGGGGGCATCACCGGGATCGCCTGGGAGATCGGCCTGCTCGCCGGGCTGGCCGAGGCCGGCGTCGACCTGAGCGGCGCGGATCTCGTCGTCGGCACCTCGGCCGGCTCCGTGGTGGGCGCGCAGGTGACCGGCGGGGCCGAGCTCGGGGCGATGTTCGAGCGGCAACTGGCGGCCCCGGCGGAGGAGAGGGTCGCGCGGATGACCCGCTCGAACCTCGCGCAGTACGGGTGGGCGATGGTGCGCAGCCGCCGCGACGACGGGGAGTTCCGCCGCCGGATCGGCGCCCTCGCGCTCGCCGCGGAGCGGGCCGGGGTCACGCCGTCCGAGCAGGAGCGGCTCGACGTCATCGGCTCGCGGCTGGTCAGCACCGAGTGGCCGGAGCGGAAGCTGCTGATCACCGCCGTCGACGCGGAGACCGGCGAGTTCCGCGCGTTCGACCGGGACTCGGGGGTGCCGTTGCTGCAGGCGGTCGCGGCCAGCTGCGCCGTGCCCGGGGTCTACCCGCCGGTGACGATCGACGGGCGCCGCTACGTCGACGGCGGGATGCGCTCGGCGGCCAACGCCGACCTCGCCGAGGGGCACGAGCGGCTGGTCGTCCTGGCGCCCATCCCGCGCGGGATCGGGCCGCTCGCCAGCGTCGACGCGCAGGTGACCGGCCTGGTGGCGCGGGTCGCCGTCGTGTCCCCGGACGCCGACAGCAAGCGGGCGATCGGCCGCAACGTCCTCGACCCCGCGGCCCGGGCCCCGTCGGCGCGGGCCGGGCGCGCCCAGGCCGCGACGGTGGCGGCGCGCGTCGCCGAGGTCTGGAACGGCTGACCCGGGACACGTCTGGCCGCTGAACGATGTGCGCTGGTCGGCAGCTTTCCGGCCAGAAACTGCCGACCAGCGCACATCGTCAGGCCACCGCGGTCCGGGCGGGCGGCTGGGTCACACCACCGGTTCGGCGACCAGGGAGCCGGCCGAGTGCTCCTGGCGCAGCGCCGTCTTGAGCACCTTGCCGCTGGGGTTGCGGGGGAGCGCACCGACGACGGAGTACTCGCGCGGGTTCTTGTAGCGGGCCAGCTTCTCCCGGCAGTACGCCGCGAGCTCCTCCGGGGTCGGCGGATCGGCCGCGTCCCGCGGGGCGACGACCGCCAGCGGCGCCTCGCCGTACCGGGCGTCCGGGACGCCGATCAGCGCGACCTCGCTGACCTTCGGGTGCGCGGCGAGCACGTTCTCCACCTCGGCGCAGTAGATGTTCTCCCCACCCGAGATGATCATGTCCTTCTTGCGGTCGACGACGTAGAAGTAGCCGTCCTCGTCCTGGCGCACGAGGTCGCCGGAGTGGAACCAGCCGCCCTCGAAGGCGAGCGCGGTCTCCTCGGGCTTGTTCCAGTAGCCGGTCATCACCATCGGGCTGCGGTAGACGATCTCGCCGACCTCGCCCTGCGGGACGTCGCGCAGGGCGTCGTCGACCACCCGCACCTCGACGTTGAGGATCGGCGTCCCGACGGAGCCGATCTTGCGCACCGAGTCCTCGCCGCGCAGCAGGCAGGTGACCGGGGAGCACTCGGTCTGGCCGAACGCGGTGACCACCTCCGCCTGCGGGAACGCGTCGATCAGCGAGCGCAGCAGGGTGGTGGAGGCGGGCGCGGCTCCCCAGGACACCCGGCGCAGGTGCGAGAGGTCGCGGTCGGCCAGGCCGGGGACGGCGAGCACGGCGGCCCACATCGCCGGCACGAGGAAGATGCTGGAGACCTTCTCCCGCTCCATCAGGTCGAGGGTCTCGGCCGGGTCGAACGCCCCCGACCGCAGGATCACGTTGGTGCCGCCGAGCAGCAGCGGCGGGAGGCCGCCGGCCAGGCCGGCGATGTGGAACAGCGGCGCCCCCGGCACGCCGACCCGGTCGTCGGGGTCCCAGCCGAGCGTGGTGATCTGGCTGAAGGCGTGCATGAGCAGGTTGCGGTGGGTCAGCACGGCGCCCTTGGGGCGGCCGGTGGTCCCGGAGGTGTACATGATGAAGGCCGGCGCCTCCTCCTCGACCTCGACGTCGAGCGGCTCGTCCCCGGCCGCCGCCAGGGCCTCCTCGTAGTCCCCGCCGATGACCAGGGTGGTCCGCAGCGACGGCGCCTGCTCGCCCGCCTTCCCGGCGACCTCGGCCAGCGCCGCGTCGACGACGAGGGCGACGGCGCCGGAGTCGGTGAGCACGTAGGCCACCTCGTCGGCGACCAGCCGGAAGTTGACCGGGACGACGATGGCGCCCAGCCGCACGCCGGCGAGATAGGTCTCCCACGTCTCCATGCCGTTGAGCGCCAGCACGGCGACCCGGTCGCCCACCCCGACGCCGCGCCGCCGCAGCGCCCGGGCCAGCCGGGTGACCCGCCGGTCCAGCTCGGCGTAGCTGCGCCCGGCTCCCTCGAACCGCAGTGCCGCGACGTCGGGGTTCTTCCGGGCGTGCCGGGCCAGCTGGTTGGCCATGGTCATGCCGCGGCCGTGCAGGACGGGGATCTCGACGGTCACGGGCTGCTCCTCGACGTCCGGCACGGTGTGACCTGCGTCATGCTGGCCGCGATGCAGGGAGCGGTCAACCCTGACTGTCGAGGGGCAGCATCCGGGCGGCCAGGCGCTTCCAGAGCGCGAGGTGCGGGTCCGTCGCGGCCGGCCGGTCGTCGAAGGCGTAGACCAGCGCCACCCCGCGCATGCTGGTGAACAGCAGCTCGGTGAGGTCGGCGTAGAGCGGGGCGCCGACGATCTCCGGCCCCCAGATGCCGTCGGCCACGGCCGCGATCGCCGCGCGCAGCCGCCGCTCCTCACCCCGCAGCGCGGCGCGCAGGGCCGGGTCGGTGCGGGCCGCCGTCCACAGCTCCATGGCCGCCCAGAACGGCGGCTCCTGGAACGTGGTCCACATCAGGTCGATGGCGCGGTCGACCCGCTCCCGGCCGGTCGGCTCGTCGTCCATGAGCGCCGCGGCGCGCCGCCGGACCTCCTCGAGCTGCGTCGTCGCCAGGTGCTCGGCGGCGGCCACCAGCAGCTCGGCCCGGGAGGGGAAGTGGTGCAGCAGCCGACCGCGGGAGACGCCGGCGCGGGCCTGGACGGCGAGCGTCGAGGCGCCGGCGTACCCGTCCTCGACCAGGCAGGCCACCGCGGCGTCGAGGATCAGCAGCCGGCTGCCGGCGGTGCGCTCGGACCGCGAGCGGGGGACCGGCACGGCGTCCTCGGGCGCGGGCTCGGCGGTCATCCGGCGAAGCCTAGGCCGACGCGGCGATCGGCAACAGTCACCGTTGACCGTCCCGGGGGGCGGCTGCCACGCTGCGCCGGACCGGCTCATCGACGAGAGGCGCGGCCCGTGGACTTCGACGACAGCCCCGACGAGGCCGCCTACCGGGCGCGGGTCCGGGAGCTGCTCGAGCGGCACGCGTCCGAGCTGGTGCGGCTGCGGCCCGGGCAGGAGGCCGTGGACCCCCGGACTTCCGAGGCGGAGCTGCGGCGCACCCAGCGGGTGCTCGCCGACGCCGGGCTGGTCGGGGTCGCGTGGCCGGCGGAGTTCGGCGGCCAGGGCGGCACGCTGATGCAGCAGGCCATCGTGTCCCAGGAGCTGGCGCGGGCCGGCGTGCCGGCGCTGATCAACCACATCGGCATCGGGATGTGCGGCCCGACGGTCATCGCGCACGGCAGCCAGGACCAGCGCGAGCGCTACCTCACCCGGCTGCTGCGGGCCGACGACGTGTGGTGCCAGCTGTTCAGCGAGCCGGCGTCGGGCTCGGACCTGGCCGCGCTGCGCACCACGGCGGTGCGCGACGGCGACGACTGGGTGGTCAACGGCCAGAAGGTGTGGACGACGCTGGCCCACGTCGCCGACCTCGGCATCCTGCTCACCCGCACCGACCCCGACCGCCCGAAGCACGCGGGCCTGACGATGTTCGTCGTCGACATGCACGCCCCCGGCGTCACCGTGCGGCCGCTGCGCCAGATGGGCGGGCAGTCGGACTTCAACGAGGTCTTCTTCGACGACGTCCGCATCCCCGACAGCGAGCGGCTGGGCGAGCCCGGCGAGGGGTGGCGGGTCGCCCTGACCACGCTGATGAACGAGCGGGTCGCGATCGGCGGGGCCGGCGGCACCATCGGGCTGCCGGTGGAGGCCTTCGTGCAGCACGCGCGGGAGCGGCTGCCCGGCCTCGACCCCGAGCGGCAGGTGCTGGCCCGGCAGGCGGTCGGCCGGGCGGTGGTCGCCGCACTGGGGGCCCGGTACTCCGGCTACCGGCGGCTGACCGCGCTCAGCCAGGGCGGCCTCCCCGGCCCCGAGGCCAGCGCGGGCAAGCTCGCCGGCACCGAGGCCGCCCGCCTGGTCGCCGACGCCGGCGTTCGGCTGCTGGGGGACGACGCCGTGTACGCCGCCACCGGGGAGGGCGACGACCGGTGGCAGCGCACCCAGTCCTGGATCCCCGGCATCGCGATCGCCGGCGGGACCGACCAGGTGCTGCGCAACATCATCGGCGAGCGGGTGCTCGGCCTCCCGCCGGAGCCGCGCAGCGACAAGACCGTCCCGTTCTCCGGAGGACGGCGGTGAACTTCGACCTCGACGACGACCAGCGCGACATCGCCGCCGGTGCCCGCGACTTCTTCCGCGGCTCCGCCTCGCCCGCCGCGGCGCGCGCCGGTCTGGAGGGTGGCCGGCCCGAGCCGGGGCGGGCGGCGCTGTCCGACATCGGCTTCCTCGGCATCACCGTGCCCGAGTCGGCCGGAGGCGCCGGGCGCACCCTGCTCGACCTGGCGGTGGTCGCCGAGCAGGGCGGCGCGGTCCTGGCGGCACCGTCCCTGGTCACCCCCGCCCGGGCGGCGGTGCTGCTCGCCGGAGAGCCGGAGCTGGCCGCCGGGCTGGCCGACGGGTCGACGTCGTTCGCCGTGCTGGACGGGTCGCCGGACGGCTCCGCGCCCTCGGTCGACGCCGCCGACGCGACCACCTTCCTGGCCCTGGACGGCGAGGACCTGGTGGTCGGGGCGGGCGAGGTCGTGCCCGGCCGGCCGCTGGACGCCACCCGCGGGCTGGCGTCGGTGCGGCTCACCTCGCGCCGGGTGCTCGCGACCGGCGCCGGGGAGCTGTGGGCCCGCGCGCGGCAGGTGGGCGCGGTGGTGATGGCGGCCGAGGACCTCGGCGGCGCCGACCGGTGCGTGCAGCTGGGGGTCGCCTACGCCCAGGAGCGGGAGGCGTTCGGCCGGCGGATCGGTTCCTACCAGGCGGTGAAGCACCTGCTGGTGGACGCATGGGTCGGCGTCGAGCAGCTGCGCTCGCTGGTGTGGTGGGCGGCGTGGGCGGCCGACGCGAACCCGGGGGAGCTGCCGCTGGCCGCCGCCGCCGCGAAGGCGTGCGCCGCCGCCGTCTACGAGCAGGCCGCCGGGACGCTGGTCCAGGTGCACGGCGGGATCGGTTTCACCTGGGAGCACGACGCGCACCTGTTCTGGCGGCGGGCGAAGGTGGACCGGCTGCTGCTCGGCGACGAGGCCGAGCACCTCGACGCGGTCGCCCGGCTCGCCGTCGCCGGAGCCCTCGGCACCTGATTCCGTGCGTTCCCGCGAGGACGCACGTCCGGAGGGAGGACGACGACGGAACTCACCGAGCTGCGCTACGAGGTGGCCGGCGGGGTCGCGACCGTGTGGTTGCACCGCCCCGACCGGCTGAACGCCTTCACCCTGACGATGGCCGACGAGCTGGCCGCCGTCGCGGCCGCGGCGGACGCCGACGACGACGTCCGGGTCGTCGTCGTGACCGGCGCCGGCCGGGCCTTCTGCGCGGGGGCCGACCTGGGCGGAGGTCCCGGCACGTTCGGCGACCGGCGCACGCGCGCGCGACCGCCGGGGCCGCTGAGCCAGGACATCGGGGGTTTCCCGCGGGACGCCGGCGGGGTGGCGTCGCTGGCCTTCGCCGCCCTGCGCAAGCCGGTGATCGCCGCGATCAACGGGCCGGCGGTCGGCATCGGGGCGACGCTCCCGCTGGCCATGGACATCCGGATCGCCGGTCAGTCCGCCCGCTTCGGGTTCGTGTTCGGCCGGGTCGGCATCGTGCCGGAGGCGGCGTCGTCGTGGTTCCTGCCCCGGGTCGTCGGCATCAGCCAGGCGATGGAGTGGGTGGCCACCGGCCGGGTGTTCGACGCCGCCGAGGCGCTGCGCGGCCGGCTGGTCTCCCGGGTGGTGCCCGACGCGGAGCTGCTGCCGACCGCGTACGCGCTGGCCCGCGAGATCGTCGCGAACACCAGCGGGGTCGCCGTGGCCGCGGCGCGGCAGTTGCTCTGGTCGATGCTGGGCGCCTCCTCGCCGTGGGACGCCCACCGCGCCGAGTCCCGCGCGCTGGTCGAGCTGGGCGAGGGGCCCGATCCGGCCGAGGGCGTGGCCGCCTTCCTGGAGAAGCGGCGGCCGCGGTTCCCGGCGCGGCTCGACCCGGGTCCCGTCGCCGGCGTGCCGCGGTGGCCGGCGCCCCCGGACGACGTGATCCCCGGACAGCCCTGACCGGTTGCGCGCTGCATCGTTTGTCCACACCCGCTGCCGGGGCAGGACCGGCCGCGTGGACACCCAGATCACGCTGCGGGTGGACGGGGCGGCGCACCCGCTGACCGTCGACACCCGGACCACGCTCCTCGACGCGTTGCGGGAGCGGCTGCGCAACACCAGCCCGAAGAAGGGCTGCGACCACGGCCAGTGCGGCGCCTGCACCGTGCTGCTCGACGGGCGCCGGGTGAACAGCTGCCTCGTCCTGGCCGTCACCGTCGGGGACGCGGAGGTGACGACGTCGGACGGGCTGGCCGAGGGCGACCGGCCGCACGCCCTGCACCGCTCCTTCGTCGAGCACGACGCCTTCCAGTGCGGGTACTGCACGCCGGGGCAGGTCTGCTCGGCCGCCGGTGTCCTCGCCGAGGCCCGCGCGGGCTGGCCGAGTGCCGTCACCGACGACCTGCACGCCGCGGACGCCGAGCTCACCGACGAGGAGATCCGCGAGCGGATGAGCGGCAACCTCTGCCGCTGCGCCGCCTACGCCAACATCGTCCCGGCGGTCGCGGCCGTCGCCGAGGCCGAGGGGGTGCGGCGGTGAGGGAGTTCCGCTACGAGCGCGCCGCCGACGTCGCGGGTGCCGTGGCGCTGCTGGCCGACGCCCCGCAGGGCGCCTTCCTGGGCGGCGGCACCAACCTGGTCGACCTGATGAAGCTCGGGGTCGCCACCCCCGACGTGCTGGTCGACGTCCGGGAGCTCACCTCGCGGGAGGTCACCGAGCTCCCCGACGGCGGGCTGCGGATCGGCGCCGGCGTGCCGAACGCCGACCTCGCCGCCGACCGGCGGGTCCGCGAGCGCTTCCCGGTGCTGGCCCAGGCCCTGCTCGCCGGCGCCTCCGGGCAGCTGCGCAACCGGGCCACCACCGGCGGCAACCTCCTCCAGCGCACCCGCTGCGGCTACTTCACCGACGTGACGAGGCCGTGCAACAAGCGCTCGCCGGGCAGCGGGTGCGGGGCGCTGGAGGGCGTGCACCGCAACCACGCGATCCTCGGCCAGACGCTGGCCGGCTCCGACCATCCCGCGACCTGCGTGGCCACCCACCCCTCCGACATGGCGGTGGCGATGGTGGCCCTGGACGCCGTCGTCCGGGTGCACGGGCCCGATGGCGAGCGCGCCGTCCCGATCACCGACCTGCACCGGCTGCCCGGCGACGACCCGTCCCGGGACACCACCCTGCGGCACGGCGAGCTGATCACCGCGATCGACCTGCCCGCCCTCGGCATGCCGTCGCGCTACCGCAAGGTCCGCGACCGGGCCTCGTTCGCCTTCGCCCTGGTGAGCATCGCCGCGGCGCTGCGGGTCGAGGACGGCGTCGTCCACGACGTGCGCCTGGCCCTGGGCGGAGTGGCGCACGCGCCGTGGCGGGCCACCGCCGCCGAGCACGTGCTGCGCGGCCTGCCCGCCACCGAGGACTCCTTCGCCCGGGCCGCGGAGTCCGAGCTCGAGGCGGCCACCCCGCTCCGGGACAACGGCTTCAAGGTGCCGCTGGCCCGCAACCTGATCGTCCGCACCCTCGTGGACCTGGCGGAGAGCTCCCGATGACCACGATCGACCGGCTCGTGGGTGCCGGCATCGACCGGATCGACGGACCGGCGAAGGTGCGCGGCACCGCGCCGTACGCCTTCGAGCAGGATCCCGGCGAGCCCATCACCCACCTGGCGCTCGTCCAGAGCACCGTCAACCGGGGCCGGATCAGCCGGCTGGACCCGTCGCGCGCGGAGGCGATGCCCGGCGTCCTGGCCGTGCTCACGCCGGCGAACGCGCCGCGGCTGGGGGGCGGGCTGACCTCCGACCTCCCCGTGCTCCAGTCGCTCGACGTGCACTACCAGGGGCAGGTGGTGGCCGCCGTCGTCGCCGAGACATCGGAGATCGCGAAGGCCGCCGTCGGTGCCGTCGTCGTCGAGTACGCGGCCGAGCCGCCAGACGTCGCGCTGCGCACCGACCGGCCGGACCTGTACGCGCCGGACAAGCTGATGGCCGGGTTCGAGACCGACTCGGTCATCGGGGACGTCGACGGCGCGCTGGCCGCCGCGGCCGTGACCGTGGACGCCACCTACGAGACGCCGACCCAGCACAACAACCCGATCGAGATGCACACCTCGATGGCCCGCTGGGAAGGCGACTCGCTGACCCTCTGGGACGCCAACCAGGGCCCGCACAGCATCGTCAAGGACCTGGTGACCGGCTTCGGCGTCGACGCCGGCCAGGTGCGGGTGATCTCGCCCTACGTCGGCGGCGCCTTCGGCTCGAAGGCGTTCACCCATCCCAACCAGATGCTCGCCGCGATGGCCGCGCGGGTGGTCGGGCGCACCGTCGTCCTGGAGCTCACCCGGCAGCAGATGTTCTCCCTGGTCGGCCACCGCACCCCGACCATCCAGCGGCTCCGGCTCGGCGCCGACCCGGAGGGCCGGCTGACGGCGATCAGCCACGAGGTGGTCGAGCACACCTCGCGGATCAGCGAGTTCGCCGAGCAGACCGCCACCCCGACCCGGGTGCTGTACGCCGCGCCGCACCGGCGGACGACGCACCGGCTGGCCCGGCTCGACGTCCCGCCGCCGACGATCATGCGGGCGCCGGGGGAGACGCCGGGGATGTTCGCGCTGGAGTCGGCGATGGACGAGCTCGCCGTCGCACTGGGCCTGGACCCGGTCGAGCTGCGGATCCGCAACGAGCCCGACCGCGATCCCGAGCGGGACGTGCCCTGGTCCACCCGCCACCTGGTGGAGTGCCTGCGCACCGGGGCCGAGCGGTTCGGCTGGGCCGGCCGCGACCTGCGCCCGGGGATCCGGACCGACGGCCGCTGGCTCGTCGGCACCGGCGTCGCCTCGGCCACGTACCCGACCCGGCGGCGCAAGGCGCAGTGCCGGATCTCGGTGGACGGGGCCGGCCGCTACACCGTGGAGATCGACGGCTCCGACATCGGCACCGGCGCCTGGACGGTGCTCAGCCAGATCGCCGCCGACGCGCTGCGCACCGACCTCGGCTCGGTGGAGCTGCGGATCGGCGACAGCCGGCTGCCGTTCGCCGGTGGGGCCGGCGGATCGACCGGCCTGGCGTCCTGGGGGACGGCGATCGTGTTCACCGCCCGCGACCTGCGCACCCGGCTGGAGGAGCAGTACGGCGGGCAGGTGCCGGCCGACGGCGTGACGGTGGACGGCGAGCTGCCGGGGGAGTCACCCGCGGCGAAGACGCACTCGATGCACGCCTACGGGGCGCACTTCGTCGAGGTGCGGGTGGACCGCGACACCGGGGAGGTGCGGGTGCCGCGGGCGACCAGCGTGTACGACGCCGGCACGATCGTGAACGCCAAGACCGCGCGGTCGCAGCTGCTCGGTGGCTTCTGCATGGGCGTGTCGATGGCCCTGCACGAGGAGTCGGTCACCGACGAGCGGTACGGGCACTACGTCAACCACGACCTGGCCGAGTACCACGTGGCGACCAACGCCGACATCGGCGACATCGACATCTCCTGGCTGGACGTCGACGACCAGCTGGCCAACCCGATCGGGCTCAAGGGCATCGGCGAGATCGGCATCACGGGGGCGGCCGCCGCGGTGGCCAACGCCTACTGGCACGCCACCGGGCTGCGCATCCGCGACCTGCCGATCACCCCGGACAAGTACTTCCGGCCGCGGTGAGGGGATGGGGCGGCCGGGCTGGGAACGAGCCATGCGACGTCGTGGCCATCGATCTCTGATGGCCACGAGTTCGCATGGTTCGAGACGGCCCGGGGGACAGGGGAGGCGTCAGGGCGCCTGAGCGTCGAGGTGGCGGAGCAGGGTCTCGCCGAGGTCGCGCATGTTCTCCACCTGCTGCGGGGTGAGCTGGTCGAACAGGTGGGTGCGGACGCTCTCCACGTGCACCGGTGCGGCGGCCTCGAGGGCGGCGAAGCCCTCGTCGGTGAGCACGGCGAGCTGGCCGCGGCCGTCGTCCGGGCAGACCTGCCGCCGGACCCAGCCGCGCTCCTGCAGCCGGGACACCGCGTGCGACAGGCGGCTGCGCGAGGACAGGCAGCGGTCGGCGAGCTGGCTCATGCGCAGCATCCGGCCCTCGGCCTCGGACAGCTGCACGAGGATCTCGTAGTAGGCGTGCGAGATGCCGGTCTCGTGGGTGAGCTCCCGGTCCAGCCGGTCCTGCAGCAGGAGGGTGCTGTACAGCCAGGCGCGCCAGGCGCGCTGCTCGTCGGCGTCGAGCCACCGCGGCTCACCCGGGAACGCGGCAGCAGACGATGGGGACGACACGTGCGCGGTCATGTGCACAGCGTACTAGCGGAATAGTTGTGCCTTCAACTACGCTACGGTCGGGCAGAAGGTCAAACGCTCAACAAACCTGGAGGAACACATGACCAGCACCCTGCGCCAGATCCCCGGCTACGTCGTCGGCACCTGGGACATCGACGCCTCGCACTCGACCGTCGGCTTCTCGGTCCGCCACATGATGGTCAGCAAGGTCCGCGGCTACTTCCGTGAGTTCTCCGGTGAGCTCGTCACCGCCGAGGACCCCTCGCAGTCCACCGTCACCGCCACCATCGACATGGACTCGATCGACACCCGTCAGGAGCAGCGTGACGCGCACATCCGCTCCGCCGACTTCTTCGACGTGGGCAACCACACCGTCATGACGTTCCGCTCCACCACCGTCCGCGCCCATGGCGAGGACTGGGTGGTCGACGGCGAGCTGACCCTCAAGGGCATCACCAAGCCGGTCTCCCTGGAGCTGGAGCTCAACGGCTTCGGCCCGGACGCCTACGGCGGCACGCGCGCCGGCTTCAGCGCCAAGACCGTCATCTCCCGCTCGGAGTTCGGCGTCGACATCGACATGCCGATGGACGGCGGCGGCGTGGTCGTCGGCGACAAGATCAACGTCGAGCTCGAGATCGAGGCCGTGCTCCGCGCCTCCTGAGCCGCACCCCCACGCGCACCCGTGGGGGACCTGAAGGCCGCCGGGCCCCGAGCGCCATGCGCTCGGGGCCCGCGTGCGTCCGGAGGATCTCCTCCGCGCGTCCCGGGAACTCCGGCGGCCCGGCGGACGACTATGGGGTCATGCGCTGGAGTGCCGGAACCGTGGGCCCCTGGCTGGCGACGGCGGCCCGGCTCCTGCTGGGCGGCGTGCTGGTCGTCGCCGGCGCCCTGAAGATCCCCGATCCGGCGGCCGCCGAACGCGCCGTCCGGGCCTACCAGCTGCTGCCCGAGGGGCTCGTCGGCCCGGTCGCCTTCGGGCTCCCGGTGCTGGAGATCGCCGTCGGCCTGGCCCTGTTCGCCGGCGTCTTCGTCCGGACGGCGGCCCTCGGCGCGGCGGCGCTGATGGTCGTGTTCCTCGTCGGCGTCGTCTCCGCGTGGGCCCGGGGCCTGCAGATCGACTGCGGCTGCTTCGGGGGCGGGGGAGAGGTGGCCCCGGGCGAGACCGCCTATCCCGGCGAGGTGGTCCGGGACACCGCGCTGCTGCTGGTCGCGCTCGCCCTCGCCCGCCGTCCCCGCTCGCGCCTCGCCCTCGGTGGCCCGCCCGCCGCCGACGTCCCGCCCGACCCGGCCCACCCGACGGAGCTCACCGATGCCCGCTAGCCCCTCCCAGCAGTCTCGGCGCGCCTCGGCCCGGCAGCGGATCGAGAACCGCCGCGCTGCCGAGGCCGCGGCGCGGGCGGCCGCCGAGCGGCGCCGGCGCACGGTGATCGGCGGCGTCGTGGCCGGGGTCGTCCTGGTCGTGGCGCTCGTCGTCGTCATCGTCGTCCAGATGCAGCGGACGGCCACGTCGGACGCGGCCGCGGTGCCGGCCGACACCGCGGCCGACGGCACCGTGGTGGAGGTGGGGGCGGACGACGGGGCCGTCCCGGTCGACATCTGGGCGGACTTCCAGTGCCCCGCGTGCCAGCGGTTCCACCAGGTGAACGGCGAGACCCTCGAGCAGCTGGCCGACGAGGGAACGCTGCAGCTGAGGTACCACCCGATCGCCATCCTCGACCGGTACTCCACCGACGCGTACTCGACCCGGTCGCTCAACGCGGCCGGCGTCGTCGTCGACGCGGCCGGTCCTGAGGCGTTCGCCGAGTTCACTGACCTGCTGTACGCCAACCAGCCCCCCGAGGGAGGCGCTGGGCTGTCCGACGACGAGCTGATCGAGCTCGCGGCGCAGGCCGGTGCCACCGGGGACGAGGTCGAGGCGGGCATCCGCGACCTGGTCTTCGAGGACTGGACGGCCCGGATCACCGAGGAGGCCAGCCGGCAGGGCGTGACCTCCACCCCGACGGTGCTCGTCGACGGCGAGCCGCTGGACCTGCGGCAGGCGACGCCCGCGACCATCACCGCCCTCGTGGAGGCCGCGGCGCCGGAGTGAGCCGGACGCCGCCAGCCGCGCGGTCGACAGGGAGACTGGGGGACATGTCGACAGCCGCGCTCGTCCGCACCCGGTTCCCCTCCGCCGTCCTCGTCGCCGTCGGCCTCGCCGCGGGCTTCGGCATCGCCCAGGGCACCGGGATCCGCGCGCTCGGCGGGGCGGTCTTCGCCGCGGCCGGGCTGGCAGCCGGGGTCCTCTGGCTCCGGCGGCGCGGCCCGGCCACCGCCGTCGCCCTCGCCGCCCTCTACGTCGGCGCCTTCGTGCTGGCCCACGTCCTGGCCATCGGCGTGGGGATGTCGGCCTGGCTGGCGGTGAGCCTGGTCACCCTCGCCGCCGCGGGAGTGACGTTCGGGGTGGCCGACACCGCTCGTCCGGGAGGTCCGGTCGCCTGAGCGACTACAGTGGGAAGGTCGCCGGGCCGGCGGCCGTTACAGCGATGTCGGTGCGAGAGCGCGCCGGATCCCCGAATTCTCCTGAGGTGCCCTCCCGCATGCCCACTCGCGACGACCTGCGCAACGTGGCGATCATCGCCCACGTCGACCACGGCAAGACGACCCTGGTCGACGCCCTCCTCCGCCAGGCCGGCGCCCTCGGGCGCGCCAAGGGCGAGGGGACGGACAACGACTCCACGCAGGACCGCGTGATGGACTCGATGGACCTCGAGCGCGAGCGCGGGATCACCATCCTGGCCAAGAACACCGCGATCCACCTGGCCGACGAGAACGGCAACCCCGTCGTCGTCAACATCGTCGACACCCCCGGGCACGCCGACTTCGGCGGCGAGGTCGAGCGCGGCCTGTCGATGGTCGACGGCGTCGTCCTGCTGGTCGACTCCTCCGAGGGGCCGCTGCCGCAGACCCGCTTCGTGCTGCGCAAGGCGCTGGGCAAGGGCCTGCCGGTCATCCTGGTGGTCAACAAGACCGACCGCTCCGACGCCCGCATCGCCGAGGTCGTCGACGAGACCTACGAGCTGTTCATGGAGCTGCTCGAGGACTCGGGCATGGACGTGGACAACCTCGACTTCCCGATCGTCTACAGCAACGGCAAGACCGGGCAGGCCTCGCTCACCCGGCCCGAGAACGGCACCTCGCCCGACAGCCCCGACCTCGGGCCGCTGGTGAAGACGCTGCTCGACACCATCCCGGCGCCGGTCTACGACGCCGAGGAGCCGCTGCGCGCGCAGGTCACCAACCTCGACGCCTCGCCCTACCTCGGCCGCCTCGCCCTGCTGCGCATCCACTCCGGCACGATGAAGAACGGCCAGCAGGTGGCCTGGTGCAAGGTCGACGGCACGATCAAGAACGTCAAGATCACCGAGCTGCTCGTCACCGAGGGCCTCACCCGGACGCCGGCCGACAGCGCCGGCCCCGGTGAGCTGGTGGCCATCGCCGGCATCGAGGACGTCATGATCGGCGACACCCTCGCCGACCCCAACGACCCGCGCCCGCTCCCGCCGCTGACCGTCGACGAGCCGTCGATCTCGATCACCATCGGGATCAACACGGCGCCGCTGGCCGGCAAGTCCGGCAAGAAGCTCACCGCTCGGCTGATCAAGAACCGGCTCGACCAGGAGCTGGTCGGCAACGTGTCGGTGCGGATGCTGAACACCGACCGCCCCGACACCTGGGAGATGCAGGGCCGCGGCGAGCTGGCGCTGGCGATCCTGGTCGAGCAGCTGCGCCGCGAGGAGTTCGAGCTCACCGTCGGCCGGCCGACCGTGGTCACCAAGGAGATCGACGGCAAGCTGCACGAGCCGGTCGAGCGCGTGACGATCGACGTCCCGGGGGAGTACGTCGGCACGCTGACCCAGGCGCTGGCCAGCCGCCGCGCGCGGCTGGAGAACCTGGTGCACCACGACACCGGCTGGGCGCGGATGGAGTACATCGTCCCGTCCCGCGGGCTGATCGGGTTCCGCACCGAGTTCCTCACCGAGACCCGCGGCACCGGCGTCCTCAACCACAACCTCGAGGGCTACGAGCCGTGGCTGGGCGACATGCGCGCCCGTCCCACCGGCTCGCTGGTCGCCGACCGGCAGGGCGTGGCGACGACGTACTCGATGTTCTCCCTGCAGGAGCGCGGCCAGCTCATGGTCCAGCCGGGCACCGAGGTCTACGAGGGCATGATCGTCGGTGAGAACTCGCGTCCGGACGACATGGACGTGAACATCACCAAGGAGAAGAAGCTCACCAACATGCGCAAGTCCACCTCCGAGGAGCTGGAGCGGCTGATCCCGCCGCGCATCCTGAACCTGGAGCAGGCGCTGGAGTTCTGTGCCGAGGACGAGTGCGTGGAGGTCACCCCGGCCACGGTGCGCATCCGCAAGGTGGTGCTCGACCAGACCGAGCGCGGCAAGGCCAAGAACCGCAAGCCCAAGCCCGTCTGATCCACCCGTCCCCGGGAAGCCCCGCCCGGTGTCGGCGCGACGCTCTGCCCCCGAGTGCACCCGCACTCGGGGGCAGAGCGCTCTAGGGACAGGGTGCTGTCGGGCCCCCACGGTCTCCGGGCCGGGTTCAGCCCGGGCGGGTCCCCGCGGGAGGCGTCCGGGCGACGTCCGTCCAGACCTCGGTCATCTCCGAGATCCGTCCGGAACGGGCGGTGACGAAGGTCGCCACTTCGAAGTGGACCAGCTCGCCCTCCACGTGCCCGGTGACCCCGCAGCGGGCAGCGGCTCGGTCATCGGTGCCGACCAGGTCGTGGATGACCATGTGGTCGAACCCCGGGTACTCGGCGTTGAGGCGCACCCACGACTCACGGTCGAACGTCTCGCTCGTGTGCACGTATCGGCACTCGAAGTCCTCGTGGAGCAGGGGGGTCAGGTCCGTCCACCGACGATCGTCGATGAGGCGGCACAGACGGGCCAGCAGGGCGGGGGCGTCCATCACCGGATCCTCGCAGGCGGTGACGACGAGAACGGCGTGGCCGGTCAGGCACGGCTGGTGACGACCGGCCGGAGGAGCCCGGCGCGCCGGCCCCACCCTCCCCACGGCGCCCGCCCTGCCCCGCCTACGTTCTCCTCGGGGTCATGGGTCATGACCCCGGGCGACGAGTGCACGAGAGGCGGCCGCACGCATGACGACGATCACCCGAACGGCTCCGGCGGAGAACCACTTCCGGGGCGGGATCGACGTCCGGGTGAGTCTGCGGGACAACGCCGGTGACGGGGCCTCGGCGTTCGACGGCGGTTGGTTCCCGCGGAGCCGGGACCTCGCCGTCGAGCTGCCCGAGCTGATCGCCGAGCTGGACCGGCGTGGCCTCCGGGTCGAGCGGTTCACCTACGCCCTGGACGCCTGGTCCCCGGTGGCGCGCAAGATCGAGGTGCAGGGCCGCGTGGTGCGCACCGGCGGTTTCCGCAGCATGGACGCCGGCGTCGTCTGCCTGACCTGGGCCGGCGGCACCCGGCGGGCCGACCTCCTGGTGGTGCCCCCGGAGACCGACGTCCTGACCGGTGCCCGGGCGCTGCGGCTGTGCACCCGGCGGGGGCTGCCGGGCTCCCCGCAGATGGTGCTGGCCGCGGCCCGCTCCACGCCGCTGCCCCAGGTCCCCGAGTACCGCCGGGCGGTCTGACGAAGGACCCTCCTGCCCCCCATTCCTCGCTGACGCTCGGGATGGGCCCCTGCAGGAGGGCCGTTCCAGCACCTCACCTGCCTTACGCCGGGCGCGAACCGGCTGGACGGTGGGGGAGCGGCTCGGCTGGAGTGGGCCCATGCGACTCCTCGTGCTCGGCGGCACCCGGTTCCTCGGCCGGCACGTGGCGACGGCGGCGCTCGACCGCGGGCACGACGTGGCCACCTTCACCCGAGGGATCTCGGGGGAGCCGCCCGCGGGCGTCCGGGCGCTGCGCGGGAACCGGGACGACCCCGACGCCCTGCCGGCGGCGCTGCGGGGCTGGTCGCCCGAGCTCGTCGTCGACACCTCGTGCCGCACGCGGGCCGCGGCACGCCACGCCGCTGCGGCGCTCGGCGGCGTGCACGGCTACGCCTTCGTGAGCAGCCTCAACGCCTACCGCACCTGGCCACCCGGTCCGATCGGCCCGGAGGACGACGAGCCGACGTGGGAGTCCGACGACGACGAGTACGGGCCGAACAAGGCGTTCGCGGAGCGGGTGATCGGGTCGGCCGTCGGCGCGGGTTTCCTGACCGCCCGGGCCGGCCTGATCCTCGGGCCCTACGACTACGTGTACCGGCTCGGCTGGTGGCTGGACCGGATCGCCCGGGGTGGACCGGTCGTCGTCCCCGCGGAGGGCTTCGACCAGCCCATCGCCGTCGTCGACGCCCGGGACCTCGCCGGATGGCTGGTCGAGATGGCCGAGCGGGGCCGTGCGGGGGCGGTGAACGCCACCGGGCCGGCCGGCATGGCGACGCTCGGCGGCCTGCTCGAGACCTGCCGCGAGGTCACCGGCGGCGATGCCGACTGGGTGCCGGTGCCGGAGGCGGACCTCCTGGCGGCCGGGGTCGAGCCGTGGATCCACCTGCCCCTGTGGCTGCCCGCCGAGACCGCGCGCACCGCCTGGGACGTCGACACGACCAGGGCACGGGACCTGGGGCTGCCCGCCCGGCCCCTGGTCGAGACGGTCCGGGACACCTGGGTGTGGCAGCAGACCGACCGGCGGCCGTTCGACTCCCCGAACGGGCTGCCGCGACCGGGTCTCCCCGCCGCCCTGGAGGCCACCCTCCTGCCCCCGCCATGATCAGCGTCCCTGATCATGCGGCGTCCTCCCTCACCGCAGAACGTGAGGGAGGACGCCCGATGATCAGGTGACCTGATCCCGGCGGGGCGGGGCGGGGCGGGGCCTGGGCCCGGGGTGGGGTCAGTCGCGGGGGGCGCTGGGGCGGCCGGCGGGGACGTGGGCCCCCGCGTCGGCCTCCTCGCTCAGGTCCGCGACGACGTTGCGCTCGGCCGCCGCGGTGCGCCGTGCCTCGGCGGCGACGGCGTCCGCGGACTCGACCGCCCGGTCCTTGCGGTACTGGCGGAAGGAGTGCACGACGGCGGCCACCCAGACGACGGCCAGCAGCGCGAGGACGACGGCGCGGACGCTGCCCCCGGCCTCGACCCAGTCGCTGGAGAGCAGCGTCCGGGTGTTGGTCAGCACGATGACGCCGCCGACGAGCGAGCCGAGCATGCGCGGGGGGATGTGCCGGACCAGCCAGGCGGCGATCGGCGCGGCGACGAGGCCGCCGCCGAGCAGACCGGCCACCCACAGCGGGTCGATGCCCTGGGAGCCCAGCGCGACGAGGAAGCCGAGGCTGGCGGCGAGCGCCACCAGGAACTCGGAGGTGTCGATCGAGCCGATGACCTTGCGCGGTTCCATCCGCCCGCTGGCCAGCAGGGCCGGGGTGCCGACCGGTCCCCAGCCGCCCCCGCCGGTGGCGTCGACGAACCCGGCGACCAGGCCCAGCGGGCCGAGGAAGCGCTTGCGGACCGGCTTGCCCAGGTTGCGCCGGTCGAGGCCACGAAGGGTGAAGCGGGCGAGCAGGTAGACCCCGAGCGACACCAGGATCAGGGACATGACCGGCGCCGCGATCTCCGTGGAGAGGCTCGACAGGAACGTCGCGCCGGCGAAGGCGCCCACCGCCCCCGGGACGCCGACCTTGGCGACGACCTTCCAGTCGACGTTGCCGAACTTCCAGTGCGCGACGCCCGAGGCGAGCGTCGTGCCGATCTCGGCGAGGTGGATCGTGGCCGAGGCCATGGCCGGGTTGGTGCCGATCGCCAGCAGCAGGGTGGTCGAGGTGACGCCGTAGGCCATGCCGAGGCTGCCGTCCACCAGCTGCGCGCCGAAGCCGACCAGGGCGAGCAGGACGAGGGTCTTCACGGGGGGCTGACTCCGAGTCTCAGGGACCGCGGGCGCGCGCGGGCACGGCGGCGCTCAGCGGGAGAACGAGGGGGTGCGCGGGAGGGCGCGGAAGGTCAGCGGCCCGGACAGGCTGCGGTGCAGACACGCAGCAGGTCGACGTGGCGGCGGCTCACGAGGAGCAGCGCGGTCGACCGGGTCACGGCGCTATGTCTACCAGATCGATGAACTTAGGTGCCAACGGAGGGTGGCCGGTCCGCCGAGGTGTCGAGGACGTCGTTGCGGATGGTCGCCCAGGCCACCGTGCCGCCGACGGCGAACAGCGCCGCGCAGACGAGCAGCGCGGCCCGGAAGCCGCCGGTGAAGGCGGCCGGATCGGTGTAGTCGTCGCCCCCGAGGCCCACGAGCACCGGCAGGGCGGCGACGGCGAGCAGCTGGGCGGCCCGGGCGACGGCGTTGTTGACGCCGCTGGCGATCCCGGCCATGGCGTCGGGGGCCGCGGCCAGCACCGTCGCCGTCAGCGGGGCCACCGTGATCGCCATCCCCAGCCCCTGCAGCAGCGAGCCGGGCAGCACCTCCACCACGTACGGCCCGCTGCCGTCCACGCCGGACAGCCACAGCGTGCCGGCGGCGACGACCAGCGGGCCGACCGTCATCGGCAGCCGCGGGCCGATCCGCTGCGCCAGGGCGCCGAACCGCGGGGCGAGCAGTGTGATGACCAGGATCGTCGGGAGCATCGCCGCGCCCGCCCCCGTGGCGTCGTAGCCGAGCACGGTCTGCAGCTGGAGCACGAGGAACAGCCCGCTGCCGCCCAGGGCGCCGTACACGGCGAGCGTGGCCGCGTTGGCGCCGGTGAACTGCCGGTCGCGGAAGAGGCGCGGCGGCAGCATCGGATCGGTGGCCCGCTGCTCGCGGACGACGAATCCGGCGCCGGCGGCGACGCCGACCGCGGCGGAGGCGAGGACGTCGGCCCCCGCCGGCTGCTCGCCCGCGCTGATGAGCGCGTACGTCAGACCGCCCAGGGCCAGGGCGCCCAGTGCGGCACCGGCGTAGTCGAACCGCCCGTGGTGGCGTGGGTCGCGGCTCTCCGGCACGTGCCGTCCGGCGACGGCGACGATGACGACGGCCAGTGGGACGTTGATCAGGAAGACCAGCCGCCAGTTCACCGCGTCGACCAGCACGCCGCCGAGGAACGGCCCGATCAGCCCGGCGATACCGCCCAGCGCCGTCCAGAGGCCGATCGCCCGCGCGCGGTCCACGGGCCGGAAGGAGGACTGGATCAGTGCCAGGCTGCCGGGGGTGAGGAGCGCGCCGCCGATGCCCTGCAGCGCCCGGGCCGCGACCAGCTGCACGGTGTCCTGGGCCAGCCCGCAGAGCAGCGAGGCGGCGGCGAACCACACCACTCCGATCAGGAAGACGCGGCGCCGTCCGTACCGGTCGCCGAGGGAACCGCCGAGCAGGATCAGCGCCGCGAGCGTGAGCGTGTAGGCGGTGACGGTCCACTGCAGCCCGGACAGCGAGGCGCCGAACTCCGCCCCGATGGCCGGCAGGGCGACCTGCACGGCCGTGGCGTCGAGGAAGGCCATGCCCGAGGCGAGGACCGCGACGGTGACCAGCCAGCGGCCCGGGGCCGTGCCCAGGGCGACCGGCGCCCCGCTCCGGCCCTCGGTCACGGTCAGCCGACGGCGAGTTCGGTGAGGAAGAAGGCGACGGCGGCGACCGCGGCGGCCGCGGGCAGGGTCACCACCCAGGCCACGACGATGTTTCCCGCGACGCCCCAGCGGACGGCCGACAGCCGCCGGGTGGAGCCCACGCCCATGATCGAGGTGGTGGTGATGTGCGTGGTGGACACGGGCACGGCGAAGACGGTAGCGGTGGTGACCATGACGCTGGAGGCCACCGTCTGCGCGGCGAACCCGCCGGTGGGGGTGAGCTGGATGATCCGCCGGCCCATGGTCCGCATGATCCGGAACCCGCCCGCGTACGTGCCGGCGCTGATCGCCCCGGCCGCGGCGAGCACCACCCAGAAGGGCACCTCGAAGGTGTCGATCTCGCCCGCGGTGAACAGCGCCAGGGTGATGATGCCCATCGTCTTCTGGGCGTCCTGCATGCCGTGGCCCAGCGCCATGGTGGCGGAGCTGACGATCTGGGCGTAGCGGAAGTTGCGGTTGGCCTTGGACACGTGCGCCCGCCGGAAGGTCCACAGCAGCGCCAGCATGAACAGGTAGCCGAGGCCGAAGCCGACCAGCGGCGAGACGATCATCGGGACGATGACCTTCTCGAGGACGCCGACCCACTGGACCGAGTGCGCCGCCGCGAGCGCGGCGCCCACCAGGCCGCCGATCAGCGCGTGGGAGGACGAGGACGGCAGCCCGTACCACCAGGTGATCAGGTTCCAGGTGATCGCCCCGATCAGGGCCGCGAAGACGATCTCCAGCCCGTTGTTCCCCTCGGGCGGGTCGATGATCCCCGCGCCCACCGTCTTGGCGACCTCGGTGGACAGCAGCGCCCCGACCAGGTTCATGACGGCGGCCAGGGCGAGGGCCACGCGCGGGGTGAGCGCCTTGGTGGAGACGGCGACCGCGATGGCGTTCGCGGCGTCGTGGAAGCCGTTGGTGTAGTCGAACGCCAGGGCGACCAGGACGATGACGACCAGACCGACGAAGGCGGCGTCCATCAGCAGCGGCCCATCAGCAGAGGTCCATCGGGCTCAGGACTCCTTGACGGCGATCGTCTCGACCACGTTGGCGAGGTGCTCGAACGCGTCGGCCGCCTCCTCCAGCTGGTCGGCGACCTCCTTGAGCTTGAGGATCTCCAGGGCGTCGAACTCGCCGCTGTAGAGCCGGGAGAGCAGCCGGCGGTAGAGCTTGTCGGCCTCGTTCTCGATCCGGTTGACCTCGATCCAGTAGTCGGAGAGGTCACTGAGCGTGCGCAGGCGGGGCATCGCCTCGGCGGTGGTCTGCGCGGCCCGCTGCAGCAGGGCGACCTGCTGGCTCATCTCGGCCGGCAGGGTGCCCAGGCCGGTGAGGATGACCAGGTCGGCGGCGGCCTCGACGTAGTCCATGACGTCGTCGAGGTTGCTGGCGAGGGCGTAGATGTCCTCGCGGTCGAACGGCGTCACGAAGCTGGTGTTGAGCTGCCGGAAGATCGCGTGGGTGGTCTGGTCGGCCGCGTGCTCGAGGTCGCGCAGCTGCTCGGCGAGCTCCGCGCGCCGGGCGTGGTCGTGGACGAACTCGCTCAGGACGTCGGTGGCTGCCACCAGGTTCTCCGCGGAGGCGGTGAACAGCGGATAGAAGCTCGAGTCCTTGGGGGTCAGGCTGAAGGGCACGCGTCGGCTCCGTATCGGGAGGGGGGACGGACGGCGTCGTCCGGACGACGGCGCACGGCCGTCCGGCAGCATAGGTGGCGGCGGGGGAGGGCCGCGGCGGCGACGCCTCAGGCGTGAGCCGCGTCTCCCCCCGCGTCGTCCAGGTCCACTCCACCGAGGGACTCGACCAGGTCGGCCCGGGCCCGGGCGACCCGCGAGCGGATCGTCCCGACCGGGCAGCCGGCCACGTCGGCGGCCTCCGCGTAGGACAGCCCCAGCAGCTGGGTGAGCACGAACGCCTCGCGGCGGTCGCGATCGAGGCGGGCCAGCAGGTCGGTCACCGCGACGCCCTCGGCCACCGGGTCGCCGGCCGGCCCGCGGCCGAGCGACTCCAGCTCCGCGTCGTCCCGGACGAGCGCGACCCACCGCCGGCGGCGGGAGCGGATGGCGTCGGCGCACACCCGGCGGGCGATGGACAGCAGCCAGGTCCGCACCGAGGAGCGGTGCTGGAACCGGTGCAGCGACCCGAACGCCCGCAGGTAGGTCTCCTGGGTGAGGTCGTCGGCGCTCTGCCCGTCGCCGAGGGCGGCGCACAGCCGCCAGACGTCGGACTGGGTGGCGCGCACCAGCGCCGCCGCGGCCAGGGGGTCACCCCCGGCGGCGTCGGCCGCGATGCGCTCCAGCTCGTCCATGCCCTGTCTTCGTCCCGGGACGCCGCGGAGAGAAAGTCGTCCGCGGCGGGAACCGTGCGGGTTCCACCTCCGACTAATGAACCATGCCGTGCACGCCGTTCCGCGAGGCCGTCTCCGCGCGTCTCGACGGGGAGCCCCTCGAGATGCCCGCCCGCGAGCTGGACGCGCACCTGGCCGCCTGCGCCGGCTGCGCCGGGTGGGCGGGGGAGGCGGCCCGGGTGACCCGCCGCGCCCGGCTGGCCGCGGCCCCCGCGGTGCCCGATCTCACGGTCGCCGTGCTCGGCGCGCTGCCGCGCGAGCTGCCGGGGGCGGCCGCGGCGGCGCGCGCCCGCCTCGTGGGCTCGGCGCTGCGGCTGGCGCTGCTGGTCGTGGGGGCCGCGCAGGCCGCGCTCGCCTGGCCGGTGCTGGCCTCCGGGGCGGGGGCGATGAGCGCCCCGGCGCACATGGCGCGGGAGAGCGGCGCCTGGAACCTCGCGCTGGGGGCGGCGTTCCTGGCGGTCGCCGCCGGCCCCCGGCTGGCCGCCGGCGCGGTGCCGTTCCTCCTCACCTTCGCTGCCCTGCTGCTGCCGGTGACGCTCGTCGACCTCGCGGCCGGCCACGTGCACGTCGAGCGGGCGGTGGCGCATCTGCTGCTGTTCGCCGGGACTCTGCTGGTGTGTGCCGTGGCCTGGCGGGGACGACGTCGTCGCGCCGTCGGGGTGCTCACCGGCCGGCGGGTCCCCGCGTGAGGCGCTCCTGGATCCTGCTGGCCGCTCTCCTCGTCGCCTTCCTCGGCGGTGTCGTCACCGCTCCGCCGGCCGCCGCGCACGCCACGCTGATCTCCACCGACCCGGGGGAGGGCGCGCGCCTGGACACCGTGCCGGCGGAGGTGACGCTGGAGTTCAGCGAGGGCGTCTCGCTGGGCGCCGGGTACGCGCGGGTCCTGGGCTCCGACGGCGAGCGGGTGGACACCGGCGCCGCGGCCGTCGACGGCGGTCTGCTCACCATCCCGCTGCGGGCCGGCCTGCCCGAGGACGGCTACCTCGTCACCTACCGGGTCGTCTCGGCCGACTCGCACCCGATCGCGGGCGCGTACTCCTTCGTCGTCGGCGACGGCGAACTGGTCGCGGCCACCGCCGGCGCCGGGGAGGACGGCACCGACCCGGTCGTGGCCGCGGCCCTCCCGGCGAGCCGATGGCTGGGGTTCGGCGGTCTCGCCCTGGCCGTCGGTGGCCCCGTCCTGGCGTTCTTCTGCTGGCCGGCCGGCTGGGGGTCGGCGGCCCTCCGGCGGCTGGCCACGGGAGGCGCCGTCGTCGTGGCCGCCTCGGCGGTGCTCACCTTCCTCCTGCAGGGGCCGTACGGGGCGGGCGCCGGCCCCGCGTCCGCGCTGGACCCGTCGCTGCTGTCGGCGACGGCCTCCTCCGCCGCCGGCTGGACGCTGCTGGCCCGGGCGCTCCTGGCCGCAGCGCTGGTGCTGGTCCTCCGGCCCGTCTGGCACCGCGGCGCCCCGCCGTCGACCCCCCGGGCCGTCACGGCCGGGGCCCTCGCGCTCGGGCTGGTCGTGAGCAGCGCCGCGGTCGGGCACCCGGTGGCGGGGCCCTGGCCCGGCCTGGCGGTCCCCGTCGCGGCCGTGCACGCGGGCGCCATGGCGGTCTGGCTCGGTGGTCTGACCGCCCTGCTCGCGGTGGTGCTGCGCGCGGGGAACCGCACGGCCGATCTCGCCGCGGTGCTGACGCCGTGGTCGCGGATCGCGTTCGGCGCGGTCGTCGCGCTGGTCGTCTCCGGAACGGTGCAGGCGGTCCGGGAGGTGGAGTCGCCGACGGCGCTGTTCGCCACCACCTACGGCTGGCTGCTGATCGCCAAGCTCGGGCTGGTCCTGGTCGTCCTGGCTGCGGCCGGGGTCTCGCGGGTGTGGGTCCAGCAGCGGCTCGGCCTGCGGCGGCCCCGGCCGGGAGGGCGCCGCACGGTGACCGCGCACGCCTTCGCCGCCGGTGGCGCCGACCGGACCCTGACCGAGGGGGACGAGGGAGCCGGAGAGCTCCGCAGCCGGCTGCAGTCCGAGGCCGCCGCCGAGCACGTGCCGGCGCTGCGCCGGTCGGTGCTCGTCGAGGTCGCCGTCGCGGCGGTGGTGCTGGCGCTGTCGGCGGTCCTCGTCGGCACCCCGCCGGCGCGCTCGGCCGTCGCCCAGCCGGTCGACGTGCTGCTGCCGCTGGAGGGCAGCGGCGGGCCGGCCGGCAGCGTGCAGGTCTCGATCGACCCGGCCCGCCCGGGCCCCAACACGCTGCACCTCTACCTCTTCGACGAGGCCGGCCGGCTGACCCAGCCGGCCGGGATCACCGTCAGCCTCACCGAACCGTCCCAGGACATCGGGCCGCTGGACGTCGACCTGGCGCCCGCCGGTCCCGGCCACTGGGTCGGCGACGGGATGGCCGTCCCCGGGGCCGGCACCTGGACGCTGGCGGTCAGCGTCCGGCTCGACGAGTTCACCGCCACCACCGCCCGCACCGAGTTCCCGGTCCGCTGACCGCGGCCGGCGCACCCCACCCCCGATGAACAGGAGTTCCGTGTCTCCCCGTGCCCTGCCCCGCCCCCTCGGTCGCCTCGCGGCCCTCGTGGCGGCCGTCCTGGCCCTGCTCGCCGCGTCGATCGCCGGCGCCGGCCTCGCCTCCGCGCACGTGACCGTGGCCAGCCAGGACGCCGCCCCCGGTGGGTACGGGAAGCTGACCTTCCGCGTGCCCAACGAGAGCGACACCGCCAGCACGGTCGGCCTGCGCATCCAGATCCCGCAGGAGGCCGCGCTGGCCTCGCTGCGGGTGCAGCCGGTGCCCGGCTGGACGTCGACCCTGACGACGTCCGACCTCGACGAGCCGCTGGACAACCACGGGCAGGAGATCAGCTCCTACGTCTCGGTGGTGGAGTTCCGGGCCGAGAACGGCGGCGGGATCGCCCCGGGCCAGTTCCAGGAGTTCGCGCTGTCCGGCGGGCCGTTCCCGGACGCCGACGAGCTGGCGTTCCCGGCGGTACAGCTCTACAGCGACGGTAGCGAGTCGGCGTGGATCGAGCCGACGGTCGACGGCCAGGAGCCCGAGCGCCCCGCGCCGGTGCTGTCCCTCGCCGCGGCCGGCGGTGACTCGACCGACAGCGACGCGACCGACCAGGCGGCGTCAGCGGCCGACGAGGCCCACGGTGACGTGGACGGCGCGCCGGCCGGGCTGGCCCTGTTCGTGGCGATCCTCGCGCTGCTCGCCGGTCTCGGCGGCGTCGTCCTCGGCTGGCGGGCGAACCGACGTACCGTGTCGTCGTGAGCTCCGCCGTCCGCGGCCGCCTGCGTCCCGTGCTGGCGGCCCTCTCCCTGTCCGTGCTCGTGGTGCTGACCGGCTGCGGCGGGGACGGGCAGTCCGCCGACGGGGGCTCCGCGGACGGGCACGACCACTCGGACGCCCCCGCGGTCGTCGAGGGGCCGGAGGACCGGTACGCCGGGCTGGACCTGCCCGAGCCCTACCGCCGGCCGTCGTTCACCCTCACCGACACCACCGGTGCGCCATACGACTTCCGGGCGGCGACCGGCGGCCGGCCGACGCTGCTGTTCTTCGGCTACACCGAGTGCCCCGACATCTGCCCGACCACCATGGCCGACGTCGCGGTCGCGCTGCGCGGGCTGGACGCGGACCTGGTCGAGGACCTGCAGGTGGTGTTCGTGACCACCGATCCGGCGACCGACACCCCCGAGGTCCTCGGCGAGTACCTCGACCGGTTCGACGCCGACCTCCCCGTGCCTTTCGTCGGGCTGACCGGCGACCAGGAGACGATCGACCAGGCGCAGCTGTCCGCGGGCGTGCCGCTCGCTGAGGACGAGGGCCGGCTGCACTCGTCGATGCTGCTGCTGTACGGAGCCGACGACGAGGCCGACGTGGCCTTCAACACCGGCAACACCTGGCGCGACATCGCCGACGACCTCCGCCTGGTCGTGGAGGAGACGTGACCCGGCCGGCGGCCCGGCTGCTGGTGGTCCTGGCCGGCCTGCTGGCCTGCCTCACCGCGGCCGGCCCGGCCGCGGCCCACGTGGGGGGTGACGCGGCCGGGAGCGACTTCGACGCCCGGGTGCTGGCGGTGACCCCCGACGTCCCCGGGATCTCGGTGCGGGTGCTCCAGTTCGGCGACCAGCTGGAGCTGGTGAACGAGACCGGCACCGAGGTGCTCGTGCCCGGGTACGACGACGACCCCTACCTGCGGATCGGTCCGGACGGCGTGTGGCGCAACGCCAACAGCCCCGCCACCTACATCAACCTCGACCGGTACGCGCAGGTCGACCTGCCGGACAACGCCCGGCGCGGGGCCACGCCCGACTGGGAGCAGGTCTCGACGCAGCCGCACTACGTCTGGCACGACCACCGGACGCACTGGATGAGCGAGGACCTCCTCCCGCCGGCCGTGGCCGCGGACCCGGGGAGCGCGCACACCGTCTTCGACTGGACCGTGCCGATGCGGCACGGCGACACCCCCGTCGCGGTGACCGGGGTGCTCACCTGGAGCCCGCCGCCGTCCCCGTGGCTGGTGTGGCCGGTCCACCTGGCCCTGCTGGTGCTGGCACCGGCCGCGGCCCTCCTGGCCCGCACCCCGCGGCCGCTGGGCGGACTGCTGCTGGTGGGTGCGGCGGCCGCGGTCTGGCACGCGGCGGCCACGCCCGAACCGCCGGTGAGCATCTCCTCGCACACCGGCGCGGTGGTGTCGGCGCTGCTGCCGGCCCTGATCGCCACGCTGGTCGCGGGCATCGGCGTCCGCGCCGCCGTCCGGGGACGGGGCGCCATGACCGGACTGCTGGCCGTCGTGCTGGGCTGGCTGATGCTCGTGCAGGGGCTGCCCGACGTCGACGTGCTGTGGTCGGCGAACGTGCTGAGCGCCGGGCCGTCGGCGCTGGCGCGGGCGGCGGTCGGCCTGCTGATCGCGCTCGGCACCGGCCTGGTGATCGGCGGCGTCGCCGCCGTCCGGCGCTTCCGGGACGCCGACGTGCCGGCTGGGGTGCCCGCGGAGGCCGAGCTCCGCTGACCCCTCCGGTGGCGTGCCGGGATCGGCACGCCACCGGCGCGGGTCAGCCCGCCTCGACCGCCAGGGGATGGCGGACGGTGCTCCCCCAGAACAGGCTGTTGGCCCGTTCCAGGTCCCGCTCGAAGTCCACCTCGACGGCGGAGAACGCCGAGATGTCCAGCGGCCGGAACCGGAGGCCGTCCTCCTCGATCGCGGTCTCGATCGCCCGCTCGAAGTAGTCCTGGTCACCGCAGGCGTCCAGGTGGGCGATGAGGGCGGCCCGGTCGGCGCCGGAGACGTAGTTGATGCCCACGGCCTCGCCGAGGCCGCCGACGACGGTCTTGGAGAGCTCGCGGATGAAGCCGTCGGCGTCGAGGGTGTACTTGATCTCCTCGTCGGCGACCGCGGCGGTGTCGACGCAGACGAAGCTCTCGTCCGAACGGACGCAGCTCAGCACGTGCTCCAGGACGGCCGGGTCGAAGACGACGTCCCCGTTCATCCACAGCACGCCGCCGTCGCGGCAGGTCGACAGCCCGCGCCACAGGCTCTTGGAGGTGTTGGTGCGCGCGAAGTCCGGGTTGTAGGCGAACCGCACGTCCGGCGACGCGGCCATCACCAGGTCGCTGCTGAAGCCGACGACGACGGTGATGTCGGTGTCGGGGCCGAACGCCTCGCGCAGCGCGTCGACCTGCCGGCGCTGGATGGTGCGGCCGTCGCGCAGCGGCGTCAGCGGTTTCGGCAGCGAGCGCCCGAGCCGGGTGCCCATGCCGGCGGCCAGGATGACCGCCTGGACCGGGGGATGCAGGGGCCGTGGCGCCGCGGTGCGGGCCAGATCTCGCGGAGAGCTCGTCAGGGCTCGGTCGGTGGTCCGCACGTTCATCCCCTTTCCATGGTGGGCTGCGCGGCGGGCGTGCCGGGCGGGAAGAGCAGGTCGAGCACGCGGTCGGTCGCGTGCCCGTCGTCGAGCGAGCAGAACGTGTCCCGGAAACGGGCGTACCGGTCTGCCAGTGCCGAGGCGGCGACGTCGCTGTCGGCGATCGCCTCGATCAGTTCCTCGCTGGTGGCGACGAGCGGGCCGGGGGCCACAGCGGCGAGGTCGAAGTAGAAACCCCGCACGTCGTCGCGGTAGTGCTCCAGGTCGTAGGTGTAGAAGACCATGGGTTTGCCCGTCACCGCAAAGTCGAACATCGCCGAGGAGTAGTCGGTGACCAGGATGTCGGCGGCCAGGTACAGCTCGCCGGACTCCGCGCGGCCGGACACGTCGACCGCCGGCACGCCGGGCGGCAGCGCGAGGCGGCCGGACACCATGCTGTGCAGCCGCAGCAGCAGCACGTGGTCCCCGCCCAGCCGGTCGGCGAACGCGGTGAGGTCGATCGGCACCTGGAAGTCCGGTCCTCCGCCGCTCGAGAACACGAGGTCGTCGCGCCAGGTGGGGGCGTAGAGGACCGCCGTGACGCCGTCCGCGATGCCCAGTTCCCCGCGGACCCGCGCGCGGATCTCCTCGCGGCGCGGGTCGTTGAGGACGTCGTTGCGCGGGTAGCCGGTCTCGTGCACCGGCCCGGCAAACCGGAAGGCGTGCCGGAGGTTCTCGGTGCTCGCCCGGTTCGGGGAGAGCAGCATGTCCCAGCGGGCGACGTCCCGGTCGGGTGCGTCGAGCCAGCCGGGGCGGACCGGCGCGTCGTGGTGGATCCGCTTGAGCGGGGTGCCGTGCCAGGTCTGCAGGTAGGTCGTGCCGGGGCGCTTCTCCCAGTGCATCGACATGCAGTCGTTGGCGACCACGACGTCGGCCGTCGCGAGGACGGCGGCCGCCTCGGGGGTGCCGTAGAGCACGGTGTGCACCCCGGGCGGGAAGGAGCCCTGCGTCGTCGGCGTGCAGAGCCAGGTGTGCGCGAGGCCGGCGCGGTCGCGGAGCGCCTCGTAGACGGCGCGGGGGTTGTCGGCGAACAGTCCGCGGAAGGTGAAGTAGACGATCTTCACCGCTGCAGATCTCCGGTGCGGAGGCCGCTCGCTGCTCGGGTCAACGCATCCCGCTCTCTGGTCCTCAGGGCACGGCCCCCGCGGTCGTTCCGGGAACGGCCGACGGTGGTCGCAGTACACGCGTGCGGCGGCCCGCCGCGCAATGGCCCGGCTCCCGATCGCGCTCGGCCGGCGCCCGATCGGCAGGCCGGAGCGGCGCAGGAGGTTCAGGTGCCAGGAGGAACAGCCTGCCCTGGACCGCGGCGGCCGAAACCCTGGGGCCACTCGCCCGGGTGCACCGGAGCGGCCAGGTGTGGCCGGGATCGCAGCTGTGCGCCCGTCGTACGGGAGCGCTCGACGGGGGGCCGGGAATGACAGCGATGTCAGTAACGGGTGTGACTCGTGGGACGTGCGAGGCGGGTCGCACGGCGTGTCCCGGGGGACGCGCCGGACGCCTGGTCACGACAGCGTCACGGAATGTTTGTATGGCGCGCAGTCGAACTTCCCCTTCGGCGCTCCGCGACACAGATGATCGGGCAGGTGCATGCGCGCACGACTCGGCCAGGAGGCCTCCACCGAGCTCCTGACGACGATTCGTCCCCCTGCCCGGTCCCGGGCCGCCCGGCACACCCGCCGCAGCGCGCCCGCGACGACCCGCCGGCCGGGGCTCCTGCTCGCCGCACTGCTCAGCGGTGGCGTGGCCGCCGCCGGACTCGGGCTACACGGCGCCCCGGCCGCCTCGGCCGAGGCCACCTCGGTGCTCGAGGCGCAGGCCGCGCTGTCCACCGGCGACGAGGTCCTGGAGGTCATGCCCCGCGCGTCGGTCACCGTCGCCGAGGCCCAGGCCCGGCTGCAGGAGGTCGCCGCCTCCCGCGCCGCGCGCGCCGAGGCGGAGGCCGCCGCCGCCGAGGCCGCCCGCCCCAAGTTCGTACTGCCCGTGAACGGCGCCCGCCTCACGAGCGGCTACGGCAGCCGCTGGGGCACGTTCCACTACGGCATCGACCTCGCGGCCCCCATGCGCACGCCGGAGTACGCGGCCGGCGACGGCGTCGTGCTCCGGGCCGGCCCCGCCAGCGGCTTCGGCCTGGCCGTCTACATCCTGCACGCGAACGGCGACGTCACCGTCTACGGGCACATGGACTCCATCCTGGTCGAGCCGGGCGAGTACGTGGACGCCGGCCAGACCATCGCCCTGCTGGGCAACCGTGGGCAGTCGACCGGGCCGCACCTGCACTTCGAGGTGCACAAGGGCGGGGAGGACGGGCCGCGGGTCAACCCGGTCAGCTGGCTGGCCGAGCGCGGCGTCCAGGTCTGACCGTTCCGTCCTCCGCGCGGTCCGCCCCGCGGAAAGCCCTCGACCGCGCGGTGAGGCTGTCCTCCGCGCGGTGCGCCCCGCGGACGGGCGCCGCAGCGCGCGGACGACGTCCGGTGGGCGTGATGTGATCACCGGCGTGGGCAAGGCGGTGGAGGACTCCAACCGGCGGCTGCTCCGGGCGCGCGACGCCATGGATCGCCGGTACGCCGAGCCGCTCGACGTGCCGACCCTGGCTCGCATCGCGCACGTCTCGCCGGCGCACTTCATCCGCACGTTCCGCGCCACCTTCGGCGAGACCCCGCACCGCTACCTGCAGCGGCGGCGGGTGGAGCGGGCCATGTTCCTGCTGCGGTCGGGGGAGCGGAGCGTCACCGACATCTGCATGGACGTCGGCTTCAGCAGCCTCGGCACGTTCAGCCGGGTCTTCCGCGACATCGTGGGGGAGCCGCCCTCGGTGTACCGGCAGCGCGGGCCGCTGCCGGCGGTGCCGACGTGCTTCGCGATGCGGTGGGCCAGACCGAGCAGTTTCGGAGAAGCACCGGGGGAGTGACCGTCCCTAGCGTTCTCCCCATGCTGACCGCCATCACCATCACCCAGATCTACGTCCCCGACCAGGACCAGGCGCTCGACTTCTACGTCGGCAAGCTCGGGTTCGAGGTCCAGACCGACATGGACTTCGGTCCCATGCGGTTCCTCACCGTCGCCCTTCCCGCCCAGCCGGACCGTGCCGTCCTGCTGGAGAAGCCGGGGGCGCCGTCGATGAGCGAGGAGACCGCCGCGCAGGTGCGCGAGGCGATCGCCAAGGGCGTCGCCGGCGGGCACCTGTTCTTCGCCTGCGACGACGCGTACCGGACGCACGCCGAGCTCAAGGCCAAGGGGGTCGAGATCACCGAGGAGCCGGTCGACCAGCCCTACGGGATCGACTTCGGCCTGCGCGACCCGTTCGGCAACCACATCCGCATCGCCCAGCTGAAGCAGCCCTGAGCCGACCAGCCGGTGGCGGCGGCGCGCGGTGCGGCGCCGCCACCCCTGCGCGGTCGCCGTCGGCCCGGCCTGTACAGTTGCTCCCGGCTCGGACACACCAGACCGGGCCGGGTTCGGGGCTGTGGCGCAGCTGGTAGCGCACCACACTGGCAGTGTGGGGGTCAGGGGTTCGAGTCCCCTCAGCTCCACCCCGATGACCAGGCCGTTCTCCCTCTCGGAGAGCGGCCTGAGTCGTATCTGGTGCCAGCGTGGTGGCCACTGGAGCGTCACGGTGCCGGCGGTCCCCACAGCGCGTTGCCCATCCGGTCGGCGGCGTCGCGGCCGAGGGCCGGCATGACGTGGCTGTAGGTGTCCGTCGTGGTTCGCATCTGTGCGTGGCCCAGAACCTCCATGACGACGCGGGGATGAACGCCCTCGGACAGCAACAGGGTCGCTGCCGTGTGCCGTCCGTCGTGCAGCCGGACCTCGCGCACGCCGGCCTCGCGCAGGAGGGCCTTCCAGTTGTGCCAGTCCGACTTCCGCTCGATCGGTCGGCCGTTGGCCTGTGCGAACACCAGGTCGCTGTCCTCCCAGAGGGAACCGGCGGTAACGCGCTCCTCGAGTTGCGTCGCTCGGTGCGCGCGGAGTGCCCCGACGAGCTGCTCGGGTAGCGCCAGGGTCCGGCGGCTGCGGTCGGCTTTCGGCTCCTCGTAGATCAGTCCCTGTCCGCCGACTCGGTGCAGTCCGCGACGGACGGTGAGAGTGCCGTTGTCCAGGTTGACGTCTGCCCACCGCAGGCCGAGAGCTTCGGACTGCCGTAGTCCCACGGCCAGCGCAACGGTCCATCGGGCGGCGTTGCGGTGTGCCTGAGCGGCCGCCATCACGCGCCTCGCCTCGTCGGCATTCAGTGGCAGCGCGGTCTGCGGCCTCTTGACCGTTGGTGGGTCGACCAGGGTGGCGACGTTCCGTGCGACCGTCCCGCGCTGCGAGGCCACCCGAAGCGCACGGGAGATCACTCGGTGGACGCGCAGGATCGAGGCGGGGCTGAGCCCCTTGTCGGCGAGGGCGCCGTAGAGGCGTTCCAGATGGTCCGGTTGCAGCCGGTCGAGCCGGTGATGTCCGATTCCCGGATGGAGGTGCAGCCGGACGGTGCTGCGGTAGCTCTCCAGCGTCCGTGCACGGACCCTTCGGGCGGCGATGTTGTCCAGCCAGTGGTCCAGCCAGTCGCCGACCGTGGGTGCCCGGCCGGCCGCCTCCGTGATGCCGGCGTCCCGCTTCGCCTCGAGGACGCGCACCTTGGCCACCACGTCAGTACGTCGCGCGCCGGAGACATGGCGGCGGTCGCGGCGACCGTTCTCCTTCTTGCCCATGGAGACGAAGCCGTGCCACCGACCGTCCTCGTCCTGGTAGATGGAGGACTCGCCGCTGGCGCGCTTTCTGCTCTCCGCCGCCTTCCGGCGCCGTGGGGTCGTGCTGCCTCGTTCTTCGACGTCCATCGATCGCTCCCTGCGTGGCCGGCGCTCAACCGGCGTCGAGTGTCGCGGTGTGCACTGACACCGGGAGTCGGGAATGCACAAGTCATGCCGGCTCCACCGGATGGGGGGTGAGCTCGAACAAGGCGCGTTGGTCCGTGGTAGTCCGCCGGCTTCGGCCTGGTCGAGGAGAGGCACTGCGTGGGGGAGCGTCGAGCCGGCGGACGTAGCGCTCGAGCTCGGCGCGGGAAATCCGGCAACTGCGGCCGATGTGCACCGGGAGGAGGTCACCGGCCTTCATCAGGGCGTAGATCGTGGTGCGGCCGACTCGGAGAATCCGGGCGGCCTCTTCGGGCGTCAGGAGCAGTTGGTCGCTGGACACCAGCTCCCGTCGCTGCGCGTCGACCATGGCGGCCTCCTCCTCGGGCGTCCGGTCTCGCTCGCCGACATTCGGCGCGGCACGCCTACCTGGAGAAGGCGTCGTTCGGGCCGGATTGATGACAGTGCAGCGGCGATCTCCTGTTCGTCTCCAGTTCTTCTGCAGTCAGGTGCCCCTATCACCGGGGGCCGACGTCCTTCGAGTTCTCGTCCTCCCGACTCGCTCCCGCATTCCTCCAGTTCTGCTCCAGTACGTCCAGGGCTGCGGCAGGGCACGCGGTCGCAGGCGTTCCGGCCGGTTCGGCCGTGCGCAGCGCGGGCATCGGCGAGTCGAGCTCAACGAAGTCCGCACGGTTCGGGGCTCGGGTCTGCTGGGCGTAGGTCGCGGGCGCGGGCACACTGGGCACATGAGTTCCGACCGCCTGGCGTTGATCACCACCGATCCGGCCGTGCTGAGCGGCCAGGCGGTGATCGCAGGCACCCGCGTGCCCGTCAGCGTGGTGCTCGACTGCCTTGCCGCCGGAATGAGCCCGGAGGAGATCGTTGCGGAGTATCTGACCCTGACTTCGGAAGGCGTGCAGGCGGCCGCCGTGCGGGGCGCTGCTGGCCCGTGAGGAACTGGTCCCGCTGGGCCCGGAGTGAAGGTCAAGCTCGACGAGAACATCCCTCGTTCAGCTCGTCAGGTGCTCATCGCCGCCGGACACGATGTCGACACCGTTGTCGACGAGGACCTCGGCGGTGCGTCGGATCCGCAGGTCGTGGCCGCTGCAGCCGCTGACGAACGATTGTTGATCACCCTCGATCGCGGACTGGGCGACATCCGGACGTACCCGCCGGGTAGCCATGCCGGCATCCTGGTGCTGCGCCCGTCTGACCAGTCGGCGTGGACCGTGGCCGCTGCGCTCGCGGGGGTGGTCGCCGGCCACGACCTGACCACGCTCGCCGGCACGGTCACCGTCGCGCAGCGCGGCCTGCTGCGTATCCGCCGTCTCCAGTAGCGGCAGACCCGCGCTGGTTCCGGGTCACGCGGACGGTGTCCGGTGTCTCCAAGCCGCGTTGGTATCGCGATCGGTTGGGAATCTCGGACACGTCCTGGTCCAAGGGGGGGTGACACTCTTCTGCGAAGTGGCCTCCGCGGCAGCGCAAGCTGAGACCTGCCATGGGCCTCCGCAGCGCCGCACCCCTCGCCCCTCAGCTGCGGCACCCATTCTTTGTGCTCGCCTCCCAGGTGGACGACCGGACAAGATCACGAGCCGACACACCTCATGCACCCAGGGCCGCGGAATCCGTTGTGACGAGTAGACGACGGTGCGGGTGACGGGGCGCTCAGCTGACCAACCGCAGGCCGCGAGAGGTCACCGGGGCCTCGGACCCCCTCCCAGTCGCTCGGATGCGTTCACCTGGCGGGGCGTCCTCGCGCGGAGAGTCACCTGCCGTCAAGCAGGGCACGGAGTCACGTGGCCACCAAAGGCTAGTGGCGAGCCGGTCGGGGTGACGTCGGGTCGGCCGGCTTGTCACCGACCTTCCGCCACCGATGTCAAGCCAGTGGCTTCCCGCTTCGCGCGAACGGTCCCGACGTCACCGTTGACGCCGGTGCCCTACTGGAGCAGTACTGCAGGTCCGGCTCAGGGCACTCAGGGCAGGCCGGGCGCGCCGCTCCAGTGGGCCCGCCGCCGGTAGGACCGCAGGACCGGCTCCATCGCCCGGGCGAGGCCGGGAAGGTCCCGGTCGTAGACGCGTCCGTCGTCCAGTTGACCGGCGAGCTCGCCGAGCAACCTCGGCCAGTCGCGGCGGGTCGGCTCGAGGGGTACATGAAACTCGACCCGCCGCTCGTCCACCTGCACTGCCGTCCGGCCGGAGGTTGCCGCGCGGCTCTGCTCCCATGCCCGGTGTCGGCAGGTGGCAGAGCACCACTTGGGAATCGGGCCGCGGCTGCGCACGGTGATCGGTCCGCCGCACCATCCGCAGGTCGTCGCGGCGGTGCGTCGTTCGGGTCCGTCCGCCGCAGCGCCAGTCTGGTCCGGGCGGGGGCGATCTACCGGGGTGGGCTGCACGCGCTGACGGGGTTGTTGCTCGCGCGCCCGCCGTCGAGCCCGGTACTCAGGGGTGCCGCTGATTCCCACGTCCTCAGTCTGCTGGCGATCCTCCTGTAACCCGTCACCACGAGTTTCCCCAGCCCGAAGTGCAAGACGTGTAATCCTTTGCGATCTTGATCGCAGCCCTTGGCGATGAGAATGTCCTGTCGTCCGGCGACGTCGTCCGTCACTGGTGCGGGAGAGCCCGCAGACGTGTTTGGCGCGGGGTCCTCGGGTGCCCTTGATTGCTGCCGTGAGCGCGCGGGTCTGTGTCCATGAGTTGAGGACCCTCCGGACGAGCCCTGCAGGTCGTCGACGGCGAGGAGGGATCCAAGGTGGAAGTTCTGTATGAGCGGGTAGCCGGGCTGGACATCGGCAAGGCGACGCTGACGGTGTGCGTGCGCACGCCGGGGCCGCGGGGCCGGCGGGCGGAGACGCGGACGTTCTCGACGATGACCCGCTCGCTGCAGGTGATGCGGGACTGGCTGCTCGAGTGCGGGGTGACGATCGCGGCGATGGAGTCAACCTCCACCTACTGGAAGGGCGCGTTCTACTGCCTGGAGGAGGTCATGGAGGTCTGGCTGGTCAACGCCGCGCACATCAAGGCGATCTCGCGGCGCAAGACCGACGTCAAGGACGCCGAGTGGATCGCCCAGCTGTTGGAGTGCGGGCTGCTGCGCCCGTCGATGGTGCCGCCGCCGGACATCCGCCGGCTGCGGATGCTGACCCGCTACCGGGTCCAGTTGATGGGCGACCGCACGAGGGAGATCACCCGGCTGGAGCTGATGCTGGAGGACGCCTCGATCAAGCTGTCCTCGGTCGCGGCCAGCCTGACCAGCGTCTCGGCCCGCGCCATGCTCGGTGCGCTGATCGACGGCGAGCGGGATCCGGCGGTGCTGGCGGACCTGGCCAAGACCAAGATGCGACGCAAGATCCCGGCCCTGACCGAGGCACTGACTGGCCACTTCGACGCCGGCCACGCCCAGCTCGCGCGCAGCATGCTGGCCCGCATCTCAGCGGTCGAGGCGGCGCTGGCCGAGCTGAACGCCGTCATCGCTCAGGCGTTCCAGCCTTGGGCGCACCAACTGGAGCTGCTGCAGACGATCCCCGGGGTGGGGGAGAAGGTCGCACAAGTGATCATCGCCGAGACCGGCGCGGACATGTCTCGCTTCCCGACGCCCGAGCACCTGGCCTCCTGGGCCGGCGTCTCGCCCGGAACGAGGGAGTCGGCCGGCAAGCGCTATCCGGTGCGCCCGCCGCACGGCAACAAGTGGCTCACCGCGATGCTGGTCGAGGCCGCCGGCTCGGTCGGCCGGATGAAGGGCGCCAACTACCTGTCCGCCCAACACGCCCGCCTGACCAGCCGCCGCGGCAGGGCCCGGGCCCAGCTTGCAGTCGGACATTCGATCCTGGTCTCGGCCTACTGGATGCTCACCCGCGACGAGCCCTACCAGGACCTGGGACCCGAGTGGCTGGCCCGACGTAACGACGAGGCGCACGCCCGCCGGCTGGTCGCCCAACTCGAACGGCTCGGGCACACCGTGGTCCTCGACCCGGCCGCCTGACACAACTGCAGAAGAACTGGAGGACGGGCTTCGCCCGCCCCGCGCTGACGCGCGCCTGCAACCCACCTATTCACGGGTCTGTGTCCCTCTTGATCTTGGAAGTCTCCAGCGGCGAACCGGGCGGAGGTCGCTGTGCGTAGGCGGAGCGCAGTCGCAGGGGGAGGTTCTGGGAGGGTTGTGGCTCATCCTGGCGGCTTCGCGGTGTCCAAGAAGGCGGGGTCTGCAGTGTGAATCGACAACGATGAGGGTCTTCTGGCGCGCAGGGCGAGCAGGCTAGGCGAGCGGCTCGCCGAGCCTGCCGCGCCGCGCCAACGTCGCGGCGACACCGGCGGCGGCGGCGCGTACTAAGGTGGCCTGGTCCGCCGGGCGGAAGCGCGTCACCGCACCCGTCACGCTGATCGCAGCGATGGGGCGGTCGTTGGTGTCGAGCACCGGAGACGCGACGCAGACCAGCCCTACCGCCGACTCCTCATACTCGAAGGCCACGCCGTTTTCCCGGGCAGAGTCGAGCTGTTGGCGCAGGCGGCCGGGGGCGGTGATAGTGCGGGGGGTCAGTCGCTCCAGTCGACCCGACAGGACGGTGGTCCGCTCGTCCTCGTCGGCCCAGGCGAGCAGCGCCTTCCCGATGGCGGTGGCGTGGACGGGCATGCGGCCGCCGATCCGCGAAGGAGACGGGGCCTGACGGTGCCCGCCGATCTTGGCGACGTAGACGACCTGGGCGCCTTCACGCAGCCCGAGGTGGACTGTCTCGTGGGTGCGTTCGTAGAGGTCCTCGATGAAGGGAGTGGCCACCTCAAGAAGAGTGCGCTCCACCGACGCCCGCATGCCGAGCTCGAAGAGGTGCGACCCGAGGTGGTAGTCGCCATCGATCCTGACGAGAAGCCGCGCCTTGACCAGGTCGCCCGCCACTCGGTGCAGCGTGGCCTTCGGCAGGCTGGTGCGCCGCTGCAGCTCTGCAAAGGCGACACCGGTGTCGTCGGCGGCGAAGGCGTTCAGAACGATGATGGCCTTGCCGAGGACGCTGGCCGGGTCGAGAACGTCGGTCACGCCTCCCATGATGCCGGGGAAGTTCCGGTCACCGGAACTAAACGCTTCCCCGGAGAGCGCCGCTAGCCCAGGATCGCCTTTGTGACCATCACCAATCCGCACGTCTCACCCGAGGTCGAGGCTGCGGCGCGCCGACTTCAGCAGGCCGCAACTGGCGGGGTCCCTTGTGCGCCGGTCCGAGACCTGATCGGCTCCGACGACGTCGCCGCGGCGTACGCCGTGCAATCGGTGATCATCGGTGATCGAGTGGCCGCGGGCGCGACGGTCGTGGGCCGCAAGATCGGTCTCACGTCCCCGGCGGTGCAGCAGTGGCTGGGCGTCGACACGCCTGACTTCGGCGTTCTGCTCGACGACATGGAGTACGCCGAGGACGAGACCGTCCCGACGGGGCGTCTGCTCCAGCCCAGGGCCGAGGCCGAGATCGCGTTCGTGCTCGGTTCCGATCTGGCCGAGGGGCCGTTCACGGCCGACTCCGTACGCTCCGCCGTCGACCACGCCCGCGCAGCGATCGAGATCGTGGACTCCCGGGTGATCGACTGGGACATCCAGCTCGGCGACACTGTTGCCGACAACGCCTCGAGCGGACTCTACGTCCTGGGAGCCGAGCGGCGGACGCTCGACGAGGTCGAGCCGGTCGACGTGGCGATGGTCATGACCTGTGACGGCACCGAGGTGTCGACCGGCAACGGCGCCGCCTGTCTCGGGGACCCGCTCAATGCACTCGCCTGGCTCGCCACGGCCGCGCTGGAGTACGGGGAGCCCCTGCGGGCGGGACAGGTGATCCTGTCCGGTGCCCTCGGGCCGGTGCACCCGGTGCCACCCGGCGCGGTGATCCGCGCCGACATCACCGGGCTCGGCTCGGTGACCGCACGCTTCTCTGGGAAGGACGACGCATGAGCGAGAAAAAGACCAAGGTGGCGATCATCGGGTCGGGCAACATTGGCACCGACCTGATGATCAAGGTGCTGCGCACTTCCGAGACCCTCGAGATGGGCGCGATGGTCGGCATCGACCCCGACTCGGACGGGCTCGCCCGCGCCGGCCGGTTCAAGGTGCCGACCACCGCCGAGGGCGTGGACGGTCTGATCGCCATGGAGGGCTTCGACGACATCGCGATCGTCTTCGACGCCACCTCCGCCGGCGCCCACCGCATCAACGCCGCCAAGCTCGCGCCATACGGCAAGAAGCTCGTCGACCTCACCCCGGCCGCGATCGGTCCCTTCGTCGTGCCGCCGGTGAACCTCGACGCCCACATCGAGCTGGACAACGTCAACATGGTCACCTGCGGCGGCCAGGCCACGATCCCGATCGTGGCCGCGGTCTCCCGAGTGACCGAGGTGCCCTACGCCGAGATCGTCGCGTCGGTGGCCAGCAAGTCCGCAGGCCCGGGCACGCGCGCGAACATCGACGAGTTCACCGAGACCACCGCGAATGCCGTCGAGGCGGTCGGTGGGGCGTGGACCGGCAAGGCGATCATCATCCTCAATCCGGCTGAGCCGCCGCTGATCATGCGAGACACGGTGTTCTGCCTGATCGAGGACGCCGAGGAAGCCAAGCAGGACGCGATCCGCCAGTCGGTGGAGGAGATGGTCAACTCGGTGCAGCAGTACGTGCCCGGCTACCGCCTCAAGCAGTCGGTGCAGTTCACGAGGCTGCCCGAGGGCGAGCCCGTGCACACGATGTTCAAGAAGGGCATCGGCGAGGTCGCCGTCACCCACAAGGTCGCAGTCTTCCTCGAGGTCGAGGGTGCGGCGCACTACCTCCCGCCCTACGCCGGGAATCTCGACATCATGACCGCCGCTGCGCTGCGCACCGGTGAGACCATCGCGGCCGCTTTGGCCGAGACCAAGGCAGGAACGCCGGCATGACCGAGCTGTACATCCAGGACGTCACCTTGCGCGATGGCATGCACGCCATTCGTCATCGCCTCGACCCCGAGAACGTCGCTCTGATCGTGACGGCCCTCGACGGCGCCGGTGTCGATGCCATCGAGGTCACCCACGGCGACGGGCTCGGCGGTGGGTCACTCAACTACGGTCCTGGCTCGCACACCGACTGGGAGTGGATCGAGGCGGCCGCGTCCGTCATCCGCAATGCAACCCTCACCTCGCTGCTGGTGCCCGGCATCGGCACCGCGGCGCACCTGCGGACGGCGTACGGGCTGGGGGTGCGGTCCGTCCGCGTGGCCACCCACTGCACCGAGGCCGACGTGGCCAAGCAGCACATCGAGACCGCGCGCGAGCTCGGGATGGACGTCTCCGGCTTCTTGATGATGTCGCACATGGCGCCCGCCGAAGAGCTGGCGCAGCAGGCCAAGCTGATGGAGTCCTACGGGGCGCACTGCGTCTACGTGACCGACTCCGGCGGCCGGCTCACCATGGACGGCGTCCGCGAGCGCATCCGCGCCTACCGCGAAGTGTTGGGCCCGGACACCCAGCTGGGCATCCACGCACACGAGAACCTCTCGCTGTCGGTGGCCAACTCGGTCGTCGCCGTCGAGGAGGGCGTGTGCCGAGTGGATGCCTCCCTGGCCGGACAAGGGGCAGGCGCCGGTAACTGCCCGATCGAGCCGTTCATCGCGGTCGCCGACCTGCAGGGTTGGAAACACGGCTGTGACGTGTTCAAGCTGCAGGACGCCGCCGACGACCTGGTGCGCCCACTCCAGGACCGGCCGGTCCGCGTCGACCGGGAGACCCTCACCCTCGGGTACGCCGGGGTCTACTCCTCGTTCCTACGGCACGCGGAGAGCGCCGCGCAGCAATACGGGGTCGATACCCGGGACCTCCTCGTCGAGGTCGGCCGACGCCGCCTCGTCGGTGGCCAGGAGGACATGATCATCGACATCGCGCTGGACCTGCTGCGCGAGCGGGAGCAGCAGCCCGCCTGACACCCTTGGATTCCAGCAACACGGCCCGCCTCCCGAGAGGCGGGCCGTGTCCGCTTTTGGGGGTGACGACGGGCGGGCCGCCTGCGACGTCGCGAGGTCGAGAGCATGCGCGCCATCGCCGAAGGGGGCGCAGACCCCGGAGCCACAAGACTCAGCGCGCGCGGCGGCGGTCGACCCACGGAGTGCGGGCTCGCGGCTGCGCATACTCGCTGAAGGGTTGTATGTCGATGTGACGCTTGCTAGCGTTCAATGCACGCTAGCATGCCAATGGGGGTCACACATGGTCCGGTCAGGCAAGGAGTACGTCGAGGGGCTACGCGCGCGGCCCCGAGAGGTGTGGCTTCGGGGGGAGCGCGTCGATGATGTGACCGCCCACCCGGCGTTCGTGCGGCCGATCGCCCAATTGGCGTCCCTGTACGACATGCAGACCGATCCGGAGTTCGCCGACCGACTCACCATCGAGACCCCTGACGGTCGAGTGCCGATCGCGTTCATCCCTCCGGAGTCCCAAGAAGACCTGGCTGCTCGCAGGGAGGCTTTCCGGATCTGGTCCGAAGCCACGCTAGGCCTGATGGGGCGTTCTCCTGACTTTCTCAACTCCACGCTCATGGCTTTCGCACAGGAGCCAGGCGTGTTCGCCGAACTCGGACCGCAGTACGCCGAGAACGTGCGCCGCTACTACGAGTACATCCGCGACAACGACCTCTTCCTGACGCACGCGCTCATCACGCCGCAGACCGACCGCTCCAAGGCGACGTCGGAACAGGTGGATCCGTTTCTCCACATGGGCGTCGTGGAAGAGAACGCTGACGGGCTGGTGGTCCGTGGCGCGCGCATGCTGGCCACGCTGGCGCCCATGGCGGACGAGATTCTCATCTATTGCCTGCCTGGCATGCGAGCCGGAGACGAGAAGCACGCCGCCGTCTTCGCGATTCCGGTGGACACGCCGGGGCTGCGCCTGATCTGTCGCGAGACGTTTGACGACGGCACGCGGAACCCGTTCGACCACCCACTCTCTTCCCATTTCGAGGAAGCCGACTGTCTCGTCGTCTTCGACGACGTCACCGTCCCGTGGGACCGCGTATTCCTCCACGGCAACGTCGAGCTGGCCAACGCGCTCTACACGCGGACCAACCTGCGCCAGTACACGGGGCACCAGACCGGCGTCCGTGGTCTCGTGAAGATGCAGTTCGCCACCGGCGTGGCCATGGAGCTCAGCCGCTCGGTCAAGATCGACACGTTCCTCCACGTACAGAAGGCCCTCGGTGAAGCGATCGCGGCGGTCGAGATCTGTCGCGCTCTGCTGCTCGCGGCCGAGGCGGAGTACGAGGTCACCGAAGCCGGATCGCTGCGGCCGAGTTTCCGCGCTCTGCAGACCCTGCGCATGCACCTGGCTACGGCCTATCCGAAGGTCATCGAGACGCTGCAGACCCTCGGTGCAGGTGGACTCCTGATGATGCCCACGGCCGAGGACTTCGGTAGCCCCATTGCCGGCGACGTCGAGAAGTACTACGTCGGCGCCGAAGGCATGCCTGCCGTCGACCGCGTGCGGCTCTACAAATTGGCCTGGGACCTGTGCGGTGACGGCTTCGGTCAGCGTGCTCTGCAGTACGAGCGCTACTACGCGGGCGACCCGTTCCGCAACTACGCCATGAACTACCTGACGTACGACAAATCCGAGTGCGTGAGCCTCGTGAATCGGGCCCTCAGCCTGGCCGGCGAACCCAGCGGCGGAAATCCGGGCCGGTCGACCCAGGGCTGATACATCGCGGACGGGCCGGGTGCCGCCACGCACCCGGCTCGGTCCATCGGCGGACACTCGCCGTCCGGCGGCACGTGCCCGGTCGATGACGAATTCACGTTCGCGATGTTGCAAGGCATCAGCGTACGAAGGAAGACACCGGTGGCCGGAGGGCTCGGGAAGGCTCGAGCCCCATTCGGGGCCAATCATGGTCCGCCGCACGCGGCGCCGCTTGGTCAACGTGTGCGGCGTGCCCGTCGTACGCGGCAAGTCGCGCACCGTTCGTGCGCTCGAAGGTTTCCGGCCGCTCGGGGCTCCTCATCGGCGGCATTGCGGTCTAGGAGAGATCATGGCAAAGATCGTCGGTTGCATCAGCCTGTCCCACTCACCGTTCTGGAACATCACTCCGACACCGGAAGTGTCAGCCTCGGGCGGCCTCTTCGTCCGAGCCGTCGATGCACTGCGGGAGGCCGGCAGAGCCCTGTCGCCGGACGCCGTGGTCATCATCGGTCCCGACCATGCCCGGGGCTTGTTCTACGACCTATTGCCTCCCTTCACCATCGGAACGGGGCGGATCGAAGGTGTGGGCGATTACGAGACCCCCGGCGGCGAGCTGCCTGGTCGTCCTGAGCTGGCCAGCGAGATTTTCGCAGGCGTGACGCGTCGCGGATTCGATCCCGCGATCTCGCTGGACCTGCGCGTCGATCACGGGCTCACGCAGGTCTACGGGAAGCTCTTCCCCGAGCAGGACGTCCCGTTGATCCCCGTGATCCTCAACTCCGGATGCCCCCCACTGCCCACGTTCAAGCGCTCCTGGGACTTCGGGGCGGCAATGGGGGCGGCACTGCGCGAGTCGGCGGTTGCTGCGCGCGTCCTGGTGGTCGGCTCCGGAGGCATGTCGCACTGGCCGGCCTCCACGTCCGCCTTCGACCCGAGCATCACCGAGGAGTGGCGCTCCTTCCTCATCAACGGTCGACCACGCGTGGACGAGCTGGAACCCACGCGACGAGCAAAGGCCTTGGCCATCGCTGCGGGCGAGACGACGGGTCAGGTCAGTGCGGACTGGGACCGTGACCTGCTGCGCCGGATACGGACCGACGCTGGCGTGCTGCGGCGGTTGGACGGTGAGGACGTCGAGGCGCTCGCCGGCCCCGGTGCACACGAACTGCGCACCTGGGCCGCCGCGACGGCTGCGTGGGGAGCACCTCTGGCCTACGTCGACTACGAGCCGGTGCCGGAGTGGATCACCGGCATGGGGATGGCCGCCAGCCACGTCCCTGCCGAGGCCCTGACGTCGGTCAACTGATCGCTTTCGCTGCTTCGCGGATGCGAGCAGCCCCGAGACCCACGAGCAGTGGGAAAAGGCCGGCGTCACCGCGGGCCGGCCGACGTGAAGGAGATGTGGAGCTGATGTCCGTGACCATCCCGGAGTTCGTCACCCCGGAGTTCTTCGGCCTCGAGGACCGGTGGCTCGAAACGGCCGAAGGCGAGCTCACTCACTACCACGAGCTGGGTGACGGCGTCCCTGTCGTGTTCCTGCACGGGTCCGGAACCGGCGTGACTGCGGCGGCCAACTGGTGGCTGAACCTCGACCCGGTCGCCACCTCGGCGCGGTGCATCGCGATCGACATGATCGGCTACGGCCAGACCGTCGTCCCTGTGGGCACGCCGTACGGGATCCGGGAGTGGGTCGCGCACGCGGTGCGCGTCCTGGACGCGCTCGGGATCGAGAAGACGTGGCTCGTGGGCAACTCGCTGGGCGGATGGATCGCCTTCCAGTTCGCCATCGAGCACCCGGACCGCGTACTCGGGGTGATCTCCATGGGGACGGGTGGGGGACCGGCAAATGCCAACCTGCACGGTCTCGTGGGCACGGAGCTGACCGCGGCAGGGATCCGTCGCACGTTGGAACTGTTCGTCGAGGACACCTCGATCGTCACCGACGAACTGGTCGCCCTCCGCCTGGAGACGGCGGAGAACGACACGGCGTCCGATCGGCTCCACCAGGTCGTCGCTGCGCGCGAACGGGACCGCGTGGAAGTCCCGCTCGACGACGCGGCGCTCCGACGTCTCGACCTGCCTGTGCTTCTCGTGCACGGGATCCAGGACCGGATCATTCCCGTGGCCCGGACCCACGAGTTGCTCGACGTCATTCCCGGAGCCGACGCGCACCTGTTCAACCGGTGCGGGCACTGGAGCCAGGTCGAGCGCGCCGATGACTTCAACGACCTGGTCGCCTCGTTCATCAGGAACCACCAGGAGCGCCGCGTCGGCCCCGGCCCGGTGCTTGCGTGATGTACCGGGACGTCACCGCCGAGCGTTTCCGGCACGCGCTCAGCCAGTTCGCCTCCGGGGTCACCGTCATCACGACGGGGACCGTTGGCACCTCGACTGCGGCAGGGTGCACGGTCAGCGCTTTCAGCTCCCTCTCTCTGGACCCCCCGTTGGTTCTCGCGTGCATCGCCCGGGGGAAGTACATGCACAAACAGCTCGCCGAGGCCGAGCACTTCGCGGTGAATGTCCTATCCGACCATCAGCGTGACGTCGCCATGACATTTGCCCGCGCCTCGGAAGACCGCTTCGCGGGGGTGCCGGTCCGCGCCGGCCATGACGGTGTTCCGCTGTTGCAAGGGGCCGTCGCGCACCTGGAGTGCACCCGGTATGCCGTTCATGACGGCGGCGACCATGACATCGTCGTCGGCCGCGTGGAGCAGGTCGAGGTGACGCGAGGCGAGCCGCTGGTCTATGCCGGGGGTCACTTCCTCGACCTGGGCCTGGAGTCCCGGCAAGGAGCCGACGTGCCGTACGAATGGCTGCTGTCGGCTCCCTGGTGACGGTCGCGGACGCGCCATCGCAGGGGAGTGCCCGCGGCTCGTGAGGCCGATCGCGGCGCGACCCTCACATGCCCAGGAGCTGGCGATGCGCACCTATGCTCGCCACTTGCGACTCATGGTGCGCTCGGCTCCATCACCGGGCCCTCGGCGGCTTCCCGTCGATCAGTCGGCTGGAGTCCACGTTTCAGGACGTCGGGATGCGCGTACGGGGAAGCTCATCCTGTTGTCCGCGAATGAGATCCACGTTGTTGAGAACATGCTGCTCCGTCCTGGAGCGCGCGGCCGCGACGTCGCCGGCCACGAGTGCGTCGTAGATCTGCTGGTGCTCACAGTGCCGGCGCTCGAGTGCGCTGCCCATCGGAGCGGGCAACCCAGCGGTATTGATAAGAAAGTCGCTGAGGTCCCACATCCGGAGGCTCATGTCGCGCACGATGTCCGATCGCGTCATGTCGTGTATGACGCTATGGAAGGTGCGGTTCAAGGTCCGGTATTCGTGGCCTCTCCGAGCCTCGTCCGGGTCGTCGCGCAGGGCATCGATGCGCCGGTGGACGGCTTCCAGCCGCGCGAGGTCAACGTCTTTTCTACGGCTGGCGGCTACGGCCGTGGCGGCGCCCTCGAGCGAGGCGAAAACGGTGAAGAAGTCCGTCATCTGATCCATGTCGTACCGAAGGACTCGGCAGCCGACCTGAGGGACGATCTCGACCAGACCATCAGCGTCCAAGCGCCGGAGCGCCTCCATGATCGGTTGCTTGCTCATGCCCAGATCGGCCTTGAGGGTGGTCAAGGGCAAGCGCTCGCCGGCGGGCCAACGCCCATCGAGCAGCGCCTCCTTGATCGAGCCATAAGCCACGGACGACAACCGGAGACCACTGCGTCGCCCGGACGGGCCATTCGTGGACGACGCTCCCTGGTCGGGGGGGGGTAATCGCTCCACTCCTCTGTGCCGGTCACGCTCGTGAGCCTAACCACGTGGCGCTCAGGGTCGGCGATGAGCTTTTCGGGACTCCGCTCCACCTCCCCCGGGACTGAGGCATGGTGCGGAGCGACAGCGTGCCGGGATCGCTCGGTCGCCTCACTCAGTCGACGCGTGTGGAGCGGCGCGGGTGGCGGTAGGTCCCGTCGGGTCTCCGGATGCCGGCTTCGGGCGCGAACTCACACCAAGAATCCGTCGAATCGTGAACCTGGCTGCACGGCCTTCCTGCAAGGTAACTCTCGTCAAATACGGTGAACCGCTGGCGACCGCGACTTCGGAGAGGCCAATGTCTGCGCCAGAGTGCGGTCACACGAAGGAGAGTCAGTCTGTGAACGACGCACCCGAGATGCCCACCCGACGACCCGTCGCCGTGGTGGCAGGCGGCACCGCCGGCATCGGCGCGGCCATCTCCCAACTCCTCGACCGTGACGGCTACCAGGTGGTGGTCGTCGGTTCGCGGACGGTGGAGGAAGGCTCCGCCGTGGTCGCCGCGTTCGACGCGGGGACCTACATCCAGGCGGACCTCAGCGAGCCGAGCGCGCCCGGACGAGTCATGGCACGGGTCGAGCAGGAGCTCGGCCGCGCGGGACGTCCTCGTTTACGCGGCGGGCGCGACCGCCCGCATTCCCCATGCCGACGTCGCGGCGGCGACGGACGACGTGTGGCAGAAGATCCTTGCCCTCAACCTGCTGGGGCCGTGGCGTTTCGTCCAGGCGGCCGAGCCTCTGCTGCGCCAGAGCAAGAACGGCAACGTCATCTTCATCGGCGCGTTGGCCGGAGCCGACGTGGGCGGCAGCAGCATCCCGTACGCCGTGAGCAAGGCAGCCCTGCACCACATGTGCAAGCTGCTCGGCGGCGCCCTCGGGCCGGAGATCAGGATCAACACCATCGCGCCGGGATTCATCGAGACGCGGTGGACCAGCGGCGAGGACTGGGGCGGCCTTCGCGGACTCGTCGAGCAGAAGGCTCCGCTCCATCGGACCGGGAACCCGGACGAGATCGCGGAGATGGTCCGCGGCTTGCTGCGGTCGACCTACGTCACCGGACAGACGATCGTGGCGGACGGCGGCTTGTCGCTGCTCCCGTAGCCACCGCCCGGCACCGTCGGACCACTGAACCGGTCGACGGCTACGGCTGGGCTCGGGTCCGATCGGAGACGGCTCGGTCGGAATCGAGAACGATCGCGGACGCCATGGCCCGAGCAACGGGGCGGGAGATGCCCGCTCGCGCGCACGTCGCGTCGAACCGTGCAGGGCGAGGTCGCACGGCGTCGTCCCGCTCACCGGCCTCGCCGCGCTGGGCGGGATGGAACGGTGCGCCGCCGCTGCACCCGAGGTGGGGTTCGTTGGCTGAACCGTTCAGGGCCACTGGCACGCCCTCCCGACGCCCGAGGTGGACGGCGCCCTCAAAAAGTGGGCGAGTCTCTCCATGGCCTATGGTCACGGGGGTTGCTCGTGGCTCGTGCTCGGTCGAAGGCAGCAGACGGGATGACCGTCGGCGAGGCGGCTGCCTTCCGCGCCTTCACGGGCGGCGCTCACGGCGAACCTCGCCTTGATGGCACCCGCCGTGAACCGCGTGCTGAGTGATGATCCGGCATGAGTGCAGGCTCGAGGCGTCCATCGTGCGGTCGTTGTCGGCGTCCCGCCGGGTGGCGCGGACCGAGCCCCGCGGCGCCCTGAACAGCTCCGGCGCCGCGCCCTGCACAGCCCAGGGGTGCCCGCGGCGGCGCGTCCGGAAGAGATGCTTGCGACACACCTGTGCTCTTCGCTACTCTGCCGCGGAACGCTAGCATGTCAGTGACATGGGTCATGCCGTCCGCAAGGTTGTGCATGGTCCGCTGACGGAGGCCCGCCAGCATAGCACCGATTCGCCCCCAGCCATATGCCTCTGCACATAACGAAAGGCGGGTCGCATGGCTTCGCGCAACCAGTGGGACGTTCTCGTCGTGGGCGCCGGTCCGGTGGGGCTCATGCTCGCCAATTTGCTCGGTGGCTATGGCGTCCGGACGCTCGTGGTCGAGGCGCGTGAAGCGTTGATCGACTATCCCCGCGGCGTAGGGATGGATGACGAGACGCTCAGGATCTTCCAGGCGGCCGGTCTCGTCGACGAGGTCCTTCCCCACACGGTGCCCAACCAGTTCATGTCCTTCGTAAACGGTACCGGCAAGCTTCTCGCAGAGATCTCTCCGACGGCTGCAGACTTCCACTGGCCCAAGCGCAACGGTTTTGTCCAGCCGTTCGCCGACCAGGTGCTCCTCCGGGGACTGGGACGGTTCGCACACGTCGAGGTCCGCTGGCAAACGACGATGGTCGGGCTCGCTGAGGCGGATGACACCGTCGTGGTGCAGCTTGAGAGTGCCGGGCAGTCGAGCGAGATTAGAGCCTCCTACGTCGTCGGCGCGGACGGTGGTCGAAGTGCGACACGACGAGCGGTCGGCGTGGCGTTCGACGGGCAGTCATCGTCGACCCGCTGGCTCGTCGTCGACCTCGAGAACGACCCTCTGGGCCGTCCCGGAGCGGTTGTCGGCGCCGATCCTCGCCGTCCGTACGTTTGCGTCAGCATTCCCCATGGAATTCGTCGTTTCGAATTCATGCTGAAAGACGGTGAAACGGACGAGACCGTAGAGCAGCCAGGCTTCATCGCAAGCTTGCTAGAGGGCAAGGTTCCCGATCCCCAGTCCGTGTCGGTCCTGCGCAGCCGCGTCTACATTCACCACTCGCGCATCGCGGCGGACTTCAGAGTGGGTCGCGTGCTGCTCGCCGGAGATGCAGCCCATCTGATGCCGGTCTGGCAGGGGCAGGGCTACAACAGCGGGATCCGCGATGCCAGCAACCTCGCCTGGAAACTGGCGGCGGTTTCGTCCGGCCGCTGCGGAGATGAACTGCTGGATTCGTACGACATGGAGCGTCGGGGTCATGCGCTAGCCATGATCCGACTGTCCACCCTCGTGGGCCGGATGATCTCACCCACCAATCCCATCGTGGCCGGTCTGCGCGACGTCGTGTTGAGGGCAGCCTCGGCTGTCCCCGCCGTCAAGCGATACCTCGTCGAGATGCGCTTCAAGCCCATGCCGACGTTCACGCGCGGCGCGCTGAGCACGGGCGAATCCACGTCGTCGCCCACACACGTCGGACGACTCTTTCCGCAACCTCGCGTTGCGACGAGGCAACAGCCTGACTTGCTCCTGGACGACCTGGTGGGCCCGTGGTTCAGCTTGCTTGTGTGGAACAACGATCCGACCGCCATACTCGACGATGACGCCAGGGACGTGCTCCGCAGGCTCGGTGCCCGGCTGGTTGCGGTCAGGCCAGCGGTGCAGCTCGGCTGGCCGGACCAGGACCACGAGGACGTTCTCGTCATCGGCGACACCACCGGACGACTGAAGCGCTGGTTCGATCAGCAGAGCGATTCGGTGGTCCTATTGCGACCCGACCGGGTGGTTGCGGGCGCGAGTCCCGCTCAACGAGCGTCCGCGATGGTTCGGGCGGTCGCCGCCGCCGCTGTTGTGCTTCCCGAGCGTGGTGGGGGACACGAGTCCGCAAGTACCTCGAGCGCAGAGCAACCGGACCGGACAGCAGATTCCCTCGACGTGGTGGAGCAGTGAGCCCGCAGACGGCCGCGCCGCTGGACATCGAGGGGGTGACCGTCGCGTTCGGCGCGGTCAAGGCGCTGGACGATGTGAGCTTCTCCGTGCAAAGCGGTCACGTGCACGGGGTCATCGGCCCTAACGGGGCTGGCAAGTCGTCTCTCTTCAACGTTATCTCGGGCGTCTATCGACCGAGTGCAGGTGAGGTCCGACTCGACGGGATGGCGTTGACGAAGCTTCGTCCGCACGAAGTCGCGGGCTTGGGCATCGGGCGCTCCTTCCAGAACGTGGATCTCGCCGGCGAGGAGAGCGTGCTGGAGAGCCTCCTCGTGGGCCGGCACGACCTCATGCGGTCGGGGGTGACCGCGGTGATGCTGGGATTGCCTCGCGCGCGACGTGAGGAGCGCGAACACAAGGCGCGCGTCACCGAGATCGCGGACTTCTTCGGGCTGGCCGACCATCTGGACCGGCCCTTGCATGAACTGCCGTACGGCCAGCAGAAGCTGGTGGACGTCGCGCGCGCCGTGTGCATGGAGCCGCGTTTGCTGATGCTCGACGAGCCGGCGGCAGGCCTGGACGAAGCGGAGACCGACACCATCAGCGAGATCATCCTGGATCTGCGCTCCGCCCTCGATCTCACGGTGCTGCTGATCGAGCACGACATGGGAATGGTCATGAAGATCTGCGACCACCTGACGGTTCTCGACTTCGGTCGCCGGATCAGCGACGGCACGCCGTCCGCGGTCCAGTCCGATCCTGCAGTCGCGTCGGCCTACCTGGGAACCGGCGAGGCGGCCGAGATCGAAACGGGGACGGCGCCGTGATCAAGTTCCTCTCGCTTCTTCTCGCCGGCCTCTCGCTGGGCTCGATGTACGCCCTGGTCGCCATGGGCTTCGTGATCATCTACAAGGCGAGCGGGGTAGCGAACTTCGCGCACGGGTCGCTGCTCCTCATCGGGGCCACCTTCGTGGCCTTCACCCACGACACCCTCGGATTCGGTCCCGCTGTGTTGGTCGCGCTACTCGGCACCGCTGCGAGCGCTTTCCTCCTGCAGTTCCTGTTCATCCGCCCGATGCGGACCGCGTCGCCGATCCCCACGACGATCGTCACGATCGGGATGGACATCCTGCTGCTGGTCTTGCTCACCGGGCTCCTGGGAGAGGGGCTGCACGAGCTCGGACAGCCGTGGGCTGGAGACACGGTCGTCATCGGGGACGTCGGAATCACCGTGAACCGGCTCATCGGTCTGATCGTCGCGGCACTCCTGATCGTCGGGTTCCTGGTGCTGTTCAAGAGATCGGCCTGGGGAATCAGCATGCGCGCCGCGGCCGAGGACCCCGAGGCGGCCGCCTTGGTCGGTCTGCGCCTGGGGCGTGTCACCGCCACCACGTGGATCATCGCCGGCGTCCTGGCGTGCGTTGCCGCCATTTTCCTTACGGGAGCGCCGACGCCGGGCCTGTCGCCTGCGCTCTGGACGGTCGCCCTCGTGGCCTTTCCCGCCGCCATCATCGGTGGGCTCACCTCGGTGCACGGAGCTCTCGTCGGAGGCTTAGTCATCGGCGTCGCCGAAAGCCTCGCCACCGGCTACCAGCAGCAGTTGCTTTTCCTCGGCCGCGGTTTCGGGATCGTCGTTCCGTTCGTCGTGCTACTGGTTGTCCTGCTTGTTCGGCCGGAAGGGCTCTTCAGCGCACGAGGGGGTCGACGTGTCTGATCGGCTGCAGAAGTGGGATTCCCGCCTCCTTGTCACGAGGGCGCTGGCGGTCCTCGGAGTGTTGCTGCTGCTGGTCGCACCCCTGTATCTTGAGGAGTTCTGGCTCCGGCTCGGCTTCACCGCGTGCGGAGCCGCGATCGGAGCGCTCGGGCTGAATATTCTCACGGGGGCTGCCGGCCAGCTGAGCCTCGCGCATGCCTTCTTCCTTGCTGTGGGTGCGGTCACCTACTCCTGGTTGGCCGGGGATCCGGATCCGGCTATCGGTCCGACCGGCCTCGGCTGGCCCCCGGTGGTGGCGATGGCGATGGCGATCGTCGTCACCGCGGCCGTCGGCCTGCTCGTCAGCCCGATCTCGAGCCGGCTCAGCGGCCTGTATCTGGGAATTGCGAGTCTGGCGCTCGTCTTCATCGGGCAGCACCTCCTCGCGACGCTCAGCGGCATCACCGGAGGCTTCCAAGGTCGCTCGGCACCAACCTTCAGTGTGTTCGGATTCGAGTTCAGCAATCAGTCGGAGCTGCTGGTACTAGGCGTGCCCTTCGGGCGCTACGAACGTCTCTGGTATCTCGGCCTGCTGCTCCTGGCCGTCAGTGCATGGGCCGGGCGAAACCTGCTGAAATCGCGTCACGGCCGGGCTTTTCGGATGATCCGTGACAAAGAGCTGGCCGCTGCGGTGAGTGGGATCTCGGTCCGTCGTGGCAAGCAGAACGCCTTCGTGGTCTCGTCGGCCCTGGCCGGCCTAAGTGGCGCGCTCTTCGCCATTGCCATCGGCAGCATCGCCCCGGTGTCGTTCTCCCTGGACGTGTCCATCCAGTACCTCGTGATGATCGTCATCGGCGGAATGGGCACGGTCACGGGATCGATCCTGGGGGCGGCGGTAGTCACCGCCCTGCCCATTCTCACGCAACGGTACGGCGGCGTTTTTCCCCTTGTCGGTGACGTCGTGTCACCCGCAGCTGCCGCCCGGTACCTCTACGGCGGGGCGCTCATCGCCGTTCTCATGCTGCAACCCCGCGGACTCGCCGCCGTCGCCGGCCTGGTGCGGCGGCGCGCACCTTCCAACTCCGCTTCTGAGGCGAGACCGATTGCAGGCGGTCGAGCACCAGTCGATCCACCGACCGATACAGACGCTCTCGAAAGAAAGGCGCCAATCACATGAAGTCGTCAACCCGAGCCGGCCTCGCAGCCCTCGCCGGTGTCGCTGTAATCACGAGTGGTTGTAGTAGCAAGGCGGAAAGTAATCAAAGCAGCGACGAGGGTGGCGTCGAGGTCGGCGCCGGAATCAGCGACGGCACGATCAACCTGGGCATGATGGTCGACCTCAGTGGGCCTTTCGCCCCAATCGGCAGGGAGTTGTCGCAGGCAGCCGAGCTGTACTGGGACCAGAAGAACGAGGACGGCGGGGTCTGCGGGCAGTTCCCTGTGCAGTTGGACCTCAAGGACAACGCCTACAACGTCCAGACCACCGTGTCGCTGTACAGCGGCATGCGGGACAACGTGCTCGCCTTCCAGAACATCCTCGGGACAGCGCCGTCATTGGCGCTGGCCGACTCGTTGTCCGCCGACGACATGCTGGTCGTCCTGCACGGTCAGGGGCAGGAGGCGCTCGGGTACGAGAACATCATGCTGGCCAACGCGACCTTCGACATCGAGGCCGCCAACGGACTCGGCTACCTGCTGGAGCAGGGAGCGATCACGTCGGGAGGCACCATCGGGCATATCTACCTGGAGGGATCCTACGGTGAAGGCGTCCTCGAGGGCGTCGAGAAATTCGCAGACGTGAACGACATGACCGTTCGTGGCATCCAGATCACCCCGGCCGTCACTGACATGACGCCGGCCATCGCTGATTTGAGCAGCGCGGAGATCGACGTCCTCGTGGTCTCCGGATCGCCGCCGCAGCTGGCGTCCGCGGCGGGCGCGGCGGCTGCTGCCGGGCTGGACGTTCCGATCCTCGGCAGCGGTCCCACCTGGACGTCGGGGCTGCTGGACACCTCTGCGGGCGACGTCCTTCGCGACAAGCTGTACGTCGCCTTCCCGTCCGCTTCCTTCGACAACCCGACTGCCTCAGACTTTCGAGACGCGTACATCGCCGAGTACCCGGGAGAGGACCCGAGTCTGCAGATCATGCTGGAGTACGTCGAAGCGCGCGCCCTCGACGCGGTGCTCGAGCAAGCCTGTGAGAATGGTGATCTGACCCGGGCCGGCGTGATGGCGGCCAAGTCGGAAGTGACTTCAGTCGAGACGGAAGGCACGGCTCCCGTTCTCGATCTCTCCGACCCGGCGAAGCCGGCGACGGGTGAGGAATACATCATGCGTGCGGCCGACGTCCCCGGCGGACTCGAGGTCGTCGAGGGGCCGTACATCAGCGAGGTCGGCCAGGAAATCCTGGACGCCAAGTGATCGGAGGCCGCGGATCCACGGGAGTCGGCGAGCTCGAGATCGCCGACCTCGCACTGAACTACGGTGGGGTCGTTCGAGCGCTGAACGGTGTGAACCTGTCGTTGCCGGCCGGATCCGTGGTCGCCTTGCTCGGACCGAACGGGGCCGGAAAGACATCCTTGCTGCGGGCCGTTAGCGGCAATCTCCGCCACCACCGTGCCTCGGTGAAGGGGGAGATCCGCTACGCCGGCACGTCGCTGGTCGGGCTCGGTCCGGCTGAGACGGTGCGTCGGGGGGTCGTCCAGGTCCCGGAGGGGCGGCGCATCTTCGCCAGTCTGACGGTCGAGGAGAACCTCACGCTGGGTGGCCAGGCCCTGCGCAGTCAGCAGGACTTCCAGTCCGCCCAGGAGCGGGTCTTCGAACTCTTCCCCGTGCTGGCCGAACGCCGAAAGCAGCCGGGCGGCCTCCTGAGCGGCGGTGAGCAGCAAATGCTCGCCATCGGTCGGGCGATGATGGCCTCGCCGAGTGTTCTGATGCTCGACGAGCCATCGCTGGGCCTGGCCCCAAAAATGATCGCGACGATCGCCGACATCATTCGGTCGATCAATGCGATGGGCACGAGCATCCTGCTGATCGAGCAGAATGCCACCATGGCGCTCGCCCTCGCCCATCATGCCTACGTACTGGGTCTCGGTCGAGTCGTGCTTTCGGGTGCGACGAGCGACCCTGGCCTGATGGGCGAGGTGCGCCGCCTGTATCTGGGAGACACACCACACGAGGGGGAAGTCGTGGGAAAGTCGTCGCCAGCACGTCCGCGCCCCACGCTTACCCGCTGGGCGCGGTCATAGGAGAGGAACGCACATGTCTGTCGCTCTCTGCACGACCTCGCATTCTCCGCTGATCGGACTGAATGACCCGGATCCAGCGGTACGGACCGAAGTGGATCGAGTGCTGGGTTCCGCTCGTGACTTCGTGCAGGACTTCGACCCTGAGTTGGTCGTGATCTTCGGGCCCGACCACTACAACGGCTTCCTGTACGAGATGATGCCATCGTTCTGCGTGGGGGCCGCCGCGACCTCGGTGGGCGACTACGGGTTGCCGAAGGGGCCGCTGCACGTGGATCGTGGGGCCGCATACGACATCACTCGAAGCGCTTTGTCTGCCGGCGTCGACGTTGCGATGTCTGAGGACATGCAGGTCGACCACGGCTTCGTACAACCGCTGCTGTTCTTGTTCGAGTCGATCTCGAGCGTCCCGGTCGTCCCGATCTTCATCAACTGCGTGGCCGAGCCGCTCGGCCCTGCGATCCGGAGTCGCCGACTCGGCCAAGCTGTCGGCCGGGCGATCGGTGCCATGGATCGCCGGGTGCTCGTCGTGGGGTCGGGGGGGCTTTCGCACGATCCGCCGGTGCCACGCCTTCAAGAGGCTCCGGACGAGGTAGTCGAGCGGCTGATACGTGGCCGGAATCCGTCTCCGGAGCAGCGTGCCACCAGGGAAGGCAGGACGGTTGCTGCTGCCGCGGAGTTCGCTCATGGTTCCCAGGCATACCGCGCCCTCAATCCCGAGTGGGATGCGCTCGTGCTTGATTCCCTGGTGCGAGGGAATTTCGGGACGGTGGATGAGCAACCCAATGAGTGGTTCGTCGAGGAAGGCGGCCATTCGGCACACGAGGTGCGCACGTGGATTGCGGCGTACGCGGCCCTGGCGGAGCAGGGTCCCTACACTGTCCGGTCTAGCTTCTACAGGGCCATCCCTGAGTGGTTCGCCGGATTTGCGACTACGACGGCCTCAAGTAATCCTCCACCCACCTCGTCGGAGTCTAAGTGAGTATCTGGACCAGAGTCGGTCACATTCCCTTCCGGGTTCGCTATGTCGAGGTCGGCCGCTGGCGCACCCGTGTCCTGGAAGCGGGCGAAGGCCCTGCGCTGATCCTGATGCATGGCACGGGTGGGCACCTGGAAGCCTACTTGCGAAATATCTCCGCTCTCGCGGAGCATTACCACGTCATCGCCTATGACTTTCCGGGGCACGGGTACACGACCCATGCCGAGGAAGATCTCGAGATCGACGCGTACGTTGGTCATCTGCTCGAACTGGTTGACGTCTTGGGTATTGCGAAAGCGCACCTCAGTGGGGAGTCGCTGGGCGGCTGGGTGGCCATCAAGTTTGCTGCCGCGTATCCGGAGCGCGTGGACCGCCTGGTTCTCAATACGCCCGGCGGCACGATGGCGACGCCGGAAGTGATGGAGCGAATCCGGTCGCTGAGTCAGGCTGCGGCCGATGATCCCTCTCCGGAGCGGGTGCGCGCCCGACTGGAGTGGTTGATGGCGAGACCTTCATCCGTCACCGATGAGCTGGTGGACGTCCGACGCGCTATCTATGCCCAGCCTGGCTTTCCGACGTCGATGCGGCACATCCTCTGCCTCCAGGACCCGGAGATCCGGAGCCGAAATCTCATCGAGCCCACCGAACTGGCTGCGATTCCAGGCCCGGCCTTGGTGGTGTGGACGAGTGATGATCCATCCGGTCCTGCCGGTACGGGCATGGCGATGGCCGAGGCGATGCCCCGGGGAGAGTTCCAGCTCATCGAGGATGCGGGTCACTGGCCCCAGTGGGAACAACAGCAGCAGTTCGACGACACCGTGCTGGAATTCCTTGGGCGCTAGAAAGGTCTGCTACGTCTCAAAGGATTGCGCCGAGGAGCAGTACCGCCCGGAGAAGCGAGCGAGTCACGGAGACTAGTCGGCGAGGAGGGTGTATGGAAGCGGCAGAATTGATCTCTAAAGAGATTCTCGCTGCGAAGTGGGGACGGCAGTTGCTGGAGCCGGCTTCGGAGCGGTACGAGTTCGGGCTTGTCGATGCATACGTGGTCCAGCGGCGCCTCCTTGAATCACGAGTGGCGGCCGGTGAGAGGCAGGTCGGCTGGAAGATCGGCTACACCTCTCAGGCGATGCGGGAGCAGATGGGAGTAGCGGAGCCGAATTTCGGATTTCTGACGGACCGCATGGTGCTGGACAGCCCGGCCGAGCTGCCACCCGGTTGCCTTCAACCACGGGTGGAGCCAGAGGTGGCCGTGGTTCTCGCCCACGAGATCAGACCGAGCATGAGTCTGGCGGAGATCGCATCGTCCGGCCATGAGCTGCGCTGCGCGCTCGAAGTGGTCGATCCCGTGTGGCGGGACTATCGCTTCACGCTGCGGGACAACACCGCTGATGGGTCCTCGGCGGCCTACGCGATCCTCGGGCCGGCTATCTCGCTTGATCGGGACCTGGCGGCTATCAATGTCGTGCTGTCCGAGGGCGGGAAGGAGCTTGCCACGGGGAGTACGAGGGCGGTCATGGGTCATCCGTTGGAGGCGCTCCGTTGGCTGGCCGGTGCCCTTGCCGCTCAGAGCCTGGCCCTCAAGGCCGGTGACCTCGTGCTGACGGGGGGGATCACTCGTGCGATGCCGCTCAGGAGCGGACTCGAGGCAACGTTCCAGGGAGTCGGATCTGTTTCAGTTCGTTGGCCCACCCAGTAACGGTCGAGCTACCGTCAGGTTCTTTCGGTGCTCTACGACCAGGCCCGCGGCCGGACACGTCAATCGAGTGAAGTTCGGCGCGTCCGGCTGACGCTTGACCGCACTCGCACCTGTAGCACGGAAGGACTTGCCATGGCCGACGTTGTGAGCATCGACCCCCGCATCGGCGACGCAATCGAGGTGGTTGCTCAGGAGACGACGACGAACGATATCGACCGGCTCTGCCAGGGGGCACTGGCCGCCGCGCCCGCGCTGGACGGCCTCGGCCGGTCCCGCCGCGCCGCGCTACTGTGGACGCTCGCCGATGCGCTGGAGGCCCGCCGAGAGGACATCGTCGCCCTCGCCGACCGAGAGACCGCGCTCGGAACCACCCGGCTAAGCGGCGAGCTGGCCCGTACCGGCTACCAGCTGCGGCTGTTCGCCGAAGTGCTGGAGGAGGGCAGCTACCTCGAGGCGGCGATCGACCACGCCGGCGACACCCCGATGGGCCCGCGGCCCGATTTGCGCCGGATGCTGCTGCCGATAGGCCCAGTCGCCGTCTTCGGCGCCAGCAACTTCCCGCTGGCCTTCTCGGTGCCCGGTGGTGACACCGCCTCCGCGCTTGCCGCCGGCTGTCCCGTCGTTGTCAAGGCGCACGGCTCGCACCCGGCCACCGCGCAGCTGGTCTTCCAGATCATGGAGCAGGCCGCCCGCGAGGCGGGCGCGCCGGAGGGGACTCTCGGCCTGGTGCACGGCCTGCAGGCCGGCGCCGATCTGGTCGCCCACCCCGCGATCCGCGCCGTCGGCTTCACCGGCTCGGTGAACGGTGGCAAGGCGCTGCTGGAAATCATTGAGCGGCGGCCCGACCCGATCCCGTTCTTCGGTGAGCTGAGCAGCCTCAACCCGGTCGTTGTCACCCCACAGGCGGCACACGAGCGGGGGACGGAGATCGGACAGGGCCTGGTCGGATCCTTCACCCTTGGCGCCGGCCAGTTCTGCACCAAACCCGGGCTCGCGCTCGTTCCTTCGGGCGAGGGCGGCGACGCCGTCGTCGCCACCATGATCGAACAGGTGCGGCAGACCGCGCCGCAGGTCCTGCTGAACGAGGGCATCGCTGCCGCCTACAGCCGAATCTCCGGCCAGCTGGCGGAGCTGCCCGGCGTGCGCGCGCTGGCGGAGGGCGGCTCGCCGTCCGGCGACGGCTTCCAGGCCGCGCCGCAGCTGCTCGAGACGACGACCGAGCTACTCTCCCCGGAGATGACCGAGGAGTGCTTCGGACCGGTCGCGATCGTAGTTCGCTACGGCGACGAGAATGAGCTGTTCGCCGCGCTGGAGCGGATGCCCTCGTCGCTGACCGCGACTGTGCACCGCGGTGCCGGGGAGACCGCGCTGCCGCTTGCGGTCTCTCAGCAGCTGCGCGGCCGGGCCGGCCGGTTGGTGTACGACGCCTTCCCGACTGGCGTCGCCGTGTCCTGGGCACAGCACCACGGCGGCCCGTGGCCGGCGACGAACACGCAGTACACATCGGTGGGGACGACGGCGATCCGCCGCTTCCTGCGTCCGGTCACCTGGCAGGACGCGCCAGCGGAGCTGCTGCCCGCGGAGCTTACCGAGGGATACACCGCCGTTCCACGCCGGGTCGACGGCGAACTGCGGCTGCGGGGTGCGATGCCGCGAGAGTAGACGAGGTCGACGCCGACGACCCGGGCAGCGCTGATCTGGGCGGGCCGCGGCCGCTGGTCGAGCAGGAACCCGATGTCGATGCAGTCGATCATGCTGGTAATCCGATCAACCATACCGGCGAGCCGGGCGATCTACGCGGAGACCCGGACAGCAGGGCTCTTCATTGGTCGTGCGGTACGCCGGGATCGAGCGTCCGATCTTCGAGACGAGGCCGAGGTTAGGGGGTCGCGTCAGTCATGTCGGCGAGGTAGACGACGGTCATGCCGTCGCCGAGCACGCCGAGCTGCGCGGATGTGGGCCCGCGAGGTACAGATCCCGGCACAGCGCTTGGAACTTCTCGAGCTCGTTGTCGCTCTTGAGGTAGGCGTTGCCGAGTTCGGCGAGACGGTTCCCAGTTGGTAGCCCCAGTTGCTCCGGCGGAGGAGCCCTCCTCGACCAAGGCGAGGCGCAGGTTCAGCACCGTGGACTTCGGCACCCGCCCAGGCGCCTCAATTCGCTCCGGCCAAACGGCTCCTTGAGGTCGCGGCGAGCAGCGAGATCCCGGCCGCCGCGTCAGAGCCGGTGACGGCGATCGACGGACCTCCAGGCGGTCGTGGTCCAAGGGTCCTCCTCCGAGGCGGTGGGTGCTGGATCGGTGTGCAGGACCATCGCTCAGGTCGGCCCCTCGGGATAGTCCCGGCCGTCGTAGTCAAAGCCGCCCAGCTCGAGTCGCTCCAAGGACTTGTCCTGCGGGGATGCGTAGTAGGCGCGGATCTCGGTGATCAGCACATGGTCGTCGAACTCGTACCACTCGGTACCGCGGAGGATCACGCCGGCAGCCTGTTTGAAGTGCGTCCACTCGGAGACGGCGACCCGGCGGTCCTCGTCCACGGCGATCGAGTCGACGGTCCACGCCGATCGTCCGGTGCGGACCAGCCCGGCCCAGCGCTCGGCGATGTACTCGTTCCCGCGCCAGGGTCCGTCGTACATGTCCGGGGGGAAGTAGTGCACGGCGTCGCGACTCATGTGGGCGGCGACGGCGGCGGCATCACCCGAAGTGCAGGCGTCCATGTAGTTTCGGACCCGAGTCTCCAGGTCGGTGGTGGTGAGGGCCAACGAGTGCACCTTCTTCCCTGGCTGGTTGTAGAGAGCCCCAAGTGTACGTAGAACTCGTCGTGGTCAAGATGCTGAGCATTCGGCCAGGATGCTGAGCTTGAGCAGTTAGAGCCCGTGGCGGGGAGTGTCAACGACGGCCGAAAACTGACCCCCTAGCAACGGCTGAAAGTTGACCCCCTCGTGGTCATGCTTCGTCGGTGGTGGCCGGGTGGGGCCGGCCGAGGTCGCGGTCTTTGAGTCGGTAGCTGTCGCCCTTGAGTGAGATGACTTCGGCGTGGTGCACCAGCCGGTCGATCATGGCGGCGGCGACGACCTCGTCGCCGAAGACTTCGCCCCAGCGGCCGAAGGGCTTGTTGCTGGTGACGATGAGCGAGGCCCGCTCGTAGCGGCTGCTGACCAGCTGGAAGAACAGGTTGGCGGCCTCGGGTTCGAACGGGACGTAGCCGACCTCGTCGACCACGAGCAGCGGATAGCGGCCCAGCCGTCGGAGTTCGTCGTGCAGCCGGCCGGCGTGGTGGGCGTCGGCCAGCCGGGTGACCCACTCGGTGGCGGTGGCGAAATGCACCCGGTGGCCGGCCTGGCAGGCGCGGATCGCCAGGCCGGTGGCCAGGTGGGTCTTGCCGGTGCCGGGCGGGCCGAGCAGCAGCACGTTCTCCTTCGCGGTGACGAAGTCCAGCGTGCCCAGGTGCGCGATCAGCTCGCGTTTGAGGCCGCGGGCGTGGTCGAAGTCGAACTCCTCCAGGCTCTTGCGGGCCGGGAACCGGGCGGCGCGGATGCGGCCCTCCCCGCCGTGGGATTCCCGTGCGGAGACCTCCCGCTGCAGGCAGGCGATCAGGAACTCCTCGTGGGTCCAGGACTGCTCCCGGGCCCGCTCGGCCAGCCGGGGCACCGCCTCGCGCAGGGTGGGCGCCTTCAACGCGCGGGTCAAGAACGCCACCTCTGCCGCCAGGTCCCGGGCGGTGGTTGTGCCGCTCATGCCACGCCACCCTCGGTGATGCCGAATGCCGCGTCGTAGGTGCTCAGCGTCCGGATCTCCACCTCACCGGCGGGTGTGGCGGCGGGGCGCAGCATGCCGATCCGCTGGGCGCGCAGCGCCCGGGCGGCGGCGACGTGCTCGTCGGCGGAGATGGTCTGGTGGCGGGCCCAGACCCGCTGATGGTCGGCGACCGTCTGCCCGTCGCAGAGCACCCGCACCCGCTCGAGATCGGCGATGACCTTGATGCGGCGGCCGATCACCGCCGGGTGCACGGAGTAGTCATTGCCATCCAGCCGCACGTAGTGGTCGCGGGCCAGCCGGGCCGAGGCCCGCCAGCCGGGGGCCGGAGCGACCGGTGGCAGCGGCAGCATCGCGGCCGTATCGGCGCCGATCCGGTCGGTGGGTGCGCAGCCGAGCGCGCGGCGGGTGCGGGTGTTGGCCAGCTGCAGCCACGCGGTCAGCTGGGCGTTGAAGTCCTCCGGCCCGGTGAAGCTGCGGCCGGGCAGGAACGACCGCTCCAGATAGTCGTGGAGCCGCTCGACCAGGCCCTTGGCCTCCGGATCGGCCGGCCGGCAGATCAACACCTTCGTGGCCAGGGTGCCGCGGAAGGCCTGACACTCGGCGGAGAGCTCGCTGCGGCCGCCGCGCCAGCGGCCGACCGCGCCCTCGCCGTCCCAGACCAGCACCCGCGGCACCGCCCCGAGCGAGGTGATCAGCTGCCACCAGCCGGCCATCAGGTCCTCCGCGGTCCGGGAGGGAACCAGGACGGCGGCGGCCCAGCGGGAGTAGCCGCAGACCATGGTCAACACCGGCAGCTGCTTGGCGGTGCGGGTCTGGCCGTGGCCGACCGGCAGCTCGATCGGCGGAAACCAGAAGTCGAACTGAGCGATCTCCCCGGCCACGTACTGCGTTCGGGAAGCTGGATCCGGCGGCAAATACACCGGCCGCAGCTCGGCGACCCGATCGCGCAGCACCGTGATCGAACGGGACCAGCCGATCCGCTCGGCGATCACCGTCGCCGGCATCATCGGGAACGCCGCGAGCAGCTCGCGAACCCTCGGCTCGACATCGTCCACGATCGACCCACGAAGGGTGCGCGCGTACTTCGGTGGCCCATCGGCCCGCAGCGCGGCCCGCACCGTGTTCCGCGAGACGCCCAGCACCCGCGCGATCTGCTTGATCGGGATCCCCTCGGCCCGATGCAGCCGGCGGATCTCCGCCCAGTCCTCCACGGACAACACCTCATCCCTCCCCGGCTCGACTGGAGCCAGGGTCTCGGGAGGGGGTCAGTTTTCGACCGTTGTCAGGGGGTCAGTTTTCAGGCGTTGCCGACAGGGAGTTCCTTCCTGAGCAGTCCGTCCCCACGCCCAGGCCGTCTGACCGTGCGTCAATGATTTCGCGCTCCAGGTTAGAGGGCTGCCCCTACTGCGGTTGACTCTGACGGGACGCGTCGCTCAGTCGCCTCTTCCCCATTCAGGGCGCGCGTGTTCATGACTTTCATCCCTGACGCCTTGGCCCAGCTCGGTCGGACCCTCCCGGGTCTGCGCGGGGTCAAGTCCGCTGGCGTGGTGTGTGACGGCTGGCGCGTGATCTTCGTGATTCGTTAGGCGCTGAGCGCCGGAATAGTCACCTCCTCAGCGGTGGTGGAGTCGGTGTCGGCAACGGGTCGGATGCGGCAGCGGGCGAGGACGTCAAGGCCGAGGTAGCGGCGGCCTTCGGCCCACTCGTCGTGCTGCTCGGCCAGTACGGCGCCGACCAGGCGGATCAGGGAGTCGCGGTCGGGGAAGATGCCGACCACGTCGGTGCGCCGGCGGATCTCCCGGTTGAGCCGCTCGCTCGGATTGTTCGACCAGATCTGGCGCCAGACCTCCTTGGGGAAGGCGGTGAACGCGAGCACGT
>NZ_FOND01000041.1 GCF_900112815.1 Blastococcus tunisiensis
GGTCAAGTCCGCTGGCGTGGTGTGTGACGGCTGGCGCGTGATCTTCGTGATTCGTTAGGCGCTGAGCGCCGGAATAGTCACCTCCTCAGCGGTGGTGGAGTCGGTGTCGGCAACGGGTCGGATGCGGCAGCGGGCGAGGACGTCAAGGCCGAGGTAGCGGCGGCCTTCGGCCCACTCGTCGTGCTGCTCGGCCAGTACGGCGCCGACCAGGCGGATCAGGGAGTCGCGGTCGGGGAAGATGCCGACCACGTCGGTGCGCCGGCGGATCTCCCGGTTGAGCCGCTCGCTCGGATTGTTCGACCAGATCTGGCGCCAGACCTCCTTGGGGAAGGCGGTGAACGCGAGCACGTCGGCGCGGGCGGTCTCGAGGTGCTCGGCGACCTTGGGGAGTTTGTCGGCCAGCGCGTCGAGGACGCGGTCGAACTGGGCGTGCACCGAGGTGGCGTCGGGCTGGTCGTAGACCGAGTGCAGCAGCGCGCGCACCCACGGCCAGCTGCTCTTCGGGCAGGCGGCCATCAGGTTGGCCGCGTAGTGGGTGCGGCAGCGCTGCCAGGCCACCCCGGGCAGGGTGGCGCCGATCGCGTCGACCAGGCCGCGGTGCGCATCGGAGGTCACCAGCGCGACCCCGGTCAGGCCACGGGCGGTGAGATCGCGGAAGAAGGCCAGCCAGCCGGCGCCGTCCTCGGCGGAGGTTACCTGTAGGCCGAGGATCTCCCGGTGCCCGTCTGCGTTGACGCCGGTGGCGACCAGGGCGTGCACGTTGACCACCCGACCGCCCTCGCGGACCTTGAGCACCAGGGCGTCGGCGGCCACGAACGTGTAGGGACCGGCGTCCAGCGGGCGGTGCCGGAAGTCCGCGACCTGGCCGTCGAGGTCCTTGGCCATCTCGCTGACCTGGGACTTCGATAGCCGGGTGATGCCCAGGCTCTCGACCAGCTTCTCCATCCGCCGGGTGCTCACCCCGAGCAGGTAGCAGGTGGCGACCACGGTGGTCAGCGCCCGCTCCGCCCGCCGACGGCGCTCCAGCAACCAGTCCGGAAAGTAGGAGCCCGACCGCAGCTTCGGGATCGCCACCTCCAGGGTGCCCGCGCGGGTGTCGAACTCCCGGGGCCGGTAGCCGTTGCGGACGTTGATCCGCTCGCTGCTGCGGGCCCCGTAATCGGCGCCGCAGACCGCGTCAGCCTCGGCACTCATCAGCGTGTCGATGAAGGTCGTGAGCATCTGGCGCAGCAGGTCCGGTGAGGCCTGGGCCAGCTGCTCGTGCAGGAAGTGGGCAGGGTCGATACTGCTCGGAGCGGTCATCGCGTGGCTCTCCTGAAGGACTGTGGAAGGTCTCCAAGAAGATCACGCGGTGGCCGCCTACACGTCTACGTCAACGCCCCTCACCGGGCCGGTCAAACACCACTCTGGTGGACGCCACT
>NZ_FOND01000036.1 GCF_900112815.1 Blastococcus tunisiensis
TGCCGGCCGCGCTGCGCCGCTCGCTGACCTGGGACCAGGGCATCGAGCTGGCACAGCACACCGAGATCACGGTCGCCGCCGACCTGCCGATCTACTTCTGCGACCCGCACTCCCCCTGGCAGCGCGGCACGAATGAGAACACCAACGGCCTGCTCCGCCAGTACTTCCCCAAGGGCACCGACCTCTCCGTCCACGACATCGACCACCTCGCCGACATCGCCGACCGACTCAACGGCCGACCCCGCAAGACCCTCGGCTTCAAGACCCCGGCCGAGACCCTCGCCCGGCTACTCTCCCAAGATCAAATGACCGGTGTTGCGTCGACCAGTTGAATCCGCCCTCCTGCGACCGCCTTCCGGTGTGCTACCGGGGACTGGCCCTGGGGGATCGTCCATGAGTCAAGTACCTCGGCAAGCATGGCGGCGGCGTTCCTCACGGCAGTGACGATGCCAGCATGGCGCCCTCCCCCACTATCCAACGCGCCTGTACCGGCGGATGACGCGGACGGCCGGAACGGGCCGCTGCGGCGCGCGGCTGCTGTCCGCGACCGGCATCCAGAGCTGACCGCGCACGAACAAGGCCCCCGGCCGTTCGCCTTCGTGGCGTCCGGCTGGGGGCCTTTCGTTGTTGTGGCTGGGGTCACTGGCGGTGCCTGGTTGAGACGCTCGCAGCGCTTCCGGATGGTCTGGCTCGTCCGCCCCACCGACCCGGAAGGACCCGCCATGCCCACCACGTACGCCGTCCGCACGAACGCCGCTCGGACGCTCGCGCACGTCGTCGCTGACGATGCAGCCCTGTGCGGAACGAAGCGGATCGGCAAGACCGCCGTTGCCGACGACATCAACGCCAAGGCCGTCCGTGCGATCGACGGCGTGTGCGTCGACTGCCTCGCCGCGCTGCCCGCGAAGAAGGAGCGCAAGGGCCGCGTATCGGCCGACGCCGCGACCTACGTGTCCGACGCCATCGCGGCCGTGGTCGGCGACGTCCCTGGCGCACGTCGCATCCGCCGCGCACGTTCGTCCGGCGCGACTGTCGCCTCGGTCTACCTGCCGGAGGGCAACGTCCAGGGCGCGAAGGCCGAGGCCGGCCCGTGGGCGATCGTCTGCCTCACGCACAAGGCCGTTCTTCCCGTCCGCACGCGGAAGGAGGCCGCGCAAGGCCTGCCGAAGCCGGAGGCGTTCTGCACGAAGTGCGCCGCCGCGCACGCCACGGCGACTGCGTGAAGGATCGCGCGCCGGTCAGGATCAGCCCACCGCCCGCTCCCATCGTGGGGCGGGCGGTGGCTAGTTTCCGAGTCTGACGACGGTGGGAGTAAGACTCCGAAACGCCGTCCTGACCTGCACAAACGCGGAAATGTCCCACCCGTCCACTAGGCTCCAGACCGCTTCGCTCGTCCAAGGTCGCTGGAGCCTAGTGGACGGCGCGCGCGCGAGGACGCTTGACATCACCAGTAGGCTCGTGTCGTCGCTCCCCCCGTTGAGGTGACATCGGACTCAAGGTAGTCATGTTGAGTGCCGATGGCATACTCTGATGGCTCCGAGAGAACCAAGGAGGTTCCCAGTGGCGATGGTGCATGCAACCGCCCCCAAGGACTCCAGTCTCACTGAAGAGCGGGATCTCCACGTCACGGAGGAGTACTTCGACTACCTCCAGACCGAGGCAGACCGTCCGGCTCGCACCCCGAACCCGAAGATGGTCAGCTTCTTCCGGTCGATGCGGGGCACGATCAAGCATCAGTGAGTGACGAGGCCGTCACTCCTCAAAGGTAGGGTCCAGCCCATGGCTGGGCCCTCCTTTTTGTGTACTCCCCTGAACGAAGGCCACCAGCTCGTTCACTTCTCTTGCGGCCACGTCGACTACGACGAATGGCTGAAAGCCAAGGCGCGCGACGCCCATGAGGCTCGGATCAGCCGGGTGTTCGTGCTGGCTCCCCCCGATGAACCGCGGCATGTAGTCGCGTACTTCACCCTCAGCAACAACACGGTGTACAAGTCCGACATCCCCAATCGGTTCGCCAAGGGTGTCGGCGGGGCCAGTCAGATGCCCGGCATCCTGCTCGGACGGCTGGCCCGAGATGAGTCGGCCCGTGGCATCCTGCCGCACATCATGCTGGCCGCGTTCGAGCGAGCCGTTCAGGCTTCGGACCTGTCTGCAGCTCGCTTCCTTGTGATCGACGCGGCCGACGAACGGCTGGCGACCATGTACGAGGCATACGGATTCACTCGGGCCAAGGTCAAAGAGGAGCGCTCGACGATTCCGCTCATACGCTTCATCAAGGACATCGTCGCCGAGATGAAAGCGGCCGAGACACCCGCCTGACCCTTGCGGGCCGGCGACCGTCCATCCTGCGGGCTTTAGGCAACTTCGGCAGGCCCGAGTTCAGTGCGATGAGCAGGTCCAGGCACTCCTCCTGGCGGACCTCGCCCACCACGATCCGGGAGGGCCGCATCCGCAGCGCCTCCTTCACCAGGCGGCGCAGCGGGATCTCCCCGGCGCCCTCGAGGTTCGCCTGCCGGGTCTGCATGGAGACGACGTCGGGCAACGGCACCCGCAGTTCGAAGACCTCTTCGCAGGTGATCACCCGCTCCCGGGCAGGGATCGCGGCGCAGAGGCAGTTGAGCAGCGTCGTCTTCCCGGCCTGGGTGCCGCCGGAGACGAGGACATTGAGCCCCGCGGCGACCGCCGCCTCGAGGAAGCGGGCGGACTGGGCGGTGAGCGTGCCGAGGGCCACCAGCTCGTCGAGGCTGTGCGCCTGCAGCACGAACTTCCGGATGTTGACCGCCATGTGCCGGCGGGTGATGTCGGGGATGACGCGCTCCCGGCCTCTTTTCGCAGGTCAACGCAGGTATGCGACCCCATCAGTCCGCACGGAGTCCGCAGATGGCGCGAATGCCGCATCGACAGCCGCACGGGTTCGGGTGTCCGCGTCGGGCCACAGGTGCGAGTAGGTCCGCAGGGTTTCCGTCTCGTCCGCGTGCCCCAGGACGTGTGCCACGGTCTTCACCGACTCCCCGTAGCGGATCAGCGCCGAGGCGGTGAAGTGCCGCAGGTCGTGGAACCGCGCGGTCGGGAGGCCGGCGCGCTTGCGGAGCGGCTGCCACACCGAGTTGTTGAAGGTGTTGGCCCAGATCGGGCCTCCGGTGCGCGACCGGAAGACGAGGTCGTCCGGTCCGGCCGGGAACCCCGCCAGATGCTCGGCCAGCGCCGAGGCGACCACGTCGGCCAGCGGCACCGTGCGGATACTTCCGCGGGTCTTCGGCGGTGCGAGCTTCGGCGGCGCCCCCGGCACCAGCGTCAACTGCTCGACGACGTCCAGCTCCCGCTCCAGGAACCGAACCCTGCTCACCTTGAGGCCCAGCGCCTCGCCCAGCCGCAGGCCACAGCCGGCGCCCAGGACGACGAGGGCGCGGTACCTGTCGGGCGCGGCGTCGACCAAGGCCGCAACCTGCTCGACCGTCAAGGGGACGACCTTCTCCCGGTGCGGCCGAGGAGGAACGGTGTCCCGACACGGTGACTTGGCGAGGAACCCGTCCTCAACGGCGTCGGCAAAGATGCCAGCCAGCAGCGACATCATCTGACGACTGGTCGTCGGCGACAGCTTCGCCTCGATCCCGCGACGGAACGCGAGCACCTGAGTTCGCGTGACTGCCGACAGCCGCTTGTCCCCGAACGCGGGCAGCAGGTGATTCCGCAGATAGGAGTCGTAGGCCCGGCGGGACGAGTCCCGTAGCGGCTGCGCCGGCAGCCAAGTCTCGACGTAGGCACGGAAGGTGCTTCGGCCCCTCTTCGGGTCAACCCAGTCACCGCGCACCAACGCCGCGGTCTGCTCGTCGAGCCACCGCTGGGCGTCGACCTTTCGCTTGAAATGGCGGGCGTGCTCCTTGCCGTTCTCATCCCGGTACCGCGGCCGGTATGTGCCGTCAGGCCGCCTCGCGATCGACGCCACCGCTCATCGCCTCCCTGGTCGTGAATCTGGCCATGGCCAGCGCAGTCTCGGCTCGTCTGCTGACCCGAACGCTGACACCGCGAATGGGACTTGTCTTCCTGCTCCGTCTTCCTGGGGATTCACCGAGGCATCCCCAGGCCTACGTCAGGATGTGGTGCGAGCCGTCGGACGTCCTCGGGGCGCGGCGGACGGACGACCAGCTGCGATGGCGCCGACGGGGAGGCGGGTGGCCGGGTGGCGAACTCGGGATCGTGGCGGGCCCGCCAGTGGTCACGCTCTCTGGCTAGCTGGTCGGCTGGCTGGGCGAGGAGAGCCGGCTCGGCCGACAGTCGCGCGATGCGGCCTCGGACGGCGGCCAGTTCTGCGTGGGCGGCGGCGATGGCCCGGTCGGTGTCGGCCAGCCGCTCCGCCGGGTCGAGGGTCCAGGCGAGAGGTCCGAAGCGGGCGAGCCGGTCCTCGTGCTGACGGCGGGCGTCGGCCACCGCGGCCCCGGCGTGCCGGTGGGCCTCCTGCGCGCTGGCTGCGGTCGCGCGCAACTGAGCGTGCTCCGGGTGAGCGTGTTCGGCGTGGTGGCGGGCGTAGGAGTCGAAGGCGGTCCACAGCCGCGGTCGGTCGTCGGACCGGTCGGCCAGGCGCGCGATCTGCTGCGGGTCGGTGGGCATCGCCGGCAGGTAGGGCCGCCAGGCGTCCGCCCAGTCGGTGAGCTGCTCGCCGGCCCGGTTCACCGCCGCCCGCCGAAGCCGGAGCCGGCCGGGGCCGTCGAGCACGACCTGCGCGGCGTCGCGGGCGGCGTCACGCCCCGTGTCCCAGCTGGCGAGCAGGGTGTCGCGGATCCGGTCGGTCTCGGCGGTGACGGCCGCGCCGCTGGCGTCGGCCCGCGCCGTGGCGTGGCGGGCGTCGATTCCCGTTTGCCGATAGGCATCTGTCAGCGCGGCGGCCCGGTCGGCGTGGGCGGACTCGAGCGCGACGATCTCGCTCAGCGCGTCCCGGCGCGGCAGGTCGTGGGCGAGCCGATCCAGGCAGCGTTGCTCGGCCGTCCACGCAGAGTGCAGATGGGCGAGCGCCTGCTCCAGCGGGCGCGGCTGGGCGTAGCGGGCGGCCTCGGCGGCGGCCAGCCGGGCGGCGTGCGCCGGGCCGAGATCGGCGCGGTCGCGGGCGAAGACCGCCAGCCACTGCTCCCGCGCCTGCGCGGGGTCGGTCGCCACGAGGTGGGCGGTGTTGGCGGTACGGCCGCGGGTCATCCCGACGTAGGCCGCGGCCGCGCCGGTGTCCTCGCCGACCACCAGGTGCGCGGCGGTCACGGTGTCGCCTTGGGTGCCGTGCGCGGTGGTTGCGTAGGCCGGTTCCACGTGCGCGGTGACGTAGTCGGCGGGCAGCACCCGCGCCCCGTGTCCGGCTGGGGTGACGGCGGGGGTGACATGCGGTGTGCCGTCGGGGGTGACGAGCAGCGCGCCGTTTCGACCCACGGCGGTGACGGTCCAAGTGTCGCGGTTGGCGACGCCGAGGTCGCGGTCGTTGCGGCGGGTGGCGATCCGGTCGCCGACGCCGATCCGCTCCCCCGCCCCGGTGACGACCACGCGTCTGTCCTCGACCCGGCCGTCGGTGACGAGTCGGTCCCGGATGGCGGGGTTGAAGGCGGCGGCCTGCTCACGGGTGGCGACCACCACGGCCACCCGCTCGCCCGCGGCGTAGCCGCCGGCCGCGCCGGCGGCGAGCGCCCCCCGCAGCGCCTGCCCGTCGGGGTGCAGCCGGATCTGCCCGCGGGCCAGCAGCGCGTCGAACACCATCCCCGGGTTATCGCCGGCGCGCATCGCCAGGGTCAGGTCGGCGTATGCGGTGTCCGGTGTCGTACGGCCGGTGGCGTCGGTGCGGGTGAAGCGGTGCACCCCGACCAGTGTCAGGTGCTCGGCCGGGTCGACCTGACGCGCGGCGAGGTCCAGGACGCCACCGCGCCCGACCGCCGCGAGCTGATGCCGGTCACCGAGCAGGGCGACGTGCACCTGGCACTCGTCGGCGACCGTCAGCAGGGCCCGGGCGGTGTCCTGATCCAGCATGCCCGCCTCGTCCACGACGAGCAGGTCGCCGGCCCGCAGCCGCGCACCGTCGACCGGTCCGGCATACGTACGGCCGGTGACCGGGTCGGTGTGGCCGACGGCGAGGCGAGTCCACTCGCCGTCGCCGTTCCAGCGCCAGCCGTGCTCGAAGGCCAGCCGGGCCGCCGACCCGGCGACCGCGCCGACCTCCGCGGCGGCCACTTTGGCCGCCTTCAGCGTCGGGGTCACCACCACCAGCCGGCGGCCCTGCTCGGCGAGCAGGGTCCTGGTGGCGGCCAGGGTGGTGGTCTTGCCGGCGCCGGCCGCGCCCTCGACCACCACCAGGGCCCACTGGCCGGCGAGCGCGGCGACCGCCGCGGCCTGCCCGGGATCCAACCGCGTGGCACCGGCTGCGGCCTCGACCGGCGGTGTCGGGTCGGTGTCCGGGGCGCCGGCTGGGCGTCCGGTGGCGCGGGAGGCAAGGCGGGCGGTGAGGTCGGCCTCGACGTCGAGCACCGGTCCTGAGGTCCAGGCCCGGATGTGCTCGGGAACCCCGTCGCGGTCCAGCAGCGGCACGCACCGGCCCAGGGTGCGGGCGGTGAGGTCTTCGGCGAGCTCGATGCGCACCGCCGGGTCGGTGACGATGCCGGCGGCGGCGAGCAGCTGTTCGACCTCCCCGCGCACGTCGGCGGCGTTCCACGCCGAGCGGGCGGCGGCCAGCCGGGCCAGCACCCGCTGCACCACCTGCTCCCGGTCCAGGCTGCCGACCGGGGTGGGGGTCAGGCCGGTGGGAACGTTCCGGTCGCGGTAGCCCAGGGCGACCAGCTCGGTCAGCCACCGCGACGTGAGGTCCTCCCCCGGCTGTGGCAGCCCCTTGTCCGGGCGGCCCTCTGCCCACGCTCGCACGTCCCAGGAGCGGCGCAACGCCGGGCCGGGGGATTCGCCGGGATGCGCCGCGGTCCATTCTCGTTCGTAGGTGTCGACGTTTCGGGCGATTTGCGCGGTCCGCGCGCTGAAGGCGCCCACGAAGTCCGCGAGCTGCCGTATCTCGCCACCGGCATCCAATACATACCCGTGGGCGGCGAGCGCGGCCCGGAATTGCGGGTTGCAGGCGACCGCGGCGTGCCCGATACCGTTGATCGCGGCGAGGAAATCGCGGACGCCGACGGTGTGCAGGCCGCGCCATTTCCCGGCCGCGAACACCCGGGCGTTGATCTGCAGGTGCAGATGGCGGTGCGGATCCCCGGCCCGCGACGTGTAGTGCGCCACCGTCACCGCCTCGGCCACCTCGACCGGCACCTGCACCTGCCCGCCCCGCGGACCGACCCGGGTGGTGGCGTGCTGCCCGAGCCAGCCGATGATCTGCTCGGCCGCCCGACCTTGGGCGGCGTCATACGCGGTCGCGATGTCCGGATGCAGCGCGGCCGCCAGCGACCACGTCTTCGGACCGTTGACCACCACCTCGACGAACCGCACCGCATGCTCGTCGCCGCGCAGCTGCCCCCGGGGCTCGCCGGTGCCCGGGTCACAGCCGGCCACCCAAGTCTCGTAGGTGTCGCCGGTCAGCGGCGCCAGCTCGGTCACCCGCCCCTCGGTGGTGCTGAACCGGCGGGCGACGCCGGCGCCCTCGGTGAGGTAGTAGTCATCCGCCCGGCCCCGGTCGGCCTCCACGTACTGCCGGGCAGCCGCCGGCGCGCCGGCGTAGATCTTCATCCCACCATGCATTCTCAACGCCACCCAACAATGACCAACAAGTCACCCCTAGAAACGCCAATGGGCCCCGCGAAGCGGGGCCCGGCCTACCTTCCGAAGGTAGCATGCGTGCCGTTCTTCAGTAGATGCTTGGATGTCGACGATAGGCTCTGACTTCTTATTGCTGCTCTATCGCTCCTGGCCGAGTTCTTGAACAACAACGGCAAGCGTTGGTGATGGTCGTCGCTCTGAGGCGTCCCTTCCGCGCTCCGAAGTTGCGCGCGCCTCGTCGTGAGCCACACAAGCTCCGCGGAGGTACGCTGTGCCTGGCAGGGCCTCGGGCGAAGATGCAGCACTGACGTCGCAGGGATGGCGCCGTTCGGGGATGCGTCGGCCAGCCATGCCCAGCCGGTGTCCCTGAACCCAGAGCCTTTTCGCTGCCCGCCGGGTTTGCTCGACCAGAGTCCCGTCGCCGGCAGCACCGTGCGCGGACACGTGCTGCACCGACGGGTCGATGTCCCGCATCCCGACCTCCGTGGCACCGGTCTAGCTCAATGCGAGCCCAGTCCTCGGCCCGCCTCATCCGGAACGCCAGCTGCCGCCGAGCCCGGCCGGATCGACGCCGCCGGCCGGCCGGCGCTCAGCCAGCCCTCGGAAGCTGAGACCTCAAGGGCTACGTCGACGAAGCGGTGAACCGCCGCCCCCGCCCCCCGCCGCCAGTACAGCTGGACGGGGATAAGGGTCGATGGTTCGACCGCCCGCCACACGAACCCGTCGGGCACGGGTTCGAACTGCGTCTCGAAAGCGACGGAGAAGGCCAGGCCGGCCGCGATCTGAGCTCGCGCGACAGGATCCCGGTGGAACAGGGCCGACGTCAGGTACTCGAACTCCTGGATCGGGCCGCGGAAGCCGTGGCCCCGGAACGAGTCGACCACGTGGTCGAAGAAATCCGGAGAAAACTGCCGGGGCCAGATGGCCAGCGTACTGCTGGCCAGGTCGTCCATCGTCAACACGGACCTGCCCGACAGGGGATGGCCCTGCCCCAGCACCACGCCGATTGGCTCGTCGCGCAGTCTGACCGACTCGAGGTCGTCGGCCACGTGGGCGGGCCGTGCCATCCCGACGTCCACCCGGCCGGCCCGGACTGACTCGATGCTCTCTGTCTGCCACATCTCGACCATCTGCAGCAAAAGCCTGGGCCAGCGCTCGTGCACCGCGCCGACCAGCCGCGGAAGCGTCTCGTTGACCAGGGTTGGCGTGTAGGAGACAACCAGACGTCCGCTCTCGCCGGCGGCGGTCCGCCGGGTCTCCTCGACCGCCGTGATCACCGATTGCAAGATCGACCGAGCGTGCTCCAGCAGCGCCACCCCGGCCTCGCTTAGCTCGATGCGGCGGGTGGTGCGACGGAAGAGCTGGACGCCGAGCTCGTGCTCCAGCTGCTGCACCTGCGCGCTGAGCGACTGCTGCACCATGTGCAGCTTCAGCGCGGCGCGGGAGAAGTTCAGCTCCTCGGCAACCGCGACGAACGCCCGCAGGTGCCGCAGCTCCAGATTGCTCGTCTTCACCGCCACCCCACCTCTTGCGCCGATTGGCCAATCTAGCTGGTTAATCGACCAGGAAACAGTGTTTCCCAGGTCACATCTGTCACTCGTAGGTTCGGTCCGTGGTCAACGCTGACCACCGAATGAGAGGCAGCGCCGTGCAGCTGGTCAGCTATCGCCGCAGGCAGGGAGCCGACGTGGGCGGAGGCGCCGCTCCCCGTCCAGGGGTCGTCGACGGCGAGCGCATCGTCGACCTCGTCGAAGCGGCGGGAGACAACGGCGACCCGGCCCCCGACTCGATGCTCGCCCTCCTGCGCCTCGGCGAGGAGGGTCTCGACCTCGCGCGGGCCTGCCTGGACCGCTCGAAGAGGACTGGTGACTTCGCTGTGCCGGCGAGCGAAGTCCGGCTGGCCGCCCCGCTCCCCCGCCCCAACTCGATGCGTGACTTCATGCTCGTCGAGGAGCACGTCAAGAACAGCTTCGGCACGGTCCCCGAGCAGTGGTATCGACTCCCCATCCACTGGAAGGGCAACCCGGACACGGTCATCGGCCCCGACGACGAGGCGCCGTGGCCGCACTACACCGACAAGCTCGACTTCGAGCTGGAGGTCGCCGCGGTCCTGGGCAAGCGCGCCTTCCAGGTGACGCCGGAGCAGGCACTGGACTGCATCGTCGGCTACACGATCTTCAACGACTGGAGCGCCCGTGACATCCAGTTCCGCGAGATGGAGGTGAAGCTCGGACCGGCCTTCGGCAAGGACTTCGCCACCACCCTCGGCCCGACGCTAACCACTGCGGACTCGATCGACATCTCCACCGCCCGCATGAGCGCCCGCGTTAACGGCGAGACGTGGTCGGAGGGCAACCTCGGCGCGATGGTCTTCAGCTTCGCCGAGGTCATCTCGACGCTCTCCGTGGACCAGCCGCTACAGCCCGGCGACGTGTTCGGCGGCGGCACGATCGGCCGCGGCTGCGGCCTGGAGATGGACCGCTGGATCGCACCCGGCGACGTCGTCGAGCTCGAGGTCGAGGGCATCGGTGTCCTCCGCAACCCGGTCGGCCAGAAGCGACCGACGCCGGGATACGGCATCGACCTCATCCGGACGACGGACTGACCCCGCCGGCCCACAACTGCACGTCCCGGGCTGCATCCGGCAGCCCGGCGCACCCCCTAAATCCATCGGAGAAGCGCATGACCGAAGTGATCCTGCAGGTCTACCCCACACTCGGCGACGAGCAGGAGATGGCCGCCCGCCGCCCGATCGGGCGTGACAACGACGCCTACCAGCGGATGCTCGCGAGCCTGATCGAGCTCGTGAAGGCCGCCGACGATCTCGGCTACTGGGGCATCACCCATGTCGAGCACCACATGCACTCCGAGGGCATGGAGATCTCGCCGTCCCCCCTGATGCTCAACCTCTACCTCGGGCAGCACACCAAGCGGCTCCGGCACGGCCAGCTCGGTCTGGTGCTCCCCGCGCACGACCCGATCCGGCTGGCCGAAGAGATCGCCATGGTCGACCACATGCTCAAGGGCCGGCTGTTCGTCGGCATGGCGCGCGGCTACCAGGCGCGCTGGCAGAACATCCTGTGTCAGCGGTTCGGCGTGACGTCGACGGCGTCGGACATGAGCGACGCCGACCAGCGCAACCGGCTGCTCTTCTCCGAGAA
>NZ_FOND01000018.1 GCF_900112815.1 Blastococcus tunisiensis
CAGGAGCAGGAGCAAGCCGACCCATCACAGACCTGGCTCGTATCGGGCACCGACGGGCAGCAGCGCGAGGGGCCGAACCGGCGATTGGGCTGTGAGCCACGACGCCGACCCACCAGTACGGTTCGACGAGCGTGACGCTCGACCTCAGACACGCCGAAGCGCCCCCCGCCGAACGCCGTCCTGCGGAACCAACCCGCGAATATCAGCATCGACCGCGCGTCGCACCGACACGCTCACCCCGTCGCACCGCCGATCCGAGCCAGCACAAAAGCGAGGCGCCGCCAGAGCACCCAGCCCCGGCGGCGCCTCGCCCTGCCCTCTTGACAGCGAGGGACTACATATCAGCCCAGGGAGGCCCGCAGCTCGACGGAGTCCCCGGTCACGCTGGAGCACTCGAGCTCGAGCGGGCCGGCGACGACCGACTCCCCCTCCCCGCACGAGACCCGGGTGTCGCCGACGCTCAGCGAGGCGCGCCCGTCCTGGGCGCCGACGAAGGTGAGGGTGGTGCCGAAGAGGTCGGCCTCCGCGCCGTCACCGGAGAGGGTGACCGTGCAGGAGCTGGTGGAGCAGCTGATGCCGTTGGCGGTCACGGAGCAGGCGGACAGCGGCAGCAGCAGCGCGCCGGCCAGCAGCGTGGCGGCGGTTCGGGAAGCCGTCGGCGTCGAGGACATCCTCCGAGCGTAGGTCGCCGTCGTCACTCCGCCGGGGAGGCCGGAGCGCTCGCGTCACCGGGCGGGAGGTACTCGTCCAGGGCGCCGTCCTCCGTGCCGCCGGTCGACTCCTGCTGCTCGCCGGTCGGCAGGGTGTGCCGCTGGATCATCACCTCGGTCTCGCCCAGGCCACCCAGGGTGATCTCGTCGTAGGCCTGCAGCCGCCCGGTCTCCGCATCCAGGTAGAGCACCGTGCAGGTCAGTGGCTCGGGGTACTCGCCCTGCAGCGCCCGCAGGCCGGCGCCGCCGGTCGAGCCCTGGACCATCAGCAGGGTCCCGTCGTCGAGCTCGGACACCTTCCGGTCGTGGGTGTGGCCGGCGAGGACCACGTCCACCAGCCCGTCGAGGGGCTGCGCCTGCCTCGGGTCGTGGACCATGGCGATCGCCGGCGGCTCGGGGAGGTCCTCGACGACGTCGGCGAGCTCCTCGCCGGACTCCTCCAGGACGTCGACGCCGGCGTCGTCGTCGCCGGTGCTCTTGTCCGGGGTGAAGCGGGGATCGGGGATGCCGGCGATCTCGATCCCGGCCACGGTGACCGTCGAGGCGTCGAGCACGGTCGTGTTCGGCTGCGCCGCCACCAGCCCGGCGGTCACCGCCGAGTCGTGGTTGCCGCGGATGAAGACGTACGGCACGCCGAGGGTGCCGACGGAGGTGATCAGCCGGTTCTCCGGCCCGCTGCCCCAGTCGGTGATGTCGCCGGTGTCGAGCACGCCGTCCACCCCGAACTGGTCGACCACCTGCCGCACGAGGTCGAAGCCCGACGGGTTCAGGTGCAGGTCGGACACGTGCAGCAGCACGACGGTGTCCCCCCCACCGCTGGGGGCCGGCAGCGAGGACAGCGTGGCGTAGAGGGTGCCGACGTTGCCGACGATGTCCTCGAGGGAGGCGCGGTAGGCGTCGAAGCGGGTGACGATGTCCTCGGCGCTGCCGATGAGCGAGGTCGCGTTCGCCAGCAGCCCGCTGTAGGTGGGCTGGGACAGCGCCTCGGGACGCCAGGTCGCCGCGCCCAGCCCGGCCGTCCCCAGCAGCAGGACGGTGGTGACACCGGCCGCGATCAGCGGTTCCTTGCGGCGACGGGTGACGACCAGGCTCGTGACGGCGGCGCCGAGCACGGCGAGCCCCGCGGTCGTCCACACCAGGCGGACGACGGCGGACTGGAGGTCCTCGCTGACCTCGGTGACCACCCCGGCCAGCCGGACCGGGTCGTTGGCCAGGGCCTCGGCGCGCTCCTGGTCGACCCGCTGCAGGGCGACGTCGAGGCGCAGCGGCCCGTCGTAGACGTCGACGGTGATCGACCCCAGCGGAGGGACGGCGACCGTGGCGTTGCCGCCGGCCGGCCGGAAGGCCAGCGAGGCGTCGAACGGGCCGATGGGCGCGGAGATCCGGCCGAAGAGCAGCACGGCCAGGAGGGCGCCGACGAGGGCGACGGCCACCCGCAGCGTCCAGCGCCCGGCCACGCGCGCGGACCGTTCCCATCGGGGAGGGCCCGGGTCCGTCGGCTCGATCATCGCGCTCACGTTACTGAGCGGGTGCCCCCGTCGGACGGAAGATCCAGCGGAGGGCGACGAATCGGATGAGTCCGATGAGCCCGGTGACCGTGACGACGAGCAGGATCTGCAGGACCGGGTGGGCCGCGCCGACGCTCGCGTCGAGCCAGCCCAGCGCGACGCTGGTGGTCACGAGGCCGAACAGGGACACCCCGCCGGCCTCGACCTGCGCGGCGAGCCAGCCGACCCGCTCGTCGGCGTGGAAGGTGGTGCGGCGGTGCAGCTCGTTGGCCAGGATCGAGGAGGCGACGGTGGCGACGATGTGCGCCGCCAGGTAGCCGAGGCTCTCCAGGCCGAGGAAGAGCAGGGCGTAGAGGGCCGTCGAGGAGCCGCCGACGAGCACGAAACGCACGAACTGGCCCAGCGTGTCGTCCCGGCGGAGCCGTTCGGAGGCCACGTGCGCGACCTCGGCGACCGGCTGCAGCGGGCCCTGCGCGACGTCGCCCTCGGAGCCGGTGGCGGCCTCCTGTCGGCGGCGCAGCAGGGCGGGGCAGGTCACGGGGTTCCTCTCGCAGCGGTCGTCGGGTCAACGTTCCTCTCCACGCCGACCCTTGTCACGCGGAAACATGCCTGCTCACCCTGTTGATTCCCTGTCGGTTACCTCACGATCGGCCGATCACCGCCGGTTCTTGAGGGCGTCGCGGGCGGGTGGAGCGGGTAGGGGAGCGCCCATGAGCCTGATGGGGATCCTCGACCGGGTTGCCGACGTCCAGACCTTCGACAAGGTCATCGAGCCCGCGCGGCGGGCGGTGAACGCGGCGCTGCGCCCGCAGGCGGTCAAGGATCTGCTGCACGGGACGTGGCTGGGTCACTCCCTGCACCCGGTCGTGGTGCAGGTGCCGGTGGGCAGCTGGATCTCGGCCGGCCTGCTCGACGCCATCCCGCCGCTGCGCCCCGCGGCGACGGTGCTGATCGGCACCGGCGTGGCCGCGGCCGTGCCGGCGTCGCTGACCGGTGCGGCGGACTGGTCCGAGCAGGACGCCGGGGTGCGCCGCCTGGGCGCGCTGCACGCCGTCGCGAACAGCGCCGCGCTGGGCCTGTACGTCGGCTCGCTCGTGGCGCGCAGCAAGGGACGCGGCACCCTGGGGCGGGTCCTCTCCTACGCGGGACTGGGGATCGCGAGTGGGTCGGCGGCGATCGGTGGGCACATGTCCTACGCGCAGTCCTCCGGCGTCTCGCACTCCGCGACCGCGGCCCGGGCCCTCACCTCCGACTGGATCGACCTCGGCCCGCTCGACGACCTGCCCGAGGGGCGGCCGGCGCTGCGGACCGGGCCGGGCGGCAGCGTCGCCGTCCCCCTCGCCGCCGTCCGGCGGGGGACGACGGTCGACGTCTTCATCGGCGCCTGCTCGCACCTGGCCGGCCCGCTGTACGAGGGGCGGGTCGAGGAGGTGCGGGGCCGGGACTGCCTGGTGTGCCCGTGGCACTCGTCCGCCTTCGACCTGGACAGCGGTTCACCGCGCCGCGGCCCGGCGGCCAGCCCGCAGGAGAAGCTCGAGGTGCGGATGGAGGCGGGCCGGGTCATGGCCCGGCTGCCCGGACGCAACCGGTAGGCCGGTCCGCGCCCTACGCTTCCGCCTCGTGAGGCGGACGGTGGTCGCACTCCTCGTGGCGGGAACCGCCGCGTGCGGGACGACGGCCGGCCCGGTCGAGCCGTCGCCGTCGGTGGAACCGGTTGCGGGGTTGCAGGCCGAGGTGGTGCGGCTGCGCACCGACGAGGCCGTCGGGAGGCGCCTGCAGGTGCGCCTCACCAACACCGGGGACGAGGCGTTCGCCATCGGCGCGGCGGCCCTGGACTCGCCGGGGTTCGCCGGGTTGCCCGACACGGCCGTCACGGCGCAGTTCGCCCCCGGACGCGTCATCGACCTGCCCGTGCCCTACGGCGACCCGGTGTGCGACGCGGACCCGCTCCCGGCGGTGGCGCGGTTGACCCTGGTCCGCCCCGGCGGCGTGGCGGAGCCGGTGCGCGCGCCGCTGTCGGCCGAGGTGCTCCAGGTCGTCCACGACGAGGAGTGCGCCGTCCGGGCGGTGCTGGAGGTCGTGGACGTCGCCGTCACCGGCTTGGCCGAGGACGGGGACGTGCTCACCGGCTCTCTGGAGCTGACCAGGCGCGAGGGCGACGACCGGGTGAGGGCGACCGCCCTGGGGCGCAGCGTGCTGGTCGACGTGACGGCGGAGGGGCTGCCGGTGGTCCTGGACCGCGGGGAGCGGGCCGTCCGGGCGCCGGTGTCCTTCACCCCGGCCACCTGCGATCCGCACGTGCTGTCGGAGACGAAGAAGCCCTACGGCTTCCCCCTGACGGTGCAGGTGGGGGACGACGACCCGGTGCCGGTGGACCTGCCGCTGGATCCGGCGCAGCGCGACGGGCTCGCCGCGCTGGTGCAGCGGGTGTGCGCCTGAGTGCCTGCCGGCGACGAGAGACCGACCCGGCCGCCCCGGGGGGAACGGGTCGACCGGGCCGGGGCCGTGACCGCCGGACACCGGTCCGGCGGAAGATCTGCGGTCGGGGGACGGGCGTGTCGCACGGTCCCCGACCGGAGCGGTGATGACGGTACGTAGTCGTCGACCGCGTCCGGCATCCCCTGAACGGGTGCAATGCCCCCGACGACGGTGACGGAGCGCACACCACGCCGGGTTGGGCGGTGGCCTCCCGGGGCACGGGAGGGTGGTGTTCTTCCTCTTCTCCAGCCGGCTGGGCTGCCTCGGCTCGCTGCTGGTCTCCGCGCTGCTGACCCTGGTGCTGCTGCTGGTGTTCGACGTCCTCTGACCGTCCGCTCGGCGGGGACGTGGGGACGACGCCGTCACCGCTGCAGCGGAGCGACGGCCGATCGTGCGGGCGGGCTCGTGGTCCGCTCGATCGGCCGGACCACCGGTCGACCGTCGTCGTAGGCTGCCCGCGACGGATCCGGGCCTCCGCCGGACCGCCGGGCCTCTAGCTCAATTGGCAGAGCAGCGGACTTTTAATCCGCGGGTTGAGGGTTCGATCCCCTCGGGGCCCACTGAAGATCCTGGTCAGTGGCGAGGTGTGGCCGGCCAGTGGTGCTCAGCAAGGCATCGTCCGGGACTGTGCAGGGCGTCGCCCAGGAAAGATGTGCCGGCCAGGTTAGGTCCAGCCGTCACGAATGTCGATGGCGCGCAGTTCGGGAGGCGGCCTGTGGACGCCGAAGAGCACCGACACCCTCCGATTACTGGTGACGTGACAGGGCGCAGCGCGTCCGTCCCCGTCGGCGTCCTTGCCGGTGCACAGGGCGAGTCCCGCGGCCGGCAGGGGCTCGCGGACTTGGCGGCTCCAGGGGCCCCACCTCAGTAGCAAGGCGTGTGGCTGATCGGCTGCCCTTGGCTCTGGCAAGACTGCGATCCATACCCAGCCGCTGACTTCCGCCGGCCACCGGTGCACAAAGAAGGTGCCGGCGGTGCCGGGACGCCATTTCCAGCTCGCCGCCGCGAGATGCGCTACGCCTGCCGTCACCCATCCCCGGCAGGCATAGATGGAGTCCAGGACAGCCGCCTTCTCCCAAGGCAGCGGCTCGCCCTGCTCGTATCGTTGCAACGACGACTTCGAGATCTGGCCGTCAGACGCTCCCGCAACTTCCCGTTGGGTGAGTCGCTTGGCCGCCCGCAACCCCGCCAACTCATGTCCGAAGGCGCTCCACGTCGACGGCAGGTCGGGAAGCTCTCGGGGGTGTCCGTTCACGGCCCTCCTCGCCGACGCATCTTGACCGCTGGTTGGCCCATGGTTGGCCCGCCACCGGGCTGGCCCCGTGAGCACCGCGGCCTGTTCTCTGGGACGTACCCCACCAGCCCGTCAGGAAGGCGGTCCCAGGATGTCGATGATCCGACGTATGAGTCGCGGTCGCACCGAACAGTCGCCTACCCCCAGCGCCGGACGCGTGGCCGCCGGTGATGCTTCCGCCAGCCGGTCGCGGTCCCGCTGGTCCACAGCCGCTGGTGCAGCCCTGGTCACCGTCCCTGGTGTCGTGTTGCTCAATGCGCCGAGCGCCGCGGCATGGGTGCCGTACTGCGGTGAGAGCCAGTTCGTCCACGAGATCCAAGTCGAGGACTGGGCCGACGGCCATCAGAAGATCAGCGTCACGCCCAAGGGCCACAGCCGCGTCGCTGTCGATGCGAACGGTGCCACAATCGCCATGTGGCACGCCGTCCAAGACTGCGTCGCCGGGCTCTACGGGGGGCGCGCCGACACGATCTATGACCAGCTCGAGTGCCACCAGCACTTCGGTGCGGCCTGGTTCGCGACCGGAGACACCTACGACCTCGAGACCTGGCGGCCCACCTTCGGGCCTAGTGAGTGGGTGTCCAGCCACTGCGGCAACGAACTGGGGACGGACCCGGCCGGACCTGTCCGTGGCCACTACCGTCCGGACGCGGGGGTAACGGACTTGGAGGGGGCCTTCGACTCCGTGGCCTGAGCGGCGTCCGGGGCGACCACGCGGACGGGGCTGGGCCGTGCCGCGTGGCGAGCAATGAGGCTCCGCCTCGTCGCCGTCGCCGCCAGGTGCAGGCATCCTCGACCTGGGTGGATGAGGCGCCGCCTGGGCGCGTCTGCGGACGTCTTCGCCGTAGTCCACGTCCCTCGGCCGACGGCCGTCCACAAGTGGTCGCGTTGTGGTGCGCACTGCACACTGCGCGTCAGCGGGGGCTACGGGGGACGCCGGCACCCATCGCGGCTCGGGCGCTCGCATCGGTCGATCGCGACGGTGGTCACGGGCCGGGCGTCCCGCGATGCTCGCCCCTCCGGGCGAGGCTCTGGGCCTGCCCCTCGTGGATGTCGCCCACCCACTCCCACCCGGGCTCGGCCGACGTGCTGATCCGCGGATCATCCGGAGCGCGCCCGTCGCGCAGGGCGTGCAGGTACGCGCGGTCCAGCTCGATCCGTGCGTGCACCTGACCGGGCCCGCCGACGGACCCGTGCCCGGGGATGACGACCTCGACGCCGTCCGCGACGGCCTGGAGCAGGTTCAGCCCGGCGAGGTAGTCCTCGACCGGGTCGGCGCTGCCGTGCGGATCGGGGTCGTCCAGCATCGGGATGAAGACGTCGGAGAGCATGTCGCCGGCGACGAGGACCGTGCGCTCGGCGATCAGCAGCGCCGCATGACCCGGGGCGTGCGCCGGATGCTCGATGATCCGGACCCGCGGGCCGTCCCAGGGGAGCTCCGCGGTTCCGGCCGGCAGCCCCGTGATGCGGCCGAACAGGTCCAGCGTCATCTCCCCGGCGATCTCCGGCGGCAGCCCCTCGGCGACGCGGGCCAGCCAGTCCGGATCGGACAGCAGATCGCGCAGGAAGGCGGCGCAGCGGGCGGTGCCGTACCGGGGCGCCTCGCCGAGCTCGGGATGCCAGAGCACGTGGTCCCAGTCGGGGTGCGTCGCGAAGCCCGCCGCGACGTGCCGGCCGGACGCGGACAGGTCGTCGGCGAGGCAGGCCATCTCCCCGTCGGTGATCCCCGGGTCCACGACCAGCACCCCGCCGGACCGGCCCTGCACGACGACGGTGTTGTTCCGGAGCAGCTCGCTCCGGTGGACCAGCACACCGTCGGCCACGTGCGTCAGCACGGGCGGCTCCTCTCGCTCGTGGTGGCCACCCGTTCGTGCGGCCGCACATGTGCGGAGGAGACGATGCCCGGCCCGGCGCAGCGGCGTCCAGCACTCGACGCGCGGGCGCGTGCGACGAGGCGATGACTCCCACGTGCCGCCGCGGTCGGATGTGCGGAGGCGACGCGTGCGACGAGGGGCCGGTGCTGGGCATGGCGGTGATCGACGACGTCCGGGCGCTGGGCGCGGAGCTGGAGCGCCCCTACCCGGTGTACGTGCGCGGCCGGCTGAAGTTCCGCGTCGGGCAGATCGTCTACGTGGCGTTCTCCCGGGACGAGAGCGTCATGGGCTTCGCCTTCCCCAAGGAGGAGCGGGCGGCGCTCGTCCGGGGCGAGCCGCACAAGTTCTCCCTGCCGGCTGCGTCGGACCTGCGCTTCTCCTGGGTCCACGCCGACCTCGCCGCACTGGAGCCGACGGAGGCGCGCGAGCTCGTCGTGGACGCGTGGCGCATGGTCGTCCCGAAGAAGGTCTCCCGCGCCTACGACGTCGGCCATCCGGCCGGCCCGGGCTGACGGCCGGGAGTTCCGGGAAGCGCGGCCGACGGCGCCGTTCCTCTTCCCACCTGAACGTATAGCGCACCCGGGGGCTTGCGGCAAGGCCCGGGTGGGGCTCCACACTCGTCGACCGAGGCCTGGACCTGCGCGTTCATGCTCACGCCCCTCGGATCGGAGCTCATCCCGTGCACCCGCTGACCACCAGTGCGTTCGACCTACCCGACAGCCTCGCCGCGAAGGCCGACCCGGCGCTGATCGGCGGCGACGACCGGCACTTCGCGGCGATCGCCGAGACCCTCCGGCAGACCGTCGCCGAGCTGTCCGGCCGGCTCGACGCGGAGCGGAGGTCGCCCGGCGGCACCGGTCAGGAGGCGCTGGACCGCGACCTCGAGGTGCACCGGCTGACCGCCCGCCTGCGCGCGCTGCGCCGCTTCGGCCTGGACCTGTGCCTGGGGCGCATCGTCGCCGCCGACGACCCGCGGCCGGTGTACGTCGGGCGGCTCGGCCTCACCGACAGCACCGGACGACGCCTGCTGCTCGACTGGCGCTCGCCGGCCGCCGAGCCGTTCTTCGCCGCCACCCACGCCGCCCCGATGGGGCTGGTCAGCCGGCGCCGGTACCGCTGGGTCCGCGGCCGGATCACCGACTACTGGGACGAGGTGTTCACCGCCGACGGGCTGGAGGGCCACGCGGCGCTCGACGACCAGTCCGCCTTCCTCGCCAGCCTGGGCGGCAGCCGATCGGCCCGCATGCGCGACGTGCTCGGCACCATCCAGGCCGACCAGGACGCGATCATCCGGGCGGGCTCCGACGGTGCTCTCGTCGTCGACGGCGGGCCGGGGACGGGGAAGACCGTCGTCGCGCTGCACCGCACCGCCTACCTGCTCTACGCCGACCCCCGCCTGGGCCACCACCGGGGCGGGGTGCTGTTCGTCGGCCCGCACCAGCCCTACCTGGCCTACGTCTCCGACGTGCTCCCCAGCCTCGGCGAGGAGGGGGTCCAGACCTGCACGCTGCGCGACCTGGTCCCCGAGGGGGCCGTGGCCGTGGAGGAGACGGACCCGGACGTCGCCCGCCTCAAGGCCTCGGCGCGGCTGGTCACGGCGGTCGAGGCGGCCGTCCGGTTCTACGAGGAACCGCCGGCCACCGGGACGACGGTCGAGACGCCGTGGGTCGAGGTCCGGCTCAGCGCCGACGACTGGGCGGAGGCGTTCGAGGCGGCCGAACCCGGCACCCCGCACAACGAGGCCCGTGACCGGGTCTGGGACGAGCTCGTCGCCATCGTCGCGGACCGGCACGACGACGACGTCCCGGCCGACCAGCTGCGCCGGGCGCTGCTGCGGGACCGGGAGCTGCTCGCGACGTTCAACCGGGCGTGGCCGCTGCTCGGCGCGGCCGACCTGGTCGGCGACCTGTGGTCGGTGCCGGCCTACCTGCGCCGCTGCGCGCCCTGGCTCACCGCCGGCGAGGTGCGGATGCTGCAGCGCGCGGAGCCCGCCGCGTGGACGCTGCCGGACCTGCCCTTCCTCGACGCCGCCCGCCGGCGGCTCGGCGACCCGGAGACCTCGCGCCGGCGGCGCCGCCAGGAGGCCGCCGTGGCCGACCAGCGCGCGACGATGGCCGACGTCATCGAGGAGCTGATCGCGGCCGACGACTCCGAGCTGCTGCTGATGACGAGCCTGCGCCACGGCGACCTGCGCGACGCCCTGGTGGACGAGGACGCCGTCCCGGACGCCGATCCCGACCTGCTCGCCGGCCCGTTCGCGCACGTCGTGGTCGACGAGGCGCAGGAGCTGACCGACGCCGAGTGGCAGATGCTCCTGGCGCGCTCGCCGTCCGGGAGCCTGACCGTCGTCGGGGACCGGGCGCAGGCCCGGCACGGTTTCCCCGAGTCGTGGGAGGAGCGGCTCGAGCGGGTGGGCCTGCGCCGGGTCCGCCACGCCTCGCTCACCGTCAACTACCGCACGCCGGAGGAGGTCATGGCCGAGGCCGAGCCGGTCATCCGCGCCGCCCTGCCCGACGCCAACGTGCCGACCTCGGTCCGCAGCAGCGGCCGCCCCGTGGTCCACGGGCGGGTGTCGGAGCTGCCGGCCGTCCTCGACGCCTGGCTGGCCGCGCACGACGACGGGACCGCCTGCGTCATCGGCGACCCCACCGTCCGGTCGACGCCGCGGATCCGGTCGCTGACCCCGCAGCTGGCGAAGGGGCTCGAGTTCGACCTCGTCGTCCTCGTCGATCCCGACCGGTTCGGGACGGGCATCGAGGGTGCGGTCGACCGCTACGTCGCGATGACCCGGGCCACCCAGCAGCTCGTGGTGCTCACGAGCAGCTGACGGTCATGCCCCGACGTACGCCGCCAGGTGCTCGCCGGTGAGCGTCGAACCCGCGGCGACCAGGTCGGCGGGGGTGCCCTCGAAGACGACGCGGCCACCCTCGTGGCCGGCGCCGGGGCCGAGGTCGACGATCCAGTCGGCGTGCGCCATCACGGCCTGGTGGTGCTCGATGACGATGACCGACTTCCCGGAGTCGACCAGCCGGTCCAGCAGCCCGAGCAGGTTCTCGACATCGGCCAGGTGTAGGCCGGTGGTCGGCTCGTCGAGGACGTAGACGTCGCCCTTCTCCGCCATCTGGGTGGCCAGCTTGAGCCGCTGCCGCTCACCTCCGGACAGCGTGGTCAGCGGCTGGCCCAGGGTGAGGTAGCCGAGCCCGACGTCGGCCAGCCGGTCCAGGATCGCGTGCGCGGCAGGCGTCCTCGCCTCGCCGTCGCCGAAGAACTCCTCGGCCTCGGCCACCGGCATCGCGAGCACCTCGGCGATGTTCCGGCCGCCGAACGTGTACTCCAGGACCGCCGCCTGGAACCGCCGGCCCTCGCACTCCTCGCACGGGGACTCGACGGTGGCCATGACCCCCAGCTCGGTGTAGATGACCCCGGCGCCGTTGCAGGTCGGGCAGGCGCCCTCGGAGTTGGAGCTGAACAGCGCCGGCTTGACGCCGTTGGCCTTGGCGAACGCCTTGCGGATCGGCTCCAGCAGCCCGGTGTAGGTGGCCGGGTTGCTGCGCCGCGAGCCGCGGATCGCGCCCTGGTCGACGACCACCACGCCGTCCCGCGGCGCCACGGAGCCGTGGATCAGCGAGCTCTTCCCGGAGCCGGCGACGCCGGTCACGACCGTCAGCACGCCCAGCGGGATGTCGACGTCGACGTCCCGGAGGTTGTGGGTGTCCGCGCCCCGTACCTCCAGGGATCCCGAGGGCGCGCGCACCGAGGGCTTCAGCGCCACCCGGTGGTCGAGGTGCCGGCCGGTCAGCGTGCCGCTGGTCCGCAGCCCGTCGACGGTGCCCTCGTAGACGACCTCGCCACCGCCGGTGCCGGCCCCGGGGCCGAGATCCACCACGTGGTCGGCGATCGCGATCGTCTCGGGCTTGTGCTCGACGACCAGCACGGTGTTGCCCTTGTCCCGCAGCTGCAGCAGCAGGTCGTTCATCCGCTCGATGTCGTGCGGGTGCAGCCCGATGGTCGGCTCGTCGAAGACGTAGGTGACGTCGGTGAGCGAGGAGCCCAGGTGGCGGATCATCTTGGTGCGCTGGGCCTCGCCCCCGGACAGCGTGCCCGCCGGCCGGTCGAGGGAGAGGTAGCCCAGGCCGATCCCGGTGAACGAGTCGAGCAGGTGCTGCAGCCCGGTGAGCAGCGGGGCCACGGACGGCTCCTCGAGCTCGCGGATCCAGCCGGCCAGGTCGCTGATCTGCATCGCGCAGAGGTCGGCGATGTTCGTGCCCCGGATCTTCGAGCTCAGCGCCTCCTTGGTCAGGCGGGTGCCGCCGCACTCGGTGCAGGTCGTGAACGTCACCACCCGCTCGACGAAGCGGCGCACGTGCGGCTGCAGCGCGTCGATGTCCTTGGAGAGCATCGACTTCTGCACCTTCGGGATCACGCCCTCGTAGGTGAGGTTGATGCCCTCGACCTTGATCTTGGTCGGCTCCTTGTACAGGAGGTCGTGCATCTCCTTCTTGGTGTACTTCCCGATCGGCTTGTCCAGGTCGAGGCCGATGCCCTGGAAGAGGCGGCCGTACCAGCCGTCCATGCTGTAGCCGGGCACCATCAGGCCGCCCTCGGCCAGGGACTTCGACTCGTCGTAGAGCGCCGTGAGGTCGAAGTCGTTGAGCGCGCCCATGCCCTCGCACTTCGGGCACATGCCGCCCAGGTAGACCGCGTCGCGCACCACGCTCTTGTCCACCCGGCCGCCGGACTTCTCGGTGCTCATCACCCCGCTCGCCTTGCGCGTCGGGACGTTGAACGAGAAGGCCGTGGGCGGCCCGATGTGCGGCTGCCCGAGCCGGCTGAACAGGATCCGCAGCATCGCGTTGGCATCGGTGGCGGTGCCGACGGTGGAGCGCGGGTTGGCACCCATCCGCTCCTGGTCGACGAGGATCGCCGTCGTCAGGCCCTCGAGCAGGTCGACCTCCGGGCGGGCCAGGTTCGGCATGAAGCCCTGCAGGAAGGCGCTGTAGGTCTCGTTGATCATCCGCTGCGACTCCGCGGCGATCGTGTCGAAGACCAGCGAGCTCTTGCCCGAGCCGGACACCCCGGTGAACACGGTCAGCCGCCGCTTCGGGATCTCGACGCTGACGTCCTTGAGGTTGTTCTCGCGCGCCCCGAGCACGCGGATCATGTCGTGGCTGTCGGCGGCGTGGACCGCGGCCGGCTCCCGGTCGGTCGGCGTGCCCGTGCTCATCGTGTCTCCCTCGGTGCGGTGGCCGGCTGGTTCGGCACCAGCTAGGACGTCCGGACGCCGCTCAACTGAGCTGTTGCATGCGGATCATGTTGCCCGCGGGGTCGCGGAAGGCGCAGTCGCGCACCCCGTACGGCTGGTCGGTGGGTTCCTGGACGACCTCGGCGCCGGCGGCCTCCAGCGTCGCGAAGGTGCCGTCGAGGTCGGGGGTGGCCAGGTTGACGCCGAAGAAGCTGCCCTTGGCCATCAGCTCGAGGATGGTGCGCTTGTCCTCGTCGGTGAGGCCCGGCGAGGCGGTCGGCGGGTGCAGGACGATGGCCGTGTCGGGCTGGCCGGCGGGGCCGACCGTGATCCAGCGCATCCCCTCGTACCCGACGTCGAGACGGACGTCGAAGCCGAGGACGTCGCGGTAGAAGGCCAGCGAGGCGTCCGGGTCGGTGTGCGGGAGGAAGCTCGAGTGGATGGTGATGTCCGTGCCGTTGGTGGTCATGCCGATCACGCTAGGGACGGCGCGGAGGTCGGGGCTTCTCCATTCCTGATCGATCGACGGGGCCTGACCGGTCGGGTCACCTGCTTGGCCACGCAGGGCGGCATCCCCACCGTCGCCCGGCCCTCCTGCCGCCGGTAGACGCTGGGCGGCATACCGACCAGCTCGGTGAAGCGGGTGCTGAACGTGCCCAGCGACGAGCAGCCGACGGCGAAGCAGACCTCGGTGACGCTCAGGTCCCCCCGCCGCAGCAGCGTCATGGCCCGTTCGATCCGCCGGGTCATCAGGTAGGCGTAGGGCGACTCGCCGTAGGCGGCCCGGAACTCGCGGCTGAGGTGCCCGGCGGACATGTGCGCACCGCGGGCCAGGGCCTCGACGTCCAGCGGCTGCGCATACTCGCGGTCGATCCGGTCGCGGACACCCCGCAGCCGCGCGAGATCCCGGAGACGCTGGTCGGCGGGGGACGTGCTGGTCACGCCGACGAGCCTGCCATGTCCGGCCGTGGGGCGGACCCGGTTTCCTCCGGCCGGGTCAGATATGCCGACTGTCGGCGTGTATCGATTGACATTCGATAGGCATCCCACGAGAGTCGATCGCATGACGCATCTGCGCCGAGTGGTGCTCCCGCTCCGGATCCTGCTCGGGATCGTGTTCGCCGGCCTCGTGGCCGCGCAGGTGTGGGCACTTCCCGAGCTGCTGCCCGACCTGGCCGAGCCGACGCCGGAGCGGTCGTTCATGCGGTGGACGATGCTCGTGGCCGCGGTCCTGGCGCTCGTGTGCGTCCAGGTGGTCCTCGTGTGCACCTGGAAGCTGCTCACGCTGGTCACCGACGACCGCATCTTCAGCGCCGGCGCCATGCCGTGGGTGAACGGCATCGTGCGGGCCGTCGTCGTCGGCTGGGGAATGCTCCTGGGCACCTTCGTCTGCGCCTACTACTTCATCGTCGACGAGGTCAGCGACGACCCGGTGCTGCCGGCGCTCCTGCTCCTCTCCCTCCTGGTCGGCGCGGTGATCGGCCTGCTCGTCGTGGTGCTCCGGGCGCTGCTCCGGCAGGCGACGACCCTGCGGGCCGACATGGAGGCGGTCATCTGATGCCCATCGTCGTGCGGATCGACGTGGAGCTGGCCAGACGCAAGATGAGCGTGGGGGAGTTCGCGGAACGGGTCGGGCTCACCCCGGCGAACGTCGCCGTGCTCAAGAACGGCCGGGCCAAGGCCGTGCGGTTCGCCACCCTGGAGGCCATGTGCCGGGTGCTCGAGTGCCAGCCCGGCGACCTGCTGGAGTGGGTCCCCGACGAGGCCGTCGCGGCGAACCGGTGACCCGGGACGCGGAACTCGTCGACGTGCTCGTCGTGGGCGCCGGTCTCGCCGGGCTGCACACCGCCACGCTGCTCGCCCGCGGCGGGCACGACGTGCTCCTGGCCGAGCGCCGCCCGGCGCTCACCGGTGCCGTCCGCACCACCGGCATCTTCGTCCGCAAGACGCTGGACGACTTCCCGCTCCCCCCGGACTGCCTCGGGCCGGCCATCCGCCGCGTGGTGCTCTACCCGCCGTCGCTGCGCCGCCCGGTGACCCTGGACAGCGACCGCGACGAGTACCGGGTGGGGGACATGGGGCCGCTGTACGCCGCGTCGGCGCGCGCCGCGGTCCGCGCCGGCGTGCGGATGGAACTGGGCACCCGCTACGTCGGCCGGCGGGCCGACGTCTACGCGCTGGAGGGGCCGGCCGGGCCGCGGCGGATCCGCGCCCGGTACGTCGTCGGGGCCGACGGGGCCCGTTCGGGCGTGGCCCGCGACCTCGCGCTGGACCGCAACGACCACCTGCTGGTCGGTGCCGAGGAGGTCTTCGCCGTCCCCGCCGGCACGGAGGTCCCGGCGTTCCACTGCGTGCTCGACCCGAGCCTCGCGCCGGGCTACCTGGCCTGGGTGGTCAACGACGGGCAGCACGCGCACGTCGGCGTGGCCGGCTATCCCCGGCGGTTCCCCGAGGGCCTCCGGCGGGCCGTGGCGAGGTTCGGTGCGACGGCCCCCGGCCTGGCCGGCGTGCAGCGGCCCGCCGAGGTGGAACGCCGCGGCGGCCCCATCCCGGTCGGTGGTCTCCTGCGCCGCATCGGCTGCCCGCGGGGGCTGCTGGTGGGGGATGCCGCGGGCGCGGTTTCCCCGCTCACGGCCGGCGGCCTCGATCCGTGCCTGCGATTGTCGGAGCACGCCGCGGAGGTCCTGGACGAGGCCCTGCGGTCCGGTCGGGCGGCCGCTCTGGACCGCTACGACGGAGCGGCCCTGCGCACCTCCTTCCGGGGACGGCTCGCACTGCGCCACGGGCTGGCGCAGGTCCGTACACCCGCGGTCGCGACGGCGGCCTTCGCGCTGCTGAGGACCCCCGTCGGCCGGGCCGCGGCGCGCCGCGTCCTGTTCGGCGACCGTTCCTTCCCGAGCCCCGCGCGGTCCTGACCCCGAGGCGCCGACACGCCGCTCGCGGCGACGCGGGACGGGGGTCATCGGCGGTGTCCGGGGCAGCGCCACGCTCGACGGGGCCGGACCTGTCGACATGTTCCCCGGTGCGGCAGCGGGTCACCGTGCGGCGTCGATGGCTTCGACAACGATTCGGGAACGCGGCGTACCCGGCCGGTCGCGGCTGGTCGTCCACCCGCCCGCCGGGACCTACCGTGTGAGGACACCGCGCACATGGATGGGCGCGGTGGCCGGTGCACTTCCCCAGCGCCGGCCACGTTCCAGGGAGTGGTCGTTCGTGAATGCTGCGTCCAGCAGTGGAGTTGTCGTCGGCGGTGCCGTCCGCCAGGGCTGGTGGCTGGTCGACGAGGAGGCCGGATCCGGCCGGATCGTCGCCGGGCCGTACCCCGACCGTGCCGACGCGGTGTGGGCGGCCGATGCGCTCGAGAACCCGTCGCACGAGGAGCCGGCGCACCAGGGCCAGGTCCGGCCGGTCTACGGCGTGCGCCGGCCCGACGGAGGTCTGGGCCGGCGCCCCTCGCCGCAGGACTGGGCGTGGCTGGGCCACCTCGGTGAGCAGCTCGACCGGCTGCCGGAGGACTGGGACGCCGGATTCCCCGACGACGACCCGCTCGCGACCTTCGTCGTCGAGGTCACGGCCGCCCTGGCGGAGGCGGGCCTGCAGCTGCACGAGCCCACCGGCGACGGTCGCGCGGTCGGCGGGGTCTGCCTGAGCCCGGAGCCGGGGCTCGGCGGGATCGTGCTCACCTGGCGCCAGCACGACCGGATGAGCGTCGAGCAGCTGCCCGGCTCCGCGGCGCAGGAGCTGGTGCAGCAGGTGATGAACCGGGCGCTGGCCGACGTCCTGCGCCTGCGGGGGTTCGAGGTCGGCGAGTTCGCGGGCGGCACCGCGCACGTGGTGCGCCCCGCCGCCTGAGGGCGCGCCCTCGGGTCAGCGCGTCCCGGTGCCCGACCGGCCGGCGGCCGGCGGCACCGCCAGGGGGCGACGGCCCCGCAGCCGGCCCGGCAGGCGCGGCCGGTCCGCGGACGGGAACGCGGTGCTCGGGTGGTCGGGGCGGGCGGGCAGATGGGTCATCGTCGTCTCCTCGGTGCTGCGCTGGATGCCGAGGATCGACCAGGGGTCTGACAGTTCGGCGCGCGCGGGCTGGGAAGTGCCTGGCAGCGCCACCCCGGACACGTCACCCGCACGGGGTGGGCCGGGTCTCAAGGCGTGCGGGCACGTGCCGATACGAGAACGTGCGGATCATGAGGCGGACGAACGGCGGCCGACGGCGCGGGGTGCCGTTGTGGCGGTACCTGGCCGCCCTGGTGCTGCTGCCGCTGATCGGCGTCGTCGTCCTCGCCACCGCCGCCGCCCAGGCACGGGCCACCGAGGCAGCCAGCGCGGAGCGCGCCGAGGAGGCGGTCCGGATCCTCGCCCTGCTCGACGCCGCCCGGAGCGGCGCGGAGCAGGAGATGGTCCCCATCCTCTCGCTCCGCGTCATCGAGGACCCGGCGATCGCCAGCGCGCTCGGCCTGCCCGAGTTCCTCCTCCTCGCGCAGCGCCAGGCGGCACAGGACGAGGCCGAGCGGGCGCGGGCCCTCACCGACCGTGCGCTGAGCCAGATCCCGCCGGGGTCGATCGGCGGGCCGGCCGCCGAGCGGGCAGAGGCCGATCTGACGGCGCTCCGCGCGGAGGGCGACGCCGGCGCCCTGGACATCGAGGCCCTGTACCTGCGATTCCTCACCGTCTCGACCGACCTGATGACCGCGCAGAAGGCCACGGCGGCCGCCGCCACGGCCGAGGGCGTCCCCGGGCCCACCCTGCGAGCCATCCGCGACGTGCAGACGATCGCCCAGCTCACCCAGTCCGCGAGCCGCCAGATGCCCCTCTTCCTGGGCTCGTTGCTCGTCGGCGGCGGGGGCAACCTGGTCGGCTCGACGACCGCCTGGCAGACCGCCTGGCTCGACTACACCGACGCGCAGCGCCAGATGGACGACCTCTCCTCGGAGTCGCTCCAGGAGGCGTGGCGGGAGGTGCGTAGCTCCGACCTCGTCACCCGGGTGGACGGGGTGTTGTCCAGCGGTGTGGACGGAGGTGGTGCGACCCGGCTCGCGCTCCCGGAGATCGCCTCCCTGCTCTTCCAGAGCCAGGAGCGCAGCACCATGCTCGCCGAGCTCGTCGCCACGGCCGTGGACGAGGCGCAGACGCTGGTCTCCGCCGACCGCGAGCGGGCCAACGACCGCCTGCAGTCCGTCCTCGTCCTGGGCGCCGGCCTGCTCGCCGCGTCGGTGCTCGGGGCGCTCCTGCTCGGCCGCAGCGTCGCCCGGGCGCTGCGCCTCCTGGCCGGCCAGGCCACCCAGATCAGCCAGGGCTCGCTGGTCGAGGTCGAGGTCGCCGGCCCGCGCGAGGTGCGCACCGTGTCGGCGGCGCTCGGGTCCGCCGTGGCCGGGCTGCGCCGCATCCAGGACCAGGCCCAGGCGGTGGCCCGCGGCGACCTGGACAACGCCCTGCTCGACCAGCCGCTCCCCGGTCCGCTGGGCGAGGTCGTGCACGCGTCGGTGCGGGAGATCGTGCACTCGGTCCGGCAGCGCGAGGAGCTCCAGTTCGCCCTCGCGCACCAGGCCACCCACGACCCGCTGACCGAGCTGCCCAACCGGGCGCAGGCGGTCACCCTCGTGACGTCCGCGCTGCACCGGGGCCGTCGTTCCGGGGAGATGACCGGCCTGCTGTTCGTCGACCTGGACGGGTTCAAGGCGGTCAACGACGCGCACGGGCACGCGGCCGGCGACGAGGTGCTGCGCGAGGTGGCCCGCCGGTTGCGCGCCGCCGTGCGGCCCGGGGACGTGGTCTGCCGGCTCGGCGGCGACGAATTCGTCGTGCTGGTGGAGCCGGTGCACAGCGAGCACGACCTGCTCGACCTCGCCGACCGGCTGATCGGGTCGGTCAGCGAGCCCATCACCGTCGCCCGCACCCCTGTGCGCATCGGCGCGAGCATCGGGGTGGCGGTCAGCCGCGACGGCAGCACCGACGCCGACGTGCTGTTCGCCGAGGCCGACACCGCGGCGTACCGCGCCAAGGCCCACGGCCGGGGCCGGGCGGAGATCTTCGACGAGACCTTGCGGCTGCAGCTCACCGAACGCGCGGAGCTGGAGGCGGCGATCGCCCACGGCCTGGCGCACGGCGAGATGCAGCTGCACTACCAGCCGGTCATCGACGTGGCCTCCGACCGCCTCACCGGCTACGAGGCCCTGGTGCGGTGGCAGCGGCCGGGCCACGGGATGGTCCCGCCGGACCGGTTCATCCCGGTGGCCGAGGGCTCCCGCCTCATCGGTGACGTGGACCGCTGGGTGCTGCACGAGGCCACCCGGCAGCTCGCGCAGTGGCGCACGGAGTGCCCGGCCCGACCGGGGGAGCCCGGGCCGACGGTCGCGGTCAACATCTCCGGACGGCACCTCGCCGACCGGCGCGTGGTGGGTGACGTCGCCGACGCGCTGGCCGCGTCCGGGCTGCCGGCCCGGCTGCTCGTCCTGGAGGTCACCGAGACGGTGCTGGTCGACGACCCGGTCGCCTTCGACCACCTCTCCGAGCTCCGCGCGATGGGCGTCAGCATCGCCATCGACGACTTCGGGACCGGCTACACCTCGATCGGCCAGCTGCGGGACATGCCCGTGGACACGCTCAAGATCGACCGGAGCTTCGTCGGGTCCGCCGAGCCGGCGCACCGCGAGCTCGTGGCGCTGATGATCCGGGCGGCGCACACCTTCGGCCTGACCGTCGTCGCCGAGGGGGTCGAGGAGCCCGAGCAGCTGGAGCGGCTCCGGTCGCAGGCCTGCGACCAGGCCCAGGGATACCTGCTCCACCGCCCGATGCCCGCGGCCGAGGCCGGGGCGCTGCTCGGCCGCACCGAGGCGGTCGGCCCGGTGTAACCGGGGGGCGAACGCCCCGGCCGACGGCCCGGGCGCCGGTCGGCGGCGCGCCCGACGCGACCGGATGTGCCACGATCCGCACGGTGAACGGGTTCCCGAGGTCGTGGTCAGCGCTCCGCACCGTCCCGGCGGGCGGGCGGGGATGAGCGATCCGGGAGCCCGGCCGGCCGGCACCGAGCCCGCGGCCGGCGGCCGGGTGAAGCCGCGGGTGCTCTACGGGTCGGTCGCCGGCGTCCTCGTCGTGGCGTTCTGGGCGATGCTCAGCCCGACGTCGGCGGCGGAGACCATCGGCTCGCTGGTGGGCTGGACGTCGGAGTGGTTCGGCTGGTTCTACATCGCGTTCGCGACCGCCGTCCTCGTCTTCGTCCTGGGCATCGCCTTCTCCCGGTACGGGCGGGTCAAGCTCGGCCCGGAGCACTCCACCCCGCGGTTCGGCACCTTCGCGTGGGCGGCCATGCTCTTCGCTGCCGGCATCGGCACCGACCTCATGTTCTTCGCCGTCGCCGAGCCGGTGACCCAGTACCTCGCCCCTCCGGTCGGCGAGGGCGAGACGGTGCAGGCCGCCCGCGAGGCCACCGTGTGGACGCTGTTCCACTACGGCATCAGCGGCTGGGGGATGTACGCGCTGATGGGGATGGCGCTGGCCTGCTTCGCCTACCGGATGAACATGCCCCTGGCCGTGCGGTCGGTGCTCTACCCGGTGTTCGGCCGGCGGGTGCACGGTGCGCTGGGCGACGGCGTCGACATCGCGGCCGTCCTCGGCACCATCTTCGGCGTCGCCACCTCGCTGGGCATCGGCGTCGTCCAGCTGAACTACGGGCTGGCCGTGCTCTTCGGCATCCCCGAGGGCCGGGCCGCGCAGATCGGGCTGATCGCGCTGGCCGTGCTCGTGGCCACGGTCTCCGCGGTCAGCGGGGTCGACCGGGGGATCAAGCGGCTCTCCCAGCTCAACGTCCTCCTGGCGCTGGGGCTGGCGGGCTTCGTGCTCGTCACCGGGAACACCGCGTTCCTGCTCAACGGGCTGGTGCTCAACGTCGGCGACTTCGTGAGCAGCTTCCCCGAGCTGACGATGCAGACCTTCGCCTTCGACCCGCCGGAGGGGTGGCTCAGCAGCTGGACGCTGTTCTTCTGGGCCTGGTGGATCGCCTGGGCATCGTTCGTCGGGCTGTTCCTGGCCCGGATCTCCCGCGGCCGGACGATCCGCCAGTTCGTCGTCGGCACGCTGCTCATCCCGTTCAGCTACATCCTGATGTGGGTGTCGATCTTCGGGAACAGCGCCATCGACCGGATCCGGCAGGGGGACGCGGCCTTCGGGGAGACGGCCATGAACACCCCCGAGCGCGGCTTCTACACGCTGCTGATGGACTACCCGGCCTTCCCCGTCGTCGCCTCGATCGCCACCTTCGTCGGGCTGCTCTTCTACGTGACGTCCGCCGACTCGGGGGCGCTGGTCATGGCCAACCTGTCCTCGCGGCTCCGGCGACCGCAGGACGACGCGGACGCCCGGGTCCGGATCCTGTGGGCCGTGGCCACCGGCGTCCTCACCGCGGCGATGCTCCTGGTCGGTGGCGTGCCGGCGCTGCAGAGCGCGACGATCATCATGGGACTGCCGTTCGGGTTCGTCATGGTGCTGGTCATGGTCGGGCTCTACCGCGCGCTGCGCAGCGAGGCCGACCACGCCGGCAGCCGGCACCGGGTGGGCGCCTCACGCCGGCCGGCGGCCCGCCGCCGGGCCCGGCTGCGACGGCGCCGGGAACCGTTGCCCACCGGCCGGGAGAGGGCCGACGAGTACCTGCACGAGACCGCCCGGCCGGCGCTGAAGGAGGTGGCGGCCGAGCTGCGGGCGCGGGGGCTGTCCTCCGAGGCGCGGTGGGTCGTCGACGACCTCGGCGGTGCCTACGTCGAGCTCACGGCGGAGGCCGACGGGGACGCGCCGTTCCGCTACCGCATCCAGACCCGGGAGCCGGCCCGGCGCGGGCCCGGCACCCACGCGCCGGTGGACGCGGGCGACGCCCGGCTGGACGTGCACGTGCAGCCCGGCAGCCGGGACGCCGCCGGCTACGACGTCATGAACTACACGCACGCCCAGCTGATCGACGACGTCCTGGAGGCCTACGAGCGGCACGTCGGGATCCGGACCGGGCGCGGCTGAGCGACCGGGCGGGACCGGCGGTCAGCCGTCCAGGAACCCCTCGATCACCGGTGCCAGCTCGTGCGCCTCGGTGATGAGGGCGATGTGCCCGCCGTCGTACACGTGCAGCTGCGCGTCCGGGATGAGCCGGGCCATGATCCGCGCGTTGACCACCGGGATGATCGGGTCGTCGTCCCCGGCCACGACCAGCGTGGGCTGCCGGATCAGGCGGAGGAAGGGCAGGCTGCTCCACCCGGTGCTGGCGGCCAGCTGGTAGTAGTAGCCGCGCCGCGGGCCCAGCCGGGACGCCGAGTGCAGCGCCCGTGCGGCCCGGTCGGGATCGGCGCGCATCGTGCCGCCGTAGATCTCCCCGGCGATGCTCCGGGCGTACCCGGGGTCGCGGTGCCGGCGGGGGGTGAGCATCCTCGCCAGCACCCGGGGGTGGGCGGGAACCATCAGGGAGCCGGTCCCGGTGGCGGCCAGGACCAGCCGGCGGACCCGTCTGCGGTGCTGGACGGCGACGTGCTGCGCCAGGCCGCCGCCCCAGGACAGCCCCAGGACGTCGACCGGGTCGTCGAAGCCCAGCCGGCCGAGCATGCCGGTCACCACGGGGCCGAACGTCGGCAGGTTGTAGGGGACGACCGGTCGGGGCGAGCCGCCCACGCCCGGCACGTCGAAGCGGATCACGCTGCGCTTGCGGTCGAGGGCGTCGACGAAAGGCTGCAGCACCTCGAGGCTGGCGCCGATGCCGTTCATCAGCAGCAGGGCCGGGACGGACGGATCCGTCCCGTGCCGTACCGAGACCCGCAGGGTGCGCCGGCCCACGGTCACCGTGCGGACGACGTCCGCGCGCCCGGGGGCGGGCGGCTCCGGGCTACTTGTCGAAGACATAGGTACCGGGTGCGTCGGCCAGCTCCTCGAGGTCCCCGGCCGCCGGTGGGGCGATCTCGTCGCCGGACCGCTCGCCCAGCCAGCTCATGAAGTCCGGCCACCAGGAGCCCTGCACCGTCTCGGCCCGCGCCAGCCACTCCTGCGGGTCGGCGGGGGTGTCCGAGGCGACCTGGAAGGTGGACTTCGGGTTCCCCGGCGGGTTCACCAGCGAGGCGATGTGCCCGCTGGTGGACAGGATGAACCGGTTGTCGCCGCCGAGGAGCTGGGTCGACCGGTAGCAGGCCTGCCAGGGGCAGAGGTGGTCGGCGATCCCGGCGGTGATGTAGGAGTCGACGGGAACCGTCGAGAGGTCCACCGGCGTGCCCAGCATCGTCGCCTTGCCCGGCTCGGTGAGCGCGTTGCCGACGGCGATGTCGATGAAGTCCCGGTGCAGGGCGGCGGTCATCCGGGTCGTGTCGGCGTTCCAGAACAGGATGTCGAAGTTCGGCGGCGGCTTGCCCTGCAGGTAGTTGTTGACCCAGTAGTTCCAGATCAGGTCGTTGGGGCGCAGCCAGGCGAAGACCTCGGCCAGCTGGGCGCCGTCGAGGTACCCCTTCCGCCGCGACTTCTCCGTCGAGGCGTTGACCGCCTCCTCGTCCATGAGCGCGGAGATGGTGCCGGCACGCGACCAGTCGAGCACGGTGACCGCGTAGCTCGCCGCGGCCACCCGGTCCTGCTGCCCGATGGCCGCCAGGTGGGCCAGCACCATCGCGGTGATGATCCCGCCGGAGCAGAAGGCCTGCAGGGCCACCCGCTCGCTGCCCGAGGCCCGCTCGACGGCGTCCATCGCATCGATGATCGCCTGCCCGTAGGTGTCCAGGCCCCACTCGGCGTGCCGCTCGTCGGGATTGCGCCACGACATCATGAACACCTGCTGGCCGCTGTTCACGTAGTGCTCGACGATGCTGCGGCCCGGCGCGAGATCGGCGATGTAGTACTTGTTGATCGTCGGCGGGACCATGAGCAGCGGCACCTCGCGGACGGTCTCCGTCGTCGGGGTGTACCGGATGAGCTCGAAGACCGGCGTCCGGAACACCACCGTCCCCGGGGTCGACGCGAGGTCCTCGCCCACGGTGAACGCGTCCGGCTCCACCATCGACGGCACGCGCGGCGGGTTGGCCAGGTCGCGGACCATGCGGCCGACCCCCTTCAGCGCGCTGATGCCGCCCGTGTCGATGGCCGCCTTGAGCGACAGGGGGTTGACCACCGGGACGTTGCTGGGGGCCAGCGCGTCGACCAGGTTGGTCGCGGTGAACCGGATCCGCTCGTCGTCCTGCCAGTCCAGGCCGGCGTCCTCGATCAGCTCCCAGGCGGCCCGGGCAGCGGCGAGGTGGGTCTGCATCGCCCGGCGCAGCAGCGGGTTCCCGGTCCAGGCGGGGTCGGCGAACCGCTTGTCCTTCTTGCCGGGCGCCAGCTCCGAACGGCCCAGGGTGATCAGGCCGAGCTCCCGGGCCAGCTCGCCGCCGCGGCGGGCGAGCGTGCCGGGCTGCCGGGCCAGGCTGGTGCCGAACCGCAGTGCGGTCCCGGCCGGCGGTACGAGGCGGCGCAGCGGGCCGCGGGCGGCGTCGACGAGCACCATGTCCAGGCCGGTGGCCCCCTCGACGGCCTCCTCCGGGGGGTCGGCCGGGCGCTCGGGTGCCGCCTTCGGCGGGCTCTTCTTCTCGGGTGCTGCCGGATCGGTCGCGGGCTGGGCCATCGACGAGTTCTCCTTCGAGCGCTGCGCTGCGCCGGGCGCGCTCGGGGACGGCAGGCGCGCCGTTCCCCCCAGCGCAGGTGTGACGCCCTTCACTGAACCACAGCACCCCGAACCCGGCAGACCGGGTGGCTCAGGCCGTCTCGGGCACCAGATCGGTGCGCGGCGCGGTGTTGGGGGCGCGCCGCCACGAGTGGTTCCGCCGCCAGAAGACGTACGTGCCCAGGCCGACCGGGATGGGCAGCACGAAGGTGAGCGCCCGGTAGATCAGCACGGCCGCCGCGACGTCCGCCCGGGCCCCGTCGGCCGCGGCGAGCCCGGTGATCAGCGCCAGCTCGATGACCCCGAGGCCGCCGGGGGTGAACGGGATCGCCGTCAGCAGCCGGGCGAAGGCGAAGACGGCGAGCGCCTCGGCGAGCGACACCTCCTCGGCGCCCACCCCGACGGAACGCAGGGCCAGCACGAGGACCAGGAACAGCGAGAGATGGCTGACCAGCGTGGCCAGGGTGATCACGTGCCACCGGGCGCGCAGCAGCAGCACGGTCCGCGCCCGGAACTTGGTGGTGGCCCGGTCCCATCCGCTCACCGGACCCCGGCCGAGCACCCGCCGCAGCGCCGTCGCGGCCCCGGCGGCGCCGGTGCCGATCCGGGCCGCCGCGGCCTCGCTGCGCAGCAGCAGACCGAGGACGACGACGACCGCGACGAGCGCCGCGACCCCCAGCAGCCCGGCGACCAGCCGGCCGGTGGTCGGTGGTGCGGTGAACGCGAGCAGCACCAGGGCGACCACCGGCAGCCCCAGCTTGGCGAAGTTGTTCCACAGCCCCGAGACCAGCAGGGAGACCGAGGTGCGGGACCGGGAGAACCCCCACGAGGAGTTCATGGCGTAGGTGAGCCCGAGCGCGATCGCGGCCCCGCCCACCACCGTGTTGGACACCGCGGTCGCCGTCTCGGTGGCGACGGTGGCCTGCCGGAACGTCAGTCCGGGCGTCGTCGTCATGACCAGGAACTGGTAGGTGGCGAGGTTCCACACCGCCGCTCCCAGCAGGAGGGTCACCTCCGCCCACGTCATCGCGCGGATCGACGTCCAGACGGCCGAGACGCTGGTGAACTGCGGGAGGAACCAGGCGAAGACGGCGACGACGAGCGCGAGCGAGAGCAGCGGTCCCAGCCATCGCCGCCAGCCGGCGCGGCGGGCACGGGGGACGTCGGCCTCGGGAGGCGACCCCACGGCGGTCATCAGTCGCCCCCTCCGGTGGCGGGTGGGTCCAGGTCGAGCCGGCCACCGCTCTTCTCGTGCACCAGCGCCTGCAGCTCCGCGCGGGGGACGGCGCCCAGGCCCTGGGTGGCGACCGCCAGTGGTTCGCCGCGGTTCTCGCCGGACAGGGTGAAGACGACGGTGACGCACCCGCCCTCGAACAGGTAGTAGCGGCGCCCCACGTACTGCGGGCTGACCTGGGTGACGCGTTCCAGCCGGCGCATCCCGTCCCGGTCGCTGGGGATCTCCGTCGCCCCCTCGGTGTCGCAGGACTCGGTCAGCCGCACCTCGATGGCCCGCATGCCGTCGCGGTCGGAGTCCAGCCAGAAGCGGGCCGAGCCGCGGTCGACGTCCACGTCGGAGAGGTGCCAGCCCAGCGGCATCCCCTCCAGGCAGGGGACCCAGGACGCGCTGGGCACCGCCTGCGCCATGAGGACCACGCCGTTGGACGGCGTCCCGTCGTCGCCCTCCGCGCAGGCCACGAGCCTGCTGCCGAACGGGTCCGCGCCGGCGCAGCCCGAGAGCATGAACAGGCCGAGGACGGCCGGCAGCACCGGCCGCCACGGGCGGGCGCGGCTCACAGCGGTGATCCGAGGACGGTGACGCTCATCGCGCCCACGACGACGACGGCGGCCAGTGTCACGAGCGTCAGCCCGAACCGGCGCCAGGTCCACCGCTGGATGCGGACGGGGGGTAGCCGGAAGGGCAGCAGGCGCAGGAAGTCCGCGTGCAGGTCGCGCCCCTGCTGGCGCAGCATCCGGCGCAGCTGGGTGGGCATGGTGAGCCCGCGGGTCGCGGCGAACGCCTCGGCGATCTCCTCGTCGGAGAACTGCAGCCGCGCCCGGCGGTAGACCCGCTGGGCGTCGGTCCGCAGCGCCAGCACCAGCATCATGTTGGCCAGGTCGACCGCCTGCCGCCACGGGCTGGGGCGCACCTCGGCGAAGGCGGAGTCGATCACGAACAGCGTGCCGGTGCGCACCAGCAGGTTGGCCGGCTTGATGTCCCGGTGGGCCATGCCGATGTCCCACATCCGGCGGACGACCGACAGGCCCTGGTCGATGACCGAGTCGTCGATCTCGGCCTCTCCGGCCTCCTTGGCGCCGGAGATGAACTCGGTGACCAGCAGGTACTCCCGCTCCGGGGTGATCTCCACGATCCCGAGGGGATGGGGGACCGGCAGCCCGGCGTCGGAGAGCAGCCGCAGGATGTAGTCCTCGTACTGGACCAGCCGGCGCACGGTGTGGAAGGGCTTCTCGTCCTCCAGCCGCCCGTACAGCAGTGTCCGGCCCAGCTTGTACCAGCGGTCGGAGCGCACGTGGGTGGCCGCGTAGAGCTTGCCGAAGATGCAGCTCTCCTCGCCCTCGGCGGCGGGCGCGGCCTTCACCGAGATCTTGAGCGGGGTCGACCCGCCCGACCCGGACAACCCGAACGGGACGACCTCGGTGGCCAGCACGCCCAGCTGGTCGTGCAGGGCGCGGACGATGGCCTCGCCGCGCTCCCCGGAGACGTCCAGGTGCGCGGGCCGGGCCCGGGTGTAGCGGACCGGGTAGACGGCGTTGGGCGTCAGGAGCCGGAACGCCGCGAGCGGGACGGCGACGCCCAGCACGATGCCCGCGAGGATGCCGGTGGGGTGGTCCTGCGCGAGGTAGATCCGGGACGCGGCGGTGATCGCCAGCAGCCCGCCCACCGCCCACTTGCCGCGGGTGCGCCACCGCCCCGGGGGGACCAGGGCGTACACCGTGCTCAGCAGGAACGCGGCCAGCACGGTCATCGGCAGCGAGGGCATCGAGAAGCTGGACCAGTCGCCGATGATCTCCACCTCGAAGGGGCGGGGCCGCTGAAGGGTGATGGCGAGGAACGCGCCCACGTTGGCCACCAGCAGGCCGACGCCCAGCCACACGAACAGGTGCCGCCACCGCCGGAAGACCGCGAGCAGGACGAGGTTGCTCAGCCACAGCACGTGGATCGCCTCGTCCGTCGCCAGGATCCCGGCGGCCTCGGCGACCTCGGTCAGCCCGGGGGAGCGCAGCTCGCTGACCGCCTGCAGGATCCGGGTGTCCACGACGTCGAAGACGGTGATCGTGCCGGTGACGACGACCACCGCCCACACGACCAGGACGACGCCGCTGAGGCCGAGCCAGAACCGGCCCGAGGCGTTGAGGGCCCGGGGCAGCGGCGGCGGTTCACCCGACGGGCGGCGCCGGCTGCGGACGCGGGCGATCGCCGGGGGAGCCGGGCGCGGGACCGGGCCCGGGCGCCCCGGTCCCGGCGGGGCCTGCGGCAGGGACGCCATGTCGGCAGATGGTGCACCGCGAAGCGGGTCGGGGCCATCCCCTTTCGCCTCCCCGCGGCGCTACGGTGACCCCGCCCGCCCCGCGAGAGGGGATACGCGTCGTGCGACATCGTCCGGCCGCCCTGCTCGGGGTGGTTCTGCTCCTCCTGCTCGCGGCGTGCGAGCGGGGGCCGGCGGCGACCACGAGCCCGACGGGCACCATCCGGTTCGCCTCCTACGACTTCCAGGAGAACCAGATCCTGGTGGAGGTCTACGCCGAGGCCGTCCGCCGCGCGGGCCTGCCGGTCACCGTGCAGCACGGCGTCGGCACCCGCGAGGTCGTGGCCCCGGCGCTGCAGCAGGACGTGGTGGACGTCGTCGTCGACTACCTCGGGACCGCGACGATGTTCGCCCGCCCGGCCTTCCCCGATCTGCCCGAGACGCCGGAGGGCATGCACGCGGTCCTGTCCCGGACCCTCGGGGGGCGCGGTGTCCTCGTGCTCGACGCCGCGCGGGCCGAGGACCAGAACGGGTTCGCCGTCACCACCGCCTTCGCTGCGGAGCACGACGTGGGCCGGCTGTCCGAGCTGGTGCCGCTCGCCCCGGAGCTGGCCTTCGGTGGCCCGCCCGAGTGCCCCGACCGGCCGCTCTGCCTGCCCGGGCTGGCGGAGGTCTACGGGCTCGAGTTCGCCGAGGTGCTGGCCATGCCGTCCCGGGCCGCCACGGTCGAGGCGCTGCTCGCCGGCTCCATCCAGGTCGGCCTGCTGGAGACGACCGACGCCCGGCTGGCGGTGGCGCCGGTGATGCTGCTGGTGGACGACCTGGGGCTGCAGCCGCGGGAGAACGTCGTGCCCATGGTGCGCACCGAGGTGGTCGACCGGTTCGGGCCCCGGCTGGTGGAGGCCCTCGACGCGACCAGTGCGCTGCTGACCACCGGTGACCTGGTGCAGCTCAACCGCGCGGTGGAACTGGACGGGCTGAGCCCGGAGGAGGCGGCGCGGCGGTGGTGGGGCACCGGGTGAGCGACCGGTAATGGAGCACGTGCTCTACTACTGGTATGGCTCGTCCACGGCTCCACCCGCCCGGCGCGCTGCTGGACGCCGCGGAGGAGCTGGTCATCGAGCGGGGCCGGGCCAACCTCACCGTGCGGGCACTGGCCGGCCGGGCCGGGGTGCCGAACGGCAGCATCTACCACGCGTTCGGATCGGTGGATGACGTCGTCGCGCGGACCTGGCTGCACCGCGCCCGGCAGTTCCTCGAGGTGCAGCGGACGGCCGTCGAGGCGGAGCTGGACGCGGGCGATCCCGTGGCGGCGGTCCGGGCCGCCGCGGACTCGCCCGCCCGGCTGCACGCCATCGAGCCCTCCGCCGCCCGGCTGCTCACCGAGCTCCGGCGGGACGACCTGCTGACCGACGGCGTGCCCGAGGCGGTGGTCGCCGACCTGCGCGGCCTCGACCGGGACCTGGCCGCGGTGCTGCGCCGGCTCGCCCGCGCGGTGTGGGACCGCACCGACCGGGCGGCGGTGGACGTGGTCACCATCTGCGTGGTCCAGCTCCCGGCGGCGCTGGTCCTCCCCGAGATCCGCGCCGGCCGGGTGCAGCCCCTCACCCGCCGGCGACTGGCGGCCGCCGTCGGCGCCGTCCTCGACTGCCCGCTCGACCCCTAGGAGATCCCGTGCCCCTGCTCGACCGCTCCGGTGACGTCTTCCTGCTCGACCTCGGCGACACCGAGAACCGCTTCTCGCCCGACTGGCTCGCCGCGGTGGAGGCGGCGCTGGACGAGGTGGAGGGTGCCGAGGGCCCCCGCGCGCTGGTCACCGCCGCCACGGGCAAGTTCTTCTCGAACGGGCTGGACCTCGACTGGCTGTTCGCGCACGCCGACCAGCACGAGGACTACGTCCTGCGGGTGCACGAGCTGCTGGCCCGCGTGCTCGCCCTCCCGGTGATCACCGTCGCGGCGCTGCAGGGGCACGTCTTCGCCGCCGGCGCGATGCTTTCCCTCACCCACGACCTGCGCGTCATGCGTGCCGACCGCGGCTTCTGGTGCCTGCCCGAGGCCGACATCGGCATCCCGTTCACCCGCGGGATGTCCGCCCTGATCCAGGCGCGGCTGACCCCGCAGACCGCGCACGTCGCGATGACGACGGGTCGCCGCTACGGCGGGGAGGAGGCCGCGGCGGCGGGCATCGTCGACCGTGCCGTCGACGAGCAGGCCGTGCGGGCGACGGCCGTGGAGCTGGCCGGCTCGCTGGCCGGCAAGGCGGGCGACACCCTCGGCACCATCAAGGCCCGCATGTACGCCCCCGCCCTGGCCGCCCTCCGCGACCGCACGGACCCACGGAACTGATTCCTGTGGCCCCGCTGCAGGGGCCCGCCGCGAGCGTGCGAGTGGTGGGGGGCAGCGGGGTCCTTTTCAGACGATCGCGCCGACGCCGGTGATCGCCCGGCCCACGATGAGGGTGTTCACCTCGCGGGTGCCCTCGTAGGAGTAGATGGCCTCGGCGTCGGCGACGAACCGGCCCACGTCGTGCTCCAGCAGGATGCCGTTGCCGCCCATCAGCTCGCGGGCCCAGCCGACGGTCTCCCGCATGCGCACCGTGCTCACGGCCTTGGCCAGCGAGGCCTGCTCGTCGGTCATCCGGCCGGCGTCCTGCAGCTGGGAGAGCCGCATGCACAGGGCCGCCGACGCGGTGATGTTTCCCAGCATCCGCACGAGCAGGTCCTGCACCAGCTGGAAGCTCGCGATCGGCTTGCCGAACTGGGTGCGCTCGCCGGCGTAGCGCAGCGCGTGCTCGTAGGCGCCGCGGGCACACCCCACCGCCGACCAGGCGACCCCGGCGCGAGTCGTCCTCAGCACCTTGGCGGTGTCCTTGAAGCCGTTGGCCTCCTGCAGCCGGTTCTCCTCCGGGACCCGCACGTCCTCCAGCGTGATGACGGCGTTCTGCACCGCCCGCAGGGCGATCTTGTCCTCGAGGTCGACGGCGGACATGCCTTCGGTGCCCTGCTCGACGACGAAGCCGAGCACCCGCTGGGTGTCGACGTCCTGGGCCCAGATGATCACGAGGTCGGCGAAGCTCCCGTTGCCGATCCACTTCTTCTGCCCGTTGAGCACCCACGCGTCCCCGTCGCGGCGGGCCGTCGTCCGCAGGCCGCGGGCGACGTCGGAGCCCGAGTCGGGCTCGGTGAGCCCGAAGGCGCCGATGAGCTCCATGCGCGCCATGGCCGGTAGCCAGCGCTCCTTCTGCTCCTCCGAGGCGCACAGGTGCATCGAGCCCATGGCCAGGCCGCCGTGCACCCCCATGAAGGTGGAGACCGACGGGTCGCCGCGCGAGAGCTCCATGGCGATCATGCCGTCGAGCAGGGCCGACTTGCCGGGCGAGCCGTAGCCGGAGAACTGCGTGCCGGCGATCCCGAGCTCCGCGAGCCCGGGGATGATCTGGCGGGGGAACTCCGCGCGGGTCCAGTACTCGTTGATGATCGGCTGGACCTCGGTGTCCATGAAGGCGCGGACCCGGTGCAGCAGCGCCCGGTCCTCCTCGTCGAGGAGTGCCTCGAGGTCGTAGAAGTCCGACGTCGCTGTCGCTTCGGTCACCGCTGCCCCCTACCCGCGGAGCAGGAGACCTCAACCGGCAGGTGAGCGGCCGCCGACCCGACCTCGCGGTACGGCAGCCGTCCGCTCCGTCCACCGCGCGGTCGGCCGCGGCACGGCGAGGACGGTGGGCCGACGACGCGCGTCGGCCCCCTCCCGGACGGGAAGGGGGCCGACGCGCGTGCGGTGGTGCGGCGGTTACGTCGTCTTCTGGTCCTTGGGGTCGGAGCGGGCGTCGAGCTGGATCTCCTTGTCCGCCCGCGGCACGCCCTCCTTCAGCTCCTTGGTCCGCTCCATCTCGGCGTCCAGCTCGATGCCGAAGAGCAGGGCCAGGTTGATCAGCCAGAACCAGATCAGGAAGATCACCACGCCGGCCAGCGCACCGTAGGTGGCGTTGTAGCTGCCGAAGTTGGCCACGTAGAAGGCGAACAGCGCCGAGGCGACGACGGCCACCAGGATGGCGACGCCGGCGCCGGGGCTCACGAACTTGAAGCCGCGCAGCTTCACGTTGGGGGTCGTGTAGTAGAGCACCGCGATCATGAGCGCCAGGACGACGAGGATGACCGGCCACTTCGCCCAGGTCCACACCGTGAGCACGGTGTCGCCGAGGCCGATGGCCTGACCGATGGCGTCCACGACCGGGCCGCTGAGCACCAGCATGGCCACGATGAGCGCGGCGAACAGGATGCCGACCAGCGTGATGAGCAGCTGCAGGGGCTTGAGCTTCCAGATCTTGCGGCCTTCGGGCGTCTCGTAGACGACGTTCGCCGCGCGGGTGAACGCGCCCACGTAGCCCGACGCCGTCCACAGGGCACCGGCGAGACCGAGCACGAGGGCGAAGCCGGCGGTGCTGTTGTTCCCCGCGACCTGGTCGATCACCGGCCCGAGGGTCTCCGCCGCGGACTGGGGGACGACCGCGGTGAGCGCATCGGTGAGCTGCTGCGGGGTGGTGAAGATGCCCACGATCGCCGCCAGCGCGGTCAGGGCGGGGAACAGCGCCAGCACGCCGTAGTAGGTGAGCGCGGCGGCCCAGTCGGTGAGGTCGTCCTCGCTGAACTCCGACGCCGTGCGCTTGAGGGTGCCGCCGGTGGTCGGCTTCGGGTTGGCGCCCGTGGGCGCGTAGTCGGCGCGGGTGCCGCTGATCTTGTCGTTCTCGGGCGCGGGGTCGCCGGCCTGGTTGTCCGAGAAGCGCGTCTCGGCTGCGCGGCTCGAGGAGCCTGTCGATCGAGCCATGGAAGTCCTCCGTCGGGCGTGGCGGGGCGGAAGTGTTCCCGCTCTGGATGCCCCGGACGATCCTGTTCCATGCCGTGCGCGCCGGTAACGGTCCGGTCGCGCCGCTGACCTCAGCGGATGCCGGACACCGGTGACCACTCGCCCGCCCGGGCGGTGGCCTCCTCCACTCGGCGGAGCGGATCGGCCCGGCGTCCGGTGCCGCCGCGGCGGTCGGCCACCATGCCGATGGCGGCCACCAGCACGACCACCAGCGTGGCCAGCGCCCCGACGAGTGCGACCCCGGTGAAGGCGCCGGCCCCCGGGTACCCGGTGCCGGCGTCGTAGCTGGCGGCGATCAGGGTCACCGCCACCGTGCTGCCCAGCGCCTGGCCCACCGCCCGCGCGATGGAGTTCACCGCGTTCGCCACGCCGGTCTCGTCCTCGTGCACGGCCTGCACGACCAGGGCCGGGAGCGCCGCGTAGGCGATCGTCACCGACAGCTGGGTGAGCACCCCGGCGACGACGACCAGCCACGGCTCGCCGCGCAGGAAGGCCAGCAGCAGGAATCCCGTGACGCCGGTGGCCGCCCCGGCGAGCAGCGTCGGCAGCGCCCCGACCCGGCTGACCACCGTGCCGGCGACCGGCGCGACCAGGATCCCCGCGACGCCTCCGGGCAGCAGGTAGACCACCGATGCCTCGAGCACGGTGGCGCCGAAGCCGTATCCGGTGACCTCCTCCGGGACCTGCACGTACTGCAGCAGCGCGAGGAACGAGGTGAACAGGGCGACCCCGCTCATCAGCCCGGCGATGTTGGGCACGATGGTGCGCCGGTCGGCGAGCATCGCCGGGCGCACGAGCGGCTGCGCCGTCCGTCGCTGGAGGACCACCCAACCGGCCATGACCACGGCCGAGCCGGTCAGGCAGCCGAGGACGCCGGGTGACGACCAGCCCCACGCGTTGCCCTGCGAGAGCGGCAGGAGGAGCAGCACGAGCCCGATCCCCAGGACCAGCGCCCCCCACCAGTCCACCCGGCCGGTGCCGGAGGACGGCCGGCGCGGCAGGACCCGGGCGGCGAGCGCGAGGGAGAGGAGGGTGACGGCCAGCCCGATCCAGAACGGCCGCCGGTAGTCCCCGCCGTTCCCGACCAGCAGGCCCGTGGCCACGAGGCCGGCGACCCCGCCGACCGCCAGGGTGCTGCTGACGATCGCCATGGCCACGCCGAGGCGCCGCTCGGGCAGCTCGCGACGCAGCACGCTGATCGAGAGCGGGAAGAGGCCGTACGAGGCGCCCTGCAGGATGCGACCGACCAGCAGCAGCGGCAGCGACGTCGTGACGACGGCGAGCAGCGTGCCCAGTGCGACGGCCACCAGGATGCCGAGGATGACCGGGCGCTCGCCCCGCAGGTCGCCGAGCCGGCCGAGGGCGGGGGTCAGCACGGCCGCGGCCAGCAGGTTGGCCGTCAGCACCCAGCCGGCTGCGCCGGGGGACACGTCCAGCTGGTCCTCGATCGTGCCGAGGACGGGGACGACGAGGCTCTGCAGCAGCGAGAGCGTGGTGACCCCGAGGGAGAGCGCGAGGACGAGCAGGCCGGGTCGGACGGGAGTGCCCGGTACGGGTGGCGGGGAGGACCGGGGCACCCGTCGATCAGACCACGCCGTCGCCCCGCTCAAGTTGGGCGAGACAACGACCGATGACCGTGAAGCTGGTCACACTCCGTCAGGTGATGTATCGGATTCGACGATTGAGACCTCGTCGGACGGGGGACACAGCGTCCGACGACGTGCGCCGCCCCTGTCCCGGCGGCGCATCCGACTGCAGGGGGAGAACGAGAATGATGTTGTGGCCGGCCGTGACCCTGATCGGGTTCCTGGTTCTGACGGCCCTGGTGATCGCGATGGGCACCCGCTCCACCGCCCGGTACGAGGCCGAGCGCGCCCAGACCGTCGAGCGTCCGCGGCACGGCTCCGCCGAGCCGGTGCGCGCCGCGGCGTAGTCGCCGTCCCGCAGGCACCACCCCGGCGAGACCGCCGGACCACCGAAGCCCCGCTGCTCCGCCCGGAGCGAGCGGGGCTCGGTCGTCTCCGGGGCTCAGAGCACGTGCGGCGGCGTGTCCAGGACGGTGCGGTCGAGCGACTCCAGCAGGTCGAAGCGGTGGCCCACCCGCGGCAGCTCCCACCGCCAGAAGTACCGGGCGGCCCGGCGCTTGCCCTCGTGGAAGTCGCTGGTCGACCCCTCGCAGGCGAGCGCCTGCTCCAGCCACAGCCAGGCGACGACGATGTGCCCCGCCGCCTCCAGGTAGACGTGCGAGTTGGCCAGGGCCAGGTCCGGGTCGCCGGTTCCCCAGAGCGCCGCGGTGACCGCGCCCATGCGGGCCACGGCGGCGTCCAGGTCCGCGGCGAAACCCGCCCACTCCGTGCCGGCCGCCCGGCGGGTGGTCGAGGTGATCGTCTTCCCGAGCAGGGCCAGCCCGGCGCCGCCCTGCATGACCACCTTGCGGCCCAGCAGGTCCAGCGACTGGATGCCCTGGGTGCCCTCGTGGATGGGGTTGAGCCGGTTGTCCCGGTAGAACTGCTCGACCGGGTAGTCGCGGGTGTACCCGTACCCGCCGTGCACCTGAATGGCGAGGTCGTTGGCCACCAGGCCCCACTGCGAGGGCCACGCCTTGGCGACCGGGGTCAGCATGTCCAGCAGCAGGTGGGCGCGCTCCCGCTCCTCCGGCGTCTCCGCCGTCTGCTCCTCGTCGACCAGGCGGGCGCAGTACAGCCCCAGCGCCATGCCGCCCTCGACGTAGGACTTGGCGGCCAGCAGCATCCGGCGGACGTCGGTGTGCTCGACGATCGGCACCATGGGAGACGCCGGGTCCTTGGCCCCGGCCGGGCGGCCCTGCGTGCGGGTGCGGGCGTACTCCAGCGCGTGCAGGTAGCCGGTGTAGCCGAGCACCGTCGCGCCGACCCCGACGCCGATCCGCGCCTCGTTCATCATGTGGAACATGTAGGTCAGGCCGCGGTGCGGCTCGCCCACGAGGTGGCCCACCGCGCCGGCCTGCCCACCAGGCGTGTGCACGCCCTCGCCGAAGTTCAGCAGCGTGTTCGTCGTCCCGCGGTAGCCCATCTTGTGGTTCAGGCCGGCGAGGACGACGTCGTTGCGCTCGCCCAGCGACCCGTCGGGGTTCACCAGGAACTTCGGCACGATGAACAGCGAGATGCCCTTCACGCCGGGCGGTCCGCCGGGGATCTTGGCCAGCACGAGGTGGACGATGTTCTCGGTCAGCTCGTGGTCGCCGCCGGAGATCCACATCTTGTTGCCGGTCAGCCGGTAGCTGCCGTCGTCCTGCGGCACGGCCCTGGTGGTGATGTCGGCCAGCGACGACCCCGCCTGCGGCTCCGACAGCGCCATGGTGCCGAACCAGCGCCCCTCGAGCTCGGGGCGCACGTAGGTGTCGATCTGCTCCTGGGTGCCGTGGGCGAGGAGCAGCCGGGCGTTGCCCATGGTGAGGAACGGGTAGGCCGACGTCCCGACGTTGGCCGCCTTGAACCAGGCGAACACCGCCTGCCCGACGGTGTGCGGCAGCTGCATGCCGCCGTACTCCTCGTCGAAGGACCCGGCCATGAGCCCGGCGTCGGTGAACACCTCCAGCGCCTTGGCCACCTCGGGGATGAGCACCGCCTGGCCGTCGACCATGTGCGGTTCGTTCTCGTCCGCGGTCCGGTTGTGCGGCGCGAAGTGGTCGGTCGCGATCTGCTCGGCCAGGTCCATCGCCGCGTCGAACGTCTCGCGGGAGTGCTCGGCGAACCGCGGCCGCTTGGTCAGCGATTCGACGTCGAGCCACTCGTGCAGCAGGAAGTCCAGGTCGCGGCGGGACAGGATCAACGACGGCGTCGGCACGCACCAAGCGTAGGCCGGTTCGTCCCGCCGGACGGCGGGGTAGGTGGCCCCCACCGTCGTCGAGAGGAACGCCATGGCCACGTCGTCCCTGCTGTCCCGGATCTCCGAGGTGGCCTCGAGCGCCGGGGGCGCGCTGCTCGGCCGCGCGCAGAGCCTGCGTCTCCCGGGGGTGGGGACTGCGTCGGCCAAGGATTCACCGGAGGTCGCCGCCCGCCGATGGCGTGCGGTCACCGTGCTCACCGACCGGATCGGCACCGGGCCGGATCTCCCGGCGCCGCTGGCGGCCTTCGGGGACCGCATCGAGGTGCGGACGACGCCGGCTCCCGCCGGCAAGGGCACCGAGCTGGCCGCCCGCTTCACCGCCCCCGCAGATGCGACCGACGAGCGGGTCGGGAAACTTCGGGAGGCGCTGAGGCAGGCCAAGCAGCTGATCGAGACGGGCGAGGTGCTGCGCATCGAGCCCCAGCCCGAGGGGCGGCGTCCGGAGACCCCGCAGGGACGCGTCCTGGAGGGTGCCGCGGCCCGGGCCCCGAAGGAGGGCGTGCTGTGAAGGCCCTGACCTGGACCGGTGTCAACCAGCTGTCCGTGGAGGACGTCGCCGAACCCACGCTGCTCAACGGCCACGACGTGATCGTCAAGGTGCGGCGGACGACGACCTGCGGGTCGGACCTGCACCTGCTGAGCGGCTACATCCCGTTCATGCGGGCCGGCGACGTGATCGGCCACGAGTTCATGGGCGAGATCGTCGAGGTGGGCCCGGCGGTACGGCACCGCGCCGTCGGTGACCGGGTGGTCGTCTCCTCCTTCGTCGCCTGCGGCTCGTGCTGGTACTGCGCGCAGGAGCTGTACTCCCTGTGCGACAACGCGAATCCGAACCCGGGGATCACCGAGGGCCTCTGGGGGCAGGCGATCGGCGGGTGCCTTGGCTACTCGCATGCCGTCGGTGGCTACGCCGGCAGCCACGCGGAGTACATCCGCGTGCCGTACGGCGACGGCAGCACGTTCGTGGTGCCCGACGGCGTGTCCGACGACCGGGCGCTCTTCGCCTCCGACGCCGCGCCCACCGCCTTCACCGGTGTGGACCTGGCCGGCGTGCGGCCGGGCGACACGGTGGCCGTGTGGGGGGCCGGAGGCGTGGGCCAGCTGGCGGCGCGGATCTCCGAACTGGTCGGCGCCGAGAGGGTGGTCGTGATCGACCGGCTGCCGGACCGCCTCCAGCAGGTGCGGGAGGTCATCGGCGCGGAGACGATCGACTACACGAGCACCGACGTCGCCGCCGAGCTGCGCGAGCTGACCGGGGGGCGAGGGCCCGACGTGTGCATCGAGGCGGTCGGCATGGAGGCGCACAGCCCGGGCCCGCAGGGGGTCTACGACCAGGTCAAGCAGCAGCTGCGGCTGCAGACCGATCGGCCGACCGCCGTCCGGGAGGCGATCATGTCCTGCCGCAAGGGGGGCAGCGTGTTCGTGCTCGGGGTCTTCGCGGAGATGGTGGACAAGTTCCCGCTCGGCGCGCTGATGAACAAGAGCCTGCGGTTCGGCGGGGCGCAGGTGCACGGCCCGCGGTACATCCCGCGGATCCTCGAGCACATGGCGGCGGGTGCCCTCGTCACCGAGCACCTCGCCACGCACGTGATGCCGCTCGACGAGGCCCCGCACGGCTACGAGCTGTTCAAGGAGAAGCAGGACGGCTGCGTGCGGGCCGTCTTCACCCCGAACGGCTGACGCCGTCGATCAGCCGGCGGTGTCGCCCGGGCGGCCGGCCGGGGGCGGGACCGAGGTCGGGGCGGCGGTACCGGCGGCGTGGACGACCTGGCCCGCCTCGTCGTCCGGAGGTGGGGTGCCGGCCTCCTCCTGGCGCGCCTGGATGCCGCTCTTGGTGCTCAGCGCCAGCTGCGGGAGGAACAGGAAGACGAAGAACCCGATGGCCACGACGCAGGCGGCGATGAGGAAGACCAGGTCGATCGAGTCGGAGAAGCCGACCTTGAACGGCTGCGCGAGGTAGTCGGGCAGCTCCTGGATGAACGAGGTGTCCGACAGGTCGCCGGTCTGCAGCTGCCCGCTCTGCAGCGCCTGGGCGACGCGGGGATCCTCGCCGGCCGCCGTCCGCACGGCGTTGCCGATGTCGGTGGGCAGCCGGGTGAACAGGATCGAGAGGAACACCGCGACCCCGATCGTGCCGCCCATCTGCCGGAAGAACGTGACCGACGAGGTGGCCACCCCCATCTCCCGCGGCGAGACAGCGTTCTGGACGGCGAGGATGACCGGCTGGAAGTTGAAGCCGAGGCCCAGGCCGAGCAGCACCATGAACGGCACCAGCGTCCAGATCGAGGTGTCGGCCTCGACGAGGAACGACATCGCGAGCAGCGCGGCCACCATGAAGGCGATCCCCACGAGCGGGAACACCTTGTACTTGCCGGTCTTCGAGATCGCGATGCCCGAGCCCATCGCACCGGCCATGATCCCGGCGACCAGCGGGATCATCTGCAGGCCCGCCACCGTGGCGCTGGAGCCCTGCACGATCTGCAGGTACTGGGGCAGCAGCAGGATGCCACCGAACATGCCGGCACCCATCACGATGCTGCCGACGCCGCCGACGGCGAAGCTGCGGTTGCGGAACAGCCGCAGGGGGAGCAGTGCGTCGTCGCCGTAGGACCGCTCGGCCAGCACGAAGAGCAGGAAGCCCACGGCGCCGATGGCGTAGCAGACGACCGCGCCGCCGGAGCCCCAGCCCCAGGTCCGGCCCTGCTCGGCCACGATCAGCAGCGGCACGAGGAACGTGACCAGGGCCAGCGCCCCCGGCCAGTCGATGCGGTGGTCGCGGCGCTGGTGCGGGAGGTGCAGCACCCGGTAGACGACGGCGAAGGCCAGCGCGCCCAGCGGCACGTTGATGAGGAAGATCCAGCGCCAGCCGTCGAAGCCGAGCAGGGAGCCCTGGCCGGCGAGGAAGCCGCCGATGACCGGGCCCAGGACGCTCGACGTGCCGAAGACGGCCATGAAGTAGCCCTGGTACTTCGACCGCTCCCGCGGCGGCACGATGTCCCCGATGATGGCCAGCGCGAGCGACATCAGCCCGCCTGCCCCGATGCCCTGCAGCGCCCGGAAGGCCGCGAGCTGGTACATGGTCGTGGCGAAGGCGCAGGCCAGCGAGCCGAGGATGAAGACGCCGATGGCGAACAGGTAGAACGGCCGGCGGCCGTAGATGTCCGACAGCTTCCCGTAGAGGGGAGTGGCGATCGTCGAGGTGATCAGGAAGGCCGTCGTCGCCCACGCCTGCAGGTCGTAGCCCTGCAGGTCGTCGGCGATCGTCCGGATCGCCGTGGAGACGACGGTCTGGTCGAGCGCCGCCAGGAACATGGCGGTGACCAGCCCCAGCAGGATCGTGACGATCTGGCGGTGCGTGAAACCGCCGTCGGCGTCGGGTGCCGCGGCCGCCGCACGGGCGCCCCTGCGCTCGGCCGCGGTCGTACGGGTGGACTGGCTCATCGGTTCTCTTCCGCGGGGTCGGGCGCAGCGGCGGCGTCGATGCTGCTGGGGAGGGTGGCGGTGATGTCGTCGAGCAGGCGCCCGAAGAGGGTGGTGAGGGTGGCGAGGTCCCCGGCGTCCCATGCCGCGGTGACCTGGTCCAGGTGGTTCTCCCGCTCGCGCCGGAGCGACTCGAGCGCGGCGTGACCGGCGTCGGTGACCAGCAGCCGGCTGGCCCGGCCGTCGGTCTCGTCCGCCACCCGGCGGACCAGGCCCTGGTCGACCAGGGCGGCGACGTGCCGGCTCACGGTCGACGGATCGGCGTGCACCAGCTCGGCGAGGGCGCCCTGGCGCAGGGGGCCCAGGCGCACGAGCGGGTGGAGCAGCACGAGGGCGGCGCGGTCGCGGTGGTCGGTGCCGGCCTGCTGTGTCTTGAGCGCGTGCACCAGCCGCATGAAGCGCGGCAGCTGCTCGGACAGGACGCGGACCTCGGCGAGCCGGTCGGGCTCGGGCACGGGACCTCCGGACGGGGGGACGACGGGGTGGTTGCGCGGAGCAAGCAACCAGTTGCAAGGTACACGCATCCGTCGGCGGACGGTGCGCCGCCGCACCCCGACGAGTGAGTGGGATCCTGGGCGGGCCGGGTTCCCGGCTGCACCCGTCCGCCGGAAGGAACGCGAGCCCCACCGTGAGTGCCCCCACCGTCTCGGCCGACGAGGCAGCGCTCCGGGAGCGGCTCCCGGCGCTCACGCTGCTCGACGAGCACCGGCTGCGCCGCCGGCTGGACGGGCTGCGGAAGACCCGCGACCCGCAGGCCCGGGCGCGGCAGCGCGAGCGGATCGCGGCCGACGTCGCCTCCGCCGAGGAGCGCATCGACCGCCGCCGGGCCGCCGTCCCCGTCGTCACCTACCCGGACGAGCTGCCGGTCAGCGCCCGCCGGGAGGACATCGCCGCGGCGCTGCGCGCGGCGCAGGTGGTCGTCGTCGCCGGCGAGACCGGCTCGGGGAAGACCACGCAGCTGCCCAAGATCGCGCTCGAGCTCGGCCGCGGCGTGCGGGGCCGGATCGGGCACACGCAGCCCCGCCGGATCGCCGCGCGCAGCGTCGCCGAGCGGATCGCCGAGGAACTGGACAGCCCGCTCGGCGAGGTCGTGGGCTACAAGATGCGCTTCACCGACCAGGTCTCGGACACCACCGTGGTCAAGCTCATGACCGACGGCGTCCTGCTCGCCGAGATCCAGAGCGACCGGTTGCTGCGCCAGTACGACACGATCATCCTCGACGAGGCCCACGAGCGGAGCCTCAACATCGACTTCCTGCTGGGCTACCTCGCGCAGATCCTGCCGCGCCGGCCGGACCTGAAGCTGGTCATCACCTCGGCGACGATCGACGTCGAACGGGTGGCCGCTCACTTCCGGGGTGCGCCGATCGTCGAGGTCAGCGGCCGTACGTACCCGGTCGAGGTGCGCTACCGCCCGGTCGTGGACCCGGACGATCCGGAGGCGGACGAGGACCGCGACCAGGTGAGCGCGATCCTCGACGCCGTCGACGAGCTCACGGCGGAGGGGCCCGGCGACATCCTGGTGTTCCTCGCCGGGGAGCGGGAGATCCGCGACACCCAGGACGCCCTGGCGGAACGGTCCCTCCCGCTCACGGAGATCGTGCCGCTCTACTCCCGGCTGTCGGCCGCCGACCAGCACAAGGTCTTCACCCCGCACAGCGGGCGGCGGATCGTGCTGTCGACCAACGTCGCCGAGACCTCGCTGACCGTCCCGGGCATCCGGTACGTGATCGACCCGGGCACGGCGCGCATCTCCCGGTACAGCCATCGGACCAAGGTGCAGCGGCTGCCGATCGAACCGGTCAGCCAGGCCTCGGCCCGGCAGCGGTCGGGGCGGTGCGGGCGGCTGGGGCCGGGAATCGCGATCCGGCTCTACTCCGAGGACGACTTCGAGGCCCGGCCGCAGTTCACCGACCCGGAGATCCTGCGCACCAACCTGGCCTCGGTGCTGCTGCAGATGGCCGCCCTCGACCTGGGGGCGATGGAGGACTTCCCGTTCGTCGACCCGCCCGACCGCCGGGCGATCGCCGACGGCCTGGCCCTGCTCGAGGAGCTGCACGCCCTCGACGAGCGGGGGAAGCTGACGCCGACCGGCCGCGTCCTGGCCGCCCTCCCGCTGGACCCGCGCATGGCCCGCATGGTCGTCGAGGCGAACGAGCGCGGCGTGCTGGACGAGGTGCTGGTCATCGCCGCCGGGCTCACCATCCAGGATCCGCGCGAGCGGCCCGGCGAGCACCAGCAGGCGGCCGACGAGCTGCACCGCCGGTTCGCCGACGAGAACTCCGACTTCCTCGCCCTGCTGAACCTGTGGCGCTACCTGGGCGAGCAGCAGGAGGTGCTGAGCGGCAACCAGTTCCGGCGCACGGTGAAGCGGGAGTTCCTGCACTACCTGCGGATCCGCGAGTGGCAGGACCTGCACGGCCAGCTGCGCGGGACGGCGCGACGGCTCGGGATGGCCGTGGGGGAGCCGGCCGCCGAGCCCGACGAGAGGGGCATCCACGCCGCGCTGCTCGCGGGTCTCCTCTCCCACGTCGGCATGCAGCTGGAGCCGGTCAAGGGGCGCGACGGCAAGCCCGGCCGGCCCGGCCGGGAGTACCTCGGCACCCGCAACACCAGGTTCGTGATCGCACCCGGGACCCCGCTGGCGAAGAAGCCCCCGCGCTGGGTGGTGGCGGCCGAGCTGGTCGAGACCAGCCGGCTGTTCGCGCGCACCGTGGCGCGCATCGACCCGGAGGAGGTGGAGCGGCTCGCCGCCCACCTGGTGAAACGCCAGTACAGCGAGCCGCGGTGGGACGCCAAGCGCGGGTCCGTCGTCGCCACCGAGCGGGTCACGCTCTACGGGTTGCCCCTGGTGGTCGGCCGGCGGGTCCAGTACGGCTCGATCGACCCGGTCGTCTCCCGGGAGCTGTTCATCCGGCACGCCCTGGTCGAGGGGCAGTGGACGACGCACCACCGCTTCTGGGCCGACAACCAGCGGGCCATGGAGCAGGTCGCCGCGCTCGAGGAACGGGCCCGACGGCGCGACATCGGTGTCGACGACGAGACGGTGTTCGAGCTCTACGACGCCCGCATCCCGGCCGACGTCGTCTCGACCCGGCACTTCGACCGCTGGTGGAAGCGAGCCCGCCACGAACAGCCGGACCTGCTGACCTTCACCCCGGAGATGCTCAGCCATGCGGCCGCTGCCGGGCAGGTCCGGGTCGAGGACTACCCCGACGAGGTCCGGCTGACCCAGGGCCTCACGCTGCCGCTCTCCTACGCCTTCGCCCCCGGGACGGCCGAGGACGGCGTCACCGTCGACGTCCCCCTCGCCGTCCTCGACGGCGTCGCCGAGCGGACCTCCGGGGAGTCACTGGCGTTCACCGTGCCCGGGCTCCGCGAGGAACTGGTGACGTCGCTGCTGCGGACGCTGCCCAAGCAGCTGCGCCGCGGGCTGGTGCCGATCCCGGACCGGGTGCGCGAGGTGCTGCCGCGCATCGACCCGGGGGAGCCGCTACTGCCGGCCCTGGAGCGCGAGCTGCGCCGGGCGACGGCGGTGACGATCCCGCCGGACGCGTGGGCGCCCGAGCAGGTTCCCGGCCACCTGCGGGCGACCTTCCGGGTGCTCGACGACCAGCAGCGTCCCCTGGCGACCGGCAAGGACCTGCAGGAGTTGCGGGCCCAGGTCGCGCCGAGGGCCCGCGCCAGCCTCGCGCGGGCCGCCACGGACCTGGAGCGCAGCGGGCTGACCGGGTGGACCTTCGGCGCGCTGCCGCGGACCGTGGAGGTGCATCGCGGCGTCCACGTCGTGACCGCCTACCCCGCGCTGGTCGACGAGGGGGCGACCGCCGGCATCCGCGTGGTGCCGACCGAGGCCGAGGCCGAGCGGCTGATGCGCCGCGGCGCCCGCCGCCTCCTGGTGCTGGTGGCGGGCTCGCCGGCGAAGCAGGTCGTGAAGACGCTGTCGCCGCGCACACGACTGGCGCTGCAGTTCAACCCCGACGGCGAGATCGCGGACCTCGTGGCCGACTGCGTCGACGCGGCGGCCGACGAGCTGATCGCCGCGGCCGGCGGCCCGCCCCGGGACGAGGTGGCGTTCACCGCACTCGTGGCGACGGCGAAGGCGGAGCTGCACCGGCTGACCGTCGACGCGGTGCAGAAGGTCGAGGACGTGCTGACCCGCGCGCGGGAGGTCGCGGTTGCCATCGGTGGGGCGCCGGCCCGGCGGGTCCCCGAGGCCGCCGTGGCCGACCTGCGCCGGCAGATGACGGGTCTGCTGCACCGCGGGTTCGTCGCGGCCGCGGGCCGGCGGCGGCTGCCCGACCTGGCCCGCTACCTGCGCGCGATGGCCCACCGGCTGGAGAAGCTGCCGGCCAACGCCGTGCGCGACGAGCTCGCGATGCGCCAGGTCGCCGCCGTCACCGAGGAGTACGAGGCGTTGCGTGCGCGCCTACCGGGCGGGAACGCCCCGGACGACCCCGTCGTGCGGATCCGCTGGATGATCGAGGAGCTGCGCGTGGGGCTGTTCGCCCAGGCCGTCGGTACCCCGCGGCCGATCTCCGAGCAGCGCATCTACAAGGCGATCGACGCGCTCATCGCTCCCTGAGCAGTGCGGAGATCCGCTGGCGGGTGACGCCGAACATGGCGGCGATCCGGTTGATGCTCACCTGCTCGGACTGCAGGGCGGCCGCCTGCTCCCGCCGCCAGCGGTGGCCGGCCGCGGAGAGCGAGGCCAGCACCGTCGAGATCCGCTCGACGACCAGGGGGCGCGGCTCGCCGTCCACGATGTCCAGCCAGGCCCGGCCCGCACGGCGCTCGGCCAGCAGCTTGTCGGCGCGGGCGCGGGCACGGACGAGCTCGTCCACGCAGCGGTCGAGTTCGGTGACGAGGTCCTGGAGGGCGCGCTCGGCCACGTCGGCGGGGGGATCGGCGGTCATGTCGGTTGCACACTACCAAAGTGAACAGGTGTTGCATGCAACCGCCATGACACGCAATGGCCCTTGCGCCTGACGACCCTGTGTGATTGGTTGTGTGCAACGGAGTGGCCCCGTAGCGCTGCCCGGTCGCGACAGCAGAACGGATCCCCGACGTGTCCAGCCGCACCGCCTGCATCGACCTCCCCGCCATTCCGCCGAGCGTGACGGTCTCGCGGCATCTGGTCCTCGAGCTGCTCCGCTCGTGGCAGGTGCCGCACGACCGGGAGGACGCCGCGCTGCTGGTCACCGAGCTCGTCGCCAACGTCGTCGACCACGTCGGGGACTCCGGCCCTCTGACCCTGGAGCTCGCGGTGTCCCAGGACTGGCTGCGCATCGCGGTCATCGACGGCTCGCCGGTGCGCCCCGTCGTCCGAGAGGCGTCACCGGACAGGGCCCGGGGGCGGGGGATGCAGCTGATCGAGGCGATCGCCGACCGCTGGGGCGTCGAGGACCACCGCGGCGGCAAGCGGGTCTGGTTCGAGCTGCGGCCGCCGCAGCGCTGAGCCGGCGGACGTGCACCCCGCCCAGCCCACCTCGCAGCGGTCAGGGGCGGGTCCCGGTGGTTTGCCGTCCGCGGTGATCGGGGACCGGCTGCGGGGACGGCATGTTCGCGAGAGAGAGGAAACGCCCGTGATGAGCGAGCCCACCGGAGACGTGCACACCGCTGGGGAGGGCGTCTCCGACGAGGAGATGGTCGACACCGTCGCCGGTCAGACCGACAGCGCATCGGAGCACGCCGACACCGCCGGGAAGGACTGGAACGGGGACCCGGGCGAGGCCCCGGCCCCGCCCGACCAGGCCTGAGTAGCCCCGGCAGCCGTCCCGCCGGTGCGACGCGGCACCGACCGGGCGGCTCGGCGCTGACAGACTCCCGCAGGTGAGCACCTCCACCGTGCCGGCGTCGACCGGCGTCGCGACCCGTGCCCTGCGTCCCGCGCGGACCGTCGTCCGCTGGGCCGTGCGGCACGGGCTCCCGGCCGTCTACCTCGACCGCGGCGCGCGCCACGGGGATCCGGTCGGCCGGTTGCTGCGCGACGGCGCGGTCCGCGACGAGCCCTACCCGCTGTACGAGGAGCTCCGGGCGCGCGGCCCGCTCTCGCCCGGCAGCATCGGGCTGGTCACCCCCTCCCACGCCGTGGCCTCGGAGATCCTGCGTTCCGACCGGTTCGGCGTCGGCTGGGACCGGTCGCAGGCGCCCCGCCCGATCCGCTGGGCGCTGGCCTTCGGGGACGAGCTGGACGCCACGGGGGTGGCCGAGCCGCCGTCCATGCTGGTGGTGGACCCGCCCGACCACACCCGGTTCCGCCGGCTGGTGAGCCGGGCCTTCACTCCCCGGGCCGTCGCGGCCTTCGAGCCGGTGGTGCAGCGCACCGCCGACTCCCTGCTCGACGCGCTCGAGCTGCGCAGCGGCGTCGTCGACCTGGTGGAGACCTACGCCGCCCAGCTGCCGGTGCTGGTCATCGCCGACCTGCTGGCCGTGCCCGCCGAGCGCCGGGCGGACTTCCTCCGCTGGGGCGCGGCCGCGGCGGCCACGCTCGACCCGGGGCTGCCCTTCCGCCGGTACGTGGCCGCCGAGCGGGCGCTGCGGGCGATGCACGCCTTCCTGCGGGAGCACATGGCGCGGCTGCGCCGCGACCCGGGGGAGGACCTGGTCAGCCGGCTGGTGAGCCTCCCGGAGGACGAGGCGCTCACCGAGCGCGAGCTGCACGCCACGGTGATGCTGCTGCTGGGCGCCGGGTTCGAGACCACCATGAACCTGCTCGGCAACGGTGTGGTGCTGCTGGACGGCCACCGCGAGCAGTGGGAGGCCCTGCGCGCGGCGCCCTCGGGCTGGGACGGCGCTGTGGAGGAGATCCTCCGCCACGACAGCCCGGTCCAGATCACCGGCCGCACGGCGACGGGCACCGTCTCCGTGGCCGGCCGGCAGGTGTCGCCGGGCACCCGGGTGACCGTGCTGCTCGGCGCCGCCAACCGCGATCCGGACGTGTTCGACGAGCCCACCCGGTTCGACGTCGGCCGCCCCAACGCCCGCGACCACCTGGCCTTCTCCGCCGGCATCCACTACTGCGTGGGCGCCGGACTCGCCCGGCTGGAGGGGGTGATCGGCCTGCGTGCCCTCAGCGAGCGCTTCCCGGCGCTGCGGGTCAGCGGCCGGCCGGTCCGGCGCGATCTGCAGACGCTGCGGGGGTTCGAGCACCTTCCGGTGCAGCTGCGGTGACGCCGTCGGCGGGGACGACGTCGAGGACGGTGGCCCGCGCGGCGCCCCACCCGGCCCACGTCATGGGGACCAGCGCGACGAGCAGCACCGCCAGCGGCCAGGACCAGCCGCGGGTGCCGTCGTGCAGCGCGCCGAGCACGAGCGGGCCGAGCGCCGCCAGCAGGTAGCCCAGGCACTGCGCGACGCCGCCCAGCCGCGCGGCGACCAGGGGCGTCGGGCTGCGCAGCACGATGAGGGTGAGCGCGAGGGCGAAGCCGCCGCCCTGGGCCAGGCCGAACGCGGCGACCCAGACCAGGGTGGCTCCGGCGGGGTCGGCCAGCAGCCCGCCCAGCCCCACGAGGTACGCCACCGCCACCGCGAGGATCAGCGGCCGCTGCGTGCGCATCCGACCGGCCTGCGCGGGGGCCACCAGCGCGCCGACCGCCCCGACGACGTTGGCCAGCCCCAGCAGCAGCCCGCCCTCGCTCACCGGGACGCCGGCGTCGGCGAGCAAGGTGGGCAGCCAGGCGGCCACGGAGTAGAACTGGACGCTCTGCAGGCCGATGTAGGCCGTGACCTGGCGGGCGAGGGGCTGGCGGAGCAGCGACCACGAGCCCTCGCCCTCCGCGAGCGGTGCGTTCGTGCGCCGGTCGCGACCGGTGCCGGCCACCGGCAGCCACAGGGCCAGGGCGGCCAGGGCGAGCAGCAGCCACGTCCCGAGCGCCCACCGCCAGTCCACCCCCAGGGCTCCGGCGAGCGGGATGGTCAGGGCGGCGCCCGCGGCGGCGCCGATGTTCAGCGACGCCGAGTAGAGGCCCATCACGGCGCCGGGCCGGCGGAACTCCCGCTTCACGTACGCCGGCAGCAGCACGTTCGCCAGGGCGATCGCGGCCCCGGCGACCAGGCTGCCGGCGAACAGCAGCGCGACCGGCGGCAGCAGCCGCAGCGCGATGCCGGCCGCCAGCAGCCCGAGCGACAGCCCGACCGCCGTCTCCAGCCCGATCCGCCGGGCCAGCCGCGGCGCGACCGGCGCGAACGCGCCGAAGCACAGCACCGGCAGCGTGGTCAGGAGGCCGGCCAGCGCGGAGGACAGCCCGGTGTCGGCCCGCAGGTCGCGCAGGATCGGCGCCACCGCGACGACGGCCGGCCGCTGGTTGAGCGCGACGGCGACGATCGCCGCCACGAGCAGGGCGGTCGCGAAACGGGTGCGGCCCCGCTGCAGGGGCCCGGGCCGAGTGTGCGAGGCCTGGGGGGCAGCGGGCTCCTGCATCAGCCGGCGGGGGTGAGCATGCCCGCACCGACGGTGGCGTTCGTGGCCTCGTCGATGAGGATGAACCGGCCGGTCACACGGTTGCGGGTGTAGTCGTCGACGAACAGCGGCTGGGTGGCCCGCAGGCGCACCCGGCCGATGTCGTTGAGGCCGAGCTCGCCGGCGTCGGGGTCGCGGTGCAGGGTGTTCACGTCCAGCCGGTAGGCCAGCTCCTTCACCACGGCCCGCACGGTGCGGGTGGTGTGCTTGACCGCGATCCGCTGCCGGGGGCGCAGCGGCTCGTCGGCCATCCAGCAGACGAGCGCGTCGACGTCCTGGGTCGGCTGCGGCGCGTTCGCCGGGCGGCAGATCAGGTCCCCGCGGGAGACGTCGACGTCATCGGTGAGCCGGACCGTGACCGCCATGGGCGCGAACGCCTCGTCGACCGGTCCGCGGGGGCCCTCGATGGCCGAGATCCGGGTGGTCAGCCCGCTGGGCAGCACCTGCACCTCGTCGCCCGGCCGCAGCACGCCGCTGGCCACCGTGCCGGCGTAGCCGCGGTAGTCGTGGTGGGCGTCGGACTGGGGCCGGATCACGTACTGCACGGGGAACCGCGGGTCCACCAGGTTGCGGTCGCTCGCCACGTGCACGTGCTCGAGGTGGTGCAGCAGCGTCGTCCCCTCGTACCAGGGGGTGTTCGCCGAGTGGCTGACCACGTTGTCGCCGTGCAGGGCGGAGATGGGGATGACGGTCAGGTCGGGCACGTTCAGCTTCGTGGCGAACGCGCTGAACTCGTCCCGGATCGACTCGTAGACGTCCTCGGACCAGCCGACGAGGTCCATCTTGTTGACCGCGACCACCAGGTGCGGCACCCGCAGCAGCGAGGCGAGGAAGGCATGCCGGCGGCTCTGCTCGAGCATCCCCCGGCGCGCGTCGACCAGCACGATCGCCAGGTCGGCGGTCGAGGCGCCGGTGACCATGTTGCGGGTGTACTGCACGTGCCCGGGGGTGTCGGCGAGGATGAACGTGCGCCGGGGGGTGCTGAAGTACCGGTAGGCGACGTCGATGGTGATGCCCTGCTCGCGCTCGGCGCGCAGGCCGTCGGTGAGCAGGGCCAGGTCGACGTAGTCGCCCTTGCTGGCGCGCTCGACCGCCTCGTACTGGTCCTCGAAGATCGCCTTGCTGTCGTAGAGCAGCCGGCCGATCAGCGTGCTCTTGCCGTCGTCGACGGACCCCGCGGTGGCGATCCGCAGGATGTCCTTGCGCGCGGTCGCGATCTCGACGGCGTGCTCGGCGACGGGGGAGTGGACGTCGACGGGGCTGTCGGTGGGCCCGCTGCTCATCAGAAGTAGCCCTCCTTCTTCCGGTCCTCCATGGCGGCGTCGCTCACCTTGTCGTCGCCGCGGGTGGCGCCGCGCTCGGTCATGCGGGTCACCGCGATCTCGGCGATGACCTCCTCGACGGTGGTCGCCTCGGACAGCACGGCCGCGGTGAGGTTCGCGTCGCCGACGGTGCGGTAGCGGACGGTCTCCCGGCGCACCTGCTCGCCGTGCCGCGGCGTGATGAACTCGTTGACCGCGTAGAGCATCCCCTGGCGCTCGACGACCTCCCGCTGCTGCGCGAGGTACAGCGCGGGGATGGCGATGTCCTCCCGCAGGATGTACTGCCAGATGTCGAGCTCGGTCCAGTTCGACAGCGGGAAGACGCGGATCGACTCACCCAGGTGGATCCGGCCGTTGTAGAGGTCCCAGAGCTCGGGCCGCTGGTTCTTCGGGTCCCACTGGCCGAACTCGTCGCGGAAGGAGAACACCCGCTCCTTGGCGCGGGCCTTGTCCTCGTCCCGGCGGGCGCCGCCGAACAGGGCGGTGAAGCCGTGCTCCTCGACCGCGTCGAGCAGCACCGGGGTCTGGATGCGGTTGCGGGAGCCGTTCGGCTCCTCCTTCACCGTGCCCGCGGCGATGGCGTCGGGCACCGAGGCGACGACGAGCTGCACGCCCAGCTCGGCCACCCGCTTGTCGCGGAACTCCAGCACCTCGGGGAAGTTCAGGCCGGTGTCCACGTGCATGACCGGGAACGGGATGCGGGCCGGGGCGAACGCCTTCCGGGCCAGCTCCAGCATCACGATGGAGTCCTTGCCGCCGGAGAACAGCAGCACCGGCCGTTCCAGCTCCGCGACCACCTCACGGAGAACGTGGATGGACTCGGCTTCCAGCGTCTCGAGCTGGCTGAGCCGGTAGTCGGGGGTGGTCATGCGGACGGGCTCCGAGAGGTCGGCATCAGGACGACGTACCGCACCCACCAACTCCATCGGCACGGTGCGGATTCCCGACCAGTGTCCGCTATCGGCAGCCGGCCGCCGCCGCCAGGACCCCGCCGGCCGGCTCCGGCCGCGGTCAGCTCCGTTCGTCGACGGCGGTGGCGTCGCTGGGCCGGCTCGGCGGGGTGTGCCGGCCGGTCGCATCGGTGATCGAACCGAAGTAGGCGTCGACCTTCTCCGGACGCGGCATCACGAACACCCCGCGGGCCTCGACGAGGACCCGGTCCGGGTCGTCGGCCAGCGCGATGGTGCCGGTGATGACCGACTTGCGGCCCGAGCTCTCCGCCACGCCGGCACGCAGCGACAGCGCCGTCTCCAGCGGCAGCGGGCCGCGGTAGTCCAGCTCCAGGTGGGCGGTCATGCCCCACAGGCCCGCGGCGGCCGCCGCGGAACCGAGCAGCTGGTCCATCAGCAGCGCGCTCATGCCGCCGTGCACGAAGCTGGGCGGTCCCTCGTACGCGACCCCGAGGGTCACCTGCGCGACGACGCCGTCCCCGTCCCGGTGGACGACGAGCGGTGGGGCGAGCGCGCTGCCGACTCCGGTGACCGGGTTGAACACGCGCCGGCCCCTCGTCAGGTCGTCCAGCGCCGGGAGCTGGGCCGGTGAACGGCGGGCGACGGCGAGCCGCTCGGTGGCCTGCCGGACCAGCTCGGCGGCGCCGCGCACCTCGGCGGCGGCGACCGTGGTGGTCACCGAGACCTCGATGAGCTCGCGCAACGCGGTCCCCAGGTCGGCTGCGGCGGCGAGCGGCTCGGCGTCGGGGATCGTCCCGCTGTCGTTCGAAGTCACCTCCGGATCGTGGCAGGGCCGCTAGCCGGGGCCCGCGGCACCCCCGCGCCGGGGGACGTCGGCCGGTCCCGAGCGGGGCAGCCGGACGCTGAACGTGGCGCCCCGGCCGAGGGCGGTGTCCAGGTCGACCGACCCGCCGTGCGCGGCGACCAGCGAGGAGACGATGGCCAGCCCCAGTCCCGTGCCGCCGGCCTCGGTGGTGCCCTCCGCGCCGCGGGTCCGCGAGGCGTCGGCGCGGTAGAAGCGCTCGAAGGCCCGGGCCGCGTCGGCGGGATCCATGCCCGGCCCCTCGTCGGAGACCCGCAGGACCAGCACGTCGCCGTCGTCCGGCGCCTCGGCCACCGAGACCGTCACGCGTGCGCCGGGCGGGGTGTGCCTGAGCGCGTTGGTCACCAGGTTGCCGACGACCTGGCGGAGCCGGCCCTCGTCACCGATCACCACCGGGACGTCGGTGAGCGACTCGTCCAGGTGCAGGCTGATCGGCCGGTCGGGCTGGACGGCCTTCGCGTCGTGGACGGCGTCGCCGGCGATCTCGGCCAGGTCGACGGGGGCGAAGCTGAGCGGACGCTGCTGGTCCAGGCGTGCGAGCAGCAGCAGGTCCTCCACCAGCACACCCATCCGCGCGCCCTCGGCCTCGATCCGCTCCATCAGGCGCGCGACCTCCTCGTCGCTGCGGATGGCGCCCTGGCGGTACAGCTCGGCGAAACCCCGGATGGAGGTCAGCGGGGTGCGCAGCTCGTGGCTGGCGTCGGCGACGAAGCGGCGCATCCGGTGCTCGGAGCCCCGTGCCGCTTCCTCGGAGGCCTGCTGGGCGCGGAAGGCGCTCTCGATCCGCGCGAGCATCCCGTTCAGCGCCAGGGAGAGCCGCCCGACCTCGGTGCGGTCGTCCCCGACGGGGACCCGCTGGGAGAGGTCGCCGGCCGCGATGGACCGTGCCGTCCGCTCCACCTCCGCGAGCGGCCGGAGGCTGTTGCGCACGAGCCCGTAGCCCGCAGCACCGAGCACCGCGAGCAGGGCCAGGCCGACGACCAGCTCGATGCGGATGAGCCGGGCGACTGTCCGCTCGTCGCCGCGGAGGTCCGCGCCGACCACGAGCGTGTACCCGTCGGGCAGCTCACCCGAGGCCATGCGCCACTTCCTGCCGTCGGACCGCACCGTGAGCGGGGCGCCGCCCTCGCGGAGCCGCTCGACCACGTTGCTGCTCAGACTCGGCAACTCGCGGCCACCGGGGCCCTGTGGCTGCGCGATCACCACCGGCTCGTCGCTGTCCGGCGCCAGGCACGCGAAGTAGAACGAGCTCGCCTGGGAGTAGCCGGGCTGCCGGCAGGCGCCGAGCGTCTCGGCCCGCTGGTTGTACGTGACCGTCGCGCGGAGCTCCTCGTCCTGCTGCTGCTGCAGGTAGTCGCGCAGCAGGGAGGCGGTGGCGAAGCCGGTGACGAGCAGGGCGGCGCTGAGCAGGACGAGCATCAGCGCGACGAGGGTGACCCGCAGCGGGAACCGCGGGCCGGCGACACTCGGCGATACGGGTGCCGTCATGACATCACCGGTTCGCTCCTCCGGTGCGCTCCGCTCCTCGCTGCGATGCTCACGCACCTGTCCGCTCACGCCCCCCGCGGCAGCCGCAGCGTGTACCCGACCCCCCGGATGGTGTGCAGCAGGCGCGGCTCGGTGGTGTCGATCTTGCGGCGCAGGTAGGAGATGTAGGACTCCACGACGTTGGCCTCGCCGTTGAAGTCGTAGTTCCACACGTGGTCGAGGATCTGCGCCTTCGACAGCACCCGGCCGGCGTTGGCCATCAGGTAGCGGAGCAGCTTGAACTCGGTGGGGGACAGGCTGATCACCGTGCCCGCCTTGATGACCTCGTGGCTCTCCTCGTCCAGCTCGATGTCGGCGAACGTGAGCCGCGGGGCCTCCGCCGCCACCTGCTGGGGGCCGGCCGTTCGGCGCAGCACCGCCCGGATGCGGGCGATCACCTCGTCGAGGCTGAACGGCTTGGTGACGTAGTCGTCGCCGCCCAGCGTCAGGCCGGAGACCTTGTCCTCGGCGGCGTCCCGGGCAGTGAGGAAGAGGACGGGGGTGTGCCGGCCGTTCTGGCGCAGCCGGCGGACCACGCCGAAGCCGTCCAGGCCGGGCATCATCACGTCGAGCACCAGCAGGTCGGGGCGGAACGAGTCGGCCAGCACGAGGGCCTGCTGGCCGTCGGCGGCGGTGGCCACCTCGAACCCGGCGTACCGCAGGCTGGCCGACAGGAGCTCCCGGATGTTGGGCTCGTCGTCGACGACGAGGAGCCGCGCCTCCGGGGTGCGGGACTGCGAAGTGCCGGCCACGATTCCTCCGGTAGCGCGAGCGGGTGCCGTCGTCATGCCCCGAGGGTCGCGCCCTCGGCTGCGCTCGATCTGGACGCTACCTGTGAACTGCCTGGACGGTCGTCAGCCGCCCATCGCGCGGCCACGCCGCCAGTAGCCGATCGCGTGGTGCTGCGCCCGCCCCAGCCCCCACCGGCCCCGCAGGTCGGCACGGATCGCGCGGACCGTCGCGGACTCCGCGCCGACCCATGCGAAGACGTCGTCGCCCTCCGGGCGGTCCAGCGCCGCCACGGCCTCGACCAGCAGCGTGCTCCCGCCCGGCGGGAGTGTGCCCCGGTGCAGCCAGTGCACCGCGATGCCGGCCGGACCGCTGAGCTGCTGCTCCTCCTCGGGACCGGCCACCTCGAGGAAGGCGACGCCGGTCGTCTCGGGCGCAGCCGCCGCGAGCAGGCGGCTGATCGCCGGCAGCGCGGTCTCGTCCCCGGCCAGCAGCAGCCACCGGGCGGGGCGCTCGGCCAGCGAGGCGGAGCCCGCGACGGCGAGCAGCGCGCCCGGGCGCGCGCCCGCCGCCCAGGTCGCTGCGGGGCCGTCCCCGTGCAGCACGAAGTCGATCTCCAGGATGCCCGTGGCCGGGTCCTGGTGACGGGCGGTGTAGCTGCGCAACGCCACTCCGTGGCTGCCCTCCGGCCAGACGATCCGCCCGTCCCGCTGGATCCGCGGCCAGCGTGGGGCCGCGTCGTCCACGCGCGGGACCAGCAGGTTGACGGTCGGCCCGGCCGCGGCGACGACCTCCGGCGGGCCGGAGAGCGCCACCCGGCGCACCGACGGCGTCACGTCGGTCACCGAGACGACGGTGAGGACGTCGGCGGCGCGGAGTCCGTCGTCGGCAGGTCCGGTCGTCACGGGAACCCACCCTAAACGGGCCGACCCGGCCGACTCCGGGGGAATGGAGTCGACCGGGCCGGCGATCGAGGACGGATCCGAGGATCACGCTGGGTAGCCGGAACTCGTTCCCTACCTGCGTGGACTCCCCCGGGGTGTCCGTCGCGATCGACGCTACGTGACGGAATCGGTCCTGCCATGGCCCCTAGGGGTGAGGTCGGCTCCCGAACGGGTGATGTGTGTGGAGCGACGGCGCCGGGCACGGGCAGGGCACCAGCCGCACGACAGGGGGACAGCCATGGCCAAGGACCTCTCGGCGGGTGACCACGTCACCTGGCAGAGCCACGGCAGCACGACGGAGGGCACCGTCGAGCGCGAGATCACCGAGGACACCGAGGCGTCGGGACGCACCGTCCGCGCGAGCGAGGACGACCCGCAGTACGAGGTGCGCAGCGACAAGAGCGGCCGGACGGCGGTGCACAAGCCCGCCGCCCTGCACGAGGACTGAACCACGCGGCCCGGCCGCGCCCGACATCGAAGGAGACACCGTGACCGAGTCCAGCGGGGAGTTCGCCTCCCAGCGGAGCACCAAGCACAGCCCCCGGGTCGACGAGGAGATGGAGCACGAGATCCAGGGCATGCTGAAGGGGGAGCGTGCCACCCGCGCCGAGGAGTGGCGCGAGGTCGAGCCGGTCGCCGAGGGCGATCCCGACGTGGACGCCGACCCGGCGGGGACGCTGGTCGGCGGAACCCCGGTCGGCATGGATGCCGACGCGGTGGAGGTCCGCGCCGAGCTGGCGCGCTGGCTGGACCGCGCCGATTATCCGGCCACCGGCCCGGAGCTGGTCGAGGCCGCGCGCGATCACCGGGCCCCGGACGCTGTCGCCGCCGAGCTGGCGAAGCTGCCGTCGGGGGAGACCTACGAGCGGGTCGGTGACGTGGTGCGCGCCCTGGGCTACCCGACGGAGTGAAAGGACCCCGTCCTCCTCACCCCTCGCAAGCTCGGGGCGAGCCTCGGGACGGGGCCTGACGGGGAGGGCGCCGGGTCAGGCGCCGGCGCTCTCCCGCGCCTCGTCGTCGGCGATCTCCTCGGCGCCCCGGCGGCGGAAGAGCCGGGAGCCGGGGAAGCCCTTCACGATCTGGCGCATGTCCTGCACGGTGTCGACCAGGTCGTGCACGTCGGTGCCGACCGACCCCAGCGTCTCCAGGACGGGCAGGATGTCCTCGTCCAGGTGGACGACCAGCTGGGGGAGCCGGTCGATGAGGGTGATGAGCGCATCGACCTCCCCAGGGTCGAACGAGGCCGCCAGGCGCCTCATCGACGGCGCCAGGGCGGTCAGCGCCGGCTCGTAGTCGGCCAGCATCGGCTCGACCCGGCCGACCATGTCCTCGGCGCGGCCGACGAGCGAATCGGCGCGGGCGGCGGTGCCGCCCACCGCGGCGATGGCCTCGTCCGCCTTCGCCCGGGTCGCTCCCACGCCGGCGATGGCCTCGTCCGCGGCCAGCCGGGTCCGCTCGACGCCGGCGATGGCCGCGTCGGCCGAGGCGCGGGTGTCGGCGACGCCGGCGATGGCGGCGTCGGCCTTGGCCCGGGTCGCCGCGACGCCGGCGATGGCCTCGTCCGCGGTCGCCCTGGTCTCCGCGACGCCGGCGATGGCCGCGTCGGCCTTGGCCCGGGTCGCCGCGACGCCGGCGATGGCCTCGTCCGCGGTCGCCCGGGTCCGCTCGATGCCGCTGATCGCCGCGTCGGCGCGGTCGACGATCGTGTCGACCCGGTCGAGGACCCCGGACACCCGGCGCAGCAGCTCTTCCATCTGCCCCACCGCGGCACCGACCCGCGGCACGAGGTCGAGCGCGTCGGAGAACCCGTCGCGCACACCTCCCACGGCGTTCAGCAGATCGGACGGGCCCGGCACCGAGGGCAGTTTCACCGGCCACACGCTACGCAGCGAACCGGTGGCGCACTATTCGATCGGGTGCCTCCTCGCTCCACCGGGGGTGCCCCGGCCGCGCGTCCGGCCCGCTGCCGGCCCGCACCACCCGTATCGTCGGGAGCAGGCCGCGACGGGGGCCGGCAACGGGCAGGGACGACGACGAGAAGGTGTCGACACCGGTGGGGGAACAGCCGACGCGGGACGCCGGGGACTCCGGCGGCCCCCGCGGCGGCTCGGGACGCTCGCGGCGGGGCCACGACGGCGACCGCAGCGGCGCGCAGGCGGTGACCGTCGAGCAGCTGCTGGCCCGCCAGGGCAGCGCGGTCGGCCAGGGCAACGCGGTCGGCCGTCGCCGGGCCGCCCGCCGGGTCGAGGACCCCCCGCTGCGGGCCCCGGACGAGCCGCCTCCGGTCGTCCGTGCCGGCCTGCCGCCGGTGCCCGGTGGGAACGCCGCGGCGCGGCAGGCGGGTCTGCCCCCCGTTCCGGACGCCGGGCACCCCGTGCAGCGGGCCGCTCTGCCGCCGGTGCCCCCGGCTGCCGCTCCACCGGCCGGCTGGGAGCCGGACGCCCGCCCCTCGCGACGCAGCGGCCCCATCCCGCCGCTCCCCGGCACGGTCCCGCCCCCGCCGGTGGACCGTCGACGTCGTCCCCCGCCACGTCCCCCGGTGGGCCCCGGCCGGCGGCGGCTGACCCGCGTGCTGGGCGCGCTCGGCGTGGTCGTGGGCGTGGTGCTGCTCTACCACCTGGGGCTGTACTTCTACATCGACCAGAAGATCGACCGGGTCGACGCCCTCGCCGTCGACGGGCCGGAGATCCTCGCGCCGATGCTGCAGGCCGGCGACGAGACCTACCTGGTCGTCGGCACCGGGGTGCCGGGCCAGACGGGCACGGCGTCCGTCGCGACGCTCCTGGCGTCCGTCTCGGCCGACGGGGACCGGGCGGTCCTGGTCAGCTTCCCGCCGACGGCGCTGGTGGACACCCCGGCCTGCCGCACGCCGGACGGCTCGCTGCGGAACCCGACCACGGAGGCCTTCGCCGCCTCCCTGCTGGAGGGTGGCCCCGGCTGCATGCTCCGGGCCGTCCAGCAGCTGTCCGGCCTGCGGGTCGACCACTACCTCGGCGTCGACCTGGCCGGGCTCCCGGGGATGGTCGACGCCCTGGGCAGCGTCCCGGTCTGCGTCACCCCCTCGCAGGCGACCGCCGCCGCGGCGACCCCCCTGCCGGCCGGCTACTCCGAGATCTCGGGGAGCGCGGCGGCCGGGTACCTGCAGCCCGGGGACGGCGGCGCGGACGTGGCGGGCACCGCGGTCGCCGAGCGGGCCCAGCGGTTGCTGACGTCGACGCTCCGGGCGGCGATGTCGACGGGCACGCTGCTCGACCCGCTCACCCTGAACCGCTTCCTCAACCGCGCCGCCGAGTCCCTCACCGTCGACGAGCAGACCACCCTCGGCGATCTCCGGGGGCTGGCGGCCAGCCTCGGCGACCTCTCCGGGAACGCGGTGCAGCGCGCCGGTCTGCCGGTGGCCCAGGTCGGCTACGTGCCGGCCGGCACGGACCAGGCCTACGTGATCCTCGATGGCGCGGGTACCCGTGCGCTGTTCGACGCGGTCATCGAGGGCACCCAGGTCCCCGAGGAGTTCCTCCTCGTCCCGGAGGAGAGCGCGCCGGCCGAGGAGCCCCCGGCCGCTGACGTGCCGCAGGCGCCCGAACCCGCTGTGGACAGCGGACCGACCGTCCCGCCGTCTGCGGTGACGGTCGACGTGCTCAACGGCACCGGGACGACGGGGCTCGCGGCGACCGTCGCGGACCTCATGCGGGGCCAGGGCTTCGTGGTGGGTGCGGTCGGGAACGAGCCGGGTGCGGTGACCGGGACCGTCGTCCGCCACGGAGCGGACGCCGCCGAGCAGGCGCGCACGGTCGCGGCAGCGGTGCCCGGCGCGGTGCTGGAGCCCAGCGACGACATCGGGAACACCGTGCAGCTGGTCATCGGGCCCGGCTACTCCACGGTCGTCCCGGTGACCCTCGCCCCGGCGCCCGAGGCCGTGGCGGCGGACGTGCCCGAGCCCGCCGCAGCCGAACCGGAGCCGGCCACGCCCGTCAGCTGCTGAGTGGTCACACCCCGTTCACCCGCCCGGCGTCTGGACGACCCGGCCGGGGGTAGGCCTCCGCGCATGTCGATGATGCCGCCGCCCTTCAGCGCCGATCCGTCCGACGAGGGAATCCCAGCCGCGGACCCGGGTCAGGGTGCCCCGGAGACGGCACCGGGGTTCGGGGTCGAGGAGGAGGAACCCGACGTGCCGGCCGGCGACGAGGACGACGAAGGGCGGCCCGCTACAGGCGAGCCGCCCTTCCACACCCCCGATCCCGCTGAGATCGGGGAGCCTCAGCCGAAGCGGCCCGAGATGTAGTCCTCGGTGGCCTTCTCGTCCGGGTTGCTGAAGATCTTCTCGGTCGGGTTGAACTCGATCAGCCGGCCCGGCTGGCCGACGCCGTTGAGGTTGAAGAAGCCGGTCTGCTGGCTCACCCGGGCGGCCTGCTGCATGTTGTGCGTGACGATGACGATGGTGAACCGCTCCTTGAGCTCGGTCATCAGGTCCTCGATGGCCAGCGTGGAGATCGGGTCGAGCGCGGAGCAGGGTTCGTCCATGAGCAGGACGTCGGGCTCGACGGCGATGGCCCGGGCGATGCAGAGCCGCTGCTGCTGTCCGCCGGACAGCCCCGAGCCCGGCCGGTCGAGGCGGTCCTTGACCTCCTCCCAGAGGTTGGCGCCCCGCAGCGAGCGCTCGACCAGCTCGTCGGTGGCCGCTTTGCTCATCTTCTTGGCGTTGAGCCGCATGCCGGCGGCGACGTTGTCGTAGATCGACATCGTCGGGAACGGGTTCGGCCGCTGGAACACCATCCCGATCTGCCGGCGGACGGTCACCGGGTCGGTGTCCGGGGCGTAGAGGTCCTGGCCGTCCATGACGACCTTGCCCTCCACCCGGGCGCCCGGGATGACCTCGTGCATGCGGTTGATCGACCGGAGGAACGTCGACTTGCCGCAGCCGGAGGGCCCGATGAGCGCGGTGATGCTGCGCGGCTCGATGGAGACGTTCACGCCCTGGACGGCGAGGAACTTGCCGTAGTAGATGTCGAGGTCGGATACGTCGATGCGCTTGGCCACGGGGTGGTCCCTTCCTGGCTGGAGCTGGTTCAGCGACTGGTCTTGGGAGCGAAGAAGCGGCTGATCAGGCGGGCGACCACGTTGAGGCCCATGACCAGCATGATGAGGATGAGCGCCGCCGTCCAGGCCCGGTCGATGGCGTTCTCCGGCGGCACGCCCGGCTGGGTGAGCTGGTAGAAGGCGTAGACGGGCAGCGTGGCCATGCGGCCCTCGAACGGGTTGAGGTTCGTCCCGTTGGTGATGCCGACCGTCACCAGCAGCGGTGCGGTCTCGCCGATGACCCGCGCGATGGCCAGCGTGACGCCGGTGCCCAGGCCGGCGATGGCCGTCGGGAGCACCACCTTCACGATGGTGCGCCACTTGGGCACGCCCAGGGCGTACGCGGCCTCGCGCAGCTCGTTGGGGACCAGCTTGAGGACCTCTTCGGCCGAGCGGACGACCACCGGGATCATCAGCACCGAGAGGGCGACGGCGCCCATGATGCCGAGCCGGATGCCGGCCCCGAAGAAGATGACGAACAGGGCGTAGGCGAAGAGGCCGGCGACGATCGAGGGGATGCCGGTCATCACGTCGACGAAGAAGGTGATCGCCCGCTTGAGCCGGCCGGAGCCGTACTCGACGAGGTAGATCGCCGTGAGCAGCCCGATCGGCACGGAGATCAGCGTGGTGAGCAGCGTGATGATCAGCGTGCCCATGATGGCGTGGTAGGCCCCACCTCCCTCGCCGATGACGCCGACGAGGGAGGCGCCGAAGAACTCGCCGTCGAAGCGCAGCACGCCCCGGCGGATGACCTCGTAGGCCAGGGACACCAGCGGGACCATGGCGATGCCGAAGGCGCTCGAGACCAGGCAGGTGACCAGCCGGTCGACGGCCCGCCGCGGGCCCTCGACGATCCGTGACGCGACGTACAGACCTGCGGTCCCGATGACGACGGTGTAGATCACCAGCAGGACGACGTTGGTGCTGGTGGCCAGGCCGACCAGGTACGCCACGGCCAGTGCCGCGACGAAGGCGGCCCAGGGCGCCCAGCGGGGCAGCCGCCCGCCCGGGCGCTGCTCGGGTGCCGGCGCGACGTCGGTGGCGGGCCCCTGCGCGGTCGACGTGCTCATCAGTTGGCTCCGGAGAAGTCGGCCCGGCGGTTGACGATCCACCGGGCGAGCATGTTCACCAGCAGCGTGATGACGAAGAGCACCAGCCCGCTGGCGATGAGCGTGTTCACGTCGATCCCGGTGGACTCGGGGAACTGCAGTGCGATGTTGGCCGCGATGGTCTGCGGGTTCGCACTCGAGATCAGCGCGAAGGTGATCCCGGCGGCGGAGCCGGAGAGGATGATCGCCACGGCCATGGTCTCGCCCAGCGCGCGGCCGAGCCCCAGCATGGCGCCGCCGATGATGCCGGACTTCCCGTACGGAATCACCGCCATCTTGATCATCTCCCAGCGGGTGGCGCCCAGGGCGAGCGCGGCCTCCGTGTGCAACGTGGGCACCTGGCTGAAGACCTCGCGGGAGATGGCGCTGACGATCGGCAGGATCATGACGGCGAGGACGAGGCCGATCGTCAGCATCGTCCGTCCCGTGGGGGAGACGGGGCCGGCGAAGAGCGGGATGAACCCGAGGTTCTCCTCGAGCCAGCGGTAGAAGGGCACCAGTCGCGGTGCGAGCCAGGCGATGCCCCAGAAGCCGTAGACGATGCTCGGGATGGCGGCGAGCAGATCGACCACGTAGCCCAGGACCTGGGCCAGCCGGCGCGGCGCGTAGTGGGTGATGAACAGCGCGATGCCGACGGCCAGCGGGGTGGCCACCAGGAGCGCGATGGCCGCCGACAGCAGTGTGCCGAAGATGAGCGGCCAGACGTAGGAGGCCAGCCCTCCCTCGCCCGGGATCTCCTCCGCCGGCGCGGTCAGCGCCGGGAAGGACTCGGCGAGGAGGAAGAGGGTCACCCCGGCGAGGATGACGAGGATCAGGATCCCGGCGCCCTTGGCGCTGAGGGAGAAGATCCGGTCGCCGGGCCGCCGGACGGGGGGAGGAGCCGTCGGCTCCTGTGGTGGGCTGGTGACTGTCACCGGTGCTCCGTCTGCTGGGCTTCGGTCAGTGCCGTCGTGGAGTCGTGCTCGCCCGGAACGGGCGGCGCGACGGCCCGGGACGTCGTCAGACGCTCCGGGCCGTCGCTGATGGTGCCTGATCAGGCAGCGGTGATGGCGTCGATCGCCGACTGGGCCTGCTCGCGCAGGGCGTCGGAGATGGGCGCGGAACCGGCTGCCTCGGCGGCCGCCTGCTGGCCGTCCTCGCTGACCACGTAGGTCATGAAGTCCTTGACCAGGTCGGCGGTCTCCTGGTCCTCGTACTCGATGCAGCCCACGTGGTAGCTGATCAGCACGATCGGGTAGTTGCCGGACTCCGTGGTGTCGCGGGCCAGCTCGATGGCGAAGTCGTACTCGCCGCGGCCCTCGAGGGTCTCGGAGTTCTCCACGACGGCGGCGGCGGACTCGGCGGTCGGCTCCACGAACTCCTCGCCCACGCCGATGTTGGCCACACCGAGGTCGCCGGCCTGGCTCAGGTCGGCGTAGCCGATCGAGCCGGCACCGGCCTCGACGGCGCTGACGACCCCGGACGTGCCCTGGGCGGCCTCGCCACCGGACACCGGCCAGTCGCCGCTGGGCTCGTGCGGCCACGCCTCACCGGCCGCGGCGGCCAGGTACTCGGTGAAGTTCTCGGTGGTGCCGGACTCGTCGGAGCGGTTCACCGGGGTGATCGCCTGGTCCGGCAGGGTCGCGTCCGGGTTGTCGGCGGCGATGGCCGGGTCGTTCCAGGTGGTGATCTGCTGGTTGAAGATCCCGGCGACCGTCTCGGGCGAGAGGTTCAGGTCCTCGACGCCCTCGAGGTTGTAGACGACGGCGATCGGCGCGATGTAGTTCGGGAGCTCGAAGATCCCCGAGGCGCCGCAGCGCTCCTCGGCCTCGGCGAGCTCCTCCTCGTCCAGCGCGGCGTCGGAGCCGGCGAAGTCGGTGCCGCCGGCGAGGAACTGCTCGCGCCCGCCGCCCGAGCCCACGGGGTCGTAGTTGACCGTCACGTCGGGCTGGACGCTGTTGTACCCGGCCGACCAGCCCTGCATGGCGGCCTGCTGGCTGCTCGCGCCGGCGCCGACGAGCGTGCCGCTCAGCCCGCCGTCCTCGCCGCTGCTGGAGGCGTTGTCCGTCTCGTTGGATGCGCCGCACGCGGTGAGCGCGAGGGTGCTGGCGAGCGCCACGGAGAGCGTGGTGGCGCGCGTCTTGGTGCTGAGCTTCAACTCAGGTGCCTCTCGACATTTGCCCGGACGATTTCCAGGCAGCATGGGACCGACGAGAGGAAAGCTAGGGAGCCGAGGTGGCGCGCTCCGGGTGGTCAGGTGAACGGCAGGTGAACGGCGGCCGAGAGATCACCGACGGCACGTGCGACGGATCACATCCGGTTGGTGAACGGGGTGCCCCGAGCGCTCGCAGCGGCCAGGCCGTTGTCGCGGCCGACGGGGCAGCCGGTGTCGGCCAGTGCCACGGGGAAGGTGTAGTAGAGGACGCCCCAGCTGGTGATCTGGGTGATCGACAGCGCGAGGAGGACGCGCCGGGGCTGCATCGTCGCGACGGTCAGCCGCCGGAGGAGGGTGCGACGACCTCCCGGGCGGGGGCCCGGTGCCAGGCGACGTCGACGGCGAAACGGCGGAAGCCGCGGCTCTCGTAGAGCCGCACGGCCGCGGTGTTGTCCTCCTCCACGTACAGGAGGACCTGCCGGAGGCCCCGCTCGCGCAGGTGCACGAGCCCGAGGTCGGTGAGCGCCCGGCCGAGGGCCATGCCCTGGGCGTCGGGGTCGATGCCGAGCACGTAGATCTCGCCGACCGGCTCGTCGGCGACGTCCCCCGAGGGGTGCACCTTGGTCCAGTGCGAGCCCAGCAGGACGCCGTCGTCCCCGGGCTCCCCCCGCCAGGCCATGAGGAACCCGTCGGGGTCGAACCACGGCTCGGTCTCCCGCCGCTCCAGGTCCTGCCGCGTCATCCGCCCCTGCTCCGGGTGCCAGGCGAACGCACGGGAGTTGACCCGCACCCAGGCCTCCTCGTCGCGCCCGGGCGAGAAGGGGAGGACCTGCACGCCGTCGGGCAGCGCGGGGCGCTGGTCGAGGTCGGCGGCGGCGAGGTCCGGCAGCCGCATCTGCAGCAGCACGCGGGCCCGGGTGAACCCGTGCGGGCGCAGGAGCGCCGCGGAACCGGGCAGGTCGCCGTGCGCCCACAGGTTCAGCGGCCGGTCTCCGGCCAGGTCGAGGAGCTGCCGCAACAGGGCGCGGCCGAGGCCGCGGCGCCGGTGGTCGGGGTGCACCACGAGCTCCGCGGCGCCGTCGTCGTACCGCGCGTAGCCGGCCAGCGCGCCGTCGTCGTGGACGACCAGGTCGTGGCCGCCAGGTGAGCCGTGCCGCAGCCGGAGCTCGGCGTCCTCGGACACCGGCCGGACGCCGTCGGTGGCCGTGGCGGCGTCGAGCAGGGCGAGGACCGCGTCGACGTCGACGGCGGACGGGGAGGAGGTCACCCGGTCATCAGACCAGTTCGGCGTCCGCCCGGTCGTCCGGGGCCGCGGCCTGGGCGGCGGCCTTGGCGGTCGCGTCGGCGACCTGCTGGTCGAGCTTGTAGCCGACGTTGCGGACGGTGCCGATCAGCGCCTCGTGCTCGGTGCCCAGCTTGGCGCGCAGCCGGCGGACGTGGACGTCGACCGTGCGGGTGCCACCGAAGTAGTCGTAGCCCCAGATCTCCTGCAGCAGCTGGGCGCGGGAGAAGACCCGGCCCGGGTGCTGCGCGAGGTACTTGAGCAGCTCGAACTCCTTGTAGGTGAGGTCGAGCGGGCGGCCGCGCAGCTTGGCGGAGTAGCTGTGCTCGTCGATCACCAGCTCGCCGGCCTGCGTGACGCCGCCGTCGTTGCCGTCGGCCGGGGTGGTGGCGGCCAGCCGGCGGGCGGCGGCCCACTTCAGCCGGGCGTCGACCTCGGCCGGGCCCGCGGTGTCGAGCAGGACGTCGTCGACGCCCCAGTCGGCCGAGAGGGCGACGAGGCCGCCCTCGGAGAGGACGGCGACCAGCGAGGCGGCGACCCCCGTGGAGGAGAGCAGGCCGCAGAGGGTGCGGGCCTGGATCAGGTCGTGGCGGGCGTCGACGAGGACGACGTCCCCGGAGTCCCCGTCGAGCAGGCTGGAGAGCTCGGGGGCGACGACGCGCACCTGGTGGGCCAGCAGCCCCAGCGCGGGCAGCACCTCGGTCGTGGCCTGGCGGGCCGCGGTCATGAGCACGAGTCGCATGAAGTCTCCTTCGAGGGAGCCATCGACGGCGCTGTCGAGGTGGGAGGGAAGGATAACCGACGCCGGGGGCGATCGAGGAGATCAGACCGGGAATTCGTCGGTGCCCCCGCGGAATCGTGGCCCTCCGACGAGGGAACCGCGGTGCACGCCGGTCGTCTGCCACGATCGGTCCGTGACCTCGCCGGCGATCCCGTCCGCGCTCCCCGCGCGGGTGCACCACCTGCAGCCGGCCGCACTGACCGCGCTCGCGGTGCTCCTCGCGGTGGGACTTCCCGAGGTGCTCGGCGACGAGGGCCGGCTCGCGGCGGTGCTGGTCCTGCAGCTCGGCCTGGTCCTCACCTGGGTCGTGGTGACCGGCATCCAGGGCTTCGCCGGCTCGCTGACGGTGGGCGCGGCGGCCGCGGTCGCCGCCGACCTCGTCCTCGTCCTGCCCGGACGGCCGGTGCTCGGGGACCTCCTGGTGGTGCTGGGCCTGGGTTTCCTCGCCGCCGTCGTCCAGCAGATGGTCCGGACGCCCCGCACCGACCTGGTCGCGTCGCTCTCCGGGTCCGTGCTGCTGCTGGCCGCGGTCGGCTCGCTCGCCGCGCTGCTGCTCCTGGGACGCACCCCGGAGGGGCACGACCGGGCGCTGGTGGCGCTGCTGGCCGTCGGGGTCGCACTGCTCGTGGGGCACCTGGTCGACCTGGTGCTGCCCCGTCCCCGCCTGGCCCCCGGCGTCCCGCGGGGCCTCGTCGGCCTCGTCCTCTCGGTGGGCGCCGGGGCGCTGGTCGCCTACCTCGGCCGGGACGTCGGCGGCAGCGCCGGCGCCCTGCCGGCACTCGTCCTGGGCGCTGTCCTCGCCGGCGTGACGGCGCTGGTGGCCCTGGCGGCGAGCTACGTGGTGGTGGAGGCGAGCGCCGCCGACGGCGACGGCGCCGGCCCGCTCCCGGCCGGCGTCGACCCGTCCGTGTCGCCGTGGGCGCTGTCGGTGGTCCAGGCCGTCCTCCCCTTCGCGGCGTGCGCGCCGGTGGCGCTGGCCGTCCAGGCGGTGCTGTGAGAGTCGCCCGACCCAAGGTCGTGGCGGTGGTCCTGGCGGTCGTCCTGGGCCTGCTGCTGCTGGTCGACCGCCTCGCGGTGGGGCTGGCGGAGGGCCAGGTCGCCGGGCAGCTGGCGGAGCAGGAGGCCGTGCAGGGAACCCCGGAGGTGGACATCCGGGGCTTCCCCTTCCTGACGCAGGCGCTCGGGGGCCGCTACGACGACGTGCGGATCACGCTCACCGCCGCCCAGCTGGGACAGCCGGACGGCACCCGCGCGGAGATCACCCTGCACGGCGTGCAGGTGCCGTTCTCCAGCGTGCTGGCCGGCTCGGTCCAGGAGGTGCCGGTGGAACGCGTCGACGGGACGGCGACGCTCTCCTACGCGTTGCTGTCCGACGAGCTCGGCTCCGACACCGAGCTGGCGCGCGAGGGGGACGGCCTGCGCATCACCCGCACGGTCGAGCTGCTGGGCCGGGAGCTCCCGCTCATCGCGGACGGCCAGGTGACCCTGGACGGGGACGTGCTGGTGGTCGACGTCGACGAGGCGTCGGGCGCCGGGATCGACGTGCCCGACTTCCTCCTGGACCGGGCCGTCGATCTCATGGACCTGCGCTACGAGGTGCCCGAGCTGCCCTTCGGGCTGCAGCTGACCGGCGTCTCCCCGGCCGACGGTGGCGTCGTGATCCGCGTCGAGGGCACGGACACCGTCCTCCGCGCCCTGGAATAGCCGGCCGCCCCGACGGGGTTGGGCCGAGGATGAGCGGGATCGGAGCGGTCGCCGTGGTCGTCGCGGTGGTGATGACCGCGCTCGTGGCGTGGTGGCTGCGCAGCCGGGACGGCGCCGTCCGGGTCCCCCAGGGCGAGGAGGTGCCGGTGGACCCCGTCTTCGAGCGGCTCGGCGTCGAGCCGGCGCGGGCGGAGCTGACGGTCGTCCAGTTCTCCACCGCCTTCTGCGGCCCCTGCCGGGCGACGAAGGCGCGGCTGCAGCAGCTGCAGACCACCCGGCCGGGCCTGGCCGTCGTCCAGGTCGACGCGGAGAGCCACCTGGACGAGGTCCGCGCGCTCGACGTCCGCCGGACGCCGACGCTGTTCTACCTCGACCCGGAGGGGCGGCTGGTCGGCCGCAGCAGCGGCGCGCCCCGGGCGGAGGAGCTGACCGCCCTGGTGGACGCGCATGTCGGGGTTCGGCCGTGATCGGCTACTCTCGCGCCGTGGGCATCCTGCTGACCTCTCGCCGCACAGTCGACCTGTGCCGCGTCGGCAGCTGCCTGTGTCCGACTCCCTGAGGACGAACCCGTTCGTCCAGACGTGCCCCGACCGCCGTCCGGAGAGTCGCATCCCCCGTGAGTCCTGCTGTTCCTGAGACCGACGTGCCCCAGGTCGACGTCCGAGCCCCGCGCTTCGCCGCCGGGGTCACCGCCGTCGTCCTGACCCTCGCGCTGCTCCTGGGCAGCGGGGTCCTCGTGGCCGCCCAGGCCGCGGTCTTCGCCGTCGCGGCCGGTGCCGGCCTGCGGCGCGCGCCCTACGGGGTGCTGTTCCGGGTCCTGGTCGCGCCCCGGCTGGGGCCGGCCCGGGAACGGGAGCCGGAGGGGCCACCGCGGTTCGCCCAGGTCGTCGGCCTGGTGTTCACCGTGGTGGGCGCGGCCGGGTACCTGCTGGGCGCACCGGCGATCGGCGCCGTCGCCACCGGGCTGGCCCTCGTGGCGGCCCTGCTCAACGCGGCCACCGGCTTCTGCCTGGGCTGCGAGCTCTACCTGATCGCCCGGCGGGCCCTGCCGGCCCGCGCCTGACCATCCGCACACCACAACCACACCACGCACTCACACCGACCCGGAGGAACCACCATGAGCCGCACCGACGTGCTCGTCACCGCCGACTGGGCCCAGGAGAACCTGGGCACCCCCGGCCTCGTCTTCGTCGAGGTCGACGAGGACACCAGCGCCTACGACGGCGGCCACCTCGAGGGGGCCGTCAAGCTGGACTGGAAGAAGGACCTGCAGGACCCGCTGCGCCGCGACTTCGTGAACAAGGAGGCCTTCGAGGCACTCCTGTCGGAGAAGGGCATCAGCAACGACGACACCGTGGTGCTCTACGGCGGCAACAACAACTGGTTCGCCGCGTACGCCTACTGGTACTTCAAGCTCTACGGCCACGAGGACGTCAAGCTGGTCGACGGCGGCCGCAAGAAGTGGGAGCTCGACGGCCGCCCGCTGTCGAAGGACCCGGTGCAGCGCCCGGCGACCCAGTACCGGGCGCAGGAGCCCGACCTGTCGATCCGCGCGTTCCGCGACGAGGTCGTGGCCTCGATCGGGGCGAAGAACCTCATCGACGTCCGCTCGCCCGACGAGTTCTCCGGCAAGATCCTCGCGCCGGCGCACCTGCCGCAGGAGATGGCGCAGAAGGGTGGGCACGTCCCCACCGCCAAGAACATCCCGTGGAGCAAGGCGGCCAACGAGGACGGCACCTTCAAGTCCGACGAGGAGCTGGCCGCGCTCTACGCCGAGCAGGGATACGACGACGCCAAGCCGACCATCGCCTACTGCCGGATCGGCGAGCGCTCCAGCCACACCTGGTTCGTCCTCCGGGAGCTGCTCGGCAAGCCCGACGTCAAGAACTACGACGGCAGCTGGGTCGAGTACGGCTCGCTCGTCGGCGTCCCGATCGAGAAGTGAGCTGACATGTGCGGCGCTCCGCAGCAGGGCGGCACCCTCGCCGGTGTCGATCTCTCCACCCAGACGGTGATCCAGGGCCAGGTGTGGCACGACGGCGCCCCCGTCGCCGGTGCCTACGTGCGGCTCCTGGACACCACCGACGAGTTCACCGCCGAGGTGGTGACCAGCCCCGAGGGTGAGTTCCGGTTCTTCGCCGCTCCGGGGGAGTGGAAGGTCCGGTCGCTGGCCCCCGTGGGCAAGGGCGAGCGGGTCCTGTCCGCCGAGGTGGGCCTGAACGAGACGACGATCGTCGTCGACTGAAGGACCGCGCCCGTCCCGGCACGGCCGGGGCGGGCGCTGTCGCGTCCTAGGGGATGCCCGGCGGCAGGCGGTTCGGACCCGCCTCCGCCGGGCGCGGGCGGCCTTCCGGGTAGGCCCGCACGGCGACGACGGCGACGTCGTCCTCGCCCGCCCCGGGCACCAGCCGGGCCAGGACGGCGTCCAGCAGGTAGTCCAGCGGCTGCCCGCCCACGTCCCGCAGGGCCTCCTGGAGGCGGGCCAAACCCTCGTCGAGGTCACTGCCCCGCCGCTCGACGAGGCCGTCGGTGACCAGCAGCAGCGTCTGCCCGTCGTCCAGGTCCACCGTGTGGTCCCGGCGCGGGCTGTCCGGGTCCACGCCGAGCATCAGGTCCGGCGGGGTGGCCAGCACCCGGGAGGTCCCGTCCGGGTCCACCAGCAGCGGCGCCACGTGGCCGGCGTTGCTCCAGCGGACCAGCCGCCGTCCGGCCACCGGGACGTCGCGGTGGCGTTCCACCCTGGCGAGGATCGCGGTGGCGAGGGACGAGACGGCGAGGCCCCGTGCCGCACGGTCCACCCGGCGCAGCGTCGCCGCCGGCGATTCGTCGTTGTCGTAGGCGAGGGCTCGCAGGAGGCCGCGCAGCTGGCCCATCGCGGCTGCGGCGGCACTCCCGTGCCCCACGACGTCGCCGATCGCCACCATGGTGGCGCCGTCCGGCTGCAGGAAGGCGTCGTACCAGTCGCCGCCCACCTGGGCCTCGTGGCCGGCCGCCTGGTAGCGGACGGCGACGTGCAGGTGGTCGGGCTCGGGGGGAGGGGTGAGCAGCGCCTGCTGCAGCCGGTCGGCGAGCGCCCGCGAGGCCGCGGCGTCGCGCGCCAGCCGGTCGATCTCCGCGGCCTGCCGCTCGGCCGCGCGTCGCTCGGTGAGGTCGCGGAAGGAGACGATGACACCGGTCACCCGGTCGTCCTCCACGGTCGGGACGGCGATCATCTCGACCGGCACGCCGGTGCCGTCCGCCCGCCAGAACACCTCGTCGCCGGCGAGCACGGTGCGGCCGCTGCGGAGGGCCCGCCATACCGGGCACTCCTCCCGGGGATAGGGAGACCCGTCGATCCGGTGGGAGTGCAGGAGGGTGTGCTGGTCGCGGCCGCGCTGCTCGGCCGGCGGGTAGCCGGTGATGCGCACGGCGGCGGGGTTGACGAACTCGACCCGACCCTCGGCGTCCAGGCCGTAGATCCCGTCGGCCACGTGGGCCAGCACCCATTCGTAGCGGGCGAGCGCGCGGGCGAGCTCCTCCTCGGGGGTCCGCACGCGCCAGCCTCCTCGGCAGGGGACCGGGTGATCGGCTGATCCACCCGGGGGATCGCCCGATCCTAGGTCGCGGTCAGGTCGCGCCCCGACGTGCGGCGCGGACCTGCCAGGCGGTGGCCAGTGCGACCGCGACCAGCGCTGCCGTCCCGCCACCCCACGTCGCGGCCCCGTAGACGGCCGATCCGATGCCCGGTGCCGCGAGAGCGGCGAGCCCACCGGGGACCACGCCGCCGGTGACCAGGAGCACCCACGGCCACCACCGGGCCGGGCGCGCGGGCACGGTCGTCGCCGGCGTGCGGAGCCACCAGCGCACCAGCCAGCCGAGCAGGATCGCGCAGCCCAGGACACTGCCCGCGTACTGCAGCCAGCGGTAACCGGGCAGCAGCCCCCAGGTGTCGGCGAGCCCCGGGACGAGTTCGGACCCCCAGCGGCCGGGATGGGTGAACTCGTCGAGGAGCACGTGCGTGGCCGCGCCCAGCGCCAGCGCGAGGAGCGACCGGCCGACCGCGGCGGGGGAGCGCAGGCGGACCCGTACGCCGAGCGGCACACCGGCCAGCCGCCCGCGCAGGCCCCGGGGTGCGGCGGCGAGGGCGGGTGCGGCCAGGAGGCCGTGCCACAGGGCCCACGCCGCGGCGGCGAGCAGCACGTCGAGGGTGACCACGGCCCATGCGGTGTGCGTGGGCAGGGACGGGCTGCCGGGGAGGTAGAAGGGGAGGTCCGGGGCGACGCTGCCGGCGACCAGGGCCGAGGCGGGCAGGGACGTGCGCAGGAAGGGCAGCACCGCTGCCGCGTGCGCGGGGGTGAAGGGCACCGGGGGCGGGTCAGCGGGCCCGGAGGCCGATGAGCCCGGCCAGGTCGGTCATCGCGCGGTCGAAGTACCGGTCGCCGTCCTCGACGGAGCCGGTGAAGTGGCCGAACAGCTCGAAGCTGATCGTCCCGTAGAGCGCGCTCCAGGCCAGCAGGGCGCGGACCCGCACGTCCTCGTCGATCGCCGGGTGGTCGCCGCCCAGCACCGCCAGCGCCTCGTCGCTCACCAGCGCCGGGTCGCGCTCGCCGGTGCCCGCCGGCAGGTCCCCGGCCCGCGCGGCGTCGCCGAGGATGCGGCCGAGCACCACCGCGACCCGGGCGGCCGCGGGCACGGTGTCCCGGGGCGCGGAGTACCCGGGCACCGGCGAGCCGTAGAGCAGCGCGTACTCGTGCGGGTGCGCGAGCGCCCACCCGCGGACGGCGCGGCAGACCGCCAGCCAGCGCCGCCGGGGAGGAGCGGCCGGGTCGTCGGCCGCCTCGGCGGCGGCCCCCAGGGCGTCGTACCCGTCGATGATCAGCCGGGTGAGCAGGTCGTCGCGGCTGGGGAAGTACCGGTAGACCGCCGAGGAGACCATGCCCACCTCGCGGGCGACGGCGCGCAGCGACAGGGCGGCGGCGCCCACCTCGGCGAGCTGCCGGCGCGCGGCGTCGGTGATCTCCGAGGTGAGCTCGGCGCGGACGCGTTCGCGGGCGGTGGGCACGGGAGCAGCGTGCCATCACAGAGCGGTGCTCACAACCGTGACTGGCGCTCTTGACAAGGAGGTCGGGGAGGCGGACGGTGATCGCAGACGAGAGCACCGCTCTCGCCATCCGCACCGGAGGAGCTCTCATGGCACTGCACGTGATCGTCGGCAAGGGACCGGTCGGGCAGACCACGGCCGAGCACCTGGTCGCCCGCGGCCACCAGGTGCGGGTGCTGTCCCGCAGCGGCGGCCGCTCGACGGAGACCGTCGAGCACCGCCGGGTGGACGCGACCGACGTCGACGCCCTGACCGAGGCGGCCCGGGGCGCCGCCGCGCTCTACAACGCGGTCAACCCGCCCTACCACCGCTGGGCCACCGACTGGCCGCCCCTCGCCGCAGCCCTCCTGACGGCTGCCGAGCGCACGGAGGCCGTGCTGGTCACCATGGCCAACCTCTACGTCTACGGCCGCCCGTCCGGTCCGATGACACCCGACTCGCCGCTGATTGCCACCGACGTCAAGGGTCGCGTGCGGATCCGCATGTGGCGCGACGCCCTGGCCGCGCACGAGGCCGGCCGGGTCCGGGTCACCGAGGCCCGGGCGTCGGACTTCGTCGGGCCGCAGGTGCCGGGGGAGCACTCCCACCTCGTCCGCCAGCTGCCCACCCTGCGCAAGGGACGGCGGGCGTGGGTGATCGGGGACCCCGATGCGCAGCACAGCTGGGCGTACCTGCCCGACGTGGCCGCGACCCTGGCGACGCTGGGCACCGACGAGCGGGCGCTGGGCCGGGCGTGGCACGTGCCCAGCACCCCGCCGCGCTCGCAACGGCAGGCGCTGACCGACCTGGCCGCGGCGATCTCCGTCCCGCCGGTCCCGGTCACCGGCATCCCGTGGCCGGTGCTGCGGGCGGTGGGCGTCGCCGTGCCGATGGTGCGGGAGCTCGTCGCCGTCCGGCACCAGTGGGACCAGGACTTCGTCATCGACGCGTCGGGGACGACGCAGACCTTCGGCCTGACCGCCACCCCGTGGGACGAGGTGGTGCGGGCGACGATGGCGGGCGGTCCGGGCACCGGCTGAGCCCCCGGACGCCGCCGTCATTACCGTGGAGCACATGGTCTCTGCCTGGGTTCTCGCCACCCTGGCGTCGCTGGGCGCCGTCGCCTGCGGCGTCGCCGCTCACCGGCTCGCGCGCCGGCCGACGGGTGCCCGGCGATGACCGGCCCCACCGAGCTGCCGGTCCCCGACACCGCCGACGTCCGCACCGGCCCGGAGGTCTCCGACGAGCTGCTCTCCGTGCTGCCGCTGCTGGGCGAGTGGCACGGCGAAGGCGTCCTGAGCGGGGCTGCGGCAGGATCCGATCAGGATCTCCGGTTCGGTCAGTGGATCCGGTTCGGCCATGACGGCCGCGGCTTCCTCGCCTACGAGTCGCGGTCCTGGGAGCTCACCGACGACGGGCGGATCGTCGGCCCGTTGGTCCGCGAATCCGGCTTCCTGCGTCCGGGTACAGGTGACGACGTCGAGCTGCTGGTCACCAACCCCGACGGGCTCGTCGAGCTCTACGTGGGCCAGGCGCGGACGACGACGAGCTGGGAGCTCGCCACCGACGTCCTGGCCCGGACCCCGGGGGCCCCGGAGGTCAGCCGCGCCGTCCGGCTGTACGGCATCGTGGACGGAGCCCTGATGTATGCCATCGACCGGGCGGGGCCCGACGAGGCGCCCCACCCCTGGATGTCCGCGCGTCTGGAGCGTCTCCGCTGAGCACCCACCCCGCCACCCCGTCGTCCGCCCACCCCACCACCCCGTCGTCCGCCCACCCCACCACCCCGTCGTCCGCCCACCCCACCACCCCGTCGTCCGCCCACCCCGCCACCCCGAGGCAGGTCGCCGACGCCTACGTCGAGGCCGTCAGCGACCTCGACCCCATCGTCGCCACCAGCCTGGGCAACCGGCCGGGGGACGACCGGCTCCCCGACTACGGCCCCGAGGGGCTGGAGGCCGAGGCCGCGCTGGCCCGGGCCACGCTGGCCGAGCTCGACCGGGTCCTCGCCGCGACGCCGGAGCTGCTCGACGACCCGGTCGAGCGGAACTGCGCCCGGTTGCTGCGCGAGCGGCTCGGCGCGGAGCTCGCGGCGCACGAGGCCGGCGAGGGCTACCGCGCGCTGTCCAACCTCTTCAGCCCGGTCCACTCGGTGCGCCAGGTCTTCCTGATGATGCCGTCGGCGACGGAGGAGGACTGGGCCGTCATCGCCCGCCGGCTGGCCCGGGTCCCCGCGGCCTACGCCGGGTTCCGGGCGTCGCTCGAGGAGGGCGCCCGGCGCGGGCTGCTCGTCGCGCCGCGCCAGGTGTCCACCGTCGTCGGCCAGCTGGACGAGTGGCTGGCGGGGCCGTACTTCAGCACGTTCGCCGCAGCCGGACCGGAGCCGCTGCGGCCCGAGCTGACCCGGGCGGCGGCCGCCGCCGACGGGGCCGTGGCCGCGATCCGCGACTACCTGCGCGACGACTACGCGGCCCGCGCCCACGGGACCCCCGACGCCGTGGGCCGCGACCGCTACGCCGTCGCCGTCCGCCGCTGGACCGGGTCCGACCTCGGGGCCGGGACCGGGCTCGAGGACGCCTACGCGTGGGGCTGGGCCGAGCACCGCCGGATCCTGGCGGAGCAGCGGACCGAGGCGGAGAAGGTGGTCCCGGGCGGGACACCGATGGAGGCCATGCGCTGGCTGGACGTCCACGGCCCGGCCGTCGACGGCGTGGACGCCATCCGGGAGCGGCTCCAGGCGATGATGGACGAGGCCATCGAGGCGCTGGACGGGGCGCACTTCGACCTCGCCGAGCCGGTCCGGAAGGTCGAGGCGATGATCGCGCCGCCGGGGAGCGCGGCGGCGCCGTACTACACCCGGCCGGCGCAGGACTTCTCCCGGCCGGGCCGCACCTGGCTGCCGACGCTGGGCCGCGAGCGCTTCCCGCTCTGGGACCTGATCTCGATCTGGTACCACGAGGGCGTCCCCGGTCACCACCTGCAGCTGGCGCAGTGGGCCCACGTCTCCGGGCAGCTGTCGGCCTACCAGACCTCCCTCGGCTCCGTCGGCGCGAACGTCGAGGGGTGGGCGCTGTACGCCGAGCGGCTGATGGACGAGCTCGGGTACCTGACCGACCCGGCGGCGCGGCTGGGCTACCTGGACGCGCAGCAGCTGCGGGCGGTCCGGGTGGTCATCGACATCGGCATGCACCTCGGGCTGCCGGTCCCCGACGACGCCGAGGGCGGGCTGGCCGGGCACCGCGGGCAGCCGTGGACGCCGGAACTGGCGCGGCTCTTCCTCGGCGAGAACTCCGGCGCCGACCTCGCGTTCCTCGACAGCGAGCTGATCCGCTACCTCGGCATCCCCGGGCAGGCGATCAGCTACAAGCTCGGGGAGCGGGCCTGGCTCGAGGGCCGCGCGGCGGCGAAGGCACGCCGGGGGGACGCCTTCGACCTCCGGGCCTGGCACATGGCGGCGCTGTCCCAGGGCTCGCTCGGCCTGGACGACCTGGCCGCCGAGCTCGCCCGGCTCTAGGCGACCGGATCGGCGAAGGCGGCGGGGGCGGCCTCCACGCCGGGGGTGCGCAGCAGCTCGGCGACGCAGTCCTCGCTCCCGCCGACGTAGCTGCTGCGGAGGTCGACGTCGGTCACCACGCACCAGGCGCGGTCGGCCGGCCACCACAGGTTGGCGCTCTGCTCGTGCGGCTCGGGCGCCAGGTTCCGGACGGCGTCGGCGACCGCACCCCGGACGAGGACGACGTCCTTCTCGCCGCGCAGCAGCAGCCGCGGCAGCACGTCGGGCGAGGGCAGATCGGGCCCGAAGCCGTCCCAGCGGCCGAAGAGGCAGTCCGCGGGGGTGGTGGTGTGCCGGGCGAGGACCGTGGCCAGGCGGGCGGCGAGGACCACCGGGAGGTGTCCCTCGCTCGGCCCGTCGTCCCAGACCGGTGGCTGGCAGTCCACCGGCCCGCGGGTGAGCGTCTCCCACCGCACCAGCGGCTGGGCGGTGGTGCCGTTGTGCGCGGCGACCTCGATCCAGGGCACCTCGGCGTCGTCGTCCCCGACGTAGCGGACGGCCGGGTGGAACACCCGGGCGCAGGCCGCGAAGACGGCAGGGACGAGGGAGGCGACGGTGCCGGGCGTGCCGCGCCGCCGCGCGGAGGAGATCCAGACACCGGTGGACACGTCGGTCTCGACCGGGAGCCCACCGAGCTGCACGCGCTCGAACCTACCCGGGAAACGGACAACCCCCGGGCTGCTCCGCGGCGCTGTCCTCCGGAGAGGGAGCTGCACGCGGGCCGACTGGACAAATGTCGGCGGCCCGGGGGTCGGGTGACTGTCCGGTTCTCGCTCGCCGCCGTTCGACGGACGGGCGATCTGCCGTCGCTCAGACTGTCGTCTGAACGGGCGGCCCATCTGGACGGCGGCTAGCGGACAGCCACCTCACGAGTCCTGTAGCTATGCAAAGTTACGGACCACCTCCTCTCTCGTGTACGACGAAAGTACGTCGCTCCGGGAGGCTCGGCAATCAGAATCGCGGAGCGGTTTTCAGCCCTCGGCGGACGGCCCGACCGTGCGTCCCGGCGGACGGCCGCCCTCCCAGCCGGGATCGTGGTCGGCCTCGTCGTCCACCGTCTCGTAGGCCGGCGGCGGAGCGTCCTGCTCGTCGCCGAGCGGGGCGCCGCCGTAGGTGCTCCCCGGCGGTGGCCCGGCGTGCCGGCCCGGCTCGTGCGCCGCGCGGTCGTCGACGGTGTCCCAGGCGTCCGGGATCCCGTCCCGGTCGACGTCGCTGGTCTCGGCGGCGTACATCTGCTTGTAGCGGCGGTTGCGCAGCCGCAGGATGACGGCGGCGAGCAGGGCGGCGGTCAGGGTCCCGAAGAGGATGCCGACCTTGGCGTGGTCGTAGCTCTCGCTCTCGGCGCCGTAGGCGAGCTCGGTGATCAGCAGCGAGACGGTGAAGCCCATGCCCCCGAGCAGGGCCAGCCCGATGACGTCGGGCCACCCCAGGTTCTCGTCCAGCTGCGCCCGGGTGAAGCGGGAGACCAGCCAGGTGGCGCCGGTGATGCCGATCGCCTTGCCCGCGACCAGGCCGACCATGATGCCGATCGCGATGCTGTCGCCGAGGGACTCCCCGAGTCCGTCCAGCCCGCCGACCGCCACGCCCGCGGAGAAGAACGCGAAGACGGGGACGGCGACACCGGCCGACAGCGGGCGGATGCGGTGCTCGAAGTGCTCGGCCAGACCCGGGCCGGCGTCCGGACCACCCGAGGCCTCGCTGCGCACGACGGGCACCGCGAAGGCGAGCAGCACCCCGGCGACCGTGGCGTGGATGCCGGACTCGTGCATGAAGACCCAGGTGAGTGCCGCGAGGGGGAGGAGCAGCCACCAGGAGCGGATGCGCTTCTGCACGAGGAAACCGAAGAGGACGAGCGGCACGAGCGTGAGCGCCAGGAAGCCGAGCGAGAGCTCCTCGGTGTAGAAGATCGCGATGACGACGATCGCCAGCAGGTCGTCGACCACGGCGAGGGTGAGCAGGAAGGTGCGCAGCGCGCTGGGCAGGTGGGTGCTGATCACCGCCAGGACGGCGAGGGCGAACGCGATGTCGGTGGCCGAGGGGATCGCCCACCCGCGCAGCGCCCCCTCGGCGCCGTTCAGGTTGAACAGCACGAAGAACAGGGCGGGAACGGCCATGCCGCCCACGGCGGCGGCGATGGGCAGCGCCGCGCGGGCCGGTTCCCGGAGGTCGCCGGCGACGAACTCGCGCTTGAGCTCGAGCCCGGCGACGAAGAAGAAGATGGCCAGCAGGCCGTCGGCCGCCCAGGTACCGAGGGACAGGTTCAGGTGCAGGGACGCCGGTCCCACCTCGGTGTCCCGCAGCGTCTCGTAGGCCTCGCCCCACGGCGAGTTGGCCCAGATCAGCGCGATGGCCGCGCCGACGAGGAGCAGCGCCCCGCCGACCGTCTCCTTGCGCAGGACCGACGTGACCCGCTGGGCCTCGGTCCACGAACCGCGGCCGAAGAGACTGGTGGAGGGGGGCGTGCTCACGAGGGCAGCTCCAGGAATAGGTGAGAAGGGGTCGACCGAGACGTTGCCGACCAGACTTCCCGGCGCACCTGGGGGAACCCTACCGGGGGAATAGGCTGGCCGCGTGGCACACGGGCAGGACGGCGGCGCTCCGCTCGCCGAGCGGCTGCGGGCCCGCGGGCTGCGGTTGACCGCCCAGCGCCAGCGGGTGCTGGCGGCGGTCGCCGCGCTCGAGCACGCGACCCCGGAGGCGATCGGCGCGCGGCTGCGCGAGGAGGCGGGGCCGGGCGGAGCCGCCCCGGACACGTCCACGGTCTACCGCAACCTGGAGCTGCTGGAACGGCTCGGGCTCGTCTGGCACACCCATCTGGGCAAGGGGGCGCCGGTCTACCACGCGGCGGAGCACCCCCATCTGCACGTGGTGTGCCAGTCCTGCGGTGAGATCGCCTCCGCCGCCCCGGACCTGCTCGACGGTGCCGCGGAACGTCTGGCGGCCGAGCTGGGTTTCACCGTGGACGTGGGGCACGTCGCCCTGTCCGGGACCTGCCGGGCCTGCCAGCAACGATCGGAGACCCCGTGAACCCCCTGCTCTCCCGCCCCGGCGCCGTCGTCGTCGAGGGCGGTGCGATCGCCGCCCACTACGGCGACCCGCTGCGCGAGCAGCGCCTGCTGGCCGAGGGCGCCGGGCTCGTCGACCGCAGCGACCGCGGCGTCCTGCAGGTCCCGGGTGCCGACCGGCTCAGCTGGCTGCACAGCATCACCAGCCAGCACCTCGAGCGGCTGGCCGACGGGGCGGGCAGCGAGGCGCTCGTGCTCTCGCCGAACGGGCACGTCGAGCACCACCTCGTGCTGGCCGAGCTGGGCGGGACGACCTGGGCCGACGTCGAGCCCGGTGCCGGCGAGGCGCTGCTGGGCTACCTGCAGAAGATGCGGTTCATGCTGCGCGTGGAGCCGGAGCTGCAGACCGATCGCTGGGCCGTCCTCTCCCTCGTCGGGCCGGGGGCCGCGGACGTGCTGCGGGCGGCGCGGCTGCCGGTTCCCGACGGGGAGCACGCGGTGGCGCCGCTCGACCGGGGCTTCGTCCGCCGGATGCCCGCGATCGGCGACGGTGCGGCGGCGGTGTTCGACCTCGTCGTCCCGCGTCCGGAGCTCGAGGCCACCGTGGACCGGATCGGTGCGCCGCTCGCCGGGATCCAGGCCTACGACGCGCTGCGGGTCGAGGCGCGGCGCCCCCGGTTCGGCGTCGACACCGATCACCGCACCATCCCCAACGAGCTGCCGTGGCTGCGCAGCGCCGTCCACCTGGAGAAGGGCTGCTACCGCGGCCAGGAGACGGTGGCCCGCGTGCACAACCTGGGCCGGCCGCCGCGCCGGCTGGTGCTGCTGCACCTGGACGGCGTCAGCGAGGTCCTCGCCGAGCCGGGGACACCGGTGGTCCTCGGCAGCCGCGAGGTCGGCCGCGTCGGCAGCGTCGTCCGGCACTTCGAGCTGGGCGTGATCGCGCTGGCGCTGGTGAAGCAGTCGGTCGCGCTGGACGCGGCGCTGACGGTGGCGGGGTCGGCCGCCGCCATCGATCCCGAGGACGCGCCGGCCGAGCCCGACGACACCCTGGCCGCGTCCCGCGAGCGCATCCGCGCGGTCCGGTCTGCGACGATCGGCCGGTGACCCGGCCCACCCTCATCACGGTCGCCCCCACGGGTGCCGAGTCGGCGAAGGCCGACGTGCCGGCGCTGCCGGTGACCGTCGAGGAGGTCGCGGCGACGGCGCGCGACTGCCAGGCCGTCGGGGCCGCGGTGATCCACCTGCACGTCCGGGACGCCGACGGGCGGCCCACGCTGGATCTCGGCCGGGTCCGCGAGGTGGTGGCCGCCGTCCGCGAGGCCGGCGACCTGGTCGTGCAGCTGTCCTCCGGAGGGGCGGTCACCGATTCCGCCGACGCCCGGCTGGCCGTGCTCGACGCCCAGCCCGACGCCGCATCCCTGACGCTGGGCACGGTGAACTTCGGGCGGGACGTGTTCAGCAACCCGTGGGACCTGATCGTGGAGCTGCACACCCGCATGCAGGAGCGCGGGATCGTGCCGGAGTACGAGGTGTTCGACCTCGGGCACCTGGCCACCCTGCAGCGGCTGCTCGACCGGCACGGCCCGCCGCACGGCGGGCACGTGCACGTCGACCTGGTGATGGGCGTTCCCGGCGGCATGCCGGGAACCGCGCAGGCGCTCACCGCCTGCCTCCCGCTGCTGCCACCCGGGGCCACCTTCGCCGCGACCGGCGTGGGGCGGACGTCCCTGCCGGTGATGCTCGCCGCGCTGTCGGCCGGTGGCCACCTGCGGGTGGGCATGGAGGACACGCTCACCTACGCTCCCGGCGAGCCGGTCCGCGACAACACCCAGCTGGTGGCCCGCGCCGCGGGTCTCGCCCGGATCGCCCAGCGCCCGCCGATGACTACCGACGACGCCCGAAGCCTGTTGGGGATCAAGGAGACCGTTCGATGAGTCCGAAGCCCGCTCGCGCCGGAGGGGCCGCGGTCGACGCGCTCCTGGAGCCCGCCTTCCTGCAGGAGGCGACGACGCAGCCGATGGCGGAGGTGCGGCGCCTGCGGCGGGAGGCCGAGCAGCAGGAGGTCAACCTCTCCTACACCCGGCGCCTGCTGCAGGGCCGGCTGGACATCGTCCGCCGGGAGCTCCAGCGTCGGGCCGAGCACGACGGCCGCTCGCTGGTCGACCTGCTGCCCGAGATCCTGTCGGAGAAGGGGCGGGGCCCCGCGCACGGTCTCGGCCGGCACCAGACCGTGCAGCCGCACGCGCCCGAGGAGTACGAGTCCTGGGTGCACGCGCTGACCTCGGGCATCGACCTGTCCGCGATCTCGACGCTGCCCGACGCGAAGCTGGAGAAGGCCGCCCGTGCGCTGGCCGAGGCCGAGATCGACCTGTCCGAGCGCCGGCGGGGGGTCCAGCAGGTGATGGACGGCCTGGCCGCCGAGCTGGGTCGCCGGTACCGGGACGGCGAGGCCGACGTCGCCGCCCTGCTCGCCGACGAGGGCCGGCACTGAACGGTGGGCCGGCCACCGGGTGGCCGGACAACCCGGTGCTGGTCGAGGTGTGGCGCTCGGGGTTCCTCGAGTCGGTGCACCGCGGGTCGCTCGTCGTCCTGGACGCCGCCGGCGAGGTGACCTTCGCGGCCGGTGCCGTCGACCGGCCGACGCTGCCGCGCTCGTCGAACAAGCCGGTGCAGGCCACGGCGCTGCTCGCGGCCGGCTGGGCGCCCCGCTCGGCGCAGGAGCTGGCCATCGGGGCCGGTTCGCACAACGGCGAGGACGGTCACCGCGAGCTGGTCGCCGGGATGCTGGCCGCCGCGGGGCTCGGCCCGGACGACCTCGGCTGTCCCGTCGCCCTGCCGCAGCACGAGGCCACGAAGGCGGCGTGGCTGGTGGGCGATCGGGCGCCCGAGCGGCTGGCGATGAACTGCTCGGGCAAGCACGCGGCCATGCTGGCGGCCTGCGTGGCGGCGGGCTGGCCGACCGCGGGCTACCTCGCGCGGGACCACCCGCTGCAGCAGGCGATCGAGGCGCGGCTGGCCGAGGCCGCGGGGGAGCCGGTGACCGCTGTCGTCGTTGACGGGTGCGGTGCGCCGCAGCACGCGCTGTCGGTGACCGGGCTGGCCCGCGGCGTCCTGTCGCTGGTGCAGGCAGCGGCCGGTACCGGCGAGCGCGCGGTGGCCGACGCCATGCGGGCCGAGCCGTGGTTCGTGGCCGGCACCGGCCGCGAGGACACCGAGCTCATGCAGGCGGTGCCCGGGCTGCTGGTCAAGGGCGGGGCGGACGGCGTGCACGTCGCCGCCGTGCCGGGGCGCGGAGTGGTGGCGTTTAAGCTCGACGACGGCGGGGACCGCGCACGGACGCCCGCGCTGGCGGCCGGGCTGGGGCGGCTGGGGGTGCCGGCCGAGCAGCTGTCGCGGTGGTTGCTGACCCCGGTGTCCGGTGGCGACGGCGTCGTCGGCCAGGTCCGCCCGGCGGCCTCGCTGCTCGCCTGAGCTGCGACTTTCCTGTGACGGGATTCACGGCTGCCTGCTAGCAGCTCCGCTTGCAGGAGCTAGCACCCCGGCCTATGGTCGGAGATGTGCAGACACCCGGTGAGTTCGTCCGCGAGCAGGTGACGACGGTCCGATCGACGGTGGACCGGGTCACCGGCAGCGTGACGGGATCGGTCGCCGACGCGCCGAGCGTCTCGGCCGTCAGCTCGCAGGTGGGCGAGTTCATCCGTGAGCAGCGCAGCGCTGCCCGGGTGTCGCTGCGCGAGCTGGCCCGCACCGCCGGGGTCAGCAACCCGTACCTGTCCCAGGTGGAGCGGGGCCTCCGCAAGCCGTCAGCGGAGATCCTCGCGTCGATCGCCCGGGGCCTGAAGATCTCCGCCGAGACGCTCTACGAGCAGGCGGGGATCCTCGACCGGCGCTCCGGTAACCCGGACACGGTGGCGGCGATCCGGTCGGACGACGCCCTGTCCGAGCGGCACAAGGCGGTCCTGCTCGAGTTGTACGAGACGTACGTCCGCGAGCACCGGACCGTGGCCCAGACCGCAGCAGTGCAGACCTCTTCCCAGCCCGCAGCACAGCCCTCGAACTCCAAGGAGTCAGCATGACCCCCACGCAGACCGTGAAGCAGTACGGCGAGTTCGCCGTGTCCGCCGCCAAGACCCAGCTCCTGGCCACCATCGGCGCCGGTGACCTCGCCGTCGAGCGCGCGAAGACCGTCCTGGCGCAGTTCCGCTCGCAGGCCGTCGCCCTCCCGGGCGAGGCGCAGGTCCAGGCCGACCTCGCCGTCAAGGAGGCCCGCACCCGGGCCACCGAGGCGGCCGGCAACGCCCGCACCACGGCGCAGCAGCTAGCCGTCGCCACCCGCCCCGAGGCGCTGCGCAGCACCGTCTTCGGCCTGGTCGGGACCGCCCGCACCCAGGCGCTCGCCACCGTCGGCACGCTCGCCGAGCGTGGTGCCGAGGTCGTCGAGGACCTGCGCCAGCAGCCGGCCTTCCGTCGCGTCGTCCGCCGCGCGGAGCGGGCCGTCGACACCGTCGAGGACGCCCTGGAGGACGTGCTCGAGGACTCGGCCGAGGCCGTCGTCGAGGCCTCCAACGAGGTGACGTCGGTGGCGCAGAAGACCGCTGCCAAGGCCACCAAGGTCGCCGAGAAGGCGGAGGACAAGGTGGAGGACGCCGCCGAGACGACCAAGGCCACGGCCGAGGACCCCGTCGAGGCGCCGAAGGCCCGGTCGAACGCCGCCGCCAAGGCCGCTCCCGCCAAGAAGAGCACCCCCGCGGCGCGCAAGGCGTCGGCCAAGACCACCTCGGCGCGGGTGAGCCGGGCCCGGTCGGCCAAGCCGGCCGACCCGACCGCGGTGCCCGCCAAGAAGAACTGACGTCCTCGACGTCGGACCACTGACCAGGGCCCCGGAGCTGCGATCGCGCTCCGGGGCCCTGTCACGTCCGGCCCGGCCACCCCGTCGGGGGAGGCGCGGTCGGCCACCCGTCGTCCCGCCCGGATCCGGGGGGCGCGGCGAGTACCCTTCCGGCATGGGTCTGTTCGACTTCTGGGTCTACACCGCCCTGTACTGGGGGGCGCTGGCGCTGAGCCTGTGGGCCTTCGTCGACTCCCTGGTCCGTCCGGCGCCGGCGTTCGTGGCCACCGGCAAGCTCTCCAAGCCCGGCTGGGTGGCGATCACCGGGCTGTCGGCCGTGGTGATCTTCTGGCTCACGCCGATGAGTCTGCTCGGGCTGCCGGCGGTGATCGCCGCGATCGTCTACCTGGTCGACGTGCGGCCGGCGGTGCGCGGCCTGCCCCGCGGCAACAGCTGGTGACCCGCTCCTCCTGAGTGCAGGCCCTGGTCGCCGCCGGGCGTCAGTCGGACGGCATGACCAGCCAGAGCACGAGGTAGGCGATGAACTGCGGGCCGGGCAGCACGCAGGAGACCACGAACGCCAGGCGCAGGCCGTTGCGGGACAGCCCGTAGCGGCGCGCGATGCCCGCGCACACACCGGCGATCACCTTGTTGCGGGAGTCCCTGCGGAGTCGGTAGGGCGTCGGCGCTGTCATGCCGTCGACCCTACGGTCGCAACCATGGATCTGCGGGCGGTGCGCGGCGACATCGCGCAGGCCGACGTCGACGTGGTCGTCAACGCGGCCAATCCCGGGCTCCTCGGCGGCGGCGGGGTGGACGGCGCCATCCACGCGGCCGGAGGGCCGTCGATCCTCGCCGAGTGCCGGGCGATCGCCGAGGCCCTCCCCGGGTCGCGGCTTCCCCGTGGGCAGGCGGTGGCGACGACGGCGGGGCGGCTGCCCGCCCGCTGGGTGGTGCACACGGCGGGACCGGTCTGGTCCGCGACGCGGGACCACTCCGCCGTGCTCCGCTCCTGCTACGTCGAGAGCCTCCGCCTGGCCGACGGGCTGGGTGCGCGGACGGTGGCGTTCCCCGCGATCTCCGCCGGGGTGTACGGCTGGCCCCTGGACGACGCCGCGCTGCAGGCCGTCTCCGCGGTGCGGTCGGTGACGGTCGAGCACGTGCGCGAGGCGCGTTTCGTGCTGTTCGGCGACGAGGTGCTGGCCGCCTTCGAGGCCGCGCTGGCGGCGTGAGTCAGCGCCCGAAGACGCCCTCGGGCGGCTCCGGGGAGTCCACGGCGTCGGCGTCGTGCACCGGGCGCGCGGTGCCCGCGAACCGTGCCAGGTCCTCGCCGTGCACGACGCGGGACGGCATGGGGTCGCGGGCGCAGCGGCGGACGTAGCCGACGATCGGCAGCTCGACGTCGGAGGCCACCGCCACCAGGTTGCCGAACCTCCGGCCGCGGAGGATGCCAGGCTCGGCGAGGAGGCACACGTGCCGGAAGACCGAGCGCAGGGTGGCGACCTGTGCGCGGGCGAACCGCAGCGGCGGGCCGTCGGCCACGTTGGCGGCGTAGACGCCACCGGGGCGCAGGGCGCGGTGCGCCTCGGCGGCGAATTCAGCACTGGTGAGGTGGGCGGGCGTCCGGGCACCGGCGAAGACGTCGCAGATGACGACGTCGGTGCTGGCCGGGTGCAGGGCGGTCAGGCCGACGCGGGCGTCGTCCGCTCGCACCCGGATGCGGGCGTTGCGAGGGAGCGGTAGGTGCTCGCGGACCAGGTCGGTCAGCGGCTGGTCGATCTCGACGACGCGCTGCCGTGAACCGGGGCGGGTGGCCGCCACGTAGCGGGGGAGGGTGAGGGCGCCGCCGCCGAGGTGCGCGACGTCCAGCGGGGCCCCGGGCTCCGCCGCGAGATCGAGGACGTGGCCCATCCGGCGGACGTACTCGAACTCGAGGTGGGTCGGGTCGTCGAGGTCCACGTGCGACTGCGGGGTGCCGTTCACCAGGAGCATCCAGGAGCCGTCGCGGTCGGCGTCGGCGAGCAGCTCCGCCGTGCCACCGGCGACCGCCGCCGGGCCGGGAGGAAGCCTCATGCAATGCGCCCTGCGTGCCGGTCGACCACCTGATCATCCTGCCGGACCGACGCCCCAGCTGCCGCCGGCCCCGTCAGAAGGGTGCGGGGTCGGTGCGCAGTTGTTCGCGGAGTTCCTCGGTGGTGGGGCGGTCGAGGAGGCATTCGCGGAGGGTGGGCGGCGGGGGTGGGTCGGCCGGTGGCGGTGGTGGGTCCTCGGTGCCGTAGCGGGGCGGGTGGGTGGTGATCCGGTCGCCGCCGGGGGTGGTCCATTCGATGCCGCCGTCGGGCAGGCGGCGCATGGTCCAGCCGGGTGCCTGGTGGCTGAGTCGGTGGTGGTGGCGGCACAGGCAGCAGAGGTTGTCGCAGCTGGTGGCGCCGGCGGGGTAGGGGGTGTTGTGGTCGAGGTCGCAGCGGTCGGCGCGGGCGCGGCAGCCGGGGAAGCGGCAGCGCCGGTCGCGGGCGCGGACGTAGCGCTGGAGGGGGTCGGTGGGCCGGTAGCCGGGGCTCGGTGGTGGTGGGCCCAGGCCGGATCCGGCGGGTGGGTGGGTGCAGGGCCTCCGGCCGGTGCGGCAGGCGTACCGGGTGCAGGTGGCGGCGCGGCGGATCTCGGTCGGTGAGGCCAGGGCGAGCAGGGCGCCGGAGAGCTCGTCGATGATCGCCACCATCGGCGGCTCGGCCAGCGCGGTGCCGGCCACCGACGGCAGGGACAGCAGTGCGCCCAGCCCCTCCGCGGCGAGCATCCGCGCCGCCGCCCCCGGACCCGCCGCCCCCGGACCCGCCGCCCCGGGGCCCGCCGTCCCGGCCCCGACGTCTCCCGCGTCGGACCGCTCGGCATCGGATGCCCCGGTATGCGATGCCCCGGCGTCGTCGCTGTCGGGATCGGTCGTTCCGGCGTCGTCGCTGTGGGGATCGGTCGTTCCGGCGTCGTCGCTGTGGGAGTGGGTCGTTCCGGGGTCGCGGTCGGTGGTGTCCTGGCCCGGAGCCGCGGCCGAGGGGTCGGGGGCCGGTCCGCCGGTCACACCGCCCGGGCCGGCCGCTGCCGCCCCGACGTCGTCGTCGGCGGCGGTGCCGGCATCGGCGGGGGGTTGCGGTCTCGGG
>NZ_FOND01000031.1 GCF_900112815.1 Blastococcus tunisiensis
TGCCCGATCCAGGGCGATCTCCTCGCGCTCGCTGAAGGACAGGTATCGGCCTTTGGGCTCGGCCAGATGTACCGGCGGGATGCCGCCGGCCCCGAGGAACCACCGGCGCCCGGTGCTGCCGGTGACCCCGACAGCTGCCGCGGCGTCCTCGGTGGAGGATCCCGCGGCGATCAACCGCCAGAACCGTCGGCGCACCTCGTTCGGGAGCGGAACATGCCCGGTCGTACCCATCGACAACACCTCGTCTTCATCGAGGTGTTGCGTCGACTCCTTGAACCCGAGGGCCCAGAACTGCCGACCAGCGCACACCGTCCGATCAGCGGGTGGCGGCCGCGGGCTCCGTGCTCGGGGACAGCGGGACGTCGGAGGCGGGACCGCGGACCGACCAGACCAGCCGGGCGGTGTACGCGGTGATCAGCACCGCGCCCAGCATGTGCAGCAGCACCAGGGCGATCGGCAGGTCGGTGAAGTACTGGACGTAGCCGACGACGCCCTGGGCCAGCTGCACGATCAGCAGGTCCCGCGCGGCCCGGCGGACGCGGCCGGGGGAGTCGGTGGCGTGCAGCGCCACCAGCAGCGCGACCGTCAGGCCGAGGAGCAGGAAGACGGCGTCGGCGTGCAGCTGGCTCATCAGCCCGGGGTCGAAGCCCATCCGCACCGGTGCGGCCGCGGGGTCGTCCGGCACGTCGCCGCTGTGCGGCCCGCTGCCGGTGACGACGGTGCCCAGCACCAGGACGACGGCGGTGACGGCGGCGATGCCGTGGACCAGCAGCACGAGCGGCCGGCGCAGCAGCGGGCGGCCCACGCCCGGTTCCCGCGAGCGCAGCCAGAGCGTGGTCGCCAGCGCCACGAGGCCGGCGGAGACGAGGAAGTGCGCGGCCACCGTCCACGGGTTGAGGCCGGTCAGCACCGTGACGCCGCCCAGGGCCGCCTGCGCCGGGATGCCGAGGAACACGAGCACGGCGAGGGGGCGGAGGTCGCGCCGCGAGGAGCGCCAGACCGCCACCACGGTCGCGATCGCCGCCGCGGCGAGCACGAAGGTGAGCAGCCGGTTGCCGAACTCGATGACCCCGTGCCCGGCGAGCTCCGGCGTCGCCACAAAGCTCTCGTCGGTGCAGCGTGGCCAGGTCGGGCAGCCCAGCCCGGAGCCGGTGAGCCGGACGAGGCCGCCGGTCACCACGATCAGGCCGTTGGCCACGGCGTTGACCAGAGCGATCCGGGAGATCGTCGCGGAGGAGAAGGCGGTGGGCAGGACCGGCACGGCTCCGATGCTATGCGCCGCCGCCGCGGGGGCGGCCCGCTGCGGGGCCCAGGTCGCGGTCCGCGCGTGAGCCTGCTCACGGTCGGTCGCCCGCGGGGCTGATTCTTAGGTCGACCTTGGTTGCGATGATCTCGAAATAGGACACACTCGTGTTGTGGAAAGCGCTGTGGCACCCCCGCGTCCGTCGGCTCCGGCCGACGACGGGCGCACGCGCGACCGCGTCAGCGCCCTGCTCATGGAGCACGGGCCGCAGACCGCCACCGAGCTCGCCACCCGCCTGGGCATCTCCCCGGCCGCCGTCCGCCGGCACCTGGACTCCCTCGTCGCCGCGGGCCGGCTGGAGGAGCGGCTCACGCGGGACGCGCACCGCGGCCGCGGCCGGCCCGCCCGCCGCTTCCACCTGACCGACGCCGGACGGTCGGCCTTCCCGCACGCCTACGACGACCTCGCGCTCACCGCCCTGCGGTACGTGGCGGCCTCCGGCGGACCCGACGCCGTCCGCGCCGTGGCCGAGCAGCAGCTGGCCGGTCTGGAGCGGCGCGCGTCCGACGCCGTCGCGCAGGCCGCCGCGGCCCACCCCGGCGAGCCGGTGGACCGCGCCCAGGCCCTGGCCGCCGCCCTCACCGCCGAGGGCTACGCTGCCACCGCCTCGGCGCTCTCCGGCGGTGGGCAGCTCTGCCAGCACCACTGCCCGGTGGCGCACGTCGCGGCGGAGTTCCCCCAGCTGTGCGAGGCGGAGACCGCGGTGATCGGCCGGCTCGTGGGCACCCACGTGCAGCGGCTGGCCACGATCGCCCACGGCGACGGGATCTGCACCACACACATCCCCGGGCCACTGCGGCCGGGGAACAGATCAGCCCCCGCACGCCCTGTACCAGGTGAGCGAGCAGCGCCGCACCGCGAGCGCCCCGCACCGTCCACCACGAGCACCACCCCCACGATCGACCGGGAGAGGACGCCCGCATGACCAGCACCCAGCAGCCGGTGAGCAGCACGCCGCTGACGCAGGACGAGCAGATCGACCAGCTCGGCCGCTACAAGTACGGCTGGGCTGACGCCGACACCGCCGGTGCGTCGGCCCGCCGCGGGATCGACGAGGACGTCGTCGCCGACATCTCCCGCCGCAAGAACGAGCCCGAGTGGATGCTCGAGCGCCGGCTCAAGGCCCTGAAGCTCTTCGGCCGCAAGCCGATGCCCGACTGGGGCTCGGACCTGTCCGGCATCGACTTCCAGAACATCAAGTACTTCGTGAAGTCCACCGAGGCGCAGGCCACGTCGTGGGAGGAGCTCCCCGAGGAGATCCGCAACACCTACGACCGGCTGGGCATCCCCGAGGCGGAGAAGCAGCGGCTGGTCGCCGGCGTGGCCGCGCAGTACGAGTCCGAGGTCGTCTACCACCAGATCCGCGAGGACCTCGAGCAGCAGGGCGTCCTCTTCCTGGACACCGACTCCGCGCTCAAGGAGCACCCGGAGATCTTCCAGGAGTACTTCGGGTCGGTGATCCCGTCCGGCGACAACAAGTTCGCCGCGCTGAACACCGCCGTCTGGTCAGGTGGCTCGTTCATCTACGTGCCGCCGGGCGTGCACGTCGACATCCCGCTGCAGGCCTACTTCCGGATCAACACCGAGAACATGGGCCAGTTCGAGCGGACCCTGATCATCGTCGACGAGGGCGCCTACGTGCACTACGTCGAGGGCTGCACCGCGCCGATCTACAAGAGCGACTCGCTGCACTCGGCCGTCGTCGAGATCATCGTCAAGAAGAACGCGCGCTGCCGGTACACGACCATCCAGAACTGGTCGAACAACGTCTACAACCTGGTCACCAAGCGGGCCGTGGCCCACGAGGGCGCGACCATGGAGTGGGTCGACGGCAACATCGGCTCCAAGGTGACGATGAAGTACCCGGCCGTCTGGATGACCGGCGAGCACGCCAAGGGCGAGGTCCTGTCCATCGCCTTCGCGGGCGAAGGCCAGCACCAGGACGCCGGCGCCAAGATGGTGCACGCCGCCCCGCACACCTCCTCGACGATCGTGTCGAAGTCGGTGGCCCGCGGCGGTGGCCGCACCTCCTACCGCGGCCTCGTCCAGATCGACGAGGGCGCCTACGGCTCGAAGTCGACGGTCAAGTGCGACGCCCTGCTGGTCGACACGATCAGCCGGTCGGACACCTACCCCTACGTCGACGTCCGCGAGGACGACGTGGCCATGGGGCACGAGGCCACCGTCTCCCGCGTCAGCGACGACCAGCTCTTCTACCTGATGAGCCGCGGCCTGTCCGAGGACGAGGCCATGGCCATGGTGGTGCGCGGGTTCGTCGAGCCGATCGCCCGCGAGCTGCCCATGGAGTACGCCCTCGAGCTCAACCGGCTCATCGAACTGCAGATGGAAGGTGCCGTCGGCTGATGTCAGCCCCCGACCACACCAGCACGACCGACCTCACCACCCAGCCGAGCACCCTCGCCTCGGAGCTGTTCGCTCCGGGCGTGGGCGCCCAGGCCGGGCCGCCGACGACCCCGGCCGCCGACACCGGCAGCGCCGGGGAGGCGGTCCCGGGTGCGCACTCGCACGGTGGCCCCACCCCGACCGGTTCGCCGGCCGAGCGCTTCACCTCCACCGATCCGGACGCCTTCGGCGTCCCGACCGGCCGAGAGGAGACGTGGCGCTTCACGCCGATGAAGCGGATGCGCGCGCTGCTCGACGGTGCGCCGTCGGACGCCCACCTCGCGTGGACGACCGACCTGCCCGAGGGCGTGGAGCTGACCAGCGTGGAGGCCGACGACCCGCTGCTCAAGGGCCTGCCCGAGCCGGTCGACCGGCTCGCTGCGCTGACCCGCGCGCGCAGCGGCGGCGCCGCCGTCGTCCGCGTGCCGCAGGAGGCCCAGCTCGACCGGCCCGTCACCCTCGCCCTCGCCGGCAACGACGACGACGCGGTCGTGTGGGGCCAGCTGGTCATCGAGGTCGGCGCGTTCGCCACGGCCACGATCGTGCTCGACCACACCGGTCTGGCGAAGTACTCCGGCGGCGTCTCGGTGCTCGTCGGTGACAGCGCCCAGGTGAAGCTCGTCTCGGTCCAGGACTGGGCCCCCGGCACGGTCCACGGCGGCCAGTACGACGCCGTCGTCGGCCGGGACGCGACCTTCCAGCAGGTCGTGGTCACCCTCGGCGGCGACCTGGTCCGCCTGGTCAGCAACGTGCAGTACGCCGGTCCCGGCGGCAGCGCGGAGCTGTTCGGCGTCTACTTCGCCGACGAGACCCAGCACCAGGAGCACCGGCTCTGGGTCGACCACGCCGTGCCCAACTGCACCAGCAACGTGCTCTACAAGGGAGCGCTGCAGGGCGAGGAGGCGCGCACGGTCTGGATCGGCGACGTCCGTATCCGCCCCGCCGCGACCGGCACCGAGACCTACGAGCTCAACCGCAACCTGGTGCTCACCGACGGCGCGCGCGCCGACTCGGTGCCGAACCTGGAGATCGAGACCGGCGAGATCGTCGGCGCCGGCCACGCCAGCGCCACCGGCCGGTTCGACGACGAGCAGCTGTTCTACCTCTGCTCGCGCGGCATCGACGCAGAGACCGCGCGCCGCCTGGTCGTCCGCGGCTTCTTCGCCGACGTCGTCCAGCACATCGGGATCGACTCCCTGCAGGACCGGCTGATGGGCACCATCGAGGCCCGCCTCGGCGCCCTTCCTGGCCTGGAGGAGCAGGAGGTGCCGGCATGAGTTTCGAGCGCGTCTGCGCGCTGTCCGACATCAAGGAGCCGGGGTCGCTCCGGGTCGAGCTGGACGACATCGACATCGCCGTCGTCCGGTTCGAGGGTGAGGTCTACGCCCTCGAGGACCGTTGCTCGCACGCCGACGTCCCGTTGACCGACGGAGACGTCGAGGAGTTCAAGGGCGCCCCGACCATCGAGTGCTTCCTGCACGGGTCGTGCTTCGACCTGCGCACCGGCGAACCCACCAACCTGCCGGCCACCGAGCCGGTGCCCGTCTACCCGGTCCGCGTGGAAGGAGAGGACGTGTACGTCGACACCGAGTCGGACGGCGCCCTCCCCGCCGCGGCCAGCAACTGAGGAGCGAGAAGTTGTCCGTCCTGGAGATCCGCGACCTGCACGTCAGCGTCGGAGAGGGTGACGACGCCAAGGAGATCCTCCGCGGCGTCGACCTCACCGTCCGCTCGGGTGAGACGCACGCGATCATGGGCCCGAACGGCTCGGGCAAGTCGACCCTGGCCTACTCGATCGCCGGCCACCCCAAGTACACGATCACCGGTGGCACGGTGACTCTCGACGGCGAGGACGTCCTCGCCATGGCCGTCGACGAGCGGGCCCGCGCCGGCCTGTTCCTCGCCATGCAGTACCCGGTCGAGGTGCCCGGCGTCTCGGTGTCGAACTTCCTGCGCACCGCCGCCACCGCGCTCAAGGGCGAGGCGCCGAAGCTGCGCACCTGGGTCAAGGACGTCAAGACCGAGATGGCCGGCCTGGAGATGGACCCGGCGTTCGCCGAGCGCAACGTCAACGAGGGCTTCTCCGGTGGCGAGAAGAAGCGCCACGAGATCCTGCAGATGCGGCTGCTCAAGCCGAAGATGGCGATCCTCGACGAGACCGACTCCGGCCTCGACGTCGACGCGCTGCGGATCGTCTCCGAGGGCGTCAACCGGACCCGCGAGGAGGGTGACGTCGGCGTCCTGCTGATCACCCACTACACGCGGATCCTGCGCTACATCAAGCCCGACTTCGTGCACGTGTTCGTCGCCGGCCGCGTCGTCGACGAGGGCGGCCCGGAGCTGGCCGCGAAGCTCGAGGACGAGGGCTACGCCGCCTACATCAAGGACTCCAACGAGCAGGCGAGCGCCGAGAAGGCAGCGGAGGTCGTGCAGGCATGACCCAGACCGTCTCGCGTCCCGGAGCCGGGGCGCAGCAGGTGCCCCTGCCCCTGGACGTCGAGGCGATCCGGGCGGACTTCCCGATCCTGTCCCGCACCGTCCGGGACGGGAAGCGGCTGGTCTACCTCGACTCCGGGGCGACGTCGCAGAAGCCGCGCCAGGTGCTCGACGCCGAGCGCTGGTTCTACGAGAACGTCAACGCCGCCCCGCACCGGGGCGCCCACCAGCTCGCCGAGGAGGCGACCGGCGCCTACGAGGCCGCCCGCGCCACCATCGGCGCGTTCATCGGCGCCCCCGAGCGGGAGATCGTCTTCACCCGCAACACCACCGAGGCGATCAATCTCGTCGCCTACGCCCTCTCCAACGCCGCCACGGCCAAGGAGGAGGAGTTCCGCACCTACGCGGTGGGCCAGGGCGACGAGATCGTGGTCACCGAGATGGAGCACCACGCCAACCTGGTGCCGTGGCAGCAGCTCTGCGAGCGCACCGGGGCGACGCTGCGCTGGCTGGGGCTCACCGACGACGGCCGGCTGGACCTCTCCGACCTGGACAGGGTGGTCAACGAGCGCACCAAGCTGGTCGCCGTCACCCAGCAGTCGAACATCCTCGGCACGATCAACCCGCTGGGCGAGATCGTGGCGCGGGCACACGAGGTCGGTGCGCTGGTGCTGGTCGACGGCGCCCAGTCGGTGCCGCACCAGCCGATCGACGTCGCCGAGCTGGGCGCGGACTTCCTGGTGTTCTCCGGGCACAAGATGCTCGGACCCACCGGCGTCGGCGTGCTGTGGGGGCGCTACGACGTCCTCGACAAGCTGCCGCCGTTCCTCACCGGTGGCTCGATGATCGAGGTCGTGCGGATGGAGGGCAGCACCTTCGCCGCCCCGCCGCAGCGCTTCGAGGCCGGCGTGCCGATGACCGCGCAGGTGATCGGCCTGGCCGCCGCCGTCGAGTACCTGCAGGGGCTCGGCATGGACACGGTCGAGGCGCACGAGAAGGCGCTCACCGGCTACGCCCTGGAGAAGCTCGCCGAGATCCCCGGCGTCACGGTGATCGGCCCACCCGACACGGTGGCCCGCGGGGGAGCGATCTCCTTCGTCGTCGAGGGCATCCACCCGCACGACGTCGGGCAGGTCCTCGACGACTCCGGCATCGCCGTCCGGGTGGGGCACCACTGCGCGTGGCCGGTCGTCCGGCGGTTCAAGGTCCCCGCGACCACCCGCGCGACCTTCTACGTGCACACCGGGTACGACGACATCGACGCCTTGGCCGACGGAATTCGTGCGGCCCAGAAGTTCTTCGGAACGGTGTGAGGTCGGATTGATGCAGCTCGAGTCGATGTACCAGGAGATCATCCTGGACCACTACAAGAACCCGCACGGACGCGGTCTGCGCGAGCCGTTCGAGGCCGAGGTGCACCACGTCAACCCGACCTGCGGTGACGAGGTGACGCTGCGGCTGCACGTGCAGGGCGACACCATCGCCGACGTCTCCTACGAGGGCATGGGCTGCTCGATCAGCCAGGCATCCATCTCGGCCATGTACGACCTGGTCGTCGGCAAGACGGTGCCGCAGGCGCTGGAGGCCGGCGAGCACTTCATGACGCTGATGCAGGCCAAGGGCGACCCGGCCGTCGCCGAGAAGCTCGAGGACGAGCTGGAGGACGCCGTCGCGTTCGCCGGTGTGTCCAAGTACCCCGCGCGGATCAAGTGCGCGCTGATGAGCTGGATGGCCCTGAAGGACGCGTCCGCACGGGCCCTGTCCGCCGCCCCTGGATCCTCCGCCCACCCCGCCACCGCTGGATCCTCCGCCCACCCCGCCACCCCGACCGGAGGGAACGACCGATGAGCGAGACCACCGAGACCCCGGCCACCACCGACGAGACCCCCGCCGAGGTGCCCGCGTACAAGTCGGCCCTCATCGAGGACCTCGAGGAGGCCATGCGCGACGTCGTCGACCCCGAGCTGGGCGTCAACGTCGTCGACCTGGGCCTCGTCTACGGCCTGGACGTCGACGAGAGCAACGGCGACTCCAGCGTCGCCATCATCGACATGACGCTGACCTCGGCGGCCTGCCCGCTGACCGACGTCATCGAGGACCAGGCCCGCCAGGCGCTGACCGGTGGCCCCGGCCCCGGCCTGGTCGACGACATCCGGATCAACTGGGTCTGGATGCCGCCGTGGGGCCCGGACAAGATCACCGACGACGGCCGCGAGCAGCTCCGGGCGCTCGGCTTCCGCGTCTGACGCGGACGCGCGAGCCGGGTCCGGCGTGACCCGGGGAGGACACGCGGCCTGATGGGCAGCCGCGTCGTGGCGCGGCTTCCCATCAGCCGGTGCGGCCGGCCATGAGGAGCGAGGTCAGCGGAGGTCGGCGACGCGGACGCCGAAGCCGGCGATCGGGCTCCGTTCGCGCCGCATCCCCAGGGCCAGGAGCGCGCAGCCGACGACGAGTGCCGCCGCGAGCGGCCACGGCAGCGCGCGGGCGGTGAACCCGAGACCGAGGAACAGCGCCGTCCCGGCACCGATCGACAGCGGCGCCCGCACCCCCGTCCGGGCACCGGCCACGAGCACCGCGGCGGCGACGAGCAGCACGCTGACCGCCCGCTCGCCGTCCGACGTCGTGACGGCGAGGACGGCCGAGGGGACGGCGGCGACCAGCAGTCCTGGGCCCCACGCCGGCCAGGACGGTCCCTCCACCAGCCTCGGACCGGCGGCGATCAGCAGGCCGAGCGCCGCGGGCAGGGAGTACCACTCGACCGCCGCGAGCCCGGCGGCGGCGGCGAAGAACCAGGCGGCGGCCACGAACTGCAGCGCCCCGCCGCGCCAGGCCGTCGCGGACGTGGCGTCGAGCGGCTGGCCCGGGATGTGCGTGCGCCACGCCCAGCTCAGCGTGAAGGCGGACTGGACGGCGAGGAGCACCGCCAGCGTCGTCCGCTCGTCCTCGGCGCGGAGCAGCACCGCGGCAGCGAGCGCGCAGACCGCCGCGGCACGCGCCGTCGCGCTGCGGGAGGTGGCGTCCAGCCCGGCGCCGGCCAGCATGGCCACGCAGTAGAGGGCCGTGAGCAGCACACCCACCGCCACCGGCCCGAGCAGGCCGTCCGGCAGGGCGAGCAGGGCAGCGCCGGCCAGGCAGAGCACGGCCACCGGCAGCGCCACCGGCCGGTCGTCGGGCCGCCGGGCGGCGACCACGACGGTCGGCAGCGCGGTGAGCAGCAGCAGGAGGCTCAGCTCGGACCACCGCTCCCGGGCGACCAGCTGGGTGACCGACAGCAGGGCCATGGCGATCCCCGCCGCCAGGGCCACCGGCAGGAGCAGTCCCCGGCGCCAGCCGGTGAGCGTCGCCGCGGCGGTGTTCGCGAGCAGCACGCCCGCGTAGCCGGTGAGGGTCATCGCGACCGTGCCCAGCGACGAGAAGGCACCGGTGACCGCCGCCCCGGCGACGGCGCCGGCCACGACCGGCACGGCCACCGGTGGACCCAGCAGCGGCTCGAGCTCCGTGCGCAGCCGGGCCAGGAGCAGACCGGCGGCCGCCGCGACCATCAGCCCGGCCGAGAACCAGCGTTCCCCTCCGGTGCCGTTCCATGCGCTCGACGAGCCCCCGATGACGCCGGCCGCCCACCAGGGGGCCGTGGTGACCAGCGCGGCCCGCGCGACCAGCCGGCGGCCGAACAGCGCGACGCCCAGGCCTCCGAGGGCGACCGAGAGCAGCGCGCCCGTGTGCAGGGCCGGAGGGACGGCGTCCAGCGAGCGCAGTGCCGCCAGCTGCACGGCACCCCAGGCCGCCAGCGGCCAGGTCAGCGTGGTGGGCGCCGCCCACCGCAGCACGAGGAAGCCGGCGGCCAGCACCACGGCCGTGACCGGGTTGCCCTCGAGCACCGGGGCACCGAGCTCGGCGCCGGAGAGCACCAGCCCGACCGCCGACGCGGCCAGGGTCTCCTCCGAGCTGCGCAGGCGGGCGCGTGCCGCCCGGAGCGAGTGCCACACCGCCGCCCCGGCGAGCCCCAGCAGCAGGAGGCGCACGGGGTTCCCCCCGTAGGCGGAGGCGACCGCCCCCCCGGCGCTGACCAGCAGCACCGCGCCCACGCCGAGCAGCACCTGCGGCGGCCGCACGCGGTAGGGCAGCGGAGGGAGCGGAGCCGTGCTGACCGGCCGGCCCATGTCGCCCTCCTTCCGGTCCCCAAGGCGTTCCCACCGTAGGGCGGCCCACTCGCCGGGGCATCCGGTCAGCGCATCTGGGCCACCCAGGCGACGGCTTCGCGGGCCTGCTGACGACGGCGCTCGTAGGTGGCCCCGACGACCAGGAGCAGCAGCCCGGCGGTGCCCAGGGTGACCCAGCGGGGGAGGAGTGGCGCGTACGGGCCGAGCCGGCCGGCGGCGACGACCAGCAGCACGACCGCCCCGATGACGAACGGCGCCTGACGGTGCAGCAGCGTGCCCGCCACGGTGAGCAGGGCCGCCGTGGTGATCACCAGGACCAGGCGGAGCGCGGTCGGCTCCGCGACCACCACCAGTGCGGACGGCACCAGGGCCACTCCGGCGGCCGCACCCTCCGCCGCCCACGACGACGCCCCGGCGCGCAGCTGCGGCAGGGCGACCAGCAGCAGTCCGAGCGCGGCCGGCAGCGTGTAGGCCTCCGGCGTCTCGATCCCCGCTCCACCCACGGCGATCCACGTGGCGGCGACGAGGTCGGCGACGGCCGCCACGCCGACCCACCGCCGGGACGTCACGACCGCGTAGGCCCCGGCGGCCACCCCGGCGACGCCGAGCTGCAGGCCGACCTGTCCCCACGCCTCCACCGAGCCGCTCGTCGCGCCCGCAGTGAGCGCGGCGGCAGCGGCGGAGGCGGCCGCGCCCCACTCCTCGGGCCGCCCGGTGCGGAGGGTGGCCACCGCGAACCCCGCGGCGGCCAGGAGGGCCAGCAGCAGGCCGGCGACGGGAGCCGACAGCACGCCGGCGGCGTGGGTGAGCAGCGCGGCGGCCGCGGGAGCCAGGACGGCCACGGCCGTTGCCGGCGATCGCACGACGGGGAGCCGGATCGCCGCGAGCACCGCCGGCACCGTCGCGACCAGCGCCACGACCGCCAGCTCGCCGTAGCGCTCGCCGTCCGCGAGCACCGCCGCGTGCACGAGGGTCAGCGCCGCCCCGGCGGCGGCCAGACCGGCCGCCGGCGCGGTCCGGGCCGCGAGCAGGACGGCGACCACGAGCACCACCGGGCCCAGTCCGACGGCCACCCACGACCCGACGTCCCCGGCCGTCTGCAACGACGCGGTGAGAGCCACCCCGATGATGCCGCCGACCGCGGCCGGGATCCGCTCGGGGAATCGTGGCGGGCGGCCGGCGCGGACCCAGCGGTCGAGCAGCAGCGCGCCGGCCCCCGCGAGGCCGAGTACCGCCGTCGCCGTCCAGGAGTCGACGGCGTCCGCTCCGGCCGCCGTGGCCAGGCCGCCCAGAACGCCGGCCGCGCCGAGGACGCCCGCGAGGACGATCGCGACCGGTGCCAGGCCCGGCCGCAGCCGCCGTGACGCGACCACGTCGGCCGCGGCCATGGCGAGGGCGACGGCCACTCCCGGCGGACCGGTCAGCAGCTCCCCGGTCAGGAGCAGGAAGGGCAGCGGCTGCGCGGCGAGGAGGGCGGCGAGCGGCCAGGTCGCGGTGGTCCGCGTGAGGCGGGCGAGGACCAGGGCCACGACCAGGACGACGGCGCAGGACACCGCCCACCAGGTGCGGAGGGGGACGTCCTCCAGGCGAAACAGGCCGAGCGCGCGGGCCCCGCCCAGGTCGACGGCGAGAAGGGCGGCCCCGGCCGCGGCCAGCGCCTCCTCGGTGGCCCGCAGCCCGCGGCGGGCGCTCCAGGCCGACACGCCGCACGCGAGCGCGGTCACCACGATCATCAGACCGGCCTGGAACACCACGCCGAACCGCGTCCACGCGACCGCGACGAAGGTGATGGCCGCGGCGACGACGAGCAGTGCGCCCAGCCCCAGCAGGACCTGCTGCGGACTGAGGTGCGGTGGCCGGCGTCGGGCCGGGGGAGGGATGCCTGCGCCCGGCGCTGGTGCCGACCCGGAGGACGGGGGCATCCGGACGGGCTGAGGTGGGACCCACGGCGGGAGAGCCGCCGGTGGCGGCGCCGGCACGGGAGATGCCTGCACGGGAGGTGCCGGCGCGGGCGGCACCGGGGCGCGGACCGTCCCGGCGCCCGGCGCGGCGGCACGGAGGGTCGCCAGCAGCTGGTCCCGGTCGCGGACCAGGTCGTCGAGCGTCGTCCCGATCCGGGCGACGACCAGCGCGGCATGGGCGACGGCAGGCAGTCCGCACGACGGGCACGAGCCGGTGCCGACGTCCACCGCCGGGCGGCCGCAGACGGGGCAGGCCGGCGCCCAGGAGGCGCCGTGCGGGTTCATGGGGGCATCCTGGCGCGCCACGAGACCGCGCGGTGCCGATGCCGGGGACAACACGCCCGGGCGGGTGATCCCGCCCATGTCACCCCGCGTGCGGTCGTGGTATCGCGCCGGGAGCGCCTACCCTGGGATCAGTGATCACGACGACCGGCCTGGAGCTGCGCGCCGGCGCCCGCATCCTCATCAGCGACGCCGACCTCCGCGTGCAGCCCGGCGACCGGATCGGCCTCGTCGGCCGCAACGGCGCGGGCAAGACGACCACCCTCACCACGCTGGCCGGGGAGCGCGTCCCGCACGCCGGGAAGGTCGACGTCTCCGGCGAGATCGGCTACCTGCCGCAGGACCCGCGCAGCGGCGACCTCGACATCACCGCCAGCGACCGAGTCCTGTCCGGCCGCGGGCTCGACGTCCTGCGCGCCCAGCTGGTCAAGGCCCAGGTGGCCATGGCCGAGCCGGCCGACGACGCCGAGCGGGACAAGGCGGTGCGCCGCTACGGGCGGCTGGAGGACCAGTTCGCCGCCATGGGCGGGTACGCCGCCGAGAGCGACGCCGCCCGCATCTGCACCAACCTGGGGCTGCCCGACCGCGTGCTGGCCCAGCCGCTGCGCACCCTCTCCGGTGGCCAGCGCCGCCGGGTCGAGCTGGCCCGCATCCTGTTCTCCGACGCCGAGACGCTGCTGCTCGACGAGCCGACCAACCACCTCGACGGCGACTCGATCACCTGGCTCAAGGGGTTCCTGTCCAGCCACCGCGGCGGGCTCATCGTCATCAGCCACGACGTGGAGCTGCTGGAGGCCGTCGTCAACAAGGTGTGGCACCTGGACGCCAACCGCGCCACGGTCGACATCTACAACCTCGGCTGGAAGCGCTACCTGCAGCAGCGGGAGACCGACGAGCGGCGCCGCAAGCAGGAGCGGGCCAACACCGAGCGGAAGATCGACACGCTCAACGCCCAGGCGGACAAGATGCGCGCCAAGGCCACCAAGGCCAAGGCGGCCAAGAGCATGGACAAGCGCGCCGAGCGGCTGGCCGCCGGGCTGGCCGACGTGCGGGTGCAGGACAAGGTCGCCAAGCTGCGCTTCCCGACCCCGGTGGCCTGCGGGAAGACCCCGCTGACCGCCGAGGGGCTGTCGAAGAGCTACGGCTCGCTGGAGATCTTCACCGACGTCGACCTGGCGGTGGACCGGGGGACGCGGGTCGTCGTCCTCGGCCTGAACGGAGCCGGTAAGACGACGCTGCTGCGGATGCTGGCCGGCACCGAGAACCCCGACACCGGCGAGGTCAAGGCCGGGCACGGGCTGCGGGTGGGCTACTACGCGCAGGAGCACGAGACCATCGACATGGATCGCAGCCTGCTCGAGGTCATGCGGTCCGCGGCCCCGGACAGCACCGACACCGAGCTGCGGCGGATCCTCGGCGCCTTCCTCTTCTCGGGCGAGACGGTCGACCAGCGGGCCGGCACGCTGTCCGGTGGCGAGCGCACCCGGCTGGCGATGGCCACGCTGGTCATCTCCGGCGCCAACGTGCTGCTGCTCGACGAGCCGACGAACAACCTCGACCCGGCCAGCCGGGAGCAGGTGCTCGAGGCGCTGCGCACCTACGCCGGCGCGATCGTGCTGGTCACGCACGACGCGGGTGCCGTCCGCGCGCTGAACCCGGACAAGGTCATCCTGCTGCCCGACGGCACCGAGGACACCTGGAGCGAGGACCTGGCCGACCTGGTCGAGCTGGCCTGAGCAGGTCGGCGCACGGCCACCTGCGGCCCCGAGTGCGACGAAGCGGTGGTCGTCGACGCCTGATCGCCACCAGTTCGTCGCACTCGTCCTGATGTGGCCGGGGGGCCGCCTTCCGTCGGTCTCTCGCGTCGCGGGTGGCCGGATTGTGCGTGATCATGGCTGCAGGGACGTCGTGGTCAGCGGGACGGCGGCGCCCGAGGGGACGGACTGCCATTCCCCGCGGCGCTGACCGGCCGCATCCCGGGATGGCGCGCACCGGCGGCTGACACGGAGGAGAGTCATGGCCGACTCGAACACTGCCGAACTGGGCAAGGGCAAGCGCATCACCGGAGGGGACCGGTCGACGCTCGCCGACGAGCTGCGCAAGCGCTACGACGGCGGCGAGAGCATCCGCTCGCTGGCGACCTCCACGAACCGCTCCTACGGGTTCATCCACCGCCTCCTGTCGGAGTCCGGGGCGACCCTGCGCAGCCGCGGTGGGGCCAACCGGAATAGTAAGAAGGCGTGAGCACGGACGACCTCGAGACCGACGGCTGGGTCCGCACGAGCCGGGAGGGTGCCGTCCTCACGGTCACCCTCGACCGGGCGGACCAGCTCAACGCCCAGACCCCGGCCACCTGGTCGGCCCTCGCGGCCGTGGGTGCCTCGCTCGACGACGACGTCCGCGTCGTCGTGCTCCGCGGCGAGGGCCGGTCCTTCTCCGCGGGGCTGGACCGGAGCATGTTCAGCCCCGAGCCGTCCACCAACGGCGGCCTGGGCGAGCTCGGCCACCTGCCCGCGGAGGAGGCGCAGGAGCGGATCCGCGGCTACCAGGGCGGGTTCCGGTGGCTCCGCTCCCCGGGCATCGTGTCGGTGGCCGCCGTGCAGGGGCACGCGATCGGTGCCGGCGCCCAGCTGGCCCTGGCCTGCGACCTGCGGGTGTTCGCCGACGACGCGCAGCTGCGGCTGCCGGAGGCGACCCTCGGCCTGGTGCCGGACCTGACCGGGACCAGCACGCTCATGGAGCTGGTCGGCTACTCGCGTGCCATGGAGATCTGCCTGACCGGCCGCGCCGTGACGGCCGCCGAGGCGCAGGCGGTGGGTCTGGCCAACGCCGTCGTCCCGCGCGCCGAGCTGGACGCCGCGGTCGCCGACCTGGTCGCCGCGATCACCGCCGCGCCGGCGGCGGCCAGCCGGGCGACGGCGGCCCTCGTCCGCTCCGCCGTCCGCAACGACTTCGCGGCCCAGGACGCCGCCGAGCGGGCCGCCCAGGTCGAGCGGCTGCACGAGCTCGCCGGCGGCCGCTGAGCCGTCCACCGCAGGAGGTGCGACCCGGCGCCCGGCCACGGTCGTCGTTCCAGCGAGTGCGCGCACAGCGTGGCCATCCCACCCGGATGACCACGCTGTGCGCACACTCGCGGTGGCTCCACGCCGATCATGGCGACGTCCAGCGGGTCGGCTCTGTCGTAGGCGCCTGAGAGGCTCCGCGGAACAGCCCGGCGCGGATCGGTGTTGGCCGGGCTGACGAGAGGGGGCGGTGTGCACGGGAGTGGGTCCATGACCTCCATGGCCGCCATGCGGTCGTTCCGGCGCGACCCGTCGGTGACCGCGCGGGAGCTGCCCGAGGGCACGGTGCGCCGGATCCTCGGCATCGCCCGGCCGTACCGCCGGGAGCTGTCCTTCTTCCTGGCGTTGGTGGTCGGCTCCTCGCTGATCGGGGTCATCACCCCGCTGCTGGCCGGCAACATCGTGAACCGGATCGCGAGCCTGGAGGGCACGGCCGGCGACATCGTCCGGATCGCGTTGTTCATCGCGGCGCTGGCGGTGGTCGACGCCGTCATCTCCCTGGCCACCCGCTGGTACTCGGCGCGGATCGGCGAGGGGGTCATCTACGACCTGCGCAGCCGGGTGTTCGACCACGTCCAGCGCCTGCCGGTCGCCTTCTTCACCCGTACCCAGACGGGTGCGCTGGTCAGCCGGCTGAACAACGACGTCATCGGCGCCCAGCAGGCGTTCACCTCGACGCTGTCCGGTGTCGTCTCCAACGTGATCGGCCTGGTGCTGACCGCCGGCGTCATGCTCACGCTGTCGTGGCAGATCACGCTGCTGTCGCTGGTGCTCGTGCCGCTGTTCGTCCTGCCGGCCCGCCGGATCGGACGGCGGCTGCAGGACATCACCCGCGAGTCCTACGGGCTCAACGCCTCGATGAACGCGTCCATGACCGAGCGGTTCAACGTCGCCGGGGCGCTGCTGGTGAAGTTGTTCGGCCGGCCCTCGGCCGAGGCGGCGTCCTTCAGCGACCGGGCCGCCCGCGTGCGCGACATCGGCATCCTGTCGGCCATGTACGGCCGCTTCTTCTTCACCGCCCTGACCCTGGTCGCCGCGCTGGCCACCGCGCTGGTCTACGGGCTCGGCGGGTGGCTGGCGTTCACCGGGTCGCTGAGCCCGGGTGCGGTCGTCGCGCTGGCGCTGCTGCTGTCGCGCCTCTACGGCCCGCTGACCGCACTGGCCAACGTCCGGGTGGACGTCATGAGCGCGATGGTGAGCTTCGACCGGGTCTTCGAGGTGCTCGACCTCGAGCCGATGATCGCCGAGGCGCCCGACGCCGTCCCGGTGCCGGTCGACGACCGGTCGATCGAGTTCGACACGGTCTCCTTCAGCTACCCGTCCGCCTCCGCCGTCTCGCTGCCGTCACTGGAGGAGGTCTCGCTCCCCGAGCACGGTGGACCGGTCGACGTGCTGCACGACATCTCCTTCCGGGTCGAGCCCGGGCAGTTGGTCGCCCTGGTCGGGCACTCCGGGGCCGGCAAGTCGACGATCGCCAACCTGGTCCCGCGGCTGTACGACGTCACCGGGGGAGCGGTCCGCGTCGGCGGGATCGACGTGCGTGCGGCGACACTGGACTCGTTGCGGGACGTGATCGGCGTGGTGAGCCAGGACGCCCACCTCTTCCACGACTCGATCCGGGCGAACCTGCTCTACGCCCGCCCGGAGGCCACCGAGGAGCAGCTGTGGGCGGCGCTCGAGGGTGCCAGGATCGCGGCGCTCGTGCGGTCCCTGCCCGAAGGGATGGACACCGTCGTCGGCGACCGCGGCTACCGGATGTCGGGCGGGGAGAAGCAGCGGCTGGCGATCGCGCGGGTGCTGCTCAAGGCGCCCGGGATCGTGATCCTGGACGAGGCGACCGCGCACCTGGACAGCGAGTCCGAGGTCGCCGTCCAGCACGCTCTCGACGCCGCGCTCAGCGGCCGGACGTCGCTGGTGATCGCGCACCGGCTGTCCACGATCCGCAGCGCCGACCAGATCCTGGTCATCGACAACGGTCGCGTGGCTGAGTCGGGCACGCACGAGGAGCTGCTGGCACTCGGGCAGCGGTACGCGCACCTGTACCGGACCCAGTTCGCCGACGGCGAGCGCCGAACGGTCGAGGTCGCATGACCGGGACCGCGCTCCGCGGGGCATGAGCCCTGCGCCGCCGACCGTGCGGGCCTACCGCGACAGCGATCTCGCGGACGTGTACGACGTCTGCGTGCGGACCGGGGCCGCCGGCGCGGACGCGCGGGGGAGGTACTCCAGCGATGCGCTGATCTCCGACGTCTTCGCCGGTCCCTACCTGCACCTCGAGCCCGACCTGGCGGTCGTCCTCGACGACGGGGAGCGCGTCGTCGGCTACGTGCTCGGCACCGCCGACACCGCACGCTTCGTCGAGGCCTACCGGGAGCGCTGGATCCCGCGAGTGGCCCACCGCTACGAGGAGCCGGAGCGCGCGGGGCGCACGGCCGAGGAGGAGCTCGTCGCGACGCTGCTGCGGCCGGAGCGGATGCTCCGCGCCGAGCTCACGGGGTATCCGGCCCACCTGCACATCGACCTGCTTCCCGCTCACCAGGGCGCCGGCCACGGTCGCCGGTTGATGGGTGCCTTCCTGCGGGCGGTGGCCGGCGCGGGGGCGCCCGCCGTGCACCTGGGTGTGGCCACCGGGAACACCCGGGCCCGCACCTTCTACGACCGCCTCGGATTCCACGAGATCCCGTTGCCGGGCGGGGGGCAGGACACCACCTACCTGGGCCGGAGCACCTCATGGTGACGGATCGTCGCTCGCAGCGAGCGGTCGACCGGACACGCAGCGTTGTCGGCGCTCGGTGAGGGGCACATCTGCCTCCGCCGGACGCAGGTCACCGACGGCGAGCGTCGAACGGTCGAGGTCGCCTGAGCACTACCGTCACTCCTGTCCCAGTACTCGAAGAGGAGTTCCACGAGCGTGACCGCAGCCCACCCGCACGACGCCCAGATCCGTGCGCTGTACCACCAGTTCCTCGACGGGTGGAACCGGCGCAGCGGCGCGTCCGTCGCAGCGGGGTTCGCCGACGACGGGGACATCATCGGCTTCGACGGCAGCCACCACCGGGGCCGGCTGTCCATCGCCGCCGACCTGCGGGCGATCTTCGGCAGCCACCAGACGCCGGCCTACGTGGGCATCGTGCGCTCCGTGCGGCCGATCGCCCCCGGGGTGGCCGTGCTGCTGGCGCACGCCGGGATGATCCCGCCGGGGGAGAGCGACCTCGACCCCGACCTGCACACGGTGCACACCCTGGTCGCCGTCGACGAGGGCGGTGGCCGCTGGCGGATCTCGCTGTTCCAGTCGACCCCGGCCGCCTACCACGGCTTCCCCGAGGAGCGCGAAGCGCTGACCGAGGAGCTGCGCGGCCTGCTCGCGCCGCAGTGAGCACGGCTGAGGCGCGGTGAGCGGACAGGGCGGTACGCAGCGCAGCGAGGACCGAGCGAGGAGCGCAGCGTCCCGCGGCGGCGCACCATCCGGAGCAGCGAGCGTGCTGGTCTCCGCGGCGGACCTGCTGGCCGGCAGCCACGCCGGCCTCGTGCTGCTCGACGTCCGATGGGCGCTCGGCGACGACCACGGCCGCGAGCGGTACCTCGCCGGCCACCTGCCCGGCGCGGTCTTCGTCGACCTGGAGACCGAGCTGGCCGGTCCGCCGTCGTCCACTCAGGGCCGGCACCCGCTGCCCCCGGTACAGCGACTGCAGGAATCCGCGCGGCGCTGGGGGATCACCCGGGACAGCCGGGTGGTCGCCTACGACGCCACCGGCGGTCTCGCCGCGGCGCGGGCGTGGTGGCTGCTGGCGTGGGGCGGCCTGACCGACGTCCGCCTGCTGGACGGCGGGCTCGATGCGTGGCGCCGGGCCGGTGGGCCGGTGGAGACCGGGGACGTCGTGCCGACAGCGGGGGACGTGACGCTGGCCGGTGGTGGCCTGCCGGTGCTCTCGATCGACGAGGCGGCCGCGTTGCCGTCGTCCGGGGTGCTGTTGGATGCCCGGGCCGGCGAGCGATACCGGGGCGAGAGCGAGCCGGTCGACCCGCGGGCCGGCCACGTCCCCGGCGCGGTGAGCGCACCCACCAGCGACAACCTCGCGCCCGACGGCACCTTCCGGTCGCCGGACGAGCTGCGGCAGCGGTTCGCCGGCCTCGGCGTGCAGCCCGGCGGGGCGGTCGGCGTCTACTGCGGGTCGGGAGTCACGGCCGCGCACGAGGTGGCCGCGCTGGCCACCGCCGGCATCGAGGCGGCGCTCTGGCCGGGATCGTGGTCGCAGTGGTCGGCCGACCCCGGACGGCCCGCCGCGAGGGGGGAGTGACCGGTTCCCACCGGGCCGGCGCCTTCCCGGCCATACTCCCGCCGTGCCCACCGACACCGCCCGCTCGACCGGTCCGCTCGTCCTCGCCGGCCTGTCGGCGATCGCGCACCTGGTCGTCGGGTACTTCTACGCGGTGGGCGGTCTCGTCATCCCCGGCTACGCGCTGATCCCGCTCTGGCTGTTCTGGGTGGTGCTGGCGCTGTGGCTGATCCGGCTGGCCATCCTGCGCTCCTGGTGGACGCCGGCCGTGCCGGTGGTCGCCGCCGCCGTCCTCGCCCTGGCCCTGGTCGTGGGCGGGAACCTGCTCGGCTGGCAGGCCTGAGCTCAGCGCGGGGCGAGGGCCGCGTCGTAGCGGTCCAGCAGGACGGCGGCGATCCGGTCGTCGGGCAGCAGCGGCGCGGTGACCGCGTCGGCACCGGCGCCGGCCAGCTTGTCGTGGAAGTGCCCGGGTGCCAGCAGGTACGCGGCGACGACGACCCGTTCGGCCCCACCCCGCCGGGCGGCGAGGACGGCCTCGGGGACCGGCGGCTGCGCGGCCGAGCCGTAGCCGGTGGTCACCGGCCCGGCCCAGGACCGCTGGAGCAGGTCGGCGGTGTCCTCCACGTCGGCGACCGCGCGGGGATCGCTGGACCCGGCCGCGGCCAGGACGACGGCGGTCAGCGGGTCGCGCGGGTCGGCCCCGGCCTCCTGCAGCCGGTCGTGCAGCACCCCGACCAGGCGGGCGTCCGGCCCGAGCGGGCGGGCGGCGACGGCGGACCCGGCGCCGGCCACCGCGCCCGCGATGTCGACGTGCACGTGGTACCCGCCCGACAGCAGCAGGGGGACGACGACCGCCGGACGGCCCTCGGCGGACAGGCCGGCGACCACGTCGACGACGGTCGGAGGCTGGACGTCGACGAAGGCCGCCGTCGTGACCAGTCCCGGTCGCTGGGCGCGGGCGGCGAGCGCCAGTTCGGCGATCAGCCGGCGGCCGGTCGGGTTGCGGGTGCCGTGGGCGCAGGCGACGAGGACCGGTGATTGCGAATGTGCGCTCATCGGGGCATCCGTGCTCCTGTTACCCCGTTCCGTGCACAGTGGCGACCCCGCACGGGCATCACGGGGAACGGAGCCGGCCGCCGTCGACGGCGACCACCGTGCCGGTGACGTAGGAGGCGGCGGGGGAGAGGAGGAACGCGGCGACCCGGCCGAACTCCTCGGGCTGCCCGATGCGGCCCAGCGGGATGGCCGCCTCGGTCTGCGTGCGGTAGGTGTCGGCGTCTCCGGAGGCTTCCGCGATCTCGGCGATCCGCTCGGTGGCGATCGTCCCCGGCATCAGCCCGAACACGCGGATGCCCCGGGGGCCCAGCTCGTCGGCCAGCCCCTTCGCCGTCATCGCCAGCCCCGGGCGCAGGCCGTTGGAGATGGCCAGCCCGTCCAGGGGCTGGCGGACCGACGTGGAGAGCACGAAACCGATGCAGGCGCCGGCGGTGAGATGCGGGACGAGCGCCTTCACCAGCCGCAGTGGTCCCAGGAGCACGCTGTCGACGCCGGCCCGCCAGTCCTCCTCGGCGGTGCCGAGGACGGAGCCCGGCTTCGGCCCGCCGACGCTGATCAGCGCACCGTCGATCGTGCCCAGGCGGTCGAGCGCGGTGCTGACCAGCCGGTCGGCGTCACCCGGCTCGGCCAGGTCGGCCGGAACGCCGGACGCCGCCGTCCCCAGGGAGGAGACGGCGGCCTCGACCGAGCCGGCGGAGCGCGAGCTGATCAGCACCCGGGCCCCGTCGTCGACGAGGGCCCGGGCGGTCGCGAATCCCAGCCCCCGGCTCGCGCCGGTGAGCAGGTATCCGCGACCACCCAGGCCCAGTTCCATCAGCGGGTCCTCAGGTGCCCGTCGGTCAGGCCGCGCTGCCGCGCAGCGACCGCAGGACGTACTGCATGATCCCGCCGTTGCGGTAGTAGTTCGCCTCACCGGGGGTGTCGATCCGGACGCGGGCGTCGAACTCCACGTCGCCGGCCTTCACCTTCACCGTGCGCGGGACCGAGCCGTCGTTCAGCGCGGTGATCCCGGTGATGGTGAACTCCTCGTCGCCGGTCAGGCCGAGCGACTCCCGGTTCTGGCCCTCGGGGAACTGCAGCGGCAGCACGCCCATGCCGATGAGGTTGGAGCGGTGGATGCGCTCGTAGCTCTCGGCGATGACCGCCCTGACGCCCAGCAGCGCCGTGCCCTTGGCCGCCCAGTCGCGGGAGGAACCGGAGCCGTACTCCTTGCCGGCCAGCACGACCAGCGGGATGCCGGCGTCGATGTAGGCGCGCGAGGCGTCGTAGATCGTCGTCGTCTCGCCGGTCAGGTGATTCTTCGTGACGCCACCCTCGGTGCCGGGCACCAGCTGGTTGCGCAGCCGGATGTTGGCGAACGTGCCGCGGATCATGACCTCGTGGTTCCCGCGCCGGGAGCCGTAGGAGTTGAAGTCGCGGCGGTCCACACCGTGCTCGCGCAGGTACTTCCCGGCGGGGCTGTCGGCCTTGATGGAGCCGGCCGGGGAGATGTGGTCGGTGGTGACCGAATCGCCGAGTACCGCGAGGGTGCGGGCACCGGCGATGTCCTCGACCGGGGCCGGCTCGGCCGGCATGCCCTCGAAGTACGGAGGTCGCCGGACGTAGGTGCTGTCCTCGGCCCACTCGAAGGTGTCCCCGGTCGGGGTGGGCAGGTTCTGCCACTGCTCGGTGCCGGCGAAGACGTCGGCGTAGTCCTTGGTGAACATCTCCGCGGACACGGCGTGGTCGATCGTCCGCTGGACCTCCTGCGGGGAGGGCCAGATGTCGTGCAGGAAGACGTCGTTGCCGTCCTGGTCCTGGCCCAGCGGGTCGTTGTTCAGGTCGACGTCCATGGACCCGGCCAGGGCGTAGGCGATGACCAGCGGCGGCGACGCCAGGTAGTTCATCTTGACGTCCGGGTTGATCCGGCCCTCGAAGTTGCGGTTGCCCGACAGCACCGAGACGACGGCGAGGTCGGCGTCGTTGACCGCCTTGCTGACCGGCTCGGGGAGCGGGCCGGAGTTGCCGATGCAGGTGGTGCAGCCGTAGCCGACCAGGTAGAAGCCCAGCTTCTCCAGGTACGGGGTGAGCTCGGCCTTCTCGTAGTAGTCCATGACGACCTTGGACCCGGGGGCCAGCGTCGTCTTCACCCACGGCTTGCTGGTCAGGCCGCGCTCGACGGCCTTCTTGGCCAGCAGCGCCGCGCCGATCATCACCTGCGGGTTGGAGGTGTTCGTGCAGGACGTGATGGCCGCGATCACCACGTGCCCGTGGTCGACCTCGGTCTCCGTGCCGTCCTCCATGACGACCTTGGTGGGCGTGGAGGGGCGGCGGCTCACGTCGTGGCCGTCGAAGTGGTGCGGCTTGCCGGCCTCACCGTTGCCGTCGGACGACGGGGCGGCGGGGTCGGAGGCGGGGAAGGACTCGGCCGAGGCCTCGTCGACCGAGGAGGTGACGCCGTACGGCTTCTCCTGCGCGGGGACGCCGGCCTTGCGGTCCTCGCCGCCGGTCTCGTCGGCCTGCACGTAGTCGGCCAGCGCGGCCCGGAAGGCCGGCTTCGCCTCGGTGATCGCGACGCGGTCCTGCGGGCGCTTCGGGCCGGCGATCGAGGGGACGACGGTGGACAGGTCGAGCTCGAGGTACTCGGAGAACGCCGGCTCGCGGGACGGGTCGTGCCAGAGGCCCTGCTCCTTGGCGTAGGCCTCGACCAGGGCGACCTGCTCCTTCGAGCGCCCGGTGAGCTCCAGGTAGGTGATGGTCTCCTCGTCGATGGGGAACATCGCCGCGGTCGAGCCGAACTCCGGGCTCATGTTGCCGATCGTGGCGCGGTTGGCCAGCGGCACCGCGGAGACGCCGGCGCCGTAGAACTCGACGAACTTCCCGACGACACCGTGCTCGCGCAGCATCTCGGTGATCGTGAGGACCAGGTCGGTGGCGGTCGCGCCGTCGGGCAGCTCGCCGGTCAGCTTGAAGCCCACCACGCGGGGGATGAGCATCGAGACGGGCTGGCCGAGCATGGCCGCCTCGGCCTCGATGCCGCCGACGCCCCAGCCCAGCACGCCGAGCCCGTTGACCATCGTCGTGTGGCTGTCGGTGCCCACGCAGGTGTCGGGGTAGGCGATCGTGCGGTCCCCCTCCTGACGCGGGAAGACCACGCGGGCCAGGTGCTCGATGTTGACCTGGTGCACGATGCCGGTGCCCGGGGGGACGACCTTGAAGTCGCTGAACGCGCCCTGGCCCCAGCGGAGGAACTGGTAGCGCTCGCCGTTGCGCTCGTACTCGATCTCGACGTTGCGCGCGAAGGAGTCCTCCGTGCCGAAGACGTCGGCGATGACGGAGTGGTCGATGACCAGCTCGGCCGGCGCCAGCGGGTTGATCTTCTGCGGGTCACCGCCGAGGGTGGCCATGGCCTCGCGCATCGTGGCGAGGTCGACGATGCAGGGGACGCCGGTGAAGTCCTGCATGACCACGCGGGCCGGGGTGAACTGGATCTCCTGGTCGGGCTCGGCCGACGGGTCCCAGTTCGCGATCGCCCGGATGTGGTCGGCGGTGATGTCCGCGCCGTCCTCGGTGCGCAGCAGGTTCTCCAGGAGGACCTTCAGGCTGAAGGGCAGCTTCTCGGAGCCCTCCACCGCGTCGAGTCGGTAGATGTCGTAGTCGGAGCCCTCGACGGTGAGCGTCGACCGGGCTCCGAAGCTGTCCTTGCTGGCTGCCACTCTTCTGCGCCTACCCCTCGCTGGTTCGTCGCGGCTGGATCGTCGCGCTCGGTTCCACCCCCGATCATCCCAGCTCGGCGGCGGGAGCACCGGGTCAGGCCACCCTTCCTTCACCCGGTGACCTCGATCACCGGCAGCGTCCCGGCGGCCCCACCCGCCCCGGGGAGCCCCTCCGGCCACGCCGCCGGGTGAACTCGCCGCGAAATGCCCGCGACCGGGCGGTGCGGCCGCCTAGCGTCGCCCGCCATGACCGTGGCCGAGCCGGCGGCGTACACCGCCACGATCCCCAGCCCCCGCGCCCCCCTGCCCGACGAGCGGGTGGGCGGCGGCCGGGTCGCGGCCGGCGGCCCTGGGCGCGGGCGGCGCCGGGGGATCCGATGGCTGGCCCTCGGGGCCCTCGGGGCCGCCTTCGTCGTGACCTGCGCGGGTGTCGGGCTCCCGACCGACCGCGTGGTCCTGCTCGGCTGGGTCCTGGCCGGTCTGGTGCTGTACGCCGCCGCGGACGGGCCGCGGCGCGTGGTCCGGCTGCTCGTCGACTGGCTGCCGCTGGTGGCCGTGCTGCTGGCCTACGACGCCAGCCGGGGCCTGGCCGACGGGTTCGGTGCGACGGTGCACGTCGCCGAGCTGGCCACGGCCGACCGGTGGCTCGCCGGGGGCGGCCTGCCGACGGTGGTGCTGCAGCAGTCCTGGCAGGCCGACTGGTGGAAGGCCGTCGCCTCGCTCGTCTACGCCAGCCACTTCGTGGTGACACCGCTCGTGCTGGGCGTGCTCTGGGTCCGCAACCGCGAGCGGTGGACGACCTTCGCCCGGCTCGTCGTCGGGCTGTCGGCGGCCGGGCTGGCCACCTACGTGCTCTACCCGGCCGCACCCCCGTGGCTGGCGGCCAAGGAGGGCGTCATCGAGCCGGTCCGCCGGCTCAGCGGGGCCGGCTGGGAGGTGCTCGGGCTGCCCCGCGCCGGGGCGCTGCTCGCCGACAGCCAGGGCCAGGTGAACCAGGTGGCGGCCGTGCCGTCGCTGCACACCGCGTTCGCGGTCCTCGTCTGCCTCGTGCTCCTCCCGGTCGCGCGGCGGAGCTGGCAGCGGCTGGTGCTGCTCGGCTACGGGCCGGCGATGGCCCTGGTGCTCGTCTGGTCGGGGGAGCACTACGTCGTCGACACCCTGCTGGGTGCGGCCTACGCGGGAGCGGTCGTCGCCGTCGCGGCCCGGTGGCGGGCCCGGCGACGGCGGACCGCTCCCGCCCGGGCGACGGCCGGGGACGGGGCGGTGCGCGCCTCTACCGTGGACGCGTGACCGGAGCCGTTCCCGAGCCGCTGCCCGACTGGCTGACCGACGCCCGCCGGATCGTCGTCCTCACCGGCGCCGGCATCTCCACCGAGAGCGGCATCCCGGACTACCGCGGGCCGGACGGCGTGTGGACGAAGGATCCCGACGCCGAGAAGCTCGTGACGCTGTCCTACTACGTGGCCGACCCGGACATCCGCCGGAGGGCGTGGCTGATGCGCAGGGACCTGCGGGGCGACATCGCGCCGAACGACGGACACCGGGCGCTCGCCGAGCTGGAGCGCCGGGGTCGGCTGCGCGCGGTGCTCACCCAGAACATCGATGGGCTGCACCAGCAGGCGGGCAACTCACCCGGCGTCGTCCTGGAGCTGCACGGGACCATCCACGAGGTCGCCTGCCTGTCCTGCGGCGACCGGACGACGATGGACAGCGCCATGGCGCGCATCGACGCGGGGGAGCCGGACCCCGACTGCCGGCACTGCGGCGGGATCCTGAAGTCGGCGACGATCAGCTTCGGGCAGATGCTCGATCCCGACGTCCTCACCGCCGCGGCCGAGGCGGCTGCCGACTGCGACGTGTTCCTGGCCATCGGCACCTCGCTGACCGTGCACCCGGCCGCGGGCCTCACCGACATCGCCGCGGCGTCGGGCGCGCGGGTCGTCGTCGTCAACGCCGAGCCCACGCCGTACGACGAGAGCGCCGACCTCGTCGTCCGCGAGCGGATCGGCGCCGCCCTGCCGTGGCTGCTCGCCCCCGCCTGACCTCGCACCAGGTCGGGGCGCACCGAGCCCGAGCCGCCGGCCCGCATCCGCTCGGCCGGGGTCTCCCTGCGGGACCAGCTCCGGCTCACCCCCTCCCGGCGACGGGCCCGTCCGGGGAACTCCGGCCGGGTCGGGCAGCAAGCCGTCACCCGCCCTCGTGCACCAGCCGCCCGCCGCCGGTGCGATCGCCTCCATGCGCAGTCCGCCCGGAACCACTCGTCGTGCGGCGGGCGGCGGGTTAGCGTGACGGCGACCACGTCGAGCGGTCCTTCCCCGCGGATCTGCGCGCGGCGGGGCCACTGAGCCGGGAGCCGTCCATGCGCGTGCCCTTGACCACCCGTGACTTCCTCGACCGGGCCGAGCTGGTCTACGGCGACCGCGTCGGCATCGTCGACGAGCCGACCCAGCCCGCGCCGTCGCTCGGCGAGGTGAGCTACCGCGAGGTCGCCCGCCGGGGCCGCGCCCTGCAGGCCGGCCTGGACGAGCTGGGCATCGCGGAGGGCGAGCGGGTGGCGATCGTGAGCCACAACGCCGGCCGCCTGCTGGAGCTGCTGCTGGCGGTGCCGTCGTCCGGGCGGGTCGCGGTGCCGATCAACTTCCGGCTGTCCCCGGAGGAGGTCAGCTACATCGTCGGCCACTCCGGCGCCCGCGTGCTGCTGGTCGACCCGGAGCTCGAGTCCTCGCTCAAGGGGGTGGAGACCGAGCACCGTTTCGGCACGGGGGAGGAGTACGAGCAGCTGCTCCGTTTCGACACGGAACCGCGGCCGTGGTCGGCCCCCGACGAGGACGCCACCGCCACGATCAACTACACCAGCGGGACGACGGCGCGGCCCAAGGGCGTGCAGATGACCCACCGGAACCTGTGGGTCAACGCGGTCACCTTCGGCATGCACATGCAGGTCAGCGACCGCGACGTCTACCTGCACACGCTGCCGATGTTCCACTGCAACGGGTGGGGCCTGCCCTACACGATGGCCGGCGTGGGGGCCAGGCAGGTGGTGCTGCGCAAGGTCGACGGCGCGGAGATCCTCCGCCGGGTCGAGCAGCACGGGGTGACGGTCATGGCCGGTGCGCCCGCCGTCTGGAACGCCGTCCTCGAGGCGGCCGCCGACTGGGACGGCGAGATCCCCGGCCGGGACCGGGTGCGGATCATCGTGGCCGGCGCGCCGCCGCCGTCGAAGACCATCGCACGGGTCGAGGCCGAGCTCGGCTGGGAGTTCAACCAGATCTACGGCCTCACCGAGACCGCGCCGCTGCTCACCATCAACCGGCCGCGCGCCGAGTACGACGACCTCGAGCCGGAGGAGCGTGCCAAGCGGCTGTCGCGGGCCGGGGTCCCCGCCCTGGGGACGCGGCTGCAGATCAGCGAGTCCGGCGAGGTGCTGGCCCAGGGCAACACCGTGCTGGCCGGCTACTGGGAGAACCCGGACGCCTCGGCGGAGGCCCTCGACGGCGGCTGGTTCCACACCGGCGACGGCGGCACGATCGACGACGGCGGCTACCTCACGATCTCCGACCGCAAGAAGGACGTGATCATCACCGGCGGGGAGAACGTCTCCTCCATCGAGGTGGAGGACCTGGTGTTCAGCCACCCGGCGGTCGCGGAGGTCGCGGTCATCGGCGTCCCCGACGACAAGTGGGGCGAGATGGTCACCGCGATCGTCGTGGTCGGCGAGGGCGAGCAGGTGACCGCGGAGGAGATCATCGCCCACTGCCGCGGCAAGATCGCCGGCTACAAGATCCCCAAGCGGATCGAGTTCCGCGACGAGCTGGCCCGCACCGCCACGGGCAAGATCCAGAAGTTCAAGCTGCGCGAGTCGTTCTGGAAGGACGCCGAGCGCCAGATCAACTGAGGGAGCTCCCTCACCGCCGGCGCCGGATCCCGCCGGCCCCGCCTCCCTGCCGAGAGGGCAGTTGTGGTCGGCGACACGCGCCGACATGCCGTGCGCGGCGACCGCAACTGCTCGTTCGGCGGGGCGCGCCCGGATGACCCCGGGACGCCCCGGCGGCGCCACCGGCTGTCCTCCGTGCGTGTCGTCTCCCCCCGAGGGGTGAGACCGGCCGCCCGTTCCCTGTCCTGCTCACCCGAACCGGTCGATCTGGCCCGTGTGCACCTCCACGGTGCGCGACACCAGTCGAGACCGGTGACCCCCGCGAGGGGGTAGGCCGGGCAGCGGAGGAGTCGGGTTCGTGAGCGAGCAGGCCGGAGCACGGTTCGGGACGCAGCGGCGGGGTGCCCACTGGGTGCACCGCCTGATCGGGGCCGGAGCCGTCGCGGTCATCTGCCTGGTGGGCGCCCCGGGGGTGGCCGCGGCCGCGCCGCGGAACCCGAGCGACGCCCAGCTCTCCGAGGCCCAGCGGCAGAAGGCCGAGGCCGCCGAGCGGGTCGGCGCCATCGCCGCGCAGCTCGCCCAGGCCCGGGCCGATGCCGAATCGGCCCACCAGGCGGCGCTGATCGCGCTGCAGGACTACGAGGACAAGCAGGCGGCCTACGAGACCGCCCGCATCGCCGCCGACACCGCCGCCGCCGCGGCCGACCAGGCGGCGGCCGACCTGCAGGAGGGGCGCAAGGACGTCGCCGCCTTCGCGCGGGCCAGCTACATGCAGGGCACCACCGCCCCGGCGATGACCGCGCTGCTCAGCTCGGGCGGACCGGCGGAACTGGTGCAGCGCGCGGCGCTGCTGGACGCCGCCGGCGTGCACAAGACGGACGTGCTCTCCCAGCTCACCGTCCTCGAGGTGCAGGCCGGGGCCACCCGGCAGGCCGCCGTGCAGGCGGTCGAGGAGGCCGAGACCATCCAGACACAGGCCGCCGAGCTGCTGGCGAGCGCCCAGACGCAGGAGGTGTCGGCGCGGGCCCAGGCCGACGCCATCGACGCCGAGGAGGACGGCCTGCAGGCCGAGCTCCAGCAGGCGGAGCAGGTCCTGTACGGGCTGGAAGGCGCGCGCACCGCCGCGGAGCAGGCCGCTGCCCGGCAGGCCGCGGTGGCTCGCCCCACCGCGCCGGCCCCGTCGGCGCCCGCCCCGCAGGCCCCGCGGCCCACTCCCAGCACCCCGGCCGGCCCGCCGTCGGCATCGGCCGCGCAGACGGCCATCGCCGCCGCGCAGTCCCAGATCGGCGTGGCCTACTCCTGGGGCGGCGGCGGGCGCAACGGCCCGAGCTACGGCATCTCGCCGGACACCGCGGTGTTCGGGTTCGACTGCTCCGGGCTCACCGAGTACGCCTACGCCCGTGCCGGGATCTCCATCGGCGGGACCAGCCGCGACCAGTGGTGGCTCAACCGCACCAAGCAGGTGGCCACGGCGAACCTGCAGCCCGGCGACCTGCTCTTCTGGGGCGGCGACCGGAGCGACTACATGTCGATCACCCACGTGGCGCTCTACATCGGCAACGGCCAGATGATCGAGGCGCCGGACCGCGGGAAGACCGTGACGATCGCGACCGCGCGGACGTCGAGCTCGACCTACTTCGGCGCCGTCCGCCCCTCTGCCTGAGCAGTTCGCGGGCCGGGAAGTCAGGGCGTCGGGCAGCCACGGGGGGAGCTGCCCGACGCACCTTCCAGGCTAGCAGTCGCCCGGAGCGGGTGGCAGGGTTGTGGACGCCGTGGGCCAACTCCCAGCCGACTCCCAGCCAACCCTTCCCGCGTGCCCAGCCACCGGCCGGACCGATGTAGGACACTGGCACGGGGGACGGTCCTGCCGCCCCGCCGACAGCTGCTCGTCCCGGGCGGCCGTCGGCCGGCACGACCAGGGAGCTCCGTGACCAGCGCTGCCAGCACGCCGACCGAGATCTCGTCGGACCCTCGGGCCGCCGGCCCCGACGCACCCGTTCCGCCGTCGGTCGACGCCGCTCGGCTGGAGCGGGTGCTGTTCGAGATCAAGCGGGTCATCGTCGGCCAGGACCGCCTCGTCGAGCGCATGCTCGTCGCGCTGCTGGCCCGCGGTCACGTGCTGCTCGAGGGCGTGCCCGGCGTGGCGAAGACCCTCGCCGTCGAGACGCTCGCCACCGCCGTCGGCGGCCGGTTCGCCCGCTTGCAGTTCACCCCGGACCTGGTGCCGGCCGACATCATCGGCACCCGCATCTACAAGGCCGGCCAGGACGCCTTCGAGACCGAGCTCGGGCCGGTGTTCGCCAACTTCGTGCTCACCGACGAGATCAACCGCGCGCCGGCCAAGGTGCAGTCGGCGCTGCTGGAGGTCATGGCCGAGCGCCAGGTGTCCATCGGCGGGGTCACCCATCCGCTGCCCGACCCGTTCCTGGTGCTGGCCACGCAGAACCCCATCGAGAGCGAGGGCGTCTACCCGCTGCCCGAGGCGCAGCGCGACCGCTTCCTCATGAAGGTGCTGGTCGACTACCCGAGCCCGGAGGAGGAGCGCGAGATCGTCTACCGGATGGGCTCGGAGCCGCCGGTGCCGGAGACCGTCCTCGCCCTCGGTGAGCTGCCGCGGCTGCAGAAGGCCGCCTCGCAGGTGTTCGTCCACCACGCGCTCGTCGACTACGTCGTCCGGCTGGTCGTGGCCACCCGCACGCCGCGCGAACACGGCATGGAGGACGTCGCGTCGTGGGTGTCCTACGGCGCGAGCCCGCGTGCCTCACTCGGGTTGATCGCGGCCAGCCGCGCCCTGGCCCTGGTGCGGGGACGTGACTACGTGCTGCCCCAGGACGTCCTCGACATCACCGCCGACGTGCTGCGCCACCGGCTGGTCCTCTCCTACGACGCCCTGGCCGACGGCGTCCCCGCCGACCACATCGTCAAGCGGATCGTGCAGACGGTCCCGCTGCCGCAGGTGGCCCCCCGGCAGAACGCGACCGGCTTCGGGCCCGGGACGCCGGGCGGACCGCACGTGCCGCACTTCGGCCCGCCGCAGTCCCCGCCCCAGCCCGGGCCGCAGGGCGCACCGCAGGAGAACCCGCCCGGCGGGCCGTCGGCCAACGGCTACGGCAACGGGTCGCACCCGGCGTGATCCTGCGTCGTCGCGCCGCACAGCCGCCGTCGGCGCCGGCTCCGCAGCACCCCGGCCTGCTCCTGCACCCGGCGACGCCGGGGTCCGGGATCGAGGCGGGGACGGGGGACGGCGCGCCCCCGCGGTTCACCGACGGCCCGGCCGACGTGCTGCTGCGCCGGCTCGAGCTCACCGTGCGTCGGCGGCTCGACGGGCTGCTGCAGGGGGACCACCTGGGGCTGGTCCCGGGGTCGGGCTCGGAGGCCGGCGACTCGCGCACGTACCACCCGGGCGACGACGTCCGGCGGATGGACTGGCCGGTCACCGCGCGCACCCAGGTGCCGCACGTGCGGGAGACGATCGCCGACCGCGAGCTGGAGACGTGGGCGGTCGTGGACCTGTCCGCGAGCCTGGACTTCGGCACCGCCAACTGCCAGAAGCGCGACCTCGCGATCGCCGGGCTCGCCGCCGTCGGCCACCTCACCGTGCACGGCGGCAACCGGCTCGGTGCCGTCGTCACCACCGGGGAGCGGATCGACCGGCACCCGGCCATGCCCGGCCGGCTGGCCGCCGAGCGGCTGCTGCGCTCGGTGGTGGCCACGCCGCGGGCCTCGAGCGGGCGCCGCGGTGACCTGGCGGCGGCCCTGGAGACGCTGCGCCGTCCCGAGCGCAAGCGGGGCCTGGTCGTGGTGATCTCGGACTTCCTCGGCGACAGCGACTGGGAGCGGCCGCTGCGCGGGCTGTCGGCCCGGCACGAGCTGCTGGCCATCGAGGTGCTGGACCCGCGCGAGCTCGAGCTGCCCGACGTCGGGCTGCTCACCGTCGTCGACCCCGAGACGGGCCAGACGCTGGAGGTGCCCACCGGGGACGCGGAGTTCCGCGCGCGGTTCGCCGCGGGCGCGGCGGCCCAGCGGGAGGAGGTCGCCGCGGCGCTGCGCCGGGCCGGCGCCGGGCACCTGCGGCTGCGCACCGACCGGGACTGGCTGATGGACGTCGTCCGGTTCGTCGCCGAACGACGCCGGGCCGGCAGCGGAGGTGCGTCCCGATGACCTTCCAGGCGCCCTGGTGGTTGCTGGCCCTGCTGGTGGTCGCCGCGCTGGTGGCGGTGTACGTCGTGCTGCAGCTGCGCCGCCAGGCCTACGCCGCCCGGTTCACCAACGTGGCGCTGCTCGGGACGATCGTGCCCAAGCGCCCGGGCTGGAAGCGGCACCTGGCGTTCGGCCTGGTCGCGCTGGGGCTGACCGCGCTGGTGGTCTCGCTGGCCGTGCCGAGCACCGAGGTGCGGGTGCCCCGGGAGCGGGCGACGGTGGTGATGGCGGTGGACGTGTCGCTGTCCATGCAGGCCACCGACGTCGAGCCCGACCGCTTCTCGGCGATGCAGACGGCGGCCAAGGAGTTCGTCGACGTCCTGCCCGAGCGGATCAACCTGGGCCTGGTGTCCTTCGCCGGGACCGCCACGACCGTCGTCCCGCCCACGACCGACCGCCTGCAGGTGGCCGCGGCGATCGACAACCTCGACCTCGCCGAGGCGACGGCGATCGGCGAGGCGGTGTTCACCTCGCTGGCGGCGATCGAGAACTTCCAGTCCGCGCTGGACGCGGGGGAGGAGGAGGCGGCGCCGGCCCGCATCGTGCTCCTGTCCGACGGCTACAACACCGTCGGCCGCGAGGACACCCAGGCGATCGACGCCGCCCGCGAGGCCGGCGTGCCCGTCTCCACGATCGCCTTCGGCACCGACTACGGCACCCTCGACCTGGACGGCGAGACGGTGCCGGTGCCGGTCGACCGGGAGACTCTGGAGGAGATCGCCGACGCGACCGGCGGCAGCTACAGCGAGGCGGCCAGCGCGGCCGAGCTGGAGCAGGTCTACGAGGACCTGGGCAGCCAGATCGGGTACACGACCGAGCCGCAGGACATCAGCTACTGGTTCGTCCGCGTCGGCGTCCTGGTGTCGCTGATCGGCGTCGTGCTCAGCCTGCTCTGGACCAACCGCCTGGTGTGAACGGCCCCGCCGCGCCCGGCGGCGGGGCCGTCCGTCAGCGGCGGGGGTCGAGGACGAGCTTGCCGGTGGTGCGGCGGGCGCGGAGGTCCTGGTGGGCGTCGCGGACGTTCGACAGCGGGTAGCGGCCGCCGACGACCGGCTTCAGCGACCCGTCGGCCGTCATGGCCAGCAGGTCGTTCATGGCGGCGTCGAGCATCTGCGGTCGGGCCATGCAGTGCGCCAGCCAGAAGCCGATGACCGCGCGGCTCTTCTGCATGAGCGCACCCGGCGGCACCGACGGCGTCTCCTGGCGGGCGGCCATCCCGTAGGTGACCAGCCGGCCGAACGGGGCCAGCGCCGACAGCGACCCGGTGAACACGTTTCCGCCGGTCATCTCGAGCACGATGTCGACCGGCTTGCCGCCGTTGGCCTCGCGCAGCGCGCCGGTGAACTGCTTGGGATCGTCGTCGGCCAGGGCCGGGTCGACGGTGGCGTGCGCACCCAGCTCCTCGGTGAGGGCCCGCTTCTCCGGGCTCGACGCGGTGGCGATCACCCGGCCGGCGCCCCAGCGGCGGGCCAGCTGGACGGCGATCGACCCGACCCCGCCGGCTCCGGCGATGACCACCACGGACTCGCCCTCGGCCAGGTGCGCGGAGGTGCGCAGCAGGTGCCAGGCGGTCGAGCCCTGGAGGACGAGGGAGAGGGCCTGCTCGTCGCTGACGGCGTCGGGCACCGGCCAGGTGAGGACGTCGTTGGCCACGGCCCGCTCGGCGTAGCCGCCGCCGTCGAGCAGGCCGACGACCCGCTGGCCGCCGCCGACGGGAGTGCCGACGAACTCGGCGCCGGGAACCAGCGGGAGCTGCTGGGCGGCCAGGTAGGAGTTCTCGATCTGGTGGGTGTCGGCAAAGTTCACCCCCGCCGTCGAGACGTCGTACACCTTCTGGCCGGGACCGGCCTCCGGCTCGGGGACGTCGACGACGTCGAGGACCTCGGGCCCGCCGAAGCGGGTGATCTGCACGGCACGCATGCCCCGACCCTAGGGCCTCAGTCATGGGGCCTGCCTGCGACGACATGTCCAGGCGCTGTCGGCTTCAGCGACGCGGTTGGTCGGTCCGATCTGGAGAGCAAGACGTTCAAGCGAGCGCCCGGAAGTGGCTGTTTCTGCTGGATGGGTCACCCGTTGTTGTGAGCCGGCCCGAGGGGTTCGGGTGTCAAGACAGGACTGTCGGTGGGATGCTGTACACCTCGGGTGGACAGAGGTTGTCCATGTGAGGTGGACGGCGGCCGTAGTTTCCGGGTCCGGGAACAGCTTGGCCGCCGGTCCAACGGCAGAGGAAGAGGTGCTGACGTGACTGCGGTCCTCCCAGGGCGCGCTGAGGTCGTCAAGGCGAACGACGCTGATCTGCGTGAGGCGGTCAAGCACGCACTCAACCGGTCGGGATGCACCTTCGAACAGCTCGCCGAGCAGGCCAAGACGGGGCACTTCGACACCGTCCGGGCGCGGATGGCCTGGGTCACCATCGCCGACCTCAAGGACTTGGCCGACCGCTGAGGTGAATCTCGGCAAGGAGGCCGCCCGATTCGCCACCGAACTCGGCGACTTGCTGAACGGAACGATCATGACGGGGATCCGTCTGACATCGGTCCTCGTCCGTGGCACTGCTGTGGTGGGGTACCAGATCAAAGCCACCGACCTGACGACGGTGGGCATCCCGGTAACCCTGGGGAGCAAGCAGCCGACTGGCTACCTGGGCCTGTCGTTCCGTCTCGTGCCGGACGAGCACAAGCAGTTCCTCATGGTGCAGTCGTCCGTCGCCGGGTTCTTTGTGGACGCTGAGCTTGACCGGCCCCTGATGCACTACGACTACGAGCGGGACAAGGGCGACGGATACCCGGAGGCGCATCTCCAGGTAGAGGCTGACTCCGAGGCTTGGAACGAGCTGTGTGAGCGGATCGGTATCGGAGAGCGCCCGCTGGCCAAACTTCACTTCCCCGTCGGCGGCCGGCGGTTCCGGCCGACCGTGGAGGAGTTGATCGACTTCCTCGTGACCGAAGTCCACGTTGACGCGCTGCCAGGGTGGACCGCCAAGGTCGAAGCGGGACGCGAGCTGTTCGAAGAGCGTCAGCTCAGGGCGGCAATCCGTCGACGGCCGGAGTGGGCGCTCGATCAGCTCCGCAAGATGGGGCGCATCGAATAGAGCCCCAGCCGGCCGCCACCGCGGACCCATGCGCGACGGGCGGCACGACCGGAGGCTGCCTCAGCTCTCGCGACGGGGATCGAGCATGAGCAGGCAGCGCTCACCCAGCGGAGCGACTACCCAGGTCGCTGGTCCAGGAGTGGCCGCGTAAGACGTGCCTGTGGCATCACGGATCAGCCCCTGGCCGCTCAGTACAGCCAGGAGCGCGTCCATGACGTTCCCCAGCGCCGGAATGGCCTCGCCAAGGATGCCGACTTGCCATCCGGGGGTGCCCGGATGTGTATCCGGTATGAAGTCCCCGGTTGGCAGAGGGTGCTCTGCGAGATACCCGAGGACTTCTATGTGCGGTGCCTCCAAGACGGCGAGCCCTGAAGCGAGTAGCAGGGCCTCGGCGGTGTCGCCGTTCGCGCTGAGCCCCAGCGCAAGCACTCGGCCGAGCGCGTCGATCTTCTCGGTGACGGTGGAACGCGCTGATGCCTCTATCACCCGAGCCATCAGCTTCAGCCGCTCGTCGTAGGCAGTCGAGCGCTCCAGGAGGATGTCTAGGCCGACGCCCATGTGGTCGGCAGCCACCTGTAGGGCCTGCGTGCTGTTCTTGACCCAGCGGGCCCGCACCGCCGCTGCTGCCTGCACCACAAGTGGAGCGGTTGCTGCCGCGATCGTCTGAACGGGGTCATCGCCGGCGGCGAGGGCCGCGACGACCGCGCTGCTGCTCATCGCAACGGCCAGCGGCAGTTCGCGGTCGGGGGAGTCGTCGGCCACGGCGGTGAGCTTGCCCTTGGCGTTGCCTATGTGGTCTAGGTGGGGTCTGCGACGTTCCGGACCGGACGGCACTGCCTCACGTCCTCTCCAACGGTCACCTGGGGGTGGTGAGGGTCGGCAACGAAGGGCAGAAAGGCCATCGCATGGAATCAGCGTGTGCGGAGGATCGGTCCGGTCGCCACGGTGGGCCCATCCTCCGTGCTGCCGGCACTCGCCGGTTCAGGACGTCTCCGTAGCCGAACTACTGTCTACCGCAGCGCCGAGCCGCGCGTAGAGGGATGGGGTGCAACTTTGAACGAGCGAGTGCTCGTCCTTGAGGAGCTCGTTGACTGCTTCGACAGGAAGGGTCACGTGGGGGCCGGGATGGTCGCTGCTGCGGAAGGCGAGGCCATCCTCGTGCAGTTGCTTCGCCACGCCCTCGCGGGCTATACGGGCGCGGCTGCAGAGAGTCCCTCAACCCTTGTCGGGCAGTGGCGGGTCGTGGACGAGCGTGTGAGAGTGGCAGAGAACGGCAAGAACGCCCTATTGGACGCGGTGCTAACCGATGGCAAACGTCGGAATATCGGCGAGTGCAAATTTCGTACCGCGAATAGCTTAGACGCTCGCACCAAGTTTCTGGACCGACACGCCTCCGTGAGGGAGGTGTGGGATGCCGCGTTCGACGCGTGGACGGAAGATTCGTCGATATGGCGTGACGCAAAGCGAAGCGGTATGAGCTACGGGCAGTTCGTTGCCGGCTGGCCCGACATCGCCAAGGCCTTTTGGATGCAGGTCTACGGGCCTGACAGCGCTGGTGACGAGCGAATCCTAGCAATCTGGCGACCGGTGACTTCGGTACCCTTCGTCGGGGGGCGAGATCTTCCCTTCCTCTCCAGCACATACATCGACCACACAGCTACGCAGCACCTGAAGTCCCCGGGATGGATCTTCAGTGGATCGTTGTACGTTCGGACACTTCTCGACAACGGCTGTAAGACGTTGTCCATCCCGGGCGGAAAGCAAAATCAGGTCAGTGGTGCGGCACTCATCATCGGCAAAATCTTCCAATGACGGTCTAGAGTGGCGTCGCACGTAACGCTCCGAATTGCTGCCTGCGGCTGAGCCGGTGCATGGGACTGGGGGCTTCTATCGAGCGTCGCAACCGCTCGGGAGTGCAGACCGGCGTCGCCGGCTAAGCGCTTGTATGCCGGCAGGGCGTGCGACGCTCTTCCCCCTCTCCCATCGGCGCAGTTGGTGACCGCGGACTGGCGGGTCTAGGCGTGGTGGGTGTCGGCGACGTTCACGCCGGCGGCGGAGACGTCGTAGACCTATGGCCGGGACCGGCCTCCGGCTCGGGGATGTCGACGACGTCGAGGACCTCGGGGCCGCCGAAGCGGGTGATCTGCACAGCACGCATGGTCGTCAGGCTAGGTGTGCTGCTGTGTCGGAGCGCGACCGCATGACCGCATCGACCGCGGCCCACTCCACCTGACGGTCCGTGCGGCCGGACGGCTGCGCGGGGAGAGCCGAGGGGCGGCGCCTGCCTGCGGCTCAAGCCTGGACGGTCGACCGTCTGGTGACGTCGGTCGGCTCGACGGCCTCCCCGCAGGCGTGGCACGTCGTCTCGGGGACGAGTCGATGCCCGCAGCGATGCTCGAGGACCAGCGGAGGTCCGTCGCGGCCGGCGAGGTGCTGGTCGCCCCAGTGCAGCAGCGAGAGGATGACCGGGTAGAGGTCGCGGCCGGCGTCGGTGAGGCGGTACTCGAAGCGCGGCGGGTGCTCGCTGTACCGGCGCCGCTCCAGGACGCCGGCCCCGACGAGCGTGCGGAGCCGTGCGGTGAGCGTGTCGCGCGGTGCTCCGGTGCGCCGGACCATCTGGTCGAAGCGGTGGTTCCCCAGGAACACCTCACGGACGACCAGCAGCGCCCATCTCTCACCCACCACGTCGAGGGTGCGCGCGATGGAGCAGACGCGGGGCTCCGCCGGTGCGGCCATGGGTCCAGCCTAACCGAGTCGGTCCGAATCCTGGACCAACTCCTGTGGTCGGGGCTACGGTCCATCCAGAATCCGGACTAACCAGGGGGAGCGGTCATGGCTCTGGGCAAGCGACCGCCGTCGGCTGCGGGAACCGGACCGGTTCGGGCGGACGGGACCGCACCGGTCGTCGCGGTGCTGGCGATCGCGGTGTTCATGTCCAGCCTCGACCTGTTCATCGTGAATCTGGCCTTCCCGTCGATCGCGGGGGAGTACCCGGGCGTGGGGCTGGGCTCGTTGTCCTGGGTCCTCAACGCGTACACGATCGTCTTCGCGGCGGTGCTGATCCCCGCGGGACGCTGGGCCGACCAGGTAGGGCGCCGGCGGACGTTGGTCGCGGGGCTCGCGGTGTTCACCGGCGGATCGCTGCTCTGCGGATTGGCCCCCGGGGTCGGCTGGCTGGTGGTGGCCCGGGTCGTGCAGGCGGTCGGCGCCGGTGTCATGGTGCCTGCGTCGCTGTCGCTGCTGCTCGCCGTCGTGCCGACCGAGCTGCGAGCCCGCGCGCTGGGCACCTGGTCGGCGCTAGGCGCGCTGGGCGCGGCGCTGGGACCGGTGATCGGTGGCGGTCTCGTCGGGCTCGGCTGGCGGTGGGTGTTCTGGGTGAACCTGCCCGTGGGCATCGTCGCGATCGTCCTCGCGCTGCGCGTCGTCCCCGAGAGCCGGGACGTCGCACGGCGGGATCGACCCGACCTGCTCGGTGCACTGCTCCTCGCGCTCGCCGTCGGTCTGGTCGCGGGGGCGCTGGTCAAGGCGCCGGACTGGGGCTGGGCGTCGGCCGCCTTCCTGGGCACCCTCGGGGCGGCCGGCCTGTGCGGAGCGGCGCTGGGCCTCCGCTCGGCGCGTCACCCAGCTCCGGTGCTCGAGCTGGCATTGTTCCGGTCCCGGACCTTCGCCGGTGCCACGGCGGCATCGGTGCTCTACTTCGCGGCGTTCGGCGCGTTCGTCCTCAACACGGTGGAGTTCCTGACCGGTGTCTGGGACTACTCGCCCGTGCAGGCGGGGCTGGCCATCGCCCCGGGGCCGCTGATGGTGCTGCCGTTCGCCCGGCTGGTCGCGCCCAGGTTGATCCCGCTGCTGGGCGGGGTGGGACGGGTCGCGGTTCTCGGCTGCACCGTCAGCGCGGTCGCGCAGGTGCTGTGGTTGGTCCTCATCCAGATCGAACCCGCCTACGTCACGCACCTGTTGCCGGCGCAGCTCCTCGGCGGCGCGGGGGTCGGCCTGGCGATCCCGTCCCTGCTGGGCTCCGGCAGCGCCGGGCTGCCCGCGGCACACTTCGGAACCGGCAGCGGCATCCTCAACATGGCGCGCCAGGTCGGCGTGGTGCTCGGTGTGGCGGCGCTGGTCGCCGCGCTCACCTCCCCGGCGGCCGACCCCTGGTTCCGTTCCGGCACGGCATCGTGCTGACCGTCGCCTTCTTCGGCGCTGCGGGGGTGGTCTGCCTGGCCCTCCTCGTGCGGCGTGCCGGGCCGGGAGCGGCTGTCGCGGCGGCCCCGGGTGCACGACCGCAGGAGGCGGCCTGACATCGCAGGGAGGAGCGACGACGCATCCTTCCCGCGACGTCACGCAGGGGCGTGGAGCGGCGGGTGCTCGAGCACGCGTGGCGTGTACTCGAGCAGCTGGATGCGGCCGTCGAAGGTGCGGTGCTCGATCATCTCGAGGGCGACGTCCGGGTAGCCGTCGTAGATGCGTTCCTCGCCCGTGGCCCCGGTGATCACCGGGAACATGCCGACCCGGAAGCGGTCGACGAGCCCGGCCGTCAGCAGGGACCGGCACAGGCTGAGGCTGCCGATCGTGCTGAGGAGCCCCGAGCCGTTCTCCTTCATGGCGCGGACCGCTTCGACGGCGTCCCCGCGGACGAGCGTGCAGTTGGCCCACGCCAGTGGCTCCTCGAGCGAGGAGGAGAACACCACCTTGGGCGCCTGCGTGAGCTCGTCGACGGACGCCTCTTCCTCGGGCCGGAACTCCGCTTGGCCATCCGGCACCTCGCCCGCGGCGAAGCCCGACATCAGGCGGTAGGTGTTCGCTCCCATCAGGTAGGTGGCCTCGGGCTGCTCGGCGAGCCAGGCGAGGTACTCCGGGCCCTCGAGGCCCCAGAAACCGGGCCAGCCCTCTCCCGACGCATAGCCGTCGAGGGAGGTGATGAAGTCGACGAGAAGCTCTGCCATGGCGGTGTCCTTTCCGGGGAGTCACGCGCTTGGACCGGCCGGGAGCTCCGAACTCATCGGCCGCGCTCAGGGGGCATCGAGCACCCATCACGCTGCGGCCGACCGTGCCTGCCGGCGCTGCGCCGAGCGGACCGATGCCTCCCGTCGGCGGAGCGACGACGGAAACGGACCAGCCGGTGGAGCCGACCACTGCTAGCTTCCTGTCGACCGCGCGAGATCGAGGAGGTGGTACCCGTGAACGCACAGCTGGCATGGGTGCTCCCCTCCGGGGTTGCGGTCGGGCGACAGGTCGTCCGGGAGCGCCGTTCGAGCACTCCCGGAAGGCACGACCATGAGGTTCACCTCTGAAAGTCGCCTCGACGACCACGTCCTCGAGCGCGAGTTCACCCTCGGCGAGATCCCCGGCGTCCTGTGGACGGCAGGATCCGCGTCCGCACCGGCTCCGCTCGTCCTCCTCGGTCACCCCGGCGGACTGCGGCGCATGTACCCGCGGCTGCTGGCCCGGGCCTCGCACCTCGTGGCGGACGGCTTCGCCGCGACCACCATCGAGCTCCCCGGAGGTGGTGACCGACCCCGGTTCGCCGCCGTGGAGGAGGCACGCGCCGAGCTGCACCGGGCGTTGGCGGCCGGGGAGCCGGTCGACGACGGGATCGTCGACCGGCTCGTGCTCCCCCTGGTCGACGAGGCGGTCCCGGAATGGCGGGCGTGCCTGGACGCCCTCCTCGCACTGCCCGAGATCGACGGTCCGGTCGGCTATGCGGGTGGCGTGATCGCCATCGGCGTCCGGATGGCGGCGGTGGAGCCACGCATCGCGGCGGCTCTCCTGTTCGCAGGGAGCTACGTGCCCCGCGCCGTCCTCGACGAGGCCCGGCGGGTCGCGATCCCGCTGCACGTCCTGCTCCAGTGGGACGACGAGGGCAACGACCGTCAGATGGCGCTGCAGTTGTTCGACGCCTTCGGCTCCCAGGAGAAGACGCTGCACGCCAACATGGGCGGGCACACCGGCGTCCCTTCGTTCGAAGGGGAGGCCGCGAACCGCTTCTTCGCTCGGCACCTGAGGTGACCGCGGGGCACCAGGCCTGGCCGCGTCACCGACTGTCTCGCCCCGGGTTTGATGGAGGCTCTCAATCCACGTGAGGATGAGAGTCATGGCGGCACCGAGGAAGTACCCCGACGAGCTGCGTGAGCGGGCGATCCGGCTGGCGGTCGACGCCCGGCGTGACCCGGCCACTCGGACTGGAGCGTTGAAGCGGATCGCCGAGCAGCTGGGCATCAACCCCGAGACGCTGCGCAACTGGGTCATCCAGGCCGAGGTCGACGAGGGGCACCGGCCCGGGACAACGACCGATGACGCCACTCGGCTGGCCGAGCTCGAACGGGAGAACCGGGAGCTGCGCCGGGCGAACGCGATCCTGAAGAGC
>NZ_FOND01000017.1 GCF_900112815.1 Blastococcus tunisiensis
CGTGGACCCCGACCGGCCAAGGCGGCGGCCGATCGCCCGCAGGGATTCCCCCCGTTCCAGACCGCAGGCGATTTCCTCCCGCTCGGCCAGGTCCAGATATCGGCCGGTCGGCTCGCTCAGTTCGACAGGTGACACCCCGCCACACTCACGGAACCACCGAAATCCACGCGCCTGCGACACGCCTGATCGCTTCGCCGCGGCAACGGTCGGCAGCCCGTCCCGGATCCCGGTCCAGAACGCCCGCCGCTGATGCTGGAGCTCCGCCGTCCTCGCCATACCCGACCCCCACTCAGTCAGGGTGTTGCGACGACCCCCTGAGCCCGGGGACCCTGATCATGCGGCGTCCTCCCCCACGGTGGGCGGTGAGGGAGGACGCCCGACGATCAGGGAGGCTGATCGTGGCGTGGTCAGCCGTCGAGGGAGGGGCCGGTCTCGTGGCGGGGGTGGCCGGCGGTGCGCTCGCGCTGCTTCATCCGCGCCTCGTGGACGTGCCGGTCGCCGCCGGCCAGCTCGTCGCGGGCACGCGCGTCGAGGCCGCGGAAGGTCGTCCAGTAGTTCGCGTCGTAGTCCTCGACGATCTGGAACGTCCACCGGTCGGCGATCACGTTGCGGCCGACCAGGTCGCGGTCCAGGTCGGCGGCGAGGTCGGTGTGCCCGGCCTCGCGGAGCAGCTCGACGGCGTCCTGGAGCAGCAGGTCGGCCTTGCCGGTCAGCTGGTGGAAGCCGTAGAGCAGGCCGCGGGCCTGCTCGACGGTCTCCAGGGCCTCCGAGAGCTTGCCGAGCCCCTCGACGGTCGTGTCGTCGAGGTCGGGGCGGGTCCGGTCGTCCGTCACGCCCCCATCCTGCGGGGCTGCGCGATCAGCCGCCCGTCAGGCCCGGCCCTGTGCGATGGCGATCAGGCGCTCGGCGAGCCGCCGGCCGTGCGACGCCGGGCCGTCCGGGCCCAGCAGGCCACCGGAGAGGTACATGCCGTCGATGATCAGGTGGAGCTGGGCCGCGAGGTCCTCGCCGTGGCCCGGGGCGACCTGCTCCGCGAGCCGCTCCAGCCGGCTGTAGAGCTCGAACTTGTAGTCGGCGGCGGCGCTGCGCGCAGGGTGCTCCGGGTCGTCGTACTCGCTGCTGACGTTGTTGAACGGGCAGCCGCGGAAGCCGGTGCGGGTCACGTCGCGCTCGACGGCGTCCACGACCGAGAGCAGGGCTGCCCGCGGGTCGCCCTGCAGCCGCACCAGTTCGGCGTCGATGAAGGCGAGGAGGGTGGCCGCCTTGCGCGAGAGGTAGGCCCCGACGAGGTCGTCCTTGCTCTTGAAGAGCCGGTAGACCGTCATCTTGCCCAGGCCGGTCTCGCGGACGAGCTCGTCCATGCCGACGCTGCGCGAGCTGCGCCCGGCGAAGAGCCGCTCCGCGGTGTCCAGCACGATCGCCTGGCGCTCGGCACGGCTGCGACGGACCGGGGCTCCCGAGTCGGCGGAGGTTCCGGTGGCGTCGGCAGCGAGGTGCAGGGCGGCGGTCACGCAGCGATCGTGCACCACCTGCGTGACGGAGCAGTTCGCGGCACGCCGACCGACGTAGCGCTGGGTGACGAGAGGTCCACGGGTTTGCCGAGGCGGCGGGGGGCGCTGAGACCGATGTGGCTACGCACCGTCACGACGCGGCCTGCGGTGACCACCCCGCCCGGGGCCCGCGCGGGCGCGCGGGGGCCGGGGGCCGGGGGCCGGGGGAAGCGTGCTGCCGTTCAGTTCCGCCGGATGCGGCGGGGGTTGGCCAGCATGCGGGCCACGGTCGTCGCGGCCGCCTCGGGGCTGCCCGAGCCCTCCGTCTGGGCCTCGGTGGAGTCGTCGGATACTCGTACGTCGCTCTGGTTGTCCGCCATGGGTCCAGCCTGCCCGCAGCGGGCGGCCCGGGAAACGCCCGGAGGCGTGATCTCGCCCCACCGGTGGTGAGAGATCGCTCACGTACGCCCAGGTCGGAGGGGGTGTTCGGGCCGTCCCCGGGTCAGCGGAACGACTCCACCAGGGGGGTCCAGAGGTCCAGCGGCGCAGGGTAGGACGCGTACACGCTGAAGCGGTCGACCAGCCCGTCGTAGCGCCGGCGCACGGCGGCCCCGACGTCGGCGGGCTCGGCGACGACGGCGAACGTCGCGAGGACCTCGTCGTCGACCAGGTCGCGCATCGCCGTCCACTTGTCCTCCCGCCGGCTCACCGAGAGGCCGTGCAGCTCGTCGGCGAGGGACTCCCAGCCGTGCAGCTCGAGGACCGGCCGGTAGGCCGGGGTGCTCCCGTAGAAGGCGATGGTGGCCTTGACGGCGGACGCGGCCGCGGCCATCTCCGCCTCGTCGCGGCCGGAGACCACCAGTCCGGGCAGGGTCACCGCGACGTCGGCCCGGCCCCGGCCGGCCGACGCCAGGCCCTCGTCGAGCGCCGGGAGCGTCCGCTCGTGCAGGTAGCGCTCGGTGGTGAAGCCGTGCACCAGCAGCCCGTCGGCCACCTCTCCCGCCAGCCTGGTCATCAGCGGCCCCACCGCCGCGAGGTACACCGGCGGGGCGCCCCACTCGTGCGCCGGTGGCGAGAACATCGGCGTCATCAGGGTGTGCCGGTAGAACTCGCCCTCGAAGCGCAGCGGGGTGCCCTCCTGCCAGGCGTCCCAGATGGCGCGCAGCGCGCCGACGAACTCGCGCATCCGGGCGGCCGGCGCGCTCCAGGGCATGGAGAAGCGGCGCTCCACGTGCGGCTTGATCTGGGTGCCCAGGCCGAGCACGAACCGGCCCCGGGTGTAGCGCTGCAGGTCGTGCGCCGTCGTGGCCAGGGTCATCGGGGAGCGGGCGAAGGCCACCGCGATGGCTGTGCCGACCTGCAGCCGTCCGGTCGCCTGGCCGGCGGCAAACAGCTGGAGGAACGGGTCGTGGTCGACCTCGGAGGCCCACAGCGCCGCGTAGCCGCGCTCCTCCAGGTCGCGGGCGGTGCCCGCGATGTCGTCCATGCCGGTCGAGAGCAACGCCGCGTCGAGGAGCACGGGCGGCAGCCTGCCGTACCGGGGTGGACGCTGGCCAGGGGTACCGACCGTCCGTACGGTCACGTCGTGGTCGCCCGCCCGCTCCCGCCCGGTGGATCCACCGGGCCACGCCGTGACAGCCGGCGCGCCGACATCCTCGCGGCCTTCACCCGCGCCGTGGCCGAGCGTGGCTACGACGGGACGAACTTCGGCGACCTGGCGCTGGAGCTGGGGATCAGCAAGGGCACGATCGTGCACCACTTCGGCACCAAGGACCGGATGCTGCGCGAGCTGCACGAGGGCTACATGCGCCGGCGGCTGGCCGAGGTGCAGGTGGTGTGGGCACGGCTGACCGGTCCGGCCGAACGGCTGGCCGCCTTCGTCCACCTCGGCGTGCGCTACCAGGTCGTCGACCGCACCGCGACGGTGGCGTTCCAGCGGGAGGTGCTGCGCTTCGCCGCCGAGCCGGGGATGGAGACGTCGCAGTCGCTCCGCGGCGAGTACCGGGAGCTGGTGGAGCGGGTGCTCGCCGAGGGCACCGCCGCGGGGGTGTTCCGCCCCGGCGACGACCGGCTCCGCACCCTCCAGCTGTTCGGTTCGGTGCACTGGATGTGGACCTGGTTCGACCCGGCGGGCCCGCGCGAGGTGGCCGACGTGGCGGCGTCGTTCGTCGAGACGTTCCTCGCGGGGGTGCTGGTGGACCGGGCGCGCGCTGCCACGCTGGCCGATCGGTCCGGTCTGGTGGCGCAGGTGGTCGCCGAGGCGGTGGCCGCAGGTCGCGCCGAGGGGCTTGACGGCGACGCAGGTCACACCCCAGGCTGACCGTACGGGCGGTCAGTCCCGTCTGTCGGGAGGTCGGTGTGGCGGATCAGGTGCAGGTCCTCGCCGACCTCGCCGACGAGGGCGCGGCACTGGACGACGTGGTGGCGCACCTGGAGGACACGGCCTGGCTCACGCCCACCCCGGCGCAGGGCTGGACGATCGCCACCCAGATCGCCCACCTGACCTGGACCGACGAGTGGGCGTTGCGCGCGCTGACCGACCCCGAGGCGTTCCGGACGGCGGCCGCCGAGGTGGCGGAGCGGCTCGACACGATGGTCGACGACGGCGCCCGGGAGGTGGCCCAGATCGCGCCGGCCCGCCTCCTGGACCGGTGGCGGGCCACCCGCGCCGCACTCGCGGGGGCCCTGGCCGGCGCCCCGGCCGGCGAACGGCTGCCGTGGTTCGGCCCCCCGATGAGCCCGATGTCGATGGCGACCGCGCGGCTCATGGAGACCTGGGCGCACGGCCTGGACGTCACGGACGCGCTCGGCCTGCCCCCGACCGCCTCGCCCCGCCTGCGGCACGTCGCACACCTGGGGGTCCGCACCCGCGACTTCGCGTTCCGGCAGCGCGGCCTGCCGGTACCGGAGGCGCCGTTCCACGTGGAACTGACCGCGCCGGACGGGGCGACGTGGGCCTGGGGTCCCGAGGACGCCGAGCAACGCGTCGTCGGACCGGCGCTGGACTTCTGCCTCCGCGTGACGCGGCGGCGGCACCGCGCCGACCTGGCACTGGAGGCCGTCGGCCGGGACGCCGAGCGGTGGCTGGACGTGGCGCAGGCGTTCGCCGGCCCGGCCGGCGAGGAACGCCTCCCCGCCGGGGCGCAGGGGTGACCCGGCCGCTGCGGATCGGCAACGCCTCGGGCTTCTACGGCGACCGGCGGGCGGCCGTCCGGGAGATGCTGGACGGCGGCCCGCTCGACGTCCTCACCGGTGACTACCTGGCCGAGCTGACGATGCTGATCCTGGGCCGGGACCGGAGCGCGGACCCCTCGCGCGGCTACGCCCGCACCTTCCTGGCCCAGATGGAGGAGTGCCTGGGTCTGGCCGCCGAGCGCGGCGTGCGGATCGTCGTCAACGCCGGCGGCCTGAACCCGGCCGGGCTCGCCGGGGCGCTGCGCGACCTGGCCGCCCGGCTCGGGCTCGGCACCGCGGTGGCGTCGGTGGAGGGCGACGACCTGCTGTCGCGCGCCGGCGAGCTGGGACTCGGGACGCCGCTGACCGCGAACGCCTACCTCGGCGCCTTCGGTATCGCCGAGTGCCTCCGCGCCGGGGCGGACGTCGTCGTCACCGGGCGGGTCACCGACGCCTCGCTCGTCGTCGGGCCGGCCATCGCCCACTTCGGCTGGGGCCGGGACGACCTCGACCCGCTGGCCGGGGCGGTCGTGGCGGGGCACGTCCTCGAGTGCGGGGCGCAGGCCACCGGCGGCAACCTCTCCGCCTTCGACGAGCACCCGCTCGAGCAGTTGCTGCACCCCGGCTTCCCGCTGGCCGAGCTCTCCGCCGACGGCTCGTGCGTGATCACCAAGCACCCCGGGACGGGCGGCGTGGTGGACCGCGACACCGTCACCGCCCAGCTGCTGTACGAGATCGGCGGTCCCCGGTACGCCGGGCCGGACGTCGTCGCCCGCTTCGACACGATCACGCTGACCGACGACGGCGCCGACCGCGTGCGGATCTCCGGCGTCCGCGGTGAGCTGCCGCCCCCCACGACCAAGGTCTGCCTCAACTCCCTCGGCGGGCACCGCAACGAGGTCACCTTCGTGCTCACCGGCGACCGGATCGAGGCGAAGGCACGGTTCGCCCGTGCGCAGTTCGAGGCGGCCCTGACGACCCGGCCGGCGGAGCTGGTGTGGTCGACGGTCGGTGTGCAGCGGCCGGACGCCGACACGGAGGCATCGGCCAGCGTGCTGCTCCGCTGCACGGCGCTGGACCCGTCGGCCGACGTCGTGGGGCGGGCGTTCAGCGGCGCCGCGGTGGAGATGGCGCTGGCGAGCTACCCCGGCTTCCACCTCACGGCCCCGCCCGGCAACGGCTCGCCCTTCGGCGTCTACACGGCGGCCTACGTGCCGCAGGACGCCGTTCCGCACGTCGCCGTCCTGCCCGACGGCAGCCGCGTCGACATCGAGCCGCCGACGGTGATGCGAGCGCTCGAGGAGGTGCCTCCCGGGCAGTCGGCCCCTGCCCACCCGGGTGGGCAGGGGTCGACCGTCCCGGGACCCACCCGCCGGGCGCCGCTCGGCGCGGTGGCGCGGGCGCGCAGCGGCGACAAGGGCGGGACGGCGAACATCGGCTTCTGGGCCCGCACCGACCCCGCCGCCGCCTGGCTCGCCGCCGTCCTGACGCCGGCGCGGGTGCGCGAGCTCCTCCCGGAGGCGGCCGACCTGCCGGTCACCGTGCACCCGCTGCCGAACCTGCGGGCGGTCAACGTGGTGATCGACGGCCTGCTCGGCCGTGGCGTGGCGGCCAGCGCGCGCTTCGACCCGCAGGGCAAGGCCGTCGGTGAATGGCTCCGCGGCCGCACCCTCGACATCCCGGAGGAGCTGCTGTGAGCCTGTTCCGCTCGACGCTGGACGTCGGGTCGGCCGAGTTCGCCGCCAACCGGGAGGCGATGCTCGACGCCCTCGCGGCCCTGGAGGCCGAGCACGCGAAGGCACTGGCCGGTGGCGGGGACAAGGCCGTGGCCCGGCACCGCAGGCGCGGCAAGCTGCTGCCGCGGGAGCGGATCGAGCTGCTCGTCGACCCCGGCAGCCCGTTCCTCGAGCTCTCCCCGCTGGCCGCCTGGGGCAGCGACTTCGCCGTCGGCGCCAGCGTGGTCACCGGGGTCGGCGTGGTCGAGGGCGTGGAGTGCGTCCTGATCGCCAACGACCCCACCGTCCGCGGCGGGGCCAGCAACCCGTGGACGCTGAAGAAGACGCTGCGCGCGCTGCAGATCGCCCGGGAGAACCGGCTGCCGGTGATCCAGCTGGTCGAGTCCGGCGGCGCCGACCTGCCCACGCAGAAGGAGATCTTCATCCCGGGCGGGCAGCTCTTCCGCGACCTCACCCGCCTGTCGGCGGCCGGCATCCCGACGATCGCGCTGGTCTTCGGCAACTCCACGGCCGGTGGCGCCTACGTGCCCGGCCTCAGCGACCACGTGGTGATGGTCGACGGCGGGGCGAAGGTCTTCCTCGGCGGGCCGCCGCTGGTGCGGATGGCCACCGGGGAGATCGCCGACGAGGAGGAGCTCGGCGGCGCCGCCATGCACGGCCGGGTCAGCGGGCTGGCCGACCACGTCGCCATCGACGAGCGCGATGCGCTGCGGATCGGGCGGCGGATCGTCGCCCGGCTGAACTGGCGCAAGCGCGGGCCCGCCCCGGGGCCCTCGGTCCCGCCGCGCGCCGACGAGGAGGAGCTGCTGGGCATCGTCGGCACCGACCTCTCCCGCCCGTTCGACCCACGGGAGGTGCTCGCCCGCGTCGTCGACGACTCCGACCTCGACGAGGTCAAGCCCCGGTACGGACCGAGCCTGGTCACCGCCTGGGCGCGGATCCACGGGCACCCGGTGGGTGTCCTGGCGAACGCGCAGGGCGTGCTGTTCAGCCAGGAGGCGCAGAAGGCCGCGCAGTTCATCGCCCTGGCCAACCAGAGCGACACCCCGCTGGTCTTCCTGCACAACACGACCGGCTACATGGTCGGCCGCGAGTACGAGCAGGGCGGGATCATCAAGCACGGCGCGATGATGATCAACGCCGTCTCCAACAGCCGGGTGCCGCACCTGTCGGTGCTGCTGGGTGCGTCCTACGGCGCCGGGCACTACGGCATGTGCGGACGCGCCTACGACCCCCGGTTCCTGTTCGCCTGGCCGTCGGCCAAGTCGGCCGTCATGGGGCCGGCGCAGCTGGCCGGCGTGCTGTCGATCGTCGCCCGCGCCGCCGCCGAGGCACGGGGGACGGCGTTCGACGAGGAAGGGGACGCCGCGATGCGGGCCGCCGTCGAGGCGCAGATCGAGGCCGAATCCCTGCCGCAGTTCCTCTCCGGACGGGTCTACGACGACGGCGTCATCGATCCCCGCGACACCCGCACCGTGCTGGGCCTGTGTCTCTCGGCGATCAGCAGCCGGGAGATCGAGGGCGTCGGCGCCGGCAGGGGAGACGCCGGCTTCGGCGTCTTCCGGATGTGAGCGCCCCGATGATCGAGCGCGTCCTCGTCGCCAACCGCGGAGAGATCGCCCGCCGCGTCTTCCGCACCTGCCGCGACCTCGGCATCGGCACCGTGGCGGTGTACTCCGACGCGGACGCCGACAGCCCGCACCGCGCCGAGGCCGACCGCGCCGTACGGCTCCCCGGCTCGGCGCCGGCCGACACCTACCTCCGGTCCGACCTGCTGATCGACGCCGCGCGGGCCTCCGGCGCCGACGCGATCCACCCCGGGTACGGCTTCCTGTCGGAGAACGCGGAGTTCGCGCAGGCCGTGCTCGACGCCGGCCTGGTCTGGATCGGCCCCCCGCCGGCGGCCATCGACGCCATGGGTTCGAAGGTGCAGGCCAAGGAGCTCATGGCCGATGCCGGCGTCCCCGTGCTGCCCGAGCTGGACCCGGAGACCGTCACCGACCGCGACCTGCCGGTCCTCGTCAAGGCCAGCGCCGGCGGGGGAGGCCGCGGCATGCGCGTCGTCCGCACGCTCGCCGAGCTGCCCGGGGCGCTCGCCGCCGCGCGGGCCGAGGCCGCCAGCGCGTTCGGGGACCCGGCCGTGTTCTGCGAGCCCTACGTCGAGGCGGGCCGGCACCTGGAGGTGCAGGTCCTCGCCGACGCGCACGGCACCGTGTGGTCCCTCGGCGAGCGGGAGTGCTCGCTGCAGCGCCGGCACCAGAAGGTGGTCGAGGAGACGCCGTCCCCGATGGTGGACGACGCCCTGCGCGCCGAGCTGTCGGCCGCCGCCGTGGCCGCCGCGAAGGCCATCGACTACGTGGGCGCGGGCACCGTCGAGTTCCTCGCGAGGAACGACGGCACCTTCTGGTTCCTCGAGACCAACACCCGCCTCCAGGTCGAGCACCCGGTCACCGAGTGCGTGACGGGCCTCGACCTCGTCGCCGAGCAGCTGCGGATCGCGGCGGGGGAGCGGCTGGCGGCCGACCCGCCGGGGCCCCGGGGCGCCGCGATCGAGGTGCGGCTCTACGCCGAGGACCCGGGGCAGGGCTGGCGGCCGACCGGCGGCCCGGTCCGCCGGTTCGCCGTCCCTGGCGTGCGCGCCACGTTCGACGTGCCCGACCGGCCCGGCGTGCGGCTGGACCCGGGCGTCGTCGACGGCACGACGGTGGGGACGGCGTACGACCCGATGCTGGCGAAGGTGATCGCCTGGGCCCCGACCCGGGCCGAGGCGGCCGCCCGGCTGGCCGCCGCCCTGGCCGGTGCCCGGATCCACGGGCTGACGACCAACCGCGACCTGCTGGTGCGCACCCTGCGGCACCCCGAGTTCCTCGCCGGGCGCATCGACACCGGGTTCTTCGAGCGGATCGGACTCGACGTCCTCGCCGCTCCGCTGGCCAGGCCGCGCGAGGTCGGGCTCGCCGCGCTGGCCGGCGCCCTGGCCGTGGAGGCGACCGGACGCCGGGACGCCGGCGTGCTGGCGGAGCTGCCCAGCGGCTGGCGGAACGTGCCGTCGCAGCCGCAGTGGACGGCGTTCGACGCCGCCGGGGAGACCGTCGAGGTCGGCCTCCGGCACACCCGGGGCGGGCTGCTGGTCGAGGGGCGCGACGGCCAGCATCTTGAGGACGTGGTGCTCGTCTCCGCCGGCCCGGCGGACGTCGTCCTCGAGGTGGCCGGCGTCGAGCACCGGCTGGCGGTCTCCGTCGACGGGGACGCGGTGGACGTCGACGGGGACGGCTGGGCCGTGGCCCTGCGCCTGCTGCCCCGCTTCCCCGACGCCGCCGCCGCGGTCGCGGCCGGTTCACTCGTCGCACCCATGCCCGGCACGGTCACGGCGGTGGACGTCGCGGTCGGGGACGCGGTCGCGGCCGGGCAGCGGCTCCTGGTCCTCGAGGCGATGAAGATGCAGCACCCCGTTGTGGCCGGGACCGCCGGCGTGGTGCGCTCCCTGGACGTCGTCCCGGGGGCCCAGGTGGACGCCGGCACCGTGCTGGCCGTGATCGAGCAGGAGGACCCGTGACCGAGCTTGCGAGGGCACGCAGAGACAGAGCACCGCGCGGCACGTGTGCGACGAGCGTCAGCGAGGAGTGCACGTGACGCTGGACTTCGACGAGGGCGACGAGCTGCGGGCGCTCCGGGCGGCGGTGGCCGACCTCGGCTCGCGCTACGGGCAGTCCTACTTCCTGGAGCAGGCGCGCTCCGGCGGCAGCACCGACGCGCTCTGGCGGGAGGCCGGCAAGGCCGGCTTCCTGGGCGTCAACCTGCCCGAGGAGTACGGCGGGGGCGGCGGCATGGTCGAGCTGTCCCTGGTGTGCGAGGAGCTCGGCGCCGCCGGCTGCGGACTGCTGATGATGGTCGTCTCCCCGGCCATCTGCGGCACGGTGATCGCACGGTTCGGCACCGAGGAGCAGAAGCAGCGCTGGCTGCCCGGCCTGGCCGACGGCTCGTCGATCATGGCCTTCGCCATCACCGAGCCCGACGCCGGCTCCAACTCCCACGAGATCACCACCACCGCCCGGCGGGACGGCGACGAGTGGGTGCTCACCGGCCGCAAGACCTGGATCAGCGGCGTCGACCTCGCCGACGCCGTGCTCGTGGTCGGCCGGCTCGCGGACGGGCCGAAGGGCACGCTCCGGCCGGCGCTGTTCGTCGTCCCCACGGATGCGCCGGGGCTCACCGCCCAGCCGATCCCGATGGAGATCGTCAGCCCGGAGCGGCAGTTCTCCGTCTTCCTGGACGACGTCCGGCTGCCGGCCGACGCGCTGGTCGGCTCCCCCGAGTCGGGGATCGCGCAGCTGTTCGCGGGGCTCAACCCCGAGCGGGTGATGGCGGCGGCGTTCTCCCTCGGTGTCGCCCGCCTGGCCATGCGCAAGGCCACCGACTACGCCCGCGAGCGCACCGTCTGGGGCACCCCGATCGGCGCCCACCAGGGGCTGGCCCACCCGCTGGCCGCCTGCCAGATCGAGATCGAGCTGGCCCGGCTGATGACCCAGAAGGCCGCCTGGCTGATCGACCGGGGCCGGGACGCCGAGGCGGGGCTGGCGGCCAACAGCGCCAAGTACGCCGCCGCCGAGGCCGCCGCGCGCACCGTCGACCAGGCGGTGCAGACCCACGGCGGCGCCGGGCTCGCCCAGGAGTACGGCGTCGGCGCCCTGCTCGTGGCCTCCCGGCTCAGCCGGATCGCCCCCGTCAGCCGCGAGATGATCCTGAGCTTCGTGGCCCAGCACGACCTGAAGTTGCCCCGCTCCTACTGACGACGACGTCGTGCTCCATCGCGGTGGAGCACGGAGAACCGGAGGAACCGTGCCCGAGCCCCGCATCCACACCAGCGAGTACCCGCCCGTCCAGACCCCCACGACGCCGATCTGGCAGACCGTGCTGGCCGGGGCCGCCGAGCGCGGCGACCACCCCGCGCTGGTCGACGGCGTCAGCGGCCAGACGATCAGCTACGCCCAGCTCGCGCACATGGTCGAGCGGATGGCGGCCGGGTTCGCGGAGAACGGGGTGCGGCCGGGGGACGTCGTCGCCCTGCACAGCCCCAACACCGTGCTCTACCCGGTGGTCTTCTACGCGGCCAGCCGGGCCGGCGCGACCGTGACGACGCTGAGCGCGCTCACCACCGCGAAGGACATGGCCAACCAGCTCGACGACAGCAAGGCCACCCTGGTGATCACCGTGGGCCCGCTGCTGCCGGTCGCCGTCGATGCCGCCGGCGACCGCCCGGTGTGGACCTGCGACCAGGTCGAGGGGCACCGCAGCGTCCAGGAGCTGCTCGCGAGCACCGGCCCGGTGCCGGACGTGCCGGTGGACGCCGCCGAGGACGTCGCCGTGCTGCCGTACTCGAGCGGCACCACCAGCCTGCCCAAGGGCGTGATGCTCACCCACGCGAGCATCGGGGTGAACCTGGCCCAGATCGACGTGCTGCACACCATGGGGCCGGAGGACCGGATCGTCGCCGTCCTGCCGTTCTTCCACATCTACGGCATGACCGTGTTGATGAACGTGGCCCTGCGCAAGGGGGCGACCGTCGTCGTGCTGCCGCGCTTCGACCTGGCGCAGTTCATCGACGTCCTCGAGCAGCACCGGATCACCCGCGCCTACGTCGCGCCACCCGTCGTCCTCGCCATGGCCAAGCACCCCGCGTTCGAGGGCCGGGACTTCTCCGCCCTCACCTTCATCCTCTCCGCGGCCGCGCCGCTGGACGCCGAGCTGGGCGCGATCGCCTCCCGCCGGATGGGGGCCGAGCTCGGCCAGGCGTACGGCATGACCGAGCTCTCGCCCGGCACCCACCTGGTGCCCGACGGCACGGCGCACGACGCGCCGGCCGGCACCATCGGCAAGCTGTTCCCGTCCACCGAGGCCCGGCTGGTGTCCGTCGAGACCGGCGAGGACGTCGGCACCGGGGAGCCCGGGGAGATCTGGATCCGCGGCCCGCAGCGGATGAAGGGCTACTTCGGCCGCCAGGAGGAGACCGACACCCTCATCGACGCCGACGGCTGGCTGCACACCGGCGACATCGGCACCGTCGACGAGAACGGCTGGTGGCACGTCGTCGACCGGGTCAAGGAGCTGATCAAGTACAAGGGCTACCAGGTGGCGCCGGCCGAGCTGGAGGCGCTGCTGCTGGCCTCCCCGGACGTGGCCGACGCCGCGGTCATCGGCGTCTACGACGAGCGGGGCGACGAGGTGCCCAAGGCCTTCGTCGTCCGGGCGCCGGGCAGCACCGCCACCGAGGACGACGTGATGGCCTTCGTCGCCGAGCGCAGCGCGCCCTACAAGCGGGTCCGGCAGCTGGAGTTCATCGAGGCGGTGCCCAAGTCGGCCAGCGGCAAGATCCTCCGCCGCGAGCTACGGGTGCAGGAGAAGGCCGCCCAGGCACAGGAACCTGTGGCCTGATCAGGTGTCGGGGGTGTCCGCGCCCTCGCCCTGACCGGCGTCCGTGCCCTCCGCCGGCTCCTCGGGGTGCGGGGTGCGGCCGCCGGTCTCGTCGTCCCCGGGCCGGTCGCCCTCGGCGTTCTCGGACGTGTGCGGTGTGCGACCGGGCTCGGTCATGGCGGGTCCTCCTCGATCCGTCGACTGCCCGGCCTGTGCCCCTCCCGTCGCCACGGAAACCCCTGCTCAGCCGACCGGCTCGGCCGCCGGCACCCGGGGCAGCAGCGCCTCGACGGCCTCGGCGTCCGGGAGCGCGCCGCGGGCGCCGGGGCCGGTCGTCGACAGGGCGGCGGCGGTCACCGCGAACCGCACCGCCGCGGGCAGGTCCCGGCCGGTGGCCAGGGCCTGGGCGAGCGCGCCGCAGAAGCAGTCGCCCGCGCCGGTGGTGTCGACGGCCGCCACCGGCGGCGGGGCCTGCAGCAGGGCGGGGGAGCCGTCGCGGCGCACCAGGAGGGCGCCCCGGGCGCCGAGGGTCACCACCACGACCGGGCCGCTGATGCGGCGGGCGAGCGCGGCCAGCTCGGCGGGCGTCCGTTCGCCGGCGGCGGCCCCGGTGAGCTGCACGAGCTCGTGCTCGTTGGGGACCAGCACGTCGACGAGGGCCAGCAGCTCCTCGGACAGGGGCCGGGGAGGTGCGGGCGTCAGGACGACCCGTCCGCCGGCCGCCGCGGCGGCTCCGTGCACCGCGTCCATCGGCACCTCCAGCTGCAGCAGCAGCACGTCCGCGCGGCGGACCGGCTCGACGTCGACGTCCGCCGGCGAGAGCTCGGCGTTCGCGCCGGGGACGACGACGATCAGGTTCTCGCCGGTGCCCTCCTCCACCGGGATGGTGGCCGAGCCGGTGGGCAGGCCCGGTGTGCGCCGCACCCGGCTGACGTCCACGCGGGACCCGGCCAGCGCGGCCAGCTGCCGGTCGCCGGCCGGGTCCTCGCCGACGCGGCCGACCATGTGCACGCCCGGGCCCAGCAGCCCCGCGGCGGCGGCCTGGTTGGCGCCCTTGCCGCCGGGCGCCAGGACCGCGGAGCGGCCGATCACCGTCTCGCCCCGGGCCGGCAGCCGGTCGACGGCGACCAGCACGTCCTCGTTCAGGCTGCCCACGACGGTGACGGACACGCGGAGACCTCCGGGCTGGACGGCGGGCCCCAAGCAGTACCAGACCGGACGGCGGGGCTCAGCGCCGGCGGAGGGGCTGCGCGTACCAGGTCACGGCGCCGAGCAGCGCGACGGCGCCACAGCCGGCGAACGCCGGCCACCGTCCGAGCGCCACGTCGAGGACCAGCAGCAGGGCGCTGACGATGCCGAGCAGCAGCAGGCCCAGCCCGCAGCGCAGCGAGCGGTCGGCGAAGGCCACCAGCTCCTCCCGGCGGCCGCGCCGGAACACCATGCGGTGGAACGACACGGGCGCGATCAGGACCACCGTCGCCGCCGCGATGCTCAGCAGCGTGATGGTGTACACGCTGGTCGCGAAGGTCCCCCGGGTGTCGAGGTCGGCGGTGAACGCGAGGGTGAGCAGGAACCCGAACAGGACCTGCACGCCGGTCAGCACCACGCGCAGTTCCTGCAGCACGTCGCCCAGGTTCCGGTCGAGGACCTCCTCGCGGGTCTCCCCACGCGTGCGCGCGGTCTGCTCCACCCCTGGCCGTTCGTCCGTCACGGGGCTGCGGTACCGCGGTCGGGGCCACCCGACACCCGGAGGCGACGAGGATCGCCTGGTGGAGTGGGGGTGCGACCCGCGCACGGGCTAGGTTGCGTCGATGCGCCGCAACGATCCCGCGCAGTACGACCAGCTGGCCGACGAGTGGTGGCGGCACGACGGGGAGTTCGCCGCGCTGCACTGGCTGGCCGCCTCGCGCGCCGAGCACGTCCCCCCGGCCCCGCACCCCGGTGCCGTCCTGGTCGACCTGGCCTGCGGCGGCGGTCTCATGGGACCGTACGTCGAGCGCCTCGGCTACCGGCACGTCGGGGTCGACATCGGGATCCGCGGCCTGGAACTGGCGCGGCGGCACGGCGTGCTCCCGGTCCGCGGATCGGTTCTGGCGGTCCCGCTCGCGGACGGCTGCGCGGACGTCGTCCTCGCCGGGGAGATCCTCGAGCACGTGGAGGACGACGTGGGCGTCCTCGCCGAGTGCGCGCGGCTGCTCCGGCCCGGCGGCGCCCTGGTGCTCGACGCGCTCGCCGCGGGCCGGCTGTCGACCCTGGTCAACGTGCACCTGCTCGAGCGGGTGCCCGGGGGCCCGCCCCGCGGGCTGCACGACCCCGCGCTGTTCGTCGACCGGGAGCGCCTGCTGGCGGCGGCGGACCGGCTGGGGCTCGACCTGCGGCTGGTGGGCCTGCGCCCGTCCATGCGGCAGGCGATCGCCTGGAAGCTGGGCCGGCGGACGACGGTCGCGATGAAGCCGATCCGCTCGACGGCCGTCGTCTTCGCCGGTTACGGGCGGAAACGCTGAGGCGGCGGGCGGGTTGTGTGCCACGTACCGTCGACGCATGACGCCGAGCCCGTGCGCCCCGGAGACCCCGTGAGCGAGCTTGCGAGCTCGCGCGAAGACGCAGCACCGCTGTGGTCACGGCCGACGAGCGCCAGCGAGGAGATGCCGTGACCAGCGCGGTCGTGACCGGCGTGGGGTCCGCCCTCCCGGCGACCTTCGAGCAGGACGACGTGTGGAGCGGGTACTTCGCCCGGCACTACGAGGGCGTGCGCGCCGCGCACCGGATCTTCCAGAGCGCGGGCGTGCGACGCCGGCACGCGGTGGCCAGCCCGATGGACGAGGACCTCAGCCAGTGGGGGACCGGCGCCCGCATGGAGCGCTACGTCCAGGAGGCGCTGCCGCTGGGCAAGCAGGCCGTCGCCGGGGCGCTGGACTCCGCCGGCCTCGCGCCGGGCGACGTCGGGCTGTTCGCCGTCGCCACCTGCACCGGGTACGCGACGCCGGGCCTGGACATCCGGCTGGCCAGCGACCTCGGCATGCCGGTCGGGCTGCAGCGGCTCCTGGTCGGGCACATGGGCTGCTATGCCGCGATCCCGGGCCTGGCCGCGGTCAGCGACTTCGTGACGGCCCGGTCCCGTCCGGCGGTGCTGCTGTGCTGCGAGCTGACCAGCCTGCACGTGCAGCCGGCGCAGCGGGACCTCGAGCAGGTGGTGGCGCACGCGCTGTTCTCCGACGCGGCGGCCGCCGTCGTGCTGGAGCCCGGTGCGTCGCGCGGACGCCGGGTCGCCGGGATGGTGGCGCGCACCGACGCATCGACCGCCGACCACATGACCTGGGACGTCACCGACCTCGGCTTCCGCATGGGCCTGTCGCCGCGGGTGCCCGACGTGCTGTCCCGGCACGTCGGCGGGGTGGTCGAGGAGCTGCTCGGCTCGGCCGGCCTGCGGATCGAGGACGTCGCCGGCTGGGCGGTGCACCCCGGCGGGCCGCGCATCCTCGACGTCGTCCGGGACGAGCTCGGCCTCGCCGAGGAGCAGATGGCCGCCTCGCGCCGAGTGCTGGCCGAGCACGGCAACTGCTCGTCGGCCACGGTGCTGCTGGTGCTGGAGGAGATGGCCGACGTCGACGGGCCGGTCGTGGTCATGGCCTTCGGTCCCGGCCTGACGCTGTACGCCGCGCTGCTCATGCCGGCGTGACGTCGCGACACCTCCCATGATCACCTAGGCTGTGTGATCCAGATCACGGCCATGGGGGAGGTGGTCACCGGTGCAGCCGTCGAACGGCCCGGTCCGGGTCTTCCTCGTCGACGACCACGAGGTCGTCCGCCGCGGGGTGGCGGAGGTGCTGGAGGACGATCCCGGCATCTCGGTGGTCGGTGACGCCGGTTCCGTGGCGGAGGCGCAGGCACGGGTCCCGGCCGTGCGCCCCGACCTGGTGGTCGTCGACATGCGCCTGCCGGACGGGGACGGCGCGGACCTGTGCCGTGGCCTGTGCGACCGGGTCCCCGGACTGCGCTGCCTCGTGCTGACCAGCTTCGCGGAGCAGGATGCGCTGGATGCCGCCGTCCGCGCCGGCGCCTCGGGTTTCCTGCTCAAGCAGATCCGGGGGCCGGCCCTCGTGTCCGCCGTCAAGACGATCGCCGCCGGCGGGACGCTGTTCGACGAGGTCGCGCCGCGGGGTCCACGGGTGAGCGCGCCGGCTCCGGCCGGGAGCGACCGGCTCGCCCTGCTGACCGACCAGGAGCGCACCGTGCTGGCGCTGATCGGTGAGGGGCTCACCAACCGCCAGATCGGCGCCCGCATGGGGCTGGCGGAGAAGACGGTGAAGAACTACACCAGCCACCTGCTGGCCAAGCTCGGGCTCGAGCGGCGCACCCAGGCGGCGATCCTCGCGACGGAGCTGCGCGACCGGAGCACGGGGGAGCGCTCCGGGGGGTGACGGTCAGGCGGGCATCGGCGCCGTCCAGCGGATCTCCGTGCCCGACGGGGAGGAGGTGCAGCGCAGGGCTCCGCCCCGCCGCTCGGCACGGTCGGCCAGGTTCGCCAGCCCGCTGCGCACGGTGACCGGGGGCAGTCCGGCCCCGTCGTCGGTGACCACCACCCGGGCGCTCTCCCGGACGTCGACGGCGACGGTGAGCCGCCGGGCCCGTGCGTGCCGCACCACGTTGGTCACCAGTTCGCGGACCACCGCCACCAGATCGGCGACCAGATCGGGCGGCAGCTCGTCGTGGTCGCAGCGGATGCGCAGGTCCGGGCGGACGTCGTGCCCGTCGGTGACCGACCGCACCACCTCGGCCAGCCGGCTCCGGAAGGCCGCCTCCGACGCGTCGCTCGCCTCGTGCAGCTCGAAGATCGAGGAACGGATCCGGGCGATCGTCCCGTGCAGGTCCTCGACGCGCTGGGACAGCGCCGCGGCGACGTCGGCGCGGTCGGACTCCACCGAGCGGCCGAGCCGGTCCAGGGAGAGGGCGGTGGCGAAGATCCGCTGGACGACGTGGTCGTGCAGGTCCCGGGCGATGCGCTCCCGATCGGCCTGGACCTGAAGGCGGCGGGCGCGCTGCTGGGAGTGCGCCAGCTCCAGCACGACCGACGCCTGGGCGGCGAACGTCTGCAGCAGGTCCCGCTCGTTCGGGCAGAAGGGCGGGCTGCCGGCCGACCGCAGGGACACGAGCAGGCCGCGGTTGCCCCCGGTGCCCAGTGACGCCACCAGGGCAGGGCCGTAGCCCTCGGTGAGCTCCTCGACGACCGCCGCGCGGGTGCCGTCCACCGGCGCGGCACCGATGTCGTCGATCACCCGGGCCGCGCCCGTCTCGTACGCCTCGCCGAGCTGGGTCCCGGCCAGGGGCACGCGGACGCCCTCGAGGTCGTCGGCGCCCTCGCCGACCGCGGTCAGGATGGTCAGCGTCGACCGGTCCGGGCTGGGAGCCAGGACGCCGGCGACGTCGGCGTTGGTGAGCGCCGACACCCGGGTCGACACCGCCCGGAGCACCGCCTCCGGGTCGGCGCCCGACAGCAGGGCGGTGGCCATCTCGGTGGCCGCCTGCGCCCATCGGCGGCGGATCTCGGCCTGCTGGGCCAGCCGCGCGTTCTCGATGGCCATCCCGGCGACTCCGGCCAGCGCCTGCACGACCTCGGCGTCGGCCGGCGTGAACGGCCCACCGGTGCGCTTCTCGGTCAGGTAGAGGTTGCCGAAGACCGCCTCCCCGACGCGGACCGGCACCCCGAGGAAGGAGCGCATCGGCGGGTGCCCGGGGGGGAAGCCCAGCGAGGCGGCGTGCTCGCCGAGGTCGTCGAGCCGGAGCGTCGTCGGCTCGGCGACCAGGAGGCCGAGGATGCCGTGGCCCTCGGGGGGCCGGCCGATGCGCTCGCGGTCGTCGTCGTCCATGCCCACGATCACGAATCGGTCGAGCCGGAGGCCGTCCGCGGTCAGTACCCCGAGCGCCCCGTAGCTGGCGTCGACGTGCCGCACCGCCGCCTGCACGATGTCGTGCAGGGTCGCCTCCAGGTGGCTGCCCGAGGCGGCGGCGCGCAGGGCGGCCGTGAGAGTCGGGACGCCCCGCGCGTCACCCTGCGAGGCGGCCGTGCTGCCGACCGGTGGGGGAGCCGGGTCGTCGGGCGGGGGCACGGCCCGACGGTAGGAGCCCCGGCCGGGCTCGGACAGCGGTTCGCGAGCGGCGGGTTCCCGTCGCGGCGCGGCGGGGGAGCGGCGCTCAGGCGCCACGCGCGAGCCGGTGGGTCTGGGGGCGGGGGACGGCCTGCCGGAGCAGCGTCTTGCCGTGGGCACCGACGACCACGAGGTCGGCACCGTGGGTGGCGGCGGTGAGCGCCTCGAAGACCGGCCGGTCGAGCACCGCCGTCCGGCTCCGTCCGTGCACCCCGGTCTCCGCGATCGCCCGGAGGACGTGGGCCTCCAGGCGGTCGTGCGCGGCGGCCCGGGTGCGCAGGTGCACCCGGCCGGTCCCGTCCAGCGGGCTGCCGCCGGGGTCGTCGAGCACGTGCACCGCCACGACGGTCGCCTCCCGCCGCGCCGCCTCGCGCAGTGCCCACACCAGGGCGCCGTGCCCCGTCGGCGAGCCGTCCACCTCCACGATCAGCCACGGGTTCTGCCGGCGGGGCAGCAGCGGGGGCAGCCGCAGCGGTTCGACGCCGGCCGCGGGCTCCTCGTCGGCCCGTCCCTGCGGGGCCGGCTCCTCCGGCGTCGCGGGCACCGGATCGGATTCCCGGGGGGAACGGATCTCGCTCATGGCCGGAATCGTGGTGGGCGGCCCGGGGGGCTCCCAGGGACCAAGGGCCCGGCCCGCACCCGGAGAGAGGCGAACCGGCACCGTTCTGTTGTCATCCCGACGTGTCCACACACTGCGTGACTAGATGACCACGCTTGCGCATCGAAAGTTTCGGCGCCAGACCCTCCGACATGCACCGAAACCCGCGGTCACCCCGTGGAGGGGGGTTGTCGGGGTCGGTTCAAGGAAGGGGGTGATCGACCCGATGGTTGCGCCATGAGCCCTCTCCGGCGGCTGCGGAGCGCCAGTCTCCTCACCCGCTTCGGCGTCGTGAGCCTGCTGCTCACGATCGCCCTCGGTGTCGTGCTCTCCGCCGTGCTGAGCTCCGCCATCGAGGACCGTGCCCGCCAGCAGGCGGAGGATGCCGCCCTCATGGCCGTGCGCCTGGGCTTGCAGCCCCAGCTCACCCCGGCCGACCTCGCAGGCGGTTTCGACGCCGCCCGCCTGGCGGACGTGGAGGACGTGGTCGACGACGCCGCCGAGGAACCCGGGACGGCGGGCCCCGCCCTCGCCGCGTTCGACCCGGTCGAGCTCAAGATCTTCAACCGCGACCGCACGATCGTCTACCACTCGGAGAACCCGGAACTGGTCGGCGAATCCTCCGGCTCCGGTGAGCTGGGCGCCGCGCTGGACGGCTACGTCGTCTCCGGCTTCGCCCACTCGGCCGACGACAGCGCCACGAGCGAGGACGGTGCCCACCAGCTGCTCGAGGTCTACGTCCCGCTGCAGTACGGCGGGACGGCGGGGCCGGACGGCGTCATCGAGGTCTACCTGCCCTACGCGCCGGTCGCGGCCGCGATCGCCGAGGACGTCCGCACCATGACGATCGCGCTGGTCGCCAGCCTGACCGTCTTCTACCTCGTCGTCTTCCGCCTGATCGCCTCGGCGTCGAGGAAGCTCCGTCGCCAGACCGAGGACCTGCAGACCTCGGCCGAGCGGGACCGCCACCAGGCCACGCACGACGCCCTGACCGGGCTGCCCAACTGGGCGCTGCTGCGCGACCGCCTCGACCAGGGCCTGGCCGCGGCCGGCCGGGCGGACGGCGAGGTCGCCCTGCTCCTGATCGACCTGGACCGCTTCAAGGAGATCAACGACACCCTCGGCCACTCGTGCGGGGACAAGCTGCTCCGCCAGGTGGGTCCGCGGCTGCGGTCGGTGCTGCGCGAGGGCGACACCGTCGCCCGGCTCGGCGGCGACGAGTTCGCCGTCCTGCTGCCCCTCGTGGACGGCGTCGCGGAGGCCGAGCAGGTGGCCGAGCGGCTGCGCGAGGCGTTGCACCGGCCTTTCGGGGTCGACGGCGTGTCCCTCGACGTGGAGGCCAGCGTGGGGATCGTCGTCTCCCCGTGGCACGGGACCGACACCGAGGTGCTGCTGCGCAACGCCGACATCGCCATGTACGTCGCCAAGGAGCTCAAGGCCGGCGCGGTGGTCTTCCAGCCCGAGGAGCACGTCACGGCCCCGGCGCGGCTCAGCGTGCTCGGTGACCTCCGCCGTGCCCTGGACGGCACCGGCGAGCTGTTCCTCCACTACCAGCCCAAGTACACCCTCGACGGCGAGCGCATCGAGGGCATGGAGGCGCTGCTGCGCTGGCAGCACCCCACCCAGGGCCTCATCCCCCCGGGCGACTTCATCCCGGCCGCCGAGGGCACCGGCATCATCCTGCGGCTGACCGAGCACGTGCTCGGGCTCGCGCTGCGCCAGATGCGGCTCTGGTCGGACGCCGGCCACGCGGTGCCGGTGGCGGTCAACCTGTCCACCCGCTGCCTGCTCGACGCCGGCCTGCCCGACCTCGTCGGGCGGCTGCTCGCCGAGCACGGGGTGCCCGCCCGGCTGCTGCGGCTCGAGGTGACCGAGAGCGCGGTCATGGGCGACACCGCGCGCTGCACGGACGTCCTGCAGCGTCTGCACGACCTGGGCGTGAAGATCTCGATCGACGACTTCGGCACCGGCTACTCCTCCATGGCCCACCTGCGCCGGCTGCCCGTCGACGAGCTGAAGATCGACCGCTCGTTCGTCCTCGGCATGACCACCGCCGCACACGACGCGGTCCTCGTGCGCACCGCCATCGACCTCGGCCACAACCTGGGCCTCACCGTCGTCGCCGAGGGCGTCGAGAGGGCCGAGCACGTGACGGCGTTGCGCGCCCTGGGCTGCGACATCGCGCAGGGCTACCACTACGCCCGGCCGATGGGGGGCGAGCAGATGACCGAGCTACTGGACCGCGTCGGCAGCATCCACGAGGGGTCCGCCCGGGCCGTCTGACCCGCGGGACGGCGAAGGCCCAGGTCGATCGACCTGGGCCTTCGCCATGCGGAGCGGGTGACGAGAATCGAACTCGCACTGTCAGCTTGGGAAGCTGATGTTCTACCATTGAACTACACCCGCGGACGCCCGCCAGACTACCTGGGACCGTCGGCGAGCGGGAGCGGACCCCCTGATCAGCGCCGCATCTCGGCCAGGAAGCCGGTCGCCTCCGACCGCAGCTTCTCGGCCATCTGCGACAGACCCGTGGTGTCGTCGGCACCTGGCGACAGCGACGACGACCCGTCCACCGCGGCGGTGATCCCGTCGACGAGGGCGTTCATCTCGCCCACCGTCGTCCCGACGGTCCCCATCCCCGAGGCGACCGCGTCGGCCGCCTGCCGGATCTGCTCCACCTGGGCGGTGACCCGCTCGGTGGCGCGGCCGGTCTGGTCGGCGAGGTCCTTCACCTCCGACGCGACGACGGCGAAGCCCTTGCCCGCCTCGCCGGCGCGGGCCGCCTCGATGGTGGCGTTGAGGGCCAGCAGCCGGGTCTGGGCGGCGACGGCGTCGATCATGGCGATGATCTCCCGGATCTCGGCCGACGACTGCGTCAGCGAGGCGATCGTCTGCTGCGCCGTCCCCACCTCGGTGCTGGCCGCCGCCGCTGCCGTGCCGAGGCCGGACGCCGACGCACTCATCTCCGTGGACGCCGTGGCCACCTGCTCCGACATCGCCAGGACGACCGACTCGAACTCGTCGGCCATGCGCAGCCGGGACGTCTGCGCCTCGATCACCCGGCCGGCCGTCTCCTGCATGGCGGCCCGCGCGCTGTTGATCGCCGTGGCGCTGGAGCGGTACGCCCCGAGCAGCCCGCGCTCCAGCAGCCGCCGGTGGAAGCGTCCCTCGGCCGCCGACGTCAGGGCCGCCGAGGACTCGCGCACGAAGGCGTCGGCGACGTCGAGCATGCGGTTCGCGGCGTCGTGCAGGGTGCGCAGCTCCGGCACCGCCTCGATCGCCGGGTCCAGATGGCTGCGGGCCTCGAGGTCGCCACGGGCGGCCGCGTCGCAGACGTCGGTGAGCGACCGGACGAAGGCGCGGTAGAGCTCGAGCTCCTCGGCGTCGGTGCGGCTCGAGGCGCGGGTTCCGCGGATGCCCATGTCAGCGCTCCTCGCTGGAGATGACCGACCAGACGAGCTCCTCGTAGGAACCGCCCCGCTGCTCGATCGTCTCGGCCAGCAGCCGGCTCGAGGCCGCCACGGCCGCCTTCGCCGTCGGATGCCGGCGTTCCTCGGCGAGCAGCTGGTCGTAGAGCGGGCGGATCCGGTCGACCGCGCGGGGGGAGGGCTTCCGGCGGTTGGAGTGGTAGCCGATCAGCCGGCCGTCCGGACCGTGCGACGGCGTGACGTGGGCCAGCACCCAGTAGTGGGCGCCGTCCGAGGCGAGGTTGTTGATGTAGGCGAACAGCTCCTGACCCTGGGCGAGCGTGTCCCAGAGCAGCTGGAAGACCGCCCGGGGCATCTCGGGGTGCCGGATGAGGTTGTGCGGCTGCCCCATGACGTCGCGGGCGGCGTACCCGCTGACCCGCAGGAAGACGTCGTTGGCGTAGGTGATCACCCCGCGCGGATCCGTCTTCGAGACGATCAGCTCGTCGGCCGCGAACGTCCGTTCGACGCCGGTCGGCCGGATCGTCCGATGGGCGCCGCGCGCGGGCGGCGGCGCCGGTCGGGTGTCGAGCACGTTCGTCCTCCTGGTGGTCGTCCTGTCGGAGTCATCGGCAGCCGACCGTCCGGGCGGGACGTGTCGCACGGCACTGCGCCCCGTCCGCGCGGGGAAGTCGGACGGGGCGCAGCAGCTCCGGGCCGGCCCCGACGGGCGGCCCTCTCCCGTGGTGTCGGCACCCGCGCGGAATGGGACGAGGGCCCGCGCGGCAGGTTCCCCCGGAGAGGTGAGCGGGGCGGTCCCTAGACTCCGCGCCATGCTGCTGAGCGACCGCGACATCACCGGCGCGATCGCCGAGGGACGCCTGGGCATCGAGCCCTACGACCCGGCGCTCGTGCAGCCCTCGAGCATCGACGTCCGGTTGGACCGGTTCTTCCGCGTGTTCAACAACGCGCGGTACACCCACATCGACCCGGCGCAGCAGCAGGACGACCTCACCACCCTGGTCGAGCCCGACGGCGAGGAGCCCTTCGTGCTTCACCCGGGTGAGTTCGTGCTGGGGTCGACCCTCGAGGTGGTCTCCGTCCCGGACGACCTGGCCGCGCGCCTGGAGGGCAAGTCGTCGCTCGGTCGCCTGGGGCTGCTCACCCACTCCACGGCCGGCTTCGTCGACCCGGGGTTCTCGGGGCACATCACGCTGGAGCTGTCGAACGTGGCGAACCTGCCGATCACCCTCTGGCCCGGCATGAAGATCGGCCAGTTGTGCCTCTTCCGGCTCACCAGCGCCTCGGAGCACCCCTACGGCTCGGCCGTGTACGGCTCCCGCTACCAGGACCAGCGGGGTCCGACCCCGTCGCGCTCGTACCGGAACTTCACCCGCGCGGAGACCCGGCGCCCCTAGTCAGTCGCGGGGGTCGTCCCTGATCTGCGCGCTGGCCGGCGCCTCGGCCCCGGCCGACTCCAGCACCTCGGTCCGCGTGCCGGTGGCCGACCAGCCGGGGACGGACCGGTCCACCTCGTCGTCGACGTAGCGCTGGCCGGTCGCCACCCAGCCGCTCACGGCCAGGCCGGCCACGCCGGCGAGCACCAGGACGAACATGCCGGTGTAGTCCCCGGTGATCCCGCGCAGGACGCCGACCAGCAGCGGGCCGACCCCGGCGATCACGTAGCCCCAGCCCTGCGCGACGGTCGACAGCGCGGCGGTCGTCTCCGGCGTGCGGGCACGCAGGCCGATCAGGGTGAGCACCATCGCGAAGGTGCCCATGCCCAGTGCCAGCAGGCCCATCCACAGCCAGGGCGCGGTCGTCGGCGCCTGCCACAGGCCCACCCAGCCGGCGACGTAGCAGGTCAGGAAGCCCAGCAGCAGCGGCCGCTGCCACCGCGGGCGCACGGTCAGCGACGGGACGAGGGCGCTCACCGGGAGACCGACCACCGAGTTGAGGCCCAGCAGCAGCCCCGCCGTGGCCGCGCTCAGCCCGGCTTCGCGCAGGTACTGCGCGGACCAACCGATGACGATGTAGGCCTGCAGCCCCTGGATGCCGAAGAACACCGTCAGTGCCAGCGCCATCCGGCTGTGCACCAGGTCCCGCATGCGCACCGCCGCGTGGGTCGCGCGGGACGCGCCGGGGGTGGCCCGGACGGTGAGCCACACGGCCGCGGCGGCCAGGGCCGGGACCGCCCAGACCCCGAGCGCCCAGCGCCAGCCCTCGCCGGCGGCCGCGTCGGCGATCGGCTGGGCCGCCATCGCGGCCGTGGCGCCGCCCAGGCCGAGGGCCGTGCTGTAGGCGCCCACCAGCAGCCCGGTCCGGCCGGGGAAGTACCGCTTCACCAGGCCGGGGAGCAGCACGTTGCCCAGCGCCCCGCCGATCATCGCGACCGCCGTGCCGGCCAGGAAGAGCGGGAAGCCGCCGGCGAGGCTGCGCAGGACCAGCCCGGCCGCCATCGCCAGGAGGGCACCGGCCAGGACGTGGGAATCCCGGAACCGGGCCGACAGCGGGGGCCCGGCGAAGCCGATCACGGCGAAGCACAGCACCGGCATGGACGTGATCAGCCCGGCGAGGCCGCTGGAGATGCCCAGCCCCCGTTCCAGCTCCCCGAGCACCGGGCCGACGCTGGTGACCGCCGTCCGCAGGTTGAGGCCGGTGAGGACGATCGCGAGCCCGATCAGCGCGAGGCCGCGGCGGTGGTCGGTGCCGGGGCGGACGCCGCCGGCGGCGGGCGGGGCGGTGCGGGTCACGTCGCACGATGGTCCTCCGTGCGCGGCTGTGACCTGCGTCCGGGTCGTGAGCCGGCGTAACGATCCCCCGCCCGGGGAACGACGACGGCGCGCGCCCCCGAGGGGGACGCGCGCCGTCATGGCCCTGTCCAGAGGCTCGTCCCGAGCCTGCGAGGGGTGAGGGGGGCGGGGTCCTTACTCGTGCTCCGTCGCCGCCGAGCCCTCGCCGACCGGGTCGGGGCCGGCCTTCGTGCCGACGTCGGGACCGGACGCCTCACCCTGGGCGCCGACGCCCACCGGGGTCATCGACCGCAGCAGGATCTGGCTGACGTCGAGGACCTCCACGTGCTCCCCGGCCTCACCGTTCTGCTTCTTCGACGTCAGCGCGTCGCTGAGCATCGTGATGCAGAACGGGCAGGCGGTGGAGATGACGTCGGGGTCGAGCTCGAGGGCCTCCTCGGTGCGCTCCATGTTGATCCGCTTGCCGATCTTCTCCTCCATCCACATGCGCGCGCCGCCGGCGCCGCAGCAGAAGCCGCGGTCCTTGCAGCGGTGCATCTCCTGGGTGGACAGGCCCTGGACGGAGTCGAGGATCTCCCGCGGCGGCGTGTAGACCTTGTTGTGCCGGCCCAGGAAGCACGGGTCGTGGTAGGTCACCTTGCGGTCGACCGGCGTGACCGGGGTCAGCCGGCCCTCCTCGACCAGCTGGCCGAGCAGCTGGGTGTGGTGCACCACCTCGTACTCGCCGCCGAGCTGCGGGTACTCCCGGCCGAGGGAGTTGAAGCAGTGCGGGCAGGTGGCCACGATCTTGCGCATCCCCGGCACGCGGCCCTCGAAGACGCCGTCGAGCACCTCGATGTTCTGCTGCGCCTGCATCTGGAAGACGAACTCGTTGCCCAGGCGCCGGGCCGGGTCGCCCGAGCAGCTCTCGCCGTCACCGAGGACGGCGAACTCGACGCCGGCGATGTTCAGCAGCTCGGCGACGGCCTTGGTGACCTTCTTGGCGCGGTCGTCGACGGCGCCGGCGCAGCCGACCCAGAACAGGTACTCGATGTCGTAGTCGAGCGGCCCGTCGGCGACCTTGACCTCGAAGTCCAGTTCCTTCATCCAGTCGTTGCGGGCGCTGGCCTGCATGCCCCACGGGTTGCCGCGGTTCTCGATGTTCTTCAACATCACGCCGGCCTCGGACGGGAAGTTGGACTCGATCAGCACCTGGTAGCGGCGCATGTCCATGATGTGGTCGACGTGCTCGATGTCGACCGGGCACTGCTCGACGCAGGCGCCGCAGCTGGTGCAGCTCCACAGCACGTCGGGGTCGATGACCCCGGCCTCCTCGAGGGTGCCGACCAGCGGGCGGTGCGCCTGGGCGTCGTTGGTGCCCTCCACCCGGGCGTAGCCCGACGCCCAGACCTGCTCGTCGCTGGGCTTGAGGACGTCGTAGTCCGGCGCCGTCTCCGACGCGGTCTTCTCGCCCAGCAGGTAGGGGGCCTTCGCGTAGAGGTGGTCGCGAAGATCCATGATCACCATCTTCGGGCTGAGCGGCTTGCCCGTGTTCCACGCCGGGCACTGGCTCTGGCACCGCCCGCACTCGGTGCAGGTGGTGAAGTCCAGCATCCCCTTCCAGGTGAAGTCCTCGATCTTCCCGCGGCCGAAGACGTCGTCCTCGCCCGGATCCTCGAAGTCGATGGGCTTGCCGCCGCTCGTCATCGGCTGCAGCGGGCCGAGCGCGACGCTGCCGTCGTCCTCGCGCTTGAAGTAGATGTTGAAGAAGGCGCTGAACCGGTGCCAGGCGACACCCATGTTCAGGATCCGGCTGATCACGACCAGCCAGGTCAGGCTCACCACGATCTTGACGAACGCGACGACCGTCAGCAGGTCGGGGCTGTCCGGGAGGATCGTGGCCAGGGCGCCGGAGATCGGGTGCGACCAGGCCGGGGCGTCGGTGAGGTCGCTGGAGACCTTGAGCGCGCGGATCAGCAGGATGGCGACGCCGACGGTGAGGACGACGGCCTCGACGAAGTAGCCGCGACCCTCGTTGGTGCCGGCGAAGCGGCTCCTCCGGCCCTGGCGGCGCGGGTGGTCCTTCTGGCGCCGGTAGATCAGGTACAGGATGCCGACGATCGTGCCGGTGCCGATGATGTCGGCGAACAGGTTCCACAGGGACCACTCGCCGATCAGCGGCAGGTGGAAGGCCGGGTTCCAGACCTCGCCGAACGCCTCGACCAGGGTGAGGAACAGGCCGTAGAAGCCGACGAAGACGAACCAGTGGGCGGCGCCGATGGCCGACCACTTGAGCATCCGGGTGTGCCCCAGCGACTCGATGGCGAGGGTCTTCAGCCGGCTCTTCACCGGGCCGAACCGGGTGCCGTCGGGCTGACCGGTGCGGATGATCCGCACCATCGCCCGGACGGCCCGGTAGGCCATCACGGACGAGACGATCAGGAACAGGACGCTGATCGTGCCCAGGACGATCTGCAGTGGGCCCGTCATGTGTTTTCCTCCCCCGCGCGCCGTGGTGGCGCCGGCTGACTCCCGTCCACCACGCGGCGGCGGCGAAGCTGTGGTCGGTGCACGCGGACGCGACTGCCCGCAGCCGCACGATAGCGGGCGCGGAACGAGGCTACTCGTCGGTAACCAAGCGCAGGGCGGAACCGTGATCAACCGCGGCCACCGCCGGTGGTCCCGACCGGGACGAGCCACCGGTACCGCGCTGCGGGGGCCGCTACCTCGTCAGGAGTCGGTACCCGCGACAACACGGCGGTCGCCGACCGGATCGCCCCCTCGGGACATCAGCCGGTCCGGTGTACTCCGCGTTCCCGCGGCGTCGCCGTGAACCGCCGGTTCGTGGGCCCGGCCCTGCCGAGCAGGCGGCGGAGGTGCGCCTCGGTCGCCGGCCATCGCGAGCCGACGTCGGCGTCGACGATCCGGGCGACGCCGATGTCGAGCGCACGGACGTCGTCCTCGCGTCGCTTCTCTTCCCACAGCACCTGTTCGGGTGACCGGCCACGCCACGGGTCGGTGTACTTGATCCGACCGTCGAACTCGATCGCGACCGCGGCGGCCTCGTACCAGGCGTCGGCGACCGCGACCAGTCGCCCGTCGACCCGGATCTCCACCTGGAGGTCGTCCGGCGCGAGCCCGGCACCGATCAGGCGCAGCCGGCCGCGTGTCTCCAGCGGCGACTCCGCGCGCCCGTCGGCGAGCGTCAGAGCGCGTTCCGCCCGACGTCCCCCGGGCCAGAGCCGGGCTCGCGCCACGGCGGAGGTGAGACTGTCACGCGTGGTCCTGCCCTTCAGGAGGGCGGCGTCGATCGCCACGACGGCGTCCTCCAACGGCCACTCGCGCGCGCCGTCGACCAGCGTGCGAGCCGGAGTGGTCAGACGGAACGAGCCCAGCGTGCTGATCTCGTCGGCTTCCAGAGGTGATCGCGTCACCCGGAACCCGCGGCCGGCGCGGTTGTGATGGGGATCGGTGAGGCGGATGTCGCCACCTGAGCGCCGGTCCACGTGAAGGCCGGAGAGACGGGCGGCCGAGGTGTGGCTGAGGGCCGTGGAGCGCCGGTCGGTGGACAGCAGGACCGCCAGGCAGTCGAGCTGGTAGCGGCGCCCGGCAGCCTCCACGTCCGCGAGGGTGTCGGCGGGGACGTAGATGCCGCGGCGAAGCCGCTTCCACTGTCCGGAGGAGCACAGCCTGCGGACCTCCTCGACCTGGTACCCGGCGCGGTAGGCGTCGGTGGCCGTGACGAGGCCGCACTGCCGGTCGGCGGCGGCGCGCAGGAGCGGATGCATCGGGGAAGTCTGGTCGTGACGGTCGAGGCTCTCGACCGCCTTGTGGACAACCTCCCCGGTACCGCGGTGCAGGTACGTCGACCGCGGCAGAGCGGTGTAGTGGCCCAGGCGGCGCGGTACCCGACGGGCTGAACGTGGGTGCTCCTCGAGAGCGGCGGCATTTTCGTCCCGCCCCCGGAACAGGAGCCGACTGGCTGCCGTTAGGGTGGGCAGGAAAGTTGAGCGGACCCCGCGCAAGATGCGGTCGCCGGCTTCCACCGGACCAGGCACCACCCGCACACGAACGGAAGAGAGGCCATCCCCATGGCACGAGCGGTCGGTATCGACCTCGGCACCACCAACTCCGTCGTCACCGTCCTGGAGGGCGGCGAGCCGACGGTTATCGCGAACTCCGAGGGCTCGCGCACCACCCCGTCGGTCGTCGCGTTCGCCAAGAACGGCGAGGTCCTCGTCGGCCAGTCGGCGAAGAACCAGGCGGTCACCAACGTCGACCGCACCATCCGCTCCGTCAAGCGGCACATGGGCACGAACTGGGCCACCGACGAGATCGACGGCAAGAAGTACACGCCGCAGGAGATCTCCGCCCGCATCCTGCAGAAGCTCAAGCGGGACGCCGAGACCTACCTGGGCGAGCCGGTCACCGACGCCGTCATCACCGTCCCCGCCTACTTCGAGGACGCGCAGCGCCAGGCCACCAAGGAGGCCGGTGAGATCGCCGGCCTCAACGTCCTGCGCATCGTCAACGAGCCGACCGCGGCCGCGCTGGCCTACGGCCTGGACAAGGGCGAGACCGAGCAGACGATCCTCGTCTTCGACCTCGGTGGCGGCACCTTCGACGTCTCCCTGCTCGAGATCGGGGACGGCGTCATCGAGGTGAAGGCCACCGCCGGTGACAACCACCTCGGTGGTGACGACTGGGACCAGAAGGTCATGGACCACCTGGTCAAGACCTTCAACGCCTCCAACGGCATCGACCTGTCCAAGGACAAGCTGGCCATGCAGCGCCTCCGCGAGGCCGCCGAGAAGGCCAAGATCGAGCTGTCGGGCGCGCAGTCGACCAACATCAACCTGCCCTACATCACCGCCGGCGCCGAGGGTCCGCTGCACCTCGACGTCACGATCACCCGCGCCGAGTTCCAGCGGATGACCCAGGACCTGCTCGACCGCGCCAAGGCGCCGTTCAACCAGGCCATCCGGGACGCCGGCATCTCGGTGGACCAGATCGACCACGTCGTCCTGGTGGGTGGCTCGACCCGCATGCCGGCCGTGACCGACCTGGTCCGCGAGCTCACCGGCGGCAAGGAGCCCAACAAGGGCGTGAACCCGGACGAGGTCGTCGCCATCGGCGCCGCGCTGCAGGCGGGTGTGCTCCGTGGCGAGGTCAAGGACGTGCTGCTGCTCGACGTCACCCCGCTGTCCCTGGGCATCGAGACCAAGGGCGGGATCATGACCAAGCTCATCGAGCGCAACACCACGATCCCGACCAAGCGCTCGGAGATCTTCACGACGGCCGACGACAACCAGCCGTCCGTGCAGATCCAGGTGTTCCAGGGCGAGCGCGAGATGGCCGCTTACAACAAGAAGCTCGGCATGTTCGAGCTGACCGGTCTGCCCCCGGCGCCGCGCGGCGTCCCGCAGATCGAGGTGGCCTTCGACATCGACGCCAACGGCATCGTGCACGTCCACGCCAAGGACCTCGGCACGGGCAAGGAGCAGTCGATGACGATCACCGGCGGCTCGGCGCTCCCGAAGGACGACATCGAGCGGATGATGAAGGACGCCGAGGCGCACGCCGAGGAGGACAAGAAGCGCCGCGACGAGGCCGAGACCCGCAACCTGGCCGAGTCGCTGCAGTACCAGACCGAGAAGTTCCTGGCCGAGAACGGTGACAAGATCCCGGCCGAGAAGAAGGACGAGCTCGGCGAGGCGCTGACCGAGCTCCGCTCGGCCCTGGGCGGCTCGGACATCGAGGCGATCAAGACGGCGCAGGAGAAGGTGGCCCGGGTGTCCCAGGAGGTCGGCGGCGCGCTCTACGCGCAGAACGCCGAGGCCGCCGGGGCCGAGGGTGCGCCCGGCGCCGAGCAGGGGGCCGGGGCCGCCGGCGGCGCCACGTCCGCCGACGACGACGTCGTCGACGCCGAGATCGTCGACGAGGACACCGACAAGCGGCCGTGAGCGAGCGGAACGAGGAAGCGCCGCGGGTCGTCATCCGCGACAAGCGGCGCATCGATCCGACCACCGGGGAGGTGCGGGTGCCGGCCGGCGACCAGCCGGCCGGCACCGGCCCCGCTCCCACCGCCGCCCGAGAGGAACAGATGAGCGAGCACGAGACGCCGGTCGCCGAGGAGTCGGCCCCGGCTCCGCAGGCCGCCCCGGCCACACCGCCCCCCGCGGCCACTGCGGGCGACCTGGAGAAGCAGCTGGCCGAGCGGACCGAGGACCTGCAGCGGGTCACGGCCGAGTACGCCAACTACCGGCGACGGGTCGACCGCGACCGGTCACTGGTGGTGGACCAGGCCGCCGAGCGGTTCGCGGTCCAGCTGTTCCCGATCGTCGACGACATCGAGCGGGCGCGGGACCACGACGAGCTCACCGGTGGCTTCAAGCTGGTGGCCGATCGGATCCTGGGCCTGCTCGAGGGCCTGGGGGTGGAGGCGTTCGGCACGGCCGGCGACCCGTTCGACCCGGCGCTGCACGAGGCGGTCCTGCACGACACGTCGCCCGAGGTCGGCGTCCCGACGGCGACCACGGTCCTGCGGCAGGGTTTCCGTCGCGGCGACCGCGTCCTCCGGACGGCGATGGTCGGGGTCTCCGAGCCCGAGCACCCGGCGCCGGCCGCGGAACCGGCGGCGGAGCCCGCGCCGGACGAGCCGGCCCAGAACTGACCCGACGGAGACCGAGAGGGGGCGCCCGGTGAGCACCCGGGACTTCATCGAGAAGGACTACTACGCCGCGCTGGGCGTCCCCAAGGACGCCGATGCGCCGGCGATCAAGAAGGCCTACCGCAAGCTGGCCACGGAGCTGCACCCGGACAAGAACCCGGGCAACGCCGAGGCCGAGGCGCGCTTCAAGGACGTGTCCGAGGCCTACGACGTGCTGTCGGACCCCACCCGGCGGGCGGAGTACGACGAGGCCCGCCGCCTGTTCGGGGCGGGTGGCTTCGGGGCCGGCGGCCGTCCGGGCGGCTTCCCCGGCGGCTTCCCGGGCGGGAGCGGCGGCGGTCAGCCGTTCGACCTCGGCGACCTCTTCGGCGCGGCGGGTGGTGCCGGCCCGGCCGGGGGGCGCGGGGCCGGTGGGCTCGGCGACATCCTCGGTGGGCTGTTCGGCGGCGCCGGTGGCGCGCGCGCCCGGAGCCAGGCGGCGTCCGGACCCGCCCGCGGTCAGGACGTCGAGACCGAGGCGACGCTCTCCTTCGACGAGGCGGCGCTCGGCGTCACCGTCCCGCTGCGGATGCAGAGCCCGGGCACCTGCCCGACCTGCAGCGGCAGCGGGGCCAAGCCGGGCACCAGCCCCCACACCTGCCCGGTGTGCCAGGGGGCCGGCGTCACCAGCCGGAGCCAGGGCGCGTTCGCCTTCTCCGAGCCCTGCCGCAACTGCCGCGGCACCGGCTCGGTGGTCGACGACCCCTGCCCGACCTGCGCCGGCAACGGGGTCACCACGCAGACCCGCACGATCACCGTCCGGATCCCGGCGGGGGTCAGGGACGGCCAGCGCATCCGGCTGGCCGGCAAGGGTGCCCCGGGACGCCGCGGCGGTCCGGCCGGTGACCTGTTCGTCGTCGTGCACGTGGCCGAGCACGAGCTCTTCGGGCGCAAGGGCGAGGACCTGACGCTCACCGTGCCGATCACCTTCGCGGAGGCCGCGCTGGGGACGACGCTGACCGTGCCCACGCTCGACGGCAACGTCTCGCTCAAGGTGCCGGCCGGCACCGCCAGCGGGCGCACGCTCCGGGTCCGGGGGCGCGGGGTGCCCGGCAAGGGGCGGTCCGGTGACCTGCTGGTCACCCTCGAGGTGGCCGTGCCGTCGCGGTTGACACCGGCCCAGCGCAAGGCGGTCGAGAGCCTGGCCGAGGAGATGAGCGAGGACCCCCGGCCGCAGATCACCGCCGCGGTGCAGGCGGGAGGTGCGCGGTGAGCAGCCACTCCGACGGCGTCCGGGCCGTGGCCGAGGACGCCCCGGTCTTCGTGATCTCGGTGGCGGCCGAGCTGGCCGGCATGCACGCGCAGACGCTGCGCCAGTACGACCGGCTGGGTCTGGTCAGCCCCGGCCGGACGCCGGGCGGCGGGCGCCGCTACAGCCCGCGGGACGTGGCGCTGCTCCGCGAGGTGCAGCGGCTCTCCCAGGAGGACGGCGTCAACCTGGCGGGGATCAAGCGGATCATCGACCTGGAGTCGCAGGTCGAGGCGCTGCAGGCGCGGGTCCGCGAGCTGCTCGAGGCCATCGACCTCGCCGAGGCCCGGCGCATGGCGGCGGAGGCCGCCGTGCCCGCCGGCTACCGGCGTGACCTGGTGCCGCGGAGCCGCCCGAGCTCGGCGCTCGTCGTCTGGCGCCCGCGAGGCGGACGGTGACCGAGTCGCACGAGGCCTTCGTCCGGCTGGAGCGCGAGGTGGGGCTGCTGCTGCGCCGGGCACGGGCCATCTCCGCCCGGCTCGCCGGTGAGCTGCACCCCGACCTGGACGGCGCGGCCTACGGGCTCCTGGCGCTGCTGCAGGACTCCGGTCCGCTCCGGGCCAGCGAGGTCGTGGCCCGACTGGGTCTCGACAAGAGCACCGTCAGCCGACAGGTGGCGCACCTGGTGGACCTCGGGCTCGTCGACCGCAGCGCCGATCCCGTCGACGGCCGGGCGCAGGTGCTGACGCCGTCGGCCGAGGGCTCGGCCCGCCTCTCCCGCATCCGGGACGTGCGGCGGGCCCGGTGGGAGTCCGATCTGGAGGACTGGCCGGCCGCCGACGTGGCCCAGCTCGCGGAACTGCTGGGCCGGCTGAACCGGCTCGGGGAGGCGCGCGAGGCCGCCGGCCCCTGAGCCGGTGAGAGCCGGATCACGGGGCGTCGGCCGGGTGACTGGTTGTAGACCGCAACCAAACTGCTATATGGTTGCGGTCTACACCTAGTCACCCCCGAGGATCCCCATGACCATCAGTCCCGAGACGCGGGACCGGCTGACGGCGAGCATCGCCCAGCTCGTCCGCACCGGGCGGCAGGTCAGCACCCGGGCCGCCGCCCAGCTCTACGGAGAACTGCCCTCCTTCGGCTGGGCGCTCCTGCTGCCCCTGGAGCGCGACGGCGCCCAGCGCTGCAGCTCGCTCGCGGCGCACGCCGGGATCGACGTCTCCGTCGCCAGCCGCCAGGTGGCGGCCCTCGAGCGGGACGGCCACGTCGAGCGGCGTCCCGACCCGGACGACGGCCGGGCCAGCCTGCTCAGCATCACCGAGCGCGGATCGCTGGCCCTCGCGGCGACCCGTGCCCTGCGCGCGGACTGGGCCCTCGGTGCGCTGAGCGCCTGGGACGAGACCGACGCCCGCCTGCTCAGCGACCTGCTCGACCGGCTCGTCGCCGACCTGGAGCCGTTCGCCGGGCACCGTCCCGCGGCCGGGACGGCCGTCCCCGCCCCCCGATGACCACCCCGCTCCCGACCGTGCGCCCGTCCCGCCGGACCGACCTTCCCCCCAGGAGAACCGTGAGCAGCACCATCCAGCGCCCCGGCACCGTCGCGGCGCCCGAGCCTGCGGCCGACACCGCCCCGGCCGAGCAGCAGGGCCAGATGACGCACCGGGAGATCCTCTCGGCGCTGTCCGGGATGCTCCTGGCGATGTTCGTGGCGTTCCTGTCCTCGACCGTCGTCTCCAACGCCCTGCCGACCATCATCACCGAGCTGCGCGGGTCGCAGAGCCAGTACACCTGGGTGGTCACCGCGACGCTCCTGGCCTCGACGGCGTCGACGCCGATCTGGGGCAAGCTCGCCGACCTGTTCAGCAAGAAGCTGCTGATCCAGCTCTCCATCGTCATCTTCGTCGTCGGCTCGATGCTGGCCGGGCTGTCGCAGTCGGTGGAGACGCTGATCGCCTGGCGGGTGCTCCAGGGGCTCGGCCTGGGCGGCCTGCAGGCGCTGGTGCAGATCGCGATGGCGGCCATGATCAGCCCGCGCGAGCGCGGCCGGTACGCCGGTCTGCTGGGCGGCGTGATGGCCGTCGCCACGGTCGGCGGCCCGCTGCTCGGCGGTCTGCTCGTGGACACCAGCTGGCTGGGCTGGCGCTGGTGCTTCTACGTCGGCGTCCCCTTCGGTCTGGTCGCCCTCGTGCTGCTGCAGCGCACCCTGCACCTGCCGGTGACGAAGCGGACGGTGCACATCGACTACCTGGGTGCGGCCTTCCTGGCCGCCGGCGTCTCGGCCCTGCTGATCTGGGTGACGCTGGCCGGCAACAGCTTCGCGTGGGCCTCTACCGAGACGGCGCTGTTCCTCGCCGGCGGCGGCGCGGCCGTCATCGCCTTCGTCGTCACCGAGCTGAAGGCCACGGAGCCGATCGTGCCGCTGCGGCTGTTCCGCGACCGGACGACGACGCTGGCCATCATCGCCAGCATCGCGATCGGCGTGGCGATGTTCGGCTCGTCGGTCTTCCTCGGCCAGTACCTGCAGATCTCCCGCGGCTACTCGCCGACCGTGGCCGGCCTGCTGACCATCCCGATGGTCGCCGGCCTGCTGCTGTCCTCGACGGTGTCCGGCATCCTGATCACCAGGACCGGCCGCTGGAAGCGGTTCCTGGTGGCCGGCTCGGTGCTGGTCGTCGTCGGCTTCGCGCTGCTCGGATCGGTCGACCACGAGACGGACATGGTGCTGCTGAGCAGCTTCCTCTTCGTGCTGGGCGTCGGCATCGGCATGACGATGCAGAACCTCGTCCTCGCCGTCCAGAACACCGTGGCGGCGACGGACCTGGGCGCCGCGAGCTCCGCGGTGGCCTTCTTCCGCAGCCTCGGGGGCACCGTCGGCGTCTCGGTGCTGGGCGCGGTCCTGTCCACGCGCGTCGGTGACCTGATCCGCGGCGGCCTGGCCGACGTGCCCGGCGCCGCCGCGGCCGCGGGCTCCGGCGAGATCGGCCTGGCGAACCTTGCCGACGCCCCGCCGGCGATCCAGACCCTGATCCGGGTCAGCTACGGCGACGCCACCGGCCGGATCTTCGTCATCTCCGCGGTGATCGCCGTGGTCGCGATGGGGGCGATCGTGCTCATCCGGGAGATCGCTCTCAGCACGCAGAGCGGCGAGGCGCGGCTGCGCGAGGAGTCGGCAGAGCGCGTCTGACCCGGTTGCCCCGCCGGCGGAGGAACCTGTGCACACGTCCTGGCTGATCCAGGCGCATGCACAGGTTCCGCTGCCGGTGCGGGGCTAGTTCTCCAGGGCCGCGTCGAGGGTGATCTCGTCGACGCCGGCCAGCGCCTTGCTGACCGGGCAGCCGACCTTCGCCGCCTGGGCCGCCTGCTCGAAGCCCGCGGCGTCCAGGCCCTCGACCTCGCCGCGCACCGTGAGCGCGACCGTCGTGATGTGCGGTGCGCCGTCCTTCTGGCCGAGCGTCACCTCGGCGGTGATCTCCAGCGCCGTCGGGGTCCCGCCGGCCTTGTCGATCTCGTTGGAGAGGGCCATGGCGAAGCAGGACGAGTGCGCGGCGGCGATGAGCTCCTCGGGACTCGTCGTCCCCCCGGCCTCCTCGGCGGCCCGCTTCGGGAAGGACACCTCGTAGGTGCCGACCTTCGAGCTGGTGAGCTCGACCTGGCCGGATCCGTCCTGCAGGGTGCCGTTCCAGGCGGTGCGTGCGGTGCGAGTGGGCATGGTCCTTCTTCCGTGCCGGGCGCCGCCCGCTCCTGGACGGCGCGTCGACGCAGCCCTTACCCGCTGACGTGCGGGGTCAACGCGTTCAGCAGACGGCCTCGCCGCGGTTCACCCGCTCGGTGAGCAGACGGAGGCGCTGCATGAGCTCGTCGAACTCGCCGCTGTCGAAGCCGATGGCGCCGATCATCTCCTGGGAGATCCCGAACGCCTTGTCCTTGAGCGCGCGGCCCTCGTCGGTCAGCGCGATGGCGACCGAGCGCTCGTCCTCGACGCGGCGGTGCCGGGTGACCAGACCGGCCGCGGTCAGCCGCTTCAGCAGCGGGGAGAGGGTGCCGCTGTCCAGCGCCAGGCGGGACCCGAGCTGACCCACGGTCTGGTGGTCGGACTCCCAGAGCAGCATCATGACCAGGTACTGCGGATAGGTGAGGCCGAGAGCGTCGAGCATCGGTCGGTAGCGCGCCGTCACGGCCCGGGAAGCGGCGTACAGCGCGAAGCACAGCTGGTCGTCGAGTGCGACGCTCGGTGCCGGCAGGGCGGTCATGGGGCGAGTCTAGGTGCCGGAAGGCGCCATGCCACCGTCCCGGCGCAGTCCGGGGCCCCGTCGAGGGGTTCCGGCCCGGGACCGGGCATGCAAGGGTTGAGCGGAACAGACTCAACTTGTGCGTCGTTGCACGGATCGACCAGGCGGCCACCGGTCCCCTCCGGTGGTCGATCGATCCAGCCGAGAGGAAGGCGTCCCCGACCATGGAGAGCAAGCTCACGACCCGGTCGCAGGAGGCCGTCGCCGGGGCCCAGCGACTCGCCGTCGCCCGCGGCCAGGCGGCACTGGAGCCGCTGCACCTCCTCGCCGCCCTGCTGGAGCAGTCCGACGGCATCGCCGGCCCGCTGCTCACCGCGGTCGGCGCCGATCCCGTCGACGTCCGCGCGAAGGCGGATGCGGCGCTGCGCCGCATGCCCAGCGTGAGCGGGGCGACCGTGCCCGCCCCGTCGCCGTCCCGGGAACTGCTCCGCGTCATCAACGACGCGGGGGAGCAGGCGAGCGCCCTCGGTGACGAGTACATCTCCACCGAGCACCTGCTCGTCGGGCTCGCCGGCTCGGCCGGCGAGGCGGGTGACGTCCTCACCGGCGCCGGGGCCACCCGGGAGACGCTGCTGGCGGCCTTCCGCACCGTCCGGGGCAACCGCAAGGTGACGACGCCGGACCCCGAGGGCACCTTCCAGGCGCTCGAGAAGTACGCCGTCGACCTCACCCAGCGGGCCCGCGACGGCAAGATCGACCCGGTCATCGGCCGGGACACCGAGATCCGGCGGGTCGTCCAGGTGCTCTCCCGGCGGACCAAGAACAACCCGGTCCTCATCGGCGAGCCCGGTGTGGGCAAGACCGCGATCGTCGAGGGCCTGGCCCAGCGGATGGTGGCCGGCGACGTCCCGGAGAGCCTCAAGGGCAAGCGGCTGATGGCCCTGGACCTGAGCTCCATGGTCGCGGGCGCGAAGTACCGCGGCGAGTTCGAGGAGCGGCTCAAGGCCGTGCTGCAGGAGATCACCGACGCCGAGGGGCAGATCGTCACCTTCATCGACGAGCTGCACACCATCGTCGGCGCCGGGGCCACCGGCGATTCGGCGATGGACGCCGGAAACATGATCAAGCCGATGCTGGCCCGCGGTGAGCTGCGCATGGTCGGGGCGACCACGCTCGACGAGTTCCGCGAGCACATCGAGAAGGACCCGGCCCTGGAGCGGCGCTTCCAGCAGGTCTTCGTGGGCGAGCCGAGCGTCGAGGACACCATCGGCATCCTGCGCGGTCTCAAGGAGCGCTACGAGGTGCACCACGGGGTCCGGATCACCGACACCGCGATCGTCGCGGCGGCCACGCTGTCGGACCGGTACGTCACGGCCCGGTTCCTGCCGGACAAGGCGATCGACCTCGTCGACGAGGCCGCCAGCCGGCTCCGGATGGAGATCGACAGCCGCCCGGTCGAGGTGGACGAGGTGGAGCGCGCCGTCCGCCGCATGGAGATCGAGGAGATGGCGCTGTCCAAGGAGGACGACCCCTCGTCGATGGAGCGGCTGGCCGCGCTGCGCGAGGAGCTCGCCAACCGACGGCAGGAGCTGGCCGAGCTGACCTTCCGGTGGCAGCAGGACAAGACCGCCATCGACCGCATCCAGCGGATCAAGGAGGAGCTGGAGTCGGTCCGCCTGGAGGCCGAGCGGGCCGAGCGCGACGGCGACCTCGCCCGGGCCGCGGAGCTGCGCTACGGCCGGCTGCCGGAGCTGGAGCGGTCGCTGACCTCGGCCGAGGAATCCGTGGCCGGTGGCGACTCGATGCTCAAGGAGGAGGTCGGCCCGGACGACATCGCCGAGGTCGTCCAGGCCTGGACCGGCATCCCCGCCGGCCGGCTGCTGGAGGGCGAGACGGCGAAGCTGCTCCGGATGGAGGACGAGCTCGGCCGGCGGGTGGTCGGCCAGACCGACGCCGTCCGCGCCGTCTCCGACGCCGTCCGCCGCGCGCGCTCCGGCGTCGCCGACCCCAACCGGCCCACCGGGTCGTTCCTGTTCCTGGGTCCGACGGGCGTCGGCAAGACCGAGCTGGCCAAGGCGCTGGCGGAGTTCCTCTTCGACGACGAGCGGGCCATGGTCCGCATCGACATGAGCGAGTACTCCGAGAAGCACTCGGTCGCCCGGCTGGTCGGCGCCCCGCCCGGCTACGTCGGCTACGAGTCCGGCGGCCAGCTCACCGAGGCCGTGCGCCGGCGTCCCTACACGGTGGTCCTCTTCGACGAGGTCGAGAAGGCGCACCAGGACGTGTTCGACGTGCTGCTCCAGGTGCTCGACGACGGCCGGCTCACCGACGGGCAGGGCCGGACGGTGGACTTCCGCAACACCATCCTCATCCTGACGTCCAACCTGGGCTCGCAGCTGATCGCCGATCAGTCGGTGCCGGAGGCAAGCCGCCGGGAAGCGGTGATGGACGTCGTCCGCACGCACTTCAAGCCGGAGTTCCTCAACCGGCTCGACGACGTCGTGGTCTTCCGGGCGCTGGGCAGCGAGGAGCTGACCGGGATCGTCGAGATCCAGGTCGGCGTCCTGGCCCGGCGGCTGGCGGCCCGGCGGCTCACCCTGCAGGTCACCGAGGCGGCGAAGGAGTGGCTGGCGATCAACGGGTTCGACCCCGTCTACGGTGCCCGGCCGCTGCGCCGGCTGGTGCAGTCCGCCATCGGCGACCAGCTGGCCAGGGCGCTGCTGTCCGGTGACATCCGGGACGGCGACGAGGTGGTCGTCGACCGGCCGGCGGACGTGGCCGACGGCGGGCTCAGCGTCACGCGCGGCTGAGACGGGCCCGACCGGCCCGCCCGATCCCCTGGACCGGACGGGCCGGCGCGCTGCCGCAGCCACCCACCGGGCGCGCCGGCCGGGCCGCGGCCGCCTGACCCGACCGGGCGACAGCGGGCGGCGCGGCGATGGCGGCCGAACGCGGGGGTCCACCATGATCGGCAGGAATCGACACGTCCGGGAGGCCGAAGATGACGTCAGGACAGAGCGGTCCGCACGGGGACCCCGACCAGCAGGGGCAGGGTGGGCCTCCGCAGGGCTGGAACGCCCCGCCGTCCCAGCCGCCGTACGGGCAGCAGCAGCCGGGGCAGCCGCCCTACGGGCAGCAGTACCCGGGGTACGCCCCGGCGCCGTCGGCACCCACCGGGTACGGGGCGCCGCCCCCGATGGAGCGGCCGACCACCGTCCGCGCCGGCATCGGGGCGCTGGTGGCGAGCCTCGTGCTCGGGCTGATCTCGGCGATCGTGACGTTCTCCGACCTCGACGGCCTGATCGAGGAGACGCTGCGCCAGTCGACCGACCCCGCGATCACCGAGGACCTCGCCCGCACGGGCATCCTCATCGGCGTCGTCATCACGCTGATCATCCTGGGGCTGCAGGCGCTCTTCATCTGGTTCGCCTGGCAGGGGCGCAACTGGGCGCGGATCGTCATCTGGGTGCTCGGCGGCATCAGCGTGGTCTTCGGCCTGGTGGGCCTCGCGGCCGGCACCGGCGGGCAGGCCACCAGCGGTTTCGCCACCTCGCTGGGCTGGTTCCAGCTGATCCTGACCGCCGTCGGCATCGTGGCACTGGCGCTCAAGCCGTCCAACGACTGGTACCGCTTCCGCGGCTGGCAGCGGGCGAACGGCCAGGGCTGACCGGATCGTCGTCGGTGGCTCCGCGGACGGAGCCACCGACGACGGCCGTCAGCCGGCGGAGCGCAGCGGCGGCACCCACTCCCGGGTCCCCCGGGCGAGCAGACCCGCGACGGCCGCGATCGAGAGGGCCAGCAGCAGCAGAGACGCGATCGTGATGTCGCCGGCGACGAGCTGGAAGAGGGTGAGCACGACCAGCAACCCGCTGGCCGCCAGCCCCGTCCACCGCGCCCAGGGCTGCCGGCGGGGGAAGAACCACGCGGACAGCGCCAGCACGAGGCCGAGCACCACGTTCGGGATCAGGGACGACAGCACGAACTGCCGGGCCGCGTCGCGGCCGACCTCGGCGGCCTCCGCGACGCGGTCGACGGCGTCGTCGAAGCCGGACCAGAGCAGTGCGCCGTTGGTCAGCAGCAGCGCCGCGACCACGCCCATGGCGATGGCGGCGACCCGCACGGACGGCGGCAGGACGGGGCGCGCGGCAGGTCCTCCCGCAGGGGTCTGATCGGTCGGCACCGCGCCAGGGTGCCAGACCTCCTCCCCGGCGGGCCGCGTCGGCCACAGCCGGTTGTGCCCCAGATGATTTCTCCCGATCGAATCCGGTCCGGGGGTGGCGCACGAAGACCCGGTGTGACCACTTCCCTCCAGGACCCGGCGCCGGCCGCGGACGAGCGCTCCGAGCGGCCCCCCCGGCGCCGTGTCCTGGCCGCGCTCGCCGGCCTGCTGGCCGCCGCGGTGGCGCTCGGTGCGGCGGAGCTGGCCGCCGGGCTCGTGGGGCCGGTCTCCTCGCCGGTGATCGCCGTCGGCGACGCGGCCATCACCCTCACGCCCGAGCCGGTGAAGGCGTTCGCCATCCGCACGTTCGGCGAGGACGACAAGATCGCCCTGATCGTCGGGATGCTGGTCGTCATCGCCGGCTACGCCGTGCTCGTCGGGTTGCTCGGACTGCGCAACCGGCGGCTCGGCGTCCTCGGGATCGCCGTCTTCGGGGCCGTCGGCGTCCTCGCCGCCCTCACCCGGCCGGCGGGGGCGCCGCTGGACGCCCTTCCCTCGCTGCTCGGCGCCACGGCCGGGACCGTCGCCCTGCTGGTCCTGCTCGCGCCGCTGACCGCACCGGTCGCCGGCCCGTCCGGGGAGCGGCCCGCGCCGACGTCCGGCGGGCATGCCGACGAGCGGATCGTGGAGCGGCTGCGGGACGTCCTCGGCTCGACCGACCGCAAGGGCGCCGGCCTCGACCGGCGGCGCTTCTTCCTCACCAGCGGTGTCGCCCTCGGCGCCGCGGCCGTCACCGGGGGCGGTGGCCGGCTGCTCCAGCGGCGCTTCGACGTCGCGGGGGACCGGGCCGCGCTGACCCTGCCGGCCCCCGCCTCCCCGGCGGCCGCGCTGCCCGCCGGCGCCGACCTCTCCGACGAGGTCGACGGGCTGACCCCGCTGTTCACCGCCAACGGCGAGTTCTACCGGGTCGACACCGCGCTCAGCGTCCCGCGCATCCGTCCCGCCGACTACCGGCTGGAGCTGGCCGGGATGTTCGACTCCCCGCGCAGCTACACCCTCGCCGACCTGTTCGAACGCGACGACCTGATCGAGCGCGACATCACGCTGACCTGCGTCTCCAACGAGGTGGGCGGCGGGCTGGCCGGCACCGCGCGCTGGATCGGCGTCCCCCTGGCCGCCCTGCTGGAGGAGAACGGCATCCGCACCGGCAGCGATCAGCTGCTGTGCCGTTCCGAGGACGGCATGACGATCGGCGCCCCGACCCGCAGCGCGCTCGAGGTCGAGGACGCGATGCTGGCGTTCGGGATGAACGGCGAGCCGCTCCCGGTCGAGCACGGCTTCCCGGTGCGGATGCTGATCCCCGGCCTGTACGGCTACGTGTCGGCCTGCAAGTGGCTGGTGCGCATCGAGGCCACCACCTTCGACGCCGTCGACGCCTACTGGACCGAGCGCGACTGGGCCGCCGAGGGGCCGATCAAGATCGCGTCCCGGATCGACACCCCCGCCCCGCTGCGCGAGTTCCCGGCCGGCCGCCGCGCCATCGCCGGCGTGGCCTGGGCCCAGACCCGCGGCATCGCCTCGGTCGAGGTGCGCGTGGACGACGAGGACTGGGCCGAGGCCGAGCTCTCCCCGCAGGTCGACGCCGACCTGTGGCGCCAGTGGGTGCTGCCCTACGACTTCGCGCCCGGCCGGCACTCGGTGACCGTGCGGGCCACGAGCGCCGACGGCGAGCGGCAGACCGAGGAGCGCGCCGCGCCCTTCCCCGCCGGATCCAGCGGCTGGCACTCCATCCAGGTGGTCGCCGGCTGACCGGCCACCCCACAGACTCGTCCCCGGCAGCTGCCGGAGACGCGATCCCGGACCGCGACCGCGGCCGGTGCACTCCCCGCCCGCGACAATGCGGTCGCACGGACAGGACAAAGGAGCACCACCTCGTGAAGAACAGCATGCTCACCCGCGGCGTCCTCCTCACCGCCGTCTCCACGCTCGCCATCACGCTGAGCGCCTGCGGCTCGGACGACTCCGCCGAGGACACCGGCGCGGCCGCCGACACCAGCAGCAGCATGGAGAGCTCGGAGACCACCGACAGCGCGACGCCGGTGTCCGACGAGCCGTTCGGCGAGGGCTGCGCCGCCGTTCCCGCCGAGGGCGAGGGCAGCTTCACCGGGATGACCGACGACCCGGTCGCCACCGCCGCCAGCAACAACCCGGCGCTGTCCACCCTGGTGCAGGCCGTCACCGCCGCCAACCTCGGCGACACGCTGAACACCACCGACGACATCACCGTGCTGGCCCCGGCCAACCCGGCGTTCGAGGCGGTTCCCGCGGACGCGCTGAACGGCCTGCTGGCCGACACGGCGGCGCTGACCACCGTGCTCACCCACCACGTCATCCCGGGTCGCCTGGCCCCCGACGAGCTGGCCGGCACGCACACCACGCTGAACAACGACGAGGTCACCATCGAGGGCTCGGGCGAGGACTTCTCCATCGCCGCCGAGGGCACCGTGACGCAGATGGAGGCCTCGGTGATCTGCGGGAACGTGCAGACCGCCAACGCCACCGTCTACATCATCGACCAGGTGCTGGCCCCGGCCGCGTCCTGATCCAGGCGCAGGGCCGTCGCCCGACTGCGGTCGAGCGGCGGCCCTCCTGCACGTCCGGGGTCAGTTGCGCCGTGCGATGGCGACCGTCAGGGCCGTCGCGAACGCCGTCCACGCGGCGTACGGCACCAGGACGGCGCCCGCCGGCCGGCTCACCCGGGCGGCCCGGCGGACCAGGTCGACCGTCGAGACCGTGAGGGCGGCGCTCTCCGCGGCGGCGAGCCACGGCCGGTGCGCGCGGAAGAACACCGGCGTCCAGGCGGTGTTCAGGACGAGGTCGGCGGCGTAGGCGCGACCGAACGAGGGGCCCGACCCCTTCGCGAGCGCCTCGCCGGAGGCCCAGGCGATGCCGGCGTAGAGGCCGGTCCAGACGATGCCGAAGGCCCGCGGTGGCGGGTACCAGGCCGGCTTCTCCAGGTTCTGGAACCAGCGGCTGTCCGGATCGGTGGCCAGCCCTCCGACGAGCGCGGCGGCGAGCGGCCCGGCGGCGGCGAGCAGGCGGGTGCGGCTGATCGGCATGCACCGATCCTGGGCCTCAGTAGGGTCGGACGCATGCAGAGCGACCCCGTCCCCGCGCACCCCGACCGTGACCGGCTGCGCGAGCTGATCGTCGAGCTCGCCGTGGTGCACGGGAAGGTGACGCTCTCCTCGGGGCGCGAGGCCGACTGGTACATCGACATGCGCCGGCTCACGCTGCACCACGAGGGCGCCCCGCTGGTCGGTCGCGTGATGCGGCAGCTGACCCGGGACCTGCGCTACGACGTCGTCGGCGGGCTGACCCTGGGCGCCGACCCGGTGGCCACGGCGATGCTGCACGCGGCGTCGGACGGCGAGGGCTTCCTCGACGCCTGCGTCGTCCGCAAGGCGGGTAAGGCGCACGGCCTGCAGCGGCGGATCGAGGGCCCGGACGTCGAGGGCCGCGCCGTGCTGGTGGTCGAGGACGTCTCCACCACCGGCGGCAGCCCGCTCACCGCGGCCGAGGCGCTGCAGGAGGCCGGTGCGGAGGTCATCGGGGTCGCGGTCATCGTGAACCGGGGCGCGCGCGAGGCCGTCGAGGCCGCCGGCTTCGAGTACCGCGCGGCCTTCGAGCTCGCCGACCTCGGCCTGTAGAAGACCCCGCGCCCCCGCTCCATGATCAGGGACCCTGATCATGGAGCGTCCTCCCTCACCGTGGGACGTGGGGGAGGACGCCGCACGATCAGGGAACCTGATCGTGGCCGGGGCCCAGGTCGTACGGTGTGACGGTGACCACTCAGTGGGGAACCGAGCTGCGCGACGCGCTCGGCGCCGACAGCGTCCTCACCGACCCCGACGTCACGGCGTCCTACGCCCGCGACCAGGCGATGCTCGCCCCGGCGGGCACGCCCGCGGCGGTCGTCCTGCCCCGGTGCACCGAGGACGTCGCCGCCGTCATGCGCATCGCCACCCGGCACGGCGTCCCCGTCGTCCCGCGCGGCGCCGGATCGGGGCTGGCCGGGTCCAGCAACGCCGTGGACGGCGCGATCACGCTGGTGATGACCCGCATGGACGCCGTCCTGGAGGTCTCGCCGGCCGACCGGCTGGCCGTCGTCCAGCCCGGCGTGGTGAACAAGTCGCTGCGCGACGCCGTCGCCGGGGCGGGCCTGTTCTACCCCCCGGACCCCTCCAGCTACGACTGGTGCACCATCGGCGGCAACCTCTCCACCAACTCCGGCGGCCTGTGCTGCGTGAAGTACGGCGTCACCACCGACTACGTGCTGGGCCTGGAGGTCGTGCTCGCCGACGGGCGGGTGCTGCGCACCGGCCGGCGCACCGTCAAGGGGGTGGCCGGCTACGACCTCGCCCGGCTCTTCGTCGGCTCCGAGGGCACGCTCGGGGTGATCACCGAGGCGACCCTCGCGCTGCGCCCGGCGCCCCGAAGGCCGGTCACCCTGGCCGCCACCTTCGCGACGACGGCACAGACCGGGCAGGTGGTCGAGCAGGTGGTGACCACCGGCCTGGTGCCCAGCCTGCTCGAGGTCATGGACAACACCTGCATCTGCGCCGTCGACGACCTGCTCAAGGCCGACCTCGACCGCACCGCCCGCGCCCTGCTGGTCGCGCAGTCCGACGCCGGCGGGGAGGCCGCCGCGGAGGAGATCGAGGCCCTCGCCCGGCTGTGCCGCGAGGCTGGCGCGGAGTTCGTGCACACCACCGACGACCCCGCGGAGGGTGACCTGCTGCTGGCGGCCCGCCGGATGGCGCTGCCGGCACTGGAGCAGCTGGGCAGCACGCTGATCGACGACGTCGCCGTGCCGCGCTCGCGGATCGCGCAGTTCCTCGACGGCTGCGACGCCATCGCCGCCGGCCGGGCGCTCACCATCGGCGTCGTCGGGCACGCCGGCGACGGCAACATGCACCCGACCATCTGCTTCGACCCCGCCGACGCCGACCAGCGGGAACGTGCCTTCGCGGCGTTCGACGACATCCTGGAACTGGGGCTGTCGCTCGGCGGCACGATCACCGGTGAGCACGGGGTGGGTGCGATCAAGGTCGACTGGCTGGAGCGCGAGATCGGGCCGGTGGCCCTCGACGTGCACCGGGCGATCAAGGACGCGCTGGACCCGGCCGGGCTGCTCAACCCGGGCAAGGTGTTCCGGCGTGCGGCCGTCCGGGACCTGGCCGCCGTCGCCGACCTGGGCGGGTGATGACCTGACGGTGTCGGCCGCAGGTGCCAGGCTGGCCCCATGAGCACCGAGCGGTTGGTCGTCATCGGCGGCGACGCGGCGGGCATGTCGGCGGCCGCGCAGGCCCGGCGCCTGCGGGACGCCGGTGACCTGGAGATCGTCGTCCTGGAGCAGGGTGACGTCGTCTCCTACTCCGCCTGCGGCATCCCGTACTGGGTGGGCGGGCAGGTCGAGGACCGGGACGCGCTGATCGCCCGCACGCCGGCGGAGTTCGCCGCCCGCGACATCGCCGTGCACACCCGCACGCGGGCGGTGGAGATCGACGCGGGCGCCGGGAAGGTCGTGACCGACGCCGGCGAGCGGATCGGCTACGACCGCCTGCTGATCGCCACCGGCGGGCGGCCGAACCGGCCGCCGATCCCCGGCCTCGACGCGCCCGGTGTGTACGGCGTGCACCGGCTGGACGACGGTGCCGCGATCCGGGCCGCCCTGGACGCCGGCGCGCGCCGGGCCCTGGTGCTGGGCGGCGGCTACATCGGGCTGGAGATGGCCGAGGCCCTGCAGCGGCGCGGGCTGGAGGTCACGGTCGTCCTCGCCGACCCGCTGCCGATGCAGCTCCTCGACGCCGACATGGCCGAACGGGTGTGCGCCGGCATGGGGGCCATGGGCATGGAGATGCACCCCGACCAGGCGGTCCGGGAGATCCTGGTCGACGAGGCCGGCCGCGCCCGGGGCGTGCGGACCGACGCCGGCAGCTACGACGCCGACCTGGTCGTGCTCGGTCTCGGCATGGGGCCGGAGGTGGCGCTGGCCGAGCAGGCCGGAATCCGGCTGGGCACCACCGGCGCCATCGCCGTCGACCGCACCCAGCGCACCCGCTCGCACCCGGAGATCTACGCCGCCGGCGACTGCTCGCAGACCTTCCACCGGGTCACCGGCGAGGCCACCCACGTCGCGCTCGGCACCCACGCGAACAAGCAGGGCCGGGTGGCCGGGTCGGTCATCGGCGGGCGGGCGGCCCGCTTCGCCGGGGTCCTGGGCACGGCCCTGACCAAGGTGGGGGACCTGGAGGTCGCCCGCACCGGGCTGTGCACCACCGAGGCCGAGCAGGCCGGGTTCGACTACCGCACCGACACGATCGAGGCGACGACGAGGGCCGGCTACTACCCGGGCGCCGAGGACATCGCGATCAAACTGCTGACCGAGGCCGGGTCGGGGCGGCTGATCGGGGCCCAGATCGTGGGCGGCCCCGGTTCCGGCAAGCGGATCGACGTGCTGGCCGCCGCCATCTGGGCCGGGATGACCGCCGAGGACCTCGCCGGCTCGGACCTCTCCTACGCCCCGCCCTTCTCGCCGACCTACGACCCGGTCGTGGTGGCGGCGCGGGTGGTCAGCCGCATCGAGCAGGGCTGAGCGGGACGGGACGGTGTCGTCGGGGTCGGTGGGCGGGGGTTGAGCTAGTGGCCGACCGGAAGTACGGCGTCGAGCCGCCGCCCACGGAGACCGAGGTGCGGCAGGCCGACTGGTACGGCGAGGACATCTCCGGGCAGGAGCACACCCGGGTGGCCTTCGTCGGCGTCGACCTCACCGAGACCACCGACGACGGCGCCGTCTTCACCGAGTGCACGTTCCGCGACTGCCGGTTCAACCTGTCGCGGCACAGCGAGGCCGCCTTCCTGAACTGCACCTTCACCGGCTGCTCGTTCTTCCAGGCGTCCTTCACCGGGTGCAAGCTCGTGGGCTCCATGTTCGACCGGTGCAGCTTCGACCTCATGACCGTGACCGGCGGCGACTGGTCCTTCGTCGGGCTCCCCGGGGCGGACCTCTCGCGGGCCACGCTGACCGGCGCGCGGATGCGGGAGGCCGACCTGGTCGGGGCCCGCGCCGTGGGGGCGACGCTCCGGCACCTGGACCTGTCCGCGGCCTGGTTCCACGGGACCGACCTCAGCGGGGCGGACCTGCGCGGCTCGGACCTGTCGGCGCTCGACCCGCGGACCGTCGAGCTGGCGGGCGCGGAGGTCGACGTGACGCAGGCGGTCGTGCTGGTGACCGCTCTGGGGCTGCGCGTGCGCCCCGACGTCCCGGAGTGAGCGGTCCAGCGGAATACTGACGCCCGAGCAGCGCCGAGCATCGACGACGAGGAGTGCCCCGCATGCCCATCGCGACCCCCGAGGTCTACGCCGACATGATCCGCCGGGCCAAGGAGGGCGGGTTCGCCTACCCGGCCATCAACTGCACGTCCTCGGAGACGGTCAACGCGGCCCTCCGCGGGTTCGCCGACGCCGGCAGCGACGGCATCATCCAGTTCTCCACCGGTGGTGCGGAGTTCGGCTCGGGCACCCGGGTGAAGGACATGGTCACCGGCGCGGTGGCCCTGGCGGAGTTCGCCCACGTCGTCGCCGAGAAGTACCCGGTGAACGTGGCGCTGCACACCGACCACTGCCCCAAGGACAAGCTCGACTCCTACGTGCGGCCGCTGATCGCGCTGTCCAAGGACCGGGTGGACGCCGGTCAGGAGCCGCTGTTCCAGTCGCACATGTGGGACGGCTCGGCGATCGAGCTGACCGAGAACCTGGACATCGCCGAGGAGCTGATGGAGCGCTCCGCGGCGGCGAAGATCGTCCTGGAGCTCGAGATCGGCATCGTCGGTGGCGAGGAGGACGGCGTCGTCGCGGAGATCAACGAGAAGCTCTACACCGCCGACGGCGACTTCCTGCGGACGGCGCAGCAGCTGGGCCTGGGGGAGCGGGGCGTGTACCTGCTGGCCGCCACGTTCGGCAACGTGCACGGCGTCTACAAGCCCGGCAACGTCAAGCTGCGCCCCGACGTGCTCGAGCGCGGCCAGGCGCTGGTGGCGAAGGAGTTCGGTCTCGGCGAGGGCGCGAAGCCGTTCAACCTGGTGTTCCACGGCGGCTCCGGGTCCGCGCCGGAGGAGATCCGCGAGGCGCTGTCCTACGGCGTGGTGAAGATGAACGTCGACACCGACACCCAGTACGCCTTCACCCGCCCCATCGCCGGCCACATGTTCGGCAGGTACGACGGCGTCCTGAAGATCGACGGGGAGGTCGGCGACAAGAAGGCCTACGACCCGCGCAGCTACCTCAAGGCCGCCGAGGCCGGGATGGCCGCCCGCGTGGTGCAGGCGTGCGAGGACCTGCTGTCGGCCGGCCAGTCGGTGGCCGGCTGATGAGCTCCTCCCACGGGAACCTGCTGGGCGAGCCGCCGGCCACGCTGCTGCCCCCCACGCCCGAGGCCGATGCCGAGCTGGCCGAGGGGGCGACGGCCGCCGAGGTCGTCGCCCACCACCCCACGGTGAGCTCGCTCTGGGCGACGCTGGCCGAGGAGGCGCTCGGCCGGGCGGAGCGGACCCTCCCGGACACGATCGAGGCGTACGCCTATGCCCGGACCGGCTACCACCGGGGGCTGGACGCGCTGCGCCGCAACGGCTGGAAGGGCTACGGGCCGGTGCCGTGGTCGCACGAGCCCAACCGCGGGTTCCTGCGCTGCGTGACGGTTTTGGCCACGGCCGCCGAGGCCATCGGGGAGCACGACGAGCACCAGCGGTGCATCCAGCTGCTGCGTGACTGCGACCCGACCCTGGCGCCCTGATCCTCACTTTCGGTAACCTGCGGTCCGGGCGTTACGGCGTCCTGGCCTGCGGTTCCGTGCTCAGGTTTGCTGGATGATCGTGGTGGCAATCACTGTCCGTGCACGGCGTCACTCCGGCGCCCGCCCGAACGGAGACAGCACATGGAATTCATCCTGTGGATCCTCGCCGTCGTACTGGTGATCGCGGGCATCGTCGCGATCGTCCGCAAGCAGCTGCTGTGGGGGGTCGTCCTCATCGTGGTGGGCCTGCTGGTCGGGCCCGGTGGGGTCAGCATCCTGAGTTGACCGCGCCCCGGGCCCCTCTCGCGGGGCCCGGGGCTCAGCGGTCGCCGAGCTCGGAGTGCAGCGCCGTCAGCGCCTCGGTGAGGGCGTTGAACTCCTCGCCGCCGGCCATCAGCCGCATGAGGTCGGCGGCGTCGACGTCGTCCCGGGTCAGCAGGCCGGCGACCGAGCCGTGCGCCAGCAGCAGGAACCGATCACCGACCAGGTGCGCGTAGCGCGGGTTGTTGGTCACCAGCAGGACCGCGAGGCCCTGGGTGCGGGCGGCGACGATCGCCTGCAGCAGGAGTGTCTGCTGGTTCACCGTCAGCGGTGCCGTCGGCTCGTCGACGATCAGCGCCCGCGCCCCGAAGTGCATGGCCCGCGCGATCGCGAGGCTCTGGCGGGCGCCGGCCTGCAGCGTGCTGGCCGGCTGGTCGGGGTCCAGGTGAGTGACCCCCACGCGGGCCATGGCCCGGACGGTGGTCTCCCGCGCCTTCTCGACGTCCAGCCGGCGCAGCGGCCCGACCCCGCGGGTGGGTTCGGCGCCCAGGAAGAAGTTGCGCCAGATCGACAGCAGGGGCGCGACCGCGAGGTCTTGCCAGACGGTCGCGATCCCGGCCGCGCGGGCCTGCCGCGGCGAGCGGAAGCGGACCGGCTCCCCGCTCAGGAGCAGTTGCCCCTCGTCGTGCGGCCGCAGCCCGGAGAGCACCGAGACCAGGGTGGACTTGCCCGAACCGTTCTCCCCGAGGACGCAGGTGATCTCCCCGGCCGGCAGCGTGACGCTCACCCGGGACAGCGCGGCCACGCTGCCGAAGTGCACGCTGAGCCGCTGCAGTTCCAGCTCCGGCAGGTGCGGGGCGGCGCGGTGGACGGGCTCGGTCACGGGCGCTCCTCGCTGGCGCTCGTCACACCCGTGTCCGTGGGTGCTCTGTTCCCCCGTGACCTCGCGAGCTCGGTCACGACCGGGGCACCGCCTTCAGCCGGCGGCGCACGACCCCGGTGGCCAGGAGCGCCACCAGCAGCAGGACGCCGAGCAGCGCGCGGAACCACAGCGGGTCCCACCCGCTGAGGACGATGCCCTCCCGCGAGACGGCGTAGAGCAGCGCGCCCACGGAGGCGCCGATCGCCGAGCCGTACCCCCCGGTGAGCAGGCAGCCGCCGAGGACCGCCACCACGATGAAGTCGATCGCCGTGGTCAGGACCGGGGAGCCGATGCCGACCGAGCCGAAGCGGACCAGCCCCAGCGTGCCGATCAGCCAGCCGGCCGACGCGGTGAGGCCGAAGAGCACGAGCGTCGTCCGCTGGACCGGCACCCCCAGCTGGCGGGCCGCCGTCCGGGCTCCCCCGCTGGCGAAGACGGCGTTGCCGAAGCGGGTGCGCCACAGCGCCCAGGTCGCCACCAGGGTGACCCCGAGCCACCAGAGCAGGGACACGCGGAAGCGGCCGTCACCCACCTGCAGCGTGGAGCCGAACACCGCGACGGCGGACTCCCAGCCCGGGGCCTCGTCCACCCCGGCGACCCGGCCCGACCCCGTCACGGCGAGCGCGCCGGCCTGGGAGACCCCCTGCAGGACGAGGAACGTCGCCAGGGTCACCAGGAAGCTCGGCAGCCCGGTGTTCACCACCAGGAACGCGTTGACCAGGCCGACGGCCAGGGCCGCCGCCAGGGAGACCAGCAGCGCCGGCCAGATGTCCCACCCCGCGTGCTGGACCAGCAGTGCCGTGAGCAGCGGGCTGGCCACGGCGACGACGCCCACCGACAGGTCGAACTGGCCGGCGATGAGCAGCAGTCCCACGGCCACCCCGCCGATGCCCAGCAGCGCCGCCGTGTCCAGGACGCCGGCCAGCCCGCCGGTCGTGAGCAGCGCCGGCGCCTGCAGGCCGAACACCACCGAGACGACGAGCAGGGCGACCAGTGCGGGCAGGCTCGGCCGCGCGAGCGCCCGCCCGAGCAGCCGGCGGCCGGTCGAGGGGGCGGGCGACGCCGTCGACGTGGGCAGCCGGGTGCTGGTCACCGGCAGGCCTCGCGACGGAGCCACAGCCCGGTCAGGGCACGGGACGACGGCAGCGGGACCTCCTCGGCGGGCGGATGGAGGACAGTCTCCACGACGCGGCCCGACCCGTGCAGCGGCCCGCCGCGAGCGGGGCCGGGCGGCTACGGCTCCAGGCGCCAGCGCACGCGGTCGTCGGCGTACCAGGTCCAGCGGTGCACCGGCCGCGGGTAGGGCACGCCGTCGCGGACGATGCGGGCCGGGTCGGACGCGAGCTGGAGGGCCCGGCCACTGGTCTGCCGGGTGGGCCGCAGCGGCAGGAGCATGACCGTGACGGCGATCGTGTCCACGGCCCGCCAGTCGGGCCGGACGTCGATCCGGGTGATCTCGCCGTCGGCCACCTTGATGTCGTCGTGGTAGGCCTGCAGCCCCAGACGGCGGCTCAGCGAGCGGCGCCCGTCGCCGTCGGCCTCCACGCGCCCGTGGTGCAGGAGGACGCCGCCGTGGTCGTCCCGCACCAGACCGAGCTCACGGGGCCCGCCGGTGCCGACGCCGATGTCGCGGGCCAGGGCCAGCGAGGCCTTGTCCGACGCCGGCTCCCAGGCCACCGGGACCAGCGCCGTCCGCTCGGCCTTGTGCAGCACGGTGAGCACGGCGGCGAGGCCGGCGACCGGACCCCGCACGCGCACGGCGTCGGCCTCCGCGGCGGCGGCGACGTCGGCCGGCCGGGGAGCCTCCCCGGGCTCCAGCCGGCGGAGGTCGAGCTGCACGGCGGCCATGCGGATACCCTGCCATCTGGTCATGCGGGCAACCGTGGGTGGCGAAGCACCCGACCACCCACCGCCATTGCAGAGGAGACCAGGACCCGATGCCGGCTGTCGTGCTGATCGGTGCCCAGTGGGGCGACGAGGGCAAGGGCAAGGCCACCGACCTCCTCGGCGGCCGCGTCCCCTACGTCGTGCGCTACCAGGGCGGCAACAACGCCGGGCACACGGTGATCACCCCGGACGGCGAGAAGTACGCCCTGCACCTGATCCCGTCCGGCATCCTCACGCCCGGCTGCACACCGGTCATCGGCAACGGCGTGGTCATCGACCCCGAGGTGCTGATCGGGGAGCTGGCCGGCCTGGAGGAGCGCGGGGTGGACACCTCGCGGCTCGTCATCTCCTCCGACGCGCACCTGATCATGCCGCACCACCGGGCCCTGGATAAGGTCACCGAGCGCTTCCTGGGCACCCGCAAGATCGGCACGACCGGGCGCGGGATCGGCCCCGCCTACGGCGACAAGGTCGCCCGCAACGGCATCCGGGTGCAGGACCTGCTGGACCTCTCCATCCTCCGGCAGAAGCTCGAGGGCACCCTGCAGGAGAAGAACCAGGTCCTGGTCAAGGTCTACAACCGCAAGGCCATCGACGTCGACGAGGTCGTCGAGGAGTACACGCAGTACGCCGAGGCCCTCAAGCACCGCATCGTCGACACCCGCCTGCTCCTGGGCACGGCCCTGGACGCCGGCGAGTGGGTGCTGCTCGAGGGGTCGCAGGGCACCCTGCTGGACGTCGACCACGGCACCTATCCGTTCGTGACCTCCTCCAACCCGACCGCGGGCGGGGCAGCGGTCGGCGCGGGGGTCGGCCCGACCCGCATCGAGCGGGTCGTCGGCATCCTCAAGGCGTACACGACCCGCGTCGGATCGGGGCCGTTCCCCACGGAGCTGTTCGACGCCAACGGCGAGTACCTGCGCAAGCAGGGTGGCGAGGTCGGCGTCACGACCGGCCGCGACCGCCGCTGCGGCTGGTTCGACGCCGTCGTCGCCCGCTACGCCAGCCGGGTCAACGGCATCACCGACTACTTCCTCACCAAGCTCGACGTGCTCTCCGGCCTGGACACCGTGCCGATCTGCGTGGCCTACGACGTCGACGGCGTGCGGCACGACGAGATGCCCATGACGCAGACCGACTTCCACCACGCGACGCCGGTGTACGAGGAGATGCCGGGCTGGTTCGAGGACATCCGGCACTGCCGGACCTTCGACGAGCTGCCGGCGAACGCGCAGGCCTACGTGCGGCGGCTGGAGGAGCTCTCGGGCGCCCGGATGAGCGTCATCGGCGTCGGACCCGGCCGCGACGAGAACGTGCTGATCCACGATTTGATCGGCTAGGTCGTCTGTCGTCCTCCGGACGACACCGCGGCCAGGAGCCGTCCCCTGCTGAGCTGAGCTGTTGCCGACCGCTCCTCGGGGAGGCCTCCGGCCCCCGTCGTCGCGGCCGTCTCGCGGGAGCGGCTCTCGCCGGGTTCCGCGGCTCCGAGCCCGCCTGGCTTGGTCCTCGCGGCTTCTCGCCCCTTCTCTGGGGACCCTTCGGGCCCCCGTCGGCGGGGCGGTCAGACCGCGGCGGGGGTGCGGGTCTGCAGTTCGGCGACGGCTGCGGCGGCGTGCTCGGGGGAGTCGGTGATCAGGCCGTCGACGCCGAGCGACAGCAGCTGCCGCGCGATGCCGACCGCGTCACCGTGCGCCTCGGGGATCGTGCCGATGCGCAGGTGCTCGGGCAGGTAGGCGTTCTCCGCCCGGAGCGTCCAGGTGAACACGGTGAGCGCCGCCCGGTGTGCCTCGGTCACCAGCGAGGAGGTCCCGCGCACCGGGTGGACGCCGCGGAGCACCCGCTCCACGCTGGGGGCGATGCCCTGGGCGTAGGTGGAGATCTCCCGCAGCCCGGCCCGGGTGACCATGCGGTCGCCTTCGGCGTGGTTGTTCACCAGCTGGACGATCTCCGGACCGTCGTCGCCCAGGCGGCCGCGCAGCTCCCGCAGCAGGGCCGCGTCGAAGGCCTGCAGCACCACCGGCCCCTGCGGGCCGGCCGCGTCCAGCCGGCGGAGCTCCTCGGCGACGAGTTCACCCATGGGCAGGGCCGGTTCGGCGGCCGTGCCGGGGTGCTTGAGCTCGGCGAGCACCCGGATCCGGCGCTCGGCCGTCGACCGGGCACGGGCCAGGTCGACGACCTCGGCGAGGGTCAGGATCCCGAACCGGCCGTCGTAGGCGGTGTTCAGCGGGCGGAGATCGGGCATCCGCTCCACGGCCCGCAGGGTGCGCAGCTCGTCGAGGGTGAAGTCCTCGGTGAACCAACCGGTGCAGGGCGCCCCGTCGACCTCCCGGGTCGTGCGGCGGCCGGCGAACTCGGCGCGGTCGGCGACGTCGGTGGACCAGGAGAGCTCGCTCTCGTGGCGGACGACGAGGGCGCCGTCCCGGCTGAGGACGACGTCGGGCTCGACCAGCTCGGCGCCGAGGTCGATGGCCAGCTCGTAGCTGGCCGCCGTGTGCTCGGGGCGGTAGGCGGGGGCACCGCGGTGCCCGACGACGACAGGACGGGGAAGGCGGGTCGCTGGTCGTGCTGCCAGCGACTCGGTCGCGCGCATGTCCGCCACGAAACCTTGATCGGATGGCCGCGGGGTGAACTGAAGCAGACGAGTCGCACACAATTCGCATGACGTCCCGCTGACCAGGGCGGCACCATGCGCCCGTGACCGATCTCTCATCGCTGGGCTGGGACCGCACCGGGACGCCACCGCCCGGCGCCGAACCGGGCCGCGTGGCGCGCGTCGACCGAGGCCGGCTGACCGTGCTGACCGCCCAGGGCGCGCGCCGGGTGGTGCCGGGAGCTGCCCTCCACGCCGCCGACGGCACCGGTCCCGCGGTGGGCGACTGGGTGGCGCTGCGGGGTGAACTGGCCGTCGAGATCCTCCCCCGGACGAGTGCCTTCGTCCGCACCGTCGCCGGCCGCACGTCGGCCGCGCAGGTCGTCGCTGCCAACATCGACCTGGTGCTCGTGGTCGACGCGCTGACCGGCGGGGCGCGGCTGCGCCGCATCGAGCGCTACCTCGCGGTGGCCTGGAGCAGCGGGGCCACCCCGGTCGTGGTCCTGACCAAGGCCGACCTCTGCGCCGACGTCGCCGCGGTGGTCGGCGCCGTCCGGGAGGACGCGCTCGGTGTCGAGGTGCTGCCGGTCAGCTCGGTGACCGGGGACGGCCTGGCCGCGGTCCGCGACCTGCTCCGCCCCGGCCGGACGGCGGCGATGGTGGGGCCCTCCGGGGTCGGCAAGTCCAGTCTGGCCAACGCGCTGGCCGGCCGGACGGTGGCGGGGACCCGGGAGATCCGCGGGGACGGTCGCGGGCGGCACGCCACGACCGCCCGCGAGCTGCACCTGCTGCCCGGCGGTGGCCTGCTGGTCGACACCCCCGGGATGCGGGAGCTGGGGCTGCGCGACGACGCCGAGGGGATCGCGACCGCCTACGCCGACGTCGGGGAGCTCGCGGCCGGGTGCAGGTTCCGCGACTGCGGCCACTCGGGGGAACCGGGGTGCGCGGTCGCCGCCGCGATCGACGACGGGCGGCTCGATCCCGCCCGGTTCACCGGGTGGCGGAAACTCGAGGCCGAGGCACGCCGGCAGCGGTTGCGCGTCGACGCACGCGCCCGGGCCGAGGAGCGGGCCCGGCTGCGCACGCTGCACCGCGCACGCCGGGAGCAGCCGAACAGGTCCCGCTGACCGCTCATCGGTACGTTCGCCCCGTGCGCGTGCTCGTGATCGGCTCCGGTGCCCGGGAGCACGCCCTGTGCGTGGCTCTGTCGTCCGACCCCGCGGTGGGCGCGCTCGCCTGCGCCCCCGGTAACGCCGGCACCCGGGCGCTCGCCGAACCGCACGTCGTCGACGTCGCCGACCCCGACGCGATCGCCGCGCTCGCCACGGCCTGGTCGGCCGATCTCGTCGTCGTCGGCCCCGAGGTCCCGCTGGTCGCCGGTGCCGCCGACGCCGTCCGCGAGGCCGGCATCGCCTGCTTCGGCCCCTCGGCGCAGGCCGCCCAGCTGGAGGGCAGCAAGTCCTTCGCCAAGCACGTCATGGAGGCGGCCGGCGTGCCCACGGCGCGGGCCTGGCCGGTCGGCGGGCCGGCCGAGCTGGAGACGGTGCTCGACGAGGTCGGCGCCCCGTACGTCGTGAAGGACGACGGCCTGGCCGCCGGCAAGGGCGTGCTGGTCACCGGCGACCGCGCCGCCGCGGCGGCGCACGGCCGCCGGATCCTCGACGCCGGTGGCGCCGTCCTGGTGGAGGAGTTCCTGGACGGCCCCGAGGTCTCGCTGTTCGCGGTCACCGACGGGACGACGGTGCTGCCGCTGGTGCCCGCCCAGGACCACAAGCGCCGCGACGACGGCGACGGCGGCCCGAACACCGGCGGGATGGGCGCCTACGCCCCGCTCCCGTGGGCGCCGCCCGGACTGGTCGAGGAGGTCGTGGCGACGGTGCTGCAGCCGACCGTCGACGAGATGCGCCGGCGCGGGGAGACCTTCAGCGGCCTGCTCTACGCCGGGCTGGCGCTGACCTCGCGCGGCGTCCGCGTGGTGGAGTTCAACGCCCGTTTCGGCGATCCGGAGACGCAGGTGGTGCTCCCGCTGCTGGCGACCCCGCTCGCCGGGCTGCTGCACGCCGCCGCCACGGGCACCCTCGCCGATCACCCCCCGCTGCGCTGGCGGGACGGCGCCGCGGTGACCGTCGTCGTCGCCGCCCCGGGCTATCCGGAGGCGCCCCGGACGGGCGACCCGGTGACCGGCGCGGACGGCGACGGGGTGCTGCACGCCGGGACGGCGATCTCGGCCGACGGCACCGTGCACTCCTCCGGGGGGCGGGTGCTCTCGGTGGTGGGGCTGGGCCCCGACCTGGCCGCCGCCCGGCAGACCGCCTACGAGCGGGTGGCCGGCGTCCGGCTGGCCGATGCGCACTGGCGCACCGACATCGCGCTGGCCGCCGTCGAGGGGCGGATCGCCGTCCCCTGACCGGCCTGCGCGAGACTGGAGCCGTGCTGATGGCGACGAGGTGGGCCCGATGATCGAGCGGTACACGCTCCCCGAGATGGGGCGGGTCTGGAGCGACCAGCACAAGTACGAGCTGTGGTGCCGGGTCGAGACGCTGGTGCTCGAAGCGCACGCGGCCGCGGGGCGGGTGCCCGCCGACGTCGTCGAGCCGGTGCGCAACGCGCCTCCGCCCACCCCGGAGCGGGTCGCGGAGATCGAGGAGACGACGCAGCACGACGTCATCGCCTTCCTCACCGCCTGGGCGGACAACACCGAGCCGCGCTCGGCCGCGGCCTACGTGCACCACGGCATGACGTCGTCGGACCTGCTGGACACCGCCCTCGCCGTCCAGCTGACCGACGCCACCGACGTGCTGCTGGCCAAGGCCGACCGGTTGGTGGCGGCGCTCCGCGACCACGGGCTGGCGCACCGGTCGACGATCAAGGTCGGCCGCACCCACGGGGTACACGCCGAGCCCGTCGTCTGGGGCCACCGGGTCGCCGACCTGGCCTTCGCCGCTGCCCGCTCCCGGGACCGGCTGCGGGCGGCCCGGGACGCGGTCGGCGTGGTGGCGATCTCCGGCGCCGTCGGCACCTACTCGCTGATCGACCCGTCGGTCGAGGTGGCGGTCGCGTCGGCACTGGACCTCCGGCCGGCCGACGCGTCCACCCAGGTGGTGCTGCGGGACGGGATCAGCGAGTGGGTGTCGGCGCTGGGGATCATCGCGACGGTCTGCGAGGCGATCGCGCTGGAGGTCCGGCACGGCCAGCGGACCGAGGTGCGCGAGCTGGCGGAGGCGTTCGGGTCGGGCCAGAAGGGCTCGAGCGCCATGCCGCACAAGAAGAACCCGATCCGCTCCGAGCGCATCGCCGGGCTCGCGCGGGTGGTGCGGGCGGCGATCGTGCCGGTGATGGAGGGCATCCCGCTCTGGCACGAGCGTGACATCTCCCATTCCTCCACCGAGCGGGTCTTCCTCCCCGACGCCGCCATCACCACCGACTACCTGCTGGACCTGACCGCCGGGCTGGTGGAGAACCTGGTGGTGGACGCCGACCGGATGCGGGCCAACCTGGAGTCCACCGGCGGGCTGATCTACACGTCGTCGGTGCTGCTGGAGCTGGTCGAGGGCGGGCTGTCCCGGGAGGACGCCTACGCGCTCGTGCAGACGGCCGCCATGGAGACCTGGAACTCCGGGACGCCGTTCCGGTCGACCCTCCGGACACGCGCCGAGGCGTCCGGGGTGACCCTCGACGAGGCGCGGTTGGACGAGATCTGCCGGCCCGAGCGGTACGTGGCCAACCTGGGCCCGCTCTTCGACCGGCTGGCTGCCCTCTCGTGATCGACCTCCCGCTCGTCGCCCGCGGCAAGGTGCGGGAGATCTACGACGCCGGTGACGGCCGGCTGCTGCTCGTGGCCTCGGACCGCATCTCGGCCTACGACCACGTGCTGCCCACGCCGATCCCGGACAAGGGCGCCGTGCTCACCCGCTTGTCGGTGTGGTGGTTCGAGCAGCTCGCGCCCGTGCTGGCGGAGTTCGGCGCTTCGCACCACCTGGTCAGCGCATCCGAGGTGCCGGCAGCGGTGGCCGGCCGGGCGATGCTGGTCCGCCGGCTGGAGATGCTGCCGGTCGAGTGCGTGGCCCGCGGCTACCTGTCCGGGGGCGGCACCGCGGAGTACCGGCGCACCGGCTCCATCCGCGACGTCGCGCTGCCGCCCGGGCTGGTCGAGGGCTCGAAGCTGCCGGAGCCGGTGTTCACGCCGTCCACCAAGGCCGAGCTGGGGGAGCACGACGAGCCGATCGACTTCCCCCGCGTGGTGGAGCTGGTCGGCGCGGAGCGGGCCGAGCAGCTGCGCGCCCTGACCCTGGCGCTGTACCGGCGGGGCGCGGAGCTGGCCGAGGCCGCGGGGATCATCCTGGCCGACACGAAGGTCGAGTTCGGCCTCGCCGCGGGGTCGCTGGTGCTCGGCGACGAGGTGCTCACCCCCGACTCCTCGCGCTTCTGGCCGGCCGCCACCTGGTCGCCCGGCTCGGTGCAGCCGTCCTACGACAAGCAGTACGTCCGCGACTGGCTGACGTCGTCCGGGTGGGACCGCGTCTCCCCGCCGCCGGAGCTGCCCGAGGACGTCGTCGCCGCCACCCGCGAGCGCTACGTCACCGCCTACGAACGCCTCACCGGCCAGCGCTTCACCTGACCCCAGCCGCCGAATCATGCGATCTCGTGGCCATCGGCGGCTGATGGCCACGAGATCGCAGGGTTCGCCCGGCCTGTGGACGGCGCCCGCCCCACGTGCCCCGGATCGGCAGGCTCCTGGCCATGCCGACTCCGCCCGTGCCGCCCCGGGTCACCGGACCGATCGACCGCTCCAGGGCTGAGGCGGCGGGCGTCACCGACTGGCACCTGCGGCACCGGGAGGTCGTGCGCACGTCCCGGAACACCTACCTGCCGCACCTGGCCGGTGAACTCGACCGGGTGCGAGCAGTGCTGCTGGGCGCTCCGGAGGATGCGGTCGTCAGCCACCTGACGGCGGCACGGACCTGGGGATTCGAGGTTCCGCTGGTGCCGGACGACGGGCGTGTCCACCTGACCGTCCGGCCGGAGGCCCGACTGCGGCACCGGCGGGACCGGAGGATCCACTTCTCGGCCGTGCCGGCCCCCGAGACCCGTCGTCGGCACGGCGTCGTGGTCACGTCACCCAGCCGGACGTGGATCGACCTCGCGGCATCGCTACCGCCGGCGGCCCTGCTCGCGGTCACCGATCAGATGCTTGCCCGGGGGTTCCCCGAGGACGAGTTCCCGGTGATCCTGCGCCGTTCGGCGGGCCGCCGCGGGGTCGCGACCGCCCGGCGCGTGGCCGAGCGCGGGAACGCGGGATCCGGCTCCCCCATGGAGTCCGTTCTCCGCTGGCTGCTGCTGGAGGCGGGCCTGCCGGAGCCGGTGCTGCAGCAGGTCGTCCGGGTGGACGGGCGGTTCGTCGGTCAGGTGGACATGGCCTGGCCGGACCGGAAGGTGCTCGTCGAGTTCGACGGCGACGTGCACCGCGAGCGGCGGGTCTTCGTCGACGACCTGCGCCGGCAGAACGGGCTGGTGCTCGCCGGCTGGACGATCCTCCGGTTCTCGTCGGCGGACGTGCTGGGTCGGCCGGAGCAGGTGCTGGCCACGATCCGCGCCGCGCTGGGGCTGTGACCGGCCCCGCGCCGCCGAACCATGCGAACTCGTGGCCATCCGCCGCCGATCGCCACGAGTTCGCATGGCTCGCGGGGAGGAGCAGGCGAGACGAGGGTCACGGGCGGTCCCAGGGGCGTGAGCGCACACACAGGAGGACGGCGGACGCCGCCCGGTACCCTCGACAGCGTGTCCCGGGTGGTCGTCGACGTGGTCCTCAAGCCGGAGATCTCCGACCCCCAGGGGCAGGCGGTCCTGGGAGCGCTGGGCCGGCTCGGCCACGACAGCATCCGCAGTGTCCGCCAGGGCAAGCACTTCGTGCTCGAGGTCGACGGGACCCCCGACGAGGCGGAGCTGAAGCAGATCGCCGAGACGCTGCTGGCCAACCCCGTCATCGAGGACGTCGAGCTGCACCTCACCAAGGACTGACGTCGTGCGCATCGGTGTTCTCACCTTCCCCGGCTCCCTGGACGACGTCGACGCCGCCCGCGCGGTGCGGCTGGCCGGAGGGGCGCCGGTCCCGCTGTGGCACGGCGACCACGACCTGAAGGACGTCGACGCCGTCGTCCTCCCCGGTGGCTTCTCCTACGGCGACTACCTGCGGGCCGGGGCCATCGCTGCCCGCTCGCCGCTGATGCAGGACGTCGTGACGGCCGCCCGGCAGGGCCTCCCCGTGCTCGGCATCTGCAACGGCTTCCAGGTGCTCTGCGAGGCCGGGCTGCTGCCCGGCGCGCTGACCCGCAACAGCCACCTGCACTTCCGCAACCGCGACCAGGTGCTGCAGGTCGAGCGGGCCGACACCGCCTGGACCGCCGACTACGCGGCCGGTCAGCGCATCGTCATCCCGGTCAAGAACGGCGAGGGCCGGTACGTGGGGTCGCCGGCGGACCTCGACCGCCTCGAGGGCGAGAACCGGGTGGTGTTCCGCTACGTGGACGGCAACCCGAACGGGTCCAGCCGCGACATCGCCGGCGTCGCCAGCGAGAACGGCCGGGTCGTGGGCCTCATGCCGCACCCGGAGCACGCGGTCGAGGACCTCACCGGGCCGAGCACCGACGGGCTCGGCTTCTTCACCAGCATCCTGAAGGCGGTCGTGAACGCGTGAGCCAGGGACTGAGCGACCTCGACACCGGCCCCGGCCGGCTGGCCGACCGCCTCGACACCGTGGAGCTGGCGGCCGGCACCCCGGACGACGAGCAGCCCTTCGCCGAGCTGGGCCTGAAGGCGGACGAGTACGCGCGGATCAAGGAGATCCTCGGCCGCCGGCCCACCACCGCCGAGCTGGCCATGTACAGCGTCATGTGGAGCGAGCACTGCTCCTACAAGAGCTCGAAGGTCCACCTGCGGCAGTTCGGCGATCTCCCGCCCAGCGAGGCCCTCCTGGTCGGCATCGGCGAGAACGCCGGCGTCGTCGACGTCGGCGACGGCTACGCGGTCACCTTCAAGGTGGAGTCGCACAACCATCCCAGCTACGTCGAGCCGTACCAGGGCGCGGCCACCGGCGTCGGCGGCATCGTCCGCGACATCCTGACCATGGGCGCCCGGCCGATCGCCGTCATGGACTCGCTCCGGTTCGGCCGGGCCGACGCCCCGGACACCGCCCGCGTGCTGCCCGGCGTCGTCGCCGGGGTCGGCGGCTACGGCAACTGCCTGGGCCTGCCCAACATCGGCGGCGAGCTGCTCTTCGACGACTGCTACGCCGGCAACCCGCTGGTCAACGCGCTCTGCGTCGGCGTCATGAGGCACGAGGACGTCCGGCTGGCCAAGGCCGAGGGTGTCGGCAACAAGGTGATCCTGTTCGGCGCGCGCACCGGCGGCGACGGCATCGGCGGGGTCAGCGTCCTGGCGTCGGAGACCTTCGACGCCGAGGGCCCGGCCAAGCGGCCCAGCGTCCAGGTGGGCGACCCGTTCACCGAGAAGCTGCTCATCGAGGCCTGCCTGGAGATCTTCGCCGCCGACCTCGTCACCGGCATCCAGGACCTCGGTGGCGCCGGGCTGTCCTGCGCCACCTCCGAGCTGGCCAGCGCCGGCACCGGCGGCATGCACGTCGACCTCGACACGGTCCCGCTGCGCGATTCCACGCTAACCCCCGCCGAGATCCTGATGAGCGAGTCGCAGGAGCGGATGTGCGCGATCGTCGAGCCGGCCAAGGTCGCCGACTTCCTCGCCGTCTGCGCGAAGTGGGACGTGCTGGCCACGGTCGTGGGTGAGGTGACCGACGGCGACCGGCTCACCGTCGACTGGCACGGCGAGCGGATCGTCGACGTCCCGCCGCGCACGGTCGCCCACGAGGGCCCGGTGTACGAGCGGCCGATGGCCCGCCCGGCCGACCTCGACGCCCTTCAGGCCGACGACCCGGCGCGCCTGCCGCGCCCCACGACGCCGGCGGAGGTGCAGGCGCACTGGTTGGCCCTCGTCAGCAGCCCGGACGGCGCGGACAAGACCTGGGTCACCGAGCAGTACGACCGGTACGTCCGCGGCAACACCGTGCTCGCCCAGCCGGAGGACGCCGGCGTCGTGCGCATCGACGAGGAGTCGAACCGCGGCATCGCGCTGGCCCTCGACGGGAACGCCCGGTACGCCCGCCTCGACCCCTACCTCGGTGCGCAGCTGAACCTGGCCGAGGCATACCGCAACGTGGCCGTCTCCGGCGCGAGGCCGCTGGCCGTGACCAACTGCCTGAACTTCGGCTCCCCCGAGGAGCCGGAGGTCATGTGGCAGTTCGCCGAGGCCGTCCGCGGTCTGGCCGACGCCTGCCGGGAACTCGGCCTGCCGGTCACCGGGGGCAACGTCAGCCTCTACAACCAGACCGGCGACGTCCCGATCAACCCGACGCCGGTCATCGGCGTCCTGGGCGTGCACCAGGACGTGCGCACCCGCGTGCCGAGTGGCTGGCGGACCGCCGGCGAGACCGTGCTGCTGCTCGGCGAGACCAGGCCGGAGTTCGGCGGCTCGGCCTGGGCGAGCGTCGTGCACGGCCACCTCGGCGGCCGCCCGCCGGCGCTCGACCTGGCGGCCGAGCGCGCCCTGGCGGAGCTCCTGGGCGCCCTCGCGACGGAGGGTCTGCTCGGCTCCGCCCACGACCTGTCCGACGGCGGCCTGGCGCAGGCGCTCACCGAGTCGGCGCTGCGGTACGGCGTCGGTGCGGACCTGCACCTGGACGGCGATGCGTTCACCGCACTGTTCAGCGAGTCCACCGGCCGCGTCGTCGTCACCACGTCCGACCCCGGCGGCGTGAAGACGACGGCCCGGTGGGCCGGTGTGACCGTGACGGAACTGGGGACGACGGGCGGGGACGCCCTGCGCCTGGACGGCGGGCTCGACCTGCCCCTCGCCGAGCTGCGGGCGGCCTGGACCGCCACCCTCCCGGCGCTCTTCGGGTCTCCCGACGTCGCCGTCGGCACCGTTCCGGCGGGCACCGTCCCCACCAGCTGATGCCGGCCCCGATCCCGGCCGAGGAGCTGCGGGCCGCTCTGCAGCCGGTGGCCGCCTGGCTGGACCAGGACGCCGAGCAGCCGCCGCGATCGGTGGTGGGTGCCGCGGTGAAGACCAGCGCGCGCTGGCTGGCCCAGCAGGTTCCGGGACGCTCGGTGGAGGTCCGGGTGCCGCCGCACGTCGCCGTCCAGTGCATCGAGGGCCCCCGGCACACCCGGGGGACGCCGCCGAACGTGGTGGAGACCGATGCCGCGACCTGGCTGCGGCTGGTCAGCGGCCGCCAGTCCTGGGACGACGCCGTCGCCGCCGGGAAGGTCGCCGCCAGCGGCAGCCGCGCGAACCTGGGTGCCGTCCTCCCGTTGTCACCCCTTCGCTGAGGCTCGTCGTGCCGGGTGGCGCCCGGGGGGCTCCGCGCAGCAGAAGGACCCCGCTGCCCCCCGCCCCTCGCAAGCTCGCGGCGGGACCCTGCAGCGCGGCCTGACGGCTCCGGACGTCGGGGACGGCACCAGGCCGCGGTGTCGTCCGGAGGACGACGGTGGGCACAGCACTGCGCCCCGCCCGCTGGAGAGCGGACGGGGCGCAGGAGTGCGGTGCTGCGGGGGGATCAGCCGGTGAAGAGGGCGCTGGCCGCCTTCACCGTGTTGTACAGGCCGTAGACCAGCGGCACGCCGACCAGTGCCCACGCGACGGCGACGAGACCCGTCGGGGTGCTCGAGGCCGGCTGCTCACCGGTGGATGACGTCGAGCTCATCGGGTGGTGCTCCTCTCGGGTTCCGCGGCAGCGGTGGGGGTGTCGGTGTCCTTCGGCTCGAACCACTTGTCGGCGACCGGCTTGATCAGCAGGTTGGCGATGAAGCCGACGACCAGGATCCCGACCATGATGAACAGGGCCGGCCGGTAGTCGGAGGCCACGAGGTTCCCCGGCTCGCCCTGCATGTCCAGGATGCCGTTGATGATCAGCGGACCGGCGATGCCGGCGGCCGCCCACGCGGTCAGCAGCCGGCCGTGGATGGCGCCGACCTGGTAGGTGCCGAACAGGTCGCGCAGGTAGGCCGGGACCGTCGCGAACCCACCGCCGTAGAAGCTGATGATGATCGCGGCCAGCCCGACGAACAGCCAGACGGCGCTGCTGCCGATGGTGGCCAGCCCGACGTACAGCACGATGCCGACGCCCAGGTAGACCATGTAGATCGGCTTGCGGCCGATGTAGTCCGACGTGGAGGACCACACGAAGCGGCCGGCCATGTTGAACAGCGACAGCAGCCCGACGAAGCCGGCCGCGGCGGCCGCGGCGACCGCGGAGGTCCCGCCGTCGCGGAAGAAGTCCTGGATCATCGGCGCGGCCTGCTCGAGGATGCCGATGCCGGCGGTCACGTTGCAGAACAGGACCGTCCACAGCAGCCAGAACTGCGGCGTCTTGATCGCGTTGTTGGCGGAGACGTTCTCCGTCGTCACCAGCGACTTCTGCTTGATCGTCGCCGGGTCGAAGCCGTGCGGCCGCCAGTCGGGGGCGGGGACGCGCACGATCAGGGCACCGAACAGCATGAAGGCCAGGTAGACCAGGCCCAGGGTGACGAACAGCAGCGCGACGGAGTTGCCGCTGGCGACCTCGCCGGCCGCGCCGGTGTAGTCCTCGTCGTACCAGTTCATCAGCTGGCGGGACAGCGGCGAGGCGACCATCGCGCCACCGCCGAAGCCCATGATCGCCATGCCGGTGGCCAGGCCCGGGCGGTCGGGGAACCACTTGATCAGCGTGGACACCGGCGAGATGTAGCCGATGCCCAGGCCGATTCCGCCGAGGACGCCGTAGCCGAAGTACACCAGCCACAGCTGGTCGGTGGCGATGCCGAGGGCGCCGACGAGGAAGCCGGACGACCAGAAGACGGCGGCGGTCGCCATGGCGGCGCGCGGGCCGTTGCGGTCGACCCACGTGCCGAAGACCGCGGCCGAGAGGCCGAGCATCACGATCGCGAGGGAGAAGATGATGCCGATCTCGGTGAGGCTGGCGTTGAAGTGCTCGACGAGCGCCACCTTGTAGACGCTCGTCGCGTAGGCCTGGCCGATGCACAGGTGGACGGCGAGTGCCGCCGGCGGGATCAGCCAGCGGTTGAAGCCCGGCCGAGCGACGATGCGCTCTCGTGCCAGGAAGCTGGGTACTGCCACGGAACAACCTCCGAGGACGGGAACGGCGCGGCCGGTTGGACGCAACCCGGCCGCGCGCTGTGATGTGCGTCGCGGCCGGTCGGACGGTACGACGCCGTGGGGATACTCGCGCGTTCAACACTCGACCGAGACGTGCGCGTGACGAGCACGATCCGCTGACGGGGAGCCCCTCGGGCCCCATCCGCCCCATCCGCCTACGCTCGCCGCATGGCTTATGAGGTGAAGGGCGTCGTCGCCCGCAGCAAGGGCGCTCCGGTGAGCATCGAGACGATCGTGGTCCCCGACCCCGGCCCCGGTGAGGCCGTGGTCGACGTCCAGGCCTGCGGGGTCTGCCACACCGACCTGCACTACCGCGAGGGCGGGATCAACGACGAGTTCCCGTTCCTGCTGGGCCACGAGGCGGCCGGGATCGTCTCCGCGGTCGGCGAGGGGGTGACCAACGTGGCCGTCGGCGACTACGTCGTGCTGAACTGGCGGGCCGTCTGCGGTGAGTGCCGGGCCTGCCTCAAGGGCGAGCCGAAGTACTGCTTCAACACCCACAACGCCGCGCAGAAGATGACCCTGGCCGACGGCACCGAGCTGTCCCCGGCCCTCGGTATCGGCGCGTTCGCGGAGAAGACGCTCGTGCACTCCGGGCAGTGCACGAAGGTCGACCCGGCGGCACCGCCCACGGCGGCAGGTCTGCTCGGGTGCGGCGTGATGGCCGGCGTCGGTGCGGCGATCAACACCGGGGCCGTGCAGCGCGGGGAGACCGTGGCCGTCTTCGGCTGCGGCGGTGTCGGCGACGCCGCGATCGCCGGCGCGAAGCTGGCCGGCGCGACGACGATCATCGCCGTCGACATCTCCGACAAGAAGCTCGAGTGGGCGCGGCAGATGGGCGCCACCCACACCGTCAACTCCGCCGAGACCGACGCGGTCGAGGCGGTCAAGGCCCTCACCGGTGGGTTCGGGGTGGACGTCGCGATCGACGCCGTGGGCCACCCGAAGGTCTTCGAGCAGGCGTTCTACGCCCGCGACCTCGCCGGGCGCGTGGTGATGGTGGGCGTCCCGACGCCGGACATGGAGATCACCCTGCCCGCGATCGAGGTCTTCGGGCGCGGTGGCTCGATCAAGTCCTCCTGGTACGGCGACTGCCTGCCCAGCCGCGACTTCCCGATGCTCGTCGACCTCTACCTGCAGGGCCGCTTCGACCTCGACGCCTTCGTCTCCGAGACCATCGGCCTCGACGACGTCGAGGAGGCCTTCGAGAAGATGCACAAGGGCGAGGTCCTGCGCTCCGTCGTGGTGATCGACAAGTGACTCCCCGCATCGACAAGGTCGTGGTCAGCGGCGTCTTCTCCCTGGACGGGCAGGACTTCGACGTCGACAACAACGTCTGGCTGGTCGGGGACGACGACGAGGTGCTCGTCATCGACGCCCCGCACGACGCCGCGCCGATCGTCGAGGCGATCGGCGGCCGCAGGGTGACGGCGATCGTGCTGACCCACGGGCACAACGACCACGTCACCGCCGCGCCCGCCCTGCGCGAGGCCACCGGCGCCCCGATCTGGTTCAACGAGCAGGACCGGATGCTCTGGGACATGACCCATCCCGACACGGCCCCGGACCACGACCTGACCGCGGGCACCAGCTTTCCGGTCGCCGGGACGACGCTCACCGCGCTGCACACCCCGGGGCACTCGCCGGGCAGCACCTGCCTGCACGCCCCCGACCTCGGCACGGTGTTCACCGGCGACACGCTGTTCTGCGGCGGGCCGGGCGCGACCGGGCGGTCCTTCAGCGACCACCCGACGATCGTGCGCTCCATCCGGGCCCAGCTGCTGAGCCTGCACGGCGACACCGTGGTGCGGACCGGCCACGGCGACGACACGACGATCGCCGCCGAGTTGGGCAACGTCCCCGCTCAGTAGCCTCCGGCGGGGTTCGGCGTCGAGCGGGTCACTGCCCGTCGGCGCCGTCCCGCGGCGCCGGGCGGTCCTGCGGTTCCGGGGCCGTCCGCTCGAGCCGCTGGCGGATCGACGCGACGTTGAGCGCGAGGTCCTCGAGCGCTTCGACGGCGCGCGTCGCGAGGGCGAAGGTCAGGTTCTCCCGCTGCTCCTCGGCGCTGGGCTCGGGGGTGCGCCGCACGGCATGGCGGGTGGCGTCCGCCCACGGTTCGTCGTCGCGGCGCGGTTCGTCGAAGAACTGCCGGAGCATCCGCTGCGCCAGCTCGAGGAATTCACGCGGGTCGGGCCCGTTGGCTGCCATTCCGTGCCAACGCGCCGCCACCGGTCGAGGTTCCGCCCCCGGCGGAACACGGGTGGTCGGTGACACCTCCGCCGGAGTAGGACGGGTGGCGTCGCGCCGGTACTGTCGGGGTGTGCCTCGCGGTGATGGACGGCTGACGCACGACCTCGACCCCCAGAATCCCGGACCTCAGGACGCCTGTGGCGTCTTCGGTGTCTGGGCGCCGGGGGAGGAGGTCGCGAAGCTGACCTATTTCGGTCTGTACGCCCTCCAGCACCGCGGTCAGGAGGCGGCGGGCATCGCGGTGTCCGACGGCGCCTCCGTCGTGGTCTACAAGGACCTCGGCCTGGTCAGCCAGGTGTTCGACGAACCGACCCTCGGCAGCCTGCGCGGCCACCTCGCCGTCGGCCACACCCGCTACTCCACGACCGGCGCCTCGACGTGGGAGAACGCGCAGCCCACGTTCCGCACCACGTCGGCCGGCACGGGTCTGGCGCTGTGCCACAACGGGAACCTGGTCAACACCGCCGAGTTGGCCGGCAAGGCCGCCGACGCCGGCGTCCCCGGGGCGTTCATCGCCACCAACGACTCCGACCTGGTGACCGCGCTCATCGCCGCCCGCCCGGACCTCTCGGTGGAGGCCGCGGCGATGGAGGTGCTGCCCCAGCTGCGCGGCGCCTTCAGCTTCACGTTCATGGACGAGGACACCCTCTACGCCGCCCGCGACCCGCAGGGCGTCCGCCCGCTGGTGCTCGGCCGGCTGGAGCGCGGCTGGGTCGTGGCCAGCGAGACGGCGGCGCTGGACATCGTCGGTGCCTCCGTGGTCCGCGAGGTCGAGCCCGGCGAGCTGATCGCGATCGACGGGAACGGGCTGCGCAGCCAGCACTTCGCCCCGCCCGAGCCCAAGGGCTGCGTCTTCGAGTACGTCTACCTCGCCCGGCCCGACACCACGATCTCCGGCCGGGGCGTGCACGCCGCCCGCGTGGAGATCGGCCGGCGGCTGGCCAAGGAGCACCCGGTCGAGGCCGACCTGGTCATCCCCGTCCCGGAGTCGGGGACCCCGGCCGCGGTCGGCTACGCGGAGGCCTCCGGCATCCCCTACGGCCTGGGCCTGGTCAAGAACTCCTACGTCGGGCGCACGTTCATCCAGCCCAGCCAGACCATCCGCCAGCTGGGCATCCGGCTCAAGCTCAACCCGCTGCGCGACGTGATCCGCGGCAAGCGCCTGGTCGTGGTCGACGACTCGATCGTGCGCGGCAACACCCAGCGGGCCCTGATCCGGATGCTGCGCGAGTCCGGCGCCGTGGAGGTGCACGTCCGGATCGCCTCCCCGCCGGTGAAGTGGCCGTGCTTCTACGGCATCGACTTCGCCAGCCGGGCCGAGCTGGTGGCCAACGGCCTGGACGTCGACGGCGTGCGCGCCTCGATCAACGCCGACTCGCTCGGCTACGTCTCCGAGCAGGGCCTCATCGCCGCGACGGAGCAGCCGGCCAACCGGCTGTGCACGGCCTGCTTCACCGGCGAGTACCCGATCCCGCTGGGGGAGTCGGAGCTGTTCGGCAAGCACGTGCTCGAGGGCATCGGCCGGACACCGCTCCCGCTCGTGGACGAGCGGCGTTCGGTCAGCGGCTGGACCGGCCAGCAGGCCGGGAGTGCCAGCGTCCCCGGCGGTGCCGAGGACGCGCTCACCCGTCCATGACCGAGTTCACGTATGCGGCGTCCGGCGTGGACATCGACGCCGGGGAGCGTGCCGTCACGCTGATGAAGGCCGCCGTCGAGCGGACCAACCGGCCGGAGGTTGTGGGCGGCCTCGGTGGCTTCGCCGGCTTGTTCGCCCTGGACACGCAGAAGTACCGCACGCCCCTGCTGGCGTCCTCGACCGACGGCGTCGGCACCAAGATCGCCCTCGCCCGGCAACTGGACCGGCACGACACGGTGGGCATCGACCTCGTCGCCATGGTCGTCGACGACCTCGTGGCCTGTGGCGCCGAGCCGCTGTTCCTCCAGGACTACGTGGCCTGCGGCAAGGTCGTCCCCGAGCGGATCGCCGCGATCGTCACCGGCATCGCCGCCGGCTGCACCCAGGCCGGCGCGGCCCTGGTCGGTGGGGAGACCGCCGAGCACGGCGACCTGATGGAGGCCGACGAGTACGACCTGGCCGCCACCGCGGTCGGGGTCGTGGAGGCCGACGCCGTCCTGGGGCCCGAGCGGGTGCGGGCGGGTGACGTCGTCGTGGCGATGGCGTCGTCCGGCTTCCACTCCAACGGCTACTCGCTGGTGCGCCGGGTGGTGGCCGCCGCGGGGCTCGACCTGTCCGCGACGCCGGCCGGGCTGGACCGCCCGCTGGGCGAGGAGCTGCTCGAGCCCACCCGCATCTACGCCCAGGACTGCCTGGCGCTGGTCGAGGCCTTCGGGGTCGACGGCGTGCACGCGTACGCGCACATCACCGGCGGCGGGCTGGCCGGCAACACCGCGCGCGTCCTCCCGGACGGTCTGGAGGCGGTGCTCGACCGCGGCACCTGGGCGCTGCCGGCGGCGGTCCGGCTGATGGAGGAGCACGGCGTCCCCCGCGCGGAGTCCGAGCGCGCCTTCAACTGCGGCGTCGGCATGGTCGCCGCGGTGGCACCCGAGACGGCCGACGCCGTCGTGGCCCGGCTCGACGCCGCCGGGGTGCCCGCCTGGGTCGCCGGCACGGTCGGTCCGCGCACGGGCGACACCGCTGCCCGCCTGGAGGGCACCTACCGCTGAGGCGGGCACACCCCGACGCCGCAGCTCCCGGGGGAGCTGCGGCGTCCGCGATCAGGTGCTGAGGATCAGCGGCTCAACGCGGGGCGACCGTCGTCGTCCTCGTCGTCGTCGTCGTCCGCCCAGCGGTCGCTGTACTCGTCGTCGTCCTCGTCGTCGTCCGTCGCCCGGGAAAAGGCGGTGTAGGACGGCGTCGAACCGGCGAGCTCCTTCTGCAGTGCAGAAAGGTCGGTGTTCGGTGAGCTGTACTTGAGCTCACGGGCCACGCGTGTCTGCTTGGCCTTCGCTCGGCCGCGCCCCATCGGCTCGACCCCCTCGCTACGGAGTGCGGGCGTCCAGCCGGCGGGCTGGAACGGCCCGCGTGGCGACCCCGACTGAGTGACAATGTCTCGGACAACCTTACGACACGGATCGACGTCGGGCACACGTCCCTCCTCCGGAGGGGTCCTTCGTCAGCCGGGGAGCCGGATGGTGGCCAGCCGGCCGACCGAGCGGATGCGCTCCTCGGCCAGCCGGTCGGCCGCGACGGCGGGGGAGACGCCCTCCTCGTCGGCGGCCCGGAACACCCGCAGCGCGACGTCGAAGATCCCGTCCGCCTTCGACCGCGCCCGGGCGAAGGAGAACCCGTGCCGTTCGTCCTCGACCTGGATGACCCCGCCGGCGTTCACCAGGTAGTCCGGCGCGTAGAGGATGCCGCGGTCGCGCAGCTGCCCGGCGACGTCGGGGGTGGCGAGCTGGTTGTTCGCCCCGCCGCAGACGATCCGGGAGGGCAGCGCCGCCACCGTCCCGGGGTCCAGCGCGCCGCCGAGGGCGTTGGGGGAGTAGACGTCGTGCTCGGTGCGGATCAGGGTCGCGGTGTCGGGCACGGCCCGCACCTGCGGGTGGCGCGCCCGGACGCGCTCGACCGCCGCCGGGTCGACGTCGGTGACCACCACGTCCGCCCCGTCGTCGGCGAGGTGGCCGATCAGGTGCGAGCCGACCTTGCCGGCGCCGGCCACGGCCACGGTCCGCCCGGCCAGCGACCGGGAGCCCCAGCAGTGCTGGGCGGCCGCCTGCATGCCCAGGAAGACCCCGTACGCGGTGAGGACCGAGGAGTCGCCGCAGCCGCCGTAGGCCTCCGACCGGCCGTGGGCGAACCGGGTCTCGCGGGCGACGACGTCCAGGTCGGCGTTGGACGTGCCGACGTCGCAGGCCGTCAGGTAGCGGCCGCCCAGTGCCTCGACGAACCGCCCGTAGGCGCGCAGCAGGGCCTCGGTCTTGTCGGTCCGCGGATCCCCGATGATCACGGCCTTGCCGCCGCCGAGGTCGAGGCCGGCCAGGCTGTTCTTGTACGACATGGCCGCGGACAGCCGCAGGGCGTCCGCGACGGCGGACTCCTCGTCGGCGTAGGGGTAGAACCGCGTGCCGCCCAGGGCGGGGCCCAGCGCCGTGGAGTGGACCGCGATGACGGCTCGCAGACCCGACTCGGCGTCGCTGCAGAAGACGACCTGCTCATGACCGGAACCGAGGATCTCCACGTCCGGAGCCTAGAGCGACCGGGACACATCCCCCGTCGGAAGGGCGTGCAGGCGGGTCCACCCACGGGGACGGGCCGGTGGGAGGCATGATTCCCCAGGACAGGCGGGGGCGAGGCAGCTCCCGCGAGCACAGGAGGACACCCATGGCCCGACCCCACCGTTCGCCGGCGATCGCCCTGCTCTCGGTCGTGGTGGCCGCACCGCTCCTGCTCGCCGCGTGCACCACCGGAGACGGCGGGTCCGACGGTGGCGGTACGGACCCGGGCCCCGGCGGCGGTGGTGGCGGTGGGGGCCTCGCCTTCTCCGTCATCACCCACGGCTCGGCCGGCGACGCCTTCTGGGACGTCGTCCAGAACGGCGCGGAGGCGGCCGGCGAGGACCTGGGGATCGAGGTGGACTACCAGAGCGACGGCGACCCGCAGCGCCAGGCGCAGCTCATCGATGCCGCGGTCAACCGGGAGGTCGACGGGATCGTGGTCTCGATGGCCAACCCCGACGCCCTGGAGGACTCCATCACCGCGGCCGTGGACGCGGGCATCCCGGTGGTGACCATCAACAGCGGTGGCGAGCGGTCGGCGGAGCTCGGCGCCATCGGCCACGTGGGCCAGGACGAGACGATCGCCGGCCGCGGTGCCGGGCAGGAGCTGGCGGCCCGGGGGGCGACGAACGTGCTCTGCGTCGTCCACGAGGCCGGCAACATCGGCCTGGAGCAGCGTTGTGCCGGCGCCGCCGAGGGCCTGGGCAGCCCGCTGACCCCGGTGCAGGTCGACGTGAACGACCTCCAGGGCGCCCAGTCGACGATCACCTCCCAGCTGCAGAGCGACCCGACCATCGACGCGGTGCTCACGCTGAACTCCGCCGTCGCCGCGGTGGCCGTCGCCGCGGCCGGCGACGCCGGGTCGGAGGCGCAGGTGGCCACCTTCGACCTGAACTCCGACGTCATCAGCGGCATCCAGGACGGCGACATCGCCTTCGCCGTCGACCAGCAGCAGTACGAGCAGGGCTACCTGCCGGTGGTGATGCTGAAGCTGTACGCGGAGAACCTGAACACCGTCGGCGGCGGGCAGCCGGTCCTCACCGGGCCGGGGATCGTGGACGAGAGCAACGTCGACGAGATCGCCGACCTGGCCTCGGCCGGCACGCGCTGAGCGCGCCGGCGCAGGCGGGGACGCCGCCGCCAGCGGCCGGGCGGCGGGCCGACGAGCGGCTCGCCGCGGCCGGCCCGCTGCGCCGGCTGCTGGTGAAGCCGGAGCTCGGTGCGCTCATCGGGGCGGTGGCCGTCTTCACCTTCTTCGCCGTCCAGTCGGAGGTGTTCCGCTCGGCGCGGGGCGTGGCCAACTGGCTGGACCCGGCCTCGACGCTGGGCATCATGGCCGTCGCCGTGGCCCTGCTGATGATCGGCGGGCACTTCGACCTCTCGGCCGGCGTCATGGTCGGGACGACGGCGCTGACGGTGGGCATCGTCGCCGTCGAGTTCCGGCAGAACCTGTGGGTGGCGATCGCCGTCGCGCTGGTCGTGGCCCTGGCGATCGGCTTCTCCAACGGGTGGCTGGTGACGCGCACCGGGCTGCCCAGCTTCATCATCACGCTCGGCACCTTCCTCATGCTCCAGGGCCTGAACCTGGGCCTGACCAAGCTGTTCACCAGCACGGTCACCGTCGGGGGGATCGACGACGTGCCCGGGTACGCCGCGGCGGAGTGGGTGTTCGCCTCCCGGCTGAGCGTCGCCGGCACCGAGTTCCGCGTCGCCATCCTCTGGTGGGTGCTGTTCACGGCGCTGGCGACGTGGGTGCTGCTGCGCACCCGGTTCGGCAACTGGGTGTTCGCCACCGGCGGTGACGAGGTGGCCGCGCGCAACGTGGGCGTCCCCGCCCGGCGGACCACGATCACCCTGTTCATGACGACGGCGGCGGCGGCGTGGTTCGTCGGCGTGACGCTGGCGGTGCGGCTGACGTCGGTGCAGGCGAACACCGGCATCGGACAGGAGCTGATCTTCATCGTGGCCGCGGTGATCGGCGGCTGCCTGCTCACCGGCGGCTTCGGGTCCGCGATCGGGGCCTCGCTCGGCGCGCTGATCTTCGGCATGACGCAGCTGGGCATCCCCTACCTGCGCTGGGACGCCGACTGGTTCTACTTCTTCCTCGGCGCGATGCTGCTGCTCGCCGTGCTGACCAACCGGCTGGTCCGCCGCTACGCCGAGGCGGCCCACAGATGAGCGGGGTCGGTGGGGGAGCGACGCAGTCCCCGCCCCTGCTCGAGCTGCGGGACGTCGGCAAGGACTACGGCTCGGTGATCGCCCTGGACGGCATCAGCACCACCGTGCGCGCCGGGGAGGTCACCTGCGTGCTCGGCGACAACGGGGCGGGCAAGTCGACGCTGATCAAGATCCTGTCCGGCGTCCACCGTCCCGACCGCGGCGAGCTGCTGCTCGACGGGCGGCCGGTCGCCTTCGGGGCGCCACGGGACGCTCTGGACGCCGGCATCGCCACGGTCTACCAGGACCTGGCGATGATCCCGCTGATGGCGATCTGGCGGAACTTCTTCCTGGGTGCGGAGCCGACCCGGGGGTGGGGGCCGTTCCGGCGGTTCGACGCCGCGACCGCCCGGGAGACGACCCGCCGGGCCTTGGCGGAGATGGGGATCGACCTTCGGGACCCCGACCAGCCGGTCGGCACGCTGTCGGGCGGCGAGCGGCAGTCCGTCGCGATCGCCCGCGCGGTGCACTTCGGCGCCCGGGTGCTGATCCTGGACGAGCCGACCTCCGCGCTCGGGGTCAAGCAGGCCGGCGTCGTCCTGCGGTACGTCGCCCAGGCACGGGACCGGGGCGTGGGCGTCGTGCTGATCACCCACAACCCGCACCACGCCTATCCGGTCGGCGACCGCTTCCTGCTGCTGAACCGCGGTCGCAGCCTCGGCAGCTTCGCCAAGGGCGAGGTGGACCGGGACGAGCTGACCCGGCTCATGGCCGGCGGCGCGGAGCTGGACCAGCTGACGCACGAGCTGGAGCGCCCGCCCTCCTGACGCCGATTGTCGACATACCGACAGTCGCGGCGCGGTCACTCATCGTTCTTGCCGCGGCGCGCCACTTGTTCCGCGTGTTGTCTTTGTGACTCATGGTGATGCTGCGACTCTCGCTGGGCGTCGATGACCGCCGTCGACGCCCACCCTCTTCCCCAGGGAGCGAGACATGTTCCAGCGCCGTCCATCCGGACCGGCGACTCCGTCGGTCCCCGGGCGTTCGCGCGCCCGCCGGCCGGTCGCGGGCCGTCGGCCGCGCCCCGCACGGACCGCCCTCGTCGCCGCCGTCACCGGCATGACGCTGCTGGCCATCGCCGGCCCCGCCTCCGCCGTGCCCGCGCCGCCACCGAACCCGAGCGACAGCCAGCTCGGCGCCGCGCGGGCCGAGCAGGACGCCGCCGCTGCCGAGGTCGGCCGGATCGCCGCACTCGTCGCCGGCGCGGAGGCGGAGCTGGAGAAGGTCGGCGTCCTGGCCGAGGCGGCCGGCACGGCGTACCTGCAGGCCGAGGAGGCGCTGCTGCAGGCCCAGGAGGCCGCGGACCGGACCGCCGCGGAGCTGCAGGTGGCCGCCGACGCCGTGACGGCGTCCCAGGCCCGCATCGCGACCTTCTCCCGGGACAGCTACATGAAGGGGGCGCAGCTGAGCACGACCGCCGCCCTGCTGGACTCCGCCGGCCCCGGTGAGCTGATCCAGAACGCCGCGATGCTCGCCTACGTGGCCGACAACCAGGTCGACGTCCTCAGCGAGCTGGAGGTGGCGAAGGTGACCCAGGCCAACGCCGACTCCGCCGCCCGGGCCGCCCGCGACCAGATGGCCGCGGCGGAGGAGGCCGCGGAGGCGGCGAAGGTGCAGGCCGACCGGCAGCTGGCCGCCCAGCAGGGGGCCTACGAGCAGGTGGCTGCGCAGAAGACGGCGTACGAGGCGCAGCTGCAGAGCGCGCAGATCCGGCTCCTGGAGCTCCAGGGCGCCCGGGACGCCTACCAGCAGTGGGTCGCCCAGAAGGCGGCGGAGGAGGCCGCGGCCGCCCGGGCCGCCCAGGAGGCCGCCGCACGAGCAGCGGCAGCGGCGGCGGCCGCCGCCGGTGGGGGCGGCAGCGGTGGCGGCGGCGGTGGCGCATCCGGCGGCGGAGGCGGTGGCGGTGGCGGCAACCACGTCGCGCCGACCTCCGGCCGGGTGAGCAGCTGCTACGGCGCCCGCTGGGGCGTCACGCACTACGGGGTCGACATCGCCGCCCCGATCGGGACGAACGTGTACGCCGCCACCTCCGGCGTGGTGAAGCGCGCCGGTTCGGCGACCGGCTTCGGCCAGGCCGTCTACATCCTCGGGGACGACGGCTACGTCACCGTCTACGGGCACGTGAACCGGTACTTCGTGTCCTACGGCGAGCGGGTGTCGGCCGGTGAGGTCATCGCCGAGGTCGGCAACCGCGGGCAGTCGACCGGCCCGCACCTGCACTTCGAGGTGCACCGCAACGGCATGCTCTACAGCCAGCAGATCAACCCGGTGCCCTGGCTCAACGCGCGCGGCGTCTACATCGGCGGCTGCGGGGGCTGACGCCACGCACGGCCGGTGGCCCGCCACCGAGTGGCCCCCCTGCAGGGGCCCGCCGCGAGCGTGCGAGCGGTGGGGGGCAGGGGGGGTCCTTCGTCAGCTGGTGGGGGCCGCGGGCTCGGTCTCGTCGACCTCGAGGCCGCACTCGGTGGTGAGGTAGGTCTGGACGTTCGTGGCCGAGGTGGTCAGCTCGCCGATGATCTCGGTGCTCCGCTCCTGCAGCTCGGCGGCGCTGGCGGGGTCGTTCACGTCGACGTCCGCGAAGGCCTGCGCGAACTGCTCGATGCCGTCGGCCAGCGACGCCCAGTCGCTCTCGATCTCGCTCGGCGGCTCGATCTCGCGGACGTCGTCGGCCGCCTGCTGGAGCGCCGTGGCCAGGGCGGCGGGGTCCTCTCCGCCGCCGGTGAAGGCCGGTTCGACCTGCTCGAAGGCGGCGGCCGCCTGGGTGCAGAACTCGGAGTCGTCCTGCTCGGCGGTCGTCTCGGCGGCGCTGGACGTGCTCGCACTCGACTCCGACGACGCGGCGTCCTCGTCGTCGGAGCCTCCACAGGCGGTGACGAGGACGACGGCGGCGGCGAGGGAGAGCCCGCTGCGGCACACGGTGAGGGTTCGGCGCATGCCGCGAGGCTAGCCGCCGGATGCGCACCCCTCCAGGTGTGCGGCTAGCGTGCCGGGCGTGGACGCCCCGGCTGACCCGCGCGCCTCGTGGTCCCTGCCCGCCCTGGGGGAGCTGCCCCGGACGGCGGAGCTGGAGCCGCTGGTGACCCGCGTCCTCGCGCCCAACCCGTCGGGGATGACCCTGGACGGCACGAACACCTACGTCGTCGGCGCACCCGGCAGCGGCCAGGCGGTCCTGGTGGACCCGGGACCCGACGACCCGGCCCACCTGGCCGCGGTCGAGGCCGTGCTCGCCGCACGGGATGCCCGCTGCGTCGCCGTCCTGGTCACCCACCACCACGGCGACCACGCGGAGGCGGCCCTGCCGTGGGGGAGCCACTTCGGTGCGCCGGTCGCCGCGGGGAGCGCGCAGGTCGCCGGGCCGGGCGGTCGCGTGCTCGACCACGGCGATCGCCTGCGGCAGGCCGGCACCACCCTCGACGTCGTGGCCACGCCCGGGCACACCAGCGACCACCTGGCCTTCCGGCTGGAGTCGGGCGCCGTGCTGGTCGGCGACCACGTCCTCGGCCGCGGCACCTCGGTCGTCACCCACCCGGAGGGCGACGTGGTCGCCTACCTGGAGTCCCTGCGCCGGGTGCACGACCTGGGCCCCAGCGCCCTCTACTGCGGGCACGGGCCGGAGCTCACCGAGGACCCGGGTGCGGTGCTCGGCTACTACCTCGCCCACCGCGCCTACCGGGAGCACCAGCTGCTCGCGGCCCTCGGGCGGGGGCCGGCCGGCGTCGACGACCTGGTCGCGGAGATCTACGCGCAGGTGCCCCGCGCCGTCTGGCCGGCCGCGGCGCAGTCCACCCGGGCGACGCTGGACAAGCTGGTCGCGGAGGGCCGGGTCGTGTGGTGGGGGGCGGACGAGTCCGACGCCGACCGGGTGCGCCTGGCGTGACCGCCGCGGTCGTGTGCAGCGCCGACAGCGAACGGGACCAGCGCCGGGCGGCGGCCGCGCTGGCCGCCGGGGGGCTGCGCGCCGGCGACCGGGTGGTGGTCTCCGCGGTCGGGTCCCCCGGCCTGCTCGCCGTCGTCCTCGGGGCGCTGCGCACGGGCATCGTGCCGGTGGTGCTCGACCCCGGCCTGCCGCCGGCCGAGCGGGCGGCCCTGGTGGCCGACGCCGATCCCGCGCTGGACGTCGCCGCGGATCCCGGCCGCCTGCTGGCCGGCACGGAGCAGCACGACCTCGCCGACGTGCCGCTGGCCCGGCCGATGCACTACACGTCGGGCACGACCGGCCGCCGCAAGGGGGTGTGGTCCGGGGTCCTGCCCGAGGACCGTGCCCGCGCACTGGCGGCCGAGGAGATCGAGCTGTGGGGCTTCGAGCCCCGGGACCGGCACCTGGTGCTCTCCCCGCTGCACCACAGCGCGCCCCTGCGGTTCGCCGTCCACACGCTGCTGGCCGGCGGGGAGGTGCTCCTGCCCGGCCCGTTCGACGCCGCGCGGGCCGGGGCCGCGATCTCCGCGCTGCGCCCGACGACGACCTTCTGCGTGCCGACCCACCTGCAGCGGCTGCTCGCCCGGGGCGGGATCGACTGGTCGTCCTTCCGCCGCCTCGTGCACGCCGGCGCGCCGTGCCCGGTCCCGCTCAAGCGCGCGGTGCTGGAGGCCGCCCCCGAGGGCAGCGTCTGGGAGTTCTACGGCTCCACCGAGGCCCAGTTCACCGTGTGCTCGCCCGGGGACTGGCTGGCCGCTCCCGGTACGGTGGGCCGCGCCCGCCCCGGGCGCCGGCTGGAGACCGACGAGCGCGGCCAGCTGTGGTGCGCGGTGCCGCCGTGGGCGCGGTTCGAGTACTGGCGGGCCCCGGAGAAGACGGCCGCGGCCTGGCGCGGGGACCGGGTGACGGTCGGTGACCTCGGCCGGGTGGACGACGACGGACTGGTGTGGCTCGACGGCCGGCGGGAGGACCTGATCATCTCCGGTGGCGTGAACGTCTACCCGGCCGAGGTCGAGGCCGCGCTGGACGCCCATCCGGACGTGGTCGAGAGCGCGGTGTTCGGCCTGCCCGACGAGGAGTGGGGCCAGCGGGTCGTCGCCGCCTACGTGGGTGCGGCCGACCCGGCGGACCTCGGCGCCTGGGCGCGTGCGCGGCTCGGCGCGGCGAAACGCCCCAAGGCGCTGCACCGGCTCGACGACCTCCCGCGCACCTCCACCGGCAAGGTGCGCCGGCTGGACCTGCCCGGCGTGCTGGGGCTGGACGGCTCCCGGAGCGACCCCCATGGCTGAGGAGTGGGACGTCGTCGTCGTCGGCGCAGGGACGGCGGGCTGCGCGGTGGCCGCCCGGCTGGCCGATGCGGGCCGTCGGGTGCTGCTGCTCGAGGCGGGTGCCGACCACCGGGAGCCCGGGGACTTCCCGGCCGAGCTGCGGGATCCCGCTTCGATGCGGGCCGTGGTGCCCGGCCACGCGGCGAACTGGGACCTCGAGGCCGAACTGGTCCCCGGCCGCACCGCCCGGGTCCCGCGCGGCCGGGTCGTCGGCGGCTCGAGCGCCCTCTACGCCGGGTCGTTCATCCGCGGCACCCGGGCCGACCTGGACGGCTGGGCCGCGGCCGGCAACGACCTGTGGTCCTACGACGCGGTCCTGCCGGTCTTCTGCCGGCTGGAGTCCGACGCGGACTTCGGGGGCCGTCCCGGCCACGGATCGGACGGACCGGTGCCCGTCGCGCGGCCCCCCGGCCCGCATCCGCTGGCGGACGCGTTCGCCGCCGCGGCGGCGGAGCTCGGGCACCCGGCCGAGCCGGACAAGAACGCCGACGGCCCGCCGGGCTACGGACCGGTGCCGTTCACGGTGTCCGGGGGGATCCGGGTGAACACGGCGATGGCCTACCTCTCGCCCCGCCGGGGGCACGCGGGGCTCACCGTGCGGGGCGGGGTCCGCGCGCAGCGGGTCGTCGTGGAGTCCGGCCGCGCCGTGGGCGTGGCGACGACCGCGGGCGTCGTCCGGGCCGCGGAGGTCGTGCTGTCGGCCGGCGCCGTCGGCTCGGCCCACCTCCTGCTGCTGTCCGGCGTCGGGCCGGCCGACCGGCTGCGGTCGGCCGGCGTCCCCGTCGTCGCGGACGTGCCGGGGGTGGGGGCGGACACCAGCGACCACCCGCTGGTCTACGTGCCCTTCCGGCCGGCCCGGCCGGTGCCGCCACCCCCGGGTGGGTTGCCGGTGCACGGCGTCCTGCACGCGACCTCCGAGGGGGCGGGGCGGCCGGGCGACCTCGAGCTGCTGCCCTGGCTGGTGCCCTTCGGTCGGCTCACCGGCAGCGCCGGTGCCACGGACGCCGACGAGCTCGCGATCGGCGTGGGACTGCAGTGCGGGGACAGCCGCGGCCGGCTCTCCCTCCGCACCGCCGACCCCTCCCGCCAGCCGCGGCTGGAGTACCGCTACCTCACCGAGGAGGCCGACCGCCGACGGATGCGGGCCGGGGTGCGCCTGGCGGCCGCGCTGCTGCGCGCCGACGCGCTCGCGCCGCTCGTCGCCCCGGGCGGCGGACCGCCCGCGGCGGGCCTCGGCGCCCCGGTCCGGGACGCCGCGGTCCTGGACGCCGCGGTCCTGGACGACGACGCGGAGCTCGACCGCTGGGTGCGGTCCCGCCTCACCACCGCCGTCCACCTCGCGGGGACGGCCCGGATGGGCCCGGACGCGGACCCCGGGGCGGTGGTCGACCAGTGGCTCCGGGTCCGCGGCGTGACCGGGCTCCGGGTGGCCGACACCTCGGTCATGCCGCAGGTGACCTCGCGGGGCACGGCCGCGTCCGCGGTGATGATCGGGGAGCGGGCCGCGGAGCTGATGACCGCCGGCTGAGGCGGGTCACCCGGGACCGGCGGGGGCCGCCGGGTCGACGGGTGGCGGCGCGGCCGGCAGCGGGTCGGGTGCCGGCTGCTCCGGTGCGGGTTGCTCGGGCGCCGGCGCCGGGGCGCTCCGCGGCGGCGGCGCCGGCCGGGGCCGCGGCGGGGGTGGCCGCGGATCGTCGAGCGGGATGCCCGGTGGGGGGAACGGGACCGGCGGCTGGGCGGACAGGATCGGCAGCATGGCGGCCCGCCAGATCGGTGCGGCGAGCCGGCCGCCGTAGCCCCCGAGGTCCTCGTTCCGCTTGGGGTTGAGGACCATGACGCTGGCCGCGTACTGCGGGGTGTAGCCGACGAAGGCCACCGAGAAGCGCTGCTGGCTGGTGCCGGTCTTCCCGGCGATCTGGTGGCCGGGGATGGCGGCCCGCGTGCCCGTGCCGATGGGCAGGGCCGTGTCGCCGACGAGGATCTGGTTCAGCGTCGTCGCGACGGCGGGCGGGACCGCCTCCGGCGTGCAGCTGGGGCCCACCGGCACCGGCGCCCCGTCGGGCCCGGCCAGGAGCGCGCCGTCGCGGTCGAGGATCTCGGTGACCGGGGTCGGGTCGCACTGCGTCCCCGAGGCGGCGAGGGTGGCGTAGGCGCCGGCGAGCGCCAGGGGGCTGGTCGCCTCGGCGCCGAGCGTGAAGGAACCGCGGTTCTCGGCGACCACCTGGTCGGCGACCGGGTCGAGGGAGAACAGGCCCATCCGCTGCGCCGCCCGCACCGGCCCCTCGACGCTGCCCAGCTGGTCCTCCAGTGCGACGAAGTACGTGTTCGAGGAGCGGACCAGCGCCTCGGTCATGTCCAGCGTCGCCGGGTACCTGCCGACGTTGCGCACGACGTAGGGCTCCTCGCCGTTGCGGTAGACCCGGGACACGTACGGATCGCCGGCGGTGATCCGGTGCCAGGGCGGGATCCCGCGCTCGAGCGCCGCGGCGGCGACGAAGACCTTGTAGGTGGACCCGGCACCCTGGCTCGCCACCAGGTTGAGGTTCACCGACTCCTGCGCCGGGTCGGTCACGTCGTAGCCGAACCGGCGGTTGACGCTCATGGCCAGGACCTTCCCGGTGCCCGGCTCCACGGCCGTGAACATCCCGGCCAGCGGGTCGTCCAGGGCCAGGCTCGCCACGACCGCCTGGTCGCCGGCCAGCTGCAGGTCGGTGCGCAGCGTCGTCCGGATCGTCAGGCCGCCGGTGTCCAACTGCTCCTGGGTGAGCCCGAGCGGGCCGGTGAGGTGGCGCTGCAGGTAGTCGCAGAAGAAGGCACCCACCACGGCGTCGACGCACCCGTTGGGCGGGGGCTCGGTGGGCGTGACCTGGACGGGCTGCCCCAGGAACTGGACGAGCTCCTCGTCGGTGGCGTGGCCGAGGGCGTGCATCCGGCGGAGCACCTGGTCCCGCCGCTCCACGGCGGAGTCGGGGTAGGCCACCGGATCGTCGTGCGTGGGGGTCTGCACCAGACCGGCGAGCATCGCGGCCTGCGGCAGCGTGAGCTCGGCGGCGGTCACGCCGAAGTACCGCTGGGCCGCCGCCTCCACGCCGTACGCGCCGCGGCCGAAGTACACGATGTTCAGGTAGCGGGTGAGGATCTCGTCCTTCGTGTACCGCTCCTCCAGGGCGAGGGCCAGGCGGGCCTCGCGCAGCTTGCGGCCGACGCTCTCCTCGGTGGCCGCGCTCCGCTCCTCGGCCGTCGTCGCCGTCTGCAGCAGGGTCTGCTTGACCAGCTGCTGGGTGATGGTCGAGCCGCCCTCCATGACGCTGCCGGCCAGCACGTTGCGCATCAGGGCCCGGGCGGTGCCCTCGACGTCCAGCCCGCGGTGCTCGTGGAAGCGGGAGTCCTCGATGTCGATCAGGGCCTGCTTCATCACCTCCGCGATGGCCTCGGCCGGGACCGGTGCCCGGTTGTGCCGGTAGAAGTAGGTGATCAGTGAGCCGTCGGCCGCCAGGACGGCGGTCTTCCCCGCCGGGGCGCTGTCCCGCAGCTCGATCGGCAGCGGGGCGAGCACGTCGGCGTGGGACCGGACGAGGAGGCCGGGGCCGAGCAGCCAGGGCAGCAGGAGCGCGGCCACGAGCGCTCCGGCGAGGGGGACGGCCACCAGCAGCTGCCGGGCGGCTCGCCCCCGGGATCGGTCCCGCTCGGCCATCGACCACCTCGTCCACCGGCGCCGTCGTCGGTGGACATGATGTGCCCAGGAGCAGTTCCGGAACAGGCCCCGCGTGCTCGTCGTCCGGGGGCGACGGCGTGTCGGCGGCGGCACGCCCGGCCGGGCCGTCCCGGCGGCGCGCTATCGCAGCCGCCGGGACGCCGGGGTCAGCGGATCGCGGGGATCTCGTTGGTGGTGGTGGCGGTGACCGGCGACCACGCGTCGGGGTGCGGGCGGCCGGCGTCGACCACCCAGGGGCGTTCGGCCGCCGGCGCGGTGGCCGAACGGGTCTGCGGCCGACCGCTGAGGCTCACGATCAGGGCGAGGAGGACGAGCAGTCCGACGAGGACACCACCGATGATCAGGAGCGTGGAGAGCATGGCCACAACGTATGCGGAGGACCGATCCGTGTCATGCGGCCCGCGCCAGCAGATGTCACCGAACGTCGGTCCGGTTTTGCGCACTGTTCGCCGCCCGGTGTTCTCGTTCGAGGGAGGGCCCGGACAGATTGCGCCATGCGGACGCCCACCGGCGGGCGCGGGTGTGCTGCCGCCGCCGGGCGGGGTAGGACCGCGCGGTGCGGACCGGGCAGCGGTGGGCGGCGACGGTCGCCCGGGTGGCCGGCCGGGTGGTGGCCGTGCCCCTCGGCGCCGTCGCCCGGTGGCGTGGCGGCAAGCCGATGCACCCGCGGGGGGTGGTGCTCGACGCCGTCCTCGAGCGCCACGGCAGCACCGTGCCCTGGGGCGTGCCCTGGCTGGACGACCCGGCGACCGAGGCCGCGCTGGTGCGGCTCTCGCGGGGCGCCGGGCTGCCGGCACCGCTGCCGGACCTCCTGGGGCTGGCCGTGCGGGTGCCCGGCGGCACCGAACCGGTCGACCTCCTGCTGAGCACCACCGGTTCCGGACCGCTCACCCGGATGCTGCCCGTCCTCCGGCGGGACGGGGCGGCCGTCCACTCCTCGATCATGGGTTACCGCTCCGCCGCCGGGACGCTGCGGCTGGCCGCGTTCCCCGAGGCCGGGCAGCTGCTGTCCGAGCCGCGGCCGCTCGCCGACGAGGTCGCCCGCCGGGACCGGTGCTTCACCCTGGCCGCAGCCCGGGGCGGCGGGTCGTGGCAGCCGTTCGCCCGGCTGAGGCTGACCGCGCCGCGACCGCCGCTGGATCCCGACGTCGCGTTCGACGCCGTCCGCCACCCGCCGCCGGGGCTCGTGCCCGACGGCCCCCTGGCCGGCTTCCGGGCGCCGGCCTACGCCCGGGCCCGCGCGGCGCGGAGGTCGGCGTCCGGAGCCGAGGGGCCGGGCAGTTGAGGGGCCGGGGCGGCGACCGGCCGGAAAGGCGGTGACAGGCGGCGGCACCGGTGGTTCGATCGATGCGCCGGACAATCACGCACGGGGGCTCGATCCGCACGGGAGGTCCCGTGGACCCTGCCACCGCCACCCTCGATGCCTCGCGCGGACATCGCCGGCTGCGCCCGGGGATGCGTGCGCTCCTCACCGCCTTCGCCGTGCTCACCGCACTCGCGACCGGAGCCCTGTTCGTGCTGGCGGAGAACACCTCCGAGACGTTCGCCTGGACGATCCAGCCACCGCTGACCGCGGCCTTCATCGGCGCCGGGTACGCGGCCGGGTTCGTGCTGGTCGTCCTGTCCCTGCGGGAGCCGCTCTGGGCGCACAGCCGCGTCCCGGTGCTCACGATCCTCGTCTTCGTCGTCCTCACCCTCGTGGCGACCCTGCTGCACGTCGACCGGATGCACTTCGACGACGACTTCGGTGGGCTGGGCGCCCTCGCCCGGGGTGCGGCCTGGTTCTGGCTGGCGGTCTACGTCGTCGTGCCGGTGGCCATGGCGGTCCTGCTGGTCGTGCAGGAGCGGGCGCCGGGCGCGGACCCGGCGCCGCGCCACCCGGTACCCGGCCTGCTCCGGACCGCGCTCGCCCTGGAGTCCGCGCTGCTGCTCGTCGCCGGCGCGCTGATCTACGTCCGGCCGGCGACGGCGGAATCGGTGTGGCCCTGGGAGATGGCGCCGTTCACCGCCCGGGTGGTCGCCGCCTGGTTGCTCGCCTTCGGGCTGGCCACCGCGCTGGCCGCGGTGGCCGGCGACCTGCGGCGGCTGCGGACCGCGGCGATCGCCTACACCGTCTTCGGCGCCCTGGTGCTCGCCGCGGTGGCGCGCTTCCCGGACACCCTGGACTGGGACGCCCCCGCCGCCTGGGTGTTCGTGGCCCTCGCCGCCGGCGTCGTGCTCACCGGCGCCGTCGGCTGGCGGCTGGCACCGTCGGACCCGGCACCGTCGGATCCGGCCACCACCCGTAGCGGACTTGGACGGGGCTGAGTCCACCGTGGCCGAGGAGTTGCGGGCCGCGCTCGTCGTCGTCACCCGGGACGAGGAGGCGCGGGAGACGCTCACCACCGAGCTGCAGGGCCGGTACGGACGCGACTACGAGATCGTCGGGTGCGTGGACCCGGCGGAGGCCGGGCCGCGGTTGCGCGCGTCCGGGCTGCCGGTGGCGGCGGTGCTGGGCGGCATGGGCGGGCCGGATCCGGACGGGCTGGCGACCCTGCGCGCCCTGCACCGGGACCATCCCGCCGCGATGGCGGTCGCGGTCGTCCGGTGGGGCGACTTCACCACCGCGCAGCCGATCTTCGAGGCCGTCACGCTGGGCCAGCTCGACCGGTGGCTCTACGTGCCCGAGGTCGTCGGTGACGAGGAGTTCCACCGCGCGGTGACCGAGGCCCTGGAGGAGTGGTCGGCGCGCCAGGGCGGCGGCTTCGAGGCCGTGCGGCTGATCGGGGACCGGTGGTCCGGGCGCGCCCAGCACCTGCGGGACTCCTTCACCCGGAACCGGATCCCGCTCGGCTTCTACGACGCCGACTCGGCGGACGGCCGCGCGATGCTGGCCGGCATGCGCCTGGAGGAGCCGCGGCTGCCCGTGGTCCAGCTGCGCTTCCGCCCGGAGCGCCCGGTGCTGGAGGACCCCAGCGACCTGGAGATCGCCGACGCCTTCGGCCTCCTGACCCCGCTGGACCCGGACACCGTCTTCGACGTGGTCGTCGTGGGCTCGGGCCCGGCCGGTCTGGGGGCGAGCGTCTACGCCGCCTCGGAGGGGCTGCGGACGCTGGTGCTGGAACCGGAGGCGATCGGGGGACAGGCCGGCACCAGCTCGCTGATCCGCAACTACCCCGGCTTCCCGACCGGGATCAGCGGCAACCGCCTGGCCTTCAGCGCCTACCAGCAGGCCTGGGCGTTCGGCAGCACCTTCCACTTCATGCGCTCGGCCGAGGGGATCACCGCCGAGGGCGGGTCGCTCCGGCTCGCCCTGAGCGACGGGGCGAGCGTGGCCGCGCGCAGCGTCGTCGTGGCCACGGGCGCGGCCTGGCGGCGGATCGGGGTCCCGGAGCTGGAGCAGCTGGCCGGCCGCGGGGTCTTCTACGGTGCCGCCGTCAGCGAGGCGCCCGCGATGCGCGGGCGGCACGTCTTCGTCGTCGGTGGCGGGAACTCCGCCGGCCAGGCGGCGGTCCACCTCTCCCGGTACGCCGACCGGGTGACCGTCCTCATCCGCCGGGCCACGCTGAGCGCGACCATGTCGGACTACCTGATCCGCGAGCTCGATGCGCTGCCCACCGTCGACGTCCGCCCCCGGGTGGAGGTCGTGGGCGGGACGGGGAGCGACTTCCTGGAGACCCTCACCCTCCGGGACCTGGACACCGGTGCCGAGTCGGTGGAGGCCGGCGTGCTGTTCATCCTGATCGGCAGCGAGCCGCGGACGGACTGGCTGGGCGGCGCGCTGGCCCGTGACCGCTGGGGCTTCCTGCTCACCGGCGACCGGCTGCTGACCGGCGACCCGACGCCGGCCTGGCCGCTGGACCGGCCTCCCGCGCTGCTGGAGACGAGCCTGCCGGGTGTGTTCGCCGCCGGGGACGTGCGGGCGGGGTCGGTGAAGCGCGTCGCCTCCGCCGTCGGGGAGGGGGCGCTGGCCGTCACCCTGGTGCACGCCCACCTCGCCGCGCTCGGGGGCTCTGCTCGCTGAGCGGCCCCGCCCGCTCACCCGATGGAGTTGATGCCGGATTGGTCCGGACTGGCCGCGGGTAGGGCGGAACGGACCGGCTCGAATCCCGTGCCGGGCGCTGAGACCGTCGTGCAGCAGGTGCTGCCGCAGTGCTCGACCACGCGAGGAGCCGGACCGCCCTGTGATGCCCGCCGACCCCCCTGAAGCCGGGGGGTCGCTCTCCCGGAGCGACCCCGTCCGCGTGGCGACGATCCCGTTCGCCGGCCCCTACGTCGACGCCGTCCTCCCGCCGGACGCCGTGCGCGTCGGACCCTCGGGCGAGCTCAGCCCTTGGCTGGACTCCGCCTACCTCGCCGCGCACGCCACGGACGTCGACGTCCTGCACCTGCACACCGGGCCCGCGCACGTCGCAGCCGCGGCGGTCGAGTGCTGGGCCGAGACCGTCCGCCGTCTCGGCATCCCGCTGGTCGTCACCGTGCACGGGCTGGGCGCGGGGGTGCGGGAAGGGCACTGCCCGGCCGACCCGGGAATGGACGCGCACCTGGAGGCCGTGCTCTCGACGGCCGAGGTCGTCCTCACCCTCACGCCGGGGGCCGCCGACGAGATCGCCGAGCGGTACGGCCGCACGGCCATCGTCGTCGCGCACCCCACCGTCGCGGCACCCGACCCGGAGCTGGGCGCGGAGCGGGGCCTCGTGGGGCTGCGGCTGGGACGGGTCTCGGCGGCGGTGCCCGACCCCGGGGCTCTCGTGCGGGCCGCGCTGTCCGGCGCCGTCTCGGGCGGCGGCCGGCTCCGCGTCCTGGTCGACGCCGCCGACGCGTCGTGGGCCGGCAGCGAGGTCCGCAGGCTGGCCGGCCTCGGCGAGCTGGAGGTCGTGGTCCATTCCGGCGACGGGTGGGCCGCGCAGCTGCAGCAGCTGCACGTGGCGGTGCTGCCCGAGCCGTGCGGCCGGCACTCCCTCGACCTCGAGATCTGCCGGGACGTGGGCACCCGCGTCGTGGCCCCGGGGTGCGGCTGGTTCGTCGACCAGTGGTCCGACGTCGTGCCGTACGGCAACCACGAGCACGGCCGGCTGGACCCGGTGTCGCTGGCGGCCGCCGTCGGCGCGGCGCTGGCCCGTCCGATGCCGCGGCCGGCCGACCGGGACCGGCGCGCGGAGCAGCTGGCCGCGGTGCGCCGCGTGCACGCCGAGGTCTACGCACAGCTGGCCGAGCAGGTGTTCCCGGGAGTGCGGGGGAGCGCGGGCTCCGCCTGATCCCCTCGGGGACGCGGGCCGCTCCGTGCAGATCTTCTGTGTGGGCAGGGGCGGGGTCGAACCGCCGACCTCTCGCTTTTCAGGCGAGCGCTCGTACCGACTGAGCTACCTGCCCCTCCCGGTGTCTCCACCGGAGAGCGACCCTGACGGGACTCGAACCCGCGACCTCCGCCGTGACAGGGCGGCGCGCTAACCAACTGCGCTACAGGGCCTTGCTGGTGCAGTCCTGCCTGCTGACTGCTGTCGTGCGTGCCCCCAACGGGGTTCGAACCCGTGCTACCGCCTTGAAAGGGCGGCGTCCTGGACCACTAGACGATGGGGGCTCGTAGTTCGCCGGGGGCGGAAGAAACAATACATGCCCCTCGCGGCACCACCCCGGCGGGGGGCGAGGGTGCCGCCGCCGGGTCAGACGGTATGACCCGACCGATCCCGTGGGGAGCGGTTGCGGGTCGGGGCCTTCCACACCAGAAACGTGGGTTACCGGGGAGGAGCCCCTGCCCGGCCTATCCGACATGTGTGGGAGGCCCCGATGGGTGTGGAGCGTACGAGCGTCGGGCTGGACGTGCACGCACGATCGGTGTCCGCGGCGGCGATCGACGGCGTCACGGGCGAGTTGATCAAGAAGCGGCTGGTACCCACGACCGACACCGTGATCGAGTGGGTGCGTGGCCTGCCGGGTCCGGCGGCGGTCACCTACGAGGCCGGGCCGACCGGGTTCGGGCTGGCCCGGGCACTGGCCACCGCGGGGATCCGCTG
>NZ_FOND01000019.1 GCF_900112815.1 Blastococcus tunisiensis
GTCCGGGAGTGCGGTCGCTTCGGGGTCAACGTGCTCGGGTCGACCCAGTCCGCTCTTGCGCTGGGGTTCGCCAAGAAGGGCGGGACCGGCAAGTTCGACGGTGTTCACTGGGAGCTGCACGACGACCGGCCCCGGCTGCCGGGGGCCCCGGGGTGGCTGGCCTGCGAGGTCACGAGCCTGGTCGACGGTGGGGACCACGTCGTGGCTCTCGGCACGGTCGTAGCCGCGGGAACCCTCGACGGCCGGCCGCTGACGTACCACGGTCGGGTGTTCGGCACCCACGCCCATCTCGAGGAGTCGGCGTGACCACCCGGCAGCCGCCGGCCGAGGCGGTGCAGCATGCCGTCGCGGCCCTGGCCGAGGGCCGGATGGTGATCGTGGTGGACGACGCCGACCGGGAGGACGAGGGCGATCTGATCCTCGCCGCCGAGTGCGTGACCGAGCAGCAGATGGCGTTCCTGGTACGCCACACGACAGGGATCATTTGCGTCCCGATGCGCGCCGACCGCGCCGAGGGGCTGCGGTTGCCGCAGATGACCGCGGACAACACCGACGCGCACGGCACCGCGTTCACGGTGACGGTCGACCACGTCGACACGGGCACGGGCGTCTCGGCGGCAGACCGGGCACGGACGGTGCGTGCACTCGCCTCCCCGGCCACCCTTGCGGACGAGCTGCGCCGGCCGGGGCACATCTTCCCGCTGCGAGCTCGGGAGGGTGGCGTGCTGGTCCGGGCGGGGCACACCGAGGCCGCCGTCGACCTGACGACCATGGCCGGACTGTCGGGCGTCGGGGTGATCGGCGAGATCGTGGACGAGGACGGGTCGATGCGCCGCGGCGCCTCCTTGGCCGCGTTCGCCGCCGAGCACGACCTGCCGGTGCTCGCCATCGCCGATCTCATCCGGTACCGGCGGGCCACAGAGCAGCTGGTGGAGCTGGTCGCCAGCTCGCAGATGCCGACGAAGTTCGGGGACTTCCGGGCGCTGGCCTACCGCAGCACCCTGGACGGAAGCGAGCACCTGGCGCTGGTCCTCGGGGACGTTGCGGCAGCGGGACGGACCGAGGGCGGCGCACTGGTCCGCGTGCACTCGGAGTGTCTCACCGGCGACATCCTGGGCTCCCTACGCTGCGACTGCGGCGGACAGCTAGAGCAGGCGCTGCGGGCCGTGGCCGCGGAGGGCTGCGGCGCGGTAGTCTACCTGCGCGGACACGAGGGCCGCGGCATCGGGCTGGCGCACAAGATCCGCGCTTACGCCCTGCAGGAGCAGGGTCTGGACACCGTCGATGCCAACACCGCCCAAGGGCTGCCCGCGGACTCACGCAGCTACGGAGTGGGTGCGCAGATCCTGGGTGATCTCGGCATCACTCGGCTGCGGCTGATCACCAACAACCCGGCCAAGTTCGGAGGGCTGGACGGCTACGGCCTGACCGTCGCCAGCAGGGTGGCCCTGCCGGTGGTGGAGACACCGCACAACGTCCGGTACCTGCGCACCAAGCAGGAGCGGATGGGCCACGTCTTGGAGGTGTCTTCGTCCGACTGGCTACGGGACGGCTGAGACGCCGGGGACTCCCCGTCGGCATCCGTATGGAACCGTGCAGGAACCAGATAACGGTTCCCGCCCCGGGTAAAGTGTGGGCAGTATCCCGATCGGCGGCGCTGCCAGGCCTGTGAGCTGGCCTTTTGCTCCCCCGATTGGACTCGAACCAATAACCCTGCGATTTGATCTTGCGCGGTTTGGTCGCGTTGGGACGCGTTGAAACCGCAGCTCAGGCCTGATCTGAAGCGTTGGCTGCCCCTGTGGGGGACGACTGGGAACGGGTGTATTGGGTGCCTAAAGAGTCCCGATCCCGGCAGTCGCGCGCTTACGACCACTCCCTCCGGCTTGACCTGATTGGGGCGCTCGATGGCCTCGAGCTCCGGGCATGCTGATCGAATGATGGCGCTCCGTTTCGATCATCAGAGCGGGGGCCGAGCAATGGCGGCGGCCGGGGTCCTCGGGCCCTTCTTCTGTGTGGACGAGCGCAGGGCACCCGACTGGACCTGCTGGGCCGCGCTGAGCGCCGACGCGAAGGCGCTCCGCCTCCGGACCGACGAGGTCCGTGCCGTGCTCGCCGCCGGCCCGGGGTCTCCGGACGTCGAGCCCGGGGTGGTTGCTTCGCTCACCCATCTCGGACTGGTCGCCCGGTTGGTCTCGCCGCTGCTGGGGGCGGCGCTGCTGTCGGGCGTGCTGCCCGTGACGCCGGTCGAGGACGTGCACATCGATCTCACAGGTGCGAACCCGCTCCCCCTGGCGTTACCGGCGACCTCAGCGGTCGCCATTGGTAGCGCCGAGGAACTGGCCGCGGCCTTCCAGCTCCATTGGCTGACGCCCGCCGTCCGCCCGTTCACTCGTGCGGTGCGCGCCTTCTGGTCCGTCTCCCCCCGGGTGCTCGAAGGCAACGTGACCTCCGCGGTCGCCGGCGCGCTGCGGATGGCCGGGACCGCTCGTCCCGAGCTGGCCGCGCGGGCCGACGCCGTCCTGGACGCGCTGCTCGGCTCCGGGCCCCTGGCGGGCACAGGGCGGCGGCGTGACGACGGCTCGTTCGTGCGGCGCTCCTGCTGCTTGTTCTACCGGCTGCCCGGCGCGGGGATCTGTGGTGACTGCGTCCTCGACGCACGAGCGCGAGGAGACGAGAACGGCGCGTGAGCCCGGTGGCGGCCGGGTGTAGCGTCACCCGCGCCGCAGTGTCAGGGAAGCCGGTGCAACACCGGCACGGTCCTCGCCACTGTGACCGGGGAGCGGACCCCCACGACACCACTGGTCGCCACACGGCGACTGGGAAGGTCGGGGCGAGCATCGATCCGGGAGTCAGGAAACCTGCTGCGGCGCGTACTGCTGCATTCCACGAGGCATGGATGAAAGGACTCCTCCCGCATGACCTCTCTTCAGCACGCTCAGCCGTCCTCCGCTCACACTCGGATCCAGGTGCCCGCCTGGGCCTGGGCGCTCACGCTGCTCGCCATCTTCGCGCTGTACCTGGTCGCGCAGGACAACGGCGTCGTTCTCGCCCAGTTCGGTGACACCGCGCACGAGTTCTTCCACGACGCCCGGCACTCGCTGGGCATGCCCTGCCACTGAGGCGGCGGTCATGACCGGGACCCTCCACCGTCCCCACACGCTGCAGCCGCCTCCGTTCGCACCGCTCCTCGGCCGCATGGTCCTGGCCGGCCTCGTCGCCGGCGCGCTGGCCGGGATCTACTCCCTGCTCGTCACCGAGCGCGCGATCGCACCGGCCCTCGACCTGGAGGAGACTCGCGCGGCAGCCGAGAGGGGCGCTCACGACCATGGCGGGGCGCTGTTCAGCCGCGGTGAGCAGCTCGTCGGCGGTTTCCTCGGGACCCTGCTGGCCGGCGTGGTGCTTGCGGTGGTCTTCGCGGCCGTCTATGCGCTGGTTCGCCATCGGCTGCCCGGCCACACCGATCTGGCCCGGGTGTGCCTGCTCGCCGGGATCGGTTTCGGCATCTTCGCCCTGCTGCCGGCGCTGAAGATCCCGGCCAACCCGCCGGCCGTCGGTGACCCCGCGACCGTGGGCACCCGCACAGCGGTCTACGGGGCCGTCCTCCTGTGCGGCATCGTCTCCGCGATGCTGGTCGCGGCGCTGGTCAGCTTCCTGCGCAGCCGCGCAGTGAGCACCGCCGCGACGGCCACCGTCGCCGTGGGGACGCTCGCCGTGCTCCTCGGTCTCGTCCTCGGCCTGCTCCCCGGCAGCCCCGACCCGATCGCCGCGGACGTCCCTGCTGACGTGGTGTGGGACTTCCGGGTCGCCTCGCTGGGTCAGCTCGCCGTGCTGTGGACGACCCTGGGTCTGGCCGGCGGCTGGCTTGTCGACTGACCCGCCCATCGATCGGCAGCTGACCGGGTGCGCGCATCTCCGGTTCGGAGCGTGTTCGACCCGATCACGACGTGCGTGACCGGACCTGCCTCGTCGACCCCGATCCGCCCTGGCCATGGGCAGTCGAACGGGCATGCGAGTGGGAAGGCATGAAGGTGGGACAGCGCCCGGGGGCATGACGGTTACGGGATGAGTACGGCACGGCCGAGTACCCGGCCGGCGCGCAGGTCGTCGAGCACCTGCTGGACGTCTTCCAGCGGGTGCCGGGTCACGCGGGTGACGAGCCGGCCTCGAGCGGCGAGGTCGAGGGCCTCCACCAATTCGGAGCGGCGGTTGCCCACCGACGTGACGATGCGCTGTTCCGGCACGACGAGCGACAGTGGATCGAATTCCACCCGGTCGAAGCTGTAGCCGACATAGACCAGGGTGCCGCGCTTGGCGAGGGATGCCAGCGCAGCGGCGCCGGTGGCCCGAGTACCGACCAGTTCGAAGACCACGTCGGCCCCGGCCCCGCCGGTCGCCGCGCGGATCGCGGCGGCCACGTCCTCGCTGGCGGCGTTCACCGTCGTCTCGGCGCCCAGCTCGCGCGCCAGTGCCAGCCGCTCCGGATTGCGAGCGACGGCGATGGGTCGCGCTCCCGCCTCGCTCAGCATCTGCACGAGCGCGAGGCCCACTCCACCGGTGCCGTAGACCACCGCACTGGAGCCGGAGGTGAGTCCGGCCACGTCGACCGCGTGGAGTGCCGTGGTGCCGCTGCAGCAGAGAGCGGCCGCCTCCGCCAGGTCGAGTCCCGAGGGAACGGGCACGGTCGCCGACGCCGGGACGACGACCTGCTCGGCGAACCCCCCGTCGGTGCCGAAGGCCAGGAAGCCCAGCGGGGCGTCGCAGAGATGGTCATCCCCGGTCCGGCACCACCGGCAGCGGCCGCAGGCATGCAGGTAGTGCACCGCGACCCGGTCACCCGGCTGGACGTGCTCGACAGCCTCGCCGACCTCGGCGACGACGCCCGCGACCTCGTGGCCGAGGGTGATCGGCGTCCGGCCCGGGGTGAGCAGCCCGTCCAGGAAATGCAGCTCGGTGCCGCAGACCCCAGCCGCCGCAACGTCGATCAGCACGTCCCACGGGCCTGGCCGAGGCGCCTCGACGTCCTCCGTCCCCAACGGTCGACCGACCTCGTGAAACCGCACAGCACGCACAGCTGCCTCCCTACGCCGGCATGACCCGGACAGGTTCGAACGGTCGGCGGCTCCAGCCGCCCTCTCAGCCCATTCGGATGGGCTCCCGCGATACGGCGGCGAGGCTACCGCCAGGGTCCGAAGCGGCGCGCCCCGAGCCGGCTGTTACGTTCGCGGCGTACGTGGCACGGGGTGTCCCGCCCGGGACTGAGAACACACCCGTCGAACCTGCTCCAGTTGACACTGGCGAAGGGATGTCACCGGCATGTCCGGATTCAGCACGGAAGTCATCGACCTGCGCGCTGCCCGCGAGGCGTTGTGGGAGACCGCGCCCCTGGTGCACTGCCTGACCAACACCGTGGTCCAGGCTCTCACCGCCAACGCGCTTCTGGCCGTCGGTGCCGCGCCGGCGATGGTGGACGCCCCCCAGGAGGCCGGCGACTTCGCCGCCGTCGCCTCGGCCGTGCTCGTCAACGTGGGGACGGTGCACGAGCGCACCGCCGAGGCGATGCGGCTGGCCGCGCGTTCGGCCGGGAAGGCCGGGACGCCGTGGGTCCTCGACCCGGTCGCCGTCGGTGCCCTGGCCTACCGCACCGCGCTGGCCGCCGAGCTGGTCGAACTCCGCCCCACGGTGGTGCGCGGCAACGCCTCGGAGGTGATGGCCCTGGCCGGTGCCGGAGCCGGGGGCCGGGGCGTGGACAGCACGGCGGGCGCCGATGACGCAGGGAGGGCCGCCGTCGAACTGGCCCTGCGCACCGGCGGGGTCGTCGCCGTCAGTGGCGAGGTCGACCTGCTCACCGACGGACAGCGGACGGTCCGGGTCGGGGGTGGTTCGGTCCTGCTCACGCGGACGACGGGTGCCGGCTGTGCTCTCGGTGCGCTGGTCGCCGCCTATCTGGCGGTCACCGACGACCCCTTGCTGGGTGCGGTCGCCGCGCACGCGCACGTCGCGCTTGCCGCCGAGCGCGCCGCGCGTACCGCCGCCGGACCGGGGACCTTCGCGCCCGCGTGGCTCGACGCCCTCGACGCGGTCGACGGGGAGACGCTGGCGACGGCCGACGTGCGTCTCACCGCATGAGGCCGCCGTTCGATCCGACGCTGTACCTGGTCACCGACACCGGCCTCTGCCGGCCGCGGTCCGTGGCCGACGTCGTCCGCGCGGTGGTGGCCGCTGGGGTCACCGCCGTGCAGGTGCGGGACAAGCACGCCTCCCGCAGGGAACTGCTGGCGCTCACCCGCACGGTGCAGGCAGCGGTGGTCGACCACCCCGGCGTGGCGGTCGTCGTCAACGACGCGGTGGACGTCGCGGTGCTGGCCGATGCCGACGGGGTCCACGTCGGCCAGGACGACCTGCCGGTCGAGGAGGTGCGGGCCCTGATCGGTGCGGACCGGCATCTGGGGCTCTCCGTCTCCTCGGCAGCCGAGCTGGACGCGGCCCTGGCGTTGCCGCCGGGAACGGTGGACCTCGTCGGGTTGAGCCCGGTCTGGGAGACTCCGGTCAAGCCCGACGCCGGCCCGGCGCTCGGCCCTGCCCGCGCCGCCACGCTGGCGACCGCGGCCCGTGCAGGCGGGCTGATAGCGGTGGCGATCGGCGGCATCACCCTCGATCGCGCCGCCGAGGCCGCAGCCACGGGCGTCGACGGCATCTGCGTCGTCGCCGCTGTCTGCCCGGAAGCCGATCCCGCGGGGGCCGCTCGACGACTCCGCGAGGAGATCGTCCGCGGGCGTCTGGCGCAGGTGGCTCGATGACGGCCGTGGCGCTGACCGTCGCGGGCAGCGATCCCAGTGGCGGCGCCGGGGTCCAGGCCGACCTGAAGACGTTCAGCGCACTGGGCGTCTACGGGACCGCCGTAGTCACCGCGCTGACCGCGCAGAACACCCGCGGAGTCACCGGGGTGCACGGGGTGCCGGCGCCGTTCGTCGGGCTGCAGCTGCGGACCCTGCTCGACGACGTCGAGGTCCACGCCACCAAGCTCGGCATGCTGGGGACCGCCGAGGTGGTGCGCGAGGTGGCCGCCGTGCTCGCCGAGCGCCGTCCGGGCCCCGTCGTCTGTGACCCCGTGATGGTCGCCACGAGCGGGGACCGGCTGATCGACGAGGCCGCGGTGTCCGCCGTCCGCGACGAGTTGTTGCCGCTCGCCGACCTGGTCACACCGAACGTGCCTGAGGCCGCGGCACTGCTCGACGTCGCCCCGGCCACCGACGTCGACGCCCTCCCGGAGCAGGCCGTCGCCCTCCTGGCGCTGGGTCCGCGCGCCGTGCTGCTCAAGGGCGGGCACCTCGGCGGCCCGGAGAGCGTCGACGTGCTGGCCTCCGCACACGGTGTGCACGTCACCCGGCGCCCGCGTGTGCCCACGACCGCGACCCACGGCACCGGATGCACGCTGTCCTCGGCGATCGCTGCGCTCGCGGCCCGCACACCGGGCGCCGCCTGGCCGGTGCTCGTCGACGGCGCCCGCGACTACCTGCAGCGGGCGCTGCAGGCCGGCGGTGAACTCGGCATCGGCTCGGGCCACGGACCCGTACACCACTTCGCCGGGATCTGGCCGGACTGACCGGCTGTGGTCAGTGGTCGACCCGCGCGGTGCCCCGCCGGAGCGCGAGGCCGTCGAGGAGCAGGCCGGTGGCGAGCACGGCACCGACCCCTTCGCCGGCGCGCAGCCGCAGGTCCAGCAGCGGCTCGCAGCCCAGGTGCTCGAGGACGAGCGCGTGCCCGCACTCGCGGCTCCGCTGACCTGCGACCAGGCAGGCCTGGACGGCGGGTTCGAGCTGCACCGCAACGAGGGCCGCGAGCGAGACCGCGAAGCCGTCGAGGACGACGACCGCGCGCGCCTCCGCCGCCCCCCACGCGACCCCCGTGAGCACCGCCAGTTCGGGACCCCCGAGCTCGGCCAGGGTGAGCAGTGGGTCCTCGCCCAGCATCGGGTGCGGCCGGCGCGCTCGCGCAACGGCGGCGGACACCACGTTGCGCTTACGGTCGAGCATGGCCGCGTCCGCGCCGGATCCGAGACCGACCACCGCGGCAGCGTCGGCACCGAGCAGCCCGCAGGCCAGGGCGGCCGCCACCGTCGTGTTGGCGACGCCGACCTCCCCGAGCGCGACGATGCCGGCAGAGCCGACGTCCCGCCCCAGCCGGCGTCCGACCTCGACCAGGTCGCGGGTGTCGGCGACCGTCATCGCCGGCGTGTGCACGAGGTCGCCGCGGGGTCCCGCCGGACGCAGCGCCGTAGCGCCGTAGCGCCGGGAACGGGTGCCCCGGCCACGCCCGCGTCGACGATCCGCAGCTCCAGGCCGACCGATCCGGCCGCGACGGCGCCGAGCGAGGTCCCGTGGACAGCGGCATCCAGCACGTCCCGGCTGACCGACGAGCTGTAGGGAGAGACCTCGTGCGCCGCGACGGGATGATCCGCGGCGGCCAGCACGAGCACCCCCCCGTCGGCGGAGCCCCGGCCCAGGGCGACGACACGGTCGACCGCCCGGTCCAGCACCCCCAGGGAGCCGGGCACGGTGAGCAGCCGGTCGGCGTGGTCCCGGGCACCGACCACCGCGGGCTGGTCGGGCGCGCGCAGCCGGGACGGCGGCGCGGGCGGCGCACCGTCGTTGTCGGGCCACCGGTCGGCGAGCACGACAGCGCTCAACGGGAGCCGCCGCGACCAGCCGGCGCGTTCCAGCCCAGGCGTCGGCGGGCGCTCGTCGGGCCAGCCGAGGCACAGCCAGCCCAGGTGACCACCCCGTCCGGCAGACCGAGCAGCGCGGCCAGGTCCTCCGGGCGGAAGAGGGTGACCCAGCCGACCCCCAGCCCCTCCGCGCGGGCGGCCAGCCACAGGTTCTGGATGGCGGCGGCACAGCTCCACAGGTCGGCGTCGGGGAAGGTGGCCCGGCCGAGGACCCCCGCGGCAGGGGTGCGCCGGTCGCAGCAGACGACCACGCCCAGCGGGGCCTCGCGCACCCCCTCCAGCTGCAGGTCAAGCAGCCTGCGGGCCGCGTCCTCCTCCAGCAGCGCGGCCTGCCTCAGCCGCTCCCGATCGGTGAGCAGCGCCGCCCGGTCGCGCAGCTCCGGATCGCGGACGAGCAGGAACCGCCACGGCTGGCTGTGCCCGACCGAGGGCGCCGCATGCGCGGCACCGAGGACCCGCTGCAGCACATCGCCGGGAACCGGGTCGGGACGGAACCGGCGGACGTCGCGGCGGGCTGCGATCGCCTCGTACAGTCCGGCCCGGGCGTCCGGCGCCAGTGCCCAGCCGGCGGGGTCGGCGGCCCGCTCGGAGGCCGCCGACCCGTCGCCGACGAGCGGCACCGGGCGAGGCCACATCCGTTCGTCCGCTGTCATGGAGCTACGGCACGACCGGCAGCTGGATGCGGCCACCGTGCGCGGTGAACTCGGCCGCCTTCTCGCGTAAGCCGGACTCGATCGCCTCCTCCGAGGTCAGGCCGCGCTCCTCGGCGTAGCGGCGCACGTCCTGGGAGATCCGCATGGAGCAGAAATGCGGGCCGCACATGGAGCAGAAGTGCGCCGTCTTGGCCGGTGCCGCCGGCAGCGTCTCGTCGTGCATCGACCGGGCGGTGTCCGGATCCAGGGCCAGGTTGAACTGGTCCTCCCAGCGGAACTCGAACCGGGCATCGGACAGCGCGTCGTCCCACGCCTGGGCACCTGGATGCCCCTTGGCGACATCGGCGGCGTGGGCGGCGATCTTGTACGCGATCATGCCGTCCTTGACGTCGTCCCGGTCGGGCAGGCCGAGGTGCTCCTTCGGGGTGACGTAGCAGAGCATCGCCGTGCCGTGCCAGGCGATCATCGCCGCGCCGATGGCCGAGGTGATGTGGTCGTACCCGGGCGCGATGTCCGTGGTGAGCGGCCCGAGGGTGTAGAAGGGCGCCTCGTGGCACAGCTCGAGCTGGAGGTCCACGTTCTCCTTGATCTTGTTCATGGGCACGTGCCCGGGACCCTCGATCATCACCTGGACGTCGTGCTCCCACGCCACCGTCGTCAGCTCTCCAAGGGTGCGCAGCTCGGCCAGCTGCGCCTCGTCGTTGGCGTCGGCGATGCTTCCCGGCCGCAGGCCGTCGCCCAGGGAGAAGGTGACGTCGTAGGCCCGCAGGATCTCGCAGAGCTCGGCGAAGCGCGTGTACAGGAAGTTCTCCTCGTGGTGGGCCAGGCACCACGCCGCCATGATCGATCCCCCGCGGCTGACGATGCCGGTCTTCCGCTTGGCGGTGAGCGGCACGTACCGCAGCAGGACGCCGGCGTGCACCGTCATGTAGTCCACGCCCTGCTCGCACTGCTCGATCACCGTGTCGCGGTAGACCTCCCAGGAGAGCTCCTCGGCCTTGCCGCCCACCTTCTCCAGCGCCTGGTAGATCGGCACGGTGCCGATCGGCACCGGGGAGTTGCGCAGGATCCACTCGCGGGTGCTGTGGATGTTGCGGCCGGTGGAGAGGTCCATGACCGTGTCGGCGCCCCACCGGGTCGCCCAGGTCATCTTGTCCACCTCCTCCTCGATGGAAGAGGCGACGGCGGAGTTGCCGATGTTGGCGTTGACCTTCACCAGGAACTCCCGGCCGATGATCATCGGCTCGGCCTCCGGGTGGTTCACGTTGGCCGGGATCACGGCCCGGCCCCGGGCCACCTCGGCACGCACCTGCTCGGCTGGCACGCCCTCCCGGACGGCGATGAACTCCATCTCGGGAGTGACCAGGCCGCGCCGGGCGTAGCCGAGCTGCGTCACGCCCGCGTTCCCGGCCGCGCGCCTGGGACGGCGGCCGCCGCCCGCGAAGACCGCGTCGAGATTGCGCAGGTCGCCCGGCCGGCGACCGTCGTCCTCGGCCCGGACCGGTCGCCCGTCGTAGTGCTCGGTGTCGGCTCGCTCCGCGATCCACGCCGCCCGAACGGGCGGGAGCCCCGCCCGGACATCGGTGTCGACGGCCGGGTCGGTGTACGGGCCGGACGTGTCGTAGAGGACGACGGAGTCGCCGGTGCCGAGCACGACCTCGCGCATCGGCACGCGCATGTCCGGACGCGAGCCCGTCAGGTAGGTCTTGCGACTGCCCATGGAGGTGGTGGACAGAACTGTCAAGGGGATCCCCTCCCTACGCCGGTACGAACCGGATCAGGTTGTGGCGGTCAGCGGCCGTCTCAGCCGTCTTCTCAGCCCGATACGCCGGGCTCCCGCGGTGGCGGTCAGCAGCCTAACCCTCTGGGACAGACCCGTTCCCCGCAGCTGGTGACCCCCCTGCCAGGAGCCCACCGACCCGCGCCCGGCACTGGCCTACGCTGCGTTCCACCATGACCGGCCCGCTCACCCTGCTGCTCGTCCGCCACGGGCAGAGCGAGTGGAACGCCGCCGGGTTGATGCAGGGCCAGACGCCGCACCCGCCGCTGACCGCGCTCGGCCAGGCCCAGGCGGCGACGGTCGCACAGGAACTTGCCGCCCTGCGGCCGGGGGCGCTGGTCTCCAGCGACCTGCTTCGCGCCACGCAGACCGCCCGGCACTGCGCCCGCTCCACCGGCCTGCCGTTCTCCACCTCCTCGGAGCTGCGCGAACAGGGTTACGGCGTCCTCGAGGGCCGCCCGTCCCGGGAGTTGTGGGACCTCGTGGACTGGACCGACCCGCACTGGGCGGCCGAGGGCGGAGAAAGCCTGGCGCAGCTGCACCGGCGGGTGTCGGTCTACCTCGGGCAGCTGGCCGCCGAGCCACCGGCCGACGTCGTGGCGCTGGTCACCCACGGAGACACGATCCGGGCGGCCCAGGCGGTCGTCTGCGGGCTCGGGCCCGAGGCCATGCCTGCGGTCACCCCGCCCAACGGCTCGGTAACCCGGCTGCAGCTGCGCTCATGAGCCGGGTCCTGGTCCTCGGCGGCTCCCGTTCGGGCAAGTCCGCGCACGCAGAGGCGCTGCTGGCGGGACGCCTCGACGTCACATACCTGGCGACGTCCGCCCCCTCCGGCGACGACCCCGAATGGGCCGCGCGGATCGCGGCCCACCGTGCCCGCCGGCCGGCGTCGTGGACGACGGTCGAGACGACGGCGCCCTCGGACCTGCTGCGTGGAGGCACGGTCCTCGTCGACAGCGTGACCACCTGGGTCGCCGCTCTGATGGACGAGAGCGGCGTCTGGGGCGACGAGCCCGGCGCCGGGGAACGGCTGGCCGCCCGGTGCGACGCCCTGGTCGACGCCTGGACGACGACCTCGGCCCACGTCGTCGCGGTGAGCGACGAAGTGGGGCTGGGCGTGGTCCCGGAGACCCGCTCCGGCCGGAAGTTCCGCGACGCCCTCGGAGCGGTCAACCAGCGGCTGGCCGGCAGCGCGGACGAGGTGTGGTTCGTCGTCGCCGGCCTTCCCCAACGCCTGCGATGAGGTGGACCGGGCCGCTCGAGTCCGCCGCGCTGCTGACCGTGTTTCCCGTACCGGCCCGGGCGGCGGCCTCGACGCGGGGCGTCCTGCCCTGGGCGCCGCTGATCGGTCTGGCCCTGGGCGGGGCCGCCGCCGGCGCGGCCGTTCTGGGCGACCGGTGGGTGTCCCCCACCGTCGGTGCGGTGCTCGCCGTCGCGGTCCTGGCGGTCCTGACCCGCGGGCTGCACCTGGACGGGCTGGCCGACACCGCCGACGGACTCGGTCCGCTGCGAGGACGGGAACGAGCCCTGCAGGTCATGCGGCAGGGCGACGTCGGCCCGTTCGGCGTCGTCACGCTCGTGCTGGTCCTGCTCCTCCAGGTCGCCTGCCTGGCCGCGCTGGCGGCTGCCGACGGCGGCTGGCTCCCGCTCTGGGTGGCGGTCGTCACCGGGCGCCTGGCGATGGCCCGGACGGGCCTCCCCGGCGTGCCGGTCGCGGAGGGTTCCTCGCTCGGGCGCACCGTGGCCGGCACCGTCTCGCCGCCGTGGCTCACGGGCTGCGCGCTCACCGCCGCCGCCCTGATCGCAGTCGCCACCGGCGGGGAACTGTTGCGCGCTGCTCAGCTCGCCGGCTGCGCCGTCGCCGGCCTGCTCGCCGCCGAACTCCTGTTCCGCCGGGCGCGGCGCCGGCTGGGCGGCGTCAACGGTGACGTCATGGGCGCGATGGGCGAGATCGCGACGACGGCGACGGTCTTGGCCGCCGCCGTCGTCCTCTGAGCCCGGGTCAGGACGAGGGGACCCGCTGGGCGGGGGTGTCTCCGCCCTCGAGGTCGCCCTCGGTGTCGAGGTAGGCCTGCTGCAGCCCGGCGAGCAGGGCCGGGTCCGGCTCGGCCCACATCTTCCGGTCGACCGCCTCCAGCAGCCGCTCGGCGATGCCGTGCAGCGCCCACGGATTCGACGTCTCCAGGAACTGGCGGTTCTCCGGGTCCAGCACGTAAGTCTCCGCGAGCTTCTCGTACATCCAGTCGGCGACGACGCCCGTGGTGGCGTCGTAGCCGAACAGGTAGTCGACGGTCGCGGCGAGCTCGAAGGCGCCCTTGTAGCCGTGCCGGCGCATCGCGGCCAGCCACTTGGGGTTGACCACCCGGGCCCGGAACACCCGGGAGGTCTCCTCGACCAGCGATCGGGTCTTCACCTGCTCGGGGCGCGTGGAGTCGCCGATGTAGGCCGCCGGCGCCGTCCCGGTCAGCGCGCGAACGGTCGCGACCATCCCGCCGTGGTACTGGAAGTAGTCGTCGGAGTCGGCGATGTCGTGCTCGCGGGTGTCGATGTTCTTGGCCGCCACCGCGATCCGCTTGTAGGCGGTCTCCATGTCCGGCCGGGCGTTGACGCCGTCCAGCCCGCGGCCGTAGGCGTAGCTGCCCCACACCGCGTAGACCTCGGCCAGGTCGGCGTCCCCCCGCCAGTTGCGGGAGTCGATCAGCGACAGCAGGCCGGCCCCGTAGGCGCCCGGCTTGGAGCCGAACACCCGGGTGGTGGCCCGCCGCCGGTCGCCGTGCGTCGCCTCGTCCGCGTCGACATGTGCCTTGACGAAGTTCTCGTCGTCGGACTCGGGGAGCGCGGCCACCAGGGTCACCGCGTCGTCCAACATGGTGACCACGTGCGGGAAGGCGTCGCGGAAGAAGCCGCTGATCCGGACGGTGACGTCGATCCGCGGCCGGCCGAGCTCGGACAGCGGGATCGGCTCCAGGCCTGTCACCCGGCGGGACGCGTCGTCCCAGACCGGGCGGACGCCGAGCAGCGCGAGCACCTCCGCGATGTCGTCGCCCGAGGTGCGCATCGCCGACGTGCCCCACACAGACAGCCCGACCGAGCGCGGATGCTCCCCGTGGTCGGTGACGTAGCGCTCGACCAGCGACTCGGCCATGGCCTGCCCGGTCTCCCAGGCCAGCCGGGAGGGGATGGCACGGGGGTCGACGGAGTAGAAGTTCCGTCCGGTCGGCAACACGTTGACCAGCCCGCGCAGGGGGGACCCGGAAGGCCCGGCCGGCACGTATCCGCCCTCCAGGGCGTGCAGGGTCATGCCCAGCTCGTCGGTGGTGCGCTCCAGCCGGGGCACCACCTCGTCGACGGCGAACCGCAGGACGGCGGCGACCGCGTCGTCGTCCCGTCCCAGCACGTCGCCGACGACGAGCGGCACGGCCTCGGGCGTCCAGCCACGCTCCTCCATGCCGGCCACCAGGGCGGCGGCCTGGGCCTCCACCGCGTCGGTGGCGTGCAGCCCGGCGGTGCCGTCCTCGGTCAGGCCGAGCGCCTCGCGCAGGCCGGGAAGCGCCACGGCGCCGCCCCAGATCTGCCGGGCGCGCAGCATCGCCAGCACCAGGTCGACCCGGTTCGCACCGCTCGGCGGGCTGCCCAGCACGTGCAGCCCGTCGCGGATCTGCGAGTCCTTGATCTCGCACAGCCAGCCGTCCACGTGCAGGATCAGCTCGTCGAACTCGGCGTCGTGCGGCCGGTCGGCCAGCCCCAGGTCGTGGTCGAGCTTGGCGGCCTGGATCAGCGTCCAGATCTGCTGGCGGACGGCGGGCAGCTTCGCCGGGTCCATCGCGGCGATGTTGGCGTGCTCGTCGAGCAACTGCTCCAGCCGGGCGATGTCGCCGTAGGAGTCGGCGCGGGCCATCGGCGGTACCAGGTGGTCGACCAGCGTGGCGTGCGCGCGACGCTTGGCCTGAGTGCCCTCGCCGGGGTCGTTGACCAGGAACGGATAGACCAGCGGCAGATCGCCGAGCGCGGCGTCCGGCCCGCAGGCCGCCGACATGCCGACGGTCTTGCCGGGCAGCCATTCCAGGTTACCGTGCTTGCCCACGTGCACCATCGCGTGCGCCCCGAAGGAGCTCCGCAGCCACCAGTAGGCGGCCAGATAGTGGTGGGACGGCGGCAGGTCGGGGTCGTGGTAGATCGCGATCGGGTTCTCCCCGAAGCCGCGGGGCGGCTGGACCATCACCACGACGTTCCCGGCCCGCAGTGCGGCGAAGACGATCGCGCCGTCGGTCTCGTCGACGAACAGCGAGCCGGGCGCCTGGCCCCAGTGCTCCTCCATCGCCTCCCGCAGGTCGGCCGGCAGGGTCTCGAAGAAGGCGCGGTACTCGGCGGCCGGGATGCGGACCCCGCTGCCCTCGACCTGTTCGAGGGTGAGCCAGTCGGCGTCCTGCCCGCCGGCGGCGATCAGGGCGTGCACCAACGCGTCGCCGTCGAGGTCGGCGACTCCGGGCAGCGCGTCGGGGCCGTCGAACGGGCCGATGTCGTAGCCCTGCCCGGCCATCGCGGCCAGCAGCCGGACGACCGACGCCGGGGTGTCCAGGCCCACGGCGTTGCCGATGCGGGCGTGCTTGGTCGGGTAGGCGCTCAGCATCACGACGATCCGGCGCTCAGCCGGCGGGGTGTGCCGCAGCCGGGCATGCGCGACGGCAGTCCCGGCGACGCGCGACGCGCGCTCGGGGTCGGCGACGTACTGGGTGAGGCCGTCGGCGTCGGTTTCCTTGAAGGAGAACGGCACGCTGATCAGCCGGCCGTCGAACTCGGGGATGGCGACCTGGTTGCCGACGTCGAGCGGGGACAGCCCGTCGTCGTTCGCGGCCCAGACCTCGCGGCTGCTGGTCAGGCACAGGCCCTGGATCACCGGGATGTCGAGGGCGGCCAGTTCGCCCACGTCCCAGGCGCCGTCGTCACCTCCTGCCTGCGCGGCGGCGGGGCGGGAGCCGCCCGCGGCGAGCACGGTGACCACCATGGCGTCGGCGGCGCGCAGCGTCTCGAGCAGACCCGGGTCGACGGTGCGGAGGCTGGCGGTGAAGACGGGCAGCGCCTGACCGCCGGCGTCCTCGATCGCGGCGCATAGCGCCTCGACGAACGCGGTGTTCCCGGCCAGGTGATGGGCGCGGTAGTACAGGACGGCGACCGTGGGGCCGTTCGTCGTCCGTGCGTCCCGGGACAGCACGCCCCAGTCGGGAGCGACCGTCGGCGGGTCGAAGCCCTCACCGGTCAGCAGCACGGTGTCGGAGAGGAAGCGGCGCAGCTGGGTGAGGTTCTCCGGGCCGCCCTGCGCCAGGTAGCCGTGCGCCTCCGTGGCGACGCCCATCGGCACGGTGGAGAGCTCCATCAGCTCGGCGTCGGGTACCTGCTCGCCGCCCAGGATGACTACCGGCGCGGCGCCGGCCACCAACGGCGCAAGCATCTCCTCGTACTGGCGCCGCACCCCGAGGATGCGAACGACGACCAGGGCGCTGCCCTCGACCAGTGCGGCGATGCCGGCCTCGTCGAGCCGCGCCGGGTTGCCGAGCCGCCAGCCCCCGCCGCTGGCCCGGGCCGAGAGCAGATCGGTGTCGCTGGTGGACAGCATGGTGAATTCGGGCTGGTCGCTCAACGCGCTACCTCACTCGGGGTCCGCGCCCCGGGTCGTCGGGCACGGCAGCCGGAGTGTCTGGCTCGCCCGGTTCTCGGGCTCACAGTGGCGGGACCGCGCCGGGCTTTCACCGGCTTCCTCGCTGCACTGCCGTGATGAGCCAGACGCTACCGCCCCGGCCGGCGCTCTCCACCGGCCTCGGGTCGACCGCGCTCCTCGACCGGCCGCGGGTCGACCGCGCTCCTCGACCGGCCGAGGCTCCCGCTCGGTGCCGGGCCCCGCGCCGGGGCAGAGGACCGAGGGCAGGAAGTAGCCTCGCCAGCGCCATGACTTCCGGAACGACCGCAGCCCTCCCTACCCGCGACCGGGTCGACGCCTGCCCGGGGGCAGTGCAGACGCATGCCGCGGCCGACGGCCCGCTGGCCCGGGTCCGGGTCCCCGGTGGAGCACTCTCGGGAGCGCAGTTCCGGGTGCTGGCCCGGGCCGCCGTGGAATTCGGCGACGGCACTCTCGAACTCACCAGCCGCGGCAACGTCCAACTTCGCGGGTTGACAGCGGGCACGGGGGCGGAGTTGGGCGAGCGGCTCGCCGCCGCCGGTCTGCTGCCCAGCGCCACCCACGAGCGGGTGCGCAACGTGCTGGCCAGCACGCTGACCGGCCGGGCGGGCGGGCTGCTCGACGTCCGGCGGTGGGTCGCGGCGTTCGATGCCGGGCTGTGTGCCGACCCGGCGCTCGCGGACCTCCCCGGCCGCTTCCTCGCCACCTTCGACGACGGTCGCGGCGACGTCGCCGGCCTCGGCGGCGACGTCGGGTTGCTCGCCCTCGGTCCAGCCTCGGCGGCCCTGCTGCTCGGCGGTACGGACACCGGGCTGCGCACGACGCCGGAGGACGCGGTCGGCCTGGCCCTCGCCGCGGCGCGCGCCTTCCTCGCCGAGCGTGCCGAGCAGGGCGGCACCGCCTGGCGTCTGACCGAGCTGGCGGACGGCGTCGAGCGGGTCGCCGCCCGGCTACCGGGCTCCCGCACAGAGCCGGTTCGCGTCCCCACGGCCCCGGACATCGGCCCCGCCGGGGAATTCGCCCAGAACGACGGGCGGACGGCGCTGGTCGCCGTCGTCCCACTGGGGCGGCTGACCGCCGATCAGTCCGACCTCCTCGCCGAAACGGCAAACGAGCTGCAGGTCACGCCGTGGCGCGGCGTGGTCCTCCCCGACCTTCCCGACGCGTCGGCGGCCGCCGCGCTCGCCGGCGCGGGGCTGGTGGTCGACCGCGGCAGCCCGTGGCTACGGGTCACCGCCTGCGCCGGTCTGCCCGGCTGCGCGAAGTCCCGGGCCGACGTCCGGACGGACGCGGCCGCTGCCGTCGCCGTCGGAACCCTCCCCGCGGACGGCGCACGGCAGCACTGGGCGGGGTGCGAGCGCCGCTGCGGCCGTCCGCGGGGCGCCGTCGTGGACGTCATCGCGACAGGCGCCGGCTACAGGATCGAAGTACACCGAGTCGAGAAGAGCTGATGTACGAGTACGAAAAGGACGGCGCCGCGATCTACCGGCAGTCGTTCGCCACCATTCGCCGCGAGGCTCACCTCAGCCGGTTCCCGGCCGACATGGCGCAGGTCGTGGTCCGGATGATCCACGCCTGCGGTCAGGTCGACCTCGTCGACGACGTCGCCTTCTCCCCCGCCGTCGTCGAGCGTGCCCGCGAAGCGCTGGACGCCGGGGCGCCGGTGCTCTGCGATGCGCAGATGGTCGCGTCCGGGGTCACTCGCCGGCGGCTGCCGAAGGACAACGACGTGGTCTGCACCCTGAACGATCCGCGCACCCCCGCGCTGGCCGCCGAGCTCGGCACCACTCGCACCGCCGCGGCACTGGAGCTGTGGGGCGACCGGCTCGACGGCGCGGTCGTCGCCATCGGCAACGCACCCACCGCGCTGTTCCACCTGCTTGAGATGGTCGCCGCCGGAGCACCCCGGCCCGCCGCCGTTCTCGGCATCCCCGTGGGCTTCATCGGTGCCGCGGAGTCCAAGGAGGCACTCGCCGCCTCCGACCTCGAGTTCCTGGTCGTCCGCGGACGACGCGGCGGCAGCGCCGTCACCGCGGCCGCGGTCAATGCGATCGCGAGCGACGTCGAATGACCGGGCGTCTCTTCGGCGTCGGGCTCGGCCCCGGCGATCCCGAGCTGGTCACCGTCAAGGCCGCCCGGCTCATCGGCGCCGCGGACGTCGTCGCCTTCCACGCTGCGCAGCACGGCCGCTCGGTGGCTCGCGCCGTGGCCGCCCCCTACCTGCGCGAGGGGCAGATCGAGGAACTGCTGATCTACCCGGTCACGACCGAGACCACCGACCACCCCGGTGGCTACCAGGGCGCCATCGACGAGTTCTACGAGACCGCCGCCGCCCGGCTGGCAGCGCATCTGGACGCCGGGCGGACCGTGGTCGTGCTCGCCGAGGGCGACCCGTTCTTCTACGGCTCCTACATGCACATGCACAAGCGGCTCGCCCGCCGGTACCCGACCGAGGTCGTGCCCGGGGTGACCAGCGTCAGCGGCGCCGCGGCGGCCGTCGGCCGACCGTTGGTCGAGCGCGACGAGGTGCTCACCGTGCTGCCGGGCACCCTTGGCGCGGACAAGCTCACCGAGTGGCTGGCCACCACCGACTCCGCAGCGGTGCTGAAGCTCGGCCGCACGTTTCCGGAGGTCCGCGAGGCGTTCGACCGGGCCGGCGTCCTGGACCGGGCCATCTACGTCGAGCGGGCGAGCACCGACCGGCAGCGCACGATGCCCCTGGCCGACGTCGACCCCGCGAGCGTCCCGTACTTCTCGCTCGCCCTGCTGCCGAGCCCGCTGACCGACGCGACTGTCGCGCCCTACCGGCCGGCGGCCGGCGAGGGGCACGTGGGCGAGGTCGTCGTCGTCGGGCTGGGCCCTGGCGCGCGCAGCTGGACGACGCCCGAGGCCGCCGACGCCCTCGCCTGCGCCGACGTCCTCATCGGCTACGGCCCGTACCTGGACCGGGTGGCGGTCAACCCGCGCCAAGAGCGCTTCCCCAGCGACAACCGGGTCGAGGCCGACCGCGCGGCGCACGCGCTGGAGCTCGCGCAGGCGGGACGGCGCGTGGCGGTGGTCTCCAGCGGGGACCCGGGGATCTTCGCGATGGCGGCCGCCGTCCTCGAGGTGGCCGAGCGGCCGGAGTTCGCGGGCATCCTGGTGCGGATCGTGCCCGGGCTGACGGCCGCGCAGGCCGTGGCCGCCAAGGTGGGCGCCCCCCTGGGCCACGACTTCTGCGTGCTGTCCCTGTCCGACGTCCTCAAGCCGTGGGACGTCGTCGTCGACCGGCTCCGCCACGCGGCCGCTGCCGACCTGGTGATCGCCCTCTACAACCCGCGGTCGAAGCACCGGCCGCATCAGCTCGGCGAGGCGCAGAAGGTCCTCCTCGAGAGCCGCTCGCCCGACACGGTCGTCGTGGTCGGGCGCGACGTCGGCGGGCCGAAGGAACAGCTGATCGTGACCTCGCTCGGCGACCTCGACCCGGAGACCGTCGACATGCGCTGCCTGCTGCTGATCGGCTCCTCGCAGACCCGGGTCAGTCCAGCCGGGCGGGTCTACTCCCCCCGCACGTATCCAGGGTGAGGCCTGGCGTCGTCATGACACTTGCGGGTCGAAGGCCGGAACGTAGACCCGTGCTCGTGTCTTGCCGACCGCCCGAACCAGACCCTCGGACGTGAGCCGGTTCGAATTTCTGAATCATGGACCGATCCCGGAGCTCTGCTCGAAGAATCCTTCAAGATTCCCCAATGATGGCGCCAGGTCCGCCCCTCGCGGTCGTGGATCCTCACGACCGGACCGGGCTTACCCTCCACCGACGTGTCCGCCACGGCAGCGACGTCGTGCCCCGATCGGCGCCGGGCCGCGAGCCGTTATCGGGTGCGAAGTTCGGGGCGGCTCACCGGTTGCGCAGCCAAGTCAGCGCATCCTCCACGGTGGCGACCGTCAGAACGCCGGGCGGCACCGGGGGGCGGCGGACCAGCACCACCGGCAGCCCCAGCTCACGGGCTGCGGTGAGCTTCGCCGCAGTCATGTCACCGCCGCTGTCCTTGGTGACGACGACGTCGACGCCGTGCTGCCGCATCAGCGCCAGCTCGTCGGTGACGGTGAACGGACCCCGGGCGAGTACCACGGTGGTGCGCTCCGGCAGCGGCGGCGACGGCGGGTCGACCGACCGGACCACGCACCGGGCGGTCAGCCCGGCGAAGGCGGCCAGGCCCAGTCGACCGGTGGTGAGGAAGACGGAACCGAAGCCGGCCACCGCGACCGCAGCCTCGGCCAGCGAATCCACCCAACGCCAGTCGTCGCCGGGCTGGGGGAACCAGCCCGGTCGCTGCAGCCGCAGCAACGGAACGCCGGTGAGGTCAGCCGCCGCGAGCGCGGACGCGGTCATCGTGGCGGCGAAGGGGTGGGTCGCGTCCACCATCGACTGCACAGGATGCGACTGCAGCCAGGCGGCCAGCCCGGCCGCGCCGCCGAACCCGCCGATGCGCACCTCGCCCGGCGGCAGCAGCGGGTCGGCCACCCTCCCGGCCAGCGAGCTCAGCACGTCGGCACCCTCGGCAACCAGCGCCGTGGCCAGCCGCCGCGCCTCCCCGGAGCCCCCGAGGATCAGCACCCGGCCGGTCACGCGCGTGTCCCGTGCATGCTGATCACGTGACCGACGCGGGCAGGGAGCGCAGCACCGGACTGCGCTACGGGTGGACGACGGGAGCCTGCGCGACCGCCGCCACGACCGCCGCCTACACCGCGCTGCTCACCGGGGAGTTCCCCGACCCGGTGCAGATCGACCTCCCCCACGACAAGCACCCGGCCTTCGCGCTGGCCCGCGAGCTGCTCAAGGACGGCGCGGCCACCGTCGGCATCGTCAAGGACGCCGGCGACGACCCGGATGTCACGCACGGCGCGCTGGTGTCGGCCCGGGTGACCCACGGCGCCCCCGGCAGCGGCGTCGCGTTCCGGGCCGGGGAGGGAGTCGGCACGGTGACGAAGCCGGGGCTGCCGCTGGCCGTCGGCGAACCGGCGATCAACCCGATGCCACGGCGGTTCATCCGCGAGCACGTGGCCGCCGTGGCCGCGGCGCACGGCGGCACCGGCGACGTCGTCGTGGAGCTCTCGGTCGAGAACGGTGCGGAGCTGGCCCGGAAGACGTGGAACCCGCGGCTCGGGATTCTCGGCGGGCTGTCGATCCTGGGCACTACCGGCGTCGTCGTCCCCTACTCCTGCTCGTCGTGGATCGACTCGATCCGCCGCGGCATCGACGTCGCCCGCGCCGCCGGGCACCGGCACGTGGCCGGCTGCACGGGCAGCACGAGCGAGCGCGTGGTCGCCGAGCTCTACGCGTTGCCCGAGGACGCGCTGCTGGACATGGGCGACTTCGCCGGCGCCGTCCTCAAGTACCTGCGCCGCCATCCCGTGCCGCGGCTGACCATCGCCGGAGGCATCGGGAAGCTCGCCAAGCTCGCCGACGGCCACCTCGACCTGCACTCGGGCCGCTCGCAGGTGTCGCCGGAGTTCCTCGCGTCGCTGGTGGCCGGTGCCGGCGGGCCGGCGACGCTCGTGGCGGGCGTGCGGAGCGCCAACACCGCGCTCGATGCGCTGCAGCAGTGCCAGGCAGCGGGGCTGCCACTGGGCGACCTGGTCGCCGCGGGGGCCCGCGAGACTGCGCTCGGCGTGCTCCAGGGCGCTCCGGTCGAGGTCGTCGACGTCGTGGTGATCGACCGCGCGGGCTCGATCGTCGGCCGCGCGTAGGTGGTTCACCGGGGACGCGTCGTCGAGTAGAGGTGGCTGTCAGGGAACTCCGCCGCGCCGAGCACCGCGCCGACGATCACCACCGCCGTCCGCCGCACCCCCGCGGCCTCGACCTGCGCCGCGATGTCGGCCACGGTGCCGCGCAGGATCAGCTCGTCGTCCCGGCTGGCGCGGGCGACGACCGCGACCGGGCAGTCCGCCCCGTAGTTCGGGATCAGCTCGGGCACCAGCTCGGCGATCCGCTGCACGGCCAGGTGGAGCACGAGCGTCGCACGGGAGGCGCCGAGGATGGCGAGGTCCTCCCCCGGTGGCATCGGCGTCGAGCGGGCCGACGTGCGGGTCAGGATGACCGTCTGCCCCACGCCCGGCACGGTCAGCTCCCGCTTCAGGGAGGCGGCCGCGGCGGCGAAAGCCGGCACGCCCGGGACGACGTCGTAAGGAACGCCAGCCGCGTCGAGCCGGCGCATCTGCTCGGCCATCGCGCTGTAGACCGACGGGTCACCCGAGTGCAGCCGGGCGACGTCCAGCCGGGCTTCCTGGGCGGCGACGAGCTCGGCGGTGATCTGGTCGAGGTCGAGGTCCGCGGTGTCGACCAGCCGGGCTCCGGCGGGTGCGGTGTCCAGCAGCTCCCGGGGCACCAGCGCTCCGGCGTACAGGCAGACCGGTGAGGCGGCGATGATCCTGGCGGCCCGCACGGTGATCAGATCGGCCGCGCCCGGCCCCGCACCGATGAAGTGCACCGTCACGGCTTGATCACCGACCAGATCGTCACGGGCATCGCGGGCTTCCAGCCGGTGAACCGGCCGACCGGCTCGGCTCGTTGCAGGCCGATCCGTACGAGGTCCCCACCCACGCGGGCGAACCAGCCGGCCAACACCGCCTCGCTCTCCACGGTCACCGCGTTGGCGACCAGCCGCCCCCCGGCCGGGAGGGCCACCCAGCAGGCCTCGAACAGGCCCGGTGTGGTGAGCCCGCCGCCGATGAAGACCGCATCAGGGTCGGGCAGCCCGAACAGCACCTCCGGGGCCCGCCCCTGGACCACGCGCAGCGCGGGGACGCCGAGGCTCGCGGCGTTGCGCCCGATCCGCCCGGCGCGCTCGGCCGAGGCCTCGATCGCCACGGCGCGGCACGTCGGATGGGCCCGCATCCACTCGACGCCGATCGACCCCGAGCCCGCGCCGACGTCCCACAGGACCTGGCCCGGGATGGGCGCCAGCCGGGCGAGGGCGACCACCCGCACCTCGGACCTGGTGAGCTGCCCGTCGGACTCGTAGACCTCGTCGGGCAGCCCGGGGGTGGTGGGCAGAGGGACGGTGCCGGGGTCGGCCCGGCACTCGAGGGCCGTGATCGCCAGCGCGGGCCCCGGCCCGTCCCAGGCCGCCGCGGTGCCCGAGTGAGTGGACTCGTCGGGCCCGCCCAGCCCGCCGAGAACGGTGACCCGGCTCTGCCCGTAGCCGCGGGCCGTCAGCAGCGCGGCCACCTGCGCCGGGGTGTCGCCGTCGGAACCGAGCACCAGCAGCCGCCTGCCGGGCTGCACGTGCGGGTGCAGCAGCTCCAGGGCACGGCCCACCAGGCTGACGACCTGAGTCTCCTCGACCGCCCACCCCAGCCGCGCGCAGGCCAGCGACACCGACGACGGCGCGGGGAGCACCCGCACGCGGTCGGCACCGAGCAGGCGGGTCAGCGTCGTGCCGACGCCCGACAGCATCGGGTCGCCGCTGGCGAGGACGACGAGCGCGCGGCCGGCGTGGCGCTCGACCAGACCCGCCAGCGCCTCGAGCATCGGGGACGGCCAGGGCACCCGCTCGACCGGGACCGACGCGGGCACCAGCGCCAGCTGGCGCGCACTGCCCACCGCCACCTCGGCCCGCTCGATCTCCGCGCACGAGGCCGGCGCCAACCCGGCCCAGCCGTCGGCACCGATGCCGACCACCACGACGGGCGGGTGGCCGTCCAGACGGGGAAGCGGGCGCATGTCCGCCGATCCTAGGGACGGGCGTTTCTCGGGGCTTGACACGATGACCGGCGTGATGGCTCTGGCGCGACGTTCCTCGACCGCGACCGGGCTGGCCCTCGGGGTGGCCGCGGACCTGCTGCTGACCGATCCCGGGAGACGTCATCCGGTAGCCGGGTTCGGCGCCATCGCCACCGCGCTCGAGAGCCGGGTCTGGCGCGACTCCCGCCCGGTGGGCACCTGGTACGCGCTGGCTCTGACAGGGGCGGCGATCACCCTCGGCGCCGCACTGGACCTGTGCACCCGACGGCTGCCGCTGGCGCGCGTCCTCGTCACCGCGGCGGCCGCGTGGACCGTGCTGGGCGGCACGTCGCTCGGCCGGACCGCGGTGGCGACGCACCGCGCGCTGGACAGCGGCGACGTCCTCGCCGCCCGCGCCGTCCTGCCCTCGCTGGCCGGGCGCGACCCGAGCGGTCTCGGCGAGCCCGAACTTGCCCGGGCCACCGTGGAGTCGGTCGCGGAGAACACCGCCGACGCGGCCGTCGCCCCGCTGTTCTGGGGCGCGGTCGCCGGCATCCCGGGACTCCTCGGCTACCGGGCGGTCAACACCCTCGATGCGATGGTCGGGCACCGGTCGCCCCGCTACGCCCGCTTCGGCTGGGCGGCCGCCCGGCTCGACGACGTCGCCAACTGGCTGCCCGCCCGGATCACCGCCGCGCTGACCGTGGCGTGCGCGCCCGCGGTCGGCGGCTCGGCCGCCGGCGCCCGGCGCGCCTGGATGCGGGACGGCGCCGCGCACCCCAGCCCCAACTCCGGCCGGTGCGAGGCCGCGCTCGCCGGCGCCCTGGGACTGCGCCTGGGGGGGCGGAACGTCTACGGCGGCCGGGTCGAGGACCGGCCCTCCCTCGGGAGCGGCCTCCCGCCGGCGGGCCCGGACATCCTCCGCGCCGTCCGGCTCTCCCGAGCGGTGTGGCTCTCCGCCGCGGCCCTCGCCGTCCTCGCCCGCCTGGCCGGGCGGCGGGCATGAGCGGGGCGCTGCTCGTCGCGGGCACGACGTCGGACGCCGGCAAGTCCGTCGTCACCGCCGGGATCTGCCGCTGGCTGGTCCGCCAGGGGGTCTCGGTAGCTCCGTTCAAGGCGCAGAACATGAGCAACAACTCGATGGTCACCGCCGACGGCGCGGAGATCGGCCGCGCCCAGGTCATGCAGGCGGCGGCCGCCCGCGTCGAGCCCGAGGCGGCGATGAACCCGGTGCTGCTGAAGCCCGGCGGCGACAACAGCAGCCAGGTGGTCGTGCTGGGCCGGGTGGTCGCCGACGTCACCGCCCGGTCCTACCGGCCGATGAAGGGCGCGCTTCTCGAGCAGGTGCTGCACTGCCTGGCCGACCTCCGGGCCCGCTTCGACGTCGTCATCTGCGAGGGCGCCGGATCACCCACCGAGATCAACCTGCGGGCCGACGACATCGCCAACATGGGGCTGGCCCGGGCGGCGGACCTGCCCGTGGTCGTGGTCGGGGACATCGACCGCGGCGGGATCTTTCCCGCCCTGTACGGCACCGTGGCCCTGATGCCGCCGGAAGATCAGCGGCTGGTGGCCGGGTTCCTGGTCAACAAGTTCCGCGGCGACGTCGGGCTGCTCACACCCGGCCTGGAGGAGCTGGCCCGACTGACCGGGCGGCCGACACTGGGCGTGCTGCCGTGCCTGGCCGGCCTGCACCTCGACGTCGAGGACTCCCTGGGCCTGCCCGCCACCGGCACCGCCGGGCCACCCGCGCACGGGGAGGACGTGCTGCGGATCTCGGTGGCCCGGTTCCCGCGACTGTCGAACTTCACCGACCTCGACGCCCTCGCCGCCGAGCCCGGTGTGCTCGTCCGGTACGCCACCCGCCCGGAGGAGATCGCCGACGCCGATCTGGTGATCCTGCCGGGCACCCGCTCCACCGTCACGGACCTGGCGTGGCTCCGGGAGACCGGTCTGGCCGACGCGGTCCTACGGCGCGCGGCCGCCGGGGCGCCGGTCCTGGGCATCTGCGGGGGCTATCAGATGCTGGCCCGGACCATTCGCGACGAGGTGGAGTCCCGGGCGGGCACCGTGCCCGGCCTGGGGCTCCTGCCGGCCGATGTCCACTTCGCCCGCGAGAAGACGCTCGGCCGGCCGGTCGGACGGGCCCTCGGCGAGCAGGTGCACGGCTACGAGATCCACCACGGGGTCGTCACCGTCGACGACGCGGCGGAACCGTTCCTCGACGGCGCAGCCTCGGGCTCCGTTTGGGGGACGACCTGGCACGGGGCGCTCGAGAACGACGGTTTCCGTCGCGCCTTCCTCACCGAGGTCGCCCGGACCACCGGCCGGCGCTTCGTGGCGGCGCCGGACACGAGCTTCGCCGCCGTCCGGGAGGAGCGCCTCGACCGGCTCGGAAACCTCGTCGCCGAACACGCCGACACCGATGCCCTGTGGCGGCTGATCGAGTCCGGCCCGCCGGCGGGCCTGCCGATGCTCCCGCCCGGGGCCTGACCCGCCGGTGGTCGACGGGCGGGTGTCGGGCGACGACGCGGACATGGTCTGATAGCCGGGCCACACGCGACGGCAGTGGAGGAAGCCCGGTGAGATTCCGGGCGCGGTCCCGCCACTGTGACCGGGGAGTCCGCCCCCAAGCACGGCCACTGCACCAGAGGGGTTCTCCCCTCCGAGGCGGGAAGGTCGGGAACGGGCGTCGATCCGGGAGCCAGGAGACTCTCGCCGTCGTCCCTGCCACCTCCGGGCGTGGACACCCGGGGAGAGGACGCGTCCTATGCGCGGTCGACCCGCGTGACCTACCCCTTCGGCGCCGTCGTCGGCATGGACGACATGCGGCTGGCGCTGTTGCTCAACGCCGTCTCACCCGCCATCGGCGGTGTGCTCGTCCGCGGCGAGAAGGGCACCGCCAAGTCCACGACGGTCCGCGCCCTGGCCGCCGTCCTGCCGCCCGTCGACGTCGTTCCAGGCTGCCGCTTCGCCTGCGAGCCCGCCGCGCCGGACCCCGGCTGCCCGGACGGTCCGCACTCCGCCACTCCCCGTGACCTTCCGGCGCCCGGCCAGACCCGCCCGGCCCGTCTGGTGGAACTGCCCGTGGGTGCCTCCGAGGACCGGGTCGTCGGGTCCCTGGACCTCGAGCGCGCACTGACCGAGGGGGTCAAGGCCTTCGAGCCGGGCCTGCTCGCAGCGGCCAACCGCGGCGTCCTCTACGTCGACGAGGTCAACCTGCTGCACGACCACCTGGTCGACCTCCTCCTGGACGCCGCCGCGCTGGGCACCGCCTACGTGGAGCGCGAGGGCGTATCGGTGCGGCACGCGGCCCGGTTCCTCCTCGTCGGGACGATGAACCCCGAGGAGGGCGAACTCCGCCCCCAGCTGCTCGACCGGTTCGGGCTGACCGTGGAGGTGGCCGCCCCCAGGGACCCCGCACAGCGCGCCGAGGTGGTGCGCCGCCGGTTCGCCTACGACGCCGACCCCGCCCGGTTCGCTGCTTCGTGGGCCGACGAGGAGGTTTCGCTTGCCGCCCGGATCGCCGACGCCCGGGCCCGCCTGCCGCACGTCGTCCTCTCCGACGACTCACTGCGCCAGGTGACCGCGGTCTGCGCGGCTTTCGACGTGGACGGTCTGCGCGCCGACATCGTCACCGCCCGCGCGGCCATCGCGCACGCTGCCTGGTGCGGCCGCGAAGCGGTTGACGAGGAGGACGTGCGGGTCGCGGCGCGGCTGGCGCTGCCGCACCGCAGGCGGCGGAACCCGTTCGACGCGCCCGGTCTGGACGACGAGACCCTGGAGCAGGCCCTCTCCGACGCCCGTCCCGACGACGGCGACCCGGAAGGCGGTGACCCCGATGACAGCGGTCCCAGCGACGGCGGCCCGTCCGGGGGCGGCCCGCCGCCCGGCGACGATCCCGACGGCCACGATGGCCCTGTCGGCCCTTCCGCCGACGCGCCTGTCTCCGGCCAGAGCGATCCGACGACGGCGCCCCGCGGGGAGGGCGGCGAGCGGGCCGACGCCGCGCCGGCACCCGAGCGCGCAGCGGTCGCGCCGTCCGACCCGTTCCGCACCCGACGGCTGGAGGTGCCGGGCATCGGCGCGGGCGCGGCCGGGCGGCGGTCGCGTGCGCGGTCGGAGCGCGGGCGCGTCGTGGGGTCGAAGCCCCCCCAGGGCAGCGTCACCCGGCTGCACCTGATCGGCACCGTGCTCGCGGCCGCGCCGCACCAGGTCGCCCGCGGCCGGCGCGGCCCCGGTCTGCGGATCCAGCGGGAGGACCTGCGCCAGTCCACGCTCGAGGGCCGTGAGGGCAACCTGGTCCTGTTCGTCGTCGACGCGAGCGGCTCCATGAGCTCCCGGGCGCGGATGGGCGCGGTCAAGGGCGCGGTTCTGTCACTGCTGCTGGACGCCTACCAGCGCCGCGACAAGGTCGGCCTGATCACGTTCCGGGGCTCGAACGCCGAGGTCGCGCTGCCGCCGACATGGTCGGTGGAGGCCGCCGCGGCCCGGCTCACCGACCTACCCACCGGCGGCCGCACCCCGCTCGCCGCCGGACTCCTGCGCGCGCACGAACTGCTGCGGGTCGAGCGTGTGCGCGATCCGCAGCGCCGCCCATTGCTGGTCGTCGTCACCGACGGCCGGGCCACCGGGGCGCGCGGCGGCAGCCACCTCGCCGACGCCCACGCCGCGGCCGGCCTGCTGGCGACGGCGGGAACAGCGGGCGTCGTCGTCGACTGCGAGTCCGGGCCGGTCCGGCTCGGACTGGCCAGAACCCTGGGTGCCCACCTCGGAGCCCAGACCCTCCACCTGGAGGAGCTGGCAGCCGACTCGCTCGCAGCGACGGTCCGCCAGGCCCATCAGATCGCTCCACGGAAGGCTGCCTGAGATGCCCCAGGGCAAGGTCGAGGTCGTACCCGAGGATGGGCTGAGCACCCGGCAGCGGCGCAACCGGCCGCTGCTGGCAGTCCACACCGGCGAGATGAAGGGCAAGTCCACCGCGGCGTTCGGCATGGCCTTACGCGCCTGGAACCAGGGCTGGCCGATCGCAGTCTACCAGTTCGTCAAGAGCGCCAAGTGGAAGATCGGCGAAGAGAACGCGCTCAGCGCGCTGGGCCGGCTGCACGAGACGACCGGTGAAGGCGGCCCCGTCGTCTGGCACAAGATGGGCAGTGGCTGGAGCTGGTCGCGCCGGCAGGGCACCGAGACCGACCACGCCGCCGATGCGGCCGAGGGCTGGGCGCAGATCAAGCGCGACCTCGCCGCCGAGGCGCACCGCTTCTACGTCCTCGACGAGTTCACCTACCCCATGAAATGGGGCTGGGTGGACGTCGACGAGGTGGTCGAGATCCTGGTGAAGCGGCCCGGCAACCAGCACGTCGTCGTCACCGGGCGCGACGCGCACCCGAAGCTGATCGAGGCCGCCGACCTCGTCGTGGAGATGACCAAGCTCAAGCACCCGATGGACGCCGGCCAGAAGGGCCAGCGGGGAATCGAATGGTGACCTCGGGCGGGCGGGTGATGCCACGGCTGGTGCTGGCCGCGCCGAGCAGCGACGCCGGCAAGACGTCGATCGCCACCGGGCTGATCGCGGCGTTCACCGCCCGGGGCCTCACCGTCTCCCCGCACAAGGTCGGCCCCGACTACATCGATCCCGGCTACCACGGTCTCGCCGCGGGGCGTCCGGGCCGCAACCTCGATCCCTGGCTGGTCGGTGAGGACCGGATCGCGCCGCTGTTCCTGCGCGGAGCCACGCATCCATGGCCGGCCGACCTCGCCGTCGTCGAAGGGGTCATGGGCCTGTTCGACGGGGCGACCCATCCCTCCGTCGAACCCGGCTTCGCCTCGACGGCGCACGTCGCGAAACTGCTGCGCGCCCCCGTCGTGCTGGTCGTCGACGCCTCCGCGCAGGCCCGCAGCGTCGCCGCCGTGGTGCACGGTTTCGCGACCTTCGACCCCGCCGTTCGCTTGGGCGGCGTGATCCTCAACCGGGTGGGCAGCGACCGGCACGAGGCCATCCTGCGAGAGGCCCTCGGCGCGGCCGGCGTGCCCGTGGTCGGTGCGGTCCGGCGGCTGGACCTGCTGCACACCCCGTCCCGGCACCTCGGCCTGGTGCCGGCCGCCGAGCGGTCCGCCGAGGCTCTCATCACGGTGCGCCGGCTCGGTGAGGTCGTCGCCGACGCCGTGGACCTCGACGCCGTGCTCACGCTGGCCCGCACCGCTCCCCCGTTGGACGCCGACGCGTGGGACCCGGCCGCCGAGGTCGCGGCGGTGCCCGGGCGGCCGCGGATCGCCATAGCGGGTGGCCTGGCATTCACCTTCGGGTACGCGGAGAACGCCGAGCTCTTGACCGCCGCCGGGGCCGAGGTCGTTCCGGTCGACCCGCTGCGCGACGAGGCGCTACCCGCGGGCGTCACCGGACTGGTGATCGGCGGCGGCTTCCCCGAGGTCTACGCGGCGGAGCTGTCGGCCAACGAGACGCTGCGCGCCGACGTCGCCGCCCTGGCCGGGCGCGGCGCACCGATCGCCGCGGAGTGCGCAGGACTGCTCTACCTCGCCCGCGAGCTCGACGGCGTCCCCATGAGCGGCGTCCTGGACGTCGCGACGGCGATGTCGCAGCGGCTGGTCCTGGGCTACCGCGCGGCGGTGGCCCCGGTGGACTCGGTGCTCGCGGCCGCGGGGACGCGGGTGCGCGGCCACGAGTTCCACCGCACCCACGCCGACCCGGCGGCCGGATCCTCCCCCGCATGGCAGTGGTCCCCTACCGCACCGGAGGGGTTCGTGCACGGCAGCGTGCACGCCTCCTACCTGCACCTGAACTGGGCGGGCAGCCCGGCGATGGCCGAGCGGTTCGTCGCCGCGTGCGCGCCGGCCGGCGCCGTTGGACTGCCGGCGGAACGCCTGGGGGCGGCGCAGTGACTACGGTCGGGGTCGGCGCCGTCCCGGGTGTGACCGCCGAGGAGGTGCTGGCGGCCGTCGACGCCGTTCTGCCGCCCGGGGCCGCCGGGGTGCGGCTGGCCACGCTCGATGTCCGGGCCGCCGAGCTTGGGATCGCCACAGCGGCCGCCCGGCGCGGCTGGCCGTTGACCGGGTACGCCGCGGCCGAGCTGGCGCAGGTCCCGGCGCCCTCCCCCTCCGACCGGGTGGCGGAGCTGGTGGGCACCCCGTCGGTGGCCGAGGCCGCGGCGCTGGTGGGCGGCGGGACGCTGGTGGTGGGCAAGACGGTGGTCGGCCGGGTCACCGTGGCGGTGTCGGCATGACCGATCCCTCCCGTCACGAGCTTCGTCACCACGGGGACGCCGACCTCGCCCCCGGGCTGATCGACCTGGCGGTCAACGTGCGGGCCGGGACGCCACCGCCCTGGCTGCGAACCGTGCTGCACGAGGCACTGGATGCCAGCGCCGGCTATCCCGACGCCGGTCCGGCCCGCGCCGCCGTCGCGGCCGCGCACAGCCGGGACCCCGCCGAGGTGCTGCTCACGGCCGGCGCCGCGGAGACGTTCGTGCTGCTCGCCCGGGCGCTGCGCCCGCGCCGGTCGGTGCTCGTCCACCCGTCGTTCACCGAACCGGAACTGGCCCTGCGCTCGGCCGGCCATCCGGTGTCCCGACTGCTCCTCCGCGCCGAGGACGGCTATCGGCTGGACCCGATGGCCGTGCCGGAGGACGCCGACCTCGTCGTCCTCGGCAACCCCACCAACCCGACGTCGGTGCTCCACCCCGCGGCCGACCTCGTGGCGCTCGCCCGCCCCGGCCGCGTGCTGGTCGTCGACGAGGCGTTCGCCGACACCGTCCCGGGCGAGCCGGAGTCCCTGGCCGGCCGCAGGGACGTGCCGGGCCTGCTCGTGGTGCGCAGCCTGACGAAAACCTGGGGTCTGGCCGGCATACGGGTGGGCTACGCCCTCGGATCGGCCGACCTCGTCGCCGCGCTCGCGGCACACCAGCCGCACTGGCCGGTCTCCACGCCGGCGCTGGCCGCACTGACCGCCTGCACCACGCCGGCTGCCCGCGCGGAGGCCGAGGCGGCCGCCCGTGAGCTGACCGGCCGGCGGGCTGCCCTCCTGGAGGCGCTCCCGGGCTGGGTGGTGGTGGAGGGCCGGCCGCGCTCGTCCTTCGTCCTCCTGCTCGTCCCCGACGGTGCGCGCGTGCGGCAGACGCTGCGACACCGGGGCTGGGCGGTGCGCCGCGGCGACACCTTTCCAGGGCTCACCGCGGACCACCTCCGGGTCGCCGTCCGGGATCCGGCGACCTCGCGCGGGTTCGCGGCCGCCCTGGCCGAGGTCATGACCACACACCGCATTCCCGAGGAGATCCGTTGAGCACCGTCCCGACGCCGTTCGCCGACACCCTTCTGGGCGCCACGATCGCCGCCGTCGTCCCTCGGGACGCCGCGGCCGAGCGGGCTGCCCGCGAGCGGCTGGACCAGATGACGAAGCCGCCGGGTTCGCTCGGCGTACTGGAGGACGTCGCCGCGCAACTCGCCGGGATCGCCGGCAGTTGCCCGGCTCCGCTGCTCACACCGGCGACGGTCGCCGTCTTCGCCGGAGACCACGGGGTGCACGCCCAGGGCGTCACGCCGTGGCCGCAGGAGGTGACCGGGCAGATGGTGGCCAACTTCCTCGCCGGTGGAGCGGTGGTGAACGCCTTCGCCGCGGAGGTCGGCGCCACGGTGGTCGTGGTCGACGTGGGCGTCGCCGGCCCGCTCGACCCCGCCGACGGACTGCTGGACCGCAAGGTCCGACCAGGTACCGCCGACCTCGCAGTGGGACCGGCGATGACCCTCGACGAGGCGCGCCGGGCAGTCGAGGTGGGCATCGAGGTGGCCACGTCGCTGGCCCCTGACTCGGGGTCGCTCATCACCGGTGACATGGGGATCGCCAACACGACAGCGTCGGCGGCACTCGTCTGCGCGTTCACCGGGACGTCGCCTGCGTCGGCCACCGGTCGCGGGACGGGCGTCGATGATCCGACGCTGGCCCGGAAGGTCGCGGTCGTCGGACGCGCCGCCGCCCGGGTGACGGAGCAGCCATCGACCCCGCAGGCGGCACTGGCCGTCCTCGCCGAGGTCGGCGGTCTGGAGCATGCCGCCCTGGCCGGGTTCATCCTCGGGGCGGCCGCCCATCGAACCCCCGTGCTGCTCGACGGCGTGATCGCAGGGTCCGCGGCGCTCGTGGCCGCGGCGCTGTGTCCCGCGGCGCTGGACTACACGGTGGCCGGGCACGTGTCGGCCGAGCCGGGACACCGCATCGCGTTGGCCCACCTCGGACTGCGCCCCCTGCTCGGGCTTGATCTGCGTCTCGGGGAGGGAACCGGTGCCCTCCTGGCGTTGCCCCTGGTGACCGGCGCGGCCCGCGCGCTGCGCGACGTCGCGACGTTCGACTCCGCCGGCGTCACCGAGAAGAGCGGATGACCGGGACGTCCCGCGGCGCCGGTTCCGAAGTGGTCCATCCCGTCGGTCTGCGGCTGCACGGACGGACGGTGGTCGTGGTCGGCGGCGGCCAATCCGCCCACCGGCAGGTGGCCGGCCTGATGGCGGCCGGTGCTGTCGTCACCGTCGTGAGCCCGCAGGTGACCCCGGCGCTGGAGGCGCTGGCCGCGCCGGGGTCGCTGACGTGGCAGGGCCGCCGGTACGAGCCCGGCGATCTCGACGGTGCCTGGTTCGCGGTGGCGGCGACCGACGACTCCGGCGTGAACACGGCGGTGTCCGAGGAGGCCGAACGGAGACGCATCTTCTGTACCAGTGTCGACGACCACGCAGCCTCCAGCGCGTGGACGCCCGCCGTCGGGCGGCTGGGCGACCTGGTGGTCGGGGTGCACGAGAACGCACGGCCGGAGCGCGCCGCAGTGGTGCTTGACGCCGTCCTGGCGGGTCTGACCGACGGGAGCATCGCCGACGGGGCCCGCTCGCCGGTCGGCACGGGCACTGGATGCGTGACGCTCGTCGGCGGCGGACCGGGCGATCCGGGGCTCATCACCGTGCGGGGACACCAGGCGCTGGCGCAGGCCGACGTCGTCCTCGCTGACCACCTGGCGCCGCAGTCGCTGCTGGCGTCGCTGTCATCCGAGGTCGAGGTCATCGACGCCTCGAAGCTGCCGCGCGGACGGTCCATGGCACAGGAACAGATCAATGCGCTGCTGGTCGAGCACGCCCTCGCCGGCCGGCGGGTGGTGCGCCTCAAGGGCGGCGACCCGTTCGTCTTCGGCCGCGGGATGGAGGAGTTCCAGGCGTGCCTCGCCGCCGACGTGCCGGTCGAGGTCGTGCCCGGCGTGACCAGCGCGATCGCCGTCCCCGCCCTGGCCGGCATCCCGGTCACCCACCGGGGCATGACCCACGAGTTCGTTGTCGTCTCCGGGCACCTCCCGCCCGGACACCCCGACTCACTGGTCGACTGGGCGTCGATAGGGCGGCTGCGCGGGACCGTCGTCGTCCTCATGGGGGTGGTCACCGCGCCGGCCATCGCTGCCGCCCTGATCGAGCACGGCCGCGCGCCGGAGACTCCGACTGCCGTCGTCAGCAACGGCTCGACGGCCACGCAGCGCACGATCCGAACGACGCTCGCAGATCTGCCCCGGACGATGGCCGACGAGGGCATCCGCCCACCGGCGGTGTGGGTCGTCGGCGACGTCGTCGGCCTGACGGGACGTCAACTCGGTACGCCGGACGGCGGCCGCCAGCACCGGCTGGCCGAGCGCGCGGCGCCAGCAGATGCGCCCGATCGGCAGACGGACATGGTGCTCTAGCCCTGAGCGTCCCGACCTCTGACCGGCTGGCGCTGGTTGACGGCCAGCCGACTCCTACCCTGAAACTGCAAAAACGGTAATAAGCTGGGGGTAATGCGGTATCGCGACACTGGGATGGAGACCACACCCGTATAACCTGGGGTTTTGAGCTGACCAGGGGACTTGGAACCCCTAACCGCACAGTTGTCAGGTCGGGTTTGACCGCTGCCGACCCGGCTGCACCCTTACAGCCTTATGAGCAGTCGGTAGCACGGAACATCGTTGAACTTCTCGGATCTTGACTTGAGGTGATGGCCTCTCGTTCCGAGGAGTCATCGGTGTCGCTCACTACTCTCGCCCTGACCGCCGAGCTGCCCGAGCTCGACGAGTCGCTGACCTGGTCGCAGCTGGAGGCGTGGGCGGTGGCGATGCGCGAGGAGTTGCCCGCGGCCGCGCTGGCCGCGGCGTTGGAGGATCTGCAGGACAAGCTGATCGACCGGGTCTGCGGGCCGAAGTGGCTGCCGGTGCGGGACCTGCCGGCACCTTTCGGCTGCCCGGGATGCGGGGTGATGAGCGACTTCGCCCGCAAGGGCAAGCGCACCCGCCCGCGCCGGTTCGACACCGCCGCCGGGATCGTGCGCATCCAGCTGGCCAACGTCGGCTGCCGGTCCTGTGGGCGGGTGTTCGCGCCCCTGCTGCTGATGCTGGATCTGTCCGGAAAGCGACGCACCGACCGGCTGATGGTGGAGCTGGCCGAGCTGGCCACCCAGATGTCCTTCGCCCGGGCCGGGGCGACGGCCGCCGCCTTCGGCGTGCCCGGCTCGGCCGGGCGGGCGCACTCGGCGGTCGCTGACCTGGCGCCGCTGCTCGACGGCATCGGCTGCGCCGACTCACCGCACGCTCCCGGCCGTGCCGACGTGGTGGTCCTCGACGGCACCGGGATGCGCGCCGGCCGCCGCCGACTCGGGGTCACCTGCAACATCGCCCTGGGGGTGACCGGCCGGACCGGTCCGCGGCGGCGCCGCCAGGCCACCACGGCCCTGCTGGGACTGACCCTGGACCAGCCGTGGGCGGCGATGACGGCGCAGCTGCGCGACCTGGAACCGCCGGCCGTGGTGGTCGTCGACGGCGAGCTGGCGATCACCCGGCTCGCCGAGAGCGTCTGGCCCGACGTGCCCATCCAGCGCTGCTGGTGGCACCTACCCCGGGCGCTGCGCTGGGCGCTGTATGCCGACAAGGCACCGCACCCGTGGGCGAACGCCAAGCGCGCGGAGCTGACCGCCCTGCTGCACCGGGTCGCCCGCGAGCGCCTCACCCACACCCAGGCGCTGGATGCCTACGACGCCTTCGCCGCCACCGTCACCGCCGAGGGCCACCACGCCGCGCGGGAGTTGCTGGCCGGCGCCCGCGATCAGGTCTTCACCTGCCTGCGCCCCGACGTTCGCCGCCGCCTGGCCCACCTCGGCGGACCCGAACTCGGATCCGGCGTGCTCGAGCGCGTCATGCGTGAACTCAACGCCCGCACCGACATCGGCGGCAGCCGCTGGTCCACCGAGGGCCTGCGCGACCTCATCACCATCAAGCTCGCCCGGATGACCAACCACCCGGCCTGGACGACCCTGCGCCAGACTGTCAGCCCACCCAGCGCCATCGCCTTCAAGATCGCGACAGCGAACTTCAACGCTGCCTGACGCTACCGAGCAGTCAGTTCGCCGAGGCCCATGCGCCCCTGGTACCGCAGCGTGCCTGCGGATACCGCTACCGCCCGTGGATTTTCTGGCGGTAAACTGGGCCGTGGGCCGTGGGCCGTCCTCCGCCGCTGGGCACCCATCGCGCTATCCGCTGTTACCAGATCGGCAGCGGCTACCGCGCCCGCACGCTCGCCCGCGACTACGACGGCCGGACGCGCGCGGTGGAACGGTGGGGGAAGACCAGAGCCGCCGCCGAACGGGCACTCAAGCTCGCCGTGCGGGACCGCGCCCGCACCCAGGCCGACCAGCAGCTCACCGCCGACACCCGGCTGTCCGCGCTCGCCGAGGCCTGGTACGCCGCCCTGACCGACCTGTCCCCCACCACGATGCAGGCCTACCGCGCCCGCCTCGACCGGCAGATTCTCCCCGGTCTCGGGCAGCTGCGGATTGGTGAGCTGAGCATCGGGATTCTGGACCGGCACTTCGGCTGATCATCGAGCAGCACGGCTTGGCGACGGCCAAGATGACCCGCTCGGTGCTGTCGGGATGTGTGCGATGGCCTCCCGCCACGACGCGCTCGACCGCAACCCGCTGCGTGACGTGGGCGCACTCAGCGCGCAGGTGAAGAACGCGCCGCGCGCGCTGACGGTGCCGCAACTACGGCAGCTCCGGGCGGCCCTGGCCTACGACGAGCAGGCCATCGCCCGCGACCTGCCCGACTTCGTCAGCCTGATGATGGGTACCGGGATGCGCATCGGCGAGGCCGCCGGGCTGACGTGGGCTGCGGTGAACCTGAACGCCGGCACGGTCGAGGTGCGGGCCGCGGTCGTCCGGGTGGCCAGCCAAGGACTGGTCCGCAAGAGCACCAAGACCGACACCGGACTGCGAATGCTCGTCCTACCGTCCTGGTGCGTCGACATGCTCCGGGACCGCGCCTCCCGGCCCGACTGAACCGCCCCGGCGAGTTCGGAGACTCTGGTGTGCCCTGCGTTCCGTGGAGTCGCATTGCTGGACTTCATGCCCCAGTGATCGATGTCCGGTTCTCGAACTCTATGGGTGTGAGCCAGCGAGGGCGGAGTGGTGGCGGCGGCTGTGGAAGATCTCGAGGTAGTCGAACATCGCGTTCGCCAGCTCGAGCCCGGGACGCTCAGGGCGCTGATCAATGCGAACGGGCAGCAGATCGACTACGGCCTCGGCTGCGGGAGGGACAGCGAGCTGTCGCGGGACGGGGCTGTGGTCCGGTTGCGGCCGAGCGGCATCCAGCAGCCGGCTGCGTCACCGCCGCCGAGCGGGACCACCACCACATGCCCTGCCCCGACTGCGACAGCCAGCAAGCTCTCGGCTCAACGCTTCTGCCGTTCACCAGGAACCGAGAAGAGGCCCCTCCCCGTAGTCCATGAGCGCCAGTGGGCTCATGTGAGCGCACCGAGTGCGTTCATCGGGTTGCGTCCGGCCGGGACGTCCTTCTTTGGGGTGGGAACCCGGGAAAAAGCTCGCCCTCGGCGGCGTCCGGCCCGATGTCCCCGGTGAGGAACCTGATCGTTCGGGGCGCCTCCACCGAAAGTGGATCTTTACGACCACCTGCGCAGGGGACGAGAACATGACGATGAGCATCGGCGGCCTGATTTCCGGGCTCGACACGAACACTCTGATCACCCAGCTCCTCCAGGCCGAGGCCGTCCCGCAGGCAGCGCTGAAGACCCGGCTATCGATCGCCACGGCCACGGCCGCGGCGTACCGGTCGGTCAACACCCGGTTCGACGCCCTGCGCGCCGCCGCGGAGACCATGCTCAAGCCGGAGACCTGGACGGCGGTGAAGGCCACCAGCAGCGCGACCAGCGTCGCCGCGACCGCCACCGCGGGCGCCCCCGCCGGGTCGCTGACCTTCGACGTGAAGAACACCGCCGCCGCCCACTCGGTGGTGAGCGGCATCAACTGGACGGCGACCACCGACCCCTACGGGATGACCTCGCCGATCGAGGTACGGGCCGCCGACGGCACCGTGAAGGGCACGATCACCGTCGGCGGGGACGGCACCCTCGCCGACGCGGTGAAGGCCATCAACGACAGCGAGTTCGGGCTCAGCGCCACCGCGGTCAAGGTCGCCGACGGGCAGTACCGGCTGCAGGTGACCTCGAAGACCTCCGGTGCGGCGGCCTCCTTCGACCTGGGCGACGCCAGCACCTTCGCCGTCGCCACCCAGGGGGTCGACGCCAAGCTCACCGTAGGTAGCGGCACCGGCGCCTACGACGTGACCTCCTCGACGAACACCTTCGCCGACCTGATGAGCGGGGTGACGATCACCGTCAGCAAGCCCGAGACCGGCGTCACCGTGGAGGTGGACGCCGACCCCGCTGCGGTCGCAACGAAGATGCAGGCGATGGTCGACGCCGCCAACTATGCGTTGAGCGGGATCAGGGCCAACACCGATCCCGATGGCGGCGCCGCCTCGACCCTCAAGGGCGACAGCGCCCTGCGCACGCTGGCCGGCCGGGTGCTCGACGCGGTGTCTTTCGCCGTGGGCGATGACGGTTCGCCCGCGACGATCGGGATCCAGCTCAACAAGGACGGCACGATCGCCTTCGATGCGGCGAAGTTCAGCGCCGCGCTGGCCGACGACCCGGCGCTGGCGCAGCGGCTCGGCGCCGGCGGATCCGCCGGACCGGGTCCGGACGGCGTCAGCGGCAACACCGACGACGTCGTCCCGGGCGTGGCCCAGCGGCTGCTCGACGTCGCCAAGGTCGCGTCCGACACGACCATCGGCACGCTCACCCTGCTCGCCCAGGGCCGCGACGACCTGGCGGGTGACATCCAGGACAAGATCGAGGCCTGGGACGTCCGGCTGGTCGCGCGCAAGGCGGCCCTCACCCGCCAGTTCACCGCCATGGAGACGGCACTGGGCAGCCTGCAGAACCAGTCCTCGTGGCTAGCCGGTCAGATCAATTCGCTGCCGTCCTGGTCCTGACCGCCGTCGGTAACGCCCACGAGCGAGTGCTGCCGGCTTCACGGGCTTCTGATGAGGTAGCCCTGCGCCTCGTGCCGACCGCTGGGGTGATGCCGCTATCTCGGGGTTCCCGTTCCTCAGCGCCGGTCTCGCTGTATGGCCACCGGTAAGCTTGCTAGCTGATGACGTCGGCCGACGGCCTCGCTGGGGCGAGCCTCTTGTTCGTATGCACGGGAAACCTGTGCCGGTCCGCTGCGGCCGACCGGATGCTGACCGCCTGGGCCATGCGCAGCGGCCGTTCGGTCGCCGTCCGCAGCGCAGGCACTCTCGCGCGGCCGGGACGCCCCATCCACCCGAGCACCGCTCGGGCTCTACGGGCTCACGGCGTCTCCGGCGACGGCTTCACGTCACACCGCCTGTCCGAGGACGACGTCGACTGGGCCGACTTGGTGCTCACGATGACTGCCGAACACCGCGAGGAGGTTGTGGCCCTCAACCCTCGCGCCATGCAGAAGTGCTTCACCGTGCTCGAGGCCGCGGCGCTGTCACGCGCCGTCGTCGAGCAGCAGCTGCGGCTGGCCAGCGGTCGCCGCGGGCCGGCGGTGGCCGCTGCCTGGCGGGAGACCCGACTGCGGTTCGCCAGGCCCCTGGGGCCGGACTTCGACGTCGTCGATCCCATCGACGAACCGGAGGACCTCCATGCCGACGTGGTGGATCAGATCGCCGTAGCGCTCGGCTACATCACGCCCTTGCTGGAGGAGGACAGGGAGCAGGGAGCGCCGACCGTGCGCATGCCCCGCCTGCCTCCCGTGCCGCGGGCCGCCTAGTTCGGCACGGCGGGCAACGTGTCGAGGCCGAACTCCGCCGCATGGGCCTGCAGGGAGTCGTTGCGTAGGTAGCCCCAGAGCTCCTCCGCGCGGTCCTGCTGCAGGTACACGACGCTCTGCGCTCCCTCCCGCCCCGTGCCGGCCACCGGCGCGGTCAGGAAGGTGAGCCCGTCCGGCCGCAGGGACCTGAACTCGTAGGTGAGGTCGAGCAGGGCGGAGGCCGACAGCGTCTCGTCCACGACCATGGCGTCGGTCAGCGCCAGCAGGAAGGAGTCCAGCGCCCCCATGTCCCTCAGCACGTTCTGCTGCGACAGCGACGTGAACACCGACCGCAGGTACTGCTGCTGACGCTGTACCCGGTCGAAGTCGCCGCCGGGCAGCCCGTGGCGCTGCCGCACGTACTGCAGCGCCTCCTGCCCGTCGAGGTGGTTCGCGCCGGCCGTGTAGGTGTACGGGCCACTGGTGGTCGTCTCCGCCACCTCGACGTCGACGCCGCCGAGCGCGTCGGTCATCTGCACGAAGCCGGCGAAGTCGATGGCCGCGTAATGGTCGATACGGACGCCGGTCAGCGTCTCGACGGTCTCGATCAGCAGGCCCGGCCCGCCGTAGGCGTAGGCCGCGTTGAGCTTCGCCATGCCGACCCCGGGCACCGACACCCAGGAGTCCCGGGGAAGGCTGACGACCTGCGCGTGGCGCCGTTCCCCGGTGACGCGCACCAGCATCATGACGTCGGACCGGCCGTCGGGAAGCTCCCCGGGCGCCACCTCGGCCCGGGTGTCGGAGCCCACCACGAGGAAGGTCAGCGGCGCGGCACCCGATGCGGCCTCGGTGGGCGCCGCGGGCCGGGCGGCCTCGTCCAGACCGCCGAAGGCGTCAGTCCGCTCCAGATTGCCGGCGTAGCGGTTCGTGACGTACCAGCCCGCACCCAGACCGAGCAGCACGAGCACGGCGATGCTCACGGCGAGGGTGATCAGCGCCCGAGGGCGTCGGCTCCGGCGGGAAGCGGGGGCCGTGTCGTCGGCGCCCCACCGGTCGGTGTGGCCGGATCCGTCGATCCGTCCCTCTGCATGCCGGCCCACGGCCCTCCCCCAGTCTGCGTCGCGCTCGATGTCGTTGCGATGTGGCGCCGCCGTGCGGCGACGGGGGGCGGCGGCGCACCGGACGGGCCGGCTCCGGAGCCGCCCCCCAAGGGTTCCCGGCGGCGGAGGAACGGCGCCTCGATCCACCGGTAGGACGCCGCCGCCATGGCCACCGACAGCGCCACCTCCAGAACCTGCTTCGGGAGGGTGAACGGCACCACGTCGGCGGCCGTGACCACCAGGATCACCGGATAGTGCCAGAGGTAGAGGCCGTAGGAGCGCACCCCGACCCAGCGCAGCCACGGTGCCGTCAGCACCCGCGCGATCCTGCCCTGGCCCGAGAGGTAGGCCGCGCCCACGACCACGGCCGAGGCCACGGCGACGCCGGTCAGGGCCACCCGGTAGGGCGTGCCGGCCCCGGCGAACGGGAAGACCAGCACCACCGCGGCGAGGAACAGGGCCGCCGGCACGGCGAGCCAGGTGAGCACGGTCCGCAGCCGGTCGAGGCCGTCCCGCTCCCGCAGCAACACGACGACCACGGCCAGGACGCAGCCGAGCAGCAGGTGGTCGGCCTGGGTGTCCGTCCCGTTGTAGATCCGAGTCAGCGCTGCCTCGCCGTCGCCGTCGACGGCGAACCGGGCGGCCACCGCTGAGATGCAGCCGAGGCCGGCCACGGCAGCGGCCGCCCAGATCCGCCCCGTCGCGCGGAGGACGAGGAGCAGGACGATCGGCCACACCAGGTAGAACTGCTCCTCGACGGCCAGCGACCAGGTGTGGTCCAGCATGCCGAGCGAACCGCTGCCCTCGAGCGCCCGGACCCAGTTGCCCAGGTGCACCAGGACCATGGGCAGCCCCTCGAGGGTCGCCGGAGCCCGGTCCATGGACGGCCACATCAGTGCGACCACCACGCAGGAGGCCACGACGACGAACCAGGCCGGCAGCAGGCGCAGGGCGCGACGGACGTAGAACCGCCGGAGGATTTCCCAGACGTTGCCGTGCGACCCGTCGAGCAGCAGGAGGGTGATGAGGAACCCGGAGAGGGAGAAGAAGAGAAAGACCCCCACCTGACCGCCCGGCAGGACAGCCAGCCCGATGTGCAGGCCGAGCACGAGCAGAACCGCGATGCCCCGCAGACCGTCCAGCGCCGGGACGTACCCCTGGCCGGCCTTCCCCGGGGCCGGAGAGCGGGATGCCGAGGGCCGGGTGGTTACGGCCACGTCGCTCAGAGCCGCTCGACCGCGTCACCGCGGAGGACGCCCCGGGTGTCGAGTATCGGGATGCCGTCCAGCAGCCCGCCGAGGTACTCCTCGTGGGCCTGCAGCAGGACGACGGCATCCGCCTTGCCGGCCGCCGCCACCAGGTCGGGCTCGGCCTTGATGATCCGCAGCGGCTCGCCGCGGGACGCCGCGTTCCAGTCGGTGACGTAGGGATCGTGGAAGCGGACGTCGGCGCCCATCGCGATCAGCTTCTCGGCCACGGGCACGGCCGGGGACTCCCGCTCGTCGGCGATGTCGGCCTTGTAGGTGACGCCGAGCAGCAGCACGGTCGAGCCGCGGACGGCCTTGCCCTCGTCGTTGAGCCGGTCCTGGATCCGGCGGGCGACGTAGCCGGGCATGCTCGCGTTGATCTCCTGCGCCAGCTCGACGAAGCGGAACGGGTAGCGCAGCCGCGCCTGGACGGTGTGGGACAGGTAGTTGGGGTCGATGGGGATGCAGTGCCCGCCGACTCCGGGCCCGGGATAGAACGCCTGGAACCCGAACGGCTTGGTGCGGGCGCACTCGATGACGTTCCACAGGTCGATGCCCAGCTCGTGCGAGAAGCGGGCCATCTCGTTGACCAGGGCGATGTTGATGTGCCGGTAGGTGTTCTCCAGGAGCTTGGCCATCTCGGCCTCCCGGGTGCCCTTCGCCGGCACGACGGTGTCGACGAAGCCGCCGTAGAACTCCGCCGCCCGCTGCGTGCAGGCGGCGGTGACCCCGCCGACCACTTTCGGAGTGTTCTTGATGCCGAACCGCGTGTTCCCGGGGTCGACCCGCTCCGGCGAGAAGGCCAGGTTCAGCTCACGCCCCACCCGGAGCCCGCCGCCCTCGATCAGCGGCTGGAAGAGGTCCTCGGTGGTGCCGGGGTAGGTGGTCGACTCCAGCACGACAAGGGTGCCGGGGCGCAGGTGCTCGCCGAGCAGACGGCCCACGGCGGCGACCGCACCCAGGTCCGGAGCGCCGTCCCCGGACAGCGGTGTCGGCACGCAGACGACGACGACCTCGGCGTCGCGGATGCACCCCGGGTCCACGGTGGGCGTGAAACGGTCGAGCATGGCGGCCACACTGGCGTCCGCCACGTCGTCGACGTGCGAACGGCCGGCCACCAGCCCGGCCACGACGGCCTCGTCACGGTCCAGGCCGACGACGCGGTGCCCGGCGGCAGCCATCTCGACGACCAGGGGCAGCCCCACGTACCCCAGGCCGACGACGACGACGTCGCTCACCGGGCCACCCCCGCACAGAACCACGACACCGTCCGCTCCAGGCCGACCCGCAGCTCCGTGGGTACCACGCCGGGGAAGAGCGCCCGGAGGGCGGCGTTGTCCGCCTGCGAGTGCGGCACGTCGCCGGCCCGGACTGGTCCGTGCTTCAGGGTCGCCGGGCGGCCGGTCACCTCCTCGACCAGCCCGACCAGTTCCAGCAGTGTGGTGCGGGACCCGAAGGCGAGGTTGACCGGCTCGGGTGAGACCACCCGGCGCACCACCGCGTCCAGCAAGATGTCGCAGACCGTGCCGACGTAGGTGAAGTCGCGGGACTGCGTCCCTGTGCCGTTGACCGTCAGCGGGCGGCCGGCCAGGACGGCGTCGACGAAAGCCGGGATGACGGCCGCGTACGCATGCCCTGCCGCCTGGCCCGGTCCGTACACGTTGAAGAAACGGAACGGCAGGGTGTCGAGCCCGAAGGAGGACTGGTAGGCCAGGAGGTACTGCTCCGTGGCCAGCTTGCTGACCGCGTACGGACTGAGCGGGCGCACCCACTCGCGCTCGTGCTTCGGCAGTGCCGGGTTCGCCCCGTAGACGGAGCTCGACGACGCGGCCGTGACGTAGGACACCCCGTGCGCACGGCACGCCTCGAGGAGCAGGAGCGTGCCGGTGGCGTTGGCCGCGTGCGAGGCCACCGGGTTGGCGATCGAGCGCGGCACGCTCGGGATCGCCGCGAGGTGCACGACCGCGTCGATGTTCCGCAGCGCCCGGTCCAGCACATCGGGGTGGAGCAGCGATCCCTCTACGATCTCGACGTCCACGCCGTCGAGATTGCGGAGCGATCCGGTCGAGAAGTCGTCCAGGACGCGGACCGCGCCCACTGCGTCACTGGCCAGCGCGGCCACCGCCAGGTTGGAGCCGATGAAGCCGGCGCCACCGGTGATCAGCAAGCGTGTCAAGAGGTCCCCCTCGCCGGCCCCCGTGGCGGCCCTGTGTCAAGGTCGCGACTCTACGTGTCCTCGCAACCCGCCTGGGTGACGAAAGCGGCGGCTGGGGCCAGTGGTACCGACCGGTTCTCTTGGACCTCCGACCCTGGCTACGATCGGGCTCTCATGTGTGGGATCACCGGCCTCGCCGGGGCGGGCGCGGCCGGTGACCGCGCCGTCGTCCGCGACCTCGTGCGTCGGGCCTCGGCGGCGATCGCGCACCGCGGTCCCGACGGACAGGGCGAGTGGGTGCCGGCCGAGGACCCCGTCGCCCTGGGGCACCGCCGGCTGGCGGTCATCGACCTCAGCGACGCGGCGGCACAGCCGATGCTCGACCCCTCAGGACGCGCCGTGGTCACCTTCAACGGGGAGATCTACAACTTCCGGGAGCTGCGCGCCGCGCTCGAAGCCCGCGGGCACGTGTTCCGGACCAGATCGGACACCGAGGTGCTGCTGACCGGGTGCCGGGAGTGGGGAGCTGCCGGCGTGGCCGGCCGCGCCGTGGGCATGTTCGCCTTCGCCTACGTCGACCTCGACGCCGGTCTGCTGTGGCTCGTCCGGGACCGGTTCGGCGAGAAGCCGCTCTACTGGTACTGCGCCGAGGGCACGCTCGCCTTCGCCAGCGAGCTGAAGGCACTGGTGGACATGCCGGCCTTCCCCCGTGCAGTCGACCCGGCGGCCGTCGCCGACGTCGTCGCCCGCGGCTGCGTCTCGCAGCAGCGGACGATCTACCAGGGGGTGCACCAGGTCCCGCCCGGCTCCGCGCTCGGTTTCCACCTGTCGCCCTCCATGGCCGCCGAGGCGGGGACCAGGGTCACGTACTGGGACGCCGCAGCCGAGGCTCGCGAGGCGATGGGGCGGCCCTTTCCCGGCAGTCTCCAGGACGCCGTGGCGGCGGTCCACGCCGAACTCGACCGCAGCGTCCGCACCGCCAGCGTGAGCGACGTGCCGGTGGGAGCGTTTCTCTCCGGCGGCGTCGACTCCTCGCTGGTGACCGCCAGCATGCAGGCTCAGGCCGGCGCCTCGGTGAAGTCGTTCACCATCGGCTTCGAGGACGCCCGCCTCGACGAGACCCGCCACGCCTACGAGGTCGCGCGCGCCCTGGGCACCGAGCACACGACCTGGACCCTAGGCACCGCGGACGTCCTCTCCGTCGTGCCCACCCTGGCCGGCATGTACGACGAGCCCTTCGGCGACTCCTCCCAGGTCGCCACGCACCTGGTCGCCCGGCTGGCCCGCGAGCACGTCACCGTCGCCCTGTCCGGCGACGGCGGCGACGAGTTGTTCGCCGGCTATAACCGGCACACCCTGGCACCGAGGCTGAGCAGGCGCCTGAGCCGCATCCCGAGACCGGCTCGCACGCTGGCCGCCCGAGCGCTCCTGCGCACGCATCCCGACTGGTGGGATGCGTTCCCCCGCCCCGGCGCGCACCGCAGCCCCACCGGAGCGCTGGGCGCCCGCATGCAGAAGGTCGCTTCCGTCCTGGACTTCCGGGACCCCGACGACCTCTACGGGCGGCTCACGGCAGCCGCGTCCCACGCTGCGCTGCTGGCCACGCCGGCCACGTCCACTCCCCCGCTCGCCGGGGACCTCCCCCTGACCGCCGCCATCATGCTGGCCGACGTCCAGGGCTACCTGCGCGACGACATCCTGGTGAAGGTCGACCGGGCGGCGATGGCGACGTCGCTCGAGACGCGCGTGCCGCTGCTCGACCCCGCCGTCTACCGCCTGGCCTGGTCACTGCCGGAGCACTACAAGGTGCAGGGTTCCCGCGGCAAGCTGGTGCTGCGGGCGCTGCTCTCCGAGTACCTGGACCCCGCTCTCTTCGAGCGGCCCAAGATGGGCTTCGCCATGCCCGTCGCCGAGTGGCTGCGCGGCCCCCTGCGGACCTGGGCCGAGGACCTCCTGAGCCCTCCGGCGCTGGCGGAGTCCGGATGGCTGGACGCGGCTGCCGTGCGGTCACTGTGGACCGCTCACCTCACCCGCCGGGCCGACCACGCGCACGCCCTCTGGAACGTGCTCATGCTGCAGGCCTGGCTCGGCCGGTGGGGCTGGGCTGGCTGAGCAGGCGATATTCCGATCCTTGGCTACTGGCCGGGACGCCGAAGTAGAAAGTCAATCTCGTAGCACGGCATGACCCAGCACAGATGCTCCTCATAGAACTCTTGCGTCCATCGCGAGCGATTCACCCATGCCCCCGCCAGCTTCTTCAGTGCGTGCCGTACATAGAATGGCCGCGACGACTTGAAGACGTGGCGAGCCGAGATAAGATCCAGCGGCACTGGATCGACATACTGCGGTACTCCACGACGAAATCCGGAAGATTGCACCCAGTACGAAAATGTGTAGAGTCCAAAGAAGGATCGATGAGTTGGGTCCGAGTAGAACGCCGGGTTGGAAAAGTGTGGAATAACCGCGCGGAAGTCCCCATTCGGCTTTAGCACACGAGCCGCCTCCCGCAACAACGCTAGCGGATCGTCGATGTGCTCCATGAAGTGCTCCGAGTAGATGGATGACACCGACGCATCCGGCAGCGAGCGGAGAACCTCGACCGCGTCGGCGACGACGTCAACCCCTGGAAGTTGCATAATGTCGATGCCGACCGCCTCTGCCTGCTGCTTGGTACTACCGCAGCCGAGCTCGAGGTGCAGCGGTCGCCTGGAGAGCGGGTGGGGGTGCGAGATCATGTGATGTATCTTTTTCTTTCGAGTTGCGGTTCCACTGACCTGCTCGCCCCCGAGGCGCTGGCTCGCACAGGACTGTTGGACGCGCCGGCCGTGCGGTCCCTGTAACCGACCACCTCGCCCGCAGCAGACCACGGTCAGGCCCTCTGGCACGTGCTCATGCTGCACGCCTGGGTGAGCCGCTGGCGTTGACGCGGCGCGCTCCGGCGACCGACCGGCCCCCGGCGCGCCGACGGGCGAGCAGGTGCAGGATTCCCAGCGCGAGCAGCAGGACGAGCGTCATGGTGGACGTCATCCGGTTGGCGAAGACGGCCAGACCGGTGCCACCGATGATGAGCCCCCCCGTCAGCAGCCCTGCTGGGGACGGGACGGCCCGGCGTGTGAAGAAGCCGCAGAGACAGCCGGCCACCAAGGAGCCGGCCACTGCGCCGGGGGCCCGGAAGTCGCGGTACCAGGGCTCGAGCCACGTGTAGACGTTTGTGGGCGCCGGCACCCGGATGTGTGCCGCGATTTCGTCCCACTTCGGCGCTCCGGGTACGACGTCGAACACAGCGCTGAGCGTGGCCGCACCCCACAACTGCGGGTTGTAGTCACCGTAGTACGTGGGACCGCGCGCCTCAGGAGGCCAGGCGTCGTTCCGTGACTCGACCAGCATCCCGAACGCCGGTATCCCGCCGCCCGCATAGTGGAGGACACCGGTGAAGCTGCTGTCCCGCATTTCTGGGCTGACCGCGTAACGAACGGCCGGATTGGTCGTCCCCGTCTTCCCCAGCATCAACGCAATCCCCTGGAAGACGACGAGACCGACCAGCAGGGCCCCCACGGCGTGTCTCACGCGAAAGCGGACACCCAGATCCAGCGAACCGGCGGCTCGGGTGAGCAGATAGACACCGGCTGCCCAGACAAGTGTCGAAAAGATGTTGGTCCGCTGCAGCGTCGCGGCTTGGGCCACGATCAACCAGGTCATCAGCCCGTAGCGGATGAGTACCGGCACGTCCCGCAAACCGCGGACGAAGCCGGGGAAAAGGGTCAGCACGAAACACAGCGGCGCGAGATAGAACAGCGCCTTACCATATACGGGAAAGGCCTCCATGTATGGGGTCTGACTGTTGCCACGGATGGAGACCGGGTCGTAGATCAGCGTGGACAGTCCGAACAACTGAGCGATCGTCCACAGATACAGGGCGAAGCCGATGTTGAACAGGACGAAGATCGACCAGTAGGCGGGCAGGCCCATGAAGGCGATGGACGCTCCGGACTCCGCCCCCTCCCCGGCAGAGACGGCGCCGGGTTCGTGCGTCCCTCGCCGGGCCACCAGGACCCACGCGCCGAAGTTGAAGGCGACGATGGAACCGGTGATCACCAGCCAGGCGGTCACCGAGAGGGCGACGTAGTTCATGAGGCCGCTGCCCACGATCAGGAGCCCACAGGCCCACGCGCCGTTATGCAGCGCTACGGCCATCGCCAGTCGCTGATGGGCCAGCCAGGTCAGCGCGGTCGCCGCGGCGAGGACGATGCCCAGGATCAGGGCGTACAGGTCGGACATCTATCGCTCGTCCCCGGGGAGTGCACGGTGTGGTGGCGCCTCGGCCACGTCGGGGGGGCTCCACGGCAGATCCGGGAAGAGGATCCGCCAGAAGACCGGCGCCCACGCGCCGTAGCTGTACTTGCCGGCGACCGCAACACGGGCCTGGGCCCCGATGCGCGCGCGCTCGCTCGCGGGCATGGTCAGCATCTCGACGAGGCGCTCGTGCCACTCGCCCCCGTGCGCCGGGGCGAGGCCGCCGATGTCACGGAGCACCGTGTGGTTGACGCCCACGGGAGAGCCGACGGTGGGCACGCCCGCGGCGCCGTACTGCAGCAGCTTGTAGGCGCACTTGCCGCGGGCGAACTCGTCGTCGGGCAGCGGTGCGACAGCGACGTCCGCCCGCACCAGCTCCTCTCTCACCGTGGCCGGCGACCAGGCGACCCGGCGGACGGCGTGCTCGATGCCCGGAAGCGGTCCGTTCCCCCGGCTCACCACCGTCACCAGCGCGCCGTGCGTCTGGTGGAGCCGGGCCAGCGCCGGTGCGATGTGGGCGAGGTACTGCTCGGTTCCCGGTGACCCCACCCAGATGACGTTGGGCCGGTCACCCACCTCGTGCTCGGCCTTGGCGTCGTAGTCGTCGACCTCGACGCAACTGGGCACGACGACGACCTCGTCGTTGTGGTGCCGTGCGGCCTCGGCCAATGTCGCGTTCCCCGCGACGACGACGTCCGCGGCGGCGACCGCGCGCGTCCAGGCGCGGGGTTTGCTGAAGATCCGGTGCACACCGCGCCGGTGATCGGCGTAGAGCGCGTCGTCGAAGTCGTAGACCCCCCGCCGGGCGCGGGTCAGCAGACCCGCCTCCACCCGGCCCGTCGTCAGCGGTGTCGCGGTGCGGGAGAGCAGCAGCGTCGCATCGCCCAGCCGGTCGCGGAGCCGGCGCAGCTCCACCTCCGCGCGGAGAGCCGCACGCGGCCGCGACGCGATCCGCGCGAAGGATGCGTCGGCGGCACCGAGATAGTCGTAGTTGGTCGCGACCACGCCGAGGTGACCCAGCCAGTCGTAGACGCGGACGCGGCTGCTGGGCCCCGCCTGCCCGTATGCCGACACGGTGACGAGGCCGGGCGTCGTCGCATCAACCATGGGCCGGTACCACCTCGCATCGGTCGCTCGCCCGACGTCTCCGCAGCTTGCGGAGCCGCCGTCTGACGACCACGGCCATCGTGGTGTACACGGCGATCATCCCGACGGCCGCGCCGTGCGTACCGAGTATGACGATGACCGGGACCACGACCGCCACCACCATGACCGAACCCACGACCGCGCCGACCGATCCCGCCTTCAGGTCGCGCAGACCCTGGCAGGCAGCCGAGTCGTACTGGTACATGGCGTACGGGATGGCCGCGACGGAGAGCACGGCCACCAGTGGCGCTCCGTCCCGGTACTCCGGCCCGAGCAGGAACGGGAAGACCACCGTGCCCACCGAGGCGGTCACCAGCGCGACGGCCGCGGAGAAGGCCAGGAACGGCTTCCAGGTCCGCTCCCACGCCATCAGGGAGCCAGAGGCCGCCACCCGCCGGGTGAGCACACCGGTGAAGGCGATCGGGATGAACCAGGAGAGGGCGGCGAGGGACGAGGCGGCGCTGTAGACGCCGACCTCGGCGCTCGACCGCACCGCGCCGAGCGCGAGGCGGTCACCGTGGATGACGAAGGACTGGCCCACCGAGGTGAGCACGGCGGGCACGCTGAAGCAGATCAGCGCCCGCCCCTGGACGAGCAGGACCCGCCAGGAGCAATGGGTGCGCAACCGCGGCTCACCGGAGCGCTGCCCCGCCGCGACCTGGCCCAGGATGGTCAGGGCCAGGCAGGAGCTCGCGACGGCGAGCGCGGTGGCCACCGTCAGCCGTCCCGCGAAGTAGACGGCCGCGGTGAGAGCCAGCTGGAGCCCGGCGGCCAGCACGTCCAGGCCGATCGCCTGTCGGTGCCGTCCCCGCCCGTGCAGGCCCTCGCGGAGCAGCGAGGCGCACAACGCGAGGGCGGAGTAGAGGACGAACGCGGCCTGGGCGGCGAAGCCCGGGTCGGTGAACGCACCAAGGAGGGGAAGCCCCACGAAGACGGCGACGGCCCCGTGCGGCACGGCCATGGCGCCGGCGAGGACGGCGTAGCGCGGCCAGGTCCACCACGTGGAGGGCTCGGCCAGCACCACCCTCGCCCCCGCGCCGAGCCCCAGGCCGCTGACGAGCAGCAGCAGCGTCGCCAGCGTCGTGGCGAGGACGAGGGAGCCCCGGTCGGCGGGCCCGAGCCAACGGGCGCTCGCCACCGCGACCATCATCTGCACTCCGGCCTGCGCCGCCGACCACAGGGGGAGCTGGAAGCGCCGCACGGCGCGAGCTAGCACGGGGCCGGCGCTCACTCCGCTGCCCGCGCGGCCGCAGCTACGGCGTGATGCGACCGGAAGGTACGCTCGCCACCATTCTGGTGGACGGCCGGCTGCGTTTCCTGCGGCGCACGGTGCGTGTGATTCCCGGGTGACGGTTGTGCCCGCCGGGAATTGACGGGAGAACCGCCGGATGCGCATACAGGCAATTGGCCCAACGGTGCTCCATAGCGAGGGGAAGTCGTGTGAAGCAGCGTACCGGACGAATTCTGCATGTGGCGGCGGTCGACTTCACCGCCGCGAAACTCCTGGCTCCGCAGCTGGATCAGCTGGCGGCGCGGGGGTACGACGTCCATGTCGCCTGCGGACGCACGTCGGAGACGCACTGGGCCCGGCTGTCCCCCTTCGCGACGCACGACGTCCGCTTCCCACGGTCGGCCTCGCCGAGCAAGATGCTGATGGCCGCCGGGGGCCTGGTACGGCTCGTGCGCCGCATTCGCCCCGCCCTGCTCCACCTGCACACACCAGCGGCCGCCCTGCCCGTGCGGCTGCTGCCGAGACCGGCGTGGGCGGGCGACATGAAAATCGCTTACACCGTGCACGGATTCTCGCACCAGTGGCCTCCCCGGGGGGCGGCGGAGACGGTGGTGCAGCGCCTGGAGAAGCGCCTCGCACGGCGTACCGACCTGATGCTCTTCCAGAGCGAGGAGGACCTCGTGGAGGCATCGGTCCGCCGCTACCACGGACCGTTGGTCCTCCTGGGCAACGGGGTGCAGGACGAATGGTTCGATATCCCCTTTCCCGAGAAAAACGGAAATGGGACGTTCCGGCTGGTCTTCGTCGGCCGACTGGTGCGCGAGAAAGGAATTCTCGACCTGCTGCAGGCGATTCGGGGCGTGGCCGGTCTTCATCTCGACGTCGTCGGGGACGCGTTGCCCTCCGACCGGGACGGGGTCGCCGGAGAGGTGCGCCGGTTGGCCGCGGCGTGCGGAACCGGGGCGGTCACCCTGCACGGCATGGCGGAGCCGGCGACGGTGCGCGCGCTCCTCGGGAGCGCACATGCCCTGTCCCTGCCGAGCTACCGCGAGGGCGTGCCGCGCAGCGTCATCGAGGCCCTCGCCGCCGGTCGTCCGGTCATCGCCTCGGAGATCCGCGGAAACCGGGAACTGGTCCGGCACGGGGACAACGGCCTGCTGCACCGGCCGGGGGACGTGGCAGGGCTGAGGCAGGCAGTGGTGACGCTGCGCGACCTGGACCCCGTGGAGTACGAACGGATGGCGACGGCAGCCCGACGGAGTGCAGACCCGGAGCGCAGGGAGACCGCGGTGTACGAGCGCCTCGTTCGGGCGTACGAGGCACTCGGGGTCGTGCCGTGACGATGGTGCGCTGATCGCCGGCGCGTCCGCGCCCGGCGGGTCCGGGCGCACGCCGTTCCCCTCAGCCGACCGGAGCAGGCGCACCCGCGAGGGCGGAGGCGGCCACGGGACCGGCGCCGGCAGGCCGGAGACGGTCGAGCGCGCGCGGTAGCGCGGCATAGCCGGCCAGCACGGCGGCCTGCACACCCACGCAGAGCAGCGCGATCCCGAGGTGCCCAGCGGTGGCCCCGGCCAGGCCGGCCAGCGCGACCACCAGCGTGCAGCCGCTGACGAGGACACTGGCCGGCACGTGACCGAGGCCGCTGAGGGTCAGCCGCTGGTACACATGCTCGCGGTGCGGACGGGTGACATCCTTTCCCGCGCACAGACGCCGCACGAGGGTCAGCCCGACGTCGAGGACGTAGACGGACAGGACGGACAGCGCCGGCCAGGGATGCACGCCGACCATCACCGCGCCGGCCACGCACATGGCCAGGAACGCCCCGAGGGCGTAGCTGCCGGCGTCGCCCAGGAAGAACGTGACGCGAGCCGGCCCGTTCCACGGCAGGAACGCGGCGAACGCACCGGCCCCCGCCAGTCCGGCAGCGGTCAGCCATGCCTGGTGCTCGAGGAGACCGAGCACGGCCAGACTGGCGCCGCCCACCGCACCGTGCAGGCCCGAGATGCTGTTGATCCCGTCCATGAAGTTGGCGACGTTCACGTACGCCGCCACGAGCAGGGCGGCCGGCAGCCACAGCCACCAGGAGGACGTCACAGCCGACAGCGCCGCACCGGCCAGTGCGGCCAGGCCCCCCTGCCAGCGCAGCCGCGCTCCGATGCTGAGGCCACGTTTGTCCTCGACGAAGCCGAGCACGGCGAAGAGCGCCACAGCGCCCGCCACCGCCCGCAGCGCCGCGGCGTCCCTCGCGGCGACGCCGGCGCTCACGGCGAGCAGGACGGCGGCGATCGCCACCGCCACCGCGATCCCGGCACCGCGGAGCACCGGCCGGTCGTGCGACGACCGCTCCGTCGGGACGTCGTAGAGGGCGAGCCTGAGGAGCAGACGCGGGGTGCACGCCAGGAGCGACGTCGCGAGCACCGCACTCGACAGCAGCGTGCCGACGACCAGCACGGCGGTCACCTGTTCGCGGCGCGGTACAGGCCCGGAGCGGGCTCGTGGACGGGCTCGACCGACTCGACCGGGACCCCGGCACCGTCGTCGGCGCGGCGGCCGAGCCGGTTCAGCGTCCGGTCGTCCAGCGGCGGGACCGGGACGTGGCTGATGAGAGGGTGGACTGCTCGGCGGCTGCTCTCCTGCTGCCCGGTGAGGTTCTCGTGCAGCTTCTCCCCCGGACGCAGGCCGGTGTAGACGATGTCCACGGGCCGGTCACAGAGTGCGACGAGGTGTCGGGCGACGTCGGCGATGCGGACCGGTTCGCCCATGTCGAGGACAAGTGCCTCGCCGCCGGAACCGATGGCGCCGGCCTGGATGACCAGCTGGACGGCCTCGGGAATGGTCATGAAGTAGCGGGTGACGTCGGGGTGGGTCACGGTGACCGGACCGCCGCGCGCGATCTGGGCGGCGAAGGTCGTCAGGACCGATCCCCGGCTGGCCAGCACGTTGCCGAACCGCACGGACAGGAAGGACCCGCTGTTCATCCCGGCGTAGGCGGCGGTCAGCTGCTCGGCCGTGCGCTTGGTGCGGCCCAGGACGTTGACCGGATCGGCGGCCTTGTCGGTGGAGACGTTGATGAAGTGCCGGACGCGCACGGAGGTAGCGGCGGCCAGCACGTTGCGGGTGCCGAGGACGTTGGTCTTCCATGCCTCGTCGGGGTACTGCTCCAGCATCGTCAGGTGCTTGAGCGCCGCCGCGTGGAAGACGACGTCCGGCCGGCGCTGGCCGAAGATGCGCATCAGCGTCTCCACGTCACGGATGTCGGCCAGGACGACCTCCGGCGAGTCGAGCCTGGCCTCGCCGTGCATGCTGAGCTGCACCGCATGCAGGGCCGACTCGTCGCGGTCCAGCATGATCAGTTCAGCGGGCGCGTAGCGGGCGACCTGCCGGCACAGTTCGGAGCCGATGGAACCGCCCGCCCCGGTGACCAGGACACGCTTCCCGGCCAGATATCCGGCGATGGCGTCGACGTTGGTGTCGATCTGGCGGCGGCCCAACAGGTCGCTGATGTCGATGTCCCGGACGTCGCGGATGCCGACGTCGCACCCGAGCAGCTCACCGAGCCGCGGCAGGATCTTGACCACGAGCCCGGCCTCGCCCGCCCGTCGGGAGAGTTCGCGGACCAGTGCGGCGTCGGCGAGCGGGAGTGCGATGACCAGCACCTCTGCCCCGGAGTCGCGAGCCGCCGCGGCGATGTCGTCGCGGCCCCCCAAGAGGCGGACCCCGTCGATGCGCACGTGCCGTTTCGTGGGGTCGTCGTCCAACACGCCGACGGGCAGGTAGGCGCTCGACGGGTCACCGAGCATCGAGCGGACCATCTGGTGCCCGGCGCTCCCGGCGCCGAAGACCAGCGTCCGTCGGCCGCTGTGGGGCCGGGCCGACCGCTCGCGCAGCCTACGGACGATCAGGCGCACGGCGAGCATGCCGACCAGACCGACCGAGAGCCCCGTGACCGGGACGGAGAGCGGCAGCAGGCGCCGCAGCTCTCCGACCGTGTTGGCGACCAGCAGTGCCGCCGAGGACGCGGCGACCGCGGTCGCCATCGCCGTCAGCTCCCCGACGCTGCCTACCGGGTGCCGCCCCTGATGCACGCGCAGCGCCGTGGAGGAGAGGAGGTACGTGGTGACGGCGATCAGGACGGCGATCGCCAGCCCGCGCCGGTCGATCTGGTCGACGGCGCCCTCGTACCGGGCGACGGTGAGCGCCGACAGGGCGACGGCGAGCAGGCTCGCGTCGATGATCGGCAGTCCCCACCGGCGCATCCGCCAGCGCCACGTCGTGCGCCGATCCATCGCGTCTCCTCGTCCTCGCACGACGGCGATCACGCCCTCAGCGCCGTCCGGGCACCGGCGGCAGCGGTGCCGCCGCCGCGCGACCGCGTGCGGCCAAGTCGCCGTTCGCGGCCGGGCGCCGCTCGCCGCCGGATGCCGGCCGCGCCACGGTTCCGACATCGCGCGACCCCGGCGCGGGCGTGCCGGGCCTAAGCCGGCTCGACGAGGCACCGGCGGTGGTCGCCCGTCCCGCGTCGGCCTCGTAGCCGTAGGAGTAGCCGTAACCCCGCGTTGCCGCGGCGGCCTGCGGCACCCGGTTGAGGACGACGCCGAGGAGCTTTCCGTCGATGCGCCCCAGGGTGGCGGCGGCCTCGGCGAGCTCCTCGCGACGGGTCTTGCCGTAGCGGACCGAGAGCAGGCAGCCGTCGGCCTGGGCCGTCAGCACGGCGGCGTCAGTCACCGGGAGCAACGGGGGGGCGTCGATGAGCACGAAGTCGTTGGTCTGCCGGAGGTGCTCGAGCAGGCTGCGCATGTTCGCCGAGCCCAGCATCTCGCTCGGGTTGGGCGGCATGGGTCCGGCACCGAGGACGGAGAGCCGCCCGTCCCCCCAGGGCTGGGTGACCTCGTATAGGGCGGCGGTGCCACCGAGGACGTTGCTCAGCCCTGCGCCGCTGATTAGGCCCATGTACTTGGTCACCCGGGGGCGGCGGAGGTCCGCCTCGATCAAGGTCACCCGGCTGCCCGACTGCGCCAGCACCGTGGCCAGGTTGACGGCGAGGGTGGACTTGCCCTCGCCGGGGATCGAGCTGGAGACGACGATGACCCGCGGCGGGTTGTCGACGTCGAGGAACTGGAGGTTGGTGCGGATGGCGCGGTATGCCTCGGCGACCCGCGAGTGCTGGTCCAGCTCGGTCACCATGTGCTCGTCGGCGAGCCGGGCGTCCTCGAGCACCGTGCCGATGACGCCGACGCCGGTCAGTTCGATGACGTCCGTCGGCAGCTTCACCGTGTTATCCAGGCGGCTGCGGACCAGAGCGAGGCCGATGCCCATGAGGAGCCCGAGGACGATGCCCAGGCCGAGGTTGCGTGCCAGGTCGGGGCTGACGGGGGCCTCCCGGTAGTCCGCTGGCTGCACGGTTGTGACCTTGATCGTCGACTTCTCTGCCCCCGCGGGCGTCTCCAACTGCGTCACCTGCTCGGCGAACTGCCGGCCCAGGGATGCAGCGATGTCCTGCGCCCGGGGCGCAGAGCTGTCGGTGACGGTCACGGTGAGGATGACGGTGTCCGGCACCGGGGATGCGGTCACCTTCTCCGCCACCTCCTCCGGCGTCAGCGGGAGGTCCAGCTCCTCGACCACCGCTGCGGCCAGCTGCACACCGGAGAGCAACTCGGCGTAGGAGGTCACCCGCTGCTGGGAGAAGAGGTTTCCGGTGTAGGCAGCGGAGGAGTCCGGGGTGGAGGAGGTCGACACGAACAGCTTCGTCGTCGAGGAGTAGAGCGGCGTGGCCGTCAAGGTCAGCGCACCGGCGGTTGCCGTTCCGACGAGCACGACCGCGAAGACCAGCCACCACCCCGAGCGCAGCGCCTGCAGCACGTCCTTGAGGTTCATGCATTCCCCCGTCGCCTCGGCCGGACGGTTGCCGTCTCGAGAGCGGTCGGCGACAAGCCGATCCGACGTAGGCAATCTAAGCCACTTCTGAGCAGATCGTGAGGATGTCCGCGCAGTGAGTGACGGAATGACACGTGTGTGACTAGTGGGGCGGCGACGGAGGCGCGGAAGGCGCGCCCCCTTGTTCGCCCCCGCCGGCTCCGCTTCCATGGGCGGGTGCGGATCCTCTTTGTGTGCACCGGCAACATCTGCCGCTCTCCCATGGGCGAGCGCCTGACGCGAGCCCACCTGGACGACGCGCTCGGCGCATCGGCCGCAGGGATCAGCGTGACCAGCGCCGGGACCTCCGCCGTCGTCGGCCGGGAGATGGAACCCTCGTCGGCTGCCGTCCTGGCCGGCCTGGGCGGGAACCCCGACGGGTTCCATGCCCGGCAGCTCACCGCCGGGATGGCCGAGACGGCCGACCTGATCCTCACGATGACGCGCCGGCACCGTCGTTCGGTTCTCAAGCTGGCGCCGCGAACGATGTTTCGGACCTACACCTTGCGCGAGGCGGCCGATCTTCTGGACGGCGTTGACGTGTCCGGCCTGCCTGCCGGGATCGATTCACGGGGGACCGCACTGGTGAGCGCGCTGGGTGGACAGCGAGCGACTCGTCGTCGCGGCGACCGGGAGCAGGACGATGTCTTTGATCCGATCGGGCACCACGGCTCCGTCCACCAGGACGTCGGCGACATGATCGTCGAGGCACTGCATCCGCTGCTCGAGGCTCTCTGCGCGGACGGCGCGCAGTCGGACGTCCCGGGCGAGGGCGACACGCAGTGGATCGTGCCCCCGGCCTTCCGCGTCGCCTGATGGCGCGGCGCTCGACGGCTCAAAAGGTCGAGCCCTCATAGCCCCGGCGCCACGGAACTGCTTGCTCAGCCCTCCGGGCCGGTGGCAGGCGCCGCCTGTGACAAGGCTTCCCGCACGACCGGGACGAGCAGTTCGGCCAAGTAGGCATGCCCCTCGTCGGTCGGCGAGACCGCGTCGGCCGCGATCAGTTCGGGCCGGTCGGCGAACCAACCGTCGGCGAGCGGGTCCACGAAGGCGGCTCCCCCGGCCTCCGCGGCGCTGCGGACCGCGTCCCGGACCGCCAGCAGGGATGCCGGGAAGTCCGTGCCGCTCCACGCCGGCCCCACGACGACCAGCGCGGTATCGGGGGCATCCCGGCGGATCAGGGAGACGGCCTGCGTCGCGTTGCTCTGCACGAGCGCGAGGTCCTCGTCGGAGTCGTTGCGACTGCCGAAGAGCACGGTCACCGTGGCTTGGGTCGCCGGCCGCCGCTGCACGAGGTCGAGGTAGTTCTCGCCGGTAGTGCCGATGGACGCGTAGCCGGCCCGCGGCACCGCAGCCAGCTCGAGTTCGGCGCCGGTGCGCTCCGCGATCAACGCCGGCCAGCCGGTGGTTCCACGTCCGCCGAGCTCGTTGCCGGCCGCATAGCCGTCGCCATAGATGAGCAGCGACGGCAAGGCCGCCGGCTGCTCGATGGCGGCGGTCTCGGACATGGCGGCCTGGGACGCGGTGCCTTCTGATGCGGGCGTCGACAGCGCGGCCCGGGAGGTATAGGCGTCGTCGGGTGCGGTCCGGACGGCCATGGACGCGAAGATGGCCACGTTCCCCGCGACCAGCAGGAGGAGAGCCAGGATGCCCCACAAGGGTGGCCGATCCAATCGCACTCCTCGCATGACGTCAGGGTAACCGCTCGGGCCCACAGCGTGACCACACGCTCGTGACGACGCGCGGGGCGCGCGTGGCCGGCAGCGACCAGGGCGAACGTGTCGCCACATTGCGGGCGGGCAGCCAAGGCCAATCTTCGCGGATTCTTGTGGACTGAGTGTGGATTGGGCGGACTCCGCAGGCCGCTGACCTGCGGTTTCGTCCAGCTCTATACGTTGAAGCGAAACGTTCCCGACGTGATCGGCTGCTCGTTGCCGACGAACCAACGAGATGCGCCGCTCAGGCCGTGTGGCGAGCAGCGCATCTCGTCGGGAAGTCAGGGGCGACCGGGCTGCGCGGGGACGTGGTCGCTGGCCTGATCCGCTGGCGCGGGAGCGGGAGCGGGAGCGGGAGCGGGAGCAGGGACGGGTACGGAGTCCGGGCGCCCGGCCTCCGGCCGCTCCGGAGCCGCGGGGGCTGGGATGTCCGGGCGCACGGGCTGGTGGGTCGACCGGGCATCGCTGCTGACTACGCCTCCGTTGACACCGCCCTCCTGGGCGTCGCTGCTCACACCTTGCCCCAAATTAGCCTCGGTCGGGGTCACGGCTACGGTCCCGCCGTCCTGCGGCAACTGTCCGGGATCGTCGGCGACCTCGCCGTTGATCGCCTTCTCCTCCTTCGAAGTGCCCGTCTCCCCCGGTGCCGGGGTCGAGGGGGAGTCCGGCAGCTCGAACGGCGTGACAGCCTCCACGACACTGCTACATGGTCCTGAACCGCGTCGGGCAGCACTCCGGCCGCGCCGGCGCCGGTCACGCTGGCCAGGGCGATGCTGAGGCCGGTCGCCGCCCGGGCGACGGCTCCAGCGGAGGCGAACTTGGCCGCGCCTGCGGCTAGGAATCCGAACGGCGGCGAACTCGGCTCGCCGGCTGACCGCAGCGTCGGCCAGGGGCGTCCCGAGCCGGGAACGCTCGCCGTCGGCATGGGTGAACCGCTCTGGCGGGCGAACCAGGAGCTGGACGATGGGCACACGTCGGTCCTCGCTGTGCGGTGCAGCGGTGGTGTCGGAACACGACACCTGGCTCTAACAGTCGAGGTCGGCCTCCATCACGGTGAGCAGCTTGGCCCGGGCCGCGTCGGCTCCAGTCCGGGGCAGAGGGGACCCGATGGGGACGGCGCGGTCCTTCTTCGTCGGCCGGCTCCGCCACGCCGCGGTCATCTGCTGGCCGGCCTCGTACTGTGCGGCCCGAACGAACGCTTCGTAGGTCCCGGCGACGGCGTCGGTGCTGTGGATCGCCATCCACGCGGTGTAGAAGCTGATGCGCGACTTCACGTCGCTGACGTGCTGGGTGAGCTCACGCCGCGCCGCCGCCGACCCGTCACGGCGACGGATGCGGTACGGGGCCTCCAGGTAGTCCTCCACCGCCCGTACGGCCTCGGCGTAGAACGTCGCCCGCTGCTGGCGGCGGGTCTCCCTCTGCTGGGTCTTGTAGGCCTTCACCGCGACGATGGCGGCGACCGCCGCGGCCCCCATGACACCGAGCACGCTGATGAGGGCGGTGGCGAGGTCGCCGCCGTCGAGGTCGCCCAGCAGCCGCTCCCACGTCCCCTGTGCGGCCGCGCCGGCCGCCGCGGCCAGGAACGCTGTCACGCGGCCCGCCTGGGGAAGCCGTGTGGCTGCTCGTCGCCGAGCCACTCGCCGTCACGCCGGCCACCGGTGGCCCACCAGTGATCCTCGAAGAACAGGTGGACACAGGTCAGGTCGAGCAGCGCAAGCAGACCGTCCTGCGGCCGCCAGCGCTGCTCGGGTGGTGACCACGGGTAGTACAGGCAGAGCGCATCGTCGTCGGGCATGCGGTGCGGCGACGGCCTGCCTGGGTCGGCGAAGACGCGCGGGTACTCCTCGGGCGACAGCCCCCAGCAGGGGTAGGTCGGCTGCGCGAAAAAGTAGATGGTGACCGGCACGGGATTCCGGCGTCCACGCACCTCCAGCGGCACCCGGTAGCTGAGCAGGTCTCGTTCGACGGTTGCGCACAAGTCCCGGCCGTGCTCGCGACGTGCGACGCCCTCCACGGGGATCTGCCACCACGGCTGCATGCCGTACCAGGCGGTGTCCGGCCTTCCCGCCGCGGCTGCCGCGGCGGGAAGGCCGGTGCTCACGGCGCCCAGCTCTTCGCCGGGATCCGCGTGCGCTGTGCGCCGGCGCCCGTCCCGGTGGTGATGCCGCTGGTCCGGCCAGCGCGGAAGCGGCGGGCCTCTTCCAGGACAACCGCCGTCTGGTCCGGGCGGGGCAGCATCTCCTCGTCGTTGAACAGCTTGGCCAGCTCATCGTGGGCGAGCTGCGGGTAACCGTCCCGCTCGAGCCGGGCGGCCTCGTCGACCCGCTTGCCGGCCTTGCGCAAGGCGGTAACGACCTCCAGCCGGGGCTTGTTGAGCTTGATGGGCTTCTCGGCGACGCGGGCGGGATCGCGGGTCTCGCCCTTGTCCAGTTCGTCGGCGGCGTACTGGAACCAGGTGGCGATGCCGGAGAGCAGGGACGTCGGCTGCTGGATGCAGCCCAGCGCCAGAGCCTTGATGTTCCACGAGCACAGCGGCTTGCCGTTGCGACGGTTCCAGTGCTTGAGCAGCCGCACGATGCGGGCGAAGGCCACGGCGGTGTCCTCGATGGCCTGGAGAACCATCGCGGTGTGCGCCTCCGGGTGCGACCGGTCCCAGGTCGGCATCTTCGGAATGAACAGACCCGCCGCCCCGAGGTTGTCCAGCGCGCAGATGACGTCGGCGGTGAAGTCCTTCTCGCCGGCGTGCACGGGGTCACCGAACCGGACGAGCACCGCCCGCTTGCAGCCCTCGGTCTGGACGGTGAGCTTGGGGTAGGCGCCTTTGAGCTCCCGCCGGATGGCCGCCGCGGCGCGCTCCATCAGGTCCTTCGGGCCCCGCTTGTCCGGCCCGTGCGTTCGCAGGGCCTCGGCGATGACAATGCCGAGGTCGATGTCGGTCAGCGGGGTGAGCGCGTCGCCGTGCGCGACGCTGCCGTTGAAGTACACCCGAGAGCCGAGGAACTCGCGGACCAGCGCGTTGGCGATCGCCTCACGTCGTCGCCGGGCCTCGGCGAGCTCGTCGGCGGTCACCTCGATGCGGCGCCGGGCCTGCTCGAGGATGGTCTCCAGGGATGGGTGTGCAGCCTGTGGCATGGCGTCTCCTTCCTGCGGCGGAAGGGGCTCCCGCCGCCCGGAACGCCGGTGCTACCGTGCTGCCCTACACCCCATGTAGACGGCACCCCGGTACGCGACCTCCTCGGTCGGCGACCGGGGTGTGCTGCGTTCCAGGTCCAGCCTGCCGGACGGCAGCGACAGTTTCGGGGAGTTCGCCACACCCGCCCCACCCGCACCATCGCGTCCGTGCGGCTACGCGTCTCACAGCGGTCCCCGGGGGGGCGTCTGCGGCTGTCACTCACAAGGTGGGTCCAGGCGAGAAGTGTGGGGAGCCCCGGAGAAACGGGCAGACTCCGGGCATGAGGTTGCAGCGTGGGACGCCCGTCGCCGGGGTCGACCCCGAGACGGCACGAAACATCGCTCGCGCCTGCCACGACCACTGGAGCTCGACCCCCGCGATCGCCGACAAGGTGCACGTGCCGGCAGAAGAGCTCGCCGTCATGCTCGACCAGCTCGCCGACGCCGCCTACCTCCAGCGACGCGACGGCGGCGACGGCGGCCGCGTGGAGTGGAACACGACCATCACCGGCGGCGCGCTGACGATGGCGTCGTTCCTCAAGCCCATCTCCCGCACCCGAGCCGAGAAGCTGCTCGCCGGGGTCCTCGAGCGCGCGGCCGACTACAACGCCGACGACGGCAAGCTCTATGTCATCACAGAGATTGCAGTGTTCGGCTCCTACTTGCGCCCTGACGCCGTCGAACTCGGAGACCTGGACCTGGCGGTCAAGTTCACCGGACGGCGGCCCGACGCCAACGAACCCGACACGGTGTTCGCCTACGCCGACGCGTCCGGGCGCAACTTCCCGACCTTGTTCGCCACCATCGCCTGGCCACAAACGGAGATGCTCCAGCTGCTGCGCAACCGCAGCGGGTACATCAACGTGCACACCGAGGACATCACCCGTTTCACCGACGACTGGCGCGCCGTGTATCGCTATCCGGCGACGGAGTCCTCTCCGGCTCAGTGAGCCCGTTCGAGGGTCGTCGAACGACTGGACGGTCAGCGGATTTTGCCCCGGCTTCCGCGACTGACATCCCGTCGTCATGATCGCGACAGAAACGGAGCCCTCGTCGGCGCCTTCCAGGGACAACAAGGCCTGGTGCCGCGACTGACCTCGACCGAAGCTTCGGCACACAACACATCGAGCGCCCGCCGCATCCCGACTCTCGGCGGGGTGTCACCAAACGGCTCCGAAAAGCGCCTTCTCCCGGTGAGAGCAACTACTCACCAGCGGAGCAGGGATGTGCGGTCAGCCGGGACGACGGACAACGACAGCACTTGCGCCGGCAGCGTCCCACGTCTCCCCTGCTTGCTGCGGCGTGCTGCAGGACCTCGTCGACTGCTACGGCGGCGACACCCACCGGCTGCTCACCGACCTGGCCGACGTCATCGGCGCCAGCATCGCCTATGTCGACCGGCCCACCGTCGAGGCCCACCTCGAGCGGCCCCTGTCCGACCGGGAGTGGGTGGCCGCCGCCCAGCAGTTCACGGCCATGGCCTTCGACGACCACGTCGGAGACGCCGGCAGCCTGCGCACCGACTGGATCGAGGACGTCCTGGCCAGGGCCGGCGTACCCGGTCGTGGCCACACCGGTCAGCCGGTCGCCGGATCTGCATTGGGCGAGGCATGAGCGCCACCCGGACCTGCCCGGCCTGCGGCTACAGCGGCACGTACGCCAGTGACGCCCTCGCCGATGTCCACCACGCGCGTCACTCCTGTGCGAAGCACCGGGAGGCCATCGAGCGAGCACGTCGCCGTGTCCAGCGCGCTCAGGGTCGGGTGAGGCGGGACTGCACTCATCCGCGTGCGCGGCATGTGCACGGAACCCGTGTCGCCTATGTCAAGGACCGCTGCCGATGCGCCGACTGCACTGCCGCCAACACCGCGGCCGGCCGTGCCGTGCACCGCGCGCAGACCTTCGGCCGATGGCGGCCGTTCGTGGACGCGGCCCCGGTGCGCGAGCACCTCCGTGCGCTACGGGCCGCCGGCATCGGCGTCGAGCAGATCGCCATGCTCGCCGGGCTCTCCACCAGCCACGTCCGCGAGCTGGCCGACCCCGGGCGCGACGGCAACCCAGGCATCCGGCGGGTCCGGCCCGAGACCGCCCACCAGGTCTTGCGCGTTCGCGTCGACAAGGCCAATCGCGCACCGCGCAGTCACGTCGTCGCCACGGGCACTCGTCGCCGGCTGCGGGCGCTGATCGCCGTCGGATGGTCCCAGGACGAGCTGGCCGCCAGACTCGGCCGAAGCTCCGCCGGCCTCCGACGCACCATGCTCAGCGACGCCGTCACCGCGCAGACCGCGCAGGACGTCAGTGCCCTCTACGAACAGCTGTGGAACCTGCGCCCACCGCAGTCCACCGACGACCAGCGCGCCGCCGCCGACGCCGCGCGGGCCTTTGCCGCCGAACGCGGCTGGCTGCCACCTCTGGCCTGGGATGACATCGACACCGACCCCCAACACCACGCTGACCCTGTGGATACGGACGGGGACCTCGATGAGATCGCCATCGAGCGGGCCCTCGCCGGCGACGGCATCCGCCTCGAACACCTGACCCCCGCTGAGCAGGACGAAGTCGTCCGGCGCCTCACCGAGCGGGGGAAGTCCATCCGCGACATCGCCCAACAGCTCGCCACGACCAAACGCACGATCTCCCGGCGACGTGCGTCCATCAACGCCGCATGACCATGTGATCGTCGACTTCGTCGTCCTGCCACATGTTGGACCACCCGCTCACCCCCGGGCGCGCACGGCATCCGGATCCGCTTTGCCATGAGCAGCGGCCGCGAGTTCGGTGCTTCATCGTCGTGGCGGCCGAGCACGATTGCGCCGACCGCGCTGGAGGATCACGGAGGCAAGAGCAGTGCAGATCGGTGGCAGTGAACCTGTGAACGACGCGAAGCGGTTCGGGGATGAACGACTGCAGCGTTCCCAGCAGGGTCCGTGGTAAGACATCGACGACCTTGAGATCGCCGTCGCTGAATACATCGACTGATTCAGCCACCGAGACTGCACGGCGAGATCGGCATAATCCCAACAGCCAAGTACGAGGACGACCCTTTCCGTCACAACCCGGCCCCCCGACACCCGTCGGAGCGTCAGTTCAGAGCCTCCGCTGAACCCGGCCCGGGACACCTCCCGCGGCCGCGAGCGACGCCACCCGGCGGGACGTCACGTCGGAGCGTCCGGGGCGGCTTCACAGCGTCGTGGCACCACGGCCCGCGGCGTCCCGGTTTCGTTGCCCTTGCAGGGGCCGAAGGACCGTCAATTGTTGCTCGTCCAGCCAGCGATCGGACCTGTGCGCCAACTCGTCCAGGGTCATCCAACGCAGGCTGTATGGATGCGCCATGGCTGTGGCGAAGCCCGGCTCATAGGGGCGCAGTGGCGTCCGGAACGCCGGCCTGGGAAGCCCGGCTCGTCGGCATACCCATCCCACTTCACCTCGGCTGTAGGTGGCGACGACGAAGACCAAGTCCCGGTCGGTCCACGGGTCGAGTCCACACCAGGACCATGCGGTCAGGAAATCCTTGCCGGCTGTGCCGGCGTTCCCAGAGCGCCCTCGGGTCCGTGCGGCTCCGGACGCCGCTGCTTTGCTGCTGTATCTCGGGCTTGGCCCGCTCAGTCCTATTGCCGCGTTCATGGGGTGGTCATCGGCATGGCTTCGGGGTGACGTCCCGCTCGGTGGTGTAGCTCGGTCCGGTTTGCGAGGTCTTCTGCGGGTTGGACTATGACGCCATCAGGGCCGGCTGCGCCACCTCCTCGGTCGAGTCCTCGGGCCGGGTGAGCAGGGCCATGGAGCCCTCGGAGAGGTAGCGGCGGTCAGAGACCTGCCATTCGTCGTGCGTCTCGACCAGCACCGCGCCGGCCAGTCGCAGCAGGGCTTCGGGGTTGGGGAAGACGCCGACGACGTCGGTGCGGCGCTTGATCTCCTTGTTCAGCCGTTCCAGCGGGTTGGTCGACCAGATCTTCTTCCAGTGGCTGAGTGGGAAGCCGGTGAAGGCCAGCAAATCGTCTTCGGCGTCGCGGAGCATCGCCTCCACCTGCGGGAATTGGCGGCCGAGCATGCCGGCGATGACGTCGAGCTGGGAGTGCACGTGTTCGGCGTCGGGCTGGGCGAAGACGGTGCGGATCGCGGCGGCGACCATCTCGGCGTTGCCCTTGGGCACCCGGGCGAGCACGTTGCGCATGAAGTGCACCCGGCAGCGCTGCCAGGCCGCACCGATCAGCACCGCGCTGATGGCGGCCTTGAGCCCGGCGTGGGCGTCGGAGATGACCAGCTGGGTGCCGGCCAGCCCGCGGGCCTTCAGAGAGCGCAGGAACGCGGTCCAGAAGGCGCCGTCCTCGCTGTCGCCGACGGCGAAGCCGAGCACCTCGCGATGCCCGTCGGCGGCCACGCCGGTGGCGATCACCACCGCCTGGGAAACCACCCGCCGGTTCACCCGCGCCTTGCAGTAGGTCGCGTCCAGGAAGACGTAGGGGAACGCCTGCTCGGCTAGCGAGCGGTCGCGGAAGGCGGCCACCTCCTCATCGAGGTCGGCGCAGATGCGGGACACCTCGGACTTGGAGATGCCGGTGTCGGCACCGAGTGCCTTGACCAGGTCGTCGACCTTCCGCGTCGAGACCCCATGCAGATAGGCCTCCATCACCACCGCGAACAGCGCCTGGTCGATCCGTCGGCGGCGCTCCAGCAGCGAGGGGAAGAACGAGCCGACCCGCAGCTTCGGAATCCGCAGCTCCAGATCACCGGCCGTGGTGGTCAGCGTCCGCGACCGGTGACCGTTGCGCTGGGCGGTGCGGGCGTCAGTCCGCTCGTGCGGGCCGGCGCCGATCGTGGCGGTCAGCTCCGCCTCGATCAGCGCCTGATACAGCGTCTCGGTCGCCGCACGGATGCGGTCATCGACGTCGGCAAGCTTGAGCGCCTCGAGGAGTTCGAGCAGGGCAGACTGGTCCAGGGCCATCGCGTGGCCTTTCTCTTCGACGTGATCCTTGGCGGGTTCACGCAGAAGATCCACGCGGTGGCCCCTCACACGCCAGCACCACGCCGACGAGCTCAGAGCCTCCGACCAGCTACACCACTCCCTGGGACGTCACCTGGCTTCGGACCGGCACTAGCAGACTTGGCTGACAGATCATCAGTTCGGGGAGGGCATCCTCCAGTGGTCCGCCGCCGTGCGACGAGATCGGTGGCGACCGCCGGGCCACCGTCCGGAGCCCACCGGCTTCGGTCGACTCGTCGGGCGGTCAAGTTGGCTGGACGATGTGGATCCCAATCTTCTTTTCGATCGGGGTGAGTCGTCTGAGGCGGCGTTGCTGGCGGAAGCATCGACGGTCTTCTCGATCCCGCGATGGCCGTTGGGGCGACCCTGGCGGTCAAGCACGTTCTTCCGCAGCAGTGCGAAGAACGACTCCATCGCGACGTTCTCGCCGCACGCGGCGACCCGGCCCATCGAGCCGATCAGGCCGTTGTTCTTAATTGTGCGGACGATGGCGTTCGACCGAAACTGCTTGGCCGCGGTCGGAGTGCACCGTCGTGCACACCGGGCTGCGCCGGGCGATGGCGTTGCGCAACGCCGCCACTGCCAACCAAGCCTTCATCCTCGAGTCTAGGCCGGTTCTGTCGCCGAGCCCGGTGTAGGAGGGATCCCCGCTCGACGCAGCGGCCAGATCCCCGCTGCGGGTGCCACACATCCCCGGCTCAGCGGGACATCGCGTTTCGCTCCAGGGCACGCAGGAGACGGTCGGTCAATGCCGCGACGTGGGCGGCCCTCTCCTCCTGCCTGCCCCGCAGCGGGCGCTGGGCCGTGACAAGTACACGAACTGTCGCCAGCCACGTCGCTGCGGTGAATTCGGCGGTGACGCTCAGTTCATCTGAGGGCCTCGATGCCGGCCTCGCCGGGGCGTCTGCCCAGGCATCGGCGAGGGCCCTGCTGAGTCGACGCTCCGCGTCGTAGACCAGCTCGCGTTCGCGGGTGCTCAGGGCAGGGGAGGCTTCGACTGCGGAGGTGTAGCGCCTGCCTTCGGGCGTCGCCTCGAAGCGGACCCTGTCCCGAACCGACTCCACGAGGTACTGACGGAGCGCCGTGAGCGCCGATACCTGTGCGTCCCTGAACCGGACGGCGTCCGCGGGGCCGTCGATCCAGGTCGCCCGCCCGTCGAAGAACAATTCTTCCTTGGTCGCGAAGTGGTTGAACACCGTCTGCACCGAGACCGAAGCCGCCGCCGCGATGTTGGCGATGGTGACGGCCTCGAAACCTCGGGTAGCGAAGAGTTCCTGCGCTACCCGCCGGAGCTCTGATCGTGTCTGCGTCTTCCGCTCGGCGCGTGCCCTGTCGAGGTCGTCACCGTTGGACCCGCCGCGATACGGCCGCACTGCGTCCTGCATCGGAGTACCACCCAGTTTGTCAGGAGATGAAGTCTTCGTCGCCACCGCGGTTGATCGTCAGCTCGCCGCGTTCCTCCAGCGCCCGGATCGTGGCGACGACCTTGGCCTGCGCCTCCTCGACCGTGCTGGTCCGCACCGGACCGAGCAGCTCGATCTCCTCCGCGAGGTTCTCCGCCGCCCGCTCGGAGAGATTCCGGACCACCTTGTCGCGGACGTCGGGCCGCACACCCTTCAGGGCAGTGGCCAGGTCGTTGGCCTCCACCTCGCGCAGCACCTGCTGCAGGGAGCGGTCGTCGATGGTGACGATGTCCTCGAAGACGAACATCTGGTCGCGGACCTCGGCCGCCAGCTCCGGATCGGTGTTGTCCAGCCACTCGAGGATCGAGCGCTCGGTGGGCCGCGGCGAGCGACTGATGATGTCGACGAGGGTCTCGACCCCGCCGACCGTCGTCATGTCCTGGTGCGCCAGCAGCGAACCCATCCGCCGGCCCAGCTCCTCCTCCACCAGCCGCACCATCTCCGGCGAGGTGCGGTCCATGGTGGCGATGCGGTGCGCGACGGCGGCCTGCTGCTCGAACGGTAGGGCGGACAACACCTCGGCGGACTGGGCGGCGGTCAGGTGCGCCAGAACCAAGGCAATGATCTGGGGGTGCTCGTCCTTGAGGAAGGTGACCAGCTGGCGGACGTCGGCGTTGCGCAGCGAGGAGAACGGCACTTCCCGGTAGGCGGCATTGACCCGTGCCAGCAGATCATCGGCTTTGCCCTCTCCGAAGCTGGCGGCCAGGATCTCGCGGGCGAAATCCACGCCGCCACGGCCGACGAACTGCTGGGCGGACATCAGCCCGTGGAACTCGTTCATGACGCCGTCGACGTCGTCGGCCTCGACCGAGCCCAGCGTCATGAGTTCCCGGGTCAAGGCCTCCACCTCGCGGGGGCGGAGCCTCGACAGCAAGAGGCCGGCCTGCTCCTTGCTCAACTGGGCGAGGAATACCGCCGCCTTGCGCAGGCTGGAGAAGCCGGCAGTCGGGACCCCGGTGGCGGCGGGAGGAGGTGCCCCGGACGCGGCCGGCACGGGCTCGGTGCTCACGACGGTCATCTGGCTCTAGCGACCCACGCCGGGACCATGCTTCCGGCGGTGCCGATGGTGCCCGTTCACAACCAAGCCCGTCGGCTGGAAAGACATGGCCCCGGAGGTGGGACGGCGATCCGGGTCAGTGGAAGTCGTACGGTTTGCACCTCCCACACCTCGGCCAGGTACCGAACCGGGTCGTCATCCGCGGCACGGTGGCGACCAGGCATGGTCTGTCGGTGGCGACCCGCCGGCCCTCCGGGCGACACCGCGGTGACCGCGGGCGGCTTGTAGAGGTGCGTTCCGTACTGGTACTCCTCCGCTTCCGACGAAGCCCGCGAGAAGTGCCGCGCGGTTGACGGATCCATGTCACCACAGTAGGGAGCCGGATGGCTACGTTGCGTGAAGCACGCCGGGAGGCGGGCATTGTGAATGGACGCCGAACTCGTCGGTGCGCCGCCATGTCTCCGGCGACCGCGCGCGACGATCCCTCTATCGAGCACCGTCTCCACCCTCGTCGTTCTGCCGCCCCTCGCCGGATGGCTGCGCCGGGACGGGGAAGGCAGAGGACATCTCTGACTCCGTGATTCGGCAACCGTTCGGGCAGTCGAACTCGACTGGCTCCTGTCCGATCCAGCCGATGGCGGCGGGGCGCCCACAGGCCGGGCAAGGGTGCCAGGTGACTCTCTCGCTCATGGTTGTCCCGGCGCCCCGAACCGTCGCGGGAGAAGGCCGAACGGCCGCCCGCCCACGCCCGGGTCAGCCACGGAGGCGGTGACGCACTTGGAGCACACGAGTGCCGCGCCGACCAACCCGGCCAAGGAGACGTAGTCCTCGACGGTGACCGGTGTCCCGTCGTCGGTCATGAGTTGGCACTCGGTCGGCTGCTGGTCGCCGCATCGCGAGCAAGTCAGGTTTGGACGGCAGGGATCGGTGATCACCGGGCCGCCAGCGGGCAACTCGGGTCCAAGTCCCCTGTCCGCGGCCGCGCGCAGGGCGCAACGTTCGGCACGGGTCCAGTCGCCTCCTTGTTAGGCGGGTGGATCAAGGGGTCGTCTGGTGTTGGCGCACCGGGCGACCCCGCCCTGCATCCTGCGCCCGATGCCTCAGGACACGCCAGTGGGCGGATCCAAAATTCCGGGCAGGGCGCGCTCGCTGGCTGTCACCAGCGGCCGGCCACGCGCACAAGATCACGCCCTTCCAGCGTGGGGGCCACGTGTCACTCCCACGAGCGTGGGACAAGCGTCGGCGCCCGGCGGGCTCGTGCAGCGGGCGTAGCCCGAAGCTGAGATACGCCCCGAATCATTGCCCGCTGGTTCTCTGCGGCCACGGCACCCCCCGAAAGGGCGGCTCAGGGCTGCGCGATATCAACCGGCGAGCCGCGCAGCCGATACGAGTCATGTGATGTCCGGAAGCAGTGCCGCCCGCGCCCGTAGGGTCGCCATGTCATCAGTCCTTTTGGTCCTGGTCTTTGCCGTCGCCCTGGGCGGCATTGCCTGGTCCCTGCAGGCGCTGGAGAAGCGCGCAGTGGTGCGTGCTGACGATGACGGCCTCGAGTCGGCGGCAGTCATTGCGGCATCCCTGGTGCAGCCCCATCTTCATGCCGCCGACGTGCTGGCCGGCCAGCTGACGGCGGATGACATCGGTGAGATGCAGGCCGCCGCCACCGTGCTGCGGCGGGACGGTCGCCTGATCGGTCTTGGTGTGTGGCGCCTCGACGGGTCCCCGCTGTTCCTCGATGACGCGTTCGCTGAGGGACGGATGCGCTTGTCCGACGCCGACCTCCAGAGAGCCGCGTCAGGGGAGCCGTGGACGGTTCACCGTGTTGATCCGGACGGTGAGGGCCACTTGGAGGTCACCATTCCGGTGCCGAGCGAGGGTGCGTCCGACACTGCAGTGGCATCGGTGGTGAAGGTCGTCCTACCGCGCGCGGACCTGACTCCGGCCGCCTTGGAGCGGCTGGATCGGCAGCAGGCCTGGACCGCGCTGATCCTGCTGTCTCCTGTTCTCGGCCTCGTGCTGCTGCAGTGGCGCCTGCGGCGCCGGCAGGAGGAGCGCCGGCGGGACCCGTTGACCGGCCTGTTGAACGGCCGGGCGTTGACCGACGACTGCACGCGGCTCCTGGCCAAGGCGAGCGATCGGCGGCCGCTGGCTCTGCTCGTGATCGATCTGACCGAGTTCAAGACGGTCAACAGCACGCTGGGCCATCCGGCGGGGGACATGCTGCTTCAGCAGGTCGCCGCCGCCTTGAAGGCTGCCGTGCGACAGGGTGACCGGGTGTTTCGCCTGGGCGGTGACGAGTTCGCCGTTCTGTTGAGGGATCTGCGCGACGCCTCGGGAGCACAGAAGCGAGCCGAGTCCTTGCTGCGTCACCTGCGGGAGGCGTCCTTCCGGGTCGATGGTGTCGACCTCGTCGTCGACGCCGGCATCGGCGTGACTCTTGCTCCCGAGCACGGGACCACGGTGGCGGATCTGCTGCAGCGGGCGGATGTCGCGATGTACCAGGCCAAGCGAGCCGAGAGCGGCACGATGATCTATGACGCCAGCACCGACGAGCACGATGTCGGGGAACTGGCGATGGGCACCGAGCTGCGCCGAGCCCTCGAGAACGAGGAGTTCGTCCTGCACTACCAGCCGAAGGTTGCGCTCGCCGACCAGTGCGTGACCAGCGTCGAGGCGCTCGTTCGCTGGCAGCACCCCACGCGCGGTCTCCTGCCTCCCGGTGTGTTCCTGCCGGCGCTGGAGCGCAGCGGACTGATGCAACCGCTCACTCGGTGGGTGCTGCGTGAAGCCATCCGTCAGGCCGCCAGCTGGCGCCGGGCGGGCATGCCGCTGGCCGTGGCGGTCAACATCAGTCCGCGCAGCCTGTTGGAGGATGACCTCCCCGCGCGGGTGCTGGCGAAACTGTTGGCGGCTGACCTGCCGGCCAGTTTTCTCGAGCTGGAGATCACCGAGACGGCCGTGATGACCGACCCGAAGAAGGCTGCGTTGGTGCTGGCGCAGCTGAATGCGCGGGGCATCAAGGTGTCCATCGATGACTTCGGCGCCGGCTACACCAGCTTGGCGCACCTGCGCACGCTGCCCATCTCGGCGCTCAAGATCGACCGCAGCCTGATCAGCCACATGCTGGAGCGCGACGAAGACCACGCGGTGACCGAGGCGCTCATCGGTCTCGGTCACCGTCTGGGGCTCACTGTGATCGCTGAGGGCATCGAGACCGATGAGGTGCTCGACCGGTTGACGCAGCTGGGCTGCGACGAGGCACAGGGCTATCTGATCAGCAAGCCGGTGGCCCCGGACGCGCTCGAAGGCTGGATGGCCGCGCGAGCCGTCGATCAGGGCTCCCCTTCGGCTCAGGTGTCCTGACTCAGTTCTCTACTGGCGGCCAGAGCCGCTCTGCCGGCGGACAGAACGTTTGTCTTTCTCCTTAAGTTCGGCGCTCCCGGCGCCGAAGGAGCAATCACGTCACTCCCGTCGCCGACGTAAACCCGCACGATTTTCCAGGAGCTCCGATGACTTCCGCCGCTGGCTTGCTGTCCCGGGCGTCGACCGATGCGCCGTCGATCCTGTTGGTGGACGACGAGGTGGCGATCCTCGACGGGCTCCGCCGGCAGCTGCGGAAGCGATTCACGGTGCACACCGCGAGCGGCGGCGCCGAGGCCCTGGAGTTGCTGAAGACCGAACAGGTGTCCGTCGTCGTGTCCGACATGCGGATGCCACAGATGAACGGCGCGACGTTCCTCTCCGAGGTGCGGTCGCTCTACCCGAACGTCGTGCGGATCCTGCTGACCGGCCAGGCGGACACGCAGGCGGCGATCACGGCGGTCAACGAGGGCCAGATCTACCGGTTCCTCACCAAGCCGTGCCCGCCCGAGGTGCTCCTGGAAGAGATCGGGAGTGCCGTCGAGCTCAACCGCCTGGTGACCGCGGAGAAGGAGCTGCTGGGCAGCACCCTGCGCCGGACGGTGGAGGCGCTCACCGCCACGCTGTCGCTGGCGCAGCCGGCGGCCTTCGGCCGCGCGCTGCGGATCAGTCGGACCGTCACCGAGCTCGCCGAGGCCCTGGGCGTCGAGGACGCCTGGGAGCTGGAGGTGACGGCCATGCTGTCCCAGCTCGGCGCAGTCACCCTGCCCCCGAACGTGCTGGAGAAGCTGGACGCCGGCCGTCCGCTCAGCGAGGAAGAGGCCGAGATGGCCGACCGGGTGCCCGAGGTGAGCCGCAAGCTGGTCAGCGTCATCCCGAGGCTGGAGGGCGTCGCCGATGCGATCGGCTGGCAGCGGGCCCGCTACGACGGCCGGATGTCGCCGCTGGACGTACCGCGCGGCGCCGACCTGCCCTTGGCTGCGCGGGTCCTTCGTGTGGCGGTGGACTTCGACCTGGGAACGTCGCAGCGGCCGGCCGTCCAGGACACGCTCGCCGCGATGAGCAGCGATGCCGGCCCCTACGATCCCCGGATCCTGGAGGCCCTCGTCGGGCTGCACGGTGCCGAGGAGGTGGCGGGGGAGCCTCGGGAGATCGGCATCGACGACCTCGAGCCGGGCATGGTGATCTTCGACGACATCCTCACCACCGACGATGTGATGCTCATCAGCCGGGGCACGGTCGTCACCGATCCGTTGATCCTGCGCCTGGAGAACTACATCAGCCAAGGTCGCGTCGGTAGCCGGATGCGCGTGCAGGGCTGACCGGCAAACCATGGGGAATGACATGAATGCGCTGTCCGACAAGGCGTCCGATGACGTGTCGGAGCAGGGACTATCGGCCCGGCTTGCCGCCGCAGAGCAGGAACTGGCCGCCACACGCGACCAACTCCAGCATTGCGCGGCGGTGATGGCGGCGAACGACGACGCGATCATCACGCTGTCCCCGGACGGTCGGATCACTCACTGGAACGCCGCGGCCGAGCAGCTGTTCGGACGTGGGGGGGACGAAGCCCTGGGACAGACTCTCGGCACACTCCTCCCCGGCGGCGCTGCTGCCCTCGCCGGCGCATGGTCGAGCGTCGTGGCGGGTGGCCGCGGAGCGTTCGACGCGGCACACGTCCGTAACGACGGTTCGGCGGCTCACGCCGCCGTGACGCTCTCCGCCGTCCTCGACGACGGTGGTCAGGTGCGTGCGGTCGTGGGGGTCGTCCGGGACATCAGCGATTACAAGATCCGCGAGGCCGAGTTCCATCAGGAGTCCAAGCTCGAGTCGCTGGGCCGGCTGTCAGCGGGTCTGGCGCACGAGATCAACACCCCGATCCAGTACGTCGGTGACAACGCCCGGTTCCTCGAGGAGGCCTACCAGGAACTCATCCGCGTGGTGGAGGTGTACCGGTCCCTGCTGGACACCTCCAACCCGATCGGCTGGGCCGAACGACAGGAGCAGGTCCGCATCGCCGAGGCCGGCATCGACTTCGACTACCTGCAGAAGGAGATCCCCAGCGCGGTCGAGCAGACCCTGGAAGGCATCGAGCGGGTGTCGCGGATCGTCCGCGCGATGAAGACCTTCAGTCATCCCGGACACCAGGAGCAGGTCCCGGCGGATCTCAACGAGGCACTGGAGGCGACGGTCACCGTCACCCGCCACCAGGTGAGTGACGTCGCCGAGCTCACCATGGACCTGGCCGACCTGCCCCCAGTGATGTGCAACATCGCCGACCTGAACCAGGTGTTCCTCAACCTGATCGTCAACGCCGCGGACGCAATCGAGGAGACCGGGTCGCGCGGTGCCATCGACGTCTCGACGGCGGTGGACGGCGACGACGTCGTTGTCCGGATCAGCGACACTGGCGGCGGCATCCCCGAGGACATGCGGGCGAAGATCTTCGACCCCTTCTTCACCACCAAGGACGTCGGTCGCGGGAGCGGACAAGGGCTGCCGCTGGCCCGCGGGGTCGTTCAGGAGGGTCACGGCGGCAGCCTCACCCTGGATACGGTCGTCGGCCAGGGCACCACCTTCACCGTGCGACTGCCCATCGATGGGCGACCCGCGCCTGGGCCGGTGGAGACCCGCACCTGAACCCGTCGTTCCTGCGGGCAGTCGCCTGCTCCGAGGGCAGCGTCGGCTGACGGCTTGCCGACGCACTCCCACGCGGGCTGCGCCGTGCCAGGCGCCGATCGAGTCGAGCGAGACCCGGACTGCGGGCGGAGCCTCCGTCCCCGTCCTGGACGTGGACGTCCCGCGGCGACGGGCGGAAACCCGGGCATCCCACCCAGGGGTGAACGCGCTCAGGGCGCTACAGCACCGTGCTCTCCGTGCCGATCTAGTTCCGGAAGAACGGATGACATCGGAGGGAAGTTCAAGGATGAGGACCACACAGAGCGGCGAGACCTCCACCGGGCCGCCGGCGTACGGCGTGACCTGGGGTGGGGTGCCGCTGCACGCGCGACGCATGACGACGGTCGCGACTGCCGTGTTCGTCGTCGCGGGGGCGATCGTTCCGGGGACGGCGCTGGCTACGGCGGACGCCCCGCCGGTGTCGGTCATCGTGCAGGAGTTCCCGGGCGCCGGGAATGCGCCCGAGCGCGCGGTCGCCGCCCTCGGCGGCACCGTCGAAGAGCCGCTGGGGATCATCAACGGCTTCAGCGCGACGCTGCCGACCGACCGGCTGGGCGCGTTGCGCGCGGCGGCCGGCGTCCGATCGGTCACCGAGGACGCAGCGGTCGAGCTCCTCGACGCCGAGACGGAGGCGGTCAACAGCCTCTCCGGGTCGTTGCACTCGATCAACCACGAGGTCATCGGCGCGTCGGGCATGTGGGACAAGGGCTTCACCGGTCGCGGCGTCGACGTGGCGCTCATCGACTCCGGTGTCGTGCCGGTCGACGGGCTCCGCGGGTCGGGCAAGGTCGTCTACGGCCCGGACCTCTCGTTCGAGGCCCGGCTGTGTGACGAGACGGGTTGCGTCGACAGCCCGGTGCACGACCTCGACACCTACGGGCACGGCACGCACATGGCCGGCATCATCGCCGGCCGTGACGACGCCACGCCCAGCCCGGTGAGCAGCGCCGACGCGTCGAACTTCAAGGGCGTGGCCCCCGATGCACGCATCGTCAGCATCAAGGTCGCCGACGCCTTCGGCATGACCGACGTATCCCAGGTGATCGCCGCCATCGACTGGGTGGTGCAGAACCGCAACAAGGGCGGGCTGAACATCCGCGTGCTGAACCTGTCCTTCGGGACCGACGGCGTGCAGGACTACCAGCTCGACCCGCTCACCTACGCGGCCGAGGTCGCCTGGCACAGCGGGATCGTCGTCGTCGTGGCCGCCGGTAACGGTGGTTACGGCACCGACAAGCTGAACAACCCCGCCCACGACCCGTACGTGATCGCCGTGGGCGGCGTCGACGGCAAGGGAACGCACGGCATCGGCGACGACGTCGTTCCGGCGTGGTCGAGCACCGGTGACGGCGGGCGCAACCCCGACCTGGTCGCCCCCGGCGCCTCGGTCGCGAGCCTTCGCGCCCCGGGGTCCTACCTGGACGACAGCTACCCGAACGCACGCAACGGGGAGCGGTTCTTCCGCGGCAGCGGTACCTCGCAGGCCGCCGCGGTCGTCTCCGGCGCCGCAGCCCTGCTGGTCTCGCAGCGGCCCGGCATCACGCCGGACCAGGTGAAGGCCCTGCTGGTCGGGACGGCCAAGGAACTGCCCAAGGCGGATGCAATCGCCCAGGGCAACGGGCTGGTGGACCTGAAGAAGGCCCGCCAGGCCGCCACCCCGACGGCGGTGCAGACCTGGCCGCGGGCCACCGGCCTCGGCTCCCTGGACGAGTCCCGTGGCTCGGCTCACCTCGAGCTCGACGGCACGCTGCTCGAGGGCGAGTTCGACGTCCGCGGCACGGCCTGGGACCCGCAGGCCTGGACCCGTGCCACCACGGCCGGGACCAGCTGGAGCGGCGAAGCCTGGAACGGTCAGGAGTGGTACGCCGTCGCGACCGATGGCGCCCTGCTGGAGCTGACCTGGTCCGGGCGTACCTGGTCCGGGCGCACCTGGTCCGGACTCACCTGGAACGGCCGCACCTGGTCGGGCCGCACGTGGTCCGGCCGCACCTGGTCCGGTGACAGCTGGACCGGGCGCACCTGGTCGGGCGTCAGCTGGACGGGCCGCACGTGGTCCGGCCGCACCTGGTCGGGCCGCACCTGGTCCGGCTCGGCGTGGTCGGGCGCGGACTGGAACTGATCACATGTCGACGACGATGACGGACAGCTCCCCCGGGGGGCGTCCGAGAGGCGCGTGGCTGACCACGAGCCGGCGGATCGCTCTGCTGGTCGCGGTACTGGCCGCAGCCGCGGTGGCGCTGTTCGTCATCGTCGTCCGTGATCTCCCCGGGCTGGACGCCCCGTTCACCCTGCCGTGGCCGGTGTGGGTGCTGGCCTTCGCCGCCAGCGAGCTCGTGGTGGTCCACGTGCAGGTGCAGCGCGACTCCCACTCCTTCTCGCTGACGTACCTGGTGCTCACCGCCGGCCTCTACCTGCTGGAGCCCGCCGACGTGGTGCTCACGCTGGTGGCCGGGGCGGGCCTGGCGCTGACGCTGCACCGACGCCAGTTCGGCCTCAAGCTCGTCTTCAACCTGGTGCAGTACGCACTGGGCGCCTGCCTCGCCGTCGCGCTGTTCAGCGTGATGGTGCAGGACTCGGACGGGACCGGCCCCCTGGGCTGGCTGGCCGCCCTGGCCGCCGTGACCGTAATCACGGTCAGCGCCGACCTGTGCATCTTCGCGGTGATCAGCCTCTCCGAGGGATCGGCCGACGTCCGGGAACTGCCCCGGATGCTCGGCCTGTCCCTGCCGTTCGCCCTGGGAGTGGCGGCGATCGGGCTGCTCGCCGCATACATCGCCATGCACAACACGACGGCGTTGCTCCTGCTGGTCCTGCCCTGCGTGTTGCTGATCAGCGCCTACCGGGCCTACACCAAGGCGCAGGAACAGCAGAACAACCTCCGGCTGCTGCACGAGGTCACGTCCCTGCTCTACAACAGCGACGACGCCACCGCCGCGCTGACCAACTTCCTCACCTCCATGCGTGGTGCCTTCCGCGCCGGCGTCGGTGAGCTGGTCCTGTTCGGCGAAGGGGACGGCGTCACCACGGTGAGCCGCAGCCGCGACGGCCAGGAGCCCTCCGCCCTCGTCCCCCTGCGGCACACCACCGACGTCGAGGCACTGGTGGAATCGGCGACCGCCGCCGGTGTGCTCACCACGCGGACCGGCCAGGTCCGTGGCTCGCAACTCGACCGCTACGCGACGCAGCGGGGCTTCAAGGACGCGATGGTGTCCGTTCTCCGCACGGAGGATCGCGTGCACGGGCTGCTGCTCGTCGGTGACCGGCTCGGCGAGGTTGCGACCTTCTCCAACAGCGACACGTCTCTGCTGGAGACCTTCGCGCGGCACGTGGCCACGTCCCTCGAGCGCGGCCGGCTGGAGACCGACCTGCGCCACGTGACCGAACTGAAGGAGAAGCTCCGCCACCAGGCCATGCACGACGCCCTGACCGGCCTGCCCAACCGGACCCTCTTCCTCGACCGCACGCAGCACGCCGTCCACCTCGCCGGCCGCAACGGCATGTGGCCCGCCGTGCTCTACATCGACCTCGACGGCTTCAAGCCGGTCAACGACACCTACGGGCACGAGGCCGGTGACGTCCTGCTCCAGGCGTTCTCCCAGCGGCTCAGCGACTGTCTGCGCTCTGCGGACACCGCCGCCCGCCTCGGTGGCGACGAGTTCGCCGTCCTCCTGCACGGGCCGATCGACGAGGTCGGTGTGCAGCGCGTGCTCGACCGCATCCGCGGCCAGCTGGCCCTCCCGATCGACCTCGGCGCCGGGCGGGAGGCCACCATCGGCGCGAGCATCGGCGTGGCCTTCGCCGACGCCGCGACCGACGTCGCCACTCTCATCGGTCACGCCGACGTCGCGATGTACACGGCGAAGCGCAACGGCCGCCAGCGCTCCGTCTTCTACGAGGCCGGATTGGGAGAGGCTGCCCCGGAGCAGCCGGACCCCGCCGCCGAGCTGGCCGCTGCACTCGACCGCGGAGAGCTCACCGTCGCCTACCAGCCGCTGGTGGACCTGCGCACCGGTAGCCCCACCGGGGCGGAAGCACTGGTGCGCTGGCAGCACCCGACCGAGGGCAACCGGCCGCCCGACACGTTCATCCCGCTGGCCGAGGAGACGGGCCTGATCATGGAGATCGGCGAATTCGTCCTCCGCGACGCCTGCCGGCAGGCGGCCCGGTGGGTCGGCTCTGCCGACGACTCGGTGCCCCTGATGGTCACGGTCAACCTGTCCGCGCGCCAGGTGACCGACCCGCGGACCGTCGACGCCGTCCGTGCCGCCCTGACGGAGACGGACCTCGACCCGCACCGGCTGGTCCTGGAGATCACCGAGACCGTCCTCATGCAGGACCGCGAGGCGGCCGCGACGAACCTGGGGAAGCTCAAGGCACTCGGGGTCCGCATCGCCATCGACGACTTCGGCACCGGCTACTCGTCGTTGGCCTACCTGTCCCGCTTCCCCCTCGACATGCTCAAGGTGCCCCGCGAGTTCGTCGACGGCCTCGGCCGGGACGCCAACGCCGACATCGTCACCCGCGCCATCGTGGAGCTGGCCGGGGCCCTCGGACTGCTCACCGTTGCCGAGGGAGTGGAGACCGACGAGCAGCGCCGGCACGTGGCGGAACTGGGCTGCGACCTCGCCCAGGGATACCTCTTCTCCCGTCCCGTCGACGCGGAGACGGTCCTGGCCCTCATGACCGGGCTGGATGTGGCCGCCCCGCCCGCCGACCTTGCGGGGGGTGCTCCGCCCGCCGACCTTGCGGGGGGTGCTCCGCCCGCCGACCTTGCGGGGGGTGCTCCGGCACCGGCGCTGGCCACCGCGTGACCTTGGGCTTGCAAGACATCGCGTGATGACGCTTCAAACTCACTACCCGCCACTACAGCGCCGATCCGGCGCACCGGGGCGGTCACCCATTGACGGCAGACTGGCAACGTGGAGACCTGGTCCGGGCTACTGGGCGCGGCGGTTGGCGGCTTGATCGCCGGGCTCGTGGCCTGGCTGCAGACGCGCGCCTCGATCCGCCACCAGTTCGACCTCTTTCGCCAAGGGCTCGAGGCCGACCGTCAGGGCGGCCGGACCGCTTTCCGCCGGGCAGCCGCCAGTGATGCGCTGAGGGCGCTCGCGATCCTGGACGCGGCCATGCCGCACATGGACCACCGCTTAAGCCGGCTACGGCAGGACTCTCCCGGTTACGTCATCAAGCGACGTGAGCAGGCGGAACTCGCCCTCGGGGAGTTGCGCCGGGCCGAACTCTCAACCGTTCCGTCCCTCGGTGCAGACGTACAGCAACAGTGGCACGCCCTGATCGTCGCCGCGGACACAGCGAGTCGCGCGGGCAACAGCATGGGTGACGAAGCCTGCAGCGCGGCCGCAGCCGCGCTGCAGGAGGAGGCCTCCTCGATGCATGCTGACCTTGTCGCACTCACCGACGCCCAATAGGGCACGTTCCGCGGGTGCGGGCAGGAGCCGAGCAGTGACGCCACGGAGTCAGCCCGCACCGAAGGCGCGTCGAGACCCTCCCCGCGCGGATGACCTGTGCCGCAAGCGGAGTAGGACGCAGTCCGCTGGGCCCGCCGCTCAAAGGCGCCTGTCCTGCAGAGGAACCGTTGCGGGACGGCGGCCAGCTGGTCACCAGGCAGTCCTCCGGTGCGCCGGTAGTCGTTGGTTCACTGCAACGACATGGATCCGTCGGCACGACCTTGGACCCCCGGCTCGGAAGATTGTCGGCTCGTCATGTCGGGGGTCGGGCCCGCCGAGAGCGTCTACCAGATAGAGAGATCTCCAAGAGGATGAGCAACGCGCGCGACGACGAGTTCTCGGACTTCGTCGTCGAGCACGAATCGCACCTGTTGCGGACCCGCCTTCCTGCTAACTCGCGACCGCGGGCCACGCCGAACACCTGCTCAGGCGGCGCTGGCCAAGGTCTACCGGCACTGGTTGCCGGCCCGCGACGCGGACCATCCACTGGCCTACGTGCGCAGGCTGATGGTGAACAACACCTCAGCTGGCGCCGCCGGCTCATGTCCCCGGAGGAGGCCGTGAAGCTGATCCCGGACCCGGCAGAGGGCGACTTCCAGACGTCGCACGCGGTCGGAGACGAGGTGCGCCGGGCGCTCGCAACCCGTGTCGCCGCGGGTGCGCGCCGCCCTCGTCCTGCGCTTCTTCGAAGACCTCACCAGACCCCAGACCGCCGAAATCCTCGGCTTGCTCGGTCAGCACCGTAAACACCGCCCGCAGCGGCCTGACCGCCCTGCGAGCGGTCCTCTCCCCCGCCGGCGAGCCCGCCGCGCAGGCGGCCTACCCGGGTCGGAGGACGTCGTTAACGATCTCGAGGACACCATCCGGAGGACACTGCATGCGATCGCCGACGACGCCGGATCGCCGGCCGGCCCGGTTCACGGCGGAGTGGGCCCATCGACCGCTACCGCCGCGACCGGCGCAGACGCGCCGGGCTGTGGGCGACCGCTGCCTCGGTGGCGGTGATCGCGGCGGCGCCCCACAGCGCTGGGCGCCTGGAACGCGGCCCCCCGAGCGAAGGGAGTCGGTGGTGGCGGTCGAAGCCCCGACGGAGCCGACGCCATCGGAGGCGCCGGCACCGTCGGTTCCCGAGCCCGAGCCGGCCGCCGGTGCACCGGCCGGCGGAGGGCTCGAGAATGGATCGGCCGACCCGAAACTGGGCGTGGCCTACCGGTTCGATCGCCTGACGCACTGCGGCATGGACTGGACGCGCTTCGGCGGCCGCGACTGGAAGACCGTGCAGCCGACGTCCCCGGCGCCCGGCAAGTTGCCGCCCCCCGGACAAGAGATCAGCACGATCAGCCATTACATCGGCGGGACCATTGCCCTCGTCGAGTAGGACCTGCTGTGTTTCACCGTCACCGGGGTCTACCCCGACGGCCGGAGCGGGACGTGCGACTTCGTGCCCATGACCAGAGCGATCCCCCGCTGTGCGAGTGAACGAGAGGAACAGCTACTACACGGCAACCGAGGCGGGCACCGGCGTCCCGGCGAGGAGGGCATCGAGCACGGCAGCCGGTTCAGCCGGCCGACCCAGAAGGTAGCCCTGTGCGCGATGGCAGCCCATGTCTTGCAGCGCCTGCAGCTGGGCCGGGGTCTCGACCCCTTCAGCTACGACGCGGAGCCCGAGCCCCTGCCCCAGGCCCACGATGCCGGCCACGAAGGCGGAGGAGCCCTCATCGGTGAGCTGCGCTGTGAAGGCCTGATCAACCTTCACCTCCGTCACCGGCAAGCGACGCAGCTGCGCCAAGGACGAGTACCCGGTCCCGAAGTCGTCCACGGAAATGCCCACACCCAGCTCCCGCAGCCGGTGCAGGTTGCCGTTTCCGGCCGCAACATGCGACATCACCTGGCTCTCGGTGACCTCCACGACCAACCGGTCACACGGCAGACCGGACTCCATCAGGACCTTGTGCACCAACTCGGCGAAATCGGGCTTGTTCAGCTGGACGGCCGAGACGTTGACCGCCAACTCAAGATCCATCCCCTGCTCTCGCCAGCCCGCAACGACGCGGCTGGCCTCGCGAAGGATGTACTCCCCGATCTCCTCGATTATTCCGCTGTCCTCGGCGATAGGCACGAAGAGGCCCGGAGACACCAGTCCCATCTCCGGGTGATACCAGCGCGCGAGGGCTTCCACCGCAACCACCCGGCCGCTGGCCAGATCGATCTGCGGCTGGAGATGAACTCGAAATTCGCCGCGGCCGACCGCGCCGCGCAGCTCCGTTTCCACTCGCAACCGCTCCGGCGACTGTTCCAGGTGCACCAGTCCGCGGGCCTCGGCCCTGACCCGGTGCATGTCTTCGTACGCGCGCTCGATCAGTCGTTGGCTGAGCCCGCGGCGATCATGTGGTCCGGCGAGGGGCGCCGCGTCCGCGATGGCGAAGCCGATGGCAAGGTCGACGAACACCTCTTCGCCACCGACGCGCATCGGCGCGGTCAGGCTGCTTCGGACCCTGGCAGCCACGTCCTCAGCATCCGAGTCCCCGACGCCAGGAAGGAGCACTACGAACTCGTCGCCGCTATAGCGAGCCACGGTATCCCCTTCCCGTACCACCGCGGCGCTCAGGCGCCCGGCAACCTGCCGCAGCAGCTCATCACCGGCCCCATGCCCGAGGCTGTCGTTGATCCGCTTGAGCCGGCTGACGTTGCAGAAAAGGACGGCGACCTGGGCGCCTTCCCGGTCGACCTCACCGAGCGCGGACTCCAACCGGGCTTCGAACAACGCACGGTTGGGCAGGCCGGTGAGCGCATCGTGGGAATCTTGCCGCCGGATCTCGTCCAGAAGCCGACTGTTGTCCAAGGCCACCCCGGCCAGCCCAGCGAGTCCCCAGAGGCGCTCGGTGAGCGCCTCTCCGAGAACGGGCGGGGGCGTGGTCTCCACCCAGTGGGCGAGAACGATGCCCACGAGTTGGTCGTCGACCTTGATGGGAACCGCACCGATGGCCTCGACACCGAACTCATCGAGCATGTCTTGTGCCCATGTTGAGCCGCCGCGGTCGATGAGCATCGGAAGACCGGCGGCCACCATGGTCAAGTCCGCTGGCGTGGTGTGTGACGGCTGGCGCGTGATCTTCGTGATTCGTTAGGCGCTGAGCGCCGGAATAGTCACCTCCTCAGCGGTGGTGGAGTCGGTGTCGGCAACGGGTCGGATGCGGCAGCGGGCGAGGACGTCAAGGCCGAGGTAGCGGCGGCCTTCGGCCCACTCGTCGTGCTGCTCGGCCAGTACGGCGCCGACCAGGCGGATCAGGGAGTCGCGGTCGGGGAAGATGCCGACCACGTCGGTGCGCCGGCGGATCTCCCGGTTGAGCCGCTCGCTCGGATTGTTCGACCAGATCT
>NZ_FOND01000015.1:0-63851 GCF_900112815.1 Blastococcus tunisiensis
CCACTCCACGTCCGGAGGTCCTCCCGCCACAAGACCCGTCAGTCAGATCCCGTGGTCACACGTCCTCGACCAACGTCTCTGGTCAGTACAGCTAGACGGCCCGGGATCGTCAACCCGGTTGACCATCCCGGGTCGCGGCGGGATGATCCGTCCACCCCGCCGCCGAAGGAGGCCGCCATGGCCGTGCTCCGCGCTCCCGCCACCCCGACCCACGAGCTGGGTGGCGCCCGTTTCACCTCGCTGGCGTCCCCCGCGAGGGGCACCACCGACACCAGCGTGTGGGTGGTGGACATCGCGCCCGGAACGGCCGGAACCCCTCATCGGCTCACGCGCGAGGAGGTGTTCGTGGTCCTGTCCGGCCGAGCCGAGGTGCGCCTCGGTGACGAGCTGTCCCACGCAGGTCCGGGCGACGCCGTCGTCGTCCCACCGGGCGTGCCCTTCGCGCTCGCGCCGGTCGGCGAGGAGCCGTTGCGCGCCCTCTGCTGCCTGCCGGTCGGCGGCCAGGCGCAGCTCGCCGACGGCGCGCCCTTCACGCCGCCGTGGGCGATGTGACCGAGCCCGTTCCCCTGGCCAGGCTCTTCGCGATCGCCTACCGGCAGCTGGTCGACGGGCTGCACGAGCGGCTGGCCGAGCGCGGCTGGACCGATGTCCGGCCGGCCTTCGGCTTCCTCCTGCTGGCCCTGCGTGCGGGACCGGCGTCACTCGGGGACCTCCCCGGCGTCCTGGGCACGAGCAAGCAGGCGGTGTCCAAGCTGGTCGACCGGATGGTGGCGGCGGGCTACGTCGAGCGGGTGCCGGATCCCGGCGACGGGCGCGCCAAGCAGGTGCGGCTGTCCTCGCGCGGGCAGGCGCTGCTCGCCGAGGTCGAGCGGATCTGGGTCGAGCTCGAGGCAGCGTGGGAAGACGCGATCGGCGGCGCCCGGCTCGCCGGGCTCCGGTCGGACCTGGAGCAGGTCCTGCGCTCGGCGCACGGCGGTGCACTGCCCCCGGTGCGCACGGTGGCCTGAACGCGGGCGAGGGCGACCGGCCCACCTACGATCGGGGCGTGATCGACCTGCGACTCGTGCGCGAGAACCCCGACCTCGTCCGTGCCAGCCAGCGTGCCCGGGGCGCCGACGAGTCCCTGGTCGACGCGCTGCTGGCCGCCGACGCCGCGCGCCGCGAGGCGGTCAAGCGCGCCGACGACCTGCGGGGTGAGCAGAAGACCGCGTCGCAGGCGGTCAAGAAGGCCACCCCCGAGGAACGTCCCGCCGTCCTGGAGCGGGCCAAGGCGCTGGCCGCCGACGTCAAGGCGGCCGAGGAGGCGCAGCGGGCGGCCGACGCCGGGCTGCGCGAGGCGCACCTGCGGATCCCGAACGTCGTCGCCGGCGAGGTGCCCCCGGGCGGTGAGGACGACGCGGTCACCCTGCGGACCGTCGGCGAGGTGCCCGCCTACGACTTCGCGGTGCGCGACCACATCGAGATCGGCGAGGCGCTCGGCGCCATCGACATGGAGCGCGGGGCGAAGGTCTCCGGCGCCCGGTTCTACTTCCTCACCGGCCCCGGCGCGCTGCTGGAGTTCGCGCTGGCGCAGCTGGCGATCAGCCGCGCCGTCACCGCCGGGTTCACCCCCGTCATCGCCCCGGCCCTGGTCAAGCCCGAGGCGATGGAGGGCACCGGCTTCCTCGGCGAGCACGACGAGGAGGTCTACAAGATCGAGCGCGACGACCTCTACCTCGTGGGCACCTCCGAGGTGGCGCTGGCCGGCATGCACGCCAAGGAGGTGCTCGACCTCTCCGCCGGGCCGCGGCGCTACGCCGGCTGGTCGTCCTGCTTCCGCCGCGAGGCCGGCTCCTACGGCAAGGACACCCGCGGCATCATCCGGGTGCACTGGTTCGACAAGGTCGAGATGTTCAGCTTCTGCCGGCCGGAGGACGCCGCGGCCGAGCACCTGCGGCTGCTGGCCTGGGAGGAGGAGTTCCTCCAGGCCCTCGAGCTGCCCTACCGCGTGGTCGACATCGCCGCCGGCGACCTGGGCACCAGCGCGACGCGCAAGTACGACATCGAGGCGTGGTTCCCGACCCAGGGCACCTACCGGGAGCTGACGTCGACCTCGGACTGCACCACCTTCCAGGCCCGGCGGCTCGCCATCCGCTACCGGGACGAGGACGGCAAGCCGCAGACGGCAGCCACGCTCAACGGCACGCTGTGCGCGATCGCCCGCACCATCGCCTGCCTGCTCGAGGTGCACCAGCGGGCCGACGGATCGGTGCACGTGCCGACGGCGCTGCGGCCCTGGCTCGGCGGCGTGGAGCAGCTCACCCCGGGGATGACGCTCGCGGCCGCGGTGCCCCCCGCATGAGCCAGGAGCGGCCGAAGGTGCTCAAGGCCTACGGCGTGCTGCCCGATGCCGACCGGGTGATCGAGGTGGGCGAGCTGGGCGGCTGGCGGCCCAAGCTCGTCGCCAGCGACCTCGACGGCACCCTGCTCGACAGCTCCGGGGAGGTCGCTCCCCGCACCCGGGCCGCGCTGGAGGCCTGCTGGGACGCCGGCATCCCCGTCGTCGGCGTCACCGGGCGCGGTCCCCGGCTGGTCGACAGCGTGCGCGCCGCGCTCGACGGCCGCGGCATCGCGGTGCTCGCCCAGGGCGGCTTCGTCGTCGACCTCGAGCGCGACGAGGTGCTCCGGACTGTCGGGCTGCCGCGCGACCAGGCGCAGGCGGTGATCGACCGGATCGAGGCCGTGGCGGGCGACCTGATCGTGGCGGTCGAGGACGCCTCCGAGCAGAGCGAGATCGCCGGCCCGCTGCGCGTGCAGCACGGCTTCGACTGGCCCTACCCGGAGCCGGCGCACCTGCTGCCCCGGCACGAGGTGCTCCCGCCGGGCGCCGTCCTCAAGGTGTTCCTGCGCTCCTCGTCCCTCGGGCAGGACGAGCTGCTGGCCCGCGCGAAGCGCGTCGTCGACCCGGCCGACGCCGAGGTGACGCACGCCGGGCTCGGTTTCATCGAGGTCCTCCCGCCGGGCATCACCAAGGCCACCGGGCTGGCGATCGCCCTGGAGCGCTACGGGGTCGGCTTCGGTGACGTCCTGGTGTTCGGGGACATGCCCAACGACCTGCCGATGCTGACCGCGGTGGCCGACGCCGGGGGGCGGGCGATCGCGGTCGCCAACGCGCACCCCGCCGTCCACGCGGTGGCCACCGGCGTCACCAGCGGGCACGAGGCGGACGGCGTCGCCCGCTACCTGGAGGCGGTCCTCGATGTCTGAGCGGGTGCACGATGTCTGACTGGAGGCCGCGGCTGATCGCCAGCGACATGGACGGCACGCTGCTGCGCTGGGACGACACCGTCAGCGACGCCACGGTGGCCGAGCTCGAGCGCTGGCGGGACGGCGGCGTGCCCGTCGTCCTGGCCACCGGCCGGCCGCCGCGCTGGATGTACCGGATCCGCGACGTCCTGCGCCACGGCACCGCGGTCTGCTGCAACGGCGCGGTGATCCTGGACCTGGAGAGCTTCGACGTCCTCGCCGAGGAGCCGGTGCACCCCGACGTCCTCCGGTCGGTCACCGCCGAGCTGCGCCGGCGGCAGCCGGACACCTGGTTCGCGGTCGAGTACGGGCTGGAGTTCCGTCACGAGCCGATCTACCGGCCGCGCTGGGACGTCGACGCTCCCGGTGTGGCCGAGGCGACGCTGGAGGAGATGGTGGCCCAGCCGGTGGCCAAGCTGCTGGCCCGGCACGAGCGGCTGTCCCGGGACGACTTCGTCGCGCTGGTCGAGGAGGTCGTCGAGGGGCGGGCCACGGTGACCCACTCGTCGTCCGACGCCCTGGCCGAGATCTCGGCGGCCGGTGTCACGAAGGCCTCGGGGCTGGCCACGGTGGCCGCCCGGCACGGGGTGGGCCCGGAGGACGTCGTCGTGTTCGGGGACATGCCCAACGACATCGCCGCGTTCGAGTGGGTCCGCGCCGCCGGCGGCCGTGCGGTGGCGATGGCCCACGCCCACCCCGACCTCCTGGCCGTGGCCACCGACGTCACGGGCAGCAACGAGGACGACGGGGTGGCCGCCTTCCTCGCCTCGCTGTAGTCGCTCGTCCCTTTTCCGGCGCCGCCGACTGAAGTTCTGCGCTCCCCTGCCGAAAAGCGGAGCGACGGGCACGGCGGGTGCCGCCTCAGGAGAGCGAGAACCGATGGATCAGATGCAGGCAGCCGGCTACGCGGGGACGGACCAGGCGGCGGACGGCGTTCCGGCCCGGCGCTCGACCCTGGGACTGCGCTCGCGCATGCTCGGCGCCATCCTGGTCGTCGCGCTGACCACGGTCGGGGTGGGCGCCTTCGGGATCGCACGGATGTCGGTGCTCAGCGACCAGGCCGAGGCCGTCTACAACGAGGGCGCCGTCCCGCTGGACGCGCTGCGCTCGCTGCAGTCGAACTGGTGGGAGTTCTCCGCCAACACCGCCCGGGCCGCCATCCCGAGCCTCCCGCCGGAGAGCATCGCCAACGCACAGGCGGAGGCCGCCGCCGTCATGCAGGGCATGACCGAGGGCATGCAGGCGGTCGCGGGGCTGTCGCTCGGCGACGAGGCCGCCGCCTCCTTCGCGGAGTTCGGCGCGGCCATCGAGACCTACCTCGGCCTGCTGGGCCAGCTGCAGGCGGGTGGCCTCACGGCCGGGGACCCCACCGTCGTGATGCAGATCGTCGGCCAGATGAACGAGACGGAGGCCGTCATCTCGGAGTCGATCGCGGCGGCCACCGCCGCGGCCGCCGCCGATGCGCGGGCCACCGCCGCCGAGGCCGCGGACGCCTACGCCCAGGGCCGGGCCCTGACCCTCGTCATCATGGTCGTCGGACTGGTGATCTCGGTCGTCCTGGCGCTGCTGGTCTCGCGGGGCGTGACGCGCCCGGTGCAGCGGATCCGGGAGGTGCTGGGTCAGGTGGCGGCCGGTGACCTGACCGTGCGCGCCGGGCGGACCGGTGGTGCGGAGCTGGAGGACATGGCTGCCTCGCTGGACGAGACGCTGGACGCGATCGGCAACGTGCTGGTGCTGGTCGGTGACTCCTCGACGCGGTTGGCGGCGGCGTCGACGCAGCTGAACGCCGCGGCCGAGGGCATGCGGGGCAACGCGGAGACGGCGGCCGGGCAGGCCGACGAGGTGGTGGCCTCGGCGGGTGCGGTGGCCTCCAGCGTGGACACGGTGGCGACCGGGTCGTCGCAGATGGAGTCGGCGATCCGGGAGATCGCGCACAACGCGACCGAGGCGTCGCGGGTGGCCGGTCAGGCGGTGTCGGTGGCGGAGAACACCACGCGCACGGTGGGCAAGCTGGGTGACTCCTCGCAGGAGATCGCCACGGTGATCAAGCTGATCAACGGGATCGCGGAGCAGACGAACCTGCTGGCGCTGAACGCCACGATCGAGGCGGCGCGGGCCGGGGAGGCCGGCAAGGGCTTCGCGGTGGTGGCCAGCGAGGTGAAGGAGCTGGCGCAGGAGACGGCGCGGGCGACGGAGGACATCTCGAAGCGGGTGGAGGCGATCCAGGCCGACACCGCGGGCGCGGTGGATGCGATCAGCCAGATCTCGTCGGTGATCGCGGAGATCAACGATTTCCAGTCCACGATCGCGGCGGCGGTGGAGGAGCAGACGGCGACGACGAACGAGATGAACCGGAACGTGGCCGAGGCGGCGACCGGGACGCAGGGCATCGCGGCGGCGATCTCGGGTCTGGCGGCGGGGACGCAGGAGACCAACCAGCGGGTGGCCGATGCGCAGCGGGCGGCCGGTGAGCTGGCCCGGATGAGCGGGGAGCTGCAGGAGGCGGTGGCCCGCTTCACCGTGTGACCCCCGGCCCCGGCTGGGATCAGGTGACCTGATCATCGAGCGTCCTCCCTCACCGCACACCGTGAGGGAGGACGCTCTGCCGTGGGGGAGGACGCGCCGAGGACGCGCCGAGGACGCACCGACGACGACACCCCTACCCGACGACGGGCTCAGGCGGCCTCGTCCGAGGGCGCGGCCCCGGGCTCCGGCCGGCGGACCAGCGTGAACCGCCGCGGACCACCGCGCGGTCGCGCCAGCAGGTGCCGGAGCCGCTCGGCGGGGCCGGTGAGCCGGGGCAGGTCCGCGTCGACGACCCGGACGACCGGCACGTCGAGGTCGCGGATCAGGTCCTCGCGCCGCTTCTCCTGCCAGGCCACCTCGGCCGGCGTCCGTCCGTCGCGGGGGTCGTCGTACTTCACGAAGCCGTCGAACTCGACCGCCACGCCGGCCTCCTCGTACCAGGCGTCCAGCCGCGCGACGAAGCCCCGCGGCCCGTGCAGGTCGACCTGCAGCTCGGGGAGGGGCAGCCCGGCGTCCAGGAGCGCCAGCCGTCCGCGCGTCTCGAGCGGGGACTCGGCCCTGCCGTCGGCCAGCCCCAGGGCCCGGGCCGCCTGCCCGATGCCGAGCCAGTGGCGCTGCTGCAGCACCGCGGCCGTCAGCTCCGTCCGGCGCACGAGCTTCTTGAAGATGGCGGCGTCGATCGCCACGACGGCGTCGACGGGGGACCACTCCCTGGCGCAGTCGACCAGTGTGCGCGCGACGGCCGTCACCGGGAAGACGCCGGTGTCGACGACGTCCTCCCCTGGCAGCGCGGCCGCGGCGATCCGGTACCCGTTGCCGGTGCGCCAGTCGTCGGGATGGGTCAGCCGGACGACCTCGTCGACCCGTCGGGGGAGTTCCAGGCCGTGGTACCGGGCGGCGGAGGAGTGGCTGAGCACCGGCCCCCGGCCCAGGGCGGTCAGCGCTGCGATGGCGACCAGGAGGTGGCGATCGCGCGCGCCGGCTGCTGCGGCCCACGCCGCGGCAGTCACGTAGATCCCGCGGCGCAGCCTGTGCCACGCGCCCGAGACGACGGACGCACGGATCTGGTCGGGGCGGTAGCCGGCGCGGCGGGCGTCGGCGACGGTGAAGACGCCGCCACGGCGTCGCGCGGCGGACTCCAGGAGGGGATGCACCCCACGAGTCTCGGAAGCTCGCCGGCGGTGCGGAACGGCCCGGGAGGATCTGTGGACAACCGCCGTCCACCCACAGCCCGCGGCGTCCTCCCGCACGGCACACGGTGCGGGAGGACGCCCGACGATCAGGGCACCTGATCCCAGCCGGACCCGACCTACAGGTACTGGCCGCCGCCGGGGCGGAAGTCCGGCTGCTGGCCGGCGGGCGGCTGACCACCGGGCAGGGCCCGGCGGCGGACCTCCTCCAGCTGGGCACGGGCGGCCATCTGCTGGGCGAAGATCGCCGTCTGGATGCCGTGGAACACCCCCTCCAGCCACCCGACCAGCTGGGCCTGGGCGATCCGCAGCTCGGCGTCGGACGGCGTCTCGCCCTCGGTGAACGGCAGGGTGATCCGCTCCAGCTCGTCCCGCAGCTCGGGCGACAGGCCGTCCTCGAGCTCGTGGATGGACTTGGCGTGGATGTCCCGGAGCCGGTTGCGGCTGGCGTCGTCCAGGGGAGCGGCCCGCACCTCCTCCAGCAGCTGCTTGATCATCGTGCCGATCCGCATGACCTTGGCGGGCTGCTCCACCATGTCGCCGACGTCGGCTGCTCCCTCGCGGTCGTCGTCGTCCTGCGGCATGGGCAGGGCGCCGACCGGCCGCCCGTCGGGGCCCACGACGACGACCTGCTGGGGGCGCTCGGTGCCGTTCCCGGGTGCAGTCATGCGCCCCATCCTGCCCCCGCCGCCCGGTGGGCGAACGTCTGCCCCGGTCAGTCCTCGGGAAGGAGCAGGACCTTGCCGATGTGCTCGCTGGCCTCCACGGTGCGGTGTGCCTCGGCGGCGCGGGACATCGGCAGGCGTCGGTCGACGATCGGGCGCACCACCCCGCGCTCGACGTCGGGCCACACGTCGTGGCGCACCGCCGCCACGATCTCGGCCTTGCCGCCCCGGCCCGTCGGGGGCCGCGAGCGCAGCGTCGTCGCATGCACGGAGGCCCGCTTGCCCAGCAGCTTCGCGATGTCCAGCTCGGCCTTCGTGCCGCCCTGCATGCCGATGATGACCAGCCGGCCCCCGACGGCGAGCGCGTCGACGTTGCGGGCCAGGTACTTGCCGCCCATGTTGTCCAGGACGACGTCGACCCCGCGGCCGTCGGTGGCCTCGCGGACCTTCTCGACGAAGTCCTCGTCGCGGTAGTTGATGCCCACGTCGGCGCCCAGTTCGCGGCAGACGTCGAGCTTGGCCGCCGTCCCCGCCGTGGTGAGCACCTGCGCGCCGGCGCGGGCGGCCAACTGGATGGCCATCGTGCCGATGCCGCTGGACCCGCCGTGCACCAGGAAGCTCTCCCCCCGCCGCAGCCCGGCGAGCAGGAACACGTTGGACCACACCGTGCAGGTCACCTCGGGGAGGGCGGCGGCGGTGGCCAGCTCGACCCCCGAGGGCCGGGGGAGCAGCTGCCCGGCCGGGACGGCGACCCGTTCGGCGTAGCCGCCACCGGCCAGCAGCGCGCACACCTCGTCGCCGACCGACCAGCCGGTCACGCCCTCGCCGACCTCGCTGATCACCCCGCTGCACTCCAGGCCGAGGATCTCGCTGGCGCCCTTCGGTGGCGGGTAGAAGCCCTGCCGCTGGAGCAGGTCCGCCCGGTTCACCGCCGTCGCCGCGACGTCGACGAGCACCTCCCCGGGGCCGCACACCGGATCGGGCACCTCCGCCCAGGTGAGCACCTCGGGTCCGCCGGACTCGGTCACCGTCACCGCACGCATGCCCCGACCCTAGGGCCCCGTGCCCGGTGCCGGGGCGGGTGAGCGGGGAGGAGGCGTCCCCCCGCCCGCCCCGCGCGGGGCTGTCCGGCGTCAGGCCCGGGCCGGCACCGGGGCGCCCGAGAGGGTGACGGTCGCGCCGATGTCTGCGGTCCCCGTGGCCAGCCCGGCCAGCGCCGCGCCCACCGCCCGCCGGGACACCTTCATGCCCTGCACGTCACCCGTCGTCGAGCGGGCGGCCGGCTCGTCGCCGTCGGTGAGGTAGACCGGCTGGACGATCGTCCAGTCCAGCCCGCTGTCGCGCACGACGCGTTCCTGCCGCTCGCTGTCCTGGATCTGCTGCCGGATCATCAGGGCGAAGACCACCCGGCTGGTCAGCGGGAGCAGGTCCCTGGTCGGCCCGACGCCGTAGGAGCTCTGCACGACCAGCCGGCGCACCCCGCCCTCGCGCATGGCTGCGGCCACCAGGGCCGTTCCGCGCGACCGGACGTCCATCGGTGTGCCCGAGCTGCCGAGCAGCCGCACCTTGAGCGTGTTCTCGCTGATGCCCAGGGTCACGACGACGGCGTCCTGGTCGCCGACCGCGCGCTCGACGTCCGCGGCGACCGTCGCGTCGCCGTCCACGGCCCGGACGCCGCTCCGCCCGCCGAACACCCTGCTCGCCCGCCGGGCGAACGCCGTCACCTCGTGCCCGTCCGCCAGCAGCGCCTCCACCGCCGCCGTCCCCGATCCGCCCGTCGCACCCACGACCAGTACCCGCATGACCCGCTCCCTCCGGTGGTGCCGACCGGATCGATCGGCGTGCATCCACGATGGCGCGGACGGAGAGCAGGGAGAACGCCCCTGGATCCAGGTTCCATGACCGTTCGTCCAGCAGACCTGGACGTCCGATCGGTGGCGGGCCAGGCTGGGCCGCATGGCAGGTCCCCAGCCGTGGTCCCCCGTCGACCCCCTCGGGGACGTGCTCGGCGACCTCCGGATCCGCGGGACGTTCTACTGCCGGGCCGAGGGCCGCGCGCCGTGGGGCGTGGAGATGCCGGCGCTGGCCGGGTGCATGAGCTTCCACGTGGTGACCGAGGGCAGCTGCCTGCTCGAGGTCGACGGGAACCTGCACGAGCTGCGGGCCGGGGATCTCGCGCTCGTGCCGCACGGGCGCGGTCACCTGCTGCGCAGCGACCCGGCCGCGCCAATCGCGGGCCGGGCCGATCTGCTGCCGCAGGACTACCTCGGCGAGCACTACTCGGTGCTGCGGGTCGACGGCGGCGGGGCGCCGTCCCGGCTGATCTGCGGGGTGGTCGAACCGGAGCGGCCCGGGGCGGTCCACCTGCTCGACCTGCTGCCCCCGGTGCTGCTGATCGAGTCCGGTGACGCGCGGGCCGGCTGGCTGTCGGTGCTGCTGGGCATGATCGCCGACGAGGTGCGCGAGGACCGCCCCGGCGCGGAGGCGGTGGTGACCCGGCTCGCCGACGTCATCGTCGTCCAGGCCATCCGCGGCTGGCTGGACACCGGGGGCAGCAGCCCCGGCTGGCTGCGCGCCCTCCGCGACCCCCAGCTGGGGCGGGCGGTGACGGCGGTGCACCGGGAACCGGGCGCGCCGTGGACGCTGGACCGGCTGGCCCGCGAGACCCGGATGTCGCGTTCGGCGTTCGCCGCCCGGTTCACCGAGCTCGCCGGGGAGCCCGCGCTGCGCTACGTGACCCGGTGGCGGATGCACCTGGCCACTGCCGCGCTCGGCCGCGGAGCCCGCGTCAACGAGCTGGCCCGGACGCTGGGCTACGAGTCGGAGGCCGCGTTCTCCCGGGCCTACAAGCGGGTGGTCGGCGTCCCGCCCGTGTCGGTGCGGGCCGGCGCGGGGCAGCCCGGGCGGTCGGGTCCGCCCACGCGGTGACCGGCCGGGCAGGCCGCTCGCCCCGCGCCCGGCGGCCGCCGGTCCGGACGTGCGACGGCGCCGCGCCCCCCGGACGTGCGACGGCGCCGCGCCCCTGGGAGGGGACGCGGCGCCGTCGTCAGACGCTCAGCGGGCCTTGAGGTCCTTGCGCAGGATCTTGCCGGCGGCCGACTTCGGCACCGCGTCGATGAACTCGACGAAGCGCACCTTCTTGTGCGGGGCGACCTTGACGGCCATGTACTCCATGACCGCCTCCTCCGTCAGCTCCGACCCGGGCGCGCGGACGACGAACGCCTTGGGCAGCTCCTCGCCGCTCTCCTTGTCCGGGACGCCGATCACCGCGGCGTCGGCGATCTCGTCGTGGCCGATCAGCACGGCCTCGAGCTCGGCCGGCGCCACCTGGTAGCCCTTGTACTTGATGAGCTCCTTGACGCGGTCGACGACGGTGTAGGCGCCGGTCTCGTCCACGATCGCGACGTCCCCGGTGTGCAGCCAGCCGTCGTCGTCCAGGGTGTGCGCGGTGGCCTCGGCGTTGTTGAGGTAGCCCTTCATCACCTGGGGGCCGCGGACCCACAGCTCACCGCGCTCGCCGGCTGCGGCGTCCTGGCCCGTTCCCGGGTCGATCAGCCGGCACTCGGTGTTGGGGAGGGCGTAGCCCACAGACCCCTTGGGCGGCTGACCGGCGCCGGGCGGCTCGCAGCCGATGTCGGGGGTGGTGTGCGAGACCGGCGAGAGCTCGGTCATGCCGTACCCCTGGGCCACGGAGACGCCGGTGTCGGCGCCCTTGCGGAGCCGGTTCTGGGCGGCCAGCGCCAGCTGCTCGTCCAGCGGGGCGGCGCCGGAGAGGATGGAGGTCAGCGACGACAGGTCGTACTCGTCGACCAGCGGGTGCTTGGCCATGGCCAGCAGGATCGGCGGCGCCACGAACGCCCGGGTGATCTTCTGGTCCTGGATGGTGCGCAGGAAGTCCTCGAGGTCGAACCGGGGCAGGGTCACCACCGCGCCGCCCCAGGCCAGGCCCTGGTTCATGAGCACGGTCAGGCCGTAGATGTGGAAGAACGGCAGGACGGCGATGATCCGCTCGTCCGGGCCGAAGTCGATCAGCGGCCGGCACTGCGCCACGTTCGCCACCAGGTTGCGGTGGGTGAGCATGACGCCCTTGGGCAGGCCGGTCGTGCCGCTGGAGTACGGCAGCGTGACCAGGTCGTTGGCGGGGTCGATGTCCACCTGGACGCTCGGGGCGTCTTCGCCGAGCAGGTCGAACAGGTTGGCGTGCCCCTCGGCGCCGTCGAGGACGACGATCTCGTCGACCGGCGACTTCTCGGCCGCGGCCTTCGCGCGGTCCAGGAACAGCGAGATGGTGATCAGGACCTTGGCGCCGGAGTCCTTCAGCTGGAAGGCGATCTCGTCGGGCGTGTAGAGGGAGTTGATCGGGCTCATCACGCAGCCGGCGGCGGCGATGCCGTGGAAGACCACCGGGAACCACGGGGTGTTCGGGCAGAACACGGCGACGACGTCGTCCTTGCGCAGCCCGCGCGCGTGCAGGTTGGCGGCGACCCGGTCGACGTAGGCGGCCAGCTGACCGTGGGTGATCACGTCGCCCTTGAGGCCGTCGATCAGGGCGGGGGCGTCGGGACGCTCCTTGCCGGCCGCCAGGACGAACTCGGGCACCGACAGGTTCGGGATCTCGACGTCGGGATACGGGCTGGCCAGGGCCACGGTGCTCCTCCTCAGTGCTGGTGTGGCGCCAGTCTCACACCTGGGGTGTCCGGCGCCACAAGGGGGTTACCCGCCAGTTCGTGCCGGGTCACCGCGGCCAGAGGACCGACTGCGTGCAGCGGAACAGCGCGATCGTCTTCCCGGACTCCGCGTTCGTCACCACGGCGTCCCAGACCTGCGTCGTCCGCCCGGCGTGCACGTTCGTGGCGGTGCACGTGATCCGCCCCTCGCGGGCGGTGCTCAGGTGGTTGCTCTTCAGTTCCAGCGTGGTGAAGCCGCTGGAGCCCTCGGGCAGCAGCGCGCGGGTGGGCAGCCCGCAGCTGGTGTCGGCGAGCGTGACGACGGTGCCGGCGTGCAGGTAGCCGTTGGGCGCCAGCAGCTCCGGGCGGACGTCGAGGTGGCTGGTCAGCCGCCCGCGCTCGTGGGTGTCGATGACGATGCCCAGCAGCCCGGGCAGCGTGCCGGGGAGGAGGGCGTTGAGCTCGTCGGCGGTGAGGAACCCGGTGGCGGCCATGCCCGGCAACCTAGCGACCGGTCCTCCCCACCCTGCGGCGGTCCTCCACGCGGTGTGCGCCGCGGACGACGACCGCCTGGCGAGGACGACGACGGCGTCAGCCGCGGGCGGTCTCCCAGAGACCCATGACGTTGCCCTCGGGATCGGTGAAGTAGGCCGCGAAGCCCATGTCGCCGACCGGTGTGCGGCCGACCACGGTGGAGCCGCCGAGTTCGCCTATCCGGGCCAGCGAGTCGTCGATGCTGTCCACGTCGACGACGACCACCGGCCCGCTGTGCGCCGCATCCGTGCGCGAGAGCAGGCCGCCGTTGATGAAGCCGGCCTCGGTCGGCCCGTTGTCGTCGCTGGGGCCGGACATCACGATCGTGTAGCCCATCCCCGGCATCTCCATGGTCTGCCAGCCGAAGGCCTCCGCGTAGAAGCTCCGTGCCCGGTCACCGTCGTCGAACGGGACCTCGAAGTGCACGACCCGACCGCTCATGACGCCACCTCCGCGACCGTCCTGGCTCTGACGCGGCGGACGCTAGACCCGGCGCGAGAGGGCCGCCAGGGCTTCCGGCCCCGTTCCGGAACGCCCGCCGGGTGCCGTCCTAGGCGAGGCCGCGGACGGTGCGGACCGGCGGGCGGGTGCCGCGGATCGAGGCGACCATGTCCAGCGTCTGCCGGGTGGGGGCGACGTCGTGCGCGCGGAACACCCGGGCACCCAGCCACGCGCTGACGGCGGTCGCGGCCAGGGTGCCGGTGAGCCGCTCCCCGAGCGGGACGCCGAGGGTCTCACCGACGAAGTCCTTGTTCGACAGGGCCACCAGCACCGGCCAGCCCGTCGCGACCAGCTCGTCCAGGCGCCGGGTGGCCTCCAGCGAGTGCCGGGTGTTCTTGCCGAAGTCGTGCCCGGGGTCGATCAGCACGCGGTCGCGGTCCACCCCCGCCGCGACGGCGGCCTCGGCCAGCGCCGTCGTCCGCCCGGCGATGTCGGCGACGACGTCGTCGTAGGCCACCCGGTGCGGGCGGGTGCGCGGCGGCAGCCCGCCGGCGTGCGTGCAGACGATCCCGGCGCCCGCCGCGGCGGCGACCTCCGCCAGGTCCGGGTCCACGCCGCCCCAGGCGTCGTTGACCACGTCGGCGCCGGCGGCGAGCACTTCCGTCGCCACCTCTGCCCGCCAGGTGTCGATGGAGATCGGCAGCGTCGGGTGCGCGGCGCGGATCGCGGCGACCAGGTCGACGGTGCGGCGGATCTCCTCGGCGGGGGAGACCTCCTCGCCCGGGGCCGCCTTCACCCCGCCGACGTCCACCATGTCCGCCCCGTCGGCGACCACGCGGTCCACCCGCTCCAGGGCCGAGGCCATGGCGTAGGTGGCGCCGCGGTCGTAGAACGAGTCGGGTGTCCGGTTCACGATCGCCATCAGCACGAACGCGCCGTCGGGGACGTCCAGCGCACCGATCCGGAGCAACCCGTCCCCTCCTCGCCGTCGCCGATGTGGTGGAGTCAGCCAACCAGAACTCGCGGGGATCGAAGGAGAGGGGCCACATGGCGCACACCACCGTCGACGGCGTCGAGGGCGTGCAGAGCCTGGTCGGGCAGCACCTGGGCCACAGCGACTGGGTGGAGATCACCCAGGAGCAGGTGGACCGCTTCGCCGACGCCACCGGCGACCACCAGTGGATCCACGTGGACCCGGAGCGGGCGGCGCGGGAGAGCCCGTTCGGCGGCCCGATCGCGCACGGCTACCTGACCCTGTCGCTGATCCCGTCGCTGGTGCCGCAGATCATCGAGATCACCGGCTTCCGGATGGGCGTCAACTACGGCACCGAGAAGGTGCGCTTCCCGTCCCCGGTGCCCGTCGGGGCCCGCGTGCGCGCCGGCGCCACCCTGGAGGCCGCGACGCCGTTCGAGGGCGGGATCGCCATGAACCTCGGCGTCACCATGGAGATCGAGGGCGGTACCAAGCCGGCGATGGTCGCCACGGTGGTCTACCGCCGCTACCTGTGACGCCGTCGATGATCAGCTGACCTGATCATGCAGCGTCCTCCCTCACCGCAGAACGTGAGGGAGGACGCTCGATGATCAGGGTCCCTGATCGTGGCCCGGGCCGGGCGGGGGCTCAGTCCACCAGGGCCTGGTTGACCAGCTGCCGCAGGTGGTTGCGGATCGGCAGCGTGCTCGACGGCAGCAGCTGCGTGTAGAAGGTCACCGTGACGTCCTCGACCGGGTCGACGTAGAACGCCGTGGACGCCGCCCCGCCCCAGCTGTAGTCGCCCGCGCTGGACACCACGCCGTACCGGGCCGGGTCGATGATCATCGAGAACCCCAGCCCGAAGCCCACCCCGCGCAACGGCGTCTCGGCGAACAGTGGCCGGCCGAACGTCTCCAGGTCGGCGTTGCCGGGCAGGTGGTTGCGGACCATGTGCGCGATGGTCCGCGGGCCGAGCAGCCGGCCGCCGTCGTAGGAGCCCCCGCGGCGCAGCAGCTCGACGAACCGCAGGTAGTCCCCGGCGGTGGACACCAGCCCGCCGCCGCCGGACTGGAACGCCGGCGTGCTGCGGGCCCCGGCGTCGAAGGCGGCGTTGAACGTCATCCCGGTCGCCGCGCCCCCGGGCTGCCCGGGCGCCGCCAGGTACAGCTTGGCCAGGGACTCCTGGTCGTCGTCGGGACGCAGCCCGAAGGACGTGTCCCGCATGCCCAGCGGGGCGAAGATGCGCTGCTCGAAGAACTCGCCGAGGGTCTGCCCGGAGAGCACCTCCACGAGCCGGCCGAGGACGTCGGTGGAGACGCCGTAGTTCCACTCGCTGCCCGGCTGGAAGACCAGCGGGACCGACGCCCACTGCCGCACCAGCTCGGCGGAGTCGGCGCCGGGCGGGGTGCCCCACTCGTGCCCCATCGCCCGGTACATCGCGTCCACGGGGTGGGCGTGGTGGAAGCCGTAGGTCAGCCCGGAGGTGTGCGTGAGCAGGTGCCACACCCGGATCGGCTCGACCTGCGGGGCGGTGACCGGCTTCATCGTCGACCCGGCCACGTAGACCCGCGTGTCGGCGAACTCCGGCAGCCACTTCGCGATCGGGTCCGACAGCTCGAAGGCGCCCTCCTCGTACAGCATCATCGCCGCGACCGAGGTGACCGGCTTGGTCATGGAGAAGATCCGCCAGCGGGTGTCCTCCTCCACCGGCAGCCCCTGCTCGACGTCGCGCAGCCCCTGCCGGCCGACGTGCACGAGGGCGCCGCGCCGGGCGACGGTGACCAGGAAGCCGGGCAGCTGCCCGTCGTCCACCCACCGGGCCAGCCTGCGGTCGATCCGGGCCAGCCGGGCGGGATCGAAGCCCACCTCGGCCGGGTCGGTGCTGACGGTCAGATCACTGCCCACGGTGCCTCCAGTCCCCACGACGCCGTCCGCCGCCGGACGGCACCTGCACCCGCATCCTGACCCACGACGCTGTGGGCCGGACCACACGGGTCAGGCAGCCGCCCGGCGGCGGGACGCGGCCCCCTTGGAGGGGCCCGCCGTCGGCCCCGTCCGGAGGCTCGCCCTGAGCGTGCGAAGGGTGAGGGGGACGGGGTCCTCCATCAGACCGGGACGGAGCTGGCGGCCTTCTTGAGGTTCGAGCCGGCGGTCACCTTGACGGTGTTGGCGGCGGGGATGTCGATCGACTCGCCGGTCTGCGGGTTGCGGCCGGTGCGCGCCGAGCGCTGCGTGCGCTCGACGGTCAGCAGGCCGGAGACGGCGACCTTCTCGCCACGGGTGATCGCGTCGACGAGCTCGTCCTGCAGCCCGGCGAGGACCGAGTCCACGGTCGAGGCCGGGACGTCGGCGCGCTTGGCGATGGCGGAGACCAGTTCGGCCTTGTTCATGAGGTTCCTCTCGTGTGTGCGGTGGCAGGTGCCAGGGCTCGGCACGCGGCCGGTTCCGGCCCCCTGCGGGGGTCTCCCGGTGCCCGTGCGCGGAGCGCGCGGCGGGCTCGCTCTCCCGGAATTCCGGGAAAGTGGGCCCCGGGCACCGTGCCATGCCGTCCCGCGGTCTGGCCACCCAGGGGTCTCCAGAGGGCCTGCAGCCGACCCGCTGGCCCCATCCGCCCCACGACGTCGTCGACCTGCAGGTGGGGAGGGGGACACCCCGTGCCTACCGTGGGGGAATGCCGCAGCTGCCCGGTACCGACCTGACCGTGAGCGACCTCTGCCTGGGCGGGAACGTCTTCGGCTGGACGGCGGACGAACCGACGTCCTTCGCCGTGCTGGACCGGTTCCTGGACGCCACGCCGTCGCCGCTGCGGCCCTTCGTCGACACGGCCGAGTCCTACAACGCCGGCCGCTCGGAGCAGATCATCGGCGACTGGATGGCCTCGCGCGGGGTGCGCGACCGCGTCCTGGTGGCCACCAAGGCCTCCCGCACCGGCAAGGAACACCCGCTCGCCGCGGCGGAGATCCGGGCCGCGGCCGAGCGGTCGCTGCGCAACCTGCAGGTCGACACCATCGACCTGTACTACGCGCACTGGGACGACCCGACCACGCCGCTCGAGGAGACGATGGCCGCCTTCGAGGAGCTGGTGCAGGCCGGCAAGGTGCGGCACCTGGCGGCGTCGAACTACTCGGCGGCGCGGCTGACCGAGGCGCTGCAGACGTCCGACCGGCTCGGCGCCGCCCGGTTCACGGCGCTGCAGATGCACTACAACCTGATGGAGCGGTCCGAGTTCGAGGGCGAGCTGCGCGACGTCGTGACGGCGCAGGACATGGGCACGCTGCCCTACTACAGCCTGGCCAAGGGGTTCCTGACCGGGAAGTACCGGGCCGGGGAGCAGGTCGACTCGCCGCGGGCCGAGGGGGCGTCGATGTACGTCGGGAAGCGGGGCGACCGCGTGCTGACGGCACTGGCGGAGATCGCCGGCGCGCACGGGGTCGCGATGCCGGCCGTCGCGCTGCGCTGGCTGGCCGACCGGCCGACCGTCGTCGCGCCGATCGCCAGCGCGCGGACCGTCGAGCAGCTGGCCGACCTGCTGCCGATGCAGGACCTGGCGCTCGCCGACGACGAACGCCAGGCCCTGGACGACGCCTCCGCGTGACGGGGCGGGCTGCCTCAGACGGTCTGGATGCGCTCCCGGACGGCCTGGACCAGCTCGGGGGTGATGTCGGTGACGCCGTGGTCGGCGGCCGCGTGGCCGGCGACCTGACCGAAGATGCCGTCCTCGTCGGCGGCGGTGAAGCGGGCGCCGCAGCCGGGGATGACGTCCCCGCAGGCGAAGGTCTTCATGGGGTGGGCTCCTCGTCGTCGTGGGAGTGGTGCGCCGGCCGGGGCGGCCGGGGGTCGGGAAGGGGTCAGCGGGCCTTCCGGCTGGCCGCCGCGAGGTCCTCGAGGCGCAGCAGGCCGAGCACGTGGCCGGCGGGGTCGGTGCAGACCACCGGGTCGAACCGGACGGTGGGCGCCCGGGTGAGCGCGCGTTGCAGCGCCTCGCCCACGTCGGTCGTCGGGTGCACCCGCAGCGAGACCGGGGCGGTGTAGACCTCGCCCGTGCGGGGGTCGCAGAGCAGCAGCCCGGTCGGCTCGCCCTGCGCGCCGAGCAGCACGGCCGGGGGGACGGCGGGCGGGTCCTCGTCCGGCGTGCACTGGCGCACCGGGCGGACCAGCCCCGCGACACTGTCGGTGACCCGGGCGCGGGCGACCTGCGCACGGACGAGCCCGGTGGCCTCGGCGGACAGCGGCGCGAACCCGGGAGAGGGGCGGCCGAGCAGCCAGCCCTGGGCGAGCGGGACGCCCAGCTGGGTGAACGCGGCCAGCTCGGCGGCGGTCTCGATGCCCTCGGCGAGCAGCCACGCGTCGATCCGTCCCGCGAACTCGCCGAGCATCTCCGCGAGGGCGACGCGGACGGGGTCGGTGTCGGCGTCGCTGACCAGCGCCCGGTCGAGCTTGACCACCTGGGGACGGAGGGCGGCCAGCTGCTGCAGCCCCGAGTACCCGCTGCCGGCGTCGTCGAGGGCGATGAGGGCGCCGCGGGCCCGCAGTTCGTCGCACTGGCGGCGCAGGGCGGCCAGGTCGTGGACCGGCGTGTGCTCGGTGAGCTCGACGACGACGCGGTGCAGGTCGGGACGGGTGCCCAGGGCGGCCTGCACGGGCGCGGAGCCGAGGATGTGCGGGCTGACGTTGACGGTGAGGAACGTGTCCGGCGGCAGGTCGTCCACGGCGGCGAGCGCCTTATGGACGGCCAGCGCCTCCAGCTCGGCGGCGATGCCCGCGTCGGCGGCGGCGGCGAACCAGACGTCCGGGCCGGCGGTGCCCGGGAAGCGGGCCAGCGCCTCGTAGCCGGCCACGGTGGCGCCGGCGAGGTCGACGATCGGCTGGAAGACCAGCGTCAGGTCGTCGGGGTCGGCGAGCAGCGGACGGCAGTCCGGGAGACGCGCCGTACGCGTGCCGAGCATGGACTCCCATCGGCCGCCCCGCCCGCGCTCTTGAGCCGGCTCACCCCGCCGGGGGAGCCCGACCGCGCGGGTGCCGGCCGGGCGCCGTGTCAGCATTACCCGTCGCGCGCCCCGTCCGGGGCCGTGGCGGTGTCGGAGGAGGGGGGACGCGATGGACACGGCGGTGGCACCGGTCCCGGCCGACCCCGACCCGCTGCGGGACCCCGAGCGCATCGCCGCGGCCCGCCGCCTGCTGCTCGAGGTGCCCGGGGCGGCGGCCTTCGACCGGCTCTCGGCCCTGGCGTCCCGGCTGCTGGCTGCCGACCACGCCAAGGTCACCCTGTTCACCGACCAGGACGTCGTCGTCGGCGGGGTCGGGCTGCCCGAGGGTGTGATCGGCGGACCTGCGCTGCTCACCGGTGCCCTGTCGGCGATCGTCGTCTCCACCGGCGCACCACTCGACATCCCGGAGGCCGCGGCCGACGCGCGCGTCGCCGGCCTCCCCGCCGTGACGTCCGGCCAGGTCGGGGCGTACCTGGGAGCTCCGCTGGTCGCCGCGTCGGGGCACGTGGTCGGCGCCCTGGCGGTCTACGACCCGTCGCCCCGCCCGTGGTCGGAGGACGCCACCGAGCTGCTGCAGCAGCTGGCCGCCTCGGTGGTCGCCGAGCTGGAGCTCTCCGCCGCCCAGTCCGCGGTCGGGACCTCGCGGGTCCGGCTGGAGGTGGCGCTGGCGGCCAGCTCGATCGGGATCTGGGAGCGCGACCTGCGCACCGACACCGGCTTCTGGGACCAGCGCTGCGCCCGGCTGTTCGGGCTCGAGGAGGCGACCGAGATCGAGGGGTTCCAGCAGATGATGCTGGAACGGGTCCACCCCGAGGACCACGCCACCGCCGCCGAGGCGATGGACCGGGCCGTGGCGGAGCGCGACCAGTTCACGCTCGAGAGCCGGATCGTGCGGACCGACGGCCAGATCCGCTGGGTGGTCTCCCGGGGCCGCGTGCTCGGCAACGCGCGGGGGGAGCCGGTCCGCATCCTCGGCACCATCATCGACGTCACCGAGGCACGCCGGCAGGCCGAGCAACGGCTGGCGGCCTTCCACCGGGCCACCGCGATCGCGGAGGTCGCCGCCGAACTGTCCAACGCCACGCGCCTGCAGGACCTCCCCGAGATCGTCCAGCGGGGCGCGCAGGTGCTGGGTGCGCGGTCCAGCGCGCTGACGATCGTCGACGTCGGTGGGGGCGCGCTCCGCCTGCACACGACGCGGCGGCTGGCCGACCAGCTCCAGGAGCACGTCGACCGGCCCGTCGAGGGCATCGAGATCGAGGCGGACGAGAACCACCCCATCCAGTACGCCGCCGTGCACGGCCGGCGGGTGCTGCTGTCCTCGGTCGAGGAGATGCTCGCCCGGTTCCCCGCGACCCGGGAGGGCATCGAGGTCCTCGGCATCCGGGCGGTGGGGGCCTTCCCGCTGCGCGTCGAGGGACGGGTGCTCGGGTCCTTCGCGGCCCTCTGGCAGGACGAGCGGGCCTTCCCCGCCGACGACGTCGAGGTGCTGGAGGCGCTGGCCGCCCAGATCGCGCTCACCGTCTCCCGGCTCCAGGCCGACGCCGAGCGCGTGCGGGCGGTGGCGGCGATGGCCGGGGCCAACGAGCGCCTGCAGCTGCTCGCCGACGCCGGCAGAGTGCTGTCCGGGACGCTGGAGATCGACCAGCAGGTCGCCGAGCTGGCCGAGCTCGTCGTCCCCGAGCTCGCCGACTGGTGCTGGCTGGTCGTCACCGACGAACAGGGGCGGCTGCACGACCTCGCCTGCGCCCACCGCGATCCCGACCGCCGGGAGGAGCTGGAGTCCTACGTCCGGGGGATGGTCGCGGTCATGACCGACCGGGCGGGCGCACGGGTGGTGATGCGCAGCGGGCGGCCGATGGTCATGCCGGTGATCGACTGGGGCCACATCGAGGAGGCGTTGCCCGACCCGGCCGTCCGCGAGGCCCTGGCCCGCCTCGGTGCCGCGTCGGCGACCATCGTGCCGCTGGTGGCCCGCGGGCAGGTCCTCGGCGCGCTGGGCCTGTTCAACCGCGAGGAGCGGGGGCCGCTGAGCCGGGCGCAGGTGGACACCGCCATCGAGATCGGCCGCCGCGCCGGCCTGGCCCTGCACCACGCCCGGCTGTTCGGCCAGCAGCGCGACCTGGCGGTGGCCCTGCAGCGCAGCATGCTCACCGCGCCGCCGGAGCCCAACCACTCCGAGATCGTGGTGCGCTACGTGCCCGCGGCGGCCGGTGCGGAGATCGGTGGCGACTGGTACGACGCGTTCCTGCAGGCCGACGGGGCCACCGTGCTGGCGATCGGGGACGTGGTCGGCCACGACAGCCGGGCGGCCGCGGCGATGGGCCAGGTGCGCGGCCTGCTCCGCGGCATCGCCTACTCCAGCGGCGACGGGCCGGCGGCCGTGCTCAGCGGCCTGGACCGCGCCGTCGAGGGCCTGGCCCTGGACACGATGGCGACGGCGCTGGTGGCCCGCCTCGAGCAGGACGGCGACGACCTCCGCGCCGGCCGCGCCGTGCTCCGCTGGTCCAGCGCCGGGCACCCGCCGGCGGCCGTGCTGACCGCCGACGGGAAGGCGCACCTGCTCGACGAGCGCGCCGATCTGCTCCTGGGGGTCTTCCCGGACACCGGACGCCACGAGCACACCACGGTGCTGCAGCACGGGACGACGGTGCTGCTGTACACCGACGGCCTGGTGGAGCGCCGGGACCGGGACATCGACGCGGGCACGGCCGAGCTCGTCGCCGTCCTGGAGACGTGCGCCGGGATGACGCTCCAGGACCTCTGCGACGAGGTGCTGGAGCGGCTGTTCCTGCCCGACGCGGAGGACGACGTCGCCATCCTCGCCGTCCGCCTGCACCCCCAGGACGAGCCGCGGCCGCCCGAGGCCGGGCCCCAGGTGGTCCCGCCGGGCGTCGAACCGATGCCCGACGTCGTCCCCGAGGCGGGCACCGCGACCTGACCTCCTACTGGGCGGGGGCCACGTCCAGGTCGGTCGCCGTGCCCTGGGGAGTGTCCTCGCCGTTCCGCGCCCGCAGCTCGGCGTCGCGGGCGGCCATCGCCTCCTGGCGGTCGGCCTCCTCCTCCAGGATCTTCGCGGCCTTCCAGGCGTCCGGGATGGCGAAGCCGTCGACCAGCGTGACCATGTGCGGCCGCAGCTCCTTGAGCAGCTGGTTGACCGTGCTGGTCAGCAGCTTCCCGCGGGACGGCGTCAGCTGGCCGTGCTCGAGGAACCAGGCCTTGTCCGCCTCGATCGTCGAGAGCGCGTAGAGGTCGCAGACGGTGTCCAGCAGGGCCCTGGCGTCGGGGTCCTCGGTGCGGTCGACGCCGGCGACGAAGGCCTCCAGGACGACGCGGTCGATGTGCGTCCGGGCCGCCTCGAGCACGTGGTCCTGGACGTCGTTGAACATGTCGAAGGGGGCCATCCCCTCGATCGAGGAGTTCTTGCGCAGCCGCCGGATCGCGCCCTCGAGGGAGTGCTTCTCGCGGAACTCGAACATCTTCAGCTGCCAGCCGCGCTCCAGCATGGGGACGTCGTCCACGCCGGGGACGGCGTCGACCAGCCGGGCGATGAGCGCGCGGGCCGCCGTCCGCTCCAGGACCGTCTCGCGCACCATGTCGGCGACGAAGCCGACCTTGCCCCAGCCCTCCAGCGAGCCGAACGTGTCGCGATAGCCGGTGAGCAGGCCCTTGGCGACCAGCTGCAGCAGCACGGTGTTGTCGCCCTCGAAGGTGGTGAAGACGTCGGTGTCGGCCTTGAGGTGCGGCAGCCGGTTCTCCTGCAGGTAGCCGGCCCCACCGCACGCCTCGCGGCACATCTGGATGGTCTGCGTGGCGTGCGCGGTCTGGGCCACCTTGAGCCCGGCGGCGCGCGACTCGAGCTCCCGCTGGGCGGCCTCGTCGACGTCCTGGCCGTGCACGTGCACCGCCGTCTGGACGTCGTGCATCGTCTCGACCAGCGTGCTCTGGGCGAACTGCAGCGCGTAGGTCCTGGCCAGGGCGGGCAGCAGCTTGCGCTGGTGCACCAGGTAGTCGTTGATGACGATCTCGCGGTCCTCGCCGGGGGCGGCGAACTGGCGGCGGACGTCCCCGTACCGGACGGCGATGTCGAGGGCCAGCTTGGTCGCCGAGGAGGCCGAGCCGCCGACGCTGACCCGGCCCCGCACCAGCGTGCCGAGCATGGTGAAGAAGCGCCGGGTCTCGTTCTCGATGGTGGAGGTGTAGGTGCCGTCGGCGGCGACCTGGCCGTAGCGGTCGAGCAGCATGTCGCGCGGGACCGTCACGTGGTCGAAGCTCAGCCGGCCGTTGTCGACGCCCGGGAGGCCGGCCTTCGGGCCGTCGTCCCCGATGGTGACGCCGTCGCACGGCGTGCCGTCGGCGTTGCGGATCGGGACCAGCCAGGCGTGCACGCCGTGGTTGGTGCCCTGGGTGATCAGCTGGGCGAAGACGACCGCCATCCGGCCGTCCTCGGCCGCGTTGCCGATGTAGTCCTTGCGGGCGGCCTGGTGCGGGGTGTGCAGGTCGAAGGTCTCGGTGGCCGGGTCGTAGGTGCACGTGGTGCGCAGCTGCTGGACGTCGGAGCCGTGGCCGGTCTCGGTCATCGCGAAGCAGCCGGGCAGGTCGAAGGTCATCACGTCGCGCAGGTACTTCTCGTGGTGTCGGCGGGTGCCGAGCAGCTCCAGCGCACCCCCGAACAGCCCCCACTGGACGCCGGCCTTGACCATCAGCGACAGGTCGGCGAAGGCCAGCATCTCGATCGAGGTCACCGAGGCGCCGGAGTCGGCCTCGCCGCCGAACTCCTTCGGGAAGCCGAAGCCGACGCGGCCGGAGTCGGCCAGTTTCCGGGCCGCCCGGGTGACCCGCTCCCGGGCCTCCTGCATCGTCTCGCCGTAGACGGGGAGGAAGTCGGGGTCGCGCAGGTTCTCGCGGGCGTCGCGGCGGACGGCGGCCCAGCGCCCGTCCATGACGTCGCGGAGCTTCGTCGGATCGATCGACGCGGGCAGGGAGCTGGTCACTTGTCCTCCTTGGTGCTGACGACGCCGGACAGTCCGGCCCAGGCGAGATCGGTCAGGTGTGCGGCGAGTGCGCTGCGGGGCATGGGGCGGTCGGCGCGCAGCCACCAGTCGGCGGCCGCGCGGACCATCCCGACCACACCGTGCCCCCAGGGTGCCGCGGGCGACGGATCGGCGCCCGCCTGCTGCAGGGCCACGGTGATGGCGGCGGCGACCTGGGCGCCGACGAGGTCCGACAGGCTGGTGAGCGGGTCGGTGGTCGGCCGGTCGAGGGTCTGCTGGTCGACGACGAACCGGTAGAGCTCCGGGTCGCCCTCGATGAAGGTCAGGTAGGTGTCGATCGCGGCGGCGACCATCCCGCGGGGGGAGCCGCCGCTGTCCATCGCGTCCCGCAGCTTGGGCAGCAGCTGGGCGGCCACCCGGGTGCAGACGGCGACGTACAGCTCGGCCCGGTCGGCGAAGTGCCGGTAGACGACGGTCTTGCTGGTGCCCGCCTCGGCGGCGATCTCGTCCATGCCGACGCCCGCGCCGTGCTTGCTGACGGCGGTCAGGGTCGCCTGGACGAGCTGCTCGCGGCGCTCCCGCCGGTGCTCGTCCCACCGCGAGTCGCGGCGATCACGTGTGCCCGCGACCTGCCCGGGCATGGAACGGGTTTGCGACGAGCGTCTCACCGCCTCAGCTTTCATGTGAAGAACAGTACCGGGTACTGTGAGTACCGACCACTCCGGCCAGTCCACCGAACCTGGAGGCACCCATGGCAGCCCCGACCCGCCCCACCCCCGCTCGCCGGGCCGCGATCGTCGGCGGCAACCGGATCCCGTTCGCCCGGAGCAACTCCGCCTACGCGCAGGCGTCCAACCAGGACATGCTGACCGCGACGATCGACGGGCTGGTCGCCCGCTTCGGGCTGCAGGGCAAGCAGCTGGGCGAGGTCGTCGCCGGCGCCGTCCTCAAGCACGCGCGCGACTTCAACCTCACCCGCGAGTCGGTGCTCGGGTCGCGGCTCTCGGCCACCACCCCGGCCTACGACGTCCAGCAGGCGTGCGGCACCGGCCTGGAGGCGGCGATCCTGGTCGCCAACAAGATCGCCCTCGGCCAGATCGAGTCCGGCATCGCCGGCGGCGTCGACACCACCTCCGACGCGCCGCTCGCCGTCAGCGACGACCTGCGCCGGGTGCTGATCGGGCTGAACAACGCGAAGACCGTGCAGGACCGGCTCAAGGCGCTCGGCCGGATCCGGCCCGGCATGATCGCGCCGGAGATCCCGCGCAACGCCGAGCCGCGCACCGGCCTGGCCATGGGCGAGCACGCCGCCATCACCGCGAAGGAGTGGCAGATCGGCCGCGAGGAGCAGGACGAGCTCGCCGTCGCCTCGCACCGGAACATGGCCGCCGCCTACGACCGCGGCTTCTTCGACGACCTGGTGACGCCGTTCCTGGGCCTGTCCCGGGACAACAACCTGCGGCCGGAGTCCTCGGTCGAGAAGCTCGCGACGCTCAAGCCGGTCTTCGGCAGGGGTGAGGGCGCCACGATGACGGCGGGCAACTCGACGCCGCTCACCGACGGCGCCTCGACCGTGCTGCTCGGCTCCGACGAGTGGGCCGCGGAGAACGGCCTGCCGGTGCTCGCCCACCTGGTCGACGCGCAGACGGCCGCCGTCGACTACGTGCACGGGGGCGAGGGCCTGCTGATGGCGCCCGTCTACGCGATGCCGGTGATGCTGGCCCGCAACGGCCTGTCGCTGCAGGACTTCGACTTCTACGAGATCCACGAGGCGTTCGCGTCCACCGTGCTGTCGAGCCTGAAGGCCTGGGAGGACGAGGACTTCTGCAAGACGAGGCTCGGCCTGGATCGGCCGCTGGGCTCGATCGACCGGTCGAAGCTGAACGTCAACGGCTCGTCGCTGGCGGCCGGGCACCCGTTCGCCGCGACCGGCGGCCGGATCGTCGCCCAGCTGGCCAAGCAGCTGCACGAGGCCGGCCCGGGCAAGCGCGGCCTGATCTCCGTCTGCGCCGCCGGCGGCCAGGGTGTCGTCGCCATCCTCGAGTCCTGACCCCTCGCCGATGGCCGGCCGGAGCCGTGCCGTCGGATGGGGAGCCGCGACACGGCACGGCTCCCCATCCGGTCCGGCGGCTCGGCCCGCCGTCGCCGGCATCCCCGAACCCCAGTAGGAGGCACCACCGATGAGCGACTGGTACCGCGACTTCGCGAACTCCGGCTTCGGCACCACCATCACCAGGAACCTCGGCCTGCCGCGCCCCGCCGTGCTGCGCCGCTACGAGCCGGGGCAGCCGCTGCTGCCCGGCCCGGCGGTCGTCGGCTCGGCGGGGGAGGGCCGGCTGCGCGACGCCGTGACCGAGCTGCTCCGCGCCGAGGGCGTGCACGTGCAGTCGCCGGTCACCGCCGACGGCGCGACCGACGGCGAGAAGCCGGCCGCGGTGATCCTCGACGCGACCGGCCTGCGCACCCCCGCCGACCTGGCCAGCGCGCACGACTTCCTGAGCCCGGCGGTCAAGCGGCTCCGGGCCACCGGCCGCGTGCTGATCCTCGCCGACCCGCCGTCGGACGCCGCCTCCCCGGCCCAGGCCGCGGCCCGCCAGGCGCTGGACGGACTGGTCCGGTCCATCGCCAAGGAGCTCCGGAACGGGTCGACGGCGAACCTGGTGCACGTCCCCGAGGGCGCCGAGGGCTCGATCGCCTCGCCGGTCCGCTTCTTCCTCTCCGGCCGCTCGGCCTACGTGGACGGCCAGGTCATGAGCGTCGCCGCCGCCGACATCCCGGCTGCCGCCGACGACGAGAGGCCGCTGGCCGGCAAGGTCGCCGTCGTCACCGGTGCGGCCCGCGGCATCGGGGCCGCGATCGCGAAGGTCATGGCCCGGGACGGCGCCCACGTCGTCGCCGTGGACATCCCCGCGGCCGGTGACACGCTGGCCGAGGTCGCCAACGAGATCGGCGGGACCGCGCTGCAGCTGGACATCACCGCCGACGACGCTCCGCAGCGGCTGATCGAGCACCTGCGGGAGCGGCACGGCGGCGCGGACGTCGTCGTCCACAACGCCGGCATCACCCGCGACAAGCTGCTGGTCAACATGGACGCCGCCCGCTGGAACTCGGTGATGGCGGTGAACCTGCAGGCGCAGCTCGACATCACCCAGGCGCTGCTGGACGCCGAGGGTGTCCTGAAGCCGGATGCCCGGGTGGTCTGCGTCAGCTCGCAGTCGGGCATCGCCGGCAACCGCGGGCAGACCAACTACGCGGCGTCCAAGGCCGGCGTGATCGGCATGGTGCGGGCGTGGGCGCCGACGTTCGCCGAGCGCGGCGCCACGATCAACGCCGTCGCGCCGGGCTTCATCGTCACCGAGATGACCGCGAAGATGCCGTTCGGCACCCGCGAGGTCGGCTCCCGGATCAACTCGCTGCAGCAGGGCGGGCTGCCGGTCGACGTCGCCGAGACGATCGCCTGGCTGTCGCAGCCGGGCAGCGCCGGGGTGAACGGTCAGACCGTCCGGGTCTGCGGCCAGTCGATGCTGGGGGCCTGATGGCCGTCACCGTCCTCGACGAGGCCCCGAACCTCGGCGCGCTGTACGCGAAGGCCGCCGTCACCGCCCGCGGGCGGGGCGGCGACCTGCCCGCCACCCGCCTGGCCCGCCACGGCGTGACCGTCGACCGGGACCACCTGGCCGGCTACGCGCGGGTGTGCGGGCTGCCGCTGGACGACGTCCTGCCGGCCACCTACCCGCACATGCTCGCCTTCCCGCTGCAGATGGCGCTGATGACCGACGGGGCGTTCCCGCTGGCCACACCGGGGCTGGTGCACGTGCGCAACCGGATCGACCTGCTGCGCCCGATCCGTGCCGACGCCCCGCTGGACCTCGAGGTCTGGGCCGAGCGGTTCGCCGCGCACCGCAGCGGGGCCACGGTCGACCTGCGGGCGACGGTGTCCACCGGCGGCCAGGAGGTGTGGCGGTCCACGTCGACCTACCTGGCGCGCGGCGCCACGGCGCCCGCGGGCGCGCCGGAGGCCGACGTCGAGGTGGTCGTGGGCGACCTGGAACGGCCGGCGGCCACGTGGCGGGTCCCCGGCGACGCCGGGCGCCGGTACGCGAAGGTCTCCGGCGACGTGAACCCGATCCACCTGTCGGGGCTGACGGCCAAGGCGTTCGGTTTCAAGCGGGCGATCGCGCACGGCATGTGGGTGAAGGCCCGCGCGCTGGGCGCCGTGGCCAACCGGCTGCCGGAGGCGTTCGGCTACGACGTCGCCTTCCGCAAGCCGCTGTTCCTGCCGTCGACGGTCACCCTGTCCACGGCTCCGGCGGACGGCGGCTGGGACGTCGCCGTCCGCAACGCGAGCAGCGGCACCGAGCACGTCGTCGGGACCATCCGCCCGCTCTGACCGCCGGCGCCGCGGCCTCCGAGCCCGGCGGGGGCTTCCAGGAGATGCGGCACCGGATCGGCCTGAACGGGTATCGCCGAATCGGACGGTTGCGTTCGTCAACCTCCGCGCTTCACTCGGTCACCGCTGTGACCTGGGAAGACGCCCATCGATAACGATTCGGTCACGTGCCGCACCAGGGTCGTCGCCCTGCGTGGTGACCGTCCTCCGGCACGGGTCCCGTGGTCCTCTCTCGGGCGTCCGGACCGCCGGGCCACCGCCCCGGCGTTCCGGGACCCAACAAGGGAGTCGACGTGCAGCTCACGTCATCGCCCCGTCGTGCGCTCGGTCTCCTGGCCGCCGGCACGATCGGGCTGTCCACCGGGATGATCGGCCTCACGGGCGTCGCGCAGGCGGCCCCCTCCGGGCCTCTCGCGCCGACCATCGTCGCCGTCGAGGGTCTCGACGGCGGGCTGATCGCGTTCTTCGAGAGCAACGACCCGGGCGACCCCGACGTGGCTCCCGACGCCGAGTACTGGGAGTACTCGCTCGACGGCGGGGACACCTACGAGCCGGCCGCCGTCCAGTACGGCCTGAGCGGCTTCGACGGGGGCTTCGAGGTCGACGGCCTGGTCAACGGCACGACGTACTCGCTCACGCTCCGCGGCGTCGACGAGGGACTCGACCCGGTCGACCCGGTCGACGACGTCGGCGGTGACGCCTCCGCCGCCTCGCCGGTCACGCCGGGCGTGGCGCCGGGTGACCCCGGCAGCCCCACGGTGACGGTCGGCCCGGCGTCGATCACCGTCTCCTGGACCGCGGCCGCGCAGACCAGCTTCCCGATCACCGGCTACCTGGTCGGCAGCTACGTCTCCTTCGGCGAGGGCGGCGGGATCGACCGGATCTGCGAGACGTCCGCGGCCGTGCTCACCTGCACCGTCACCAAGCCGGTCGGCTACAAGTACTCGGTCTACGTGCAGGCCGTCGACAGCGAGGGCAACCGCAGCGCGGAGAACGTCCTGGCCCCGGTCACGATCCCGGCCGCGGCCGTTCCCACCGCCGTCCCGGCCAAGAGCGGTGACCTCACCCTCGCGCCCAGCTCCGCGGGGCCGATCACGCCCGGCAAGAAGATCACCGTGTCGGGTTCCGGCTACGCCCCCAACTCGAGCGTCGACGTGATCATCTACTCCACGCCGCAGGTCCTGACCACGGTCATCGCCGACGGCACCGGCGCCTTCAGCGTCGAGGTGACCGTCCCGGCCGGCCTGGCCGCCGGTAGCCATACGGTCGTCGCCTCCGGCGTCGACGCCAGCGGCGTGCTCCGCTACGTGACCCTGCCCATCACCGTCACCGCCGACGGGGTCGCGACGCTGGCCAACACCGGTGCCGACGTCACGGTCCCGGCCGTGGCCGGGCTCGCCACCCTCGGGCTGGGCGCCGGCCTGATCGTGTTCGCGCGCCGCCGCCGCACGGCTGCCTGACCGCACCTCCGGGACCCGGGATCCGCGCCGTCCGGCGCGGCTCCCGGGTCCTGCACTTCCCGGACCACCTCGCACACGGACGGACCCGCGCGTGACCACGACCCAGCCGATGGACCGAGTTCCCCCGCCGCCCGCACCGGCGCGCGCCCCGGCCCGCTGGCCCGGCGTCGTGGGTGTGGTGGGCGAGGTCCTGGTGACCGGAGCGCTGGTGATCCTGCTGTTCGTGGTCTACGAGCTCGTGGTGACCGATCTGCTGGCCGACCACCGGCAGGACGAGCTCTCCCAGCAGCTGCAGGAGGACTGGGACCGGCCCACCGCCGAGGTGGTGCCGGTGCACGAGAGCAAGCTGGGCGACGCCTTCGCCGTCCTGCACATCCCGCGGCTGGGCCTGGACTACGAGCGGGTCGTCCTCGAGGGCACCCAGGAGAAGCAGCTCGCGCAGGGGCCGGGGCACTACACCGACACCGCTATGCCGGGCGAGCAGGGCAACAGCGCCTTCGCCGGCCACCGTGTGGGCAAGGGCTCGCCGTTCCTGCACCTGGACGCGCTGCGGCCCGGCGACCCGATCGTCGTCGAGACGGCGGACAGCTGGTTCGTCTACCGGATGCTGGGCGATGCGGCGACGGGCGACGTCGACGCCGACCCGAGCGGCATCCCTGGCCGGCAGATCGTCCGGCCGGAGGACATCGACGTCATCTCCCCGACCCCGAACGCCCCGGCCGGCGCCGCCCCCACCGGCACCTACCTGACCCTGACCACCTGCCACCCCCGATACTCGGCGCGGCAGCGGCTGATCATCCACGCGTCGCTCGACGGGGCGGCCATCAGCAAGGCGGACATGCCCAACGGTCCGGCCGCACTGTCCGAGCGCTGAGGGAGGAGCACCGCATGTACGGCTGGATCTGGCGTCACCTGCCCGGCGGGACCGCGGTCAAGGCACTGCAGGCCGTGGTCCTCGTGCTCGCCGTCGTCGCCCTGCTGCTGTTCGTCGTCTTCCCGTGGGCCGAGCCGATGCTCCCCTTCAACGACGTCACCGTCGACTGACTCCCGACCGCGGCCTGGCGAGAGGGCACTTGTGGGCTGCCGGGGCGGCGGGTCCCCGCGTGTCGCCGACCACGACTGCCCTCTCGGCGCGCGAGAGGCGAAGCGGGCGTCAGTCGGGCAGTGCGGCGAGGACGGCGTCCAGCACCCGCCCGGACCCGAAGCGGACGACGTCGTCGGCGACCAGCCCGGTCTCGGCGGCGGCCGCGTCGACGGCGGCCCGCGCCGCGGCGTCGTCCAGACCGGCGGTGTTGAGCGCGACGGCGGCCACCCGGACGGGCCGCACCCACCCGGCCGCCTGCTCGTAGCCGCGGACGATGTCGGCCAGCGGCGGCAGGGGCGTGCCGGGGTAGTCGTACACCGCGGTCCGCCCGACCCGGTGGCACAGCACCAGCGCGTCGGCCGACGAGCCGTGCAGCAGGCCGAGGGTCACCCCCGAGTAGGCCGGGTGGTGGATCGAGCCCTGCCCCTCCAGCCAGAGCAGGTCGCCGCGGCCGGCCCCCTCGCGGACCAGCCGGTCGGCCGCCCCGGCGACGAAGTCGGAGATGACGTGGTCCACGGCCATGCCCCAGCCGGCGATGGCGACGCCGGTCTGCCCGGTGGGCACGAACACCGAGCGCAGCCCGCGGTCCCGGGCCGCGCGGTCGAGCTCGAGGACGACGCTCATCTTCCCGATGGCGCAGTCCGAGCCGACCGTGTGCACGACCCGCGCCCCCACCGGCTCGGCGAGCGGGACGCCCAGGTCGTCGGGCACCGCGCGCAGGTCGCGGATCTGCACGCCCGCCGCCCGCGCGGCGGCCGCCAGCTCCGGATCGGCGCGCAGGTCGGTGTGCAGGCCGGCCTCGACGTGCATCCCGAGGCCGATCGCGGTGCCCAGCATCTCCCGCCAGGCCTCGGTCAGCCGGCCGCCGAAGGGCGCCACCCCGAGCAGCACCGTCGTCGCCCCGAGGGCGTGCGCCGCGGCGACGTCGGCGACGACCGGCGCCGGCGAGGCGCAGAACGGGACGACGTCGACCGCCCGCCGCCCGGCGTGCGCGGCGTCGATCACGCAGACCACCTCGCGGGTGCCGTACCGCAGCACCCCGTGCGCGGTCTTGGCGAAGGACTCGGCCAGCTGGCCGCCGGTGAGGACGGCCAGGCGCTCTCCGGCCGTGCGCTCCCCGGCCGTGCGCTCCCCGGTCATGCGGCCGCTCCGGCCGGCACCAGCCCGAGGCCGGGCGCGTCGGGCAGCACCAGCCGCCCGTCAACCAGCCCGAGGCCGGTGAACGGCTCGTCGCTGATCAGCAGGTGCCCGTCGAGGTCGACCAGGTCGGCCAGCGCGCCGAGCTGGGCGGCCTGGGCGATGCCGAGCTGGGACTCGATCATGCAGCCCAGCATGACCCGCAGGTCCAGTGCCGCGGCGGCGGCCAGCATCCGCTGCGCCTCCCGGATGCCCCCGCACTTGGCCAGCTTGACCACGATGCCGTCGGCGTATCCGGCCACCGCCGGCACCGAGGCGAGATCGCGACATCCCTCGTCCACGAACACCGGCAGCCGGTCCGGCAGCTCCCGGTAGCGGGCGGAGGAGTCCAGGTCGGCGGCGGGGAACGGCTGCTCGATCATCTCCACACCGAGTTCCCGCAGCCGCGGCAGCAGCTCGCGCGCTCCGTCGAGCGTCCAGCCCTCGTTGCCGTCGATCCGCAGCCGTGCGCCGGTGACCGACCGGATCCCGGCCAGCCGCTCGACGTCGTCCGGCCCGCCGACCTTGACCTTGTAGACCTCGAACCCGGGGGCGCGGCGGACCCGGGCGACGGTCTCCTCCACGCTCGAGATGCCGATGGTGAAGCTGGTCGGCGGCAGCCTCCGGGAGAGCCCCAGCAGCCGCCACACCGGGAGCCCGTAGGACCGGCCGACCCAGTCGTGCGCGGCGCCGTCGAGGGCCATCTTGGCTCCCTGCGGCCCGTCCCAGGCGCGCAGCCGGCGGGCGATGCCCTCCAGGTCGCGCAGGTCGTCGCCGAGCAGGGCGGCCCCGTCGACGGCGACGGCGTCGGCCATCGAGGCCACCGACTCGCCCCAGTAGCCCACCGGGGAGCCCTCGCCCGACCCGCGCACGCCCCCGGCGTCGACGGTCACGACGAGGACCTGCTCGGTGTCCACCGACGACCGGGCGATGGTGAAGGTGTCCCGCAGGTGCAGCGTGCTCGTTCGGCAGGTGAGGTCCACGCCACGCAGTCTGGACCCCGTGACGCCGATGTCTCGAACCGGCAACGATCGCGCTGAGCAGGCACTTCGGGTGGACGACGGGTGCCGACGGCGAGAAGGTCGAGGGCGGACCTGCTTTTCCGAGCCCCGGAGGACCACCGTGCGCGCCACCCGACCACTCGCCCTCGCCTCAGCAGGCGCCCTCGCCCTGTCCGCTTGCGGAGGAGGCGGGGAGAGCGTCGACACCGGCGGCGGCGGAGGTGGCGGCGGGGACAACGTGCTCGTCGCCGCGGTGGCCGCGCAGCCCGACCAGTTCGACCCGCACGTGACCAGCGCCTACCCGAGCTTCCAGGTGCTGGAGAACGTCTACGACACGCTCGTCGTGCCGAACGGCGAGGACCTCACCATGGAGCCGAGCCTGGCCACCGAGTGGGAGACCAGCGAGGACGGGCTGACCTGGACGTTCACGCTGCGCGACGACGTCACCTTCCACGACGGCAGCGAGTTCGACGCCGCCGACGTCGTCTACTCCTACAACCGGATCATCGACGAGGAGCTGAACAACGCCTACCGGTTCTCCACCGTGGAGAGCGTGGAGGCCGTCGACCCGCAGACCGTCGAGATCACCGTCAGCCAGCCCACGCCGAACCTGCCGGCGCTGATCGGCGGCTTCAAGGGCATGGCGATCCTGCCGGAGGGCGCGGCCGAGGAGTACGACCTCACCACCGAGGCCGTGGGCACGGGGCCGTTCACCCTGGAGAGCTCCGACGCCAGCAGCACCGAGCTGGCCGCCTACGAGGACTACTGGGGCGGCGCACCGAGCATCGACGGCGTCGAGTTCCGCTACATCACCGAGCCGGCCGCCGCGCTCACCGCGCTGGAGAACGGCGAGGTGCAGTGGACCGACAACATCCCACCGCAGCAGATCGAGTCGCTGGAGGGCGACGACGCGGTCGAGCTGGTGACGACGCCGAGCGTCGACTACTGGTACATGAGCATGAACTACGCGCGCGAGCCGTTCGGCAACCCGCTGGTGCGCCAGGCGATCGCCACGGCCGTGGACCGGGGGGCGGTCACGGAGGCGGCGCGCTTCGGGGCGGCCGAGCCGAACCAGACCGCCATCCCGGAGGACAGCTTCTACTACTACGACTACGCACCGTTCGAGCCCAGCGTCGAGGAGGCGACGGCGCTGCTGCAGCAGGCGGGGGTGCAGACGCCGATCACCATGGGGTTGATGGTCACCGACGAGTTCCCGGAGACGGTCACCGCGGCGCAGGTCATCGCCAGCCAGCTGGAACCGATCGGGATCAACGTGGACGTCCAGACCGTCGACTTCGCCACCTGGCTGGACCGCCAGGCCCAGGGCGACTTCGACGCCTTCCTGCTCGGCTGGCTGGGCAACATCGACCCGTTCGACTACTACCACGCCCAGCACATCACCGACGGCTCCAGCAACTACCAGGGCTACAGCAACCCCGAGGTCGACCGGCTGCTGACCGCGGCGGCGACGGAGACCGACGAGGACGCCCGCAAGGAGCTCTACGACCAGGCGGCGACGCTGATCGTCGACGACGTCTCCTACCTGTACCTCTACAACCCCGACGTCGTGCAGGCCTGGACCCCGGGGCTGGAGGGCTACCGGATCCGGGCTGACAAAGCGATCAACTTCGAGGAAGTCGAGCTGCCCTGATCACCTACCTGCTCCGCCGCATCGGGCAGTCGGTGGTGGTGCTGGCCGGGGTGAGCGTCATCGTGTTCTCCCTGGTGCACCTCGTTCCCGGCGACCCGGTGCGGCTGGCGCTGGGCACCCGCTTCTCGCAGGAGTCCTACGACGCCCTGCGGGAGCGGTCCGGCCTGGACCAGCCGCTGATCGAGCAGTTCTTCGGCTGGCTCGGGCGGGCGCTCACCGGTGACCTGGGCGTGAGCTTCCGGAGCGGGGAGACGGTCACCTCGCTGATCGCCGAGCGGCTGCCCGCGACGCTGACGCTGGCGTTCGCCTCGATCCTGGTGGCGCTGCTCATCGCCGTGCCGCTCGGCACGATCTCGGCGCTGCGGCCCCGCTCGATCATCGACCGGTTCGCCACGGTGATCAGCCAGTTCGGCATCTCGGTGCCGGACTTCTGGATGGGCATCGTGCTCATCCTGGTGTTCGCCGGCACGCTGGGCTGGCTGCCGTCGGGCGGTTTCGTGCCGATCGGCGAGGACCCGCTCGAGTGGCTGCAGCGGCTGGTCATGCCCGCGGTGGTGACCGGCGTCGTGTCCGGCTCGGTGATCACCCGCTTCGTCCGGTCGAGCATGCTGGAGGCGCTGGGCTCCGACCACGTCCGGACGGCGCAGGCGAAGGGCCTGCCCACCCGCCAGGTGTTCACCTGGCACGTGCTGCGCAACGCCCTGCTGCCGTTGGTCACGGTGACCGGCGTGCAGCTGGCCTACCTGCTGTCGGGCGTCGTGGTCGTGGAGATCGTCTTCTCCTGGCCGGGGCTGGGCCAGCTGGCGCTGCAGGCGGTCCAGGCCCGCGACTACCCGGTGCTGCAGGGCGCCGTGCTGCTGTTCGCCCTGGTGTTCCTGGTGATCAACCTGGTGGTCGACCTGCTCTACACCGCCATCGACCCGAGGATCCGCAGATGACCGGCGCGCCCGTCCCCGAACCGGGCAGCTCGCCGGACACCCCCGCGGGTGCGCCGGGCACCTCCCCGGCCGCCACGCTGCGCCCGGCCCGGCCCCGCTGGCAGGAGACGCTGGGCCTGCTGGCCCGCAACCCCACCGCCGCGATCGCGTCGCTGCTGCTGATCGCCATCGTGCTGATCGCGATCTTCGACGACACGCTGGCCGCCGAGGGCCCGAACGACATCGATGTGGCGGAGCGACTGCAGTCGCCGAGCTGGGAGCACCCGTTCGGCACCGACGACCTCGGCCGGGACATCCTCAGCCGGATCATCCTGGGCGCCTCGGTGTCGCTGCGGGTCGGTTTCCTCGCCGTCGGCTTCGCGCTGGTGGTCGGCACGCTGATCGGCCTGCTCGCCGGCTACTACGGCCGGTGGGTGGACGACGTCCTGATGCGGTTCATGGACATGCTGTTCGCCTTCCCCGCGGTGCTGCTGGCCATCGCCGTCCTCGCCGTCCGCGGGCCGGGCTCGGGGAACACGGCCCTGGCCATCGGCATCGTCTACACGCCGATCTTCGCGCGGGTGACCCGCGCCAGCGTGCTGGGTGTGCGCGAGGAGGTCTACGTCCGCGCCTCCCGCTCGGTGGGCGCCTCGGACTGGCGGATCCTGACCCGGCACATCCTGCCGAACGCCGCGCCGCCGATCATCGTGCAGACCTCGATCAGCCTGGCGTTCGCCGTGCTCGCCGAGGCGGCGCTGTCCTTCCTGGGGCTGGGCACCCAGCCGCCGAACCCGTCGTGGGGGCTGATGCTGGCCGAGGGGCGCAGCTACATCGAGCTGGCCTGGTGGATCGCCTTCTTCCCCGGGATGGCGATCTTCCTGACCGTGCTCTGCTTCAACCTGCTCGGTGACGGGCTGCGTGACGTGCTCGACCCGCGGCAGCGCACCCAGATGTCGGGCAGCGGGGCCGCCGTCGCCGCGGACGCCGGAGGAGAGAAGTGACGGGCGAGCCGGTGCTGGAGGTCGAGGACCTGCGGGTGCGGCTGCGCACGCCGCGCGGCCCGGCCGACGTGGTCAACGGGCTGACCTACCGGGTCGGCCAGGGCGAGACCGTCGCCGTCGTCGGCGAGTCCGGCAGCGGCAAGAGCGTCTCGGTGCTGGCCCTGCTGGGGCTGCTGCCGGCGCGGGTGGCCACCGTCACCGGCCGGGCGCTGCTGCAGGGCGAGGACCTGCTGACGATGTCGCCCTCCCGGCTGCGGCAGGTGCGCGGCCCCGGCGCCGGCATGGTGTTCCAGGACCCGATGACGTCGCTGAACCCGGTGCTCACCGTCGGCCGGCAGATCGTCGAGGGGCTGCGTGCGCACTCCGACATGTCGAAGGCGGTGGCCCGCCGGCGCGCCGCCGAGCTGCTCGGCGAGGTGGGGCTGCCCGATCCCGAGGGCGCGCTGGACCGCTATCCGCACGAGCTGTCCGGCGGCATGCGGCAGCGGGTCGTCATCGCGATCGCGCTGTCCAACTCACCCGCCCTGCTCATCGCGGACGAGGCGACCACGGCGCTCGACGTCACCGTGCAGGCGCAGATCATCGACCTGATCGCGACGCTGCAGGCCGACCACGGCACCGGCGTCATCTGGATCACCCACGACCTCGGCGTCGTCGCCGGCATCGCCGACCGGGTGCTGGTCATGTACGGCGGCCGCTGCGTGGAGGACGGCACGGTGGACGACGTCCTCGAGCACCCGGCCCACCCGTACACGCGCGGCCTGCTCGGCTCGCTGCCCGACCTGGCCGCGCCGGTGGGCCCGGACGGCGAGGTGCCGGACCTGACCACCGTGCCCGGCCTGCCCCCGCCGCCCACCGACCTGCCGCCGGGCTGCGTGTTCTGGCCGCGCTGCCCCGTCCGGGCGGACCCGCGGTGCGAGACCGAGCAGCCGCCGCTGGCCGTGGTGGGGCCGGGATCGGGTGGTCTGGAGCACCGGGCCGCCACCTGGTGCACCGAGGGAGAGGCCCCGAGCGCCGGAAGCCCCGCGGCGGGGGCGTCGTCCCGCGCCGGAGGTCCGGCGGCCGGCGCGACGTCGGGCGCCGACGGGCCGGAAGGGGGCGGGCGATGAGCACCGCGCTGAGCGCGCAGGGCACCGAGCGGACGCCGTCCGGGGACGTGCTGGTCTCCGCGCGCGGTCTGGAGGTGCACTTCCCGGTCGGGGGCGGCGGGCTGCGGCGGAAGCCGGCCGGCGTGCTCCGGGCCGTCGACGGCGTGGACCTCGACATCCTGCGTGGCGAGACCCTCGGCCTGGTCGGCGAATCCGGCTGCGGCAAGTCCACGCTGGGCAACGCCCTGCTGCGGCTGGTGCCGCCCACCGGCGGGACGGTGACCTTCGACGGCGACGACGTCACCTCGCTGGACCGCCGCGGGCTCAAGGAGATGCGGCGCCGGGCCGGGATGGTGTTCCAGGACCCGTTCGCCTCCCTCGACCCGCGGCGGACGGTCGCCCAGACGGTGGCCGAGCCGCTGGAGGTGCACGGCCTGCACGGCGGCCGGCAGGAGCGGGCGGCGCGGGTCGGCGAGCTGCTCGAGCTGGTCGGCCTGGACCCCGCCGTCGCCGGCCGGTACCCGCACGAGTTCTCCGGCGGCCAGCGGCAGCGCGTCGGCATCGCCCGGGCGCTGGCGGGGGAGCCGGACTTCCTGGTGTGCGACGAGGCGATCGCCTCCCTCGACGTCAGCGTGCAGGCCCAGGTGCTCAACCTGCTGCGCCGGCTGCAGCGCCAGTTGGGGCTCACGCTGCTGTTCGTCTCGCACGACCTGTCCGCCGTCCGGCACATCTCCGACCGCATCGCGGTCATGTACCTGGGGCGGATCGTGGAGATCGGCCAGGCCGCCGCGGTGGGTGCCGACCCGCAGATGCCCTACACCCAGGCGCTGCTGTCGGCGGTGCCCACGCCGCATCCGGCGCGGGAGCGGGAGCGGCAGCGGATCGTGCTCACCGGCGACGTCCCCTCGCCGGCCGCCGTCCCCAGCGGCTGCCGGTTCCGGACCCGCTGCCCGTACGTCTTCGAGCCGTGCGACGACGTCGACCCGGCGCTGCAGCCGGTCGGGGCGCCCGGCCAGCTGGCCGCCTGCCACCTGCACGGCGTCGTCGGCCGCCCGGTGGAGGAGTCCCCGGCGGGTTGACCATCGGCGGGTGGCTGCCCGACACGCCGGCGGGCACCGCCACACGCCGATGATCAACTGGAGGGTGGGCCTCAGGCGTCGGCGCGGACCAGGCCGGGACGCGCGGCCACCACGCCCGACGCGAGCTGGCCGGTCAGCACGACGAGCAGCAGCACCAGGCTCGCCGTCCAGCCGTCGGTCAGCTCGTGGAGGACGCCGACGGCGAGCGGGCCGGACGCCGCCAGCAGGTAGCCCAGGCTCTGCGCCGCGGCCGACAGCCGGCCGGTCTGCGCGGCGTCCCGGCTGCGCACGAGCACCAGGGTCATGGCCAGCGGGAACGCCGCCCCCGACCCCGCTCCGCAGAGGACCGCCCACAGCACCGGGGCCGCGTCCGGGGCGATCAGCAGGCCGAGGATGCCGGCTGCGGTGGGCACCGACGCCCCGACCACCCAGCCGACCTGGCCCGGCCGGCGGGCGGCCAGCGGCGGCACGATCAGCGACAGCGGCGCACCGAGCACCGCGGCGACGGCGACCAGCGCGCCGGCGCTGACCGGGGTGACGCCGGCGTCGTCCTCGAGGACCGCGGCCAGCCAGGTGAGCAGGGCGTAGAAGGACAGCGACTGGAAGCCGAAGAACGCCATCACGGCCAGCCCGACGCGGTCGCGCAGGATCGCGGTGCGCCGGCCGGGGGCGGGCAGGGGCGCGGGGCTCTGCGGGCGGGCGCGGGTCAGCAGCGCCAGCGCGACGATCGCGAGCGCCACGGGCGCCAGCCACAGCGCCAGCCCGCCCATCGCACTCCCGGTCAGCCCGGTGAGCGGCTGGGCCAGGCCGGCGCCCAGGCTGGCCGACAGCGCCATCGACCCGGTCACCGCCCCGACGACGGCGGCGCTGCGGCCGCCGTACTCGGCACGGGCGACGGCGGGCAGCAGCACGTTCGCGACCGCGATCCCACCGCTGAGACCCACCGTGCCGGCGAACATGCCGACGGTGCCGGCCGAGCGCAGCCCGATCCCGATCGCGAGGACGGCGAGCCCGGCGAGGACCGCACGGTGCAGCCCGATGCGGGCGGCCAGCGCCGGGGCGAACGGGGAGAGCAGGCCGAAGCAGACCAGCGGCAGCGAGGTGACCACCGCCAGGGCGCCGGTGGACAGGGCCAGCTCGTCCCCGACGTCACCGAGCACCGGGCCGACGGCGGCGAACGGCCCGCGCAGGCACAGCGCGGCGAGGACGAGGGCCGCCGCGGGCCCGAGCACGGACCACCGGAGCCGGGTCGTCGTCCCGGCACGGCGCGGCCCGGTCCCCCGTCCGTGGTCCACGTGCGCGTGCTCCTCCCGGTCCGGCCGACGGGCGTTCGGCGTCCGCAACAGTGGACCACCCCGGTGCCGGAGGGCCGCAGCACGGTCCCGGGGACCCGCGGACGACGCGGCCACGGCCGGGGGCACTAGCCTCGACGACGCCAGGAGGGCTCGCCTAGTGGCCGATGGCGGCGGTCTTGAAAACCGCTAAGAGGTAACCCCTCTTCGTGGGTTCGAATCCCACGCCCTCCGCTTCCGCCGTCCGGGGCGCCGACACGCCGCGCCGGGCCGCCGCCCGGGATGACCGGACCCGGATTCCCCGGATTTCCGCAGGTCGGCGGGCCGCATGTCGACAAGGCGCCGGTCCGGGAGCACGGTCACCGATCGCCTCGGGGGGCCCGCGCAACGATCCGGTGTCGGGGGTTCCCCGGCCCGTCGGAAGTCATCGGCAGCACCCGGTCCGGCCGTGACCATTGCACCTGTCCGCGGCACTTCCCCGCCGCGGCGAACGGGTGCTGAGGAGTCCACGGGTGACGATGGGCGCGACGCTGGCTCCGCCGGCGATGGCGGTGCTGGGTTTCCTGCTGCTGACCGGTCTGGTGGTCGTGCTGGGTGCCAGCTCGACCGCCCGCTACGAGTTCGAGCGCAACGGCGCGCGGGACCAGCGACGGGCCGACGCGCGCACCTCCGGCAGCCACCCGGCCGGCCGGCGGGGCGCGGCCGCCCCGGCCGGCGCCGCGGAGGCGCAGCCGCGCTCCGGGTCGGTCGACGTCGCCGAGCGCACCGGTCCGGCCTCCGGCGGGAAGGGCTGGTGGCTGATCGACGACCGCGCCCAGGTGCTCGCCGGCCCCTTCGCCGACCGGATCGACGCCGACTGGGCGGCCCTGGCCGACGAGCTGCCTGCGGTCTCGGTGCACGGCGTGCGGCGCCCGGACGGCAGCGTGGCGCTGCGGCCGTCGCCCGAGGAGCGGGCCTGGCTCGGCGAGCTCAGCGAGCAGCTGGACCGGCTGCCCCGGGACTGGGACGACCTGCTGTCCGACACCGACCCGCTCACCACGCTGGTGGTCGAGGTCGCCGCGGCGCTGGTCGAGGCGGGCATGCCGCTGCACGACCTGACGCAGGCCGGCGGCGGCGTGTGCCTGGTGCCCGACCTGGAGCTCAGCGGCGTCGTGGTCAGCTGGCGCGCCCACGACCGGCTGAGCCTGCAGCACCAGCGCGGCCCCGCGGCCGACGCCACCGTGCAGCGGTCGATGAACGCCGCGATCGCCGAGGTGCTGGCCAACCTGGGCTTCGTCGTCGAGCCGGCCGGCGCGACGGGCAGCTCGCTGGTGACCGCGCTGACCTGACCGGCCGCTGTCTCCGCACGGAACGCTGTGCGGTGGTCGGCAGTTCTGGCCGCGGGAACTGCCGTCTACCGCACACGGTTGGCCGCGAACAGCGCCTGCCGGGCCGCGTGGACAGCGCGGATGTCCCGGCGGCATCCGGCGGGTGAGGCCGTCATCCGCCGGAAGGAGAAGCGCAGCGTCTGCCAGCCGACGGTGGCGAGCAGCGCGTCCCGTCGGATGTCCCGCTCCCGCTGCGGCCGGGAGCCGTGCCACGCCGCGCCGTCCAGCTCGACGGCGAGCGCGACCTCGTCGTAGGCCGCATCCAGCACGAACACCTCACCGCCGACCACGACGCGACGCTGCTGCACGAACGGCGGCATCCCCGGCCCGCGCAGCACGTTCAGGCAGCCCCAGATCTCCAGCTCGCTCTGGCACCCGTCGGCGAGCAGCCCCACGAGGCGTGCCAGCTCGGCCCGTCCGGGCAGCCGAGGTCGACGCTCCACCTCCAGGGCCAGCTCCCGGACCGAGGCCTGCCGACGCCGGACGGCGGTGATCGCCGCGGCGCGGATGTCCGACCGGCGCAGGGGTGCCGGCCGGGCCCAGCTGTCGACCAGGGAGCGTTCGACCGACGTGACCGACAGGCTGTCCACCCGGCGCCTCTCGGCGTCGATGCCGGCCGAGCGGTGGACCGTCACCGCCCACGCCCCCCGTGCGCTCCGGGTCGGGTCGACGGTGATGTGGACCGGCCCCGGCGGGTGCTCGACCAGCTCCCACAGGGCGAGGGCCGTGACGTGACTGGCGACGCCGTTGCCGCGCTCGAGTGCGGCACCCAGGCGGGTCCGCCAGCCGTCCGCCACCGACGGCAGGGCGTAGACCCCGGGACGCAGCGCCACCAGCTTCCCGGTGGCCACCCACGACCCGATGGTCCGCGCGCTCACCCGCCGCTGCAGCTGCGCGGCGGTGGCCCAGCCCCGTTCTCCCACGACCGCTGCTACGTCCAGTGCCACGAGGCCAGGCTGTCGGGAGCCGCGGACGGGTGGGGGCCACCGAGCAGATCTGTGGATGACGCCCGGCGACGCTGTGCGCCGGTCGGCAGAAATCCACCCGAGAACTGCCGACCGGCGCACAGCGTCCGGCCGGGCTGGCCGGGCTGGCCGGGCTGGCCGGGCTGGACGGGCTAGACGGTCACGGGGGCGTGGCGGACGACGAGCTCGCCACCGCGGGCGGCGAACTCCTGCCCCAGCCCGCGCAGGACCTCCAGGCCGGCGTCGTCGGCGACCCGGACGTCGCGCAGGTCGAGGACCACGCGGACGTGGCCGTTGCCGTGCAGCGACTCCGCCGTCCCGCGCAGCAGGTCGGCGCCCGCCAGGGTGAGCCGGCCGCTGGCCCGGATGGAACCGTTCCGGCGGTCGACGGTCTCGCGCAGCATCAGGCAGCCTTGCGGTCGGACTCGAGCTCCAGGACCCGCCACAGGCCGGTCCGGTGCAGCAGGTCCAGGGTGCGGCGGTTGGCGCCGCGCAGCACCACGGTGCCGCCGCGCGCACGGCACGTCCGGTGCGCGGAGAGGAAGCTCGCCACCGCGGGGCTGGAGAGGTGCTGCACCGCGCTGAGGTCGACGACGAGGCGCCGCGCGCCGGCCAGCAGGGCGTCGTGCAGCAGCCAGCGGACGTCGGCCAGACCGTCGGCGAGGAGGTCGTCGCTGAGCCGGATCGTCACCCGGTCGCGCTCGGCGTCCAGCCGGCTGTGCGCCGCGGCGCGGACCGCAGTGGCTGCAGGCATCGGCTCTCTCCTCGGGTCGGGGGGGCGGAGTCCGGGCCACGAGAGTCGCTTCCCGACATTGCGATGGCCCGGGGAGCGGGGTTGCGATTCGATGACGGCTTCCCGGCCGGTGCGAGGGCTGCGCGACCGCGGTGGCACCATGTCCGGCGATGGCGCTGCGACTGCTGGTGGTGGAGGACGACGACCACATCCGGACGGCGCTGCGCTGGGCGCTGGAGGACGAGGGCTACGACGTCGCGGAGGCCGGCTCCGGCGAGGAGGCGCTCCAGGCCGTCGCGGTGAGCGCACCGGACCTGATGGTCGTGGACCTGATGCTCGGGTCGATGGACGGCTTCGAGGTGATCCGCCAGGTCCGCCGGACCCTGGACCTGCCGATCATCGTGGTCAGCGCCCGCGCCGACACGAGCGACATCGAGGCGGCGCTGGACGCCGGCGCCGACGACTACGTGACGAAACCGTTCGCGGTCAAGGAGATCAGCGCGCGGCTGCGGGCGCTGCGCCGGCGGGTGGCGCCGGTCGGCCAGGCCGAGGAGCAGCCGGAGGCCGTGGTCCTGGACTCCGACCCGGCCGCGCCCCTGGTGCTGCGCGAGGCCAGTGGGACGGTGCACCGTGGCGAGGAGCTGCTGCCCCTGACGCTGACGGAGTTCCGGCTGCTGTGCGAGCTGGCCGCCGCCCCGGGCCGGGTGTTCAGCCGGCAGGCGCTGCTGGAGCGGGTGTGGCAGCACGGGTTCTTCGGCGACGAACGGCTGGTCGACGTCCACGTGCGCCGGTTGCGCACGAAGGTGGAGCGCGACCCGAGCACCCCGCGCGTGGTGGTCACCGTCCGCGGCCTGGGGTACCGGCTGGACCCCCAGTGAGCCTGGATCGACGATGAGCACAGCTCTCCGGGGGTTCGCGCTCCGGGGGAGCGGACTGCGGGCCCGGATCGTCCTGGGTTACGCCGCCGGCACGTTGCTGGTCTCGGTCGTCCTGGTGGGCGTGACGTTCCTGCTGGCCCGCAGCTACCTGCTCGACCAGCGCGAGGCGTCCCTGACCCGCCAGGCGTTCGCCGACGCTAACGTGCTGGACAGCCGCCTGGCGACGCCGGGCCGCGAGGTCGGCGACGTGCTCAGCGAACTGGTCCCCTCCGGCGGCGCCGACGTCGTCCTGCGCACCTCGGACGCCTGGTACTCCTCCAGCCTGGACGTCGGCGCGCGCGACGTCCCCGACGACCTGCGCGAGCTGCTGCGCACGGAGCCCGCGGCCAGCGTGGTCATCGAGTCCTCCGACGGGCCCCGGCTGGTCGTCGGCCTCACCCTGCCGAACGCCGACGTCGAGTTCTACGAGGTGGCGCCGCTGACCGAGCTGGGGCAGGTCCTCCGGACGCTGGCCGCGGTGCTGGCGGCCGGCGCCCTGGCCGCGACCGCGGCCGGGGCCGCCTTCGGGGTGTGGGCCAGCCGCCGGGCGGTGCAGCCCCTGGAGCAGGTGGCCGGCGCCGCGACCCGGATCGCCGGCGGCGAGCTGACCACCCGGCTGCCGGTCACCGACGACCCGGACCTGGTGGGCATCGTGGCCAGCTTCAACAGCATGGTGGACGCGCTCGCCGCCCGGATCGAGCGGGACGCCCGGTTCGTGGGCGACGTGAGCCACGAGCTGCGCAGCCCGCTGACCACGCTGGTCACCAGCGTGGAGGTGCTGGGCGGGCGCCGGGAGGAGCTGTCGCCGCGGGGCCGGGAGGCGCTGGCGCTGGTCGAGGGAGAGCTGGCCCGGTTCCGGCGCACGCTCGACGACCTGCTGCAGCTGGCCCGGCTGGACGGCACGGAGATGTCCGGAACCGCCCAGCGGGTGTCCCTGACCGCCCTGGTGCGCGAGGTGGTGGCCGACAGCGGCCGGCCGGAGGAGCTGCTCGAGGGCGCCGACGACGCCGACACCACGATCCAGGGCGACAAGACCAGCCTCGAGCGGGCGGTCCGGAACCTGTTGGACAACGCCGACCGGCACGCCGGCGGAGCCCGGGCCGTGTGCGTCGAGCGGCAGGACGGAGCGGTGCTGGTGATCGTCGACGACGCCGGACCGGGCGTGTCCCCGGAGGACCGGGAGCGGATCTTCGAGCGGTTCGCCCGCGGCCCGCGGGCCGCCCGCAAGTCGCTGCCGGGGGCCGGCCTCGGGCTGGCGATCGTCGCGGAGACCGCGGCCCGGCACGGCGGGGCGGCCTGGTGCTCGGAGGCCCCCGGCGGCGGCGCGCGGTTCACCCTGTCCTTCCCGGCGGCGGACCGATGACCGGGCGGGCGCGCGCGCTGCTGGTCGGCTGCGTCTGGACCCTGGTCCTCTGCGTCGGCGGGTGCGGGGTGCCGGCCGGGGGAGCGCCGCGGGCCATCCCGTCGTCCGAGGTGCCCTACGGGCTGGCCCAGGCCAGCCCGGAGGCCACCGGGCCGGCCACCTCGGCCCCCGCCGAGGCGCCGTCGCAGGTCTACCTGGTCGGCGCGGGTGACGTGCTGGTCGGCCGGCCGCGGGAGGTGGAGGGATCGACGCTGCAGGAGCGGCTGGACGACCTGCTGTCCTCCCTCGAGGAGGGGCCCACCGCCGCGGAGCGGGAGGAGCAGCTGTCCAGCGTGCTGACGCCGGAGGTGCGGCTGTCGGCCACCGACCTCACCGACCGCACGGCGACGATCGACCTCGGGGCGCCCTCGGGGGCGCCGTCCGGCGCCGCGGGCCGGCAGGCGGTCGCGCAGATCGTGCTGACCGCGACCAGCATGCGGGGGGTCGATGCCGTCCGGCTCACCATCGGCGGCGACCCGGTGGAGGCGCCGCTGCCCACGGGGGCGCTGACGTCTGCGCCGCTGACCGCCCGCGACTACGCCTCGTTCCTGAGCCCCCCGGAACCGTCGCCGGCGGCCGAGGCCCCCGCGCCGGCGGAGACGGCGCCGCCGTCCTGAGGGTCAGGCCAGCAGCTTGGCCTTCTGGGCGGCGAACTCCTCCTCGGTGAGGACCCCGGCGTCGCGCAGGTCGGCGAGCTTGCGCAGCTGGTCGGCGAGGTCGGGCTGCGGCGCGGCCGGGGGAGCGGCCGGTGCGCCGAACGCGGCGCCGGCCGTGCCCGGGTTGACGTGCAGGTACTGCGACTGCCGCTCGACGGTCTTCTTCTGCCGGGCCTCGCTGATCAGCGGGGCCAGCAGGTCCATCACCGCGGAGGGGCCTTCGACGTTGTCGAGCACGACCTGGCCGGTCGTCGTGCCCTCGACGGCGCCGCTGAGGGAGAACGTGTCCGCCCTGGCCCCGTAGGACGGGTCCTCCAGGTTGAGGACGACGTCGCCGACGTCGCTGCCGCGCTGCCAGACCGCCTGCCGCACGTCCATGTCGTTGATCGCCCACAGCGGCACGCTCTCGGTTCGGGTGCCGAGCAGGCCGCTCTCGATCCAGACGCGGTCCTTGGTGATCCGGTACCGCGCCGTGGAGACGCCGGCCGCGCTGGTGGCGGCGTTGCGGCTCTCGCCGAACCACAGCGTGTCCGGGTCGTTCGCCCACTGCTCGGTGCGCTTGGCGTTCTGCTCGGCCAGCTTCTGCTTGCCCTGGTCGGCGAGGGCCCTGCCCTGGTCGGTGACCTGCTTGAGCCGGTCCCGCCAGCCGACCTTCCCGCCCGCGGGCGCGGCGGCGGCCGGCGGCACCGGCGGAGGGGGCACGGCCGCGGACGGCGGCGGGAGCTCGGCGGGCAGCGGGTCCTGCCCGGTCGTCCCCCGGTCGGAGACGTGCTCGGTCCAGGCCCGGCCGTCCCAGTACCGCAGCTCGTGCATCCCGCCCGGGTCGGGCAGCCAGCTCGCGTCCGCCATGTGGATCCCTTCTCCGTGTCCGTCGGTACCGGCGAGAGGATGCCAGTGGCGGGCCGGATACAGACCCCCTCCGTGCGCGGGACCTGCGCTTTCGTGTCCACGGGACACGCGTGCCGATCCGGTGGGGCGGGAGGTCACGAACCGGTCACGGGCTCGTCGACCCCTTGACAAGTGTTTGTAAGGACGGTGTCCTAACAAACGTGACGGCCGGCACGGACACCCAGCACCAGCGGCGCCTGCTGCGCCCGACCTCGAAGGTGCTGCCCGAGCACGCCCGTGCCCAGCACCGGTCGATGGTCCTGCAGCAGCTGTTCCACTCCGGCCCGCGGTCGAGGGCCGACCTGGCCCGCGCCACGGGCCTGACCCGCGTGACCGTCTCCGACCTCGTCGCCTCGCTGCTGGCCGACGGGCTGGTCACCGAGCTGGACTTCCGGGCCGAGGGCAAGGTCGGCAAGCCCGGCACGCCGATCGGCCTGCGCACCGACGCCTTCCAGATCGTCGCCGTCGACCTGGCCGACGACGAGCGCATCCACGGTGCCGTGCTGGACCTGTCCGGAGCGGTCCTCGAGCGGCGCTCCGCCGCCGTGGCGGGGCGGACCGGCCAGGCGGCGGTCGACGCCCTGCTGGACCTCTGCCGCGAGCTGGCCGCCGCCGCCACGTGCCCCGTGCTCGGCGTCGGGGTCGGGTCCCCGGGCGTGGTCGACCCGGCGGGCGCGGTCGTCCAGGCACCGAACCGCGGCTGGTACGACGTGCCGCTCGCCGCGGACCTGAGCGCCGCCCTGGGCCTGCCCGTGCACGTGGCCAACGACGCGAACACCGCGGCGCTGGGCGAGTTCACCTACGGCGGTGCCGACGGCGGGGGGCTGCTGCTGCTCACGGTCGGCGGCGGTGTCGGCGCCGGGATCGTCCTGGACGGCGCCCTGGTCCAGGGCCACGCGCACGCGGCCGGCGAGCTCGGGCACGTCACCGCCGTCGACGAGCGCGACGACATCGACGGCGCTCCGCTGGGCCGCCCGCAGCCGTGCGCGTGCGGCCGCCGCGGCTGCCTGGAGACGGTGCTGTCCGTCCCGTCCCTGCGCCGCCGGGTGGAAGGCCTGGCGCCCGACGCCCGCGACGCCGCCCTGGCGTCCGTCGGCCGGCGGCTGGGCATCGTGCTGGCCCCGGTGGTCAGCGCGCTCAATCTCTCCGAGGTCGTGATCAGCGGCCCCCGGGAGCTCCTGGACGGCCCGCTGCGCTCCGCGGCGCTGGCGGCCCTCCGCGAGCGCACCATGCCGGTCATCAGCAGCGGGCTCCAGCTGCGGATGACCTCGCTCGGCGAGGACGGCGCCCTGTCCGGGGCCGCCGTGCTCGTGCTCTCCGGTCAGCTCGGTGTCTCGTGAGGACGCCGAGCCGGCCGGCCCGGGCTCTCGTGAGGACCCCGGGCCGGCCAGGTGCAGGTCGGAGAACCACACCCTCATGGCGGCGCTGTCCGGCACCGTCCGCGCACGGGAAAGGAACCCCAACATGAAGATGCTACGTACGGGCGGAGCGGCCGTCATGGCCGCCGCCCTGCTCGGAGTGAGCGCGTGCGGCGGCAGCGGCGAGGACGCCGAGGCGGCCGGTGGGGTCGAGGAGATCCGCCTCTGGCTCAACGGCACCGACACCCCGCAGGAGCTGCGGGACTACCTCGTCGAGACCTTCGAGGAGGAGACCGGCGCGACCCTCGTCATCGAGGAGCAGGACTGGAGCGGGCTGGTGCCCCGGCTGCAGACGGCGCTGGCCTCCGAGGGGCAGACCCCCGACCTCGTCGAGGTCGGCAACACCCAGAGCCCGACCTTCACCTACGCCGGCGCCTTCGCCGACATCAGCGACCTCTACGAGGAGATCGGCGGCGACCGGCTGCTGCCCGGCTTCGTCGAGGCGGGCACGGCCGACGACACGGTCTACGCGGTGCCCTACTACTCCGGCGCCCGCGCGGTCTTCTACAACAAGGACATGTTCGCCGCCGCCGGCGTGGAGGTGCCCACCACGCTCGCGGAGTTCTCCGAGGCGGCGGTGGCCCTGCAGGCGGCCAACCCGACCGGCGCCCCCGGCTTCTCCGGCTTCTGGCTGCCGGGCCAGGACTGGTACAACGGCACCGCCTGGATCTACGAGGCGGGCGGCGACCTCGCCGTGCAGGAGGGCGACGAGTGGGTCGGCGGGCTGTCCAGCCCGGAGTCGCAGGAGGGCCTGGCGCAGGTGCAGGCCCTCTACACCGGCGCCACCAGCGCGCCGCGGGACGCCGACTCCGAGGAGCCGTGGGTCCCGTTCAACAACGGCGAGGCCGCGATGTTCTCCGCCCCGACGTGGGCGCGCTGGAGCATCGACCTGCCCGAGTGCAACAAGGGCGTCGACCCGGCGGACGAGTCGGCCGAGGCCACGGCCCTGCGGGGCGAGCAGCAGGCCTGCAACGAGGAGAAGACCGGGGTCTTCGCGCTGCCCGGCACCGACGGCGGGGCGGCGACCGTCTTCGCCGGCGGCTCGAACATCGCCATCCCGGCGAAGTCGGGCAACCAGGAGCTGGCCCGCGAGCTGATGCGGATCGTCTTCAGCGAGGAGTACCAGACGATGCTGGCCGAGAACGGGCTGATCCCGGGCAACCGGGACTACGCCGACGCGCTCGGGGACGACGTCTACGCCCAGGCGGCGCTCGCCGCCGCGGAGAACGCCAAGCTGACGCCGGCCGCCGAGAAGTGGGCCGACGTCGAGGGCGCCCGCATCCTGGAGGACTTCTTCCAGGAGATCGCCGGTGGGGCCGACCCGGCCGAGGCGGCGGCGAAGGCGGACGAGCTCATCGGCAACACGCTCAACTGACTCCCCCGACCCCGTGCCGGGGGGTGCGGATCCGACGCGCCCCCCGGCACGGAGACCCTGCCCCGGGAGCTCCCTGATGCCCGCTCCACGCACGACGGCCGCCGTGCCGCCGCCCGCGCCCCCGCGGGCACCGGTCCCGCCCGTCCCGCCCGCCGCGCCGGCAGCCCGCCGTCCGCGGCGCCGGACGCCGTTCCGGTCCCGGCTGGGCCCCTACCTGCTCCTCGTGCCGGCGGTCGCCGCGATCGCCGTCGGGCTCGGCTACCCGCTGGCCCGGCAGTTCGTCATCTCCTTCCAGGAGTACGGGCTGGCCCAGCAGTTCGGCCGCCCGGCGGAGTGGGTGGGCCTGCAGAACTACGTCACCCTCCTGACCGACCCCTACGTCTGGACGGTGATCGCCCGCTCGATCGCGTTCTGCCTGCTCAACGCGGGCCTGACGATGGCGATCGGCATCGCGCTCGCGGTGCTGATGACCAAGGTCGGCCGGGCGGCGCGGGTCACCCTGCAGGTCGGCATGCTGCTGGCCTGGGGCACCCCGGTGCTGGCCACCATGACGGTCTGGCAGTGGCTGTTCGACTCGCAGTACGGCGTCGTCAACTGGCTGCTGGCCGAGCCGCTGGGCATGGGGTCGATGCGGTTCCACTCCTGGCTCATCGAGCCGCTGTCCTTCTACGGCGTGGCGACGGTCATCGTGGTGTGGATGAGCGTGCCCTTCGTGGCGTTCACCGTCTACGCGGGGCTGCTGCAGGTGCCCGAGGAGTGCATGGAGGCCGCCCAGCTGGACGGGGCCAACGCCTGGCAGCGGCTGTGGAGCCTGGCGATCCCCATGGTCAAGCCGGTGCTCTTCGTGGTCGCGCTGCTCCAGGTCATCTGGGACCTGCGGGTGTTCACCCAGATCCACGTCCTCCAGCGGGCCGGGGCCCCGACCCGGGAGACGCACCTGCTGGGCACCTACATCTACTCGCTGGCGAAGGAGTTCTCGATGGCCGGCGCCATGGCGACGATCATGCTGGTGATCACCCTGGGCCTCACCGTCTTCTACATCCGCCGGATGCTCCGCGAGGAGCAGCTGTGAGCGCGGCCGGGTCGGCGGTCGCGACGGCCCGCGGGCAGCGCGGGGGGCAGCGGTCCGCGCGCGGCGGGCGGTCGTCCCTCGGCCGGCGGCTGCTGGGGGCCCTGGCGGTGGCGGTCTCGCTGGCCTGGGTGTTCCCCGTCTACTGGATGATCAGCAGCGCCTTCCTGCCGACCAACGAGCTCCGGACGTCGGAGCCCACGTTCTTCCCCGTCGACGGCGGGCTGGGCAACTTCCGGCGGGTCTTCACCGACCCCACGTTCTTCTCCTCGTTCAGGATCTCGCTGGCGGTCACCGGGCTCACCCTGGCCGCCGCGATCCTCTTCGCGTTCGTCGCCGCGCTCGCCGTCAGCAGATTCCGTTTCCGCGGCAAGAAATCATTCATCGTGACCATTCTCGTGGTGCAGATGATCCCGGCGGAGGGATTGTTCATCTCGCAATACCACGTGCTCGACAACTGGGGGCTGGTGAATGCCGTCCTGGGGCTGACGATCGTGTACGTGGCGGCCATTCTCCCGTTCACCATCTGGATGCTGCGCGGATTCGTCAGCGGAATCCCGATCGAACTGGAGGAGGCCGCGATGATGGACGGGCTCTCGCGCACCGGGGCCTTCTTCCGGATCACCTTCCCGCTGCTGGCGCCGGGGCTCGTGGCGTCCGGGGTCTACGGGTTCCTGCAGGCGTGGAACGAGTACACGCTGGCCCTGGTGGTCATGTCCGACCCCGAGAAGCAGACCCTCCCGCTGTGGCTGCAGGGCCTCGTCGAGGGCAACCGGGCCACCGACTGGGGGCTGGTCATGGCCGGGGCCACGCTGATCACCGTCCCGGTCATCGTCTTCTTCCTGATCGTCCAGAACCGGATGAGCTCCGGGCTGGTCGCGGGCGCGGTGAAGGGGTGAACGCCGACGGGCACGCGGCCGGTGGGTGGTCGATCGGGCTGGACATCGGCGGCACCAAGGTCCTGGGGGTGCTGCTGGACGACGCGGCCGCGGTGCGGGCCACCGTCCGCGTCCCGACCCGGCTGGGCACGGAGGGCGTGGTGGCCTCGGCGGCGGAGGTGGTGCGGCGGCTGTGCGCGGACGCGGGCATCGGCGCGGCCGACCTGTCCGGCGTCGGCGCGGGGGTGCCCGGGCTGGTCGACCCGCGGACCGGCGAGGTGTCGCACGCGCTCAACCTCGACATCCACGAGCGGGGGGTCCGGCTCGCGCCGCTGCTCGCGGCCCGGCTGCAGGGCGTGCCGGTGACGGTGGAGAACGACCTGAACGTGGCCGCGGTGGGGGCGGCGCGGGTCCTCGGGCTGCGCGGCGACCTGGCCTTCCTCGCGCTGGGCACGGGGGTGGCCGCCGGGCTGCTGCTGGGCGGCGAGCTGCGGCGCGGTCACCGCGGCGGCGCGGGCGAGATCGGCCACCTGCCGTACGCCTCGACCGGCCCGGTGTGCCCGTGCGGGCAGCGCGGCTGCCTGGAGCTCTACGCCTCCGGGTCGGCGATCGACGCCGCCTGGCCCAGCCGCACCGGCCGGCCGGCCGCCGCCGAGGTGTTCGCCGCCGCGTCCGAGGGGGACGCCGTGGCCATCGGCATCCGGGACAGCTTCACCGACGCCGTCGCCGCGGCCGTGCGGCTGCTCGTCCTGACCTGCGACGTCGAGCACGTCGTCCTCGGGGGAGGGGTGGCCGAGGTCGGCGCCCCGCTGCTGGACGCCGTCCGCCGGCAGGTCCGGAGCCAGGCGGAGGGGTCGCCGTTCCTGCGCAGCCTGCGCATCGCCGACCGCGTCCAGGTGGTGCCCGGCGGCGTCCCGGTGGCGCCGATCGGGGCGGCGCTGACCGCCCGCGGCGCCGTGCCGCGGCGCACGTCGGTGGAACCGGTGGGATCGTGACCGGGTGGAGGTGATCATCCTTCCCGGGGCCGCGGAGGTGGGCCGGTTCGGCGCCGACCGGATCGCCGCCGTCGTGTCCCGGGCGCCGCGGGCGGTGCTGGGCCTGGCCACCGGATCCTCCCCGCAGGGGATCTACGCCGAGCTGGCCCGCCGGGTGGCCGCCGGGACCCTCGACCTGTCCGGCGTCAGCGGGTTCGCGCTCGACGAGTACGTCGGGATCCCCGCCGACCACCCGCAGAGCTACGCGGCCGTGCTGGACCGGGACGTCGTCCGCCCGCTCGGGCTGGCCCCCTCCCGCGTGCGCGTCCCCGACGGGCGCGCTCCCGACCTCGAGGCGGCCGCGGTGGACTACGACCGGGCCATCGCCGCCGTCGGCGGGGTGGACGTGCAGATCCTCGGCATCGGCGCCAACGGGCACATCGGCTTCAACGAGCCGACGTCGTCGTTCGCCTCCCGCACCCGCATCAAGACGCTGGCGCCGCGCACCCGCGCGGACAACGCCCGGTTCTTCGCCTCGCCCGAGGAGGTGCCCACGCACTGCCTGACCCAGGGGCTGGGCACGATCCTGGAGGCCCGCGAGCTGCTGCTCGTGGCGCAGGGGGAGGCGAAGGCCGAGGCGGTGGCGGCCGCCGTCGAGGGGCCGGTGGCCGCGATCTGCCCGGCCTCGGCGCTGCAGCTGCACCGGCGGGTGTGCGTCGTCGTCGACGAGGCCGCCGCCTCGCGGCTCCGGCTGGCCGACTACTACCGCTACACGCACGCCCGCAAGCCGGACTGGCAGCGGCCCTGACCGGTCAGGGTGCGACCGGCCGCCCGTCGGCCCAGACCGCACGGACCGTCCAGTCGGGCCCGAGGACGACGGCGTCCGCGGCGTGGCCCGGGGCCAGCCGGCCGAACCGGTGCCCGAGGCCCAGCGCGGCCGCCGGGGTCGCGGTCAGCGCCGTGACGGCGGCGACCGGGTCCAGCCCGGCCTCCTCGACGGCCAGCCGCAGCGCGGTGTCGAGGGTGAGCGTGGAGCCGGCGATCGTGTCCGTCCCGGCCAGGACGGCGCGGCCGTCGTGCACCGTGACGTCCAGGCCGCCGAGCCGGTAGCTCCCGTCGGCGGCGCCGGCGGCCGCCATCGCGTCGCTGACCAGCGCGATCCGGCCGGGCGCCGCGGCGGCGAGCAGGCCGGCGACCGCCGGGTGCACGTGCCGGCCGTCGAGGATCAGCTCGATGGTCACCCGCGGATCGGCGACGGCCGCGGCCACCGGCCCCGGCGCCCGGTGGGAGATGCCCGGCATGGCGTTGAAGGCGTGGGTGAGCAGGCGGGCGCCCGCGTCGAACGCGCGGGCGGTGAGGTCGAGGTCGGCCTCGGTGTGGCCGACCGCGACGACGACCCCTGCCCCGGCGAGCCGCTCGATCGCCGCGATCGCGTCCGGCAGCTCCGGGGCGACGGTCAGCTGGCGCAGCGTGCCGCGGGCGGCGTCGAGCAGCCGGTCGACGTCCGCGGCGGTGGGCGCGCGGAGGAACCGCGGGTCGTGCGCCCCGCACCGGGACGGCGCCAGGAACGGGCCCTCGAGGTGGGCGCCGAGGACGCCGCCCTCCGCGGCGGTGAGGGCGGCGATGCCGTCCAGCCGGGCCTCCAGCTCCGCCAGCGGGGCCGCGACCAGGCTCACCACGGCCCGCGTGGTGCCGCGCACCCGGTGCGCGCGCAGGGCGGCGGTGATGCTCGCCGGTCCGTCGTCGACGGCGTGCCCGCCCCCGCCGTGCAGGTGCAGGTCGACGAACCCCGGCGTCAGCCAGGCGCCGCCCAGGTCGACGGTCTCGTCGGCCGCGGGCGGCTGCCCGCTGCCGGTGGCCGCGATCAGCGGCCCGTCGAAGAGCACCCAGGCGCCGTCGACGATCCCCGCGGCGTCCAGGGCCCGCGCGCCGCGCAGCAGGACGGTCATGCCGGCTCCCCGGCGAGCAGGCCGGCCGCCGCCGCGGTGTTCACCCGGCCCGCCCCGTGGGTGAGCACGACGGGGCCGGGCACCAGGCCGGCGTCGTCCGGCATGCCGACGGCGACCAGCACCGCGTCGGGGCGCAGCTCGGCCAGCCGGTGCAGCCACGCCCGCTGCCAGTCGCTGCGGTAGGCGTCGCGGACGGCGACGACCAGCGGCCTCCCGGCGGCAGCGGCGACGACGTCCTCGGGCGTGCCGTCGGCCTCCCGCACCTGCCGCTCGCCGGCCACCAGGCCGTGCCGTGCCAGGGGCTCGGCGAGGCTCCACTTCGCGTCCCCGACGGCCAGGTTGGTGCCCGCCCGCAGCTCCGCGACGACCGCGGGGGCGGTCAGGGGGACGACGTCGCGGGCGCGCAGGGCCCGCCGCGCCGCAGTGGCGCCGATGCCGCTCGCCGGTGGGACGGGTCCGGGTTCCGTGGCGGCGAGCCTCGTCCGCAGCGCGCGCACCCGCTGCGCGGCGTCGTGCAGCCGCGACTCGGGCAGCACGCCCTCCCGGACGGCGTCGGTGACCGCGCGGCGGAGGTCCCCGCAGTGCTGCTCGCCGTCCTCCGCGCCGATCAGCAGCAGGTCGGCCCCCGCGGCCAGGGACAGCGCGCCGGCCCGGGCGATCCCGTGCGCCGCCCGGACCCCGGCCATGTCCAGGGCGTCGGTGACGACGACGCCGTCGAAGCCGAGCTCGGTGCGCAGCAGGTCGACCAGCAGCCGCCGGCTGAGCGTGGCGGGCTGCTCGTCCAGGGCGGTGAACACCACGTGCGAGGTCATGACCAGGTCGACGCCGGCCGTGACCGCGGCGGCGAAGGGCGGCAGCTCCCGGCGGCGGAAGGTGGCCTCGTCCGCGTCGATGGTGGGCAGCCCGAGGTGCGAGTCGACGGTGGTCGCGCCGTGCCCCGGGAAGTGCTTGGCGGCGGCGGCGACCCCGGCCGACCGCAGGCCGCGCACGTAGGCGGCGCCGTGCCGGGCCACCGCATCGGGGTCGGGGCCGAACGAGCGGACGCCGATGACCGGGTTCCGGCTGTCGCTGTTGACGTCCACCGACGGCGCGAGGTCCACCGTCACGCCGGCCCGGCGCAGGTCGGCGCCGATGGCGGCGGCCACCGCCTCGGTGAGGGCCTCGTCGTCGGCCACGCCCAGGGCGAGGTTGCCCGGGTAGCCGCTGCCCACCAGGTACTCGAGACGGGTGACGTCGCCGCCCTCCTCGTCCAGCGCCACGAGCGCGTCGGGCCGGACCCGGCGCACCGCGTCGCCGAGTGCCCGCACCCGGTCGGGGGCGGGCTCCCCGCCGTCGGTGAGGTTCTGGCCGTAGACGCAGATGCCGGCCAGGCCGCGGTCGAGCTCCCGCGCCACCCACCCGGGCAGCCGCGGGCCGGCGAACCCGGGCATCAGGCAGGCGGTGACGAGATCGTCCAGTTCCGGCATGGTCCTCTGCTCCGTCGACGGGCCCGGGCGGTGTGTGGCCGCGCCATTTCCGGCCCGGCCGACGAGTCGACCCTAGACGACCCGGCGACGATTCGGAGAAATGGACCGGATGGGTGGTCGGCCGCCATTTCGCGGGAGCCGGCGCGACCCTTTCCAAGCGTCCTCGCCGACGGTATGTTCACCGGGCCCGGAAATGCGCGCCGCGGCGCGCGACCCGATTCCTGAGACCGTTCGGAGGACGCCGACGATGGCGACCGTGACCTATGACCGCGCGACCTGTGTCTACAGCGGCGCCGAGCGCTCGGCGGTGGACGCGCTGGACCTCGAGGTGGAGGACGGCGAGTTCCTGGTCCTGGTCGGGCCGTCGGGCTGCGGCAAGTCCACGTCGTTGCGGATGCTGGCCGGGCTGGAGCCGGTGCACGACGGGCGGATCCTGATCGGCGACCGGGACGTCACCGACATGGCGCCCAAGGACCGCGACATCGCGATGGTGTTCCAGAACTACGCGCTGTACCCGCACATGAGCGTCGCGGACAACATGGGCTTCGCGCTGAAGATCGCCGGGGTGCCCAAGGCCGACATCGGCACCCGCGTCCGCGAGGCGGCGAGGGTGCTCGACCTCGAGCCCTACCTCGACCGCAAGCCCAAGGCGCTGTCGGGCGGGCAGCGGCAGCGGGTGGCGATGGGCCGGGCGATCGTCCGGCAGCCGCAGGTGTTCCTGATGGACGAGCCGCTGTCCAACCTCGACGCCAAGCTGCGGGTGCAGACCCGCACCCAGATCGCCCAGCTGCAGCGCCGGCTGGGCACCACCACCGTGTACGTCACCCACGACCAGGTCGAGGCCATGACCATGGGCGACCGGGTGTGCGTCCTCAAGGACGGGCTGCTCATGCAGGTGGGCACCCCGCGCGAGCTCTACGACCGCCCGGCGAACGTGTTCGTCGCGGGCTTCCTCGGCTCGCCGGCCATGAACCTGTACTCCCTGCCGGTGGTCGACGGCGGGGTGGCGTTCGGCGACGGCGTCCACCCGGTGGCCCGCGACGTGCTCGCCGGTGCCGGGGACACGGTGGTCCTGGGGATCCGGCCGGAGGACCTCGAGGTCGCCGACTCCGGCCTCCGCGTGGAGGTGGACGTCGTCGAGGAGACCGGCGCCGACGCCTACGCCTACGGGCGGGTCACGCACGGCGGCGAGCAGCAGCCGATCACCGCCCGGGTGGACGCCCGTCGTCCGCCGATGAAGGGCGATGTCCTGCACGTCCGGCCCGGGGCCGGCCGGGTGCACCTGTTCGACGCCGACGGCGCGCGCCTGGGGGGTTGACCGCGGTCGGCAGGGTCAGCGGCTGCGGCCGGACCGTCCTGCGCCGGGACGCCCGCCGGTGCGGGACGCCGAGGTCCCTCGGCCGCGGCGTCCGCCTCCGGACTCCGCCGTCCGGCCGCCGCCCGTGGCGCGGCCTCCGGCCCGCGGTGCACGCGGCTGCCGGTCGTGCCCGTCGTGGTGCTGTGTCCCCCGGTCTGTCCCCCGGTGCGGCTCCCGGCCCGGGCCGCGCCCGGCCGAGCGGACCGAGCAGTCGCGGCAGGTGCTGAACCAGGGGGCGATGCCGGCGCCGCAGGTGGTGCACCGGCCGGACGCCGACAGGCTGATCGCGTCGGGCAGCAGTTCGGTGATGCGCTCGGCGCACGCCTCCTCGACCTCGGCGGCGTCCTCGCTGGTCAGCCCGGCCACGCCGGGGAAGGAGCGCAGCAGCGTCTGGGCGTCGCGCGCGGCGGCCGCGGCCTGCTCGTAGTCCTCGACCGTGCCCCGGTCCGGCATCGGCTCGAGCACGGTCTCCGGGGCGACCGACTGCCCGAAGGCCTGCTGGAGCGCGGCCTTGGCCAGCACCAGCCAGCGGGTGCGCCGCGGCGGGTTGTAGTCGATGGGCAGGTTGATCAGCCGCCAGATCGTCCACAGGTCGCCGGCCGCGCCGAGCGGCCCGCGCAGCAGCGGCAGCAGGGCGTGCACGCGGACGATCAGGCCGGTCACGTCGTCGGCGGTCATCGCCTGGTCGCGGGTCGCCGCCCGCGCCCACGCCATCCAGCGGGTCAGCGCCTCCGGCAGGTCCACCGGCTCGAAGGCGCCCAGGTCGTCGAGCTCGGGGCGCAGCCGCGGGGCGCGCTTGGGCAGGTCGCTCATCGCATCGCCGCGGGCCACCTCGGCGCCGGCCTTGAGCAGCCCGGCGTCGGCCCGCAGGCCGGTGACCCCGGCGAGCACGCCGACGCTGCCGTGCCCGGTGAGCCCGTAGCGCCCGGCCCGGCCGGCGATCTGCGCGGTCTCCCAGGTGCGCAGCGGCCGCCGCTCCACGCCGTCGAACTTCGTCGTCTCGGCGAACAGCACGGTGGTGGCCGGCACGTTGATGCCGTGGCCGATGACGTCGGTGGTCACCAGCACCTCGGTCTCGCCGCGGGTGAACCGGGCGATCACCTCCCGGCGGGTGGCCGGCGGCAGCGCGCCGTAGAGGACGCCGACCTTGCCCGGCCGCTGCGGGTCCAGGGCGGCGGCGACCGCGTAGACGGCCTTGCGGGAGAACGCGACGACCAGGGTCTGCGCGCGCACGCCGTCCGGGCGGACGGGGGTGCGCAGCACGTCGAGCCGGGAGAGCCGCTTGTGGTTGACGACGGTGATCGTCTTCGCGTCCGAGACCAGGGGCTTGAGCAGCAGGTAGGCCTCGGCCGCGGAGATCAGGTGCATCTCGCGGTACTCGCCGGTCAGCACCAGCCGGGCCCAGTGGTGCCCGCGGTCGGGGTCGGCGACCCAGTGCGACTCGTCGAGCACCAGCAGGTCGCCGCGCATCGGCGCCTTCTCCACGGTGCAGCAGACGATGGGGGCGTCGGGGTCGATCTCCTCCTCGCCGGTGGAGAGGCCGACGGTGCCGGGCGGCAGCTCGCGGGAGAGTCGCTCGTAGGCCTCGTGGGCCAGCTGGCGCAGCGGTGCGGCGTAGACCCCGCGCCCGTTCCTCTCCAGGGCGAGCAGGGACTCGTAGGTCTTGCCGGAGTTGGTCGGCCCCAGGTGGAAGACGACCTCCTCGGGCCGGACGGTGCGGACCGGGAGCTCGGGCTCGGCGCCCTCGACCCAGCTCTGCTGGGCCAGCTTCTCGACGCGGGCGGCGGCCCGGTCGTCGTCGCGGGCGCGCCCGGCGCGGCCGGCGGACCGGTCGCGGCGCCGGGGGTCAGGGCGTCGGGCGGGGTGCTGCGGGGGAACGCTCACAGGGGGGAACAGGCCTTTGGTCGGCGGAAGTCTGGGCGGGTCCGCGCGCGTCGCGGCGGTGCCAGCTGCCGCGGACCCTACGGAGGGCAACCGCGCGGGGCCCCGGAACATGCCCGGGCGCGCCGGGCTCAGGCGGCACGCCGCACCTCCCGGCCCACCGCCAGCAACCGCACCTCGACGACCAGCCCGCGGAACCCCATCACCTCGTACAGGCTGCGCGGCGGGGCGAGCACCGGCCCGTCGTCGGTCCGGTAGCGCACCGTCACCGGGCAGACGACGGCCTCGCCCGCCGGCGCCGGACGCCGGGCCCGGGAGCGCACCGGCAGCACCCGGTCGGCGGTCTCCGCCCAGCCCTCCGCCGTCCGCGGGGCGCCGACCAGCAGCGCCAGGTCGCCCAGCAGCCCGGCGCTGTTGTCCACGAGCAGCCAGTGCCGCCGGTGGCGCGGCCACGGCACGGCGGGCTGGACGACGTCCACGCGGACGCCCAGGGCGGTGAGCAGGTTGGCCGCGCCGCACACCTGCAGGGCCTGCCGGCGCTGCACCGATCCGGGAGGCAGGACGGCGTCGCGGGCGCGCAGGGCGGCGAGCGCGGCGCCGTAGCGGAGCCGGCGCTGCTGCTGGGTGGCCGGCGTCGCGCGGGTCGAGGGGAGGGGTGGGGCGGTGGTCACGGCACTCCTCGGACCGGAGGGCCGGAGACCGGCCCTGACGCGATCAGCGTCAGGGACGGTGGTGACGGCGACGTGACCACGACGCGGCGGTGCCGAGAACACCGTCCGGCCGGATGCCGACGGGCGTCGCGACGCCCGGAGCCCCTATCGGAGGCGGCGGACGGCGGCGCCGAGGGTGCGTGCGGTGAGCCGCCCGTCGGCCAGGCCGAGGTGGACGACGTCGTCGAACACCCGCTGGTCGCCGGCGGCGGCCCGGAAGACCGCGTCCATGACCGCCGGCCACCGGCTGGCCCAGGACGCCGTCGACGAGTGCGCCAGGTGCCGGCCCAGCCGCCGGCGCAGCGCCGCCCGGTACGCCGCCCCCGCGCCGCCCCCGGCGGCGGCGGCCGCACCGGCGAGGGCCCCGGAGAGGACGGCGTAGAAGATCCCCTCGCCGGTCAGCGGGTTGATCAGCGAGGCGGCGTCCCCGGCGAGCAGCACCCGGCCGTCGGGCTGGCGGGGCCGGCCGGTGGACAGCGGCAGCCGGTGCGCCTTCAGCTCCGCGGCCCCGACGCCGGGCAGCAGCCGCTCCAGGCCGGCGAGCAGCCCCGCCCGGTTCACCCCGCCGGAGACCAGCTCCCCGTAGCCCACGTTGGCCCGCCCGTCGCCGAGCGGGAACGACCACGCGTACGCCGGCCAGCGCTGCTCGGTGGTGGCGATGAGCTGGACGTCCTCGAGCCCAGCGGGCACCGGCGCGTAGCCGCGCAGGGCGATCGCCAGCCGGTCCGGCCGGTTGGGGCCGAGCCCGAGCGCCCGGCGGACGACGGACTCCGCGCCGTCCGCCCCGACCAGCACCCCGGCGGTCAGGACGCCGTCGACCTCGACGTGGGTGGGGTGCACCGCGATCCGCCGGACGGCGTGCCGGCGGAACTCCGCGCCCGCCGCCAGCCCCGCCGCGAGCAGCCGGGCGTCGAGCACCGCGCGGGGGACGACGCGGGCCGGGCGCTGCATCGTGCGCTCGACGGTGGTCCCCCCGGGGGAGCGCAGCCGCAGCCGGGGGAGCACGGCGTACCCCGCGGTGAGCCCGGCGGGATCGACGCCGAGACCGGCCAGGACGTCGAGCGCCTCCGGGGCGACGCCGTCGCCGCAGACCTTGTCCCGCGGGAAGTCGGCCCGGTCGAGCACCAGCACCCGGGCGGCGGGGTCGGCGCGGCGGGCGGCCGTGGCGCAGGCGGCTCCGGCCGGGCCGCCGCCCACCACGACGACGTCCCAGTGCTGCATGCCCCGAACGCTAGGCAGGCCGGGCGGTCAGCGCTCGACGGGGCGCGCGACGCCGTCCCAGTTCTGGGCCAGGAGGCGGCGCCAGCTGTCCAGGTCGTGCGCGGCGGGCTCGGTGTCCCGGATCCAGTCCAGGAGCACGTCGCAGAACCGGTCGGGCTCGTCGAGGTGCGGCCAGTGGCCGGCGTCCTCGAAGACCTCGATGCGGGCGGTGGGCACGAGGGCGCGCACCGTCTCGGCGTGCCGCGGGGGGACGATCGGGTCCCGGCCGCCCCAGACGACCAGCATCGGGATGGAGTCGGCGAGGTAGAGCCGGTCGAGGGCGGTGACCGCCTGGCCGCGGGCGTCCACCACGCCGCGCAGGGTCCGCAGGAAGGCGCGGCGGGCCTCGACGTCCTTGAGGGCGAGCAGCGCGTCGACGGCCTCGGCCAGGTCACCGAGGCGCCGCCAGCCGGCGACGCGGCCGACCTTCTCCACCGCCTGCAGGCCGGTGCGGAGCGGTCCGGAGACGCCGGCCAGGGCGGTGACCACCAGCTCGGCGCCGGGCAGGGTGGCGGCGCGCAGGCCGGCGGAGAGCTCGGGGCCCAGCCCCCCGCTGCCGACGACCGCCAGCCGCTGGCACCGCTCGGGGAACTGGTAGGCGAACTGCAGGGCGATCCCGCCGCCGAGGGAGTGCCCGACGACCGTGGCCTGCTCGATGTCCAGCACCGACAGCAGGTCGCGCATGCCGTTGGCGTAGCCGGCGATGGAGTAGTCGCCCCGGGGCTTGTCGGAGTTGCCGTGGCCGAGCAGGTCCGGGGCGATGACCGTGTGCGTCTCGGCGAGCCGGTCGATGACCCCCGACCAGGTGTGGCAGTTGTTCCCGATGCCGTGCAGCAGGAGCAGCGCCGGACCCTCGCCCGCCCGGACGAAGGCGCGGCGGTGCCCGTGGACCACGCGGACCTCGGAGACCTGGCGGGACGGCATCCCCCCAGTGCACCACGTGCCTGTTGCGATCGGGTTACCCGCCGGTAGGGGCCTTTCCCGTCTCGGAAAGCGTCACGGGGCCGGGGGCGGAGCCGTCCACTTGCGCTGCGGGTGCCGGTAGGCCGCGACGAACTCCAGCAGGCCGGCCGCGTCGGGCACCACGCCCAGGGCGTCCAGCCGCGCGGCGTCGAGGTAGCCGTCGTCCACCATGCGGCGCAGCTGGGCGAGCAGCGGCTGCCAGAACCCGTCGACGTCGACCAGGGCGGTGGGCTTGGCGTGCAGGCCGAGCATCCCCCAGGTCCAGGCCTCGAAGAGCTCCTCCAGCGTCCCGGCGGCCCCGGGCAGCGCGACGAAGGCGTCGGACAGGTCGGCCATCACCGCCTTGCGCTCGTGCATCGACTGCACGATCTCCAGCCGCGGCAGCCCCGGGTGGGCCACCTCGTCGTCCACCAGGTGCTGCGGGATCACGCCGACGACCTCGCCGCCGGCGGCCAGCGCCGCGTCGGCGACGACGCCCATCAACCCGACGTTCCCGCCGCCGTAGACGATGCCGACCCCGGCGTCGGCGAGACCACGCGCGAAGGCGGCGGCGGCCTCGGCGTGCGACGGCGGGCCGGCGTGCGACCCGGTGAAGACGGCGACCCGCATCAGGCGGCGCGGCCGCCGTAGTAGCGGAACACCGGCTCGGCGATGCAGACCGGCTTGTCGCCACCCCCGCGCTCGATGACGGCGGCCAGCGTGAGCTGCAGCCCGCCGGTGACCTCCTCGACCTGCTTCAGGCTCGCCGTCAGCCGCACCCGCGAGCCGACCGGCACGGGGGCGGGGAAGCGCACCTTGTTCAGGCCGTAGTTGACGCCCATGACGGTGTCGGTCACCTCGAGGACCTGCGAGGACAGCGGGGCCAGCAGCGACAGCGTCAGGTAGCCGTGCGCGATCGGCCCACCGAACGGGCTCTCCGCCGTCGCCCGCTCGACGTCGACGTGGATCCACTGGTGGTCGCCGGTCGCGTCGGCGAACAGGTTCACGTGCTCCTGGGTGACCTCGTGCCACTCGCTGCTGCCGAGCTCGGTGCCGACGAGTCCGGGGACCTCGGCCATGGTCGTCGTCGTGGTCATGGAGGACTCCTCGGGGAGAGCGGACGGCGCTGACCCGATCCTGTCAGCCGCCCGGCCGGTTCTCATGCCCGCCCGGGGCGGAGGTGTTCCGCCGCACGGTCGGACCTTGCCCACCCCCGTGGGCAGGGTCCGACTGCCCGCGACC
>NZ_FOND01000015.1:63941-144190 GCF_900112815.1 Blastococcus tunisiensis
CCCGCGACCCTCGCCCGTGCCCCGGCCGGTTCTCAGGCCCGCCCGGGACGGAGGATGCTCCGCCGCACGGTCGGACCTTGCCCACCGGGGTGGGCAGGGTCCGACTCTCCGCGACCCCACCCGTGCGGTCGCCGTCGCCCGCCCGGACCGGGTTCACTGGGCGGGTGCTCGCCTCGACCGACGGCTGGACCACCTGCGCTCAGGGCCACCGCCACTGGGGCCGGGCCGGCGCGGCCGGGCTGCTGGTGCACCGGGACGCCGCCGACGGCCCCGAGCTGCTGCTGCAGCACCGCGCCTGGTGGTCGCACCACGGTGGGACCTGGGGCACGCCGGGCGGGGCGCTGCACGCCGGGGAGTCGGCCGCCGACGGCGCGCTGCGCGAGGTCCGCGAGGAACTCGGGCTCACCGCGGCGGACCTGGTCCTCGGCGTCCGGTCGGTGGACGACCACGGTGGCTGGTCGTACACGACGGTGCTGGCCCGCCCGGTGCGGCCCATCGAGGCCGCGGACCTGCGGCTGGACGGCGAGAGCACCGGTGTCGCGTGGGTGGCGGTGAGCGACCTGGCCGGCGTCGCCCTGCACCCGGGGCTCGCCGCCTCGCTTCCCCGGCTGCGGCCGCTGCTGGCGGAGGCGCACCGGTAGTCGGGCGTGGCGGGGCATGAGCCGGCTCTGGGCGGGTAGGCGGCCCCCGACCCACCTCTCTCCCGAAGGAGCTGCTGGCCCTGTCCCGCCGACACCGACCCCCTGGCGCCGCCGCTCGGCTCGGTGCTGCCCGTGCGGCCCTGCAGCGCAGCCGAGCCCGGATCATCGGAGTGCTGGGCACGGTCTGCGGTGCGCTGCTGATCGCCGCGCCGCTCGCGCTCTTCCTGGCCGACGGACCGGACGGCGGCAGCGGTGGCTCCCGCGACCCGGACGGCGTGTTCACCGGGGAGCCAGGTGCGGCCGTGCCCGAGGCCGGCGGTACCGGCGTGGCGACGGGATCGTCCCGGTCCCCGGCGCCGGGTCTGCCGGAGGTGGACGCCGCCGGGGCCGCCGCCGACGCGGACCTGACCGGCGTCGGCGGGGACGCCCCGTTGTCGGGATCCGCAGGCAGCGCGGCCGGCCCGACCGGCGGGCGGACGGCGACCGGCGCACCCGGCCCCGCCGGCGGCGCCGCACCCGCCCCGCAGCCGGCGCCCGCCCCGGGCCCGGCACCCGCCCCGAACCCGGCGCCCGCGAACCCCGCCCCGGCGCCCGCGAACCCGGCCCCGGCGCCCGCGCCTGCTCCGGCACCCGCGCCGAAGCCCGCCCCGGCACCCCGGCCGCCGGGGGACGGTGGGCAGACGCCGGCGCCCTCGGTCCCCACCGACTGCCTCTGCGAGGTCCTCGACCCGGTGACCGGGCCGGTGACCGAAATCGTCGACGGCGTCACCGAGCCGGTCGGCGGGCTGCTCCGGCCGTGACAGCGCGGCGCCGGTGCCGGGGCTGCGGGTTAGGTTCGAGCGCATGAGCGCCCGCGACGACGTGTCCGAGATCTTCGACGGCTCCGCGTGGCGGCCGGTCGAGGGCTTCGACTTCTCCGACATCACCTACCACCGCGCCGTGGACGCCGGCGTGGTCCGCATCGCGTTCGACCGGCCCGAGGTGCGCAACGCCTTCCGCCCGCAGAGCGTCGACGAGCTCATCACCGCGCTGCAGCACGCCCGGCTGTCCACCGACGTCGGCTGCGTGATCCTCACCGGCAACGGGCCCAGCCCCAAGGACGGCGGCTGGGCGTTCTGCTCCGGCGGCGACCAGCGGGTACGCGGGAAGTACGGCTACGAGCACGCCCACGGGTCGAGCGGCCGGCTGCACATCCTGGAGGCGCAGCGGCTGATCCGCTTCATGCCCAAGGTGGTGATCTGCGTGGTCCCCGGCTGGGCCGCGGGTGGCGGGCACAGCCTGCACGTCGTCTCCGACCTCACCCTGGCCAGTGCCGAGCACGCCCGGTTCAAGCAGACCGACGCCGACGTCGGCAGCTTCGACGGCGGGTTCGGCTCCGCCTATCTGGCCCGGCAGGTGGGGCAGAAGTTCGCCCGGGAGATCTTCTTCCTGGGCGAGGAGTACACCGCCGCCGACGCGCACGAGATGGGCATGGTGAACCGCGTCGTCCCGCACGCCGAGCTGGAGGCCACCGCGCTGGAGTGGGGGAAGAAGATCGTCGCCAAGAGCCCGACCGCGCAGCGGATGCTCAAGTACTCGTTCAACCTGATCGACGACGGCCTGGTCGGTCAGCAGCTGTTCGCCGGGGAGACCACCCGCCTGGCCTACATGGCCGAGGAGGCCGTCGAGGGCCGCGATGCCTTCCTCGAGAAGCGCGACCCGGACTTCACGCGGTTTCCTTGGCATGTGTAGTGACCGACGCGCTCGCGGTGCCCTTCCGGGGCCCGGCACGGGCGTGCGAGTGCTGGAGAGAAGGAGGTCCTGTCGATGATCGTCGAGGTGGTGACCGGCAGCGACGAGCGTCCGGAGGCCCGGGTCGTGGACATCGACGACCTCGGGCGGCTGCACCTGGCCCTGGGCCAGGTCACCGACGCCGAGGCCGGAGAGGTGCTGGAGCGCTCCGGGCTCGGCCGCTTGCGGGACAGCGAGACCGCCGTCCTGGACGTGGCCGCGCTCCGTGCCGCCGCCGAGCCGCGCGCGACCGCACCGGACTGGCAGGCGCGCTGGGACGAGATGATCACGTACGCCCGGAGCAAGGGCTGGCTGTCCGAGGACGGCGCCTCGCTGTCGGTGCACGTGGAGGGCGCAGCCGGCGCCTGACTGGGACACTTAGGCCCTGACCTGGGCAGATGTCCGCGGCACTGCACAAAACTTCAAGTACTCACGTTCTCAACGATTCTTCGGCTCGGCCATTGTGGTGCGTCCTCGGACGCGCCAGGATGTCGCGGTGCGTATGACGTCACGTCACGGAATCGGGTCATGAGCGGAACTCCCGGTCGACCGCTGAGCTCGGAGCTGTCCGAGCAACTGCTGTCGGTCGCGGTCGACATCCTCGCGGAGGAAGGGTGGGGTCGGCTCAACAGCGACCGGATCGCGGCCCGGGCGCGGGCGGGCAAGGCCGGCATCTACCGGCGCTGGCCGACCATGGCGGCGCTGGCCCGGCACGCCGTCGGCCGGTTCCGGCTGGTCACCCTCCCGGAGGACGGTGGCTCGCTGCGGGCCGACCTGGTCTCCCTCGCGGCCGCCTGGAGCCGGCCGCTGGACCGCGAGGAGCGGGCGGTGGCCAGCATCGTCGGCGCCGCCCGGCACGAGGAGCTGCTGCGGGCCGGCCTCGACGATGCGCTGGTGCGCCCCCTGGCCGCCGTCGTCGCCGAGCTCGGCCGCCGTTCGGACGCCCGCGGTGAGCCGGTCGACCCGGCACGGCTGGCGCTGCTCGGTTCGGTGCTGCAGGCCTTCTGGTGGCAGCGCTACACCGCGGCCGGGGACGGCGCGATGAGCGTCGGGGCCGTGGAGCGCGTGGTCGACGACGTCCTGCTGCCGATCGCGATGCCGGTGCTCGTCTCGCGGCGTCCGGAGCCCGCAACCGTCTGAGGTCCACCGGCGGCCGATCGGCCCCGCGTGGGTCGGCCCCACGTCCGGTCCGGCTCTCCGGGCTGCCCGGCGTCCTGGGCGGTGATCTGGCTCTGGATGCCGGCGAGCACCCGGTCGAGGACGCGCTCGACGGTGGCCGCGCACTCGACGGGGCAGTCGTCCGGGGTGCTCCCGCCGCGTTGCTCGACGAACACCACGCGCGCGGCGGCCAGCCAGATGGCGGCGGTGAGCGGTGCGGCCACCGGCGAGGACGACAGGTAGGCGGCGTCCGGCTCGGGGTCGGTCGCCCAGGCCTCGGCCAGTGCCTCGCCCAGCGTCCGCTCCGCGTCCTGGACGATCCGCTGCTCGTAGGCGGCCAGCGCCGGGCAGGCGGCGAGCGCGGCCGAGAACGACCGCCCCTCCGGGGACAGGTGCAGCGCCACGAAATGGCCGGCGCCCTCGACCAGGTGCCGGCGCAGCGCGGTCAGCGGCGAGATCCCCGGCGCCCGGTCGCGCACCGCGGTCGCCGGTCCCTCGACCCACGGCACCCGGCCGTCGAAGAAGAGCTCTTCCTTGGTGGCGAAGTGGTTGAAGACCGTCTGGACGGCGACGTCGGCCGTGCGGGCGATGTCGGCGATCGTGACCGCGTCGAAGCCGCCCTCGGCGAACATGCGCTGCGCCACCGTGCGGATGTGCTCGCGGGTGCGCGCCTTCTTCAGTGCGCGCCGGTCCAGAATCTCACTCACCGTGGCAGCATATGCACGCAACGTAGAGATTGCGTGCGATGGGAATGGGCGCGTCTCGTTACTCCGGTCGTGCCGCCGCGGCCGCCCAGTCCTCCCGCACCGCGCGCGCCCACGACTCGACGAGAACCGGCAGGTCGATCACGTCGAGGTCCGCGGCGACGTCGGCGATCGTGGTCCGCCACACCGCGGGGGTCCGGTCCGCGCCGGCGTCGTCGGGCACCTCGAGATGGTCGAGGGCGGCGCGCAGCCGGCCGTCGTCCCCGGCCACCGGGTGCTGGGCGTCGTAGGCCGCGTCGGCGAGCGCGACCACGGTCGCCGTGGCGGGGTGGGCGCCGTCCTCGCGCAGGCCGCGGAGGGTGACTTCGAACAGGCGGGCGCAGGAGGCCGAGGCGCCCGGGTGAGCCGCTCCGCGGCCGGTCGCCACGAGCACGGCGCCGCAGCCGGGGCAGACCTCGGTCGGGGAGGGCGGATCGGAGGGAGGCACGCTGCGATGGTGCCGTACCGGGGCCGCGCGCGGGGACCGGGTCCGGCGGCATGCGCGGGTGCGCGGGGCGGGCCGCGGAGGGCGGTCCCGGAGGGCGGTCGCGGAGGTGGCCGCCGAGGGTGCTGTGCGGCACCCGGTGCCACGACAGGCAGCATGACCTGCGTGCGAACCAGAGCTGCCGTGCTGCGCGGACCGGACACCGAGTACGAGATCGTCGATCTGGAGGTCCTCGATCCGGGGCCGGGCGAGGTGCTGGTCGAGATGGCCTACGCCGGGCTGTGCCACTCCGACGAGCACCTGCGGCACTCCAACCCGGGCGGCCGCTATCCGATCGTCGGCGGGCACGAGGGCTCCGGCGTCGTCCTGGCCGTGGGCCCGGGCGTCACCGCGGTCGCGCCGGGCGACCACGTCGTCACCAGCTTCCTGCCCGCCTGCGGGCACTGCCGGTTCTGCGCGCAGGGCCGGTCCAACCTGTGCGACAAGGGCGCCACGATCGCCAAGGGCGAGCTGCCCACGGGGACCTATCCGTTCCGGCTGGACGGCGAGCCGCTCGGTGGGTTCTGCATGATCGGCGCCTTCGCCCGGCACACGCTGCTCAGTGAGTTCTCCTGCGTGCGGATCGACCCCTGGATCGCTCTGGACACCGCGGCGCTGGTCGCCTGCAGCGTGCCGACCGGCTGGGGCTCGGCGGTCTACTCCGGCGGGGTGCGGCCGGGCGACACCGTGGTCGTCGTCGGGCTCGGTGGTGTCGGGGTGAACGCCGTCCAGGGCGCCGTGCACGCGGGGGCGATGCACGTGGTCGGCGTGGACCCGGTGGCGATGAAGCGGGAGTTCGCCGAGTCGCTGGGCGCCACCCGCACCGTCGCCGGCACCGACGAGGCGGCGGGTCTGGCCCGTGAGCTGTCCCGCGGTACCGGGGCCGACGTCGTCGTCGTGACGGTGGGGAAGATGTCGGCCGAGGTCTACGCGGGCGCGGCGGCCGCCCTCGGCAAGGGCGGGACCCTGGTGCTCACCGCGCTGGCCGATCGCCCGGCGGACGGCGACGTGCAGCTCGGCGGCCAGCTGGCGACGGTGTTCGAGCAGCGCATCCAGGGCTCGCTGTTCGGCTCGTGCAACCCGTTCCGGGACATCCCGATGCTGCTGCGGCTGCACGAGGAGGGCCGGCTCGAGCTGGACCGGCTGATCACCCGCCGGTACGCGCTCGAGGAGGTCGGCCAGGGCTACCGGGACCAGGCCGCCGGCGAGACGGTGCGCGGCCTGCTCGACCACTCCCGCTGACCCTCGGTGCGGTCGATCGCGGTAGAGCACGGTCGGCTGGGGCAGTACGGGACGCATGAGTGAGCAGCGCATCGCCGTCCTGGACGTCGACGGCACCCTCGTCGACACCAACTACCAGCACGCCCTCGCCTGGTACCGGTCATTCCGGTCGCTGGGCGAGATCTATCCGATCTGGCGGATCCACCGGCTGATCGGCATGGGCGGCGACCGGCTGGTGGCCGCGCTCGGCGGGGACGACGTCGAGCGGCGCATCGGGGACGACGCCCGCGCGCGCTGGGTCGAGGAGTTCGACGCGATCATCGACGAGGTGGCCCCGCTGCCCGGCGCCCGCGAGTTCGTCGCCGCCGTGCGGGACCGGGGGCACCGGGTCGTGCTCGCCAGCTCCGGCAAGCCGCAGCACGTCGACCACTTCCTCGACCTGCTCGACGCCCGCGACCTCGCCGAGGCGTGGACCTCCAGCGAGGACGTCGAGTCGACCAAGCCCGCACCCGACCTGCTCCAGGTGGCGCTAGAGAAGCTGGGCGAGCCGCTCGACTCGCCGAGCGTCGTCGTCGGTGACTCGGTGTTCGACGTCGAGGCCGCGAAGAACGCGGGGATGCCGGCGATCGTCGTCCGGTCCGGAGGCTTCGGGGACGACGAGCTGCGCGAGGCCGGGGCGATCGGCGTCTACGACACCCCGGCCGACCTGGCCGCCGCCCTGGACGACATCGACCTGTCCTGACCGGGGCCGTGGGGGCCGTCCCCGAGGTCGGTGAGGTAGGTCCGCGCACGCTTGGCCGCTGCCCACACAGGTGGGCAGGGGCCGACTGTCGGGGGATGTCCGTGCGGTCGGCGTCCGTGGTGCCCCTGCGGGGCGTCGGCTCTTGCCCACACAGGTGGGCAGGGGCCGACTGGCCGCGGGGTGTCGGCACGGTTGGCGTCCGTGGTGCCCCTGCGGGGCGTCGGCTGCTGCCCACACGGGTGGGCAGGGGCCGACTGTCGGGGATGTCCGCGCGGTCGGCGTCCGTGGTGCTCCTGCGGGGCGTCGGCTCTTGCCCACACAGGTGGGCAGGGGCCGAGCGTCCGGGGGATGTCGGCGCGGTCGGCGTCCGTGGTGCTCCTGCGGGGCGTCGGCTCTTGCCCACACAGGTGGGCAGGGGCCGAGCGTCCGGGGGATGTCGGCGCGGTCGGCGTCGCCTCCGGGAAGCGGGACCGGGGCTGCTAGGAGGCGGCGGAGTTCCGGCCGATCCGGCGGAGCAGCTCGCCGGGGTGGTCGGTGATGACCGCATCCACCCCGAGGGCCCGCACGAGCTCCATGTCGGCGGTCCGGTTCACCGTCCAGACGTGGACCTCCTTGCCGGCCGCGTGGGCGTCGGCGACGAACGCGGGGTCCGCGCGCAGCAGGGCGACCCCGGGCCCGACCGCCGAGGCGCTGCCGGTCAGCAGCTCGCGCCGCACCGGGCGCAGCCGCTTGCCGATCAGCTGCACGGTCGGCACGCCGGGGGCCAGCTCCGCCATCCGGCGCACGGCCAGCTGGGAGAAGCTCATCATCCGCACGGCGGGCTTGCCGGCCCACTCGACCGGGCGGCCGTTGCCCAGCAGCCCGAACCGGCGCAGGCAGTCGACCAGCGCCTCCTCGACCTTGCGGGTGTGCCGGGTCGGGTGCTTGGTCTCGATCGCCAGCCGCAGCGTCCCGGGGCTCGCGGTGATGTACTCCAGCAGCCGGTCGAGGGTGAGGACCAGGCCGTTCTCGACGTCGGGCTCGTCGGTGACCGAGAGGATCTCGTCGTCGGCCCAGCGGCTGGGCCCCCGCTGCCCCCGCGGCCCCCGGGCAACCCGCGGCCTCCGGGCGCCGAACTGGTACTGCTCGAGCTCCTCCAGGTGCAGCGCGGAGACGACGCCGCGCCCGTTGGAGGTGCGCCGGATCTGCCGGTCGTGCACGCAGACCAGCACCCCGTCGCGGGTGAGCCGCACGTCGCACTCGACGGCGTCGGCGCCGACGGTGGCGGCGTGCCGATAGGCGGCGAGCGTGTGCTCCGGCGCGTCCGCGGTCGCGCCGCGGTGGGCGACGACCTCCATCGGCGTCACCGGGGCGGGGCGGGAAGAAGGACCTGCACGCGGCGATCCTCTCCCGTTCCGGCAGCGGACGCGCGGTGTGTCGTCCCCCGGCTGCGGGGTGTCGTCGGCGCGGCCGCCGGAGTGCCTGGTCAGCCCGCCAGACCGGCCCGCAGGCTGCGGTACTCGGGCACCGTCGCCATCGGCGGGCGCTCGTCGACACCGACCGAGCGGCTCCGCGGCACAAACCCGGTCCCGTCGTGCCGGAACTGGGTGAGCAGCCCGCTGGCCGGCAGCGGCCGTTGCCCGGGCCGGTCGGACTCGGCGCGGGCGAGCACCGTGGAGACCACCTCGCCGGCCATCGCCCCGAGCGCCTCCTGCGACTGCGAGGTGTGCCGGCGGACGCCGAGGTCCACCTGGGCCAGCGAGGACAACCCGCCCAGCCGGAGCAGGTCGACCAGCAGGCCGACCTCCACGCCGTAGGCCGAGACGAACGGCACCTGCTCCAGGGCCGACCGGCGGCCGGCGTACTCGCCGCCGAGCGGCTGGACGAACCCGGCCAGCTCCGGCCAGAGCGCGTTGAGCAACGGCCGGGCGGTGAGCTCGGTGACCCGGCCCCCGCCGGCGGGCCGGCTCTGCCCGTCGATCTCCAGCGGCCGCGTGTAGCAGCCCTTGACGTAGCACACCTGCGGGTCGGCGAGCAGCGGCCCGAGCAGGCCGGGCACGTAGTGCGAGACGTCGCCGAGCAGATCCGCGTCGAGGAAGACCACGAGGTCCCCGCTGGTGGCAGCCAGCGACTTCCACAGCGCCTCGCCCTTCCCCGGCCGGCTGCCGTGCCCGGGCAGCACGTCGGCGCTGGCCACCACGTCGGCGCCGGCGGCGCGGGCGACGGCCGCGGTGCCGTCGGTGGAGTCGGAGTCGACGACCAGCAGCTCGTCGACCAGCGGAGCCCGGACCATCCACCGCTCCCGCAGGTCGGCGACCAGGTGCCCGACGGTCGCCGCCTCGTTCCGGGCGGGGAGGACGACGCTGACCCGGTGCCCGCCGCGGCGCTTGGCGTGCAACAGGGCGTCGAGGTCAATGGCGGCCAGCGACGTGGCGGTCGTGGTGCGGTGCGCGAACCAGGCGCGGGCGTCGGGTCTCACCGCCCCACTGTCGTCCAGCTCCGCGCACCTGGCCAGGAGAGCACCGCCGAGTTCACGCGTTCGTCACCGCGCAGCCGCCCCCGGGGTCCGCCGACATCTTGAGGATTCCTTGCGGCAGCGCAGCGGAGTTCTCGTGGCCGGCGGAGCAGGGTGGGTGCTGCACCACGAGGGGGAACAGCCGCCCGGACCGAGGAGAACGCGATGAACCGCACCACCGACGCAGCCCTGACCCGCCGCGTACTCGGTGCGCGCCTCACCGCCGCCACCGCGGTCCTGGGCGGCGCTCTCGCCCTGGCCGGCCTGGGCGCGTTCGGCGACCTCGGCGGGTCACCCGCGGCCGGGAACGCCGGCCCCGGCATCACCACCGTGGAGCTCTCGCAGGCGGCCGGCACCCGATAGGAACGCCATGCCGACTGGCCGTGCGTCCCGCGGATGTCCAGGTTGCGGAGCCGGGAGTGCGACGCGAGGGCCGCCCGGGCGTAGGGTGCAGCCAAGCGCGGGCTGATACCCGCGCCGCGCGCATGTCAAACAGCGACGTGTGCAACGCGGGGCCTCCCTGGGGTCCCGCGACCGAGGTCGACCGCCCCCGGTGAATCAACCGGAGGCCGACGTGCCCGACAGCCGTACTCCCGGAACGACCGCCGTCCAGGCGCTCGATGAGCTCGGGCGGCTCGCCCTGCACGAGCACTCGATGGAGAGCCTGATGCAGCGCGTCGTCGACCTGACCGGGATCGTGATGCCCGGTCGCAGCGAGGCCTCGATCCTGCTGATGGTCGACGGGCGCCCCTCGACCACGGCCTACAGCGGGCAGCTGGCGCTGGACTGCGACGAGCAGCAGTTCGGCCAGGGCGAGGGCCCCTGCCTGCACGCCGCGACCACCGGCGAGCTCACCGAGGTCCCGGACATGCGCACCGAGCAGCGATGGCCCGGTTACATAGTCCGAGCGGCGGAGCGGGGGGCGCTCAGCTCGCTGTCCATCCCGCTCCCGGTCAGCGAGGGGATCCAGGGGGCGCTGAACGTCTATGCCCGCGAGGTGGACGCCTTCGACGAGGAGAGCCGCACCGCCGGCCGGCAGTTCGCGCCGTACGCCGGCGTCGCGGTCTCCAACATGTACGCCTACCAGAGCGCGCAGAACCTGGCGGACAACCTGCGGACCGCCCTGGACAGCCGTGCGGTGATCGACCAGGCCAAGGGCATCCTCATGGAGCGGCACAAGCTGACCGCCGACCAGGCGTTCCAGGTGCTCGCCCGGGTGTCGATGCAGACCAACACGAAGCTGCGTACCGTCGCGGACGAACTCGCGACAACCGGTGTGCTGCCCGGCCTTCCTCCGGGAGCCCGCTGATCGCCTGGTCGAGAGCAGGGAGGAGCAGCCTGCCGGCGGGCCGCGCCTCCCAGGCTCGGTGGTCGAGAATCCGGCCACCGAGCCGCCCTCGATCACCGGCAGCGCCGTCGCGCCATCCCGGTGGCGGGCCGCAGTCCCGCGCGCGAAGGTGTGGCCGGGTCGGTAGCCAGGTCCCGACCCGTGGCGCATCCTCTCCGAGCCGCCACGCGCCGACCAGGAGGACACGATGTCGGACCAGCAGAGCTCGGAAGGGGCTTCCCGCACGTTCGTGCGCGGCCTGAGGAGCACGGTCGGCCGCGAGAGCACGACCTTCGGCTTCTCGATCCTGGCCACCGTGACCTTCGGGATGCTGCAGGTGACGCAGGGGTCCCCGGACCTGCCACGCGTGTTCCTCTACGCAGTCGGCGCGGTGCTCTCGTTCACCCTCCTCGAAGGAGTTCTCTCCCGGGGCTTCCGCAGGCCGATGCCGCAGCACCCGACGCAGACGATGGCCCTGGGCACCAGCCTGAACGTCATCTCCGTCCTGGTCGGGCTGGGTGCTGCGCTCCTGGTGAGCGAATGGTTCTCGCACGTCGCCGTCTGGTGCCTGGCGCCCTTCGTGGCCGGAGTGGGCTACCTCCTCGCCGAGAGCGTCGAGGATGCGCTGGCCGAACGGATCCTCGTCGCCGCCGGGGACGACTCGGCGAAGGAGGTCTCCCCCTAGCCGTCGCCCGGTCGGTGGAGCGGCGTCCCCCGGGCGGGGGGACCGGGGCGCCGGAAGGTGACGGGCAGTGACGCTCGGCCGGATCATCCCGGTGTGGCGATGTTCGTGAGACTGGTCTTCTCGCTGGCCGCGGTGGCGGGAGCGCTGTCGGTGGCCGCCTACGCCCTGCTGCACGTCTCCGGTGCGGCCTGAGGCCGGTTCAGCCGGCGGTGGGCACGCGGGCGAGCGCCGTCGGGCTCTGCTCCCCGACGGCGGCCCCCTCGCCGGTGGGCGACGGGTGGCCCAGGTCGGTGAGCCAGCCGCGCAGCACCCGGTGCAGGTGCTCGGCGCCGACGACCTCCCCCGGCGCCGCCCATCCGCGGGGGTGGACCAGCAGCGCGTGCTGCTGCGGCCCGCCCAGCCCGCCGTGCGAGCCGACGTGCGGCTCGAACGGTGAGGCCTCGTCGGTGTCGGGGTCGTAGCGGCTGTTGATCACGACGTCGGCGCAGTGCGGGAACGCCGAGACGCGGGCGACCAGCGCGGCCGCGTGCTCGCCGTAGGGGAGCAGCGGGTCGGTGCCGATGACGACGCCGGTGGCCAGCCGGTGCAGCCCGTCCCGGCCGAGGACGACGGGCCCGAACTCGTCGGAGTGCACGAGCAGGAAGCCGACGCCGTCGTGGTCGACCAGGCCCGGGAGGAGGGCGGGCCAGTGCCGCTCGATCTCCTCCAGCGACACCCGCCCGGGCAGGTCGGGGAAGGACACCATCGCCTGGTGGCCGGAGACCACGCACACCACGCCCGGCGCGACGCGGGGGACGTCGCCGGTCGTCAGCGGCTCGAAGGCGTGGTCGTGCCGGACCGCGCCGGCCCGCTCCACGCGGTCGCGCAGCCGGCGCGCGATCGGCCCACCGCTCTCGGCGAGGGCGGTGGCGACCTGCCAGCTCTCCACCGGGCGCCGGCTGTCCCGGCTGCCGGTGGACCGCTGCCCGCCGACCGGCCCGCCGCTGAGCCGGCCGACCAGGCCCTCCACCGACTCGCCGAACCGGTCGGCGAACGCCTGGCCCTGGGTCTGCCCGTGGTCGGAGAGGACGACGAGGTGGTACTCGCGCGGCGCCAGCGCCGCCGCCCGGTGCAGCCGGCCCAGCTGCTGGTCGATGCTGCGCAGCACGGCCAGGCTGTCGGCCCGCTCGAGGCCCCCGTGGTGGGCGGCCTCGTCGTAGCCGAGGAAGTCGGCGTAGACCACCGGCCGCCCGGCCAGCATGTCCTCCAGCAGCGCGAAGACGACGACGTCGCGGGAGATGACGGTGACGCCCGGGCGGGCCAGCGGGTAGATGCCGCCGCGGGAGACGCGCGGCCGGACGTCGTCGCGCCGCTCGCGGGCGGCCGCGGCGAGCTCCCGGCCGACGTCGACCAGGGACACCCCGATGGTGCGCAGCGCATTCACCGGGTTGGCGAAGTAGGCGTAGTAGCCGGAGCCGACGCGCTCGGCGGTGCGCCGGGTCCGGCGGGCGCGGGCGGGGACGACGTGCGACAGCGAGCTCATCGTGAGGCTGACGTGGGCGGCGTCGCCGGTGAACAGGTTGCCGCGGCCGGCGCCGTCCGGGGCGAGCAGCCCCCGCCCGTCGGAGTGCCGCCGCTCCACCTCGACGGCGTCGGCCGGGTGCGAGACGCGGGTGATGTGGTCGCGGTCCTTCTCGTACCAGCGGAAGCCGAGGATGTCGTGGTTGGAGCCGTGCAGGATGCCGCTGACGGCGGCCCCGGTCTGCGAGCTCCAGTCGGTGTGCCAGGAGGTCATCGCATGGCTGCCGCTGCGCAGCCACGAGGCCAGGTTCGGCATCCAGCCGTCGCGGACGGCCCGCCGGGCGGTGGAGTGGGCGAGCGCGTCGATCTGCAGGAACAGCACCCCGGGCGGTCGCTCGGCGTCCTCCGGGCCCGGGCGGGCGCGCCGGCGGGCGCGGCGGAAGAAGATCTCGTCCTCGTCGACGGCCAGCAGGCTGCTGACCAGCCCGGCGACGGCGGCGATCGTCACGGCCACGACGACGGCGACGCGCAGGTTCGCCACCATCACGCCCGGCACGGCGAAGGACACCGCGAGCACCAGGGCACCGAGGAGCAGGAAGCTGCCCAGCCCGAGGGTGAAGAAGGCGACCGGCAGGGCCACCCGCATCACCAGCGGCCAGGCCACCGCGGCCAGGACGCCGAGCAGCAGCGCCATCACCGGCGGCTGCCACGCCGACGGCAGCTCGAACCCGTCCAGCCGGTCGCTGAGCACCACCAGCGCGCCGGTGACCGCCGCCCAGGTGGCCACCAGGCGGGCGAGCGTGCGGCCGGTGCGCAGCAGCCGGCCGTGCGCGGCCGGCGCGCCGGCGGGGGAGGCGCTCACCGGGACTCGCACGGCTCGGGGTCGGCGGCGGCCTGCGCGGCGCGGCGGCGGCTGCTCACCAGGTTGCCGACCGCGCTGACGGCCAGCACCAGCACGGTGGCGACCAGCATCGCGATCAGCGGGGAGTCGAAGATGCCGCCGCTGACCACGCCGAGCAGCGCGTAGGCGGTGGCCCACAGGACGCAGGCCAGCAGGGATGCCGGCACCAGCCGGCGCCACGGGTAGGCCAGCGCACCCGCGGCGGCCAGCACCGGGATGCGGCCGGCAGGCAGCAGCCGGCCGGCGACGACGATCTGCCAGCCGTGCGCCCGGAACTGCTCGCGGACCTCGTCGACGCGCTCGGCGTGCTGGCCGCGGGTCAGCCACCGCACCGCCGACGGGCCGCCGAACCGGGCGATCGCGAAGGTGATCAGGTCGCCGGTGAGGGCGGCGAGGGCGGCCACGGCGAGCACCAGCGGCAGGCCGAGGGCGTCGGAGGTCATGGCGAAGGCCGCGGCGGTGCCGACCACCACGCCGGTCGGCACCACGGGGACGACGGAGCCGAGCAGCACCAGCCCGAACAGCACCGGGTAGCCCACCGCCGTGTCGCCGTCCCAGGCGGAGGTCAGCAGGTCGAGGTTCATGCCGCCGCCGAGGGCAGCGAGAGGTCGACCGGGGAGCCGGGCGGGGTGACGACGACGCGGGTCGGCAGCCCCCGCGCGGCCACCTCGGTGGCGAAGGCGCAGGGCGGGTCGACCAGCAACCGCCGCATGCGGGCGCGCAACGGGGAGGGCACCGACGCCATTCCCGCCACGGTGAGCGTGCCCCAGTGCACGGGGACGGCGATCCGCGGCCGGATCAGCGCGGCGGCGTCGGCCGCTCCGACCGGGTCGAGGTGGCCCGGCCCCAGGGTGGGGCCCCAGCCCCAGACCGGCAGCAGTGCGACGTCGACGTCGCGGTCCCGCAGCGCCCGCATCCCGTCGTGCAGCCCGGTGTCGCCGCTGGCGTAGACGCAGGCGCCGCCGCCCTCGAGCAGGAAACCGATCGCCTCGGTGTCGGGGCCGTGGGTGGAGCGGGGGCCCCACCGGTGCCCGCTGTGGTCGGCGCGGACGGCGGTGATCCGCAGGTCGCCGTCCCGGATCCTCTCGCCGGCCGACAGCTCGTCGACGCGGGGGAAGCCGCGGCCGCGCAGCCAGGCGCCGGCGCCGCGGGGCACCACGATCCGGGTGCTCGGCCCGACGGTGCGCAGCGACGGGAGGTGCAGGTGGTCGCCGTGCAGGTGGCTGATCAGCACGACGTCGACGCCGGCCCAGGTGGCAGGGTCGGGCAGCGGGACGACGCGGCGGAGCAGGCCCACGGTGCGGGCGAGCAGGGGGTCGGTGAGCACGGTGCGCCCGGCCAGCTCGACGCGGACGGTCGAGTGGCCCAGGAAGTGCAGCTCCGGGCTCGTCACGGCGCCAGTATTCGCGGGGGTGCGGACAGTTCCCAAGGCGTTTGGGCCCCGGTGGGGGCTGCCGGCGGCGGAAATGGGGGGAAACCCTGAGAAACCCTCCGCGACGGGGCCGACCATCGGCGGGTGGTCGGCCGACACGCCGGTGCGGACCACCAGCCGCCGATGATCAACCCGGATGTACGTGGGGAGGTCAACTCGGCAGGGGGGTCGCGAGCAGGGCCGCCACGTCGGCGACGGTCAGGCCGTGCGGCTCGCTGCGGCCGTGCAGGAGCTCTGCCTCCGTGGCGACGACGGCGGCGCGGATCTCGGGGGTGGCGACCCCGCCGGCGATCGTGGTGAGCCCGAACCCGCGGTTGGTGCGCACCATGGCCGCCAGCACCTGCAGGGCGCGCTCGGTGTCGTCGCGGGTGGCGAGCGCGGCGAGGTCGACCCGCACCAGGTCCAGCGGGATGCGGGCGAGCAGCGCGAAGAGGCTGTGCCCCATCCCGAAGTTGTCCAGGCAGAGGCGCACCCCGCTGCGGCGGGCGGCCTCCAGTTCCGGGACGAGCGCGGCCGAGCCGGTCAGCAGGGTCTCCTCGGTGAAGGAGACGACCAGCCGCGACGGGTCGAGCCCCGACAGCGTCAGGGCGGTCGCGATCTCGCCGGCCAGCCCCTCCGCGGCGCCGTAGCCGGCGGGGAGGCTGACGGCCACGCCGAGGTGCGGGTCCGGCAGGGCGGCGATCTCCCGGCACGCCTCCTCCAGCAGCCAGGTGCGCAGCTCGGCGGCGCGGCCCTGCCGTTCGGCGAAGCCCCACAGGTCGAGCCCGCGGACGGTGCCGTGCTCGGGATGGCTCCAGGTGGGCGTGGCGTGGACCAGGTCGATCGCGCCGTCCGGCCGGCAGGCGGCGTCCAGGTGGAGGCCGAACAGCCCCTCGGCGACGACGTCGTCGAAGTCCGGCTGGGCCTCCACGCCGGCGGTGTCGGGGGCGTCGGCGGTCCGGACGCAGCCCTTGCCGGCCTGCTTGGCGGCCCGCAGCGCGGTGTCGGCCTCCCGGAAGGCGGCCTGACCGCCGGCCGCGCCGAGCACCGCGACGCCGACGCTCGCCCCGACGGCGAACGCCCACTCGCTGGTGCGGTGCGGCAGGCCGAGGGCGTCGACGACGCGCTGGGCGACGTCCACGGCCTCGGCCAGGGTGCCGGTGACCAGGACGGCGAACTCGTCGCCGCCGAGGCGGGCGACCAGGTCGTCCTCGCGGACGACGGTGTGCAGCCGGCGGGCCACCTCGACCAGCAGGTGGTCGCCGGCCTCGTGCCCCGCGACGTCGTTGACGGCCTTGAAGCCGTCCAGGTCCAGGACCAGCAGGCACCGCGGCTCGACCGAGGGGGCGGTGAGCTCGCGGAACAGCAGCGCGCGGTTGGGCAGCCCGGTGAGGTGGTCGCTGTAGGCCAGCCGCTCGAGCTCCCGTTCCCGGCGGCGGCGGGTGGTGACGTCGCGCAGGTAGAGCACCCGGCGGCCGCTGCCGGGGCGCTCGGTGGAGGTGGCCTCCAGCTCGCGCGGGGAGCCGCCCGCCGGCAGGACCCGGAAGTGCAGCGGCGTCCCGGAGCCCGCGGGGATGTCGGCGGTCGCGGACCGGACGGCGTCCCGGTCGGCGGGGTCGACCAGGTCGAGCAGTGACACCTCGTCGTCGGCGTCGGCGTCGAGGCCCAGCAGGCTGCGGGCGGCGGGGGAGGTGAACAGCAGGCGGAACTTCGCGTCCATGATCGCGATGCCGTCGGAGCTGGCCTCGATGAGCCCGCGGAAGTCCTCCTCGCTGCGGACCAGGTCCTGGGTCATCCGGCCGTCCTCGCGGATCCGCAGGACCAGCCGCAACGCCATGAGGCTGAGGACGACGGCGATGCCGATCTCGGCGGCGGTGGAGTGCGAGTGGTCCTTCCACTCCATGAGGCCGATGGCGACCGGTAGCGAGAGCAGCGCTCCCACGACCAGCACCACGCCCACGGGGCTGACGACGGGGGCGGCGGCGCGGGCGGTGTGGTCGGCGAAGCGGCGGGGCGCGAAGGAGGCGGCGACGACGGCGGTCTGCAGGCCCATCGCGACCGCGACGTCGGAGATCGCCGTCCAGAAGGACGACGGGTCGACGATGGCCATGGCCTCGGCCACGCCGGCGGTGGCCTGCCAGGCCACCACGGCGATCATGACGCTGACCGAGCGGCGCAGCGCCGCCGTCGACACGGTGCACATCGCACCGGCGCCACCGAGCATCACGGCGGCGTAGGCGCCGTACATGAGGACGAGGGAGCGCAGGTCGTCCGGGGCGTTCGCCGGGTTGACCAGCGGGGTGCGGAGCACCTCGGTGACCACGAGCAGGGCGACGGTGATGACCAGGCCGTCGACGACGAGCGCCGGCCACCGGGTGCGGCCGACCCGGCGGGCCAGCAGCCCGCAGATCACCAGCGGGGAGGCCGCGCCGCCGAAGAGCAGGACGTCGTCGAAGCCGAAGCCGTCGAGCTCCGGGCCCGGGAAGGCGGCCGCCAGCCACTGGGCGGTCATGAACAGCAGGGCGGCGTACCCGCCGATCCGCCAGGGCCGGCCGGCGGAGCGGGTCATCGGGCGGGCGATCCGGAAGATCGCCCACGCCGAGCTCGCGGCGACGCCGCCGAGGACGATCTCGTCCCACTGCATGCCGGTGCCGTCCGGCGCGCTGTGCGGCACGGTGATGAGCAGGCCGAGGAGCGCCAGCGGCACCGTCCACCGGACGGAGCGGGGGATGCTCCGGCGGGGGATCACGAGGCCACCGCCGGGAGCACGGGCGCCGGGACCGCGGTCCGGACGTCCCAGTCGCCGGCGGCCAGCCGGCCGGCCTCGAGCGGCCGGGCGAAGACGTAGCCCTGCAGGTACCGGTGGCCCATGTCGCGGAGCAGGGTGAGGACGGACTCGTCCGTCACGCCCTCGACGATCACCGGCAGGCCGAGGCTGGCCCCCAGCTGGAGCACCGCGCGGCACATGGCGCGGCGGGCCGGGTCGTGCTCGACGTCGGACAGGAAGTACTGGTCCATCTTCAGCACGTCGACCGGCATGCCGACGAGGTAGGCCAGCGAGGACCAGCCGGTGCCGAAGTCGTCGACGGCGATGCGGACGCCGAGCCGGCGCAGCACGGTGAGGTCCTCGAGGACGTGCGAGTCGTCGAGCAGCACCGACTCGGTGATCTCGACGACCAGCCGCGACGCGGGGAGCCCGCTGGCCTCGAGGGCGCCGAGGACGTCGGGCACCAGCTCTCCGGTGCGGACCTGGCGGGCGGAGACGTTGACCGCCACCGCCAGCTCGGGATCGGCGAGCGCGGCGACGGCGGTGCACGCCTCGCGCAGCACCCACCGGCCCAGCTCGGTGATCAGCGGGGACTCCTCGGCCAGCGGGACGAACTCGGTGGGCGAGACCTCGCCGTAGGAGGGGTGCCGCCAGCGCAGCAGCGCCTCCACCGAGACGGTGCGGTGCATGACGACGTCGACGACGGGCTGGAAGACCAGCCGCAGCTCGCCGCGGGCCAGCGCGCCGTCGAGGTCGGTGCGCAGCGCGGCGCGGCGGTGCTCCTCCACCCGCAGGGCGTCGTCGTAGCGGTGCACCGAGCCGGGGCCGGCGGTGCCGGCGCTGCGCAGGGCCAGCTCGCCGCGGCGCAGCGCCTCGCCGGGGTCGACGTCGGGGAGTACGGCGGTCACGCCGGCGACGGCGGTGAGCCGCAGCGAGCCGCCGGGGATCGGCAGCGGCCCGACGGCGGCGACCAGGCGGGCGGCCAGGGTCTCGGCGTCGGCGATGCTGCCGTCGACGAGGACGACGAAGTCGCCGTCCCGGCCGCGGGCCAGCCAGTCCTCACCCCGCAGGGCGCGGGTGAGCCGGGTGGTCAGGGTGCGCAGGACGGCCGTCTCGGTGTCGGGCGCGAGGACCGCCGAGGCCAGGCCGCTGATCCGCACGAGGGCGAGCGCGGCCGGCCGGGGATGGACGGCGCCCAGCCGGCGGACCAGCGCGGCCCGGTTGGGCAGGCCGGTGACCGGGTCGGTGAGCGAGAAGCCGGACAGGTCGGCGTCGGGGCCCGCGGCCGGTGCCTGCGCGGTGACGTCACGGCAGTACAGGACGAGCGCGCCGACGTCGGGGTCGGCGCGCAGGTCGCGGACGGTGGCCTGGATCAGCCGCCACCGGCCGTCGGCGTGCCGCACCCGCGCGGTGCGGACGGCGACCTCCTCGGGGCGGGGCCGGCCGGTGTCGAGCGCGCCGGGGAGCGTGCCGCGGTCGTCGGGGTGCACGGCGGCGAGCACCGGCCGGCCGAGCACGGCGGCCGGGTCGAGGCCGAGCAGGTCGGCGATGCCCTGGGAGGCGAAGGTGATGCGGAACCGGTCGTCGAGGATGACGACCGGGTCGACGCTGCTCTTCACCAGCGTGCGGAAGGAGGACTGGCTGCGCTGCAGCGCGCCGCTCAGCCGGCGCTGGCGGGACCAGAGGGTGGCCTGCGCCGCGAGAAGGACGGTGAGCCCGGCCACCGCGAGGATGACGCGCGTTCCGCCGGACGCGGCCAGCAGACCGGCCACGACGGCGGCGACGGCTGCCCCCGCGGCGACGGCGGCCCCCGCGGCGACGGCGGCTCCCGCCGCGGGGACGGCGAGCAGCCCGGTGCGCCCGCCGGGGGGCGCGACCGGGCGCGCAGCCGCGGGCTGCCCCTGCACGGGGGCGGTGGTCACAGAGGTCTGATCGGGATGCCGGGGCCGGTGCCGCAGCCCTGTTCGGGAACTGTCACCCGATCGGGTGTGGGCGTCGGCCGTGGGTGGACCTCGCCGGGCCCAGGGTCGAGCCGGGCCCAGGGTCGAGCCGGGCCCGGGGGCGAGCGGGCCCCGGGGCGAGCTGGGCCCGGGGGTGAGCCGGTGCAGCGGACGTTGAGCCGCGTCATGGCACGGCTCAACGTCCGGTGGTGGGGCTCCACCTGCCGGCGTCCTCGTCCGTGCGGGGCCGTCAGTCACCGAATGGGGGCGGACTCGGGGTGTGTGCCATCCGGGGCGCGGGTAGCAGACGCGCCAGTTCCGCATGACCGCTGCGGGCGCGCCCCGTTCCTGCCAGGAGCCGCGCCCGGGGCGAGCCGGGTGGCGGGGATCCGCCGCAGAGGTCCGGTGGGGGAGATCATGAGCGAACCGGGTGGGCGGCACCGCGTGCCGTCCGACGCGCACGACGAGACGCCCGCCGCGGGCCGGCACCGCGCACCGGAGGACGACGAGGCGCGGGTGGCCGTCGTCCGGGAGCGGGCGGTCCCGGCGCTGTGGGGGGCGAGCGGCACGCTGGCGGTGGCCGCGGCGGCGGTCCTGCTGGTCGTCGGGCAGCCGGAGTCGGGGGGATGGCCGGGGGCGGCGCCGCCGGGCTACGGCCTGCCCGACGTGGCCCCGGACGGGCCGGGTGACGGACGGCCGGACGACGGGGGACCGGGGGACGACGGGGGACCGGGGGACGACGGGGCCGGTGGGTCCGCCGTCACGCCGGTGGGCCGGCAGCTGACGCCGGGTGTCGGCGGGATGGGCAGCAGCTGGCCCGGCGGCGCGGGGACGTCGTCGTTGCGCGAGGCCGCGCTGGCCGCCACGGCGGCGGTGTGCGCCGCGGTGGGGGGACCGTCCGCACCCGGTGCCGCGACCCCCGGTGCCGGAGCTGGGTCGGGGGCGCGACCGTCGGCGGGGACGCCCGCCGCGCAACCGGCGCCCGTGGCCCAGTCGGGCTCCGTCGCGCCGACTGGTCCGGCCGCGGTGGATCAGCCTGCGGCGCCGGCACCGGGCGGGGCGCCGCAGGGCACCGTCGGCTCCCCGCCGCCGGCAGCCGGGGCGCCGTCCACCCCGCCGGGGGGCGACGTGCCGGCTCCCGGGCCGGGACCGGTCGCCGACGTGGTGGAGCCGGCCGCGGAGGTGGTCGAGCCGGTGACCGACGGCGTCGAGCCCGTGGTCGAGGCGGTCGAGCCGGTCGTCGAAGCGGTGGATCCCGCTCCCGAGGTGGCGGAGCCGGTGCCCACCCCGGTGCCCCGGGCGGTGGACCCGGTCGTGGAAGCAGTGGAGCCGGTGGTGGAGGCCGTGGAGCCGGTGACCGCGCCGGTCGCCCAGGCGGTGGAGCCGGTGGTGGAGGCCGTGGAGCCGGTCACGGCTCCGGTCGAGCGCGCCGCAGAGCCGGTGGTGGAGGCGGTGGAGCCGGTGACCGCGCCGGTCGCCCAGGCGGTGGAGCCGGTGGTGGAGGCCGTCGAGCCGGTCACGGCTCCGGTCGAGCGCGCCGCAGAGCCGGTGGTCGAGGCCGTCGAGCCGGTCGTCGAGGAGCTGCCCGGACCGGCCGATCTGCCGGTCTCCGGAGCCACGGAGTCACTGCCCGTCCAGCTGCCCGGCTGACCGGGCCGACGACCACTCCTCCGGTGGGCAGACGGCCCATGCCCGCTGTGGCAGCCTTCCGGTGTGGCGAAGTTCCTGGCCGTGCTGCTGGCCGTGGTGGTGCTCGTGGAGCTGGTGCTCGTCATCGGGGTGGCCGGTGCGCTGTTCTGGATCGGCGGCACCGGGACGATCGTCGCCGGCGCGGCGATGCTCGTCGTCGCGGGAGCCGGCGGGGTGCTGGCGCTGCGGGCGATGCGCGCGCCGGGGTGACCGCCGTCATGGCGCCGTCGCCCGATCGCGTACCGGCCTGCGTGTTCCCGATCACGGTGCTTGCCCACCGCCCCGCGACGGCGGAAGCTTCGCTCGTGATCGGTGACGCCGAGGTGTTGGATCCAGCTCAGCGCGACGCCGACCGCGTCGTCCTCTGCCGCTGCGGCGGTGCGGGCCGCGTGGTCCATGCGCCGGTCCACCGGCCGGGCGAGCCCGAGACCTACGTCCGCGCCACCTTCACCTGCACGTGGGACCGGTCGGGTCCGCACGAGCCCCTGCTCCCGCCCCGGCGCCGCTGACGCCGGCGCGCCGGGGAGCAGTTATCGGCCGGCCCCGGCGCGGAGATAACGGATGCCCGACGTCGTGTCCCATCCGTCCCCCGAGTCACATCCGTCGACCGGCCTCCCCCGCCCGTCAGTAGCTTCGGTGCCTACGACGAGAGGGGAAGCCATGGCCAGCAACTGGCGCTCGGACCACCACCACGTCGACGCTGTGCGCAAGTGCTTCACCGTCGGCTTCTGGCTGCTGGCGGCCGGCGCGTCCGCCGTGCTCGGCCTCGACCTGGAGATCGACGCCCGGTCGTAGCCGCGCGGCGGCCGGGTTCTCGAACCGGGACGCCTGCCGGTGCCGTGAACCGTGCGACCGAGCTCCGGCTGCGGCGGCGCCGGCGAGCTGGGCACCGGATCACCCTCTGCCACGGTGGACGCACGGCGTGCCGCATTCCCCGTAGCGTCGGGCTCATCCGCCGGCGCTCGAAACGTGGGCTCGTTCGCGGTCAGGCTCCATCGGTCGACTGCAGGCGTCCGGTGGAGCCGCCCCTACTCGGCCGGAGTGTGGCCGTCCTGCTCCCGGGCGTAGCGGTCCCACCGCGATTCGTTGAACCGGGCGCGGTTCTCCTCCGTCGGCCAGCCGTGCGCGCGGCCGTACTTCTGGACGGTGTTCGGCGACAGCCCGAGCTCCGCCACCGCGCGCACCGAGGCGCCGTCCAGCAGGGCTCGGGCGACGGCGACCTCGAGGTCGTCCTGGGCAGTGCGCACACCGGCGAGCGCGGTACGGATGCGCGCTGCGGCCTGGTCGCTGACCGGCCGGGCATCGGGCACGACGTCGAGGCTAGGTCCACCGCCACCGTGTCACCACCTGACGAGACGGGCTGCTCAGAGCCGTTCGCGCCCCCGGCCGAGGAAGTCGCGGAGCCACTGGTCGACGTGGCGCATGGTGTCGGTGCCCGCAGTCCCCGTTCGCCGCGCGATCCGAGTGGTCGAGATCGTTCGCGGCTGCTCGGTCATCGCGAAGCTGGACCTGGCGAGACCGGTGCGCTCGCCCTCGACGAGCACATGGTGGGGCCAGCGCCGGTCCACCGAGGTGAGCGGGACGACGATCGCCAGGTCGCGGACGCTGGACAGGTAGTCCGTGCTGGACACGACCAGGGCGGGGCGGGTGCCGCGCTGCTCCCGTCCTGCGGTGGGGTCGAGGTCGACCCAGACGATGGCACCGCGCTGGAGCGACGGGGCGTCGTCCGTCACGAGTGCAGACCGTCGTCAGTCACCGCGTCCCACGCCTCGGTCTCCTCGCGGTAGGACGCGTCCGTGTTCGCGTAGGCCTCGCGGACGGCGGCGAACCGCGCGTGCCGGTCCGCCTCGTCGAGCAGTTCGGTGATGACCTCGGCGGCCGTCACCCCTTGCTGACCTGCCCGTGCGGCGATGCGTTCGCGCAGGCTCCGCGGCACCTTGATGGTGGTCACCGGGTCAGACATACCGCTGAGGATACCAACGATATCCACTCCGGTGACGAGGTCGGCGTGGCGCCGGGGACCGGACGCCCGCCCTCAGGGCGGGGGTTCGGTCGCGTCGACGGCGGGGTCGAGGCCGGGCTCGTCGGCGAGCAGCCCGCGGACGACGGGCTCGATCCGGTCGGCGAGGTAGGCGTGCCCGGCGTCGGTCGGGCTGATGGCGTCCGCGGCGATCAGCCCGGTCTCGTCGAAGAACCAGCCCTCGGTGAGCGGGTCGAGGAACGTCGCGCCGGCGGCGGTGGCGGCCGCCTGGACGGCGTCGCGGACCGGCACGAGCTCCGCCGGTACGGCCGCGTCGGTCCACGCCGGCCCGATCACCAGCAGCACGGTGCCGGGGGCGGCCGCCCGGATCGTCTCGTAGGTCTGCGTGGCTGCGGCGGTGATCGCGGCCGGCGGGACCTGGTAGTCGTTGCGGCTGCCGAAGACGATCGTCACGTCCGCTTCCGGTTCCGGGGCGCCCGCCGCGAGGGTCGGGAAGGTGTCGCCGGTGGTGGCCGCCTCGGCGACGTAGCCGGCGCCGGCGACGGCGTGCGGAACCGTGGCCTCGGCGCCGATCCGCTCGCTGACCAGCGCCGGCCAGCCGGCCGGCCCGAGCCCGCCCTGCTCGGTGCCCGACACGTACCAGTCGCCGTAGACGGCCAGCACCGGGGCGCGGGCATCCGGCTCGGGAGGAGCCGGGGCGGCCGCGTCGTCCGGCGGGTCGAAGACCGGTGGGGTGCGGGTGCTCGCGTACCAGGCGGAGATGCCGACGGCGATCGCCGTCACCAGCAGGACGGCGAGGATCACCAGGCCCTCGGTGCGGCTGGGGAGCGGCAGGCGGGCGAAGAAGCCCGGCCGGTCCCTCGCCACGAGCGGCACGGTACCGCCCGGTTCAGCTGCTCGCCGGACGATCCGGCCGACCGTGTCCGGCGCCCTACTCAGCGAGCCCGGACGCTGACAAGATCACCGGCATGGAGGTGCGGCAGCGGCGAGCGGAGAAGGTCGGGGCCAGTGCGGAGCCGTGCGGCGTCTGCGGCGGGAGCAACGTGGTCGCGATGCGGTCGCGCGCCGTCCGCCGGGGCGCGGACTGGCTGAACCCGGTGTTCGACCCGGCCCCGCGCACGCACGACCTGTGCCGCGACTGCGGCGCCAAGCACCGCACCGAGAACGGCCTGCGGGTCTGACTGCGCGAACACGCGCACAACCCCGTCGTGCCGCAGACGGTTTCGGATGGCAGAGTTCCGGGAGTGAAGACCTGGCTCGACGCGTGGCCGGTGTACCGGCAACTGACCGGTACCGATCCCCTGGGTCGCGGCAAGGCCGCGCGCAGCAAGGCGACCGATGCCACGGTCTCCCGCACCGCCACGGCCGACAAGGTCGTGAAGAGCGTCTGCCCGTACTGCGCGGTCGGCTGCGCGCAGAACGTCTACGTGAAGGACGAGGCGATCGTCCAGATCGAGGGCGACCCGGACTCCCCGATCAACCGCGGCCGGCTGTGCCCCAAGGGCAGCGCGAGCAAGCAGCTGGTCACGAGCCCGAGCCGGGTCACCACGGTCAAGTACCGCCGTCCGTACGCCACGGACTGGGAGGACCTCGACCTCGACACCGCGATGGAGATGATCGCCGACCGCGTCCTGGAGGCCCGCAACAAGGGCTGGCAGGACGAGGACGGCGGCGAGCGGGTCAACCGCACCATGGGGATAGCGAGCCTCGGAGGGGCGACCCTCGACAACGAGGAGAACTACCTCATGAAGAAGCTCTACAGCGCCCTGGGCGCGATCCAGATCGAGAACCAGGCCCGGATATAGCACTCCGCGACGGTGCCCGGTCTGGGTGCCTCGTTCGGCCGTGGTGGCGCAACCAACTTCCTGGAAGACCTGGCGAACTCCGACTGCATCGTCATCGAGGGTTCGAACATGGCCGAGTGCCACCCGGTGGGCTTCCAGTGGGTGACGGAGGCCAAGGCGCGCGGCGCCAAGGTCATCCACATCGACCCGCGGTTCACCCGCACCAGCGCGATCGCCGACCTGCACGTGCCGCTGCGCATCGGCACCGACATCGCCTTCCTCGGCGGGCTGATCCGCTACGTGCTCGACAACGAGCTGTACTTCGCGGACTACGTCACCGCCTACACGAACGCCGCCGCCCTGGTCGGTGAGGAGTTCGTCGACGCCGAGGACCTCGACGGCCTGTTCTCCGGGTTCGACCCGGCGAACAACGTGTACGACGAGACGAGCTGGCAGTACGAGTTCGAGGAGGCGCCGGAGTCCGGCGCCGACGACCCGGCCGAGGCCGCCGAGCAGGAGCGCAGCGAGCAGGACCCGGCCGTGAAGAAGTCCGACCGCGCCCAGGCGGCCGGCAGCGGCGGCCCGCCGATCCCGGCCAAGCCCAAGCGGGACGAGACGCTGCAGCACCCGCGGTCGGTGTTCCAGATCCTCAAGCGGCACTTCGACCGCTACACCCCGGAGATGGTGTCGGAGGTCTGCGGCATCGAGCCGGAGGTCTTCGAGCAGGTCGCTGCGTGGGTGACCAGCAACAGCGGCCGCGACCGGACGACGGCGTGGGTGTACTCGGTGGGCTGGACGCAGCACAGCGTCGGCGCGCAGTACATCCGCACCTGCTCGATCCTGCAGACGCTGCTGGGCAACATCGGCCGCCCCGGTGGCGGCATCCTCGCCCTGCGCGGGCACGCCAGCATCCAGGGCTCCACCGACGTCCCGACGCTGTTCAACCTGCTGCCCGGCTACCTGCCGATGCCGCACGCCCACCAGCACCACGACCTCGAGGAGTACGTCGCCGACGCGGCCGGCAAGGCCGGCTTCTGGGGCAACAAGCCCGCCTACATGACCAGCCTGCTCAAGGCCTGGTGGGGCGAGGCGGCGACGGCGGAGAACGACTACGCCTTCGACTACCTGCCGCGGATCAACGGCGACCACAGCTCCTACCGGACGATCACCGACATGATCAAGGGGAAGGTGTCGGGCTACTTCCTGGTCGGCGAGAACCCCACGGTCGGGCACCCGAACAGCCGGATGAACCGCTTCGGGCTGGCCAACCTCGACTGGCTGGTCGTCCGCGACCTGCAGATGATCGAGTCGGCGACCTTCTGGAAGGAGGGCCCGGAGATCGAGACGGGGGAGATGTCCCCCGAGACGATCGGCACCGAGGTCTTCTTCGTCCCGGCGGCCACGCACGTGGAGAAGGAAGGCACGTTCACCCAGACCCAGCGGGTGCTGCAGTGGCGGCACAAGGCCGTCGAGCCGCCGAACGACGCCCGCAGCGACCTGTGGTTCTTCTTCCACCTGGGCCGGATCCTGCGCGACCGGCTGAAGGACTCGACCGATCCCCGCGACCGGCCGCTGCTCGACCTCACCTGGGACTACCCGGTCGAGGGCGAGACGGCCGACCCCAGCGCCGACGCCGTGCTGCGCGAGATCAACGGCTTCGGCCCCGACGGCGAGCTGCTGAACAGCTACATGCAGATGAGGGACGACGGCTCGACGTCCGGCGGCTGCTGGATCTACACCGGCGTCTACGCCGACGGGGTCAACCAGGCCGCCCGCCGGAAGCCGGCCAAGGAGCAGGGCGCCGTCGCCTCGGAGTGGGGCTGGGCCTGGCCGCTCAACCGCCGGATGCTTTACAACCGCGCCTCGGCCGACCCCGACGGCAAGCCGTGGAGCGAGCGCAAGAAGTACGTCTGGTGGGACGAGGACGCCGGCGAGTGGACCGGCCTGGACGTCCCCGACTTCGAGAAGACCAAGCGGCCGGACTACGTGCCCCCGGACGGCGCCAGGGCGCAGGACGCCCTCGCCGGCAACGACCCGTTCGTCATGCAGGGCGACGGTAAGGCGTGGCTGTTCGCGCCGGCCGGCGTCGTCGACGGGCCGCTGCCCACGCACTACGAGCCGGCCGAGTCCGTCGTCGAGAACGGCCTGTACAAGCAGCAGGCCAACCCGACGCTGGAGATCATCGAGGGCCCGTGGAACCGGGCCAACCCGAGCCGCAGCGACGTCTTCCCGTTCGCCGTCACCACCTACCGGCTGACCGAGCACCACACCGCCGGCGGGATGAGCCGCACGCTGCCCTACCTGGCCGAGCTCCAGCCGGAGTTCTTCGTGGAGGTCAGCCCGGAGCTCGCGGAGCTGCGCGGCCTGACGCACAACGACTACGCCACGCTGGTCAGCGCGCGGACGGCGGTCGAGGCGAAGGTGCTGGTCACCGAGCGGGTGCGGCCGATCAGGCTGCGCGACGGCACCGTCGTCCACCAGATCGGCATGCCGTACCACTGGTCCTACACCGGCATCTCCACCGGCGACGCCGCCAACGACCTGCTGGGCATCGTGATGGACCCCAACACCCACATCCAGGAGTCGAAGGTGTCCACCTGCGACATCCGGCCGGGCCGGCGCCCCCGCGGGCCGGAGCTGCTGGAGTTCGTGGAGGCCTACCGACGGCGGGCCGGGGTGGACTCGGGCCGGGTCGGGGTGAACGGCCGCGATCCCGTGGACGTCGCCGCGGGCGAAGGGTCCGCGCTGTGACCGCGGCTGGGATCAGGTTCCCTGATCGTGGCGCGTCCTCCCTCATGGTGGGCGGTGGGGGAGGACGACTCCCGGTGAGGGAGGACGGCGACATGAGGGTGAAGGACGCGGCATGACCTCGATCAGCTCGGCGAGCCCGGGGCTCAGCCAGAACGATCCGAAGAACCGGCTGTTCGGGCCGCTGCCCGACGTGTCGGCCGAGGCCGGCTACGTCGAGGAGCACCCCAAGCGGGTCGGCTTCTTCACCGACACCTCGGTCTGCATCGGCTGCAAGGCCTGCGAGGTGGCCTGCAAGGAGTGGAACACCCTCCCGATGGACGACGCGGACGGCAAGCGCGACGCCATCGGGATGTCGGGGATGTCCTACGACAACACCGGCATGCTCGGCGCCAACTCGTGGCGGCACGTGGCCTTCATCGAGCAGACCCGCGTGGTCGACCTGCCGATGCCGGCCGTCGGCCTGCCCGGGGCGAAGAACCGGCCGGACGTGCCGCAGCTGGGAGCACCGGACACCGGGGACGTCGACACCACCGCCAAGGCGCAGGCCAGCGTGCTCAACGCCGAGGCGCTCGCCGAGTTCGACCCGCAGACCGGCCAGACGGGGGCGGACAAGCAGATCCGCTGGCTGATGAGCTCCGACGTCTGCAAGCACTGCACGCACGCCGGCTGCCTCGACGTCTGCCCGACCGGGGCGCTGTTCCGCACCGAGTTCGGCACCGTCGTCGTCCAGCAGGACATCTGCAACGGCTGCGGCTACTGCGTGCCGTCCTGCCCGTACGGGGTGATCGACCAGCGCAAGGACGACGGCCGGGTCTTCAAGTGCACGATGTGCTACGACCGGCTCACCGACGGGCTGCAGCCGGCGTGCGCCACGGCGTGCCCGACGCAGTCCATCCAGTTCGGCGACCTCGACGAGCTGCAGGCCCGGGCCGACGCCCGGCTGGCCACGCTGCAGGAGCAGGGCGTGGAGACGGCGCGACTGTACGGGCGGGACGAGGACGACGGCGTCGGGGGAGCGGGCGCGTTCTTCCTGCTGCTCGACGAGCCTGAGGTGTACGGGCTGCCGCCGGACCCGGTCGTCACCACCCGGGACCTGCCGGCCATGTGGAAGGCGGCCGCCACCGGCGCGGCGATGATGGTGGGGGTCGCGCTGTCGGCGGTCCTCGGCTCGCGGAGGCGCTGACATGACGCAGGGAATCACCACGCCCGGCGCCGGCTGGCGGCGCGCGGACGGGCCGCCGGCGCAGAAGAGCCAGAAGCGGCGCCGCAAGGGCGGACGACGCGGGCGCAACGCCGAGATCGCGATGGTCGACGAGGCCGAGTTCACCTCCTACTACGGCCGGCCGATCATCAAGCCGCCGGTGTGGAAGACCCCGGACGTGCCGCTGTACCTGTTCCTCGGTGGAGCCGCGGGTTCGTCGGCGGTGCTGGGCGCGATGGCGGACCTGTCCGGGCGGCCGGCGCTGACCCGGGCGGCGCGGCTGGTGGCCGGTGGTGGGTCGATCGCCTCGGTGGGCTTCCTGATCCACGACCTGGGTCGGCCGGAGCGGTTCCTGCACATGCTGCGGGTGTTCAAGCCGACGTCGCCGTTGTCGGTGGGCACCTACATCCTGTCGCCGTTCAGTGCGGCGGCCGGGGCGACGGCGGCGGTGGAGCTGCTGGGCTGGTTCCCGCGGCTGAAGCGGTTCGGCGGGATCGTGGGCGGGCTGTTCGGGGGGCCGATGGCCACCTACACGGCGGTGCTGCTGAGCAACACGGCGGTGCCGTCGTGGCACGAGTTCCACACCAAGCTGCCGTTCGTGTTCGCCGGTTCGGCGATGGCCGCCGGTGGGGGGCTGTGCATGGCCTTCACGCCGGTGGAGGAGGCGGGCCCGGCGCGGAAGATGGCCGTCGCCGGCGCTGCGCTCGAGCTCGCGGTGGTGCACCAGGTGGAGAACGACGAGAGCATCGTCTCCGAGCCGTACCACGAGGGGCGGGCCGGGAAGCTGATGCGGGCGGCGAGGACGTGCACCGCCGCGGGCGCCGGTCTCACCGTCGTGGCCGGGCGTACCCGGCTGGGGGCGGTTGCGTCAGGAACGCTCCTGGCGGCCGGCTCGCTGCTCACCCGCTTCGGCGTCTTCGACGCCGGCATGGCCAGCGCCCGCGACCCGAAGTACACCGTCGTCCCGCAGCGGGAGCGGCTCGCGGCCCGGGAGAACGGGCACGCGCCGTCGGTCAGCCGCTGAGGCACGGCCGGCCGATCAGGTCCCCTCGATGATCTCGAGGCGGACCCCGAGACCGGTGTAGGTACCCAGGGCGCGGGCGTCGCGGGTGGCCAGCGGAACGTCACCCGCCCGCGCTGCGAGACCCACCAGGGCGTCGTAGACGGCGCCCCCGGCGATCCCCAGCGGAGCGAGCACGCGCGGTAGGCCGGTCGATTCCGCGGCCGGCACCTCGAGCACGGTGTCGAAGGTGGCCTCCAGCAGCCGGGCGGCATCGTCCCCTGCCACGCGGGCGTCCCCGGGGAGACGGGTGAGCACCGAGTACGTCTCGGCCAGGGAATGGGTCGTCAGGACCAGCGACCGCCCGGCCGCGTGGCGCCGGACGGCGGTGTGTGCGGTGTGGGAGCGCAGCAGCAACGGAACGGCGGCGCTGGTGTCGAAGGCCAGTCGCGTCACCGGCGGCCGGAGTCCAGGAGCCCGAACACGTCGTCGTCGGTGACCGCGGTGGACGAGTCGGCCACCAGCGCACCGTCGACCTCGACGAGCCGCGCCGTACGCCCGGCCGGGATCAGCTGCAGGCCTGCTCCGTATCGGCTGACGTCGAGGGTCGAGCCGGGCGTGAGCCCCAGAGCGTCCCGCAGGGCCTTCGGCACGACGATCCTGCCGAGGCTGTCGATCGTGGTCCGCACTGGTGGAACGCTACCAGTGAACATCCATCACGGTGTCCTCCCGCCAACGGGACGCTGCGGGCGGGGAAGCTCCGGCTGTCTGCGCCTCGGTTCACCCGCTCGCGCCGGCCGGTCGGCTGCGGGTGCGTCTCCGGTCCCGGTGCGCGAGGCCGTTGACGGCGTTCCGGAAGTCCGTTACCCCTCCACCTGAGGCTCCGGCCCGGCGCACTCCTCGCGCGGCGAGGTGAGCCGGCACGGGCTCGAAGGGGAGGATGCTCGTGGCGCCACAGACCGTGCTCATCACCGGCGGGGCCGGCTTCATCGGATCCCGGCTGGCGTCCCGGCTGGTCGGCGAGGGGCACGAGGTCGTCATCGCCGACGTCCTGCACCCCCAGGTGCACGACGGCCGCGGATGGCCGGCCGACACCCCCGAGGCCGCGGTGCGGTACCCGGTGGACGTCACGAGCGCGAGCCAGTGCGACGCCCTGCTCCGGCTCTGCACCCCGGACGTCGTCGTCCATCTCGCCGCGGAGACGGGGACGGGCCAGTCGCTCACCCAGGCCAGCCGTCACGGCCGGGTCAACGTGGTCGGGACGACGGAGCTGCTCGACGCCCTCGCCCGTGCGGGGCACGTGCCGGAGCACGTCGTCCTCGCCTCCTCGCGGGCGGTCTACGGCGAGGGTCGGTGGTCGGCCTCGGACGGCAGCACGTACTACGCCGCTCCCCGTTCGGCGGCCCAGCTGGAGGCGGGGCAGTGGGACCCCCAACCGCCGACGGCGGGGCTGCGGGCCGTCGCGCCCCTGCCGCACGCCGCCGCCACCACCGAGCCCCGGCCGACCAACGTCTACGCCGCGACCAAGCTGGCCCAGGAACACATCCTCGGTGCCTGGACCGTGGCCATGGGGTCGCGCTTCTCCGTGCTGCGGTTGCAGAACGTGTACGGGCCGGGTCAGTCGCTCTCGAACCCCTACACCGGGATCATGAGCCTCTTCGCGCGCAAGGCCCTCGCCCACGAGCAGATCGACGTGTACGAGGGCGGCCAGATCATCCGGGACCTGGTCTTCGTCGACGACGTGGTCGCCGCTCTGCAGAGCTGCCTGGGCCGCTCCGGTAGCGAGCCCTTGCTGGCCGACATCGGCTCGGGCCGCGCGGTGAGCCTGCAGGAGATGGCCGAGTTCCTGGCGCACGAGACGGGAGCCCCGGAGCCCCTGACCTCCGGCCACTTCCGGGCCGGCGACGTCCGCGCGGCCTCGGCCGACATCTCGCACGCCGCCACCACGCTCGGTTACCGGCCGGCCGTGGAGCCGAAGGCCGGTCTGCGCCGGCTGCTGGAGTGGATCGCCGGCGATGCGCCCGGCGACCAGGGGCTCTGACCACGAGGGATCGCGCGCCGGGAACTGCGGACCCGGGACCCGGTCGCCGGTGACGGCCCTTCCCGGCGCTTCCGAACGAGTGCGTTCCACTCCGCAGCAGGCGGGCGCGGTTACCGATGGTGAGGGACGCCCGGGAAGTGGCGCACTTCTCAGAGGTGCGGGGCCAAGGTTGTTCCCCTTCGTCGTGTCCGACGAAACCCTCCGGTCCGGACGGGTGGACCCGACCTCCCACGAGGATCGCTCAGCACCCGGCCGGAGGTACCCAGGAGGTACGAGGTGCGCAGCAGCCGCACGACCGAGGGAGCGCACGGCACCGCCGTGTCGCTGCCCGGTGCCGCTGCGCACACCCGGCGGACGGCGTGGGAGCGACGGATCCTCCTGGCCGCGGTCCTCCTGGCCGGAATGTGGGCGCTCCTCGTCGCCCTCGCCACCGGCGCTGCCGCGAGCGGCGATCCGGTCGCGAACGGTGCCGTTCCGTCACCGGGTCACGCGGCTGGTCCGACACCTGGGCAGGGTGCGGCCGCGGCAGTGCAGCATCCGCCCGCTGGACCGAAGAGCCCGCACCCCGGGCCGCCACCGGCCGACCCAGGGCCGACGCCGCGACCCGCCGGCGCAGGGTCCGGCGCAACGGCGCCCGGCCCTCCCGCGCCGGCCCCCGTGCCGGACGCCGGACAATCGGACGTCGTCTCGCCGGAGGGCAACGCCGGCCAGGGCAAGCCGGACAGCGGCAACGCCGGCCAGGGCAAGCCGGAGGTCACGCCCGGCCAGCGGAAGCCGGACGCCAGCACGGCGGGCCATGGCAAGCCGGACGTCACGCCGGGCCAGGGCACTCCGGGCGTCGTCACTCCCGGCCAGGGTGCACCGGGCGGCGGTAAGCCGGACGTCGCTCCGGGTGGGGTTTCCCCGGGCCAGGGCACGCCGGGCGTCGTCGCTCCCGGCCAGGGTGCGCCGGGCGGCGGCAAGCCGGACGTCGCTCCGGGTGGGGTTTCCCCGGGCCAGGGCACGCCGGACGTCACGCCGGACGTCACGCCGGGCCACGGCACGCCGGTCCACGGCACGCCGGGCCAGGGCACGCCGGGCGGCGGCAAGCCGGACGTCACCCCGGACCAGAGCGCGCCGGACCAGAGCGCGCCGGGCCAGAGCGCGCCGGGCGTCGGCACGCCGGACATCGTCACTCCGGGCCAGAGCGCGCCAGGCGTCGTACGCCGGACATCGTCACTCCGGGCCAGAGCGCGCCAGGCGTCGGCACGCCGGACATCGTCACTCCGGGCCAGGGTGCATCGGGCCAGGGGTCAACGGGACAGGGTGCATCGGGCCAGGGCGAGCCGGACGTCACCCCGAGCGGTGTCACCCCGGGCCAGGGCGAGCCGGACGCCGTCGCGTCGGACCAGGGCGAGCCCGACGCCGTCACGCCGGGCAAGGCGAAGCCGGGGAGCAGCACCCCGGACGTCACGCCGGGCCAGGGTGCGGCGACGGCCGGGACGACCGGCGAGGTCGTCCCGACCGTGGATGTCCCGACCGTGGATGTCCCGATCGTGGATGCGGCGAGCGGGGACACGGCGAAGGCGGATCCGGTGGCCGGGGGCAAGCCGGGCGACGCGAAGAAGAGCGGGACGCCGGACGGCACGACCGCGGCGTCCCTGGCCCCGTCCAGTACGCCGGTCCCGCCCGCGCCGTGGGCACCCGTCGCGCCGGACCTCGAGCGGCCCATGGCCGCGGAGGACGGCCCCAAGCGGAGCGCGCACAGTTCGGGCGCCGCGCCCCCCGCACCCGACGGCTACACCGGCCGACGCATCCAGATGCGGGCCGGCGGGAACGACCCCGGCCGGGCGGCCACCTCGGTGACCCAGGCGGGCGCAGCAGCCGATCCCGGCCCGATCGGCGGGGCGGCGCTGCCGCCGCGGAGCCGGGCGCCTGCGCCGATGCCGCCCCCGGCGCCCGTGGCACCGAGCAGCGCGAACGCGCCCAGCGCGTCGGCCTCGGGCGGCGGGAACCACGGGTCGTGGGGTCTCGTCCACGCCATCCTGACCGGCGACATCGCCGGCCCCCCTGCACTGGCTCCGGGCGACGTCGTGGTCGGCGCCGCAGAGGCAGTCGTCGGCGGTGCCGCGGATCCGGGTTCCCGCCCGGACTGAACCCGTCCCGCGTCCGGCCGGCGGACGTGTGCCCACGGCACGCCCGGACCGCGAGCAGGACGCCACCGGCAGGGCCGCCCACCGGGGGGCTCCGCACAGACAACCGATCAGCCCGCAGGGCCACAGCGTGGTCCGCCCCGGTCCTCCGGTGACGTCACCGAGGACACCGGCTCCCGCAGCGTCGCGGGACGCCCCGTCGGACCAGCCGAGACACCGAGCAGCACACGACACGAGGTCGAGTCATGAACCAGCAGCAGCACGTTGCGATTCCGGAGCAGCGCCACGTCGACGCGGTGGTGTCCGCCTTCCCCGCGCGGGAGGCCCGCCGGCATGCCATGCCCCGGGTGAGCGTCGTCATCCCCACCCTGAACGAGGCCAAGAACCTGCCCACGGTCTTCGCCCACCTGCCCGCGGACCTCCACGAGGTGATCGTGGTGGACGGCCGCAGCGTGGACGACACGATCGACGTCGCCCGTGCCCTGCGGCCGGGGGTCCGCGTCGTCCTGCAGAACCGCGCCGGCAAGGGCAACGCCATGGCCTGCGGCTTCGCCCGTGCGACCGGTGACATCGTCGTGATGCTCGACGCCGACGGATCGGCCGACCCGCGCGAGATCCCCCGCTTCGTCGAGGCACTGATGACCGGTGCGGACTTCGCGAAGGGCACCCGTTTCGCCAACGGGGGCGGGAGCAGCGACATCACGCGGGTGCGGTCGTGGGGCAACCGCTGGCTGAACCGGGCCGCGAACGTCCTGTTCGGCACCCGGTACACCGACCTCTGCTACGGCTACAACGCCTTCTGGACTCACTGCCTGGAGGCGCTGGACATCGATCCCCGGCCGGCGGAGGAGGCCGGCCGGCTCTGGGGGGACGGGTTCGAGATCGAGACGATCATCAACACCCGGATGGCCAAGGCCCGGATGCGGGTCACCGAGGTGCCCAGCTTCGAGTTCCAGCGCCTGCACGGCACCAGCAACCTCGACACCTGGCGGGACGGGGGCCGGGTGCTCCGGGCCCTGCTGGTCGAGCGGATCAACGGCAAGGGCGTGCGCCGCACCCACGTGTTCCTCGACAACGTCGCCGTCGCCCCGCCGGAGGCCGGCCGGCTGCAGCACGAGGCCGGCCCGCGCACCGGTACGGACCGGTCCTGAACGCCGTCCGGGCGCCGGGTCTCGCACCTCGCACCGAGGCGGGAGGACCTGTGCGCGCTCAGCGGTACGCGGCGCTCGACGGCCTGCGCGGGTTCGCGGCCGTCGTCGTGGTGGTGTTCCACGCCGGCATGGCCGCGCCCGTCCTCGCCGGGGACGTGGGCATCGAGGAGGGCCACTGGTCCTGGTGGGCGGCGGAGACGCCGCTGCACCTGTTCTGGGCCGGGCCCCAGGCGGTGTACCTGTTCTTCGTGCTGTCGGGCTTCGTGCTGACGCTGCCCTTCCTGCGGCGGCCGCGGCCGTCCTGGCTGGGCTACTACCCGCGCCGTCTGGTGCGGCTCTACCTCCCGGTGTGGGCCTCTCTCGCGGTCGCGGTGGGGCTGTACTTCCTGTTCCCCCGGGAGAGCAGGCCGGGCGCCAGCTGGTGGATCAACGCCCACGACATGCCCCTCACGCGGGACGGGCTGCAGCACGACCTGTCGCTGCTCGAGTGGACGACGATGCTCAACAGCCCGCTCTGGTCCCTGCAGTGGGAGGTGTACTTCTCCCTGCTCCTGCCGGTGTACGTCCTGCTCGCCGCCCTCTCCCGCAGGGTGCGGTTCCTGGCCCCGGTGCTGGCGCTCGCGCTGCTGGGGCTGACCGCACTGGGTGAGAGCACCCTGACCGCCTGGCTCGTCTACCTCCCGATGTTCGGGCTGGGGACCCTGCTGGCCGCACACCGCGAGGAGGTCGGCCGGCTGCTCCGCGGGATGCGGACGTGGGCGTGGGGGCTGCTGCTCGTCGTCGCGCTGCTGCTCGTCGAGACCTCGTGGTTGCCCTCCCCGGTCGCGCCCATGATCGCCACCCCGCTCAGCGTGGCGGGGGCGGCCCTGGTGGTGTGCGCCTTCCTCTACAGCCCCGGCGCGGTGCGCGTCGGCGAATTCCGGGTGAGCCAATGGATCGGCCGGCGCTCGTTCAGCCTCTACCTGGTGCACGAGCCCGTCCTGGTGAGCCTGGCCGTCGTGCTCGCCACCACGAATCCCGCCGTCATCCTGGGGATCGGGCTGCCGCTCGCGGTGCTCGCCTCGGCCGTCTTCTACCGGCTCGTCGAGGCCCCGGCGCACCGGTTCTCGGGGCAGGTGGGCCGGGCCTTCGGGGGCGGTGGACGCAGCCGGGCCGTGACCCCGCCCGCTGCGGCCGCCCCCGTCGCCGTCGCGCCCGCGGGTGCGCCCGTCCCCGTCGCGCCCGTCGCCGTCGCGCCCGCGGTCGCGCCCGTCGCCGTCGGGCGACCGGAGGACTGATCCGGCGCGGGACCGATCCGGCGCGGGACCGATCCGGCGCGGGACCGATCCGGTGCGGCCGGAGGGCAGAGCCGGCGGGTCAGCGCCTGCCGGACAGCACCGCGCGGGCCCGACGACGGCTGCGCAGGTAGGCGACGGGGCCGCAGAGGACGCCGAGCAGCTCCAGCCGGGTGAGGACGGGCGGGAACGTCGTCGACTTGCCGAGGTTCTTCTTCGAGCCGGGGCTCAGCAGGTAGCGCACGCCCAGCGGGATGCGGCGGAGGACGGCCGCCGCCGTCCGGCGGTCGTCGAGCATCCACTTGGTGACGGTGGCCGACAGCCCGACGCCGTAGCGGAACATCTGCCGGCGCAGCGCCTCGTAGGACCGCCGGTGGCTGTGCCACATCAGCGCGGCCGGCTCGTAGACCAGCGTGTGCCCCGCGGAGACGGTGCGCTGGAAGATGTCGAGGTCCTCGCCGCCGTGCGCGACGGTGCCCGCGCCGAGGTCGACGGCGAACCCGCCCAGGCCCCGGACCGTCTCCGTCCGGAACGCCATGTTCGCCCCCGAGCCGAACAGGCCGGCGTTGTACGGGTACAGCGGGCTGCCGTGGCGGTGGTCGCCGGTGTCGAAGACCTGCCGCCGGAAGCCCTTGTGGAAGCCGCCGAACTCCTCCAGCCACAGCTGCGGCTGGGTCTCGACCTCGGCCGGCATGATGGCCCCGGTCACGCAGCCGACGTCGTCGGCCGCGTCGAACGCGGCGACCAGCCGGGCCAGCCACTGCCGGTCCACCCGGACGTCGTCGTCGGTGAAGACGATGATCTCCCCGCGTGCGGCCGCCAGACCGGCGTTGCGGGCGAACGACAGTCCCTGCCGGGGCTCGTGCACCCAGCGCACCCGCTCCTCGCCGGCGAAGGCGGCGCCCAGCGCGGCCGCGAGGGGCGCGGGGTCGACGTCGTTGTCGACCACGACCACCTCGAAGGGCGAGTACGCGCTCTCCAGCACCCGGCGCACGGTGGCGACGGTGGAGTCGACGTTGCGGAAGCTGGCGATGGTCACCGTGGCCGGCGGACCGGCGGCCGGCGTCCCGGCCGGGGACGGCGCCGGCGCGTCCGGCCCGACGTCGGCCAGGGTCTCCGGCGGCCGGAGACCCTGCTCGCGCAGCACGGTGGACAGCTGCGGCCGCAGCTCCGCCCAGGTCCGCTCGGCCGCGGCCCGGACGACGTCGCTGTCGGGGGCCTCGACCTCCACCATCCCGACCGGTTCCCCGCCGTGCTGGACGAGGACCCGGGCCAGGGGGTGGCCGGGCCGCGAACCGGGGTCGGGGTACTCGAGCTCGTGGGTGGCGAGGTCGACCGACAGCACGCGCCGGGGACGGAAGCCGGTCACCGGTAGTCCGATCCGGGCCGCCGGCGGACGACGGCCCTCGCCCGCCGGTAGGCGCGCCAGCCGGTCGTCGCCGGGGCCTCGCGGTGGGTGCTCCGCCGGCCGTCCCGCCCCTCCAGCCAGGCCGAGAACCGGGCCGGCGTCAGATCGCGGGTCACCATCAGCCGGGACACGCTGAACGGGTGCTCCCCGGGCCGGGACACCGCGTTGCGCACCCCCGCCGCGGACGCGTACCCGGCCTCCTCGGTCAGCCGGCGCACCCGCGGCCCGTGGTAGCCGTGCGGATAGGCGAACGTCGTCACGGGCCGGCCCAGGGCGTCCTCCAGGAGCCGCCGCGGGGTGCTCAGCTCGTCGCGGAGCGCGCCGCCGCCGAGGGTGTCCAGCTGCGGGTGGCTGTGGCTGTGTGCCCCCAGCTCCACCCCCGCCTCGACCAGTTCGGGCAGCTGGCCCCAGGCGAGCATGCGGTCCTCCGGCCCCGGTTCCCGCACCGGCGACCCCGCCAGCCAGCCGGTCGTCACGTACAGCGTCGAGGGCAGTCCGCGCGCCTGGAGCGCGGGCAGCGCGGCCGTGGCGAAGTCCGCGTAGCCGTCGTCGAAGGTGATCACCGCGATCCGCTCGTCCCCGCGCCACCCGTCGGGTCCACCCCGCCCGCTCATCAGGGCGCCGAAGGGCACGCACCGGAACCCCGCCCCGACGAGCAGCGACAGGTGCTCGGCGAAGACGGCCGGGGAGACCGAGTAGGGCGCGATCTGCCGCCCCGGCGTGTCCGTGATCGCGTGGTACAGCAGGACGGGCACGGCAGGGGGCACCGCGGCCCGCCGGTTCCCGGTGGCGAGCAGGGCGCTCACCGCCGTCCGCCCTCGACGGCACCGCGCGGGGCACGCCGCCGGCTGCGCACCCGGGCGGCGCTGCGCGCGTACAGCAGCGGCCCGGCCAGGTAGCCGGCCAGCTCCAGCGCCACCAGGAGGCGCGAGGTCTCCGCCGGCAGCTTGGCGTTCCGCGCCGACGTCGGCCAGAGCAGCATGTGCAGCCCGCGCGGGACGCAGCGGAGCACCGCCAGCGCCGGCCGGCCGCCGTGGGCCAGCAGCTTCGTGAGGCCCGCGGCCATGCCGACGCCGTAGCCGAACATCTGCACCCGGAGCGCCCGGGTGCTCTCCCGGTGGTGGTGCCGCACCACGGCGGACGGCGTGTAGACCAGCGTCCGGCCGGCCAGGATCACGCGCCGGTAGATGTCGAGGTCCTCGCCGCCCCGGGCCGGGGTGCCCGCCCCGAGCGCCTCGTCGAAGCCGCCGATCGCGCGCAGGGCCTCGGTGCGGAAGGCCATGTTGTTGCCGCTGCCGAACTCCCCGGCGGTGTACGGGAAGAACGGTGAGTGCGTGCCTGGTGTGCCCAGGCCGGACGGCGCGGGATCCAGCGCCCAGACCGTCCGCTCGGTGCCCTTGTCGAAGATGCCGGCGTCCTCGAACCACTCCTGCTCGGCCGTCGCCGTCTCGGCGGCGAGCACCCGGCCCGTGACGCAGGCGACGGTCCCGGCGGGGTCGGCGTCCAGCACGTCGAGCAGCTCGGCGATCCAGGTGGGATCGGGGACGGCGTCGTCGTCGGTGTAGGCGACGACGCCGCCCCGCGCCGCGGCGAGCCCGGCGTTGCGCGCCGCGGACAGCCCGCGGGTGGGTTGCGTGACGAGCCGCAGCCGCTCGTCGGCGACGCCGGACAGCAGCGCGGCCGTGCGGCCGGACGCGGGGTCGTTGTCCACGACCACGAGCTCCAGGTCGGGATGCGTCTGGTCCAGGACGGCCCGGACCGTCCCGCGCAGCCGGGGCTCCCGGCCGAGCGTGCACACCACCACGGACACGGGCCCCCGCTCGGGGTCGCCGGGCACGGTCAGCCCCCTGCCGGTTCGGCGGGGGAGAGGGCCGGGCCGTCGGCGTCTCGCAGCACGTGCCGGTCGAGCTCGTCGAGCAGCGCAGTGGCGCGCGGGTCGAACTTGCGGGCGAAGAAGAGGCCGGAGCCGAGCAGCTGCGCCGCGTCGCCGTCGGCGAGCAGGTCCGGCCGCCCCGTCTCCACGGCGCTCCACCGGATGGCGTGCAGGGACGCCCGCTCCACCGGCACGTCGGGGGCGTTGCACAGCAGGGTCGCCACCACCGACTCCAGCGGGATGATCGTGCGCTCGTAGTAGGCCATCAGGCCGGGATCCGCCTCGACCAGCTCCAGCAGCCGGGCCACGCCCCGCCGGGACAGCGCGTACCAGGCGGAGCTCCACCAGCACGGGAACGCGGCGGTGAACGGGCTCCTCGACCCGGCGCGCAGCCCGACGCGGTTGGGCAGGCCGAGGGCGTCCGGCAGCTTGAACACGTGCACCAGGCCCTGGGACCGCGCGATCGCGCCGTAGAGCAGGTCGCGCGCCCGCCGCACCGCGCCCCGCAGCCGTGGCGGCCAGGCGCGGGTGAGGTGCCAGGCGGGCAGGGGCACGTACTGGTAGTCGTACCGGCGGTGGCAGTCCAGGCGTGCCTCCGCGTCCGGCAGCTCCGTGATCGGGACGGCGTCCAGGACGGCGTCCACCCCGCTGCGGCGCAGCCGCTCGGCGAAGCGGTCCAGCCGGGCGATCGGGTAGTCCTGCTCCGACAGGAGCACCAGCCAGTCGAACTCGAGGTTCTCGAGGGCCCAGCGCATCACCCGCCAGCGGCTGCGGTCCAGGGACATGTCGCCCCACACGATCGGGTGCGGGCTGGTGTGCAGGTGGCCGCCGACCTCGGCGACAGTGCCCGGGTCGATCGGGCCGGCGAAGACGTCGTGGTGGACGACGAGTTCCGCCGTCGGCTGCGCCGCCCGGAGGGTCCGGAGCAGCCGGCTCAGCTGCTCCGGTGACTGGTAGGAGGTGATGAAGTAGGCGATGCGCGGCGCTCCCGCGGGCGCGGCAGTCACCCGTTCCTCCGGGGCAGGTACTCGTAGACCCACAGGTCACCGGTGTGCTCGACGACGCGCCAGTCCGGGTTCTCCGCCAGGTCGTCGAGCAGGTTCTGGTAGCCGCCCGGCTGGAAGGTGGCGTAGTAGGCGTCCCAGGCGCGCTGGGCCGCGGTGAAGACGATGAACGTCGGCTCGTCCGGCAGGAGGTCGACGAGGTTCTCCAGCCGCAGGTCGGTGAGCGGCCGGACCTGGAGGGTGATCTGCGGGTCGGTGTCGGGGTTCACGCCGACGAGCAGCACGTCCAGCGGCGCGTCCTGGTCGTAGAAGTCGAGGTAGTCCACCGAGGCGCGGCCCGGCCAGTTGGCCAGCGGGGAGATCACCACGGCGTCCGGCGTCTCCTCGGCCAGCCAGCCGGCGGTGGCGACGTCCTCCTCCCGCATCAGGTTCACCGACCAGAGGCCGAAGGACGACTGCGCCGTCAGCGCCGCGGCCACCAGCGCCCAGGCGACTCCCACGGTCGCCCACAGCAGGCGGGCCTGCAGCAGGCCGGCCAGCGCCGGCCCGAGCACCGCGGCGCAGCCGACGGAGGAGTAGAGGATGACCCGCAGGCTCGCCTCGCCGCCGTAGCTCTGCGCGGCCAGGAGGACGAACGGGGAGAACGCGAGCGCGCCCGCCACGACGATCCGTTCCGAGCGCCACAGCCCCCGCAGGCCGTGGCCGGGGATCCGCGCCAGGAGGACGAGCAGCGTCGAGCCCCACATCAGGAAGGCGGTGCCGCGGGCGACCAGGCTGCCCAGCTCGCTGCCGGGGGCGGTCACGGGCGGGAGGCTGTTCCCGGCGTTGCCGATCGGGTCGAAGCCGCTGATCAGCCCGTAGGCGGCGACCGCCTCCATCCGGGACAGGACGTACGCCGCCAGCACCAGCGCCATGGCCGGCGCCAGCCACCACGGCGCCCGGCCCAGGACGGTCAGGGCCACCGCGAGGGCGACCAGCCAGAACGGGGTGAGCTGGTGGGTGGCGGTCACGACCGCGAAGAGCCCGAGGGCGAGGACGGCGCCGGCGGGGCTCGTGCGCGACTGGACGAGCAGCACCAGGATCCCCGCGGCGAGGCACATCGCCAGGGCCTGGGGGGAGAAGTAGTCCTGCCCGACCCAGTTGAACGCGACGACGAGGGCCGCGGCGGCGGTCGCGCCGGTCGCCGACGAGCCGAGCGCGCGGGCCAGGGCCGCCGCCTGGAGCGCGATCAGCACGTGCACGAGCGGGGTGATCCACCGGGCCAGGTCGATGACGGCGACGCCGCTGGAGTCGCTGAACCAGCCGGCCCCGGCGAACATCGCCGGCCAGTTCATGTAGATGTCGGTGCCGCCGAGCACCTCCCGGCTCTGCTGCAGGGTGCCGACGACGCCGATGTGCTTGTACGTCCAGGCGGCGATGGGCACCGGCGCCGCCACCGACGCCGTCGCCCGCAGGAGGAGCAGCAGCGCGGCCGCGGCGAGCGCGCTCATCCCCACCCGGCGCAGCCGCAGGGCGATCAGCAGGACGATCCAGACCCCGAGCAGCGCGGCGGCGAACGTCGGCGGACCGGACACGAGCAGGCCGAAGACCGAGGGCTCCGCGTCGCGGATCGCGGGGATCGACCCCGCCCACAGCCCGACGGAGACCAGCAGCCCGAGGCCGAGGAGCACGGTGGAGCGGCGTGGCCGGGCCAGGTGCGGGGCCACCGGCGGCGCCGTGCCGCGCGACATCGAGACCCCGGCCGACGCCATGCTCGCGACCGCGACCGCCGCCGTCGCGAGGCCCGGCTCCCAGACGCCGGCCCACGCGCCCGCCGTGGACAGGCCGACGAGGACGGCCAGCCCCACCAGGGGCACCTGGGCCAGCTTCGTCATCGGTGCCATGCGCAGCCGGATCAGGACGGCGGCCCCGGGCGCGACCAGCCAGAAGGCGAGCAGCACGAGCCCCCGGACGGCGGTGCCGACGGAGCCGGTCGCGGTCGGGAAGCCGGCCACGACCACGAGCGCCAGCACCGACGACGGGACGATCGCCGCGGTCAGCCATCGGTCCACGGCCGTGGGCTGCGGCGGCAGGGTGACCGGCGGGCGGCGGCCCGACCCGGTGCCCGCCTCCGCGCCGGCCCCGGGCCGCGGGGTCGGGGGCGCGATCGAGGGCAGGTGCCGGGTGGTCACCGGTGCCCGCCCGGAGCTCGGGAGGGCCGTCGGCGCAGGCCGGCGGGCCGGTTCACGTCCCGACCGCACGCGGGCAGCAACCGGCGGGTCCCGCTGCGCTCGGCCTGCCCCCGCACCCGCGCAGTCCACCACCAAAACAGCCGTCGTGGAGCCGATTCGTGCGCGCTGGGCCGCCGCGACGTGTGACACTGGCCGCCGCTCGGCGGCGGTCCGGCCGCCGGGAACCGTGATGACGACGCGAATCGGGCGGACGCCGGAGGGAGTGCCGGATGGATCCCGCGCCCAGCCGCAGTCCGGACGGCGCCGCCCCGCTCGCCTGCGTCGTCCTCGCGCACACCGATCCGGTCCACGTCCGCCGCCTCGTGGCCGCGCTGGACCCCTTCCCCGTGTTCCTGCACTGCGACGCGCGGACGCCGGGGGACGTGTACGACCGGATGACCGCCTCCCTGCCGGACCGGGTGACCCTGCTGCCGCGGCGGAGCACCCCGTGGGGTGGCTGGGGCGCCGTCGAGGCGGAGCTCGACGGCTACCGCGCCGCGCTGGCCGCCACCGACGCGACGCACGTCGCCCTGCTCTCGGGCTCGGACTACCCGCTGATGGCGTCGGCGGCGATCGCCGGGACCCTGGCCGGCCTGCCCGGCCGCTCGATCGCCTGGTCGCGCCCGATGCCGGTTCCGGAGTGGGGGCTGGGCGGCGGGCTGGGGCGCCTGCGGTACCGGTTCGCCCCCTGGCGGAAGCGGACCCTCGTGCTGCCGCTGCCCCGCCGGCTCCCGCGGGGTGTGGTGCCGGCGGGCGGCTCGCAGTCGAAGGTGCTGGCCCGCTCCCACGCGGCGGCGGTGCTCCGGGTGCTGGACGGGCGGCCCGACCTGGTCCGGCGCTGGCGGCGCACCTGGATCCCCGACGAGACGTTCGTGTACTCGGTCCTGCACACGCCGGCACTGGTGCCCGGCTGGGAGCGGGAGCGGATCCGCGCCGGCGCCTGGGTCATCCACTGGGCGGAGCGCGGGCCCGCGAAGAGCCCGGCCTGGCTCACCGTGGACGACCTGGACATGCTGCGCCGGGTCTGCGCGGACCCGCCGGACGGCGCGGCGAAGTTCTTCGCCCGCAAGTTCGGCACCGCCGTCGACACGGCGGTCCTCGACGAGATCGACGCGTCCTTCCGCGGGGCGCGCACTCCGGCTCCGGAATGACGTCGGCGGTCGATCCGGCGCCCGCCGGTGCGATGTCGGGGCTGTTCGGCCGCGGGCTGCTCTACGTGGCCGTGGCGTCCGTCCCGTTCCTCAGCGCCGTCGTCGTCTCCCCGGTGCTCGCCTACCAGCTGGGGCCGCGCGGGTTCGGGCTCATGGCCGCGGCGATCGCCGTCCACCAGCTGCTCCTGGTGGTGTCGATCGTGGGACTGGACCAGGCGCTGGTGCTGCAGCGGGCCGAGGACGGCGACGACCGGGCCGCGCGCGGTCTCATCGCCGCCGGCATCGCCATCGCCGCCGCCACCACCCTCATGGCGGGTGTGGCCGGCCCGCTGTGGAGCCGGGCGCTCGGGTTCGCCGGCTTCGACGGTCTCGTCCTGGCGACCGTGCTGTGGACGCTGCCCGCCGTCACCGTCCAGCTGACGCTGGCCCTGCTGATGGCCCAGGACCGGCTGCGGGCGTTCAGCTGGGTCACCCTGCTGTCCACCGTGGGCAGCCAGCTCGTCGGCCTGGTGCTGCTGTTCACGGTCGGGAAGACCGCCGAGGTCTACGCGTGGGGCGGGGTCGGCGGCCAGGTGCTCGCGATGGCCGTCGGCGTCGCGCTCACCCGGCCGGACTGGCGCGGCCTGGTCGACGTCCCGGTCTTCCGGCGGTCGCTGCAGCTGGGGATCCCGCTGATGCTCGCCGGGTTGTCGGCGATCGTGCTCAGCGCCGGCGACCGCCTGGTGATCCAGCGGCTGCTCGGCCCGGCGGAGACCGGCCGCTACCAGGTGGCCTACACGGTCGGGTTCGTGGCGGTCACCGTGCTCACGCTGACCGGGCACGCGTGGGGGCCGCGGATCGCCGCCGTCCGGGACGACGCCGAGCGGTGGGCGTTGATCGGCCGCTCCCGCGACGAGCTGTACCGGGCGCTGGCACCGATCATCCTCGGCGTCGTCCTGGGGGCGCCGCTGCTGCTCCGGCTGGTGGCGCCGTCGAGCTTCGAGCCGACGCGGCTGCTGCCGGTCGTGCTGCTGGTGGTCCTGTCGGCGGTCCCGGTGGTGGCCGGCCTGGCGAGCAGCCGGGCGCTGATCACCGCCCGGCGCACCCGGCCGCTCGCGGTCGCGACAGCCGTGGCCGCGGCGGTCAACGTGGGGCTGAACCTGCTGGTCGTCCCGGCGTGGGGGCTGGTCGGGGCCGCCGCCGCGACGACGGTCGCGTTCACCGTGCAGGCGGTGCTGCAGCGGCGGGCGCTGCCGCCCGGTCTGGTGTGGCCGCGCACCCCCGCCCGGCTGCAGGTCGGGCTCGTGGGCGTCGCCGCGCTGGCGGCGGCGTCGGTGCTGCTGCCCCAGGACGCCGGGTGGATCGCCGTCCGCACCGGGCTGGCCGCCCTGTGCATCCCCTGGGTGCTGCACGGCCTGCGCCGCGCGCGGCGGGCACCCGCGGCCTGATCGGGCGCCACGACGACGGCGGTTCCCAGGGGTTCCTCCGGCGGGCATGATCCGGGACCCGGTCGTCCGGGGGCTGCGGCGTCCCGGCGCGCACCCCGACGGATGTCTGGAGCCGATCCGATGGTGGAGCTGTCCTCGCCCCGCGCCGCACTGGACCGCGCCCGCGCGCTCGCCGCCGCCGGAGCGCGCGCCCGCCAGCCCGACGGGATCACCATCTATCCGGTCGAGCGCCTGGGGAACCAGCTGTTCACCTACGCGGCCGGCCTGGCCCAGGCCCGTCGGCTGGACTGCCCGTACTACGTCAGCCTCGGGTTCTTCGGCCCGCTCCGGCCGCAGCGCCCGTACGGGTTCTCCTACGGCCTGGACAGCTTCGACAACGGGCTCGCGGTGCCCGGGGACGAGGCGGCGCACCGGCCGATCCTGCGCGGCCTGCCGGTGATGTCGACGGCGGACGGGTGGCAGCGGTGGGTCGGGCGCCGCCTCGACGGCGCCGTCGGCGGGGTGTTCACCGAGGCCTCCTTCGCCTACGACCCGCGGATCGAGCGCATCCCGGTGGGCACCACCCTGCTGGGCTTCTTCCAGTCGTGGCGCTATTTCGACTCGGTGGCCGAGGAGGTGCGCAGCCGGATGCTGCGGCTGACGGCGCCGTCGTCCTGGTACGAGGAGATGCGCGGCCGGATCCGGCCGGGCGACGGGTCGATCGTGCTCAACGTGCGCCGGGGTGACTACGTCCTGCCGCAGGTGCAGGCCTTCCACGGGCTGGCGACCAGCGGGTACTACCGCCGGGCGCTGGAGCTCCTCCGGGATCTGGGCATCGACGGTCCGGTGTACGTGATGAGCGACGCCGTCGACGACGTGCTGGCGGAGTTCACCGGCTTCCCGGAGCTGGTGCCGATCCGGCCGCCCCGGGGGATCGACGCGTTCGAGCTGATCGCGCTGCTCGCCCGGGCCGACGCGCTGGTCGCCGCGAACAGCTCGTTCAGCTGGTGGGGAGGGTGGCTGGGGGAGCGCCCGGGGCGGCCGGTCGTCGTGCCGCGGCCCTGGTTCACCGACCGGTCGGTGGACACCGGCGACCTGGTCCCGCCGCAGTGGCTCACCCTCGGCCGCGAGCTCTGAGGCCGGGAGCCCTTGAGGCCGTCGGCCGCTACGGCGCCGGGACGGGCACCGTGTAGCTCGGGTCGTAGGAGACCCGGTCGACGTAGACGTGCCCGGAGAAGGCCGGGTCGGGCTTCTCCGGGTCCTGCAGGGTGTTGGAGAACTCGACCTGGAGCACCGGGTGCATCGGTTCCTGGGGCACGTTGGTGGTCACCCGCGTCACCTCCACGCCGTCCTGGAAGAACGCGACGAACTCCGGGCCCCACTGCCACGTGTAGTCGTGGAACTCCGCGTCGTTCCAGGAGTACGGCACGCGGGACGTCCGGGCCGGGGCGAAGGTGATGGCCGGGTCCGTCGTCTGGAGCACCGCGGGGTAGGGGTGCGTCGCCGTCGTCTCCCCCTCCGGCCCGTCCAGCTCGTGGGTCCACTGGTCGTCGTTGGGCCACAGCAGGAAGGCGATGTGGTAGCCGGGGAACCGGTCGGTGCGCATGCGCACGGTGTAGGTGCCGAACTGGAAGCCCTCGTAGCCGAAGGGCAGCACGGCCGCGGCCTGGCTGTCGTGGCACCACCAGTCGAGCACCCCGTTCCGCACGCTGAGCACCTCGGAGGGGAAGTACTTCCCGCTGGTCCCGTCGCGGTAGGTCAGGTAGTCCGGGTACGCCGCCGGCGCCGAGCCGTCGGCCGGCCACTGCCCGAGCGGGACCGGGGTGTCGAACTCCTCCACGTAGCCCGCCGGCGGGGGCGAGGCTGGTCCCGGGGGGCGGACCGTGCTCGGCGGGTCGGCCGCGGTGCACCCGGCGAGCAGGAGGGGGCCGATGCAGGCGAGGGCCCAGGCGGTGCGGCGCATCGCGGCTCCTCGTGGCGGGCGGTCGGCCAACCACGCTACGCGCCGGCCGCACGGATACCGGCTGCTCGCGCGCGACGGGATTGACCCCCCGGAACCGGCGGCCCAAGCTGTCGGCTCAGGTGGGGCAGCCGAGACGGTCGGCGGTGCCGGGCGCCACCGGGACGAGGCGGGGGACGCGGTGCCGGGAGAGGACCCAGGGACGGCGGGCCGGATGGACGCGCTCGCGCCACTCGATCCGGCGACGCTGACGATCTCCGTCGTCATCTGCGCCTACACCGAGCAGCGCTGGGACGACGTGCTCGCCGCCGTCGGTTCGGTGCGGGCGCAGCGCCGTCCAGCGCTGGAGACGATCCTCGTGGTGGACCACAACCCCGCGCTGCTCGCACGCCTGCGGGCCGAGCTGACGGACGTGCGGGTGGTCGAGAACGGCGGGGAGCGCGGCCTTTCCGGCGGGAAGAACACCGGCGTCGCCCTGGCCGCGGGCGACGTCGTGGCGTTCCTGGACGACGACGCGGTGGCCGAGCCGGACTGGCTCGGGGGCATGGCGGCCGGTTACGGCCGGCCGGACGTCGTCGGTGTCGGCGGGATGACCCTGCCGCTGTGGGAGACCGGCCGGCCGCGCTGGTTCCCCGAGGAGTTCGACTGGGTGGTGGGCTGCACCTTCGTCGGCCGGGAGCCGGGGGAGGTCCGCAACCTGCTGGGCGGCAACGCCTCCTTCCGGCGGGAGGTCTTCGACGTCGTCGGGGGCTTCCCGACCGGTCTGGGGCGCACCACGGCGAGCACCCGCCCGTTGGGCGGCGAGGAGACGGAGTTCTGCATCCGGGTGACCCAGCAGCTGCCCGGGGCGGTGTTCCTCTACGAGCCGGGGGCGGTGATCTGGCACCGGGCGCCGGCGGCCCGGGAGCGGTTCGCCTACTTCCGGTCCCGCTGCTACGCCGAGGGGCTGTCGAAGGCGCTGGTCACCCGCAGCGTCGGCGTGGGGGACGGGCTCGCCGCGGAGCGGGCGTACACCGCGGTGACCCTGCGGCGGGGTGTGGTGCGAGGGGTCTCCGAGGCCGTGCACGGCAAGCCCGCGGCGCTGGCACGGACCGGCGCGATCCTGGTGGGGCTGTCGGCCGCGACCTGGGGGTACGCGGTGGGCCGGGTGCAGACCCGCGGCGCCGGCCGGACGGCGGAGCGCCTGCCCGCATGACGCCGGCCGTGCCGGTGCTGATGTACCACTCGGTGAGCCCGCAGCCTCCGGCCGCCACCCGGCGGCTGTCGGTGCACCCCGACGCGTTCGCCGGGCAGCTGGCGGTGCTGCGCCGGCAGGGCTGCACGACGCCCACCTTCGCGGAGCTGGGCGACGCGCTGCGGTCGGGCCGGCCGCTGCCCGAGCGGTCGGTGGTGCTGACCTTCGACGACGGCTACGCGGACTTCCACGAGTACGCGCTGCCGCTGCTGGAGGCGCACGGGTTCACCGCCACGGTGTTCGTCACCACGGGCTGGCTCGACGATGCCGGGTCCGACGCCGCCGGCCGGCCGCTGGACCGGATGCTGTCGTGGGCCCAGGTGCGCGACCTCGCCGGGGCGGGCATCGAGATCGGCGCGCACAGCCACAGCCACGCCCAGCTCGACCAGATCGCCGCTCCGGCGCTGGAGGAGGAGCTGCGGCGCAGCAAGCTGCTGCTCGAGGGCGAGTTGGGGCAGCCCGTGGAGAGCCTGGCCTATCCGTTCGGCTACTCGAGCGCGCGGGTGCGGGCGGCGGTGGCCGACGGCGGCTACCGGTTCGCCGCCGCCGTCGGCAACCGGCTGCCCGGCCCCGGGGGTGACCTTATGGCGGTGCCCCGGCTCACGGTGCGCCGGACGACGGGGGAGGCAGCGTTCACCCGGACCGTGCAGGGGGAGGGCATCGCCCGCCGGTTCGCCGTCGACCGGGCTTTGACGCGCGGCTGGGCGGCGGTGCGGCGGGGCAGGTACGCCGTCAACCGCGTGCGGGGGAGGGTCTGACCGGGCCGTCGTTCGCGACCTGGCCAGCGGCGACGATCCGCGCGATCCCGGGCCGACGTCTCTCAGGAGACCGACAGGCGGCGTCCCCTGCCGGCTGCCCTGGGGGCGGTTAGGCTTCCTTCAGAAGTGATGGCCGGCGACCTGGGGGCGAGGACGAGCTCGTGACCACCCCTCCATCGGAACCGGTCGCCGACCGGCAGCAGCCCACCGAGGTCGCGGCGCCGAAGCCGCTGGTCGAGCCGCAGCCCGGCGAGAAGGTGTGCTCCTGCGGGCACGGGCAGCGGGCGCACACGCACTACCGGCGGGGCAAGGACTGCGCGGTCTGCTCGTGCGGCCGGTTCCGCCAGCCCCTGCTGTCGCGGCTGGGCCTCAGGCGCTGAGTGCGGCCCGCCGTCGCCGGACGACGGCGGCAGCGGTGCCGATCGCGAGCACGCCGAGGTAGCCGGCGTACGGGGCCGTCACGGCGGTGTCGGAGAGCGGCCACAGCAGCGGCACCCCCGGCCCGGTGGCCAGGTCGCGGACCAGGTGCAGGGCCACGCCGACGGCCAGGCCGGCGAGGGGTGCGCGCAGGCGCCGGAGCAGTGCGGCGCCGCCGAGCAGGACGGCGATGGTCAACAGGGAATGCGTGACCGGGCGCCCGCTGCCGGCCGCCGCTCCCACTCCCCAGAAGTACAGCGGCAGATGGTCGACGTCGATGGCGACAATGCCGAGCAGCGCCCAGGGGAGGAGGTGCCGGAGGCGGGCCGGCAGCAGCGCGGCGAGGAGCACGAGGGCCGTGAGCAGATGCGCCGACTCGTCGAGCGCACCGTGCACGACGATCGGCCAGGCACGCCAGGCCAGCAGGCCGTCGATCGCTCCGACGAGGGCGAGCGCCACGAGCGGCAGCACCGGGTGCAGCCACACGTGACGGCGGTCCTGGATCCACCTCACGGCCGGACGTCCTGCGGAGGCGGTGCCGACCCGCTGCCGCCGCGGGACCCGGACGGTTCGCGTCCCACACGCCTCGGCACCAGCCACACGTACACGCTGACCACCGGGAACGCACGCCTTGCCGCCATCGCCATCGCCATCGCCGGGACGCCGGGGGCGACGGGGACTACGGGACCGCGCTTCTGCCGTGCGCCCGAATCTGCTCAGTGGGCCGAGAGGCCTGAGGTGACTATCTCTCAGCCGCTGCGCGGGTCTTCAGCGGACGCGCCGCTGCATGCGGTGCCGCACCACCAAGGGGAGGTACCCGAGCACGTAGATCGAGTTGCCCAGGAGGTACCGCCGCCACAGCCGCCTCGGCTCGGAAACCAGCCGCCATGCCCAGTCGAGCCCCGATCGCCGCACCCAAGCGGGGGACATCCGCTTCTCGTCCGCGAAGAAGTCGAACGCCGCACCGACGCCGACGGCCATGCAGTTCAGCTGGCCGGCGGTTCGGTGCATCCACTCCTCCTGCTTCGGACACCCCAGACCTACGAGCAGGACGTCCACGCCGGCCTCTCGGATGCGCTCGACCGACCCATCCGTAGCAAGCCTTGCCGCAGTCCCCACCGGAGGCGACTCGGCGTACGTCACGGTGAGCTTCGGCCACCCATCGGCCACCTTGGCCTTGATCGCGTGCATGACCGACGCCGAGCCCCCGTAGAAGCCGACCCGCAGTCCAGCCTCAGTGGCTCTGTCGAGCAGGCCTGTCAGGAGGTCCACGGCGTAGGTGACGGGGGTGGAGTAGGTATGTCCGAGGGCACCGACGCTCAACTCGATCACCCGGCTGTCGGTGGAGACATAGCGCGCCTGCTCCATCACACGGCGGAAGTCCTCGTCGCGCCAGGCCAGGGTCACCTGGTGGACGTTCGCGACGCAGACGAAGCCGTGGCGGGCCGCGGCTGCGTCTGCGATCACGGCATCGACCAGTCCGGCTCCGGCTATCAGCGTCAGCCGGGCATTCCTGAGCGAGATCTCCTGCGGCGCGTTCGCGATGGTCACGCGGTCTCCGTTGTGACGCCCTCAGGGGCACACTCTTCCCGGACCGCTCGCAACGTGTGGTCGAACACCGACGCCAGCGGCATGCTTTCTAGAGCTGGGTGGGGGGCCTTCCCGCAATCGAAGAATGATCCGTACGTCGTGTGGATGGCGTTTTCGATGGAGACGTGGACGAACAAGGCCGCGAAGTCCGGGATGTGCCGATCGCCGACGGTAACCGACATCCCGGGAGCCATCTCGCGCGTGTAGGCCACCTTGACGAAAAGGCTGTCGCCTCGCTCGTCTGCGGTGAAGAGGGCATCGCCGTCCTCCGCGGTCACCGACCGGAGAATGCGAGCTGCCTCTGCGCTCGCTTGTGTGGAGTCGAACCGCACGAGGAAATCGCGGGACATGCGAGGTTCGACCGCGGTGACACCACTGATGCCGACGGTATCCAGGACGCCGGCGTGGTCCAGGGGCCGGTAGTAGAAGACGATTTCCGGGTTGGGCACCTGCGCGAGGCCGGTGGTCACCAGCAGGCGCACGTCATGGGCGTCGCACAGCCGGAAGATCTGTCCCAGGATCGCATCGTAGATCTGGTAGAGGTCCCCGACAGGGTCCATATCGGCGGCCACGTACCAAGCGGGATTGCTCTGGCCGCCCACGTAGTACGGCGAGTTGTACATGTAGTGGTGCTGAACGTGCGCAGCCGCGTTGAGGAACAGGCTCGAGTAGGCGGGACGGTGTCGCAACCACTGCGTCTGGAAGGTGTCCGCCAGAAGGTGGTCCAAGACGCCCGCTCGCAGCCACTTCCGGTTCCGCGAGCGGCGGGCCAGCCCGACGTAGTCCGGAAGCTTGCGCCAGTCGAGGTTCCGGGACGCACCGGCTGCCAGCTGGATCAGGCTGCGCAGGTCGAAGGAGCCCTCTGCATTGCTGTTCACGGCGGCCTTCACGGCGCGGTGGAGCAACCTGAGGTCCCAGGACCCGTGGACCTCCGTCTCGGTCCAGGGGTCGGGGACGAAGAAGGAAGGACGCTCCTTCAGGGCCGTAGCGTTCATCGGCGAAACCGCGCCGACCGATAGACGCAGCTCGCGCTGCACCCGTTCCCACACCTGTTCGTAGGGCGCATCGACGGCGTCGCCCAAGCGGAAGATGCCATGCTCCGAGAAGTCCAGGCCGGTGTGCACGGTGACCCACTGGATCCAGGGCTCGACGTTGACGAACTCCTGCTCGGCCACGGTGCGGTACCGGCGGCTGTCGTCGAACAACCGTCGGAAGTTGCGGAGATCGAGATCGTCGACGTACTTCTCGACGAGATCGACACTGAGCTCGTTCAACTCGAGCGAAATCACGCTGGCCACGTGGGACTCCTCTGTAGCGACAGTTGCACTGGCCTGTCGGTGGGCTTTCCGACCGCCGATTTCCACTGGTCGGCAGTGTGGACGTGCGGACCAGAGTTCAGGGTGACGCTAATGTGCGTGGCTCCCTCGTCGGGCACCTCTCACCCCATCTGAGTAGGCGGCGGAGAGGGCAGCCCGTTCTCGACCGCCACATTGTGAGAATCGATCGTGAACGACCGGGGTTCTGCATCAAGGTGCACCACACTCGGCCTCGACTTATCGCCGAATCGGAGGTGTCCCGCCGTGCGGGGTCTGCTGCGCAGGGTCCGGTCCGCGGTGCAACCGATGCTGCGACGGGATGCCCTGTGGATCGTGTCCGATCAGGCCCTGTGGTCTGGCTACACCTTCCTGGGAGCCGTACTGGCTGCCCGACTCCTGCACCCAGACGCGTACGGCGCGTACGCCCTCGGTGTGGCGACATGGATCACCGTCATGGCCCTGTCGCGGGCACTCGTCTCCCAGCCCTTCGTCGTGGCTGCGAGCTCGAAGCCGCCTGGCGTCTGGGATCGGGACGCGCGAGGTGCGGCAGGCGCCGCACTCCTCGTCGGCAGCGTCATCGGCTCTGGGCTCGTGCTCGTGGGTCTGCTGCTGGGCCTCGGGACGAACACCGGCACGGTCCTGGTGCTCCTGGGGGGCTTCGCCCCGGTGCTGGTGGTGCAGGACTTCTTCCGCAATGCCGCATACAGCGTGGGCGCGCCGCGCAGGTCGGTGATCAACGGTTGCATCGTCGTATCGATCTGGGGAACGAGCCTCGCGGCCGTCGTCGCCGTGGGAGCGTCGTCGGCAGGAACGGTCTTCCTGGCCTGGGGCCTAGGCGGCGCAGCCGGAGCATTCGTGGCGTTCCGACAGTTCGCCCTGACACCTGCCCTGGGGCGACCTGCTCTCGCGTGGCTCTCGAGCCACAGGCATACCGTTGGCTGGTTCGGATGCGCAGAGCTCGCCTATCTGGCAGGCATGCAGTCCGTGTACGTACTCGTCGTGGTCGTCCTCGGGGACGCCGACCTGGGCGGTTTGCGGCTCGTCATGGCGCTTCTCGGGCCAGTTCAGCTCGTGGTCGCCTCCATCCAGTTCGTCGGACTCCCGTCCGCGTCGCGGAGGCACGCCGAGCACGGCATGCATCAAGCGATCGCCCCGGCTCTCCGGCTCTCCGGGACCGCGACCGCTGTGGCATCGGTCTACCTCCTCGTGCTCGCGGTCGGCAGTGAGCAGCTGCTTGTCGCACTCGTTGGGGCCGCGTACTCCTCCTTCGCCGGACTCGCGCTGCCCGTGGCCCTGGCGTTCGTCGTCTCCGTCGTCGCCCTCGGGCCGACGCTGGCGATCAAGGCCGCGGGGGCGGGACGTGCGTTCGCCGTGGTGCAGGTGGTGGTTCTCGCTCTGCGCCTCTCACTGACCGCGGTGCTGGCGCCCACTGTCGGCCTCATGGGCGTGGCCTGGGGTTTGGTCGTGGCATCCCTGGTCGAGGCATCGTTGCTCTGGTTCGCCCTTCGACGTCTTGCGCGCCGAGCCGAAAGGACACCCGTGGCGGGCGCCCAGAGCATGCGCGAGTCGGTATGACGGCGCCGCGGACCCCAATAGGGGTCAGGCCGCTCACTGTTGCGGCCAGCTCCGGTTGGTTGGCCGTTAATGTGGCGGAGCGTTGCCGTGCGGTTTTCCAGAATGTTGTCCGCTTGCTCGCATGTGAATTAGGGTCCGTCAGTCATGAAGCCGGGGGCAATACGTGAACCGCCGTTCGTCGAAAAGTCTTCGAATACTCGCCTTGATTGTTCTTGCGGCGGTCGTGGGTGCGCTGGTCGCGGCCGGCGTGAGCATGCGGCAGGCCGAGACGTTCGAGGCCAAGACGAGGCTTCTTGTCGAGCCGCAGGACGAGACCCGCGTGCTCGATCCCTACGCGCCCTTGCCGGCGGACGACTCGACGGTCGACAGTCCTGGACGCCGGTTGTGGACGCACGCCGAGCAGATCCAGAGCGACAGCGTCGCGGCGGAGGTGCGCCGGTCATTGCGAATCGACACGAGCACCCGCGAGCTGCTCGAGCAGATCTCCGTGTCGCCCGTCGGGCTCGGTTACACGATCCAGATCACGGCGACCGGTGACAGTGCCGAGGAGGCCATCGCGCTCGCGAACGGCTTCGCGAACGCGTACATCTCCCACGTCGGCGAGCGGAACGCCGATGCGAAAGCTGCGGCTGCGTCGACCATCACCGAGGGACTGGAGTCCATGGGTGACGCCTCGGCGCAGGGAGAAGTGGTCGACCGCCTTGCGGTACGGGCTGATGAACTTCTCATCGAGGCGACGCTTCCCCTGACCAACATCAGCGTCGTCAACGAAGCCGTGGAAGCGACGCGCACGGCGCCGTTGGTATTCCGCGACGCGGTTCTGGCCGCCGTACTCGTCGCATTCCTCACGGCCGGAACGATGATCCTGGCTGCACAGGGCCGCCGCGGGCGGAGCGGCGCCGGAGTGGCGGCCGACGTCCACGGCCATCAGTAGTCCATTGGCGGGGACCGCGGCACTGAGCCGTCTCGAGCAGGCGACCACGGTCGCGGTCGCTGGCGGAGTGGTGTTTCTCGTGGGTCTGGGGCAGCCCGGTCCGGCGGTGGCTATGACCGTCCTTGCGACGGCCGGCATGGCCATCCGTCTCGGGCACCTGCAGATCACCGCCGTGGCTCCGGTCCTCGCCCTCGGGCTCTTGGCGTTCAAGCCACTGATCGATCTGTTCTGGGGCGTCTCGTTCGGCGAAGTCCTGGGGCAGACCCTCAACCTGCAGACGGTCGCGGCACTTGCGCTCATCGGCCTCGCCGTAGTGGCGCTGATCCAGGTGCCTCGACCGGTGAACCTGCCCGAGGCGGCCGCGTTCGCGTTGTGCGGAGTAGCGGCCGTGTCGTGCCTGGTGAGCTCGACGACGTCCGCCATCGCCGAACTCTTGCGTCTATTGGCCGCGCTCGCTGCCGTCTTCGTGTCGCGGATCGTCTTCACGACCCCGGAGCACCTGCGGCGGCTTATCCGGCTCTTCGTCGCCTCGACAGCGGTGCCCGTTGTGCTGGCCCTCCTGCAGGCGGCCGGATTCCTGTCGTTCCAACGACAGGAGTGGCAGGCGGGCGCCTACGTCGGGCGGGCCTCTGGGCTGTACGAGCACCCCATCAACCTGGTGCTGTTTCTCGTGATGGCGATACCCGGCGCCCTGTACCTGCTCGCGGTGGAGCGGGGGACGTTGCGGCGGGTGGCCTACGTCGCCTTCCTCGCATGCGGGGGCGCGGCGCTGCTTCTGACAACTCATCGGGCCGGACTCGTAGCCGGTGCCCTCGTCCTGGTCGGCTGGTTCCTGCTCTCCCGGCGCCCCCGGCTCATCGCCGTCGCCCTCGGCGGCCTCGCCCTGCTGGTCGTGGTGCTGTGGTCGCAGTTGGCCGCGCTCTTCCACGCCGCCCTGGCCAGCCCTACGTTCCTGCGGGGAAGGGGCCCCATCTGGACGGCGTTCGTCGACGGGTGGCTCGACGGCGGCCCCGCGGGATGGCTCCTCGGCAGCGGCTTTCCGTACGTGACGAGTGATGTCCCGCTCCTCGGCAGCTTGGTCTCCGAGGAGCCGCACAACGACTTCCTCCGCGTGCTCGTGACCTACGGCATCGCAGGCCTGACCTGCTATTTGCTCCTGCTGGGCTCGATCACACTGTCGTCCTGGCGGTTGGTGCGGCACGGATCCGGGGAAGCCGCGCTCATTGGCCGGGCCGTGGTCCTCGTCGTGCTGGCCGTCGTGGTGTTGAGCCTGACTGCAGAACCACTCCGTTACCCCTCGGGCACGTGGCTGCTGCTCGCCCTCGGCACCTACGTCGCTGGGCGCGGCCCCACGTCGGGACAGGATCGCTCCGCTGTGTCGTCCGAGGCACGCGCATCTGCTCAGGAGCTGCACAGTGTCCGGTAGCGAGCACGGGTCGCCGGCCACGACTGTTGTGTTCGTCGTGCCCTCCCTGACCAACAGCTCTGCGCACTGGGAGCCGCTGTTCGGTGCCTTGGGGCGTCTTGGGGCCTCGGTCGTGGCAGTGGGCACCGGTTCGGCGCCGCCGGGCATCAGCGCCCGCATGGAGCGGTTGCCCGGGACGTTGGTGACGGTGCGACGCCGCGGTACGGGACACAACCTCCAGTTCTACCTGGTCTCGCCTGCGCTGATCGGGTTGCTCCGGAAAATCCGTCCGGACGTGATCATCTGTATGGAGTACTCGATCGCCTCCATGTGGGCGATAGTGGCAGGACGGTGGCTGGGTCGCCGCGTCTACATCTTCCAGGAGCATGCTGCGGCCGCAACGCTGCGACCCGGGTTCCTCAAGACCGCATACCGTCGGCTTCTCGTACGTCTTGCACAGGGCGTCATAGCGAACACCCCTGAGGCGCGGGCAGAAGTTCTCGACGTGCTGAAGGCGCGGCCGGACACGGTGGTCGACCTTCCGCTGCTCGTGCCCAGGGACCCTGGCCGGTCGTGCACTCCTCCGGAACCGTCTCCCAGCACGACGGAGGGTCCGGAATTCCTCGTGGTGGGCAGACTGGTCGCTCCGAAGAACGTCGAGGCAGTTCTCGACGCTACCGCCGTGCTCCGGGCCGAGGGCTTGCGGTTCGGAGTGACCATCGCCGGTGACGGCCCGCATGCCGCTGCGCTGCACGACCACGCGGTTCGTGCGGGAGTGGAGGATGCCGTGACCTTCGTGGGGGCCGTACCTGGCAACAGGATCGGGCACTACTACCGGAGAGCTGATGCTTTCGTACTGCCCTCTCTCGGTGACTACCGTTCCGTCAGTGTCCTCGAGGCACTGCAGTTCGGCTTGCCGGTCGTCGACTCGATCTTCGACGGCAATGCGCACACGACCGTGCGTCACGGTCACAACGGATTCGTCGTCGATCCCCGGTCGGTGAAGGAGTTGGCCGGCGCGATGCGCACCCTCATCGTGGATGGCGGACTGCGTGCGGCCATGGCCGCGCAGAGCGCCAGGACACTGCGACATCTGACTCCGGAGTCGAGCGCATCTGCCGTTCTCGAGAGGCTCCGCTGATCCCGACGATCTGGTCGCCACCGGCCCCCTGGACCCGGAAGTGGGACTGCCGTGACCGGGGTCCCGTCAGGCGTTGATGGCAAGGCCAGGCTTCGGCGCGGCCAGGTGCCTCACTCGATCGGGCGAGAGTGTGACCGCGTGGTCACACTCGGCGCTCCGCCTGCCGATAACGGTCAGGTGTGGGTGACGTGGGTCCTGGCCGCCCTGGCCGTGTGGCTGGTCCTGAGCTTCGGTGCCGCCGTGGTGATCGGCCGGAGCATCCGGCTCGCTGACCGGCGGGCCCCCCGCGTGACCGCCGACGCCGTCCACTCGCCGGCCGACCTGGCCCCGGCTCCCCAAGCGGTGGCCGCGCGCGTCCGTCGTCGCGTCGTCCCCGTTCCGCCCGTCGGCATCGCGCTGTTCGCGATCGCACTCGGCCTGGAGACCGTCGGCTACGTGACCCGGCTGACCGGCGCCACCGGACAGACCGCGCAGCTGCTGTCGATGGACGCGCCCTGGTCGCTGCCCCGCCTGTTCGTCGCCGCCCTGTTCGCCGCGGCCGCGCTCGCCGCGGTGGCCGGCGCGGGCAGCATCCCCGGCCGCCGCACCTGGTGGGTCGCCGTCGGCCTGGTGGCCGGCACCGTCGCCGCGGTCAAGGCCGGGAGCACGGTCCACTCCGACGCCCTCAGGTCGCTGGAGGTGCAGCTCGGGTCCACCGGGGCCCTGGCCGTCAGCGCGCTCGCCGCCGCCGCGGTGGTCGGCGGGCTGTGGTTCCTCAGCCGTACCGAGCGCCGCGACCGGCGCCGCGTCCTCGGCGTCCTCTCCCTCTACGCCGTCGCCTCGGTCGGCCTCTCCGCGGTCTCCTCCGTCGTGGCCGGCGCCTACGGGGCCGCCAGCAAGCTGGCCGCCGCGGCCACCTTCCTCGAGGAGTCGGGGGAGGCGTTGGCCGGCGTCTCGTTCCTCGTCGCCGTGCTCGTCGGTGTCGCCCCGCGGGTGGTGCTCCCCGCCGCCTGGGCGCTGCGCCGCTCGGCCGACGCGCACACCCTCGAGCTCCCCGAGGCGCTGCCCACCCGGGCGGAAGGCTCCGCCCGCAGCTGACGTCCCTGCGTCAGCGCGGGACGTCGGGCAGCGCGTTGCGCTCGAACTCCCCGGCGTTCTGCCCGAGGGAGTCGCTGCGCAGGTAGGCCCACATCCGGTCGCCGGACACGTTGTCCAGGTACACGACGCTGGCCCGTCCCTCCATGCCCGTGCCCAGCACGGGCGCGGTGAGGAAGTCGATGCTCTCCGGCCGCAGGTTGCGCAGCGAGTAGGCCAGCCCCAGCAGGTCGGTGTTGCTGAGCGTGTCGTCCACCGTCACCGCGCTGGTCACCGCGCGCAGCGCCGCGTCGAGCCGGCCGGGGTCGGTGAAGGTGTTCGAGCTGAACAGCTTGCCGAACATCGACTGCAGGTACTGCTGCTGCCGCTTCACCCGGTCGAAGTCGCCGCCCGGCAGCCCGTAGCGCTGCCCGAGATACCAGCGGGCCTGGTCGCCGTCGAGGTGGTTCACGCCGGCCGGGAAGGTGTACGGCCCGTTGCTGGTCGTCTCCGCGACGACCACGTCCACCCCGCCCAGGTCGTCGGTCACCTGGATCAGCCCGTCGAAGTCGATGGCCACGTAGTGGTCGATGCGCACCTGGGTGAGCTGCTCGACGGTCTGGATCAGCAGGGACGGCCCACCGAACGCGTAGGCGGCATTGATCTTGTTCATCCCGCGGCCGGGGATGTCCACCCAGGAGTCGCGGGGGATGGAGATGAGCTGCGCGTGCTCCCGGTCGGCCGAGAAGCGGGCCAGCATGATCGCGTCCGACCGGCCGTCGGGGGTCTCCCCGGGCTCGAGCTCGGCGCGGGTGTCGGAACCGACCAGCAGGAAGGTCACCGGCTCCTCGGCAGCGGGCTCCTCGCCGGCCGGCACCTCGGGCGTGGCCGGCGCGGGACGCGCCTCCTCGTCCAGGCCGTCGAACACGTCGGCGACCCGGTCGATGTTGCCGGCGTACCGCTCGGTGAGGAACCACAGGCCGCCGCCGACGGTGAGCGCCAGCACCAGGCTGAGGACGCCGAGGCTGATCAGCACCCGGCGCAGTGGCCGGCGGCGCACGCCCGGGGGAGCGCTCGCGTCGCTTCGGATCTCGTCCGGAGCGGCCGTGCTGCCCCCGGTCCGGCCGCGGAAGAGGTCGCCGCCGTGCGGCTCGTCCACGTTCCTGCCGGAACCACTCGGCTCGTCGGCGCTCATGGGACCCCCGTCCGCTTGACGACGGCACCGAGGGTACGGGGATCGGCGCTGCGCCAGCCGCCGCTTCACTCCTGCGAGCGAGGCGGGATCCTGGCGGCCGGCCGGCCGGTCAGAGGCCGGGGCGGAACTCCCCGCAGCGGCACCGGTAGAGCGAGCCGTTGCCGTAGGGCTCCTCGCCGGCCCAGCGGAACCAGTGCACGTGCGATGTGCCGGCCGTCGCCACGGCAGCGCGCAGCAATCGCACGGGCGGCAGCTGACGTCGAGCGGTCATCACAGGCGCTCCTTCCAGGAGGAGAGGATGCCGCCCGGAGGGCGGATCGTCTAGCGGTAGCCGGCCGCCGACGTCGTCCACGCCTCCGGTACGAAGTCCGGGAGGGCTGCCGGGGCCGCCGCCGCCCGCCGGTCGGCCAGGCGGATGGTCCGCCCGATCAGCAGCGCCAGCGGCACGGCGGTGGCCACCCAGGCGCTCAGGAGGATCAGCATCCAGCTCATGTGTCATTCCTAGGTTGACGGCCGATCTACTCCTCGATCCGACGCGGGCACAACATGCTGAAGCCCGGACCTGCTTTGGTCATCCGGGCCTCGCAGGGCCCGGATCGTGTGTCTCCTGTGAACCACGGGGACGACGAGGCTGGTGCGTCCCGGCCCGAACGGGTTGTCCGGCCCGTTCCGGACTGGCATCGGGTGCGGGTGAGGATCTAGCGTCCGGGGCGACCAGCGGGCGCGGTCGGGAAGTGCAGTCCCGCTGTCTGACGTCGGACGGGGCAGGAACGCATGAGAATCTCGGTCATCGGCTGCGGCTACCTCGGGGCCGTGCACGCCGCCTCGATGGCGGAACTGGGGCACGACGTCGTCGGCATCGACGTCGACCAGCCCAAGATCGAGGCGCTGTCGCAGGCAAAGGCGCCGTTCTTCGAGCCCGGTTTCGAGGAGCTGCTCGCCCGCACCCTGGCGACCGGCCGGCTCCGGTTCTCCACCGACTTCGCCGATGCCGCCGGCGCTGCGGTGCACTTCGTCTGCGTCGGCACCCCGCAGAAGCGCGGCGAGTACGCCGCCGACATGCGCTACGTCCAGGGCGCGGTCGAGTCGCTGCTCGGTGTCCTGTCCGCCGGTGAGCTGGTGGTCGGCAAGTCCACCGTGCCGGTGGGCACGGCGGCCGGCCTGGCCGACCTGATCGAGGCCAAGGTCCCCGGCGCTCTGCTCGCCTGGAACCCCGAGTTCCTGCGCGAAGGGTTCGCCGTCCAGGACACGCTGCATCCCGACCGGCTGGTCTACGGCCTGCCCGCCGGCGCCGACGGCGACACCGCCCGCGCGCTGCTGGACGAGGTGTACGCGCCCATCGTCGAGCGCGGCACCCCCAAGGTGGAGAGCGACTACGCCACCGCGGAGATGGTGAAGACGGCGGCGAACTCGTTCCTGGCCACCAAGATCTCCTTCATCAACGCCATGGCCGAGCTGTGCGAGGCCACCGGCGCCGACGTGAAGCTGCTGGCCGACGCCATCGGCTACGACGACCGGATCGGCCGCAAGTTCCTCAATGCCGGCCTCGGCTTCGGCGGGGGCTGCCTGCCCAAGGACATCCGCGCCTTCATGGCCCGCGCCGGCGAGCTGGGTGCTGACCAGGCTCTGACGTTCCTGCGCGAGGTCGACAACATCAACATGCGACGCCGCATCCGCATGGTCGAGCTGGCCCGCGAGGTCTGCGACGGCTCCCTGCTGGGCAAGCGGGTCGCAGTCCTGGGGGCGGCGTTCAAGCCCGACAGCGACGACATCCGCGACTCCCCTGCGCTCAACGTCGCCGCCCAGCTGCAGCTGCAGGGCGCCGTCGTGCAGGTGACCGACCCCGCCGCCGGGGACAACATCCGCCGCAGCTGGCCTCAGCTCGACGTGGTGGACACGGCGGAACAGGCGGCGGACCGTGCCGACGCCGTCCTCGTGCTGACGGAGTGGAAGCAGTACCGGGAGCTCGACCCGGTCGCCTTCGGCACGCTCGTCAAGCAGAAGCGCGTGCTGGACGGCCGCAACGCCCTCGACCGGGAGGCGTGGACGGCGGCCGGCTGGACCTACCGGGCACTGGGCCGCCGCGCCGGCTGAGCGGCGTCGGGGATCCTCGACGCATGCCGCCCCGCAGTGACTCCGACCTCGCCCGCGAGCTGGCGGCCTCCGCCGGTGCGCTCCTGCTGCAGGTGCGCGGCCGGCCTTTCGCCGATGCGGCCGCGCGCCAGGCCGCCGGCGACGCCGAGGCGCAGCGCTTCCTCGCCGGCCGGCTGGGGGAGCTGCGCCCCGGCGACGCCGTCCTCTCCGAGGAGGCGGCCGACGACGCCGTCCGGCTGGGCGCCGACAGGGTGTGGATCGTCGACCCGCTCGACGGCACCCGCGAGTTCGCCGAGCCCGGCCGCAGCGACTGGGCGGTGCACGTGGCCCTCTGGGAACGCGGCGAGCTGACCGCCGGTGCGGTCGCGATCCCGGCGGAGGGGCTCACCCTGACCACGGGCGAGCCCCCGGCCGTCCCGGAGCGCGCCGACGGGCCGGTGCGGCTCGCGGTCAGCCGCAGCCGCCCCCCGGCCCTGGTGCAGGACCTGGCCGCGGCCCTCGGTGGTGAGCTGGTGCCGATGGGCTCGGCCGGCGTGAAGGCCATGGCGGTCGTGCGCGGGCAGGCCGACGCCTACGTGCACGGCGGCGGCCAGTACGAGTGGGACTCCGCCGCGCCGGTCGCCGTCGCCCGGGCCGCGGGGCTGCACACCAGCCGGCTCGACGGCACGCCGCTGCGCTACAACCAGCCCGACCCATGGCTGCCCGACCTGCTCATCTGCCGCCCGGAACTCGCCGATCGGCTGCTGGCCGCCCTCGCCGAACTGCCCCGCGCGGCAGCGCCGTCCCGGCCCAGCCACGGCGGAACCCACGGCTGACCCACCAGGACGACGAGCTTCGGCCGAGGCGTTCCCGCGGGAACGCGGTCAAGACTCACGGCTTGACGACGCTCCCGCGGGAACGTCCGGCGCCCCGCAGACACGTCCCGGGGTGGCGGCTACCGGAGGGATGAGGAGAGGGTGCCGCTCCCGCCCGGGTGCCGGGGGCGCCGCCGGCGCTCGGCGCCCCCGCGGCGGAACCAGTCGCGCCGCTCGGCCAGGCGCAGCGCAGAGCCCAGCCACAGCGCGACGACGCACGCCGTTCCTGCCCAGGCCACGAGCAGCCAGCCCCACCACGCCATCGGATCGCCCTCGATCCTCCACCCCGTGCACCTGCACGGTCCCCCGCGGATCCGGCGTCCGCAAGGGAGTTGCGCGCGTCTCGCTCAGGGGCGCAGCACGCCGTCCAGCACCTGGCGGGCGCACTCGTCGACGCCGCGGCCGGCGGTCTCGACGGTGACCTCGGCGTCGGTGGGCACCTCGTAGGGGTCGCTGATCCCGGTGAACGACGGGATCTCCCCGCGGCGTGCCTTCGCGTAGAGGCCCTTGCGGTCGCGGGCCTCGCAGTCGGCCAGCGAGGTGGCCACGTGCACCAGCACGAAGCTGCCCGGCCCGGCCTGCGCCTCCACCTCCCGGCGCACGGCGGCGCGCACCTCGGCGTACGGCGCGATCGGCGCGCACACCGCGATCCCGCCGTGCTTGGCGATCTGCGCGGCCACCCAGCCGATCCGCAGCACGTTGGTGTCGCGGTCGGCGCGGGAGAAGCCCAGCCCGGCCGAGAGGTGGTGCCGCACCTCGTCGCCGTCCAGCAGCGTCACCGTCCGGCCGTCCTCCACCAGCAGCTCCACCACGCGGGCGGCGATGGTCGACTTCCCGGCGCCGGACAGGCCGGTGAACAGCAGCACCCGCCCGCCGGTCCGGTGCGCGGCGTGCTCGAGCCGCTCGCCGGCGAGGCTCGCGCCGTAGGCGGCGGCCAGGTCGGCGGCGGCGACCTCCGGCGCCTCCGGTGACAGCGGCACCGGGACGACCACGACGTCGCGCCCGCCGGTGCGCACGGCCCGCCACGCGCCGGCCCAGGCCGCGAGCGCCGCCGCATCGGGGGAGAACCCCGCCGCGGGCAGCAGGACGAGCAGCTGCCCGGGCAGCCCGGACGGGTCGTCCGGCGGCGCCCCCACCCAGGCGGCCGGCGAGCCCCAGCCGCGGTCGTGCAGGTCGGCCGCGACGTCGGCCGGCGCCTCCCAGCGGGGCACCTCCACCACGCCGAGGCTCTCCCCGTCGGAGGTGGCCACCAGCACGCCCTGGGCGTCCTCGTACTCCGCGGCCGGCGGCAGCTCCGGGAGGCCACCGAGGCCGAACCCGTAGCGGGCGACCGCGGCCACCTGGGCGTCGCTGAGCCGGATGCGGGGCGAGGACATGCCGCCATCCTGCCGGGCGCCCTCCCGGCCGGGCACGGACACCGGCTGACGACCGCCGACGTCGACATGGGGCAGACTCGACCCCGTCGCCTGACCGAACAACCAGGGAGCACCCGTGCGTCTGCTCGTCACCGGGGGAGCCGGCTTCATCGGCGCCAACTTCGTGCACTACACGCTGCGCGAGCACCCCGAGCACTCGATCACCGTGCTCGACGCCCTCACCTACGCGGGCAACGAGGCGTCACTGGCGCCGGTGCGCGACCGGATCGAGTTCGTGCACGGCTCGGTGGCCGACGCCGCCGTCGTCGACGAGCTGGTCTCCCGCAGCGACGTCGTCGTCCACTTCGCCGCGGAGAGCCACAACGACAACTCGCTGCGCGACCCGTCGCCGTTCCTGACCACCAACATCATCGGGACGTACACGATCCTCGAGGCGGTGCGGAAGCACGGCGTCCGGCTGCACCACATCTCCACCGACGAGGTCTACGGCGACCTCGAGCTCGACGACCCGAAGAAGTTCACCGACCAGACGCCGTACAACCCGTCGAGCCCCTACTCCTCCACCAAGGCCGGTTCGGACCTGCTGGTGCGGGCATGGGTGCGCTCCTTCGGCATCCACGCGACGATCTCCAACTGCTCGAACAACTACGGGCCCTACCAGCACATCGAGAAGTTCATCCCGCGGCAGATCACCAACGTGCTCGCCGGCCTGCGCCCCAAGCTGTACGGGGCGGGGGAGAACGTCCGCGACTGGATCCACGTCGACGACCACAACTCCGCGGTGCACGCCATCCTGGACAAGGGCCGGTCGGGGGAGACGTACCTGATCGGCGCCGACGGCGAGAAGAACAACCGCGAGGTGCTCTCGCTGATCCTGGAGCTGCTCGGCCAGCCCGGCGACGCCTACGACCAGGTGACCGACCGCGCCGGGCACGACCTGCGCTACGCCATCGACGCCGGCAAGCTGCGCGACGAGCTGGGCTGGACGCCGCGGTTCACCGACTTCCGCGACGGGCTGGCCGCCACCGTCGACTGGTACCGCGACAACGAGTCGTGGTGGGGCCCGCTCAAGCAGCAGGTCGAGGCCAAGTACGCGGCCCAGGGCCAGTGACCACCCTCATCCTCGGCGCCGGCGGACAGCTCGGCCGGGCGCTGCAGCGGCAGTTCCCCGACGCCGTTGCGCTCGACCGCAAGGCGCTCGACGTCACCGACCCCGCGGCGGTGCGCGACTACCGCTGGGGCGACGTCGACGTCGTCCTCAACGCCGCCGCCTGGACCGCCGTCGACGCCGCCGAGGACCCGGCCAACCTCGACGCCGTCCGGGCCGCCAACGTCGACGCCGTCGGCTACCTGGCCCGGGCGGTGCGCACCTGCGGCGCCACGCTGGTGCACGTCTCCAGCGAGTACGTCTTCGACGGCGCGCACGAGGGGCCGCACCCGGAGGACTGGCCGGCCAACCCGCTGTCGGTCTACGGGCAGAGCAAGGCCGACGGCGACGTCCAGGCGGGTTACGTCACCAAGCACTACCTGGTCCGGACGACGTGGGTCGTCGGCGAGGGCGGCAACTTCGTGCGCACCATGGCCGGCCTGGCCGACCGCGGCGTCTCGCCCACGGTGGTCGACGACCAGATCGGCCGGCCCACCTTCACCGAGGACCTGGCCGCCGGCATCGCGCACCTGCTGCGCACCCAGGCGCCGTTCGGCACCTACAACCTGACGAACTCCGGCGAGCCGGCGTCCTGGGCGGACGTGGCCGCGGCCGTCTTCGAGGCGCGCGGCCGCTCGGCGTCCGACGTCGGGCGGACCAGCACCGCCGAGTACTTCGCCGACAAGCCGCAGGCGGCGACCCGGCCGCTGAACAGCGTGCTGGACCTGACGAAGATCACCGCCGCCGGCTTTCGGCCCCGGGACTGGCGCACCGCGCTGACCGAGTACCTGGCGACGCTCTGACCCGACCAGCCTGACCCGACCGCGGAGGCGGAGGCCCCGGACGGGGGACGGCCGGGCCGATCGGTTCCCCCGTGCACACCCGGCCCTCTACGCTGCCGCGAGAGAACATCCAGGCACACGAGCAGGAGGATCCATGGCCGGCCGTCCCGATCTCGCCCCGGCGGACACCCCCGTCGTCATCCTGTGCGGCGGGATGGGCACCCGGCTGCGCGAAGCCAGCGAGCAGTTGCCGAAGCCGCTCGTGGACATCGGCGGCCGTCCCATCCTGTGGCACATCATGAAGACCTACAGCCACTTCGGGTTCCGCCGGTTCGTCCTGTGCCTCGGCTACAAGGGCGACATGATCAAGGACTACTTCCTCGACCACCGGGCCCGCTGGAACGACTTCACCCTGCGGCTGCGGGGGGACCACGAGCTGCAGTACCACACCGCGGTCGAGGACGAGGACTGGGAGATCACCTTCGCCGAAACCGGTCTGACCACCGCCACCGGCGCCCGGATCGCCCGGGTCGCGCAGTACCTGGACGCCCCGCGGTTCGCCCTCACCTACGGTGACGGCATCGGGGCGGTCGACATCCCGGCGGCACTCAAGGCCCACGTCGCCTCCGAGAAGCTCGGCACGCTGACCGGCGTCCACCCGGCCGGCCGGTACGGCGAGATGGCACTCGCCGGGGACGACGTCACGCAGTTCAACGAGAAGCAGTCGCAGACCGGCTACATCAACGGCGGCTTCTTCTTCTTCGAGCGCGAGTTCATCGACCGGTACCTCGACCCGCACCTGACCGAGCAGATGCTGGAGCACGCCCCCCTGCAGCGCCTCGCCCGCGACGGCGAGCTCGGGGTGTACCGGCACGAGGGCTTCTGGATGGGCATGGACACCTTCCGCGACTGGAAGGAGCTCAACAGCATGTGGGACGACGGACGGGCCGACTGGAAGGTCTGGGAGGACTGACCTAGCCGCCCGCCCAGCCCAGCGTCACCGCAGGGCTGGCGAAGGCCTCCGCGTAGTCGGAGCGGCACTCCATCCCGCGCAGCCGGGCGAGAGCGGTGAACGTGTCCTCGCGGAACCAGTCGTGCCCGCGCTGGGACGCGTAGTGCTCGTGCAGCAGGGCGTACTTGCGCCGGACCAGCTCGGGAGTCAGTGGCCAGTAGGTCTGGGGCCGCGTCGCGCCCAGGTCGCCGTCGTACTTCGGGATCTCGTAGTGCAGCACCAGGTGGTCGCGGAACGCCGTCCGGACCAGTTCGCCCAGCAGTCGGTGGTCCTGGTGGGCGTCGGCGGGGGAGGGGGCGAGGACCACGTCGGGCGTGCTGCCGGCGGCGAACTCCTGCAGCAGGTCCTTGACGGCGCTCCAGTGGCCGGGCATGCGCCCGTCGGGCAGCCCGCCGAACCGGACGGCTGGGACCGCCGGCGCGCAGAACGCGGCGAGGGCGGCCCTAGCCTCCACCTCCCGGTCCGGGGTGGAGGAGGCGACCAGGACGTCGACCCGTTCGAGCGCACCGCGCCCGGCCAGGTCCAGCAGCAGCCCGCCGCACCCGATCTCCACGTCGTCGCAGTGCGCGCCCAGCAGTGCCAGCCGCAGCGGGCGTCCCGGTCCGAGAGGGAGGCGTAGCACCGGTCAGCCCACCTCCGCCGGCCGGCCCGAGGCGGCTTCGGCCCACAGTGCCCACGGCCGGTGGCCGTGGCGCGCCATGGCGTCGAGCTCGCTGCGCTCCTTGACCGTGTCGGCCGGCTTCCAGAACCCGGTGTAGGGGTAGGCGACGAGCCGGCGCTGCGCCGCCAGGCGGGGCAAGGCATGGGTCACCAGGTCCTCGCCCTCCCCGAGGTGGTCGAAGACCTCCGGGGTGAAGAAGAAATAGCCCCCGTTCTCCTGCACGTCCAGCGTCGTCACCGGGGTGATCGCGCGGACGAAGCAGTCGGCGTCGCTGTCGACCATGTGGAAGGCCGCCTGGGGCGGTACGGCGAGCAGGCTGCCCACCGCGCCGCTGGCCCGGAACCACTGCTCGATGTGGTCCAGCGGGGCGTCGGTGAGGACGTCCGCGTAGTTCGCGGCGAACACGTCCTCGTCGGCCACGTGGTCCCGGACCCGGCGCAGGCGCTCGCCGATCGGGGTGTCCATGCCGGTGTGCACGAAGGTGATGGTCCAGTCGGCGATGTCCGAGGAGAGCAGCTCGAGCTCCGTGCCGCCCTTCCGCAGCACGAAGTCGTTCGACCGGGTCTCGTCGTACCCCCGGAAGAAGTCGACGACGTGGTGCGCGCCGTAGCCCAGGCAGAGGACGAACTCCGTATGACCGAAGTGGGCGTAGGTGCGCATCACGTGCCACAGCAGGGGGCGGTCACCCACCATCTGCATGGGCTTCGGGACGTCGTCGACGTCGTCCCTCATGCGCATCCCGTAACCACCGCAGAACAGCACGACCTTCACGTCGCTCCCCTCGTCGCGGCCACCCCGTGCCATGCATCACGCTGCGTACGCCCTGGTGGCGATGACGCGCCTTCCGGAGGACTCTGGCGCAGATTAGCCAGTATCGTCACGCTGCGTCACCCATCTGGTGGTCAGGACAGGTAGCGTCCTGGTTGATCGGCCGCGCGGTGACGCACGGTTCACGGAGCGAGAGCAGAGACGAGGCGAACGTGCGAGTACTGGTGACGGGCACGGAGGGTTACCTGGGCTGTCTGACGGCGCAGGAGTTGATGCGGGCCGGGCACGATGTCGTAGGCGTCGACACGGGCTTCTACAAGCACGGCTGGCTCTATCCCGGACTCGACCTCACCCCGGAGACGCTGACCCTCGACATCCGCCGGCTCGAGCCGCGCCACCTCGAGGGCGTCGAGGCCGTGGTCCACATGGCCGAGCTCAGCAACGACCCGATCGGTGACCTGATCGGGGACATCACCTACGACATCAACCACCACGGCTCCGTGCGCCTGGCCGAGGCCGCGCGGACGGCGGGCGTGCGGCGATTCGTCTACATGTCCTCCTGCAGCGTCTACGGGGTCGCGGAGGGGACGGTCGACGAGTCCAGCCCGGTCGACCCGCAGACCGCGTACGCCCGGTGCAAGGCGCTCGTGGAGCGCGATGTCGGCGCCCTCGCCGGCGACGACTTCTCGCCGACGTTCCTGCGCAACGCGACCGCGTTCGGTGCCAGCCCGCGCATGCGGTTCGACATCGTGCTCAACAACCTGTCCGGCCTGGCCTGGACGGTCAACAAGATCGCGATGACGAGCGACGGGACGCCGTGGCGGCCGCTGGTGCATGCGCTGGACATCGCGAAGGCGATCCGGATGACGCTGGCCAGCCCGCGGGAGCGCGTGCACGGCGAGATCTTCAACGTGGGCAGCGAGAGCAACAACTACCGCGTCCGGGACATCGCCGAGATCGTCGCGGGGGAGTTCCCCGGCTGCCAGGTCACCTTCGGCGACCCGAGCGCCGACAACCGCAGCTACCGGGTCGCCTTCGACCGCATCCGCGAGGTGCTGCCCGGCTACGACACCGACTGGGACGCCCGGGCCGGCGCCGCGCAGCTGCGCCGCATCTTCGAGGCGATCGACATGGAGGAGTCGACGTTCACCGGCCGCGGGCACACCCGGCTCAAGCAGATCGAGTACCTGATGCGGACCAAGCAGGTCGACGCCGAGCTCTTCTGGACGGCGCCCGCGAGGTGACCCCGCAGGGGGACGACGGCGTCCGGTTCGTCCGGAGCGAACCGCCCGGCGACGAGCGCAGCCTCGTCGCCGGGTCCTCCTCCTGCGCGGAGCGCCTCGCCTCCTGAGCGGTGCGCCGGGAGGTGCGGAGGTGCCCGGGACGGCGTAGCGGTTCCTCGACCGGACGGTCAGGTCCGGGTCCAGTCCTGCCGAGGACCTGAGCGTGTGGTGGCTCTGGATCTTCGGCGGCGTCCTCGGCTGACTGGTGCTCACCGTGCCCGTCGGGCTTGTGCTGGGGAGGTGCATCGGATGGGGAGACCGAGCCGCGCCGGGCGCCGGCCGCACGCCGGCTATCGCGGGGGCGGTCGCCGGGTCCCGGACCCGGCGTCGCGCCCTTCCCCTGCCTCCGGTCGGCGTTGCTCTCGTCGCCACCGCTGTCGCCCTGCAGGTCATCGCCTACGCGCTGCGGCTGTCCGGTGCGACCGGCAGCGCCTCGCAGGCGTTCTCCCTGGACGGGCCGTTGTCGGTGCCGCGCATGTTCGTCGCAGGGCTCTTCGCCGTGGGGGCGATCGCGGCTGTCGTCGCTGCGGCGCGGATGCCCGACCGTCGCGTCTGGTGGTTCGGTGTCGCCGTCCTCGCGGCAGGGATCGCCGCAGCCAGGGTCGGCGGCATCCCGCCTGCCGACGCCCGTGGCGGTGACCCGGCGGGGGGCCGGATCGCCGTCCTGGTCGGTGTCGCGCTCGTGGTGGGAGCCGGAGTGGCACTCTGGTTCCTGAGCCGTACCGAGCGGCGTGATCGGCGCCGCGTCCTGGGCGGGCTGGTTGGGTACGCGGCCGCGTCGGTCGGTTCGTTCGCGGTCGCCGACGTCGTCCCCGCGTCCTGGGCGGCGGCGACGACCTTCATCGGGGAGAGCGGTGCAGCGCTCGCCGGCGTCGCGTTCCTGTTCGCCGTCCTCGTAGGGGCGGCGCCGCGCCTCGTGCTGCCTGCAGACTGGGTCCTGCGCCGCACGGCCGATGCCCGAACCGTCGACGTCGCGGCCGCCGCGCCGTTCGTCGGACGAGTGACGTCCGGACGCCCGGGGTCTCCGTCGATGGGCGACTGAGGCCCCGGACGAACGCGCCGGCCTCGTCCGTCCGGTCGGCGGGCCCGGTGTCCCCGTTCGCCAGGCGGAAGGCCAGACCGATGGCGAGCGCCAGGCCGGGGGCGAGCACCCCCCAGGCGAATGCGGCGATCAGCAACCACGACATGGCCACGTTCCTACGATGCGGGCCGGCGCCTCGGTGAACCGGCCGGGGACGGTGCTCGATCGAGAGTGAACGACGCTGAAATGCCCGTCATGGGACGGGTGCAAACATGCCTCGGCACCCGTGGCCGGGCCGGCGACCGCGGCGCACCCTTTCGTACCTGGTGACGGGCCGGTTCACCCACCTGCTCGGCGCAGGACCGCGCTCACCGTGCGCAGGATGATCTTCAGGTCGAGCCACAGCGACCAGTTCTCGATGTAGTAGTTGTCGAACCGGGCCCGCTCGGCGATCGAGGTGTCACCGCGAAGGCCGTGCACCTGGGCCCAGCCCGTGAGCCCCGACGGCACCCGGTGCCGCGCGTGGTAGCTGGGGTAGAGCGCCTGGAACTGGTTGACGAAGTGCGGCCGCTCCGGCCGCGGGCCGACGAGGCTCATGTCGCCGCGCAGGATGTTGTACAGCTGGGGCAGCTCGTCCAGCGACGTCGCGCGGAGGAAGCGCCCGAACCGGCTGAGCCGGTCGTCGTGCGCGATATTCCAGTGCGTGGCCGACTCGGCGTCGTCCACCGGTCGCAGGGATCGGAACTTCAGGACGTCGAAGTGCCGGCCGTCGGCGCCGACCCGCTCCTGACGGAAGAGGATCCCGGGTCCGCCGTCCAGCCGCACTCCGATGGCCAGCACGGCCAGGAGCGGCGCCAGGAACAGCAGGGTCAGCCCGGAGGCGAGGACGTCGACCAGCCGCTTCACCCGCCACGCCGGGCTGCGGTGGGTCGACCGTCGCAGTCGGACCAGCGGGAAGCCCCACGCGGACTCCATGTCGGCGTCCACCTGGTGCAGCTCGAAGAGCCGCGGGACGACGAACAACTCGCACCGGTAGCGGTCGCAGGTGCGGATGATGTGCACCATCTCCGATTCCTTCATCGAGGAGAAGGCGACCACCACGTTGCCTACCACCCCCTCGCGGAGCAGTGCGGTCAGGGACCCCGGCCCACCCAGTACGGGTAGCGATCCGCCGTCGTGGCGCAGCGGATCGGCGTCGAGGAAGCCGATCGGGTGCAGGCCGTACTCGGGGTGCGACTCCAGGATGCCCGACACCTGACGTCCGACCCGGCCGGCGCCGACGACGAGAGCCCGGTGGGCCACCAAGCCGTGGGTCCGCAGCCGGCGGACGACGGCGTACCCGAGTCCACGCAGCAGGACGGCGACGACCCCAATGGTGAGGGCACCCCAGAGGAACTGCCAGTGGATGATGTAGTTCGCCCAGATGGCCTGCGACCAGATCACCTGCCCGAGGACGGCGAGGCCGGCTGCGACCAGCCACCGCCCGGTCATGCTCGGGAGGTCGTCGAGGACCGACATGGACAGGCGGGAGCGGTGCAGCCCACCGACGGCGAACAGGCCCACGAGGACAGCTCCGAACGCCAACGTCTTGCGCAGCGGGGATTCCAGGTCCAGCTGCCGGCTGAGCACCTCCATGCCGATGGCGCCGACGGCGACCGCGAGCATGTCGAGCAGCACCAGGAACGGATGGATGCCGAACCGGGCGAGGTGCGCCCAGCGGGTGGCCAGGACCTCCGGCTCGTGAATGGTGACGGTGCGGGGCACGTCCGTCGAGATCGACGCCGGATCGTGGTCCCCGGGGGTCCTGCGGGAGCGGACGTTCGGCGCGGAGCGGTCCTCGTCCGTGCCCGGGAGTTCGGAGGGTGCCGACGGGTGCACCAGGCCGGTGACTTCGACGTACTCGAGATCGCTCATCGGAAGAGTCCTTCCAGGAACGCGTGCGTGGAGCGAGCAGCAGCAGAGGAGTCAGGCGCTCCCCGCTGAGGTCCGCGCGTACGGCGCCGGACGTGCGGAAGCGCCTGATGACGCCGGGGCGGCGTCGGATCAGGCGAGCCCGCTCAGTCGGGCTGGGCGCCCGGGTCGTTGCCGGAGCCCACGGCGGCTCCTGAGCCGGCCGGGGCGGAGTTCCACCCTGCGTTGCTCGACGCGGTGGCACGCACGAGTTCGAGGACGGCGTGCAGGGAGCCGGTGTCGTGGCCGGGACCACCGGAGCCGATGCCGGCGCTGCAGGAGCCGCCGACCGACGGCCCGGCGGGTCCGGAGGGTGGCGGAACGGGAGCGGGTGCCGGGGCCGGCGGGGGAGGCGGCGGAGCGGGGATCATCGGCTCTGTGGCAACCGCGACGACGGCCGGTGCAGGAACGGCCGTGCGTCCGCCGGCCATGCCCTGGGGAGTGCCACCGCCCACCCGGTCGACGGCCGCGGCTCCGCGAGCCTGCCCCTCGGGTCCGGTGGCGGCGCAACCGATGTCTGCCGGGTCGACCGGTGCCACTACGACCGATGCCGGGGCGACCGGCGCCGGGGCCTGCAGGGGCTCCGCCTGGACGACCGCCGGCTCGGCCGGCTGGTCGACGGGCGGAGCGGCGGTAGAGGGCTCGGGACTGGACGGAACAGGGTCGACGGCGGGGGCGGGCTCGGCGGTGGTGCCGTCGGCCGGGGGGTCGCAGACCGGCGGGTCCGCCGCGACCTGCACCTCGGGAGGGGCACCGTCGCCGGGAGCCGGCAGAACCGTGTCGGGCGCGCCGACGTCCGTCGGCACCTCGCCGGTCGGGACCCCGCAGCCCGGTGCGGCCGGCGTCGTCGACTCCGGGGGCAGCTCCTCGGTGCTGATGCCGACGGTGGGCTCGGTCTCCGGGCCGGGAAGGGTCTCCGGCACCGCGACGTCCGTCGACGATCCGTCGGGAGTGGGCTCAGGCTGAGGACCCGGCGGGGCAGGTGCCTCGGCCGCACCGCTGCCGGCGGCCTCCGCGGCCGGCGGTTCCTCGACCGGCCGGCCATCCGCGGGCGCTGATCCGGAGACGGCCGGCGGTGCGTTGGCGGCGCCCTGCGCCGGTGACGGCTCCTCCGTGTCGGGGTCGTCGGCACCCGGTGTGGTCCCGCGGGCGGGTTGTCCCGACGCGGTCTCGTGGGCCGGTCCGCGCGACGGCGGATCTCCCACAGCCGGAGCAGGGGGAGCACCGTCGGACGTGGCGACCACGGGCGGCGAGGCCGTGTCGGCGCGGGCGACGTCCTGCGCGAACGCCATCAGCAACCAGGCGACCGCGGCCAGGACGGGCACGAGCAGCACATGGGCGGATACGAGGCCACGACCCGGAAGCCGTTCACCGGCGGGACGGGAGCAGGAGAGGGCACCGGTCGGTCGGCCCCGGGCCGGGATACCGGTCGACCGGGTGGCTGTGCCACCCCGCACCACACGCATCTCCTCTGCTGGTCACGTCCAGCACCATCGATCCCCGAACACTCTCCGCGTGACGGCGGCGCATGGCAAGCCAGGCGTTCGCGGTGGCTGCCGCCGTCGCCCGAGCCGGTCCGTCCGGTTCCGGGGTCAGGCGACCGTCGGCCGCGATCCCGGCGCGGCGCGGGGCGACACCGACGACCGGGCGGCAATGGCCGCGGCCGCGATCCAGGTGCCCATTCCCAGCAGAACGGATCCAGGTGCCCATTCCCAGCAGAACGAGAGTCATGTCCACTAGCTAGCGTGCCGACACGATTACGTATTGTTGCGACACTCGTAGGCAGAAGGCGGGATTCCGGTTCATCGCACATCAGACCTCCGGGTGATGCGTCGGCGGACCGTCTTGCGCACCATGAGCAGGGGCCGGTCCGGAGGGCCCGCCGGCCGCTCCCGCAGTCGAGCGTCTGGACGGTCATGCCCCCCTCTACCCCCCGAACGCCCCAGCAGGACCGGGCAGCCGGTCACGGGCCGGCCCGGACCGGGGCGGCGCTCGCGGTTGCCCTGCTCCTCGTCGGGTGCGGTCCGGCCGTCACCGTGGCCGAGGGGGAGCGCAGAACCCCTCCGGACTGCAGCGCCCCCGCGATCACGGTGGACTCCCCGGTCGTCGGCGCGGCAATGCACCCAGGACCCTTCTTCGCTGCCGGAACCGTGGCCGGGGACGACCGCATCCTGCGCTGGACGGTGGAGGACGCCGATGGTCGCCGGGTGGCCCGCGACGAGGTGTTCAGCGGCACGGACGGACAGGCCGGTACCTACACCGTTCCACTCGACCTGGCCGAGGGTGCGTACACGCTGGTCCTCCGCCCGGCGACCGGGCCGGGCTCGTCCTCGGACTGCCCGGCCACCGCACGTTCGTCGTTCACCGTCGTCCCCGAGTCGGTCGGCCCGACGTGGCTGTCCGGAGCCTCGGGAAATGCGGTGGCCGACGGCGAGTTCGGGCCCTGGCGCGGCACCGAGGTACCCATCGCCGGCACCTGGGCCGACAGCAATCGCGGTCAGCGGGCCCTGTGGCAGCTGCAGCCCGACGGCCAGTACGGCGACTGGCCGGGCTCCCTGGAGATCGCCATCGGCGCGATTGATGCCGGCGAGACGTGGGCAGCCGCGGCGCAGGGCGCCTACGACGACCGGTGGCGGCGCTCGCTGCGTGACATGGCACGGCTCTGGGGGGACCGGCCCGGCCGGCTCTACATCCGGCTGGCGCACGAGTTCAACGGCGACTGGTACCCGTGGAGCGTCACCGGCGCCAGCCGGGAGGACTTCGTCACCGCCTGGCGCCGGTTCCGTCTCCTGCAGCTGGAGGAGTTCCCCGGCGCAGCGCTCGTCTTCGCCCCGAACTGCGAGACCCCGGGGAGCAACCAGCTGGACTGGCGCGAGGCGTTCCCAGGGCCCGAGTACGTCGACGTGATGTCGGTCAGCTACTTCAACGGCTATCCGTGGATCGACACGGCCGAGGCGTTCCAGGACGTCGCCATGCGCGTCGACCACATGGGCGCCCCGCGCGGGATCCAGCGCCACCTGGAGTTCGCCCGCAGCATCGGCCTGCCCTTCGCCGTGAGTGAGTGGAACACGGACGCGGCGTTCGGTGACTCACCCGGCTTCATGCAGCAGATGGACCAGTTCTTCCGCGCCAACGCGGGCGCCGGCCCTGGCCAGCTCCTCTACGAGATCCTGTTCAACGTGCTGCGGGAGGACAACCGGTTCGCCCTCATGCCGGAGACGCGCGCCCCGCTCGGCGCGGAGGCCTACCGGCGCCTCTGGTGAGCACCACGTCCCCGTACGGGTGAGCGGCGCTCCCGGACTGCCCGGAGCAGTCGTAGGGTGCGCCGGTGCTGCCGACGCTCGCCGACCATGCCGAGACCGCCCGCGCGGTCCTGCCCCCCGAGGTCTGGGACTACTACGCGGCCGGCTCCGGTGAGGAGACCACGCTGCAGGAGGCCGAGCGCTCCTGGGGCTCCTACCGCCTGCGCCCCCGGGTGCTCCGCGACGTCTCGGTGGTCGACCTCACCACCGAGCTGCTGGGCGTGCGCGTCGCCTCCCCGTTCGTGGTCGCCCCCATGGCCTTCCACGGGCTGGCACACGCCGACGCCGAGTGCGCCACCATCCAGGGCGCCGGCGACGCCGGCTGCCTCACCGTCGTCTCCACCCGTGCCTCCCGCACGCTGGAGGACATCGGCGGCGCGTCGACCGGCCCCTGGTGGTTCCAGGCCTACCTGATGCGCGATCGCGGGCTGACCGAAGCGCTGACCCAGCGGGCGGCCGCAGCGGGCGCCCGCGCGGTGGTGCTCACCGTGGACACCCCCTACGTCGGTCGCAAGAACAAGGTGAGCGGCGTGCGGATCGCGGTTCCCGACGACCAGTACCTGGTCAATCTGGCCCAGCACCTGCTGCCCGGTGCGGTCGGCCGCGAGTCGGCCGAGCAGGACCCGTCGATGACCCCCGACGTGATCGGCCGACTCGCCGAGATCAGCGGCCTGCCCGTTGTGGTCAAGGGCGTGCTGCGCGGTGACGAGGCGCTGCGCTGCGTCGAGGCCGGCGCCGCCGGCGTCGTCGTCTCCAACCACGGGGGCCGGCAGCTGGACCGGGCAGTGCCCGCGGCGCACGTACTGCCCGACGTCCTCGACGCCGTCGGCGGCCGGGTGCCGGTGCTGGTGGACGGCGGGATCCGCGGCGGGACGGACGCCCTCGTCGCGCTCGCCCTCGGCGCCGACGCCGTCCTCGTCGGCCGGCCGGTGCTCTGGGCGCTGGCCGCCGGCGGCGCCCCGTCGGTGCGCGTCGCGCTCGACGCGCTGGCCGACGACCTCCGGCACGTGCTCGCGGTGGCCGGGGCGACCCGACCCGCCGACCTGGACGCGACGATGGTCGTGCCGGCACCCCGCTGAGCCGGCGTCGCCTGCCGGTCACCCGTTGGAGTGGCCGGCCAGGGTCAGGTTCCGCCCTCTGGCGGATGCCCATACGCTCCGAACCGGAGTCTTCGCGCTACGCAAGGAGAGTTGCATGGTCGGCCGGCCCGATGTCGCCCCCGTCGAATACCTGATGCGCATCGAGCAGGTCGACACGCAGCTCTGCGGGAAGGCGTCGTGAAGTACACGCCGCTCGCCGTCGACGGGGTGTACCTCGTCGAGATGGAGCCGTTCTCCGACGAGCGCGGCACCTTCGCCCGGGCATTCGACACCAGCGAGTTCGAGCAGCACGGCATGCGGCCCGAGGTCGCCCAGTGCAACGTCTCGACCAACCACAAGGCCGGCACGGTGCGCGGGCTGCACCTGTCGCTGCCCGGGCACCCGGAGTCGAAGTTCATCCGGTGCACCCGCGGGGCGATCGTCGACGTCGCCGTCGACGTGCGGCCGGGTTCGCCGACGTACCTGCAGCACGTCGCCGTCGAGCTGAGCGCGGACAACCGGCATGCGCTGTACCTGCCGCCGCACCTCGCGCACGCCTACCAGTCCCTCACCGACGACACCGAGGTGCTCTACATGGTGAGCGTCTCCTACGCCCCCGGCGCAGAGGTCGGGTACCGCTACGACGACCCGGCGTTCGGCCTCAGCTGGCCGCTGCCGGTGTCGGCCATCTCGGACAAGGACGCCTCCTGGCCGGCCTTCTCCGACGAGGCGAACGCGGCGACGTTCGCGGCCAGGAGGCCCTCGTGATCGCCGTCGACACGCTGCTGCGGCAGCGGCAGACCGAGGGGCGGCCGATCGGGCTGGCCGTCGTCGGAGCCGGCTTCATGGCCACCGGGCTGATCAACCAGGTGGTCAACAGCACGCCCGGCATGCAGCTCGTGGCCGTGTGCAACCGGACGCCCGGCAAGGCGCACGCGGCGATCACCGCGGCGGGAGCCGTCCCGGTCGCGGCGGATGCGCCGGCCGACGTCGACCGGCTCGCGGCCGCCGGCGACGTCGCAGTCACCGACGACATCGATGTCGTGACGCAGGCCGGCCGGGTGGACGTGGTGGTCGACGCCACCGGTGCGGTGGCGTTCGGTGCCGAGCTCGCCCTGGCCTGCTTCGCGGCCGGCAAGCACCTCGTGCTGCTCAACGCCGAGGTCGACGCCACCCTCGGCCCGCTGCTCGTCACCAAGGCCGACGCGGCCGGGGTCGTCTACTCCGGAGCGGACGGCGACCAGCCGGCCGTGCAGATGAACCTCATCCGGTTCGTCCGTCAGATCGGGCTCCGCCCGCTCGTCGCCGGCAACATCAAGGGCCTGCAGGATCCCTACCGGAACCCCACCACCCAGGAGGGCTTCGCCAAGCGGTGGGGGCAGGACCCGTGGATGGTCACGAGTTTCGCCGACGGCACCAAGGTCAGCGTCGAGGAGGCACTGGTCGCCAACGCGGCCGGGATGACCGTGCACAGGCGGGGAATGCTGGGCCGTGACCACCGCGGGCACGTCGACGAGCTGACCGGCATGTACGACGTGGAGGAGCTCCGGGCGCTCGGTGGCTGCGTGGACTACGTCGTCGGCAGCCAGCCGGGGCCCGGGATCTACGTCCTCGGCGAGCACGACGACCCGAAGCAGCGGCACTACCTGGAGCTCTACAAGCTCGGGACCGGGCCGCTCTACAGCTTCTACACGCCCTACCACCTGTGCCACTTCGAAGTGCCCACGACGGTGGCGCGGGTGGCCCTGCTGGGCGATCCGGCGATCCGGCCGGCCGGGGCGCCTCAGGTGGACGTCGTGACGGTCGCCAAGACGGACCTGAAGGCCGGCGAGGAGCTCGACCGTCCCGGCGGTTACCACTACTACGGCGAGGCCGAGCGGGCCGACGTCACGCACCGGGACCGGCTGCTGCCGCTGGGGCTGGCCGAAGGCGCCCGGTTGCTCCGGGACGTGCGCAAGGACGAGGTGATCGGCTACGCCGACGTCGAGCTGCCCACCGGGCGGCTGATCGATCGGCTGCGCGCCGAGCAGGACGAGCTGTTCTTCGGCGCGGCCGCCGCGGGGTAGCCCGGGCTCAGCCGTTCAGGAAGCTGTCGACCATGTCCGAGAGCGGCGGCACCCCGGTGCTCGGGGCCGGCGGGGGAGGTGGCGGCAACGGCGCGGACGTCGCGGTGGACTCGTCGACGGGTGGCGGCGGCTCGGTCGGCGTCGGGTCGGCGGGCGGCGGCTCGGTCGGCGTCGGGTCGGCGGGCGGCTCGGTCGGCGTCGGGTCGGCGGGCGGCTCGGTCGGCGTCGGGTCGGCGGGCGGCTCGGTCGGCGTCGGGTCGGCGGGCGGCACCGTCGGCGTCGGGTCGACCGGCGGGAGCACCGTCGGCGTCGGGTCGGCGATCGTCGGGACGGGCCCGACGATCGGTCCCGGACCGCCGCTCTGACCGGCGGCGGTGGCGGTCGGGCTCCCCGCTGCGGGCCCGGTGGCGGCGTCCGCGGACCTGGTGGCGGCGTC
>NZ_FOND01000021.1 GCF_900112815.1 Blastococcus tunisiensis
CCCGCGGGGTCACCACCCAGCGGGTGCTATCCGACAACGGCTCGGCCTACCGCTCCCACGCCTGGCGCGACGCATGCCTCGAGCTCGGCATCACGCCCAAGCGGACCCGGCCCTACCGGCCGCAGACCAACGGCAAGATCGAGCGCTTCCACCGCACCATGGCCGACGGCTGGGCTTTCGCCCGCATGTTCTACAGCGAGTCAGCCCGCCGGAAAGCCCTGCCCGCCTGGCTGCACGAGTACAACCATCACCGGCCCCACACCGCGATCGGCAAGCACTCCCCGATCACCCGCTTGAACAACCTGGCTGGGCAGTACATCTAGCGCGCACGTCGCCCGGCGTGCGGGACACTGGGCCCCATGCGGTTCCTGCAGCGCCCCGACCACGACCTGACCTACGCCGACGTCTTCATGGTCCCGAACCACTCGACGGTGGGCTCCCGGCTCGAGGTCGACCTGACCACGCCGGACCGCGTCGGGACGACGATCCCGGTCGTCGTGGCCAACATGACCGCCATCTCCGGGCGACGCATGGCCGAGACGATCGCCCGCCGGGGCGGGCTCGCGGTGCTGCCGCAGGACATCCCGGTCGACGTCGTCAGCGAGGTGGTGTCCTGGGTCAAGGCGCGGCACCCGGTCTACGACACCCCCATCACGCTGGGGCCCACCTCGACCGTCGGCGAGGCGCTGGCGCTGCTGACCAAGCGGGCGCACGGGATCGTCGTGGTGGTCGAGGGCGGCTCCCCGGTCGGCGTCGTCACCGACGGCCAGTGCCAGGGCGTGGACCGGTTCACCCAGCTCTCGGAGGTCATGACCCGCGAGCCGCTGACCGTCCCGGCCGGCACCGACCTGCCCAAGATCTTCGACGTCCTCTCCGGCGAGCGGGTGAGCGCGGCCCCGGTCGTGGAGGGTGACCGGCTGGTCGGGGTGATCACCCGCAAGGGCGCGCTGCGCTCGGCGATCTACACCCCGGCGACCGGCCCCGACGGCTTCCTGCTCACCTCGGCCGCCGTCGGCATCAACGGCGACGTCGCCGGCAAGGCCGGTGCCCTGCTGGCCGCGGGCGTCGACGTGCTGGTCGTGGACACCGCGCACGGGCACCAGGAGAAGGCGGTCGAGGCGGTGCGGGCCGTGCGCTCGGTGGCGGGGTCCGTGCCGGTGGTCGCCGGGAACGTGGTCACGGCCGACGGGACCCGCGACCTGATCGAGGCCGGCGCCGACGTCGTCAAGGTGGGTGTCGGCCCCGGCGCCATGTGCACCACGCGGATGATGACCGGCGTCGGCCGCCCGCAGTTCTCCGCCGTCGAGGAGTGCGCGGAGGCGGCCCGGGCCCTCGGCCGGCACGTGTGGGCCGACGGCGGCGTGCGGCACCCGCGCGACGTCGCCCTCGCGCTGGCCGCCGGCGCGGCCAGCGTCATGGTCGGGTCCTGGTTCGCGGGCACCTACGAGAGCGCCGGCGACATCCACGACGACGGGTCGGGCCGGCTGTACAAGGAGTCGTTCGGCATGGCGTCCGCGCGCGCGGTCAAGGCCCGGACGGCGACCCAGACCGGCTTCGAACGGGCCCGCGCCGGGCTGTTCGAGGAGGGCATCTCCTCCTCGCGGATGTACCTGGACCCCGCCCGCCCCGGTGTCGAGGACCTCGTCGACCAGATCGTGGCCGGGGTGCGCTCCTCCTGCACCTACGCCGGCGCCCGCACCGTCGAGGAGCTGCACGAGCGCGCGGTGCTGGGGGTGCAGAGCACGGCCGGGTACGAGGAGGGCCGGCCGCTGCCGACCAGCTGGTGACGGCGACCGCACCGGCGTCGCCGGGGAGGGCGGCCCGGTGAAGCCACTGCCCGTCGAGGTCTTCGAGCAGCTGGTCGCCGACGCCCTCGACCAGGTGCCGCCGGAGCTGCTGGCGCTCATGGACAACGTCGTCGTCCTGGTGGAGGACCGCAATCCCGAGGAGCCCGACCTGCTGGGGCTCTACGAGGGCTTCGCCCTGACCGAGCGCGGGTGGGAGTACGGCGGGGCGCTGCCGGACCGGATCATGATCTACCGGGAGGCGATCTGCGACATCTCCGAGACCGCCGACGACGTGGTCGACGAGGTGACGATCACCGTCGTCCACGAGATCGCGCACCACTTCGGGATCGACGACGAGCGCCTGCACGAGCTCGGCTGGGGATGAGCGGCACCCCGTGGCGGCACGTGTGCTGCCACACTCGTCCACCGTGCGCCCGACGCTGTTCGCGTTCGCCGGCGGCGAGCCTGCCTTCCGGGCGCTGGCCGCCGCACACCACGCCCGCTGCCTCGCCGACCCGGAGCTGAACCACCCCTTCACCCGCGCCGACCTGGACCCGCAGCACGTCCCGCGGCTGGCCGCGTACTGGGCCGAGGTCATGGGTGGTCCGCCGCGCTACTCCGAAGGGTTGGGCGACCAGTCCGGTCTGCTGCGGATGCACGCGGGCAACGGGGACATCAGCGACCTCGGCCGGCGGTTCGTCGACTGCTTCGTCGCCGCCCTCGACGACGCGCAACTGCCCGCCGACCCGGAGTTCCGGTCCGCGATGCGCGCGTACGTGGAGTGGGCCGTGGACGACGTGCTGGTCTTCTCGCCCGTGGATGCCGTCGTACCGGACGACCGCGCCGTCCCCCGGTGGTCCTGGGACGGTCTGCGGCGCGGGTAGCGTGGGACGACGTGCCCGAGAACTCAGCCGCCGGCAAGCTGCCGATCAAGATGCTGCACGACCGCATCCTGGTCGCGCTCCGCAAGGAGGACGGCGACCGTCGCTCCAGCGGCGGCATCCTCATCCCCGCGACCGCACAGGTGGCCAAGCGCCTGGTCTGGGGCGAGGCGAAGGGCGCCGGGCCGAGCGTGCGCCAGGTGAAGGTGGGCGACCAGGTGCTGTTCTCCCCCGAGGACCAGCACGAGGTCGAGGTGCACGGCGAGGACCTGATCATCCTGCGCGAGCGCGACGTGCACGCCGTCGCCGCCGAGCGCATCGAGGAATCGACCGGCCTCTACCTCTGACCGGGCTCCACCTCTGACCGGCGACCGCGCGCGACGGGCGGTCCCACAGGGGCGCGCGCGGGCCGCCGCGGCCCGTCCTCCCCCACCGCAGCGCGTCCTCCCTCAGCGCCCACCGTGCGGGAGGACGCGCCATGATCAGGTTCCCTGATCGTGGCCGGGCGGGTCGGCGCGGGAATGGCGCATGGTCGCCGCGGTCATGTCCAGCACGAACCGGCGGACGACGGCCAGCTCCTCGTCGGTGTAGTCCTCCATCGCCGCGGCCAGGTCCCGGGCCAGCCCCCCGAAGTGCTCGGCCCCCGCGGCCATGGCCGAGTCCGACATCTCCAGCGCCACCCGCCGCCGGTCGCCGGTGTCGCGCACCCGCCGCACGTGGCCGACCTTCTCCAGCCGGTCGACCAGCGCCGTCACCGAGGCCGAGCTCAGCTCCACGGCGGACCCCAGCCGGCCGGCGGTGAGCGCCTCGCCACGGCGGGCCGCGTCCATGATCGCCACCAGCGCCCGGACGTCGGTGCGGTTGAGGCCGTGCACCTGGGCGAATCTCTGGCCGACTGCATCCAGTTCCACGGTCAGCCGGCGAAGGAGCAGTGCGAGCTCCTGCCGTGACCCCGCATCAGCCACGCACCGCCTCCGTTCGCCATCCGCCGTCGTCCGCCATAATCTCTCGACGATCGAGATTATCGACCATCAAGGGACATCATGCCTCGCCGTACCGCCGCCCTCCGCTGGCTGATCCCCGCCCTCGTCGCCGTGGCCTGGCTGGCCCTGGCCGGACCGCTGGGCTCCTTCAGCGGCAAGCTGGGCGAGGTCTCGGAGAACGACTCCGCAGCCTTCCTCCCCGACAGCGCGGAGTCCACCCGGGTCACCGAGCTGCAGCAGCAGTTCCGCACCGAGCGCACGCTGCCGGTGATCCTGCTCTGGGAGAGCGAGGACGGCCCCCTCGGCCAGGACGCGCTGGCCGAGGCCCGGGCCCGCGTCGACCAGGCGGTGGGCATCGCCGAGGACGCCGGCGCGCTCGAGGGCGAGGCCTCCCCGCCGATCCCGTCCGAGGACGGCGAGGCCGTGCAGGCCGTCCTGCCGTTCGACCCGAACCTGGGCGACGCGCTCGGCGAGGTGATCGGGCAGCTGCGCGACCTGCCCGGGATCGACGGCACCACCGCCTACGTGACCGGCCCCGGCGCGATCTTCTCCGACTTCGCCGAGGGCTTCGCGGGCATCGACGGGCTGCTGCTGATCGCCGCGTTCGGCGTCGTCCTGCTCATCCTGCTCGTCGTCTACCGCAGCCCGCTGCTGCCGCTGCTGGTGATCGGCACGGCCGGCATGGCGCTGGTCGTCTCGCTCGCGGTGGCGTACTTCCTGGCCGACCAGGGCTGGATCACGGTGAACGGCCAGAGCCAGGGCATCGCCTCGATCCTGGTCGTCGGCGCCGCCACGGACTACGGCCTGCTGCTGGTCTCCCGGTACCGCGAGGAGCTGCGCCGGGAACGGTCCCCCGTGGCCGCCATGAAGGTGGCGCTGCAGCAGTCGTGGGAGCCGATCGCAGCCTCGGGCGGGACGGTGATCCTCGGCGTCCTCTGCCTGCTCTTCTCCGACCTGGGCTCCAACCGGGCGCTCGGCCCGATCTCCGCGGTGTGCATCGCCTTCGCCATGCTGGCCGCGCTCACCTTCCTGCCCGCGCTCCTCGTGCTGTTCGGCCGCGCCGCGTTCTGGCCCTTCCGCCCGAAGTTCGGCGAGGAGCACACCCACGGCAAGGGCTGGGAGCGGATCGCCACGTCGGTCGGCCGCCGTCCCACCCGGTACCTCGTGGGCAGCGCCGGCGTCCTGGTCGTCTTCGCGCTGTTCCTGCCCACCTTCGACGCCGACGGGATCCCGCTGTCGGAGGCCGTGCGCGGCGGGTCGGAGTCCGGCGCCGGGCAGGAGGCCCTGGCCCGCCACTACGAGGCCGGCGCGGCGAGCCCCGCGGTGATCATCACCCCGGCCGACGGCTGGCAGGACGTCGCCGACGCCGCCGCCGGGGTCGACGGCGTGGCGGAGGTGGCGCCCTTCACCGGCGAGCAGGGCGGCCCGCCCGGCGCCGGGTCCGGCGAGCCGGTCGAGGTCGACGGCCTCGTCCGGATCGACGCCACGCTGGCCGACGCCCCCGACAGCGAGGCCGCGCAGGACACCGTCCAGCAACTGCGGGCGGCCGTGAGCGACGTCGACGCCGACGCGCTCGTCGGGGGCTCCTCCGCGCAGGACCTCGACACCCAGGAGACGGCGGCCCGCGACCTGGCGGTGATCGTCCCGCTGGTGCTGCTGGTCATCACTGTCGTGCTGGCCCTGCTGCTGCGGGCGATCGTGGCTCCGCTGCTGCTGGTGGCCACGGTGGCGCTGAGCACGGCCGCGACCGTCGGCGTCGCCGCGCTGGTGTTCGACCACCTGTTCCAGTTCCCGGGCAGCGATCCGCAGGTGCTGCTGATCGGCTTCGTGTTCCTCGTCGCGCTGGGGATCGACTACAACATCTTCCTGATGACCCGGGCCCGGGAGGAGTCGGTCCGGCACGGGGCGAAGGACGGCGTGCTGCGGGCGCTGGCGGTGACCGGCGGGGTCATCACCAGCGCCGGGCTGGTGCTGGCGGCGACCTTCGGCGCCCTGACCGTGCTGCCGCTGGTGATCCTCATCCAGCTGGGGTTCCTGGTCGGCTTCGGCGTCCTGCTGGACACGTTCGTCGTCCGCACGCTGCTGGTGCCGGCCGCCGTCCACCTGATCGGGGACAAGGTCTGGTGGCCCGGCGCGCTGGCGAGCGGCCCGACCGCCCCCGAGCCGGAGGAGCGCGAGCTCGCGAGGGTGTAGGCGCGCGCCGCCCGCCCGCCCGCCCTGCCAGATGATCATCGGCGGGTGGCGCCCGTCAGCGGCGTGTCGTCCAGCCACCCGCCGATGATCAACGGCGGTCGGGCGACTGGTTGACCGGACGGGCAGGGTGGAGGCATGACTGCTCTCCGGATCGCGGTCCTCGGACCGGGCGGGGTCGGCGGGATGCTCGGGGCGCTGCTGGCCCGCGACGGGCACGCCGTCACCTGCCTGGCCCGCCCGGAGACCGCCGAGCACGTCCAGCGGCACGGCCTGACGCTGTCCAGCGACCGGTTCGGCGCGTTCACCGCTCCGGCCCGGGGGACGACGCGGCTCGACGCCCCGGTCGACGTCTGCCTGGTCACCCCGAAGGCCACCCAGCTCGCGGCCGCGCTGGACCGGCTGCCCGCCGAGGTGCTCGGGACGGCGGTGCTGGTCCCGCTGCTCAACGGCATCGACCACCTGGAGCTGCTGCGGGCGCGCTACCCGGAGGCCCGCACCGTGGCGGGGGCGATCCAGGTGGCCGCGCACCGGCCGGCTCCGGGGACCGTCCGCCACGACGGGTCGCTGGCCGCGGTGACGCTCGCACCCGGTGCCGAGCAGCTGGCCGACGCGCTGGCGGCGACCGGCGTCGACGTCGACGTCCGGCCGGACGAGCGCGGGCTGCTGTGGGCCAAGCTCTGCCTGCTCGCCCCACTCGCCCTGCTCACCACGTCGCTCGCCGCACCGCTCGGCACGGCGCGGGAGCAGCGGGCCGAGGACCTGCGGGCCGTCGTCGAGGAGGTCGCCGCCGTCTCCCGCGCGGACGGAGCCGACCCCGACCCGACCGCGACGCTGGAGCTGCTGCACTCGCTGCCGGCCGGGATGCGCTCCTCGATGCAGCGCGACGCCGAGGCCGGCCGGCCCACCGAGCTGGACGCGATCGGCGGCGCGGTGCTGCGGGCGGCCGGGCGGCACGGGATCGACGTCCCGGCCACCCGCCGGATCGTGGAGGAGCTCCGCGCCCGGCTCTGAGCCCGTCGATCATCGGCAGGTGGCTGCCCGACACGCCGGCAGGGGCAGCCACGCGCCGATGATCAACGCGGGGAGGGGCCGCCCCGGATGCCCGCGAGCCAGCCCTCCGCATCGGCGAAGGCCGCGTCGGCGGCCACGTCGGGCACGGGCACGTTCTCCCGCCCGTCGGCGCGGGCGTAGGACCCGAGGAACCGGACGTCGTCGCAGACCCGGTGCAGCGCGGCCAGCGCCTCGCCCACGCGGGCGTCGGCGATGTGCCCCTCGCAGTCGAGGCTGAAGGAGTAGACGCCCAGCCGCTCCCGGGTCGGGCGGGACTCGATCCGGGTCAGCGAGATCCCCCGGACGGCGAACTCGCTGAGCAGCGCGAGCAGCGCGCCGGTGCGGTCGCCGACGACGGCGACCAGCGAGGTCTTGTCGTTGCCCGTGGGCGCGGGCAGCGCACCGGCCGGCTCGACCAGCACGAAGCGGGTCACCGCGCCCGGGGTGTCGGCGAGGTCGTCGACCAGCGCCACCAGCCCGTAGCGCTCGGCGGCGATGGGCGCGCACACGGCGGCGTCGAAGTCCCCCGCCGCCACGGCCGCGGCGGCTCCCGCGGTCGAGGACACCGGCAGCGGGACGACGCCGGGGAACAGCTCGGCCAGCCGCCCCGCGGTCTGCGCCAGGGCGTGCGGATGGCTGGCCACCGACCGCACGCCGGCCTGCTCCGTCCCGGGCCGGACGGCCAGCACGAAGGCGACGTCGAGGAACACCTCGCGGGTGATCACCAGGGGCGCACCGTCGGCCAGCCCGTCCATCGTGGCCGGCACCGAGCCCTCGACGGAGTTCTCCAGGGGGACCAGCGCGGCGTCGGCGTCCCCCGATCGGACGGCGGCCAGCGCCGCGGGGACACTCGGCTGGGGGTACCGCGATCCTCCCGCGGAGGAGACGGCGCTGAGGGCGGCTTCGGCGAAGGTACCCTCGGGTCCCAGATAGGCGAACCGCGTCGGAGACGTACTGGGTGGCATCCCGGGCATCCGACGAGGGTAGTGCGGGCGGGGCGGGGCGTGTCCCGACCCGGGGGAACCGAGTCGTCACCGACAGGCTCGGCCGCAGCACGGCTGGCCCGACCCGTCAGTGGAGGGGATCTGTGACACCCAGCCCGGTCCGCGTCGCCTCGAGCGATCTCGCGGCCGTGCTGTGGCGCCTGCTGGACGCCAGCTCCCGGGACGACTCCACCGCCTTCCTCTGCCTCCTCGACGACGCCGACGGCGCCTTCGCCGAGGCCACCGACGCGCGGTGGACGGCGTGGCGGCACGCCCTGGCCGCCCAGCGGGCGCTGTTCGAGAGCGACCCGGACCTCGCCGTCGAGTCCGTGGCGGCCGCCCGGGAGGCGCTGCTCGCGTGCCCGCCCTCGGCCGACACCGCGCTCACGCTGGCCTACCTGGCGCACGTCGAGGTCACCGCCGACCACTTCGACGCCGCGATGCTGTTCGCCGTCGACGCCAGCCTGCTCACCGAGGGGCCCAACGCCGGCGAGCCCACCCGCGCCCTGCACCAGGCGCACCGCTGGCTGTCGCTGACCCTCTCGGGCCTGGACCTCGAGGAGCTCGCGGTCTCGCACGCGGTCCGCGGGCACCGGATCGCCGCCGCCCTCCCCGACCTGGGCGACCAGTGGCAGCTGCTGCAGCTCTCGGCCCAGCAGCACGCCGAGCTGGCCCAGACGCTGCGCCGGCGCGGGGACTCGGAGCGGGCCCGGGCGCTGGCCGCCGTGGCGATCGCCCAGGCCACCGAGGCCCGGGAGATGGCCTGGGAGCCGGATCCGGCCGCCGCCGACCTGCTCGACGTCGTCCAGGCGTGGGCGATGAACAGCTCCGACGACCTGGACAGCGCCATGGGCCCGCTGCGCCGGGTCCGCCGCCGCGTGCAGGAGCACGGTGGCCTGTGGCTGCGCGGCTACACCGACCTCGTCCTGGCCCGCCTGCTGGTCCGGGTGGCCCAGCGCGACGAGGACGCGGAGTACGGCGAGGAGGCCATCGGCCTGCTGGTGGACGCCGCCGGCGCCTTCGTGGCCTCCGGGGACCGGCGCCGCTACCGGCAGTGCCTGCTGGAGCTGGGGCAGAGCACCGCCGACCTGGGCCGGCCCGCCGAGGCGCTGCACTGGCTGGAGGCCTACCGCGCCGACACCGGCCGGGCGCACGCGCGCGGCCGGGAGATGTGGGCGGAGATGTTCATCCGCCGCAGCCGGCTGCGCGAGGCCGAGCGGCAGGCCGCCCTGCTGCGCCGGCACGCCCTGGAGGACCCGCTCACCGGCCTGGGCAACCGGCGCAGCGCCGAGCGGCGGCTGGGCACGATGCCGCTCGGCGAGGAGCCGCTGTCGCTGGCCGTGGTCGACGTCGACCGGTTCAAGAAGGTGAACGACGAGGCGTCGCACACCCACGGGGACGCCGTCCTCCGCCGGGTGGCCGACCTGCTGCGGGAACACAGCCGCACCGGCGACGAGGTGTACCGCTGGGCGGGCGACGAGTTCCTGGTCGTGCTGCCGACGGCGACGGAGGCCCAGGCGCTCGTGGTGATGGAACGGCTCCGCGCGGCCGTGGCCGAGGCGGACTGGAGCGACCTCGTGCCCGGCCCGGTCACCGTCAGCATCGGCGTGGCCACCGCGCCGGCCGTCGAGGAGCAGCCGCCGGCCGAACCACCCCGGCCGGGAGGGGGCTGGCGGGCGCTGTTCGACACCGCCGATCTGCACCTGTTCTCCGCCAAGCGCAGCGGCCGCAACCGCGTGCGGGCTCCCGGCGGGGAGGCCGCTGCCGGCTCCGGCGGACCGTCCCCGGCCCCCGCGTGACCAGCTCCGCCTGGGACGCGTGGGACGCGTCGGACGGGGGACGGCGCGTTCCCGAACAGGTGCTCGACAGCGCACCCGACGCCGTGCACAGTGCGCTCGTGCCGCCCGGAACCCTGCACCGCCGGGTGACCGCTGCCCTGGCGAACTGGCAGCTCGACGACGCCGAGGAGCTCCTCGCCGACGTGGAGCGCGAGCCCTCGCCGTACGTCGTCGCGGACCCGGTGGCCGACGCCCCCGCGGACGCCCCTGTCTCGCTGGGCAAGGCGTGGGCCGACACCCTGCGCGCCGAGCTGCTCGTCCGGCGCCTCCGCGTCGCCGGCTTCACCCTCGTCGGCGACCCGGTGACCGCCGGTGCCGCGGCCGGCGACCCGCTGGACCTGCACGCCGGCGTCGCCGACCTCATCGAGGGCACCGGCGAGGACGGCGACCCGCGGTCGGAGTCGGCCTCCCGCGCCGCGCTGGCCATCGCCCTGGTCCGGTCGGCGAAGGCCGCCTTCGACGCCTCCGACGACGACCTGCAGCGCGCCGCCGGCCTGGCCCGGCACGCCCGGATCGAGCTGCTCTCCCGGCGCATCGACGCCGCCATGGACGAGGCCGTCGAGGCCGCCAGCCTGCTCGACCCGGTCCTGCCGCCCAGTGCCCTGCTGGTGGACACGCTCGGCACCCTCGCCGGCGTGCTCGCCGACCTCGAGCTCATGCCGCTGGCGCTGGACTACCAGCGGCGGGCCCACGAGGCGGCGCTGACCGCCGCCGCCGACCCGGCCGCCGCGGGGTGGTCCGGGGACGGTGACGCCGCCGACGTCGTGGTGGCCACCACCGCCACCTGTCTCGGCGAGCTCTGCGCGGAGCTGGGCGAGGGCCTGCTGGACGACGGCGTCCCCGAGTCGGCCGTGCCGCACTTCGCCGAGGCGCGCCTGCTGGCGGAGAAGGCCCTCGAGCTGCTGCCCCCGGACAGCCCCGGGCTCGTCCCCGCGCAGGTGGTGCACGGCTGGGCGCTGGTGGGGCTCGGCGAGCACGCCGCCGCCGTGGGCCCGCTGCGCGCCGCCGTGCGCGTCACCTCGGCGACGGCCGACCGCGCCCAGCTGGCGTCGGCGCAGCTCGCCCTGGGCCGGGCGCTGCGCCGCCAGGGCGACGTGTCCGAGGCCGACGAGCACCTGGTCTCGGCGCTGAGCCTGGCCACCGAGCACGGCCTCCCCCGGCTGCGGCGGGCCGCGCTGCGCGAGCTGTGCACCCTGCACGCCGAGCTGGACGACGCCGGACGCGCGCTCCCCTACCTGCAGGCCTACCTCTCCGACGAGCTGGACCGGGTCGACGAGCGGCGCACCCGGTGGGTGGAGCTGTTCGGCCGGCGCAAGAGCCTGCTGGAGACCGAGCGGGCCGCCGGCCAGCTCCGCCGCCAGGCCTACGAGGACCCGCTCACCCACCTGCCCAACCGCCGCTACGCCGAGGCCCGGCTCGACGGGCTGCTGGCCACCGGCGGCGCCCCCGCGCTCGCCGTGGTGGACGTGGACCGCTTCAAGTCGATCAACGACGCCTTCGGTCACCCCGCCGGCGACGCCGCGCTGCGCACCGTCGGCGAGCTGCTCGTGGCCGGCGTCCGCGACACCGACGAGGTGTGCCGCTGGGCCGGGGACGAGTTCGTCATCCTGCTCCCCGACACCACGGCCGAGCAGGGCGAGCGGGCCCTGGAGCGGATCCGCCGCTCGGTGGCGACCTACGACTGGTCCTCCCTCGGCATCGAGGCCCCGGTCACCATCAGCGTGGGCATCGCCTCGGCCGCCCGCGGTGACGACCGGCGGACCCTCTTCGCCGCCGCCGACGGCGTCCTCTACGACGCCAAGCGCAGCGGCCGCGACCGCGTCGTCCGGCTGTCCGGGGTGACCCAGACACGGGCAGCCGGCGCCAGCCCGCTCGACGTCCTGTTCGGCCCCCCGCCGTCCGCCGACGGGGCCACGCCCTCCGGGCCGGACGACGACGGCACCGCGGACGGCGCCACCGCGGACACGCACACGGCGGACAGCGGCACCGCAGGCACCGGCACGGCGGACACCCGGACTCCGGACGCCGGTGGCCCGGGCAGTCCGGTGGCGTCCCCCGCCCCCGACGCGACTCCCGTGCCGCGGCCCGCCGCCGAGGCGGCCGACGGGTTCGCCCCCCTGCTCGTCCCGCCGCGGCCGGCGCACCCGCCGCTGGGCACGGGCGGGCCGGCCGAGCCGCTGCTGGGCCCGCTGCCCGCGTCGGGACCGGTCGTCGTGCCGGCAGCTCCCGCCGCCGTGCAGCCCGCCGCCGTCGAGCCCGCGCCGGTCCCGCCCACCCCCGTGGAGCCGGCGACACCCGCCGCCGCACGACGCACCGCCGCGGTGGAGCCGGAGGTCGTCTGGGCCACCGGCCGCACCACCGAGCAGGTCCTCGCCCTGGTCCGCGAGGCGCGGCGCGAGCACCCCGACCGGCCGGCGCTGGTGCTGCGCGCCGGCGCGGAGACGCTCGTGGCCCTCGCCTCCGAGCACGACGCGTACACGACGATGGACGCCGCGGCGATGGCGGCGGCGGTCGGGCCGGTGCCCGAGCCGGTGGGCCGCGTGCACGTGCTGTGCGCCGGCGGGGCCGACGGTCCCGTCGCGGCGGAGGTCGCCTTCGTCGCGCGGGTCAGCGGCACCGCGGCCGTGCGGCTGGACGACGTCGCCGGCAGCCGGCTCCGCGACCTGCTCGCCGACGGCTCGGCGTTCGCCGGCGCCGACTGCCTGGTCGTCGTGGCCGGGCTGGACGCCTCGCTCGCGGCGACCGTGGGGGAGGCCGCCGACGTCCCCGTGGTGGCGGTGCCCACCTCGGCGGGGACGCCGAACGCCTTCGCCGGCCTCGGCGCGCTGGTGACGATGCTGAACTCGGCCGCGCCGGGCGTCGCCGTCACCGCCATCGACAACGGCTGGTCCGCCGGCGTGTTCGCCGCCCGCGTCGCCCGACGGGCGGCTGTGTGATCTGTCGTCCTCCGGACGACACCGCGCCCAACAGCCCGCCGGGAGCCCTCCGGGCCCCGCGGCAGGTCCACCCGCGGCCGAGTGCCGTTCCCGGCAGCCGCTGGGCCATGATCGAGCGCATGATCGGCTGGCTGGACCTCTCCGCGGGCGCCTCGGGGGACATGCTCCTGGGCGCGCTGGTCGACGCCGGGGTGCCGCTGGAGGTACTCACCACCGCGGTCGCCGCGCTCCCGGTCGAGCGGATCCGGCTGGTGACCGAGCAGACGACCCGCCACGGCCTCGGGGCCACCCGGGTGCACGTGCACGCACCGCCGTCGTCCGAGCACCGCACCTGGGCCGACGTCCGGGACCTGCTGGCCGGCGCCGGACTGCCGACCCCGGTCCGGGACGGCGCGCTCGCCGTCTTCGAGCGGCTGGCCGTGGCCGAGGGCCGGGTCCACCGGGTGCCCCCCGACGACGTGCACTTCCACGAGGTCGGCGCGCTGGACGCGCTGGCCGACGTCGTCGGGGTCGTGGCCGGCCTCGAGCACCTGGGGCTCACCCGGCTGAGCGCCTCCCCCGTGGCACTGGGCAGCGGCACCGTGCGCAGCGCGCACGGGGTGGTGCCGATCCCCGGCCCCGCGGTCCTGGAGCTGCTGCGCGGTGTCCCGGTGGTCGCCGGGCCGGTGCCGGCCGAGATGTGCACCCCGACCGGCGCGGCCCTGCTCGCCGCCCGGGTGGACGAGTGGACGACGCTGCCGCCGATGCGGGTGGAACGCGTCGGCGTCGGCGCGGGCGGACGGGACCCGGCCGAGCTGCCCAACGTCGTCCGCCTGGTGCTCGGGGAGGCCGCGGCGCCGCAACCGGCCGGGCCGGTGGTCCTGGAAACCAACGTCGACGACCTCGACCCGCGGCTGTGGCCGGGCGTCCTGGAGGCGCTGCTCGCCGCCGGCGCCTCCGACGCCTGGCTGACCCCGATCCTGATGAAGAAGGGCCGCCCGGCGCACACCCTGTCGGCGCTGTGCCCCCCGGCGGCCGTCCCCGGCGTGGAGGCGGCGGTCTTCGCCGGCACGTCGAGCATCGGCCTGCGGGTCGTCCCGGTCGGCAAGGTCGCGCTGGAGCGGGTGCAGACCTCGGTGGAGGTGCTCGGCGGCCGCACCGGCGTCAAGCTCTCCGTGCACGACGGGCGGGTGGTGAACGTCAGCGTCGAGTACGAGGACGTCGCCGCGCTCGCCCGCGACCTGGGCCTGCCGGCCAAGGAGGTGCTGCGCGCCGCCACGGCGGCGGCGGAGGCGGCTCATCCCGTCGGCCCGTGACGGCGAGACCTCTGACGACCAGGCCACCCGGCCCCGGTGGCCTGCCGGAACCCGGCCGATCGTGGCGCAGGATGGCCGGGTGCGCGCCCTCTTCCCGCCGACCCCGTCCGGGCGGCGCCTCCCCCGCCGGCTGACCCAGCTCTACGCGGGGCTGCTGCTCTACGGCATCTCCATGGCGCTGATCATCCGGTCGGCGCTGGGCAACATGCCGTGGGACGTGCTGCACCAGGGGCTCGCCGACCGGCTGGACCGCTCGATCGGCACGGTGGCGATCGCCGTGGGGGCGCTGGTGCTGCTCGCCTGGATCCCGCTCCGCCAGCGGCCAGGGCTGGGCACCGTGAGCAACGTCGTCGTCCTCGGGCTGGCACTGGACGCGACGCTCGCCGTCGTCCCGGCTCCGTCGGCCCTCCCGCTGCGGCTCGCGCTGCTGGTCGGCGGCGTGCTGCTCAACGGCGTCGCCACCGCCGCCTACATCGGCGTCGCGCTGGGGCCCGGCCCGCGGGACGGGCTGATGACCGGCCTGGTCGCGCGCACCGGCGGCTCGGTGCGCGTGGTGCGCACCTCCATCGAGGTCGCCGTCGTGGCCTGCGGCTGGCTGCTCGGCGGCACCCTGGGGCTGGGCACCGTCCTGTACGCGGTGGCGATCGGCCCCCTGGTGCAGCTCCTGCTGCCGCCGCTGTCGGTCAGCCCTGCTGCGCGCCCCACTCCGCCAGCCGCCGTTCCTGCTCCTCCGGGCTGATGTCCTCGACCTTGGTCATGATCGCCCAGCGGTGCCCGAAGGGGTCGTAGACGGAGGCGAACCGGTCGCCGGTGACGAAGGTGCCGGGCTCCTCCCGCACCGTCGCCCCCCGCTCGACGGCCCTCGCGAAGACGGCGTCGACGTCGGGCACGTAGATGCAGGTCGAGCCGCTGACCGCGTCCGTGGACCGGTCCGGCACCACGAGGCCGTACTGCTCGTTCGGGTCCGACAGCTGCAGCCGCCCGTCGCCGAGGTCGAGCTCGGCGTGCGCGACGGTGCCGCCGGGGCCGTCCATCCGGCTCACGACGGTCGCGCCGAACACGTCGGCGTAGAAGCCGATCGCCTCGGCCGCGGGCGAGCAGACGAGGAACGGGTCAGGGTCGTGTAGCCCTCGGGCTTGCCGTGCGTGATCGTCATGCCCCCACCCTGCCTAGGCTGCGGGGGTGGCGTCTTGGACAAACGCGACAGCCCTCGACCGCGCGGCCACCCTGCGCGGGTTGCTGCGGCCGGCCGAGACGGCGACGCGGGCGGGTCTGCGCCGCGACGCCCCGGTCAGCGAGCCGCTGCGGCCGTTCGTCGAGCGGTACTGGTCGGTGCGCTGGGACCTCACCGGGCAGCCCCCGTTCCGCTCGGAGGTGCTCAGCCACCCCAGCGTCAACGTCTCCGTGGAGACCGGCACCGAGCCGCGGTTCGGCTTCGCGCTGCCCGCCGTCCTGCTGCACGGGGTGGTCACCCGCCGGTTCGTCGTCGACCTGACCGGCGCCGGCCGGGTGACCGCGGTGAAGTTCCGGCCCGGCGGCTTTCCCGCCCTCACCGGCGCCCTCCCCGGTCGCAACACCGTCGAGCCCGTGGGCGACCGGCTGGGCCTGCCCGCGGCCCGGCTGCTGGACGACGTCCTGGCCCCGGAGGACGACGACGCGCGCGCCGCCGTCCTCGACGCCGCCCTGCTCCCGCTGGCGTCGGAGCCGGCCGACGCCTACCTCGACCTGCTGGGCCTGATCGACGCGATGATCTCCGACCGGGAGCTGGTCCGCGTCGACCAGGTGGCCGCGCTCGGCGGGATCAGCGTCCGGTCGCTGCAGCGGCTGTTCGCCGGCTACGTCGGGGTCACCCCCAAGGCGGTGCTGGCCCGCTACCGGCTGCAGGACGCCGCCGCCGCGATCGACGCCGGGAACGGGGACGACCTGGCCGCGCTGGCGGCGTCGCTGGGCTGGTTCGACCAGGCCCACTTCAGCCGCGACTTCCGTGCCGTCGTGGGGGTTCCCCCGTCGGAGTACCTCCGGCAGGCACGCCGGGTCCCCTGACGTCGGGTTCCCTGGTCCGCAGCCCGGCCCGCACCACCGGCACGACGGCGAGCACCAGGACGGCCACCGCCGCCGCCCCGCCCAGCGCCCAGGCCGCGAACACCAGCAGCGAGGCCAGCTCGATGCCCAGCCCCGCGACCGAGGTGATCGTGGCCCGGTGGGTGCTCGCGATCCCGTCCTGCAGCCGCGCCTCGGCCACGACGAGGACGGCGAGGTAGAGGGCGTAGAAGACCGCGACGGCGCCGAGCGCGGCCGGCCGGGCCCAGACGGCGGCCACCGCCAGGAACCCGGCCGCCGCGACCAGCAGGCCCAGGAGGGCCCACCCCGGCAGCCGGTCGGCCCGGCCGCCGAGCGCGGCTCCGGCGGCGCCGGCGAGCGCGACGACCAGCACGGCGAAGGGGACCGCGGCCGTGGGCACGCCCCACTCCCCGGCGAGCACGGGGAAGTACTCCTCGACCGCGTCCAGGCCACCGATCAGCGCGACGGCGAGCACGAGGACGCGCAGCGCCGGCGACCGCAGGACGTCGGCGACGCCCCGGCGCACCGGCTGCTCCCCGCCGTCCGCTCCCGTCCGGGGCGCTTCCGGGAAGCGCAGCGCCAGGGCGGCGGCGGCCAGGCAGACGACCACGCTGGCCCAGCCGACCAGCGGGTACCCGCCGACGGCGAACAGGGCGCCGGCGGCGAACGCCGTGGGCACCTGGACGACGAGCTCGGCCGACGTCATCGCGCCGTTCACCCGGGCATAGCCGTCGCTCGCGCCCACCGCGGCCAGCCCGTCGTAGACCAGCGCCTCGGCGGCGCCGGAGACCAGCGCGCCCGAGATGCCCCACAGCAGGAAGCCCACCGCGAAGGCCCAGACCTGCGGCGCCGCCGTCCACACGGCGAAGCCGGCCGCCTGCAGCACGCCTCCCAGGACCACGACCCCGCGGCGGGACCAGCGGTCGGCGAGCACACCGGCCGGGACCTCGGTGAGGAAGGAGGTGACCGACCAGACGGCGAACAGCATGGAGATCTGCGCGCCGGAGAGCCCGGTGTCGAGGAAGAGCAGCGCGTAGAGCGGGTACAGCGGCACCAGCTCCGAGAGCGCGGCCCAGCCGACGGCCAGGCGGGCCAGCGGCCGCGCGGCGGGCGGGAGCGGGTTCGGCGACGGGCGTCAACGGAACGGCATGTGCGGAGGCTAACGCCGGCCGGGCGGCTCGCGCAGCCGGTTTCTCGCTAGGCTGCCCGGCGAAGGGGAGTAGCCCCCCGTCCGCTGGTCGACATGCTGGCGCCTCCCGAGGCCGCCCGGTCAGCGGGTCCACGTCCCGCGTGGATGGGCGAGACCTTCGACCAGCAGCCCGCGCTGCCCGGTCGGAGGCCGCCCTGACTCCGCCCGGCAGCGCCCAGCGGAGGAGAAGTCCCGTGGTCCTGTCCGTCATCGCGACGGCGTTCATCCTGGTCCTGCCCGTCGAGCTGCCGGACAAGACGCTCTTCGCCAGCCTCGTGCTCGCCACCCGCTTCCCCCCGTTGCCGGTCTTCGTCGGGGTGGGTGCGGCGTTCGGACTCCAGGTCGCGATCGCGGTCACCGCCGGGTCGCTGCTGTCCCTCCTGCCCGAGGCCCTGGTCAGCGGCGTGGTGGCCGTGCTCTTCCTCGTCGGCGCGGTGCTCCTGTGGCGCAGCGCGCGCAGCGGCCCCGAGGACGAGGAGCTCGGCGAGACCGGGCAGGGCAGCTCGTTCCTCCGCATCGCGGCGGTCTCTTTCGGCGTCCTCTTCGCCGCCGAGTGGGGCGACCTGTCGCAGCTGGCCACCGCAGGGCTGGCCGCCCGGTACGACGAGCCGCTGTCGGTGTTCGTCGGCGCCTGGGCCGCGCTGCTCGTGGTGTCGGGGCTCGCGGTCTTCCTGGGCACGAAGCTCGCCGACCGGTTGCCGATCGCGCTGATCCGCCGGGTGGCGGCCGGGCTGTTCCTGGTCTTCGCGGCGTTCGCGGTCGCCGAGACGGTGCGCGCGCTCGCGAGCTGACGCCGCCACCCGTTCGGGGGACCCCCGCTCAACCCGGCGGCGATGGCTGTCGTTCCGGAACGAGTACGATCTCGAAGGCTCTCCCGGGGAAGGCTGCTGGCATGACGACGACCGGACGACGGCACCCGCGTGCCCGCCCGGCCGCGCTCGTGCACGAGTTCGGCGTCCCCGGCCCGAGCGCCGATCCGGAGCTCGACGGCATCGTCCGCCTGGCCGCCGCCGTGACCGGGCTGCGCTACGCCGCCGTCAACACCCTCGACACCCCCGTCAAGCACGCGCTGGCGGCGCACGGCTTCCGCGCCACCGCCACGCCGCGCGACGAGTCGATCGGCTTCGTGCTGGCCCGGCGCGGCGCCGGCGTCCAGACGGTCGAGGACCTCACGGCCGTGCCGGAGTTCGCCGGGAACCCGTGGGTGGACGGCCGGCGGGGCCGGGTGCGCGCCTACGCGAGCGCGCCGATCGTGGTGGACGACGTCCTGCTCGGCGCGCTGAGCGTCTTCGACGACGAGCCGCACGCCTTCACGCCGGACGACTGCGGCCGCCTCGACGACCTCGCCGCCGTCGCCGTCTCGCTGTTCCGCGCCCGGCAGCAGGCCAGCCGGCTGGCCGACCTGGCGGCCGCCGGTCAGCTGGCCCGGGCCGACCTGGAGCGCGCCCACGCGCGCCTGGTGCGGTCGACCGCGTTCACCAGCGCACTGCTCGACGCCCTGCCCGTCGGCGTGGTGGCCGGGGACGCAGAGGGACGGCTGTCGTTGTTCAACCGGGTCAGCCGCGAGTGGCACGGCGTCGAGCCCGACCCGGCGGTCGCCGTCGACGAGCTCCCCGGCGTCTTCCGGCTCACCGACGCGCAGGGCGCGGCGCTGCCCCCGGACCTGGTGCCGCTCACCCGGGTCTACCGCGAGGGCCGGGTGGCCGACGTCGAGATGGGCATCGCGGCGCCGGGCCGGCCGCTGCGGCTGGTTACCGCCTCGGGCACCACCATCCGCGGCGACGACCAGAAGGTCCTCGGCGCCCTGGTCACGCTGGTCGACGTCACCGCCCAGCGGGAGCTGGAGCGGGCCCTTCGCGCGGCGGCCCTGCACGACCCGCTGACCGGGTTGCCCAACCGCAGCCTGCTGCTCGACCGGCTCGAGCAGTCGCTGTCCGCGGCCCGGCGGGCGGCCGAGCCGGCGGCGGTCCTCTACTGCGACCTCGACGGGTTCAAGCCGGTGAACGACGTGGCCGGCCACGCGGTCGGTGACGAGGTGCTCGTCGATGCCGGCCGGCGGCTGGCGTCGGCCGTCCGGCCGGGCGACACCGTGGCCCGCATCGGCGGCGACGAGTTCGTCGTCCTCTGCCCCAGCGTCCGGGGCGAAGAGGCGGCGCAGGAGATCGCCGGGCGGGTCGCCGCCGCGTTCGGCACGCCGTTGCACAGCGCGGACGGCACGGCGTTCGACGTCGGGATCAGCATCGGCGTGGCGCTCTGCGCGCCCGAGGACACCCCGGAGTCGGCGCTCGAGGCCGCCGACGCCGCGATGTACCGGGTCAAGGCCGCCGGCCGGCTCAGCCGCGGGTGACGAGCCCCTCGTCCACCATCCAGTCCAGCGCCACGTCGGCGGGCTCCTCGCCCTCCACGTCGACCCGCGCGTTGAGCACCTGCAGCACCTCGTCGGTCAGCAGCGGCGTGATCTGACCGAAGATGTCGGCCAGCTCGGGGTACTCCTCCAGCGTCTCGGTCAGCACGACGGGCGAGATGTTGTACGCCGGGAAGAACCCGCGGTCGTCCTCGAGCACGGTGAGGTCCAGGGCGGGGATCCGGCCGTCGGTGGTGAACACCTCGCCGAAGTTGCACAGCCCGTCGTCGGTGGCCTCGTACACGGCGCCGGTGTCCAGGATGCGGATGTTGTCGCGCGGCACCCCCTGGGGGTCACCGAGCGGGATGCCGTAGGTCTCGAGCATCGGGCCGAGGCCGTCGTTGCGGCTGGCGAACTCCGACTCGACGCAGAAGGTGCGTTCCTCGACCGGCAGCTCGGCGATGCCGGAGAGGGTCGAGATGTTGCCCAGCTCCGGCAGCGCCTCGCTGCGCACGGCGAACGCGTAGGTGTTGTTGGCCTCGGCCGGTGGCAGCCAGGTCAGCCCGTTGCCCTCGTCGACGTCGCGCACGGCCTCCCACTGCTCCTGCGGATCGGGGATCGGGTCGGACTCCCCGAAGTAGGACAGCCAGGCGGTGCCGGTGTACTCCCACTCCATGTCGATGTCCCCGTCCACCAGGCCCTGGCGGGCAGGGACGGAGCCGGGGATGTTGGTCCGGTCCACGACGTCGAACCCGGCCACCTGCAGCGCGATCACCGCGATCTTGCCGAGGATGAGCTGCTCGGTGAAGTTCTTGGCGCCGACGACGATCTCGTCCCCCTCGACGCCGTCGATCGGCTCGATGCTGCCGGGCGCCGACGGCGGCGTGTACTGGGTGGCGGCCTGCAGTCCGCAGCCCGTCGTCGCCAGGAGGGCGGTGGCGGCCAGCGCCACGAGACGCGCGCGCATCTAGAGCCCCCTCGGCCGGGCGACGTGCTCGACCACCCGGCCCAGCCAGTCGATGGCCAGCGCGAGCAGCGCCACCAGCACCGCCCCGCTGATCAGCAGGGCGTCCAGCGACAGGTTGATCCCGGTCGTGATCAGCACACCCAGCCCGCCGCCGTTGATGAAGGTGGCCAGGGTGGCGGTGCCGACGAGGAGCACGAGCGCGGTCCGCACGCCGGCCAGCAGCACCGGCACCGCCAGGGGCAGCTCGACCCGGAGCAGCACGGCGAGGGCGCTCATCCCCATCCCCCGGCCCGCCTCGACCAGCCGGGCATCGACGCCCTGGATGCCGACGATGGTGTTGCGCAGCACCGGCAGCGCGGCGTAGACGACCAGCCCGATCACCGCCGTCCGGAAGCCGAAACCCACCCAGGCGGCCAGCAGGACCAGCAGGCCGATGGCCGGAGCCGCCTGCCCGGTGTTCGCCACCCCGATGATCAGCGGGCTGAACCGGCGCATCGCGCCACGGGTCAGCAGCACGCCCAGCGGGATGGCGATGACCAGCACGATCACCGCGGAGACCGCGGTGAGCTGCAGGTGCTCGACGATGCTCCGGGACAGGGCGCTCCAGCCCAGCTGCCGGGACTCGGTCTCGCTGAGGTCGGCCGCGAGCCGCCAGACGACGAAGGCAAGCACGGCCGCCGCCAGCATGACCGGCTGCCACACCAGCGCCCGCCAGCCGCCGGCACCGGACGCGGCCGCGCGCTCGTCGGCCGCCTGGGTGGCGGGCTCAGGCGCGGTGTCGTCGGGGGCGCCGTCCGGGCGGACCCCGGTGGAGGCGGTCACCCGGCCGCTCCGGAGCGGGTGCGCTGGATGGCCGCCATGACGGTCTCGACGGCCATGACCCCGGCCAGGCTCTCCCGCCGGCCGGTGACCACCACCCCGCCCTGGCTGGCCGCCAGCATCGTGTCGAGCGCATCGTTGAGCGTCGAGCGCATCCCCACGACGGGCAGCCGTTCGTCGACCGTGTCGGGAATCGTCGGGGACCGGGTGAGCTCGGCCAGCGTGGGCCAGCTGATCGGCCGCCCGCGCCGGTCCAGCACGACCACGTAGTCGTCGCCGGCCGCCTGCGCCGCGGCCACGGCGGCCGCGGCGTCCGAGCCGACCGTCGCCGTCGTCGGCTGCAGGAGGTCGACGTCCCCGACCCGGGTCAGCGTGAGCTGCTTGAGGGTGGCGCCGGCGCCGACGAAGTCGGCGACGTACTCCTCGGCCGGATCGGCGAGGATCCGCTCGGGCGTGTCGTACTGCACCACCCGCGCGCCCACGTCGAACACGACGATCCGGTCACCCAGCTTCACGGCCTCGTCGAAGTCGTGGGTGACGAAGACGATGGTCTTTCCCAGCTCCTCCTGGATGCGGATGAGCTCGTCCTGCAGCCGCTGGCGGGTGATCGGGTCGACGGCACCGAACGGCTCGTCCATGAGCAGCACGGGCGGGTCGGCGGCCAGCGCGCGGGCGACCCCGACCCGCTGCTGCTGCCCGCCGGAGAGCTCGCGCGGGTACCGGTCGCGGTACTGGTCGGGGTCCAGGCCCACCAGGTCGAGCAGCTCGTCCACGCGAGCGGCGACGCGGGCGTCGTCCCACTTGAGCATCTTCGGGACCAGCCCGATGTTGGTAGCCACGGTCATGTGCGGGAACAGCCCGCCGGCCTGGATGACGTACCCGATCCGCCGGCGCAGCCGGTCCGGGTCCTGGTCGGTGACGTCCTCGTCGCCGAGGTGGATGCGGCCGCCGGTCGGCTCGATCAGCCGGTTGATCATCTTCAGCAGCGTCGTCTTCCCGCAGCCCGACGGGCCGACGAACATGACCGTCTCGCCGGCGGCGATCTCCAGGGTGACGTCGTCGACGGCGGGCACGTCCTGACCGGGATAGCGCTTGGTCACGCCGTCCAGCCGGATCGGCACGCCGCTGATGTTCCGGTCGTCGCGGCCGGGCTCGGCGGCGGTCGGCGGAGCGGGCTGCGCCTCGGAGGGCAAGGTCTCAGACACGGATCCCCCTGGGGGTGGTCAGCCGGCCCACCAGGACCAGCAGCAGGTCGAGGACGAGGGCCAGCAGGACGATCGCGATCGTCCCGGTGAGCGTCGAGTTGAGGGCGTTGGCCCCACCGAGGCGGGAGAGCCCGGAGAAGATGAACCCGCCGAGGCCCGGACCCAGCACGTAGGCGGCGATGGCCGCGATGCCCATGACCATCTGGGTGGACACCCGGATGCCGGCCAGGATCACCGGCCAGGCCAGCGGCAGCTCCACCCGCAGCAGGGTGCGGACCCGGCTCATCCCGATGCCGCGGGCGGACTCGACCAGGGACCGGTCGACCCCGGCCAGCCCCACGACGGCGTTGCGCAGCACCGGCAGGGCCGCGTAGAAGGTGATCGCGATGACCGCCGGCGTGATGCCGAAACCGAACGGCGCCAGCAGGATGCCCAGCAGCGCGAAGGAGGGGACGGTCAGGCCCACGGCGGAGAAGCCGTTGGCGGCCGACGTGGCGGTCGGGTTGCGGTAGACCAGGACCGCCAGCGCGACGGCGAGGAGCGAGCCGAGCAGGACGCACTGGACGACGAGACTGACGTGCTGGAAGGCCTGGAAGGCGATGAGGCCGCGGCGCTCGACCACGTAGTCCCACATGGGGCCAGCACCTTTCCCGGCCGCATGTGCGCCGCGGATTCGACGTGAGGTCCTGCGCGGGTACCGGACGACTCCGGGCGCAGGGGAAACCGACCGTTTCACATCCGCCCCCCGACCGGCGACCCCCGCGATGATTGCGATCCTGCGACGACCCGCTCCGTCGACGATCGCTGACTGCGGGTGACGGGCTTGACCCTGACGTGGCGTCAGGCTGTTGCCTTCTCCTCGTCAACACCGAAGGAGGGACCGCGATGAACGTGGGAGAGGTCGCGGCACTGGCCGGCGTCACGGTGCGCACGCTGCACCACTACGACCGGATTGGCCTGCTGTCGCCGTCCGGGCGCACGTCGGCCGGCTACCGGCAGTACTCGGCGGCCGATCTGGACCGGCTGCACCAGGTGCTGCTCTACCGCGAGCTGGGGTTCCCCCTCGAGGAGGTCGCGGCACTGCTCGACGACGCGTCCGCCGATCCCGCGGAGCACCTGCGCCGGCAGCACCGGCTGCTGCGGGACCGGCTGGAGCGGACGTCGGCGATGGTCGCGGCCGTCGAGAAGGAGATGGAGGCACGGGACATGGGGATCGCACTGACCCCGGAGGAGAGGTTCGAGGTGTTCGGCGAGCACGACCCGGCGCAGTACGACGCCGAGGTGCGGGAGCGCTGGGGCGAGACCGACGCGTACGCGCAGTCGACGCGGCGGACGGCGGCCTACTCGAAGGACGACTGGGTCCGGATCACGGCCGAGATGGAGGACCTCGGCAACCGGTGGGTCGCCGTGATGCGGTCCGGGGCCGCGCCCGACTCGGCGGAGGCGATGGACGTCGCGGAGGACAACCGGCAGCACATCAGCCGCAGCTTCTACGAGTGCTCGCCCGAGATGCACGCCGGCCTCGGGCGGATGTACGTCGAGGACGAGCGCTTCGCGGCCACGTACGAGGCGATGGCACCCGGCCTGGCGCGGTACGTGAGCACCGCCGTCCAGGCCAACGCCGCCCGCCAGGGCTGACGCCGGGCCCGCTCGGCCCCGACGGGCGTCGTCCGCCCGCGACTGGCGGTGGCAGGTACAGCCGCACCACCGGACGTCCAGCCGCGCCACGACGCGGCTGGACGTCCGGTCCGGCGGCCAGACCCCGGGGAGGGTCCGGCGGCCAGACCTCGGGAAGGGTCCGGCGGCCAGACCCCGGGAAGGGTCCGGCGGCCAGACCCCGGGAAGGGTCCGGGGACGAGTCGGACGTCACCCTCCCGGTGGGTGCGCCCGGCCCCCCGTGGCCCGCATCCTGGCCGGGTGGGGTGGGTGGTGGCACGGCTGCAGCAGCCGTGGGTGCAGCGGGCGGTCCGGGCGGCACTGGCGGCGGGGCTGTCGTGGCAGGTGGCGCTGCTGCTGCCCGACGCCCTCTCCGAGTACGCCTACTACGCCCCGCTGGGCGCGGTGATCGCGGTCAGCCCGACGGTCGCGGACTCGGCCAGCGCCGCCTGGCGCAGCATCCTGGCGATCCTGCTCGGGTTCGCGCTGGCCGTCGCGGTCTACGAGGTCACGCGGGCGGTGCCCAACGCGCTGACCATCGCGCTGATCGTGCTGCTGGCGATCGTCGTGGAGCAGTGGCGGTACCTGCGGGAGCAGGCCAGCTGGGTGAGCTTCGCGGCGGTCCTCATGCTGACCGTGGGGACGGCGGACCCGGCCGACTACGCGGTGCGCTACGCGGGCCTGACCTTCCTGGGGGCCGCGATCGGCGTCCTGGTCACCACCGTGCTGTTCCCGCCGCTGCAGCTGACGTCGGCCACCCAGCGGATCGAGGCCGCCCGGGGGCTGATCGCGGACCACCTGGAGACGATGGCCGCCGGGCTGCGCAGCGGCCGGGTGCCCGACCCGGACGAGTGGGACGACCGCGGGCACCGGCTCGACCGCGCCCTGGAGCGGATGCGGCAGGCCGAGCTGGTCGTGGAGCGCGCCCGCCGGGCCAACCCGCGGGCCCGGAAGTGGCGCGGCACCGCGGCCGGCATCCGGGAGCAGTCCCGCGCGCTGGACCGCGTCGCCGTCCTCATCGACGACCTCACCACCCTGGTCGTGGAGTTCCACCCGCACCGGCGGGGCCTGGACCGGGTCGACGACGGGACCGGCTGGGTGCTCGCCGACGCCCTCGAGGGGCTGGCCGGCGTCGTCCGGATCCCGTACCACGACACCGACACGCAGCCCGACGAGCGGGACGGGGCCATCGGGGCGGCGCTCGCGGCGGCCGGGCGGCTGACGGCGCTGGTGCGGGAGTCCGCGATCGGCGACGACGAGGGCTTCTTCGCCCTGGGTGCCGTGGCGGTCGGCACGCACCGGGCCCTGACCGTGCTGGAGGCGCAGTCCCGCTGGCCGCAGCCGGCCTGACCCGGAGGGTTGACCGGCCGGCCGCCGGGAACCGTCTGAGGTCGTGAGGGGTCTGTGGGCACCGTTGCGCCGCCCGGTCGTCCAGCGCGGGATCCGCGCCGCGCTCGCCGCCGGCATCTCCTGGCAGCTCGCCGTCCTCCTGCCGGCCCCGTTGTCCGACTACGCCTACTACGCCCCGCTGGGCGCGGTGGTCGCCTGCCTGCCGACCGTCGCGGACTCGGCGAGCGTCGCCTGGCGGACGGTGCTGGCGATCCTGCTGGGAGGCGGGATCGCGGTCGGCGTGCACGAGATCGCCCGCCCGGTGCCGACCGCCCTCACCCTGGCGCTGGTCGTCGCCGTCGCGATCGGGGTGGAGCAGTGGCGGGTCCTGGGCTCCAACGCCAGCTGGGTGAGCGTCGCCGCGCTGTTCACCCTGACGCTGGGGAACGCGGACGATCCGACCGCGTACGTGCTGCCCTACGCCGCGCTGGTGCTGTTCGGTGGCGCGATCGGCGTCCTGGTGACCACGCTGCTGTTCCCGCCGCTGCAGCTGACCCACGCCAGCGAGCAGGTCGCCCGGGTGCGGGAGCTGCTGGCCGAGCACCTGGAGCTCGTGGCGGGGGAGCTGCGCCGCGGCGAGCTGCCGACGGCCGAGGAGGAGGAGCAGCGCGTCGCCGCCCTCAGCGGCCCCCTGGACCGCATGCGGCAGGCCGAGCGCACGGTGGAGCGGGCCCGGCAGGCGAACCCGCGGGCCCGGAAGTGGCAGGAGCCGGCCGCGCGGCTGCGCGCCCAGTCGCGGTCGCTGGACCGGGTCGCCGTCCTCGCCGACGACGTCACGACCCTGGTGGCGGAGTACCGGCCCGGGGACCCGGGCGGGGACGGCCCCGAGCTGGGGACGGCGGAGCGGCTGGCCGACGCCCTCGACGGGCTCGCGGGCGTCGTGCGCACCCCCTACCACGACGGCGACGAGCGCCCCGACGACCGCGACAGCCGCATCGACGTGGCCCGGCAGGCGCTGGACAACCTCACCGAACGGCTGCGCCGGACGACGGTCGACGACGACCCCGGCTTCCTCGCGCTGGCCGCCGTCGCGGTCGGCGTCCAGCGGGCGCTGCTGGCCCTCGACGCCGAGCCCCGCGAGCCGTCCCCGGCCTGACCCGCGTCAGACGCGGATCAGCAGCTCGCCGTGCAGCATGCCGAGCCAGCCGTCGTCGGACTCCGCCCAGCGCAGCCAGGCGGCGGCGATCTCCGCCAGCTCCGCCGGCGTCGCCAGGCCGTAGGCCACCGCCTGGTCGGCGAACGCCGACGACGTCGCCCGCCCGGCCCAGGAGCGGCCCCACCACCGCCGCTCCTCGGGCGAGGCGTAGCAGTAGGTGCCCGCGCTGGCGGTGATGTCGCGCAGCCCCGCCGCGTGCGCCCAGGACAGCAGCCGCCGTCCGGCGTCGGGCTCGGCCCCGTTGGCCCGGGCGACGCGGGAGTAGAGGTCCAGCCACCGCTCCAGGCCAGGGTCCGCCGGGAACCAGGTGGTGGCCGCGTAGTCGACGTCCCGGACGGCGACGAGCCCGCCCGGACGGCAGACGCGGGCCATCTCGCGCAGCGCCGCGACCGGGTCGGTGAGGTGCTGCAGCACCTGGTGGGCGTGCACGACGTCGACGGAGCCGTCGGCCGCGTCGAGCGCGTACACGTCCCCGACCGCGAAGGAGACCGCCACCCCGGCGCCGGCGGCCGCCGCCCGCGCCTCGGCCAGCGGCTCGGCCGACACGTCGATGCCCAGCACCCGCCCGGGGGCGACCCGCGCGGCGAGGTCGACGGTGATCGTGCCGGGCCCGCAGCCGACGTCGAGCAGGTCCAGTCCCGGGCGCAGGTGCGGGAGCAGGTACCCGGCCGAGTTCTCCGCGGTGCGCCACCGGTGCGACTGCAGGACGGGCTCGGCGTGCCCGTGGGTGTAGGTGTCCACGCCCCGATCCTGCACCCGGCGTCCCGTCAGATGGAATGCCCATCCCGTCCAGTGGGATAAGCCTCCTCGGCGAGCACCCGCTCGGCCACCGGCACGGCGCGCTCCCGATCGGCGGGGACCAGCCCGATCCGGGTGCGCCGGTCGAGCAGGTCGGCGACGGTGCGCGCCGCCTCGTAGCGGACCGCGAAGCGGAGCTCCCCCTCCGTCTCGGGCCGGCCGGCCACCACGACGGCGGTGCCCAGCGCCTCCACGGCCGGGGCCTCCGTGCCGTACCGGGTCACCAGCCGCCCCGGTGCGGCCACCCGCTCCAGCGCCGGCCGCGGCGCCGCGCCGACCAGCGGCAGCCGGGACGTGACCGACCGCCGGGCGCCCCGGCCCAGCCGGGCCACCACGGCGTCCACCGCCTCCTCGGCCATCGCGCGGTAGGTGGTCAGCTTGCCGCCGACGACGGAGAGGACCGGTCCGTCCCACTGCAGCAGGTGCCGGCGCGAGAGGTCGGCGGTCGAGTCCCCCGGGCCCGCCCCGGCGGACATCGGCAGCACCAGCGGCCGGTATCCCGCGTAGGCGCCGACCACGTCGTCCCCGGTCAGCGGCGCCGCCAGCACTTGGTTCACCGTCTCGAGCAGCTGGGCCACCTCGGCGTCGCTCGGCGTCGCGTCGTCGTCGGGCACCTGGCCCTCGACCGGCTCGTCGGTGATCCCGAGGTAGACCCGCCCGTCGGCCTGCGGCAGCGCGAACACGTACCGCGACCGCGACCCGGGGATCGGCACGGTGAGCGCCGCCGTCGGCGACCCGAGCGCGGATCCCGGCACCACCAGGTGCGAGCCGCGCGAGGGCACCAGCCGGATCGACGGCGCCAGCGCCTGCGCCCACACCCCCGCGGCGTTCACCACGGCCCCGGCCCGCAGCGCGAACGCTTCCGCGCCGGCCCGCACGTGCACGTCGGCACCGTCCACCGCCGTCGCGGTGGCGCCGGTCAGGACCCGCGCCCCGTACGCGGCCGCCGTCCGGGCCAGGGCCACGACCAGCCGGGCGTCGTCCACCAGCTGCCCGTCCCAGAAGACGACGCCGCCGCGCCCGGCGCGGACACCCGGCACCAGCCGCGAGACCTCGTCGGACCCGACCCGCCGGGTGCCGGGCAGCGACCCGCGGCCGCCGCGCACCGACAGCCGGACGGCGTCCCCCAGCCGGCCGCCCGCGGCGGCCAGCGCGGTGACGTCCCGGCCGGCGACGTCCGGGACGAGGAACGGCAGCCGCCGCACCAGGTGCGGCGCGGTCGCGCCCATGAGGACGGCGCGCTCCCGGGCGCTCTCCCGGGCCAGGCCGAGCTCGCCGTGCGCCAGGTAGCGCAGCCCGCCGTGGACCAGCTTGGACGACCACCGGCTGGTGCCCGCCGCGAGGTCGGTGCGCTCGAGCAGGACGACCGACAGGCCCCGGCTCGCGGCGTCCAGCGCCACCCCCGCACCGGTCACGCCGCCACCGACGACGACGACGTCCACGGTCGCGCCGGCCAGCTCCGCGAGATCGCGCGCCCGGCGAGCCGGCGAGAGGGCTCCAGGCAGGGACGACGTCACCATGATCGCTCCGGCGGCAGCACCGGCAGACTGTACCGGTGGCAACGCAGCCGGAACTGACGATCCAGGGCTGGGGACCGCCGTCCCCCGCCGCGGCACCGCGCGACGGGGACCTGGGCGGCACGCTGCCCAGGGCGGCCCGCCGCTACCTGAGCGGCGAGCTGGGCTGGACCCCGCGGGCGACCCCGCCGGTCGCCGTCGACGAGATCGACCTGGCGCCCTCCCGGCTCGCCGAGGACGTGCGCGCCCGGCTGGTCGAGCTGCTCGGCGCCGACAACGTCCGCACCGACCGGGAGTCGCGGCTGCGGCGGGCCGGGGGGAAGAGCTACCTGGACCTCCTCCGCCGCCGCGGCGGGAACGCCTCCGACGCCCCGGACGCCGTCGTCCTCCCCGGGACGACCGAGGAGACGGCGGCGCTGCTGGCCACCTGCAGCGAGCAGGGCGTCGTCGTCATCCCGTTCGGCGGGGGCACCAGCGTCGTCGGCGGCCTCGCCGGCGTCGACCCCGACGACCGCCCCTCGATCGCCGTCGACCTGTCCCGCATGTCGTCGGTGCAGTCCCTCGACGTGCCCTCCTCGCTGGTCACCGTCGGCCCCGGCATGCGCGGCCCCGCACTGGAGCAGGAGCTGGGCCGGGCCGGCCTGACCCTCGGGCACCTGCCGCAGAGCTGGGAGTTCGCCACGCTCGGGGGGTACGCCGCCACCCGCTCGGCCGGGCAGAACTCCACCGGCGTCGGCCGCTTCGACGAGCTCGTCACCGGGCTGACGCTGGCCACCCCCTCCGGGGTCCTGGAGCTGGGCCATCCCCCGGCGACGGCGGCCGGGCCCGACCTGCTGGGCCTGGCGCTCGGGTCGGAGGGGACGCTCGGCATCATCACCGAGCTGACGCTGCGGGTCCGCCCGGTGCCGGCGACCTCGGCCTACGAGGGGTGGTCGTTCCGCTCCTGGGCCACCGGGCTGGCCGCTCTGCAGCAGCTCTCCCGCCACGACCTGCTGCCCGACGTCGTCCGGCTGTCGGACTCCGACGAGACGCGGGCCAACCTGCTGATGGCCTCCGGTGCGGGGGCGAGGGCGCTGCGGGCCGGCCTGCGGGTCCGCGGGCACGGCGACGGCTGCCTGCTCGTGCTCGGCTGGGAGGGGCTGCCCTCGATGGTGCAGGCGCGGACGAAGGCGGCCGCCTCCGTGCTGCGCGACGGCGGGGCGATCCGGCTCGGCCGCACCGTCGCCGAGTCGTGGAAGAAGAACCGGTTCGCCGGCCCCTACCTGCGCGACCGGCTCATGGACGGCGGGCTGCTGGTCGAGACCCTGGAGACGGCGGCCACCTGGTCGGCGCTGCCCACCGTGTACGACGCCGTCCGCCGGGCCCTGCGCGGTTCGCTGACCCGCGACGGTCGCCGTCCGCTGCTGATGAGCCACCTCTCGCACGCCTACCCGACCGGTGGCTCGCTGTACGTGACGGTGCTGGCCGACCGCGACGACGACCTGCCCCTGCAGCAGTGGCTGACGGCCAAGCGGGCCGCGACCGACGCCCTGCTGGCCGCGGGCGGCACGCTCACCCACCACCACGCCGTCGGCGCCGACCACCGCCCGTGGATGGAGCGCGAGGTCGGGCCGCTCGGGGTGGAGGTGCTGCGGGCGGTCAAGGAGCGACTGGACCCCCGGGGCATCTGCAACCCCGGCGTCCTGCTCCCCGACTGAGCACCCTGCGCCGCGGACCGGGGTCAGGGGTCCGCGGCGCCGACGGCCCCGCTACGCCATGATCAGGGGACCTGATCCCGGAGCGTCCTCCCTCACGTCCTGCGGTGAGGGAGGACGCTCGATGATCAGGGTGGCTGATCGTGGACGGGCTCAGATGGCGTGGCCGAACGTGAAGATCCCGGCCGGGTCGACGGCGGCCTTCACCGCGCGCAGTCGGGTCAGGGTCTCCGGCGGGTAGGCCGCACGGACCTCCCCCGGGCCGGACACGTCACCCAGGAAGTTGATCATCGTCTCCGCGGCCCGCCACGGCGCCAGCGCCCCGACGACCCCGCCCACGACGGCCGGCACGACCTGCGCCAGCTCCGGCACGCCCGGGCCGATCACGTACACCGCGAACGCCCCGCTCCGGCCGGGGACGGCGTTCGGCACCGCCGCCGGCCGGCCGAGCGCGCCCCCCATGAGCCGGATCTCCACCATGATCACCGGGACGTCGAGCTGCGGCCCGGCCGCCGCCAGCAGCGCGTCCACCGCCTCCTCGGTCAGGTCGGTGAGCAGCAGGCCCTTCTCGAAGGCCGGCATCGGGTCGACCGGGTCCATGTGGATGCTGTCCATCTCCGTCGTCCGGATGGGGCCGACGTAGCCGAGCACGATCCGCCCGGCCTCCTTCATCGGCGCGAGCAGCCGCTCGGCCTCGGCCTCGTCGGGGCCGGCGGAGGCGAACCGCAGGTGGACGACGGTCTGCCCGCGCAGCGGGGGCGGGAGGAACTCCAGGTCCGGCAGCCGCAGCAGCGCGATCGAGCTGCTGATGTGCTCGGGCAGCATCGGCGCCCACTGGCGGAACCGGTGCAGCAGCGCCGGGGCGTCGTCGCCGGCGAAGAAGATGCCGCCGGCGTACAGCCCGGTGACCGGCACCAGCTCGATCTCCAGCGCCGTCACGATGCCGAGGTTGCCCTTGCCGCCGCGGACGGCCCAGAAGAGCTCGGGCTCGGCGTCGGCGGTGAGGCGGCGCAGCCGGCCGTCGGCGGTCACGATCTCCACGGCGTGGACGTGGTCGGCGGCGAACCCGTACTGCCGGCCGAGCGACCCCATGCCGCCGCCGAGGGTGTAGCCGACCACGCCGACGTCGGACGACGAGCCGCACAGCCCGGCGAGGCCGAACTCGGCGGCCGCCTCCAGCACCCGGGCCCACTTCACACCGGCCTCGACGCGGGCCGTGCGCCGCTCGGGATCGATCTGCACCCCCTGCATCCGGCGGGTGGTGACCATCAGCGACCCCGCGGCGTTGCGGACCGGGCCGTGGCCGGTGGCCTGGACGGCGACGCGCAGGTCGTGCGCGACGGCCCAGGAGACGGCGGCGGCGACGTCGGCGGCGCAGGTGGCGCCCACGGCGACGGCGGGGGTGTGCTGCACGGCGACGTTCCAGGTGGCGACCTCGGCGGCCAGGCCGTCGTCGCCGGCGACGTAGACCGGCCCGTGCACCCGGCCGCGCAGCTCGTCGACGGCGCCCGCGGGGAAGGCGGGGGCGAGGGTGGCGAGCACCGTGTCGCTCAGGACGGCGGAGGGGAGCTCGGGCTTCTCGGTGAGACTCATCAGGGGTATTTCCTCTTCGCGGCCGCGGCGGTGGCCGCGGATCGGGGGAGCTCGCGGCGGTGACCGCGCAGCCGGTTCGGACGCAGGACAGAGTTCCGGCGGCCGCTTGGCGGATACTTGGACCCGACTTGCAGCGCACCGCACGAGAAGGGGTGCCGGCCGGGCACGGCGGCTGGGAACATCCCGGCTCGTGCGCTTCCGCGTGCTCGGCCCGCTCGAGGTCACCGGTCCCGACGGCCGTCCGCTGGACGTCGGCGGCGCGAAGCCGCGCGCGCTCCTCACCCTGCTGCTGGCCGAGGCCGGCCGGGTGGTCGGGATCGACCGCATCGTCGACGCACTCTGGGGCGAGGACCCGCCGGCCACCGCCACCGGCACCCTGCAGGCCTACGTCTCCCACCTGCGGCGGGTCCTCGAGCCCGAGCGCGGGCCGCGCGAGGCGCCGACCGTGCTGCTCACCCGCCCGCCCGGCTACCTGCTGCGGGCCGACCCGGCCGACCTGGACCTGCTCCGGTTCGCCCGGCTGGTCGACGACGGCGACCGGGCGGTCGGGGCCGGCGACGGCGCCGCGGGCATCGCCCTGCTCGACGAGGCGCTCGGGCTGTGGCGCGGCGACCCCTTCCCGGAGCTCGGGGAGCTGCCGGCCGCGGCGACCGACCGGCTGCGGCTCACCGAGCTGCACGTGCGGGCCCGGGAACGGCGCTGCGACGCCCTGCTGGCGGCGGGCCGCGCCGAGGCCGCCGTCCCGGACCTCCAGCGACTCGTCGCCGAGCACCCGCTGCGCGAGCGGCTCTGGGCCCGCCTGGTCACCGCGCTCTACGCGGCCGACCGGCAGGCCGACGCGCTCGACGCCCTCCGCCGGTGCGCCGGGCTGCTGCGGCACGAGCTGGGCATCGACCCGGGGCCCGAGCTGCGCGACCTGGAGCGGGCCGTGCTGCGCCAGGACGCGACGCTGCTGGACCGGGTGCCGCGCCCGGTCCTCCCGACCGCCCCGGCCCCGGCCCCGGTGATGACCGCCGGCGCCGAGCTCCTGGTCGGCCGGCGGAGCGAGCTCGCGCGGCTGCAGGCGGTCGCCGGGCAGGTGAGCGCCGGGCACCCGGCCGTCGTCGTCCTCGAGGGCGAGGCCGGGATCGGCAAGACCCGGCTGGCCGAGGCCGCCGCTGCGGCGGCGCGGGCCGCCGGCTGGACGGTGGCGTGGAGCCGATGCGCCGACGACACCGGCGCGCCGGCGCTGTGGCCCTGGCGGCAGGTGCTCGAGCAGCTGGGGCAGGACGAGCTCGCCCTCCAGCTCAGGGCCGGGGACGACGACCCCGATGCCGCCCGGTTCGACCTGTTCCAGGACCTGCGGACCCGGCTGCGGACGGCGGCCGGCCCGGCGCCGGTGCTGGTCGTGCTGGACGACCTGCAGGGCGCCGACACCACCTCGGTGCAGCTGCTCGGGCTCCTGGCCCGCCACCTCCCCCGCGCGCCGGTGCTCCTGCTGGTGACGGCCCGCACCGTGGGCGAGCAGCTGCCCGAGGCGGTCACGGACTGCCTGGCCCGGCTGGCCCGGGAGCCCGCCGCCACCTGCCTGCGGTTGGCCGGGCTGGACGCCGACGACGTCGCGGCGCTGCTGGACACCCAGCCCGGCGCCCGCGGCGACCGCGCGCTGGCCTCGGCCGTGCACGACCGCACCGGCGGCAACCCGTTCTTCGTCGTCGAGCTGTCCCGCTGGCTGGCCGGCACCCACGAGCGGCACCTGGACGCCGTCCCGGTGCCGCCGTCCGTCGGCGCGGTGCTGCGCACGCGGCTGGCCCGGCTGCCCGCGCCCACCCGTGCCGTGCTCGAGCTGTGCGCGGTCGCCGGCCGCGAGGTGAGCCTGGAGCTGCTCGAGGCGGCGCGGACGCCGGCGGAGGAGGCGCTGGACGCCCTGGACTCCGCCGTCGCGACGGGCCTGGTCGTGGAGGGGAGGCGGCCGTGGCGCTGGCGGTTCGCCCACGCGCTGGTCCAGGAGGTGCTGGTCGGCGACCTCCCCGCGCTGCGGAGGGCGCGGCTGCACGCGCGGCTGGGCGAGGCGCTGGAGCGCCGGGTTGCCCTGACCACGGACGACTCGCTGGTCGAGCGGCTGGCGCACCACTTCGTCGAGGCGCTGCCGGTCGCCGGTCCCGCGCCGGCACGGATCTACTCCACCGCGGCGGCGCGGGCCGCCCGCGCCCGCCTGGCCCACGGCGAGGCGGCGGCGCACACCCGCCGCGCCCTGGAGCTGGTCGACCCGGCCGGACCGGACGCCGCGCGCACCCGCCACGACCTGCTGACCGCGCTGGGCAACGACCTGCTCCGCTCCGGCTCGCGGACGGAGGCCCGGGAGGTGGTGGCGCAGGCGATCGCGGGCGCCCGGCACCTGGACGACCGCGGGTGCCTCGCCGAGGCGGCGGCGGTCTGGGGGAGCGTGACGGTCTGGAACTGGCGGCCGCACGGCATGGTGGACGACGACATGGTGGCCCTGCTCGAGGACCTCCTGGCCGGCGGGGACGTCGACGACCGCACCACTGCGCAGCTGCTCGGCACCCTCGGCGTCGAACTGGCGTTCGGCCCCGACGACCGCGGGGTGCGCGCCGCGGAGCAGGCGGTCGGGATCGCCCGCACGGCCGGCGATCCCGAGCTCCTCGGGCGGGCGCTGAACAACTTCAGCCTCGCCGTCTGGGGCCGCCCCGGCGCCGCCGAGCGGCGGCTGGCCGCCGTCGACGAGTCCCTGGCGATGGTCGGCCGCGGGCTGCCGCGGTGGACGGAGTTCGTGGCGCGGCTGCACCGGGCGGCGATCCGGCTGCACCTCACCGACCTCGCCGGTTTCGAGGCCGACCATGCGGAGGCCCGCCGGCTGGCAGTGTCGCTGAGCGGTCCGGAGGTGCGCCCGCACGTGCTGTGGCAGGCCGGCGGGCTGGCCTGGCTGCGCGGCGACGCCGCCCGCGCCGAGGAGCTGACCACCGAGGCCTACGAGCTCTACCGCCGGGTCACCCCGCACGCCCGGCACGCCTACGCGGCGCACCAGTTCACCCTGCGCCGCGCCGACGGCCGGCAGGGCGAGGTGGTGCCGCTCCTGGTGGAGACCGGCGACGAGGGCAGCCCGCTGCTGCAGGAGATGGCCGTGCTCGCCGCCGCGGAGTCCGGGGACGTCGGTGAGGCCCGGCGGCTGCGCACGCGGTGGGGGCGCACCCCGATCCGCGACTGGGCCAGCGACGTCGCCGTCCTGCTGCAGGCCGAGTCGGCGCTGTGGCTGGGCGACGACCCGGACCTGACGTCGGCCGCCGAGTCGCTGCTGCCCTACCGCGGGCGCCAAGCGGTCCTCGGCACGCCGTCCCTCACGCTGGGCGCCTACGACGAGCTGCTGGGCCGGCTCGCCGAGCGCCGGGGCGATCTCGACGCGGCACGGTGCTGGTGGCGGTCGGCCCGCGAGCAGGGGGTGCTGGTCGGGTCGCCGCACCAGGTCGCGCTGGCCGACGCGCACCTGGCGCGGGTCACCGAGGTGCCGCCGCGGCAGCGCACCGTCCCGCCGATGCTCCGCGCGCCGTCCTGACCGCCGCCCCCACCGCGCGGTCGCCGGCCCGACCGTCCTCCCCCACCGCGCGGCCGCCGTCCCGGCCGTCCTCCCCCACCGCGCGGCCGCCGTCCCGACCGTTCTCCCCCACCGCGCGGCCGCCGTCCCGACCGTCCTCCCCCACCGTGGCGCGTCCTCCCCCACCGTCTGCCGTGGGGGAGGACGCGCCATGATCAGGTGCCCCGATCATGGCGCGGGCAGCCGGGCAGGGGGTGTTTCTCAGGCGGTGGTGGCGATCCCGCCGTCGACGGGGATGACCGCGCCGGTGACGTAGGCGCCCGCCCGGCTGGCCAGGTAGACGACGACGCCGGCCATGTCGTCGGGCCGGCCGATGCGGCCCAGCGGGGACTTGGCGGCGATCTCCGACCCGAAGGCATCGAGCGTGGCGGCCATCATCTTCGACTCGAACGGGCCGGGCGCGACGGCGTTGACCGTGATGCCCTTCGGCCCGAGCTCCTTGGCGAGCACGCGGGTCAGCTGGTGCAGCCCGGCCTTGCTCGTGGCGTAGGAGTAGGTCGGCATCGGGTTGACGTGCAGGCCGTCGATGCTGCCGACGTTCACGATGCGGGCCGGGTCGCCCTCGCTGGCCGCCGCCTGCAGCTTCGGCAGGAAGGCGCGGGTGAGGAAGAACGGCGACTTGAGGTTGAGGTCGAGCAGCTTGTCCCAGGCCGACTCGGGGAAGGTCTCCAGCGGCTCGCCCCACGTGGCGCCGGCGTTGTTGACCAGGATGTGCACGCGCTCCTCCCGCGCGCCCACCTCCTCGGCGAGCCGCACGCACTCGGCCTCGGTGGAGAGGTCGGCCGGGATGGAGACGGCGGTGCCGAACTCGGCCAGCTCGGCGACGGCGGCGTCGCCCGCCTCGGCCTTGCGGGAGCTGAGGTACACCCGGGCCCCCGCCTGGAGCAGGCCGCGGGCCATCATCAGGCCGATCCCGCGGGTGCCGCCGGTGACGACGGCCACCTTGCCGGTCAGGTCGAACAGGTCCACGCGGTACCTCCGCCTCAGGCGGGGCCCGCCTCGTCGCGGGCCCTCCCCGGCACGATAACCAGCGGGTCGCCGGGCACTGCCGGGCGGCCGGGCCACCCCCTGTGCCAGCCTCTGCGCATGATCGAGTCTGCTCCCGAGGCGCCGCTCATGGGCGCCACCAGCGAGGTCGGCCGGCTGCGGACCGTGCTCCTGCACCGCCCCGGCGCGGAGCTGCGCCGGCTCACCCCGCGCAACAACGACGAGCTGCTCTTCGACGGCGTCCCGTGGGTCGACCGCGCCCAGGAGGAGCACGACGCCTTCGCGCAGGCACTGGCCGACCGCGACGTCGAGGTGCTGCACCTGGACCGGCTGCTGGCCGAGGTGCTGTCCTTCCCCTCCGCCCGGGCCGAGCTCATCGCCGCCGCGGTCGACGATCCCCGGCTCGGGGCCACCCTGCAGCGCTCGACCACCACGCACCTGGCCGGCCTGGCGCCGGAGGACCTGGCCCGCACGCTGATCGCCGGGCTGGCGCACGACGAGCTCCGCGGCGGCAAGGGGCTGGCCTACGAGGTCATGGACCGCGGTGACTTCGTCGTCCCGCCGCTGCCGAACCTGCTGTTCACCCGGGACTCCTCCGTCTGGGTCGGCGACGAGGTCGCGGTGACGTCGCTGGCGATGCCGGCCCGCCACCGCGAGAGCACCATCACCGCCGCGGTCTACGCCCACCACCCGCGGTTCGCCGGGGTGGAGCAGCTCTACGGCGCCCAGCTGGAGCACCTGGAGGGCGGGGACGTGCTGCTGCTCGCCGAGGGCGTCGTGGCCGTCGGCGTCGGGGAGCGGACGACGCCCGGCGGGGCCGAGCGGCTGGCCCGGCGGCTGTTCGCCCGGCGGCTGGCCAGCACGGTGCTCGTCGTCCCCATCGTCCAGCAGCGAGCGACCATGCACCTGGACACGATCGCCACGATGGTCGACGTCGACGCGATGGTCATGTACCCCGCCGTTGCCGATTCGCTGGTCGCCTGGACCGTGACGGCCCCGGACGGGGTGGCCGACGACGCCGACACCACCGAGCTGGCGGTCACCGGCCCCCGGCCGTTCCTGGCCGCCGCCGCGACCGCCATGGGCATCGACCGGCTGCGGGTCATCGACACCGGCCTGGACCCGGTGACCGCCGAGCGGGAGCAGTGGGACGACGGCAACAACACCCTGGCCCTGGCCCCCCGCCTGGCCGTGGCCTACGAGCGCAACACCGTGACCAACGCCGCGCTCGAGGCGCACGGCATCGAGGTGGTCCGGATCGCCGGGTCGGAGCTCGGCAGCGGCCGCGGTGGCCCGCGCTGCATGTCCTGCCCGGTGGCGCGCGACCCCCGCTGACCCGGCCGTCGGACCCCCGCCTCGACCGTCCGGGCGGACTTCGCCGACAGGTGGGCCGCCCGGGCGCTCCGGCCACTACGCTCCGGACCCTCCGCGCCACCACCCGTGGCGCAACGGGAAGGGACGTCGCAGGTGGCGGGGACGGCACGGGAGACCGGGCGGATCGCGGGCATCGGCGGGGGGCTGGTCGGCTTCCTGGTCTTCGTCGAGTTCACCAGCGGCGTCCTGCAGGGCTACTACATCCCGCTGCTCACCGACATCGCCCGGCACCTGGACATCCACGACGCCGACGTCAACTGGCTCGAGGCCGCCCAGCTGATGCTGTCGGCGATCGCCGTGCCGATCCTGGCCAAGCTCGGCGACCTGCACGGCCACCGGCGGATGCTGCTGCTGTCGGCGGCGCTGGTGGCCGCGGCGACGGTCGTGCTCGCGTTCGCGTCGTCCTTCCCGGTGTTCCTCGTCGCGTGGGCGGTGCAGGGCATCTACGCCGCCTGGCTGCCGCTGCAGGTGGCGCTGATCTACAACCGCTCGCGCGGCCGGGCGGACCAGGCGGCGCAGACGCGGCGGGCCACCGGCCTGATCGTCGCCGCGCTGCAGCTGGGCGCGATCGTCGGTGCGCTGGGCGGCGGGCAGGTCGGCAGCGCCCTCGCCGGGCAGTTCTGGCTGGTGCTGCTGATCCCCGGGTTCCTGGTGGCCGGCGTCTGCGCGGTCGTCGCGCTGCGCGTGCCGGAGAGCGTGGACCGGCAGTCCGGCTCCGTCGACGCGACCGGCGCGGCGCTGCTCAGCGTCGTCCTGCTGGTGATCACCGGCGGCCTGACCTTCGTCCGGATCAACGGCGCCGGCGAGGCCTGGCCGTGGCTGGTCACCGCCCTGGGCCTGCTGCTGGTCGTCCCGTTCGTGCGCTACGAGCTGGGCCGGCCCGACCCGCTGGTCGACTTCCGCGTCCTGCGCAGCCCCGCCATGTGGCCGGTGCAGCTGACCGCCGGGCTCTTCGGCGTCAGCGTGCTCGGCGCCCAGGGCCCGCTGTCGACCTTCGCCCGCACCGACCCGGACGACTACGGCTACGGGCTGGGGTTGTCGACGAGCATGGTGTCGATCGTCATCGGCGGCTACGTCATCTCGATGCTGGTCGGGGCCAGCCAGTTCTCCCGGATCTCCGCCCGCACCACCCCGCGGACGACGCTGATCGGCGCCGCGGTCCTCGTCGGCACTGGCTACCTGCTGCTCGTGCCGTTCCACGACTCGCTGGCCCAGGTGCTGGCCTGCATGGTGGTGGCCGGCCTGGGCTCGGGTGCCCTGGTGGCGGCCCTGCCCGCGGCCGCCGCCGCCGCCGCGCCGACCGGTCGCACCGGCGTGGCCACCGGCCTGACCAACACCACGAAGGTCCTCGGCGGCAGCTTCGCCTCCGCGACGTTCGCCGTCGCCCTGGCCGCGAACGCGCCGACGCTCGCCGACGGCTCCGCGGGGACGGCGGGCTCCCTGGGCGGTTATCTCGCCGTGTGGATCATCTGCGGGACGACGGCGCTGGCGGCCGCGGTCGCGCTGGTGTTCGTGCCGCGCCTGGCGTTCTCCGACGCACCCGACGCCACGGACCTCCGTTCGGTCGCGCCCGCGACGGAGCACCGGGCATGAGGGGCGCACTGCTGGGCGCGGCCTGCGGTGCCGCGGTGGCCGCCGCGACCCGCCGGGTCGCCCGCTTCCGCCCGCCCCCGGACGCCCCGGACCCCGCCGACCTCGACGGTCTGGACGCCGACGGCGCGGCGCAGCGCCTGGCCGAGCTGGTCCGCATCCCGACGATCTCCACCCGGGACGCCGCCGAGCGCGACACCGCCGCGTTCGAGCGGTTCCGCGCGCGGCTGGCGGAGCTGTACCCGCACACCCACCGCGTCCTCGAGCGGGAGGTGCTCGGCGGCGGCGCGCTGCTCTACCGGTGGCCCAGCGGGACGGACCTGCCGCCCCTGGTGCTCATGGCGCACTACGACGTCGTCCCGGTGGCCGGCCAGGAGTGGTCGCGCGACCCGTTCTCCGGCCTGATCGAGGACGGCGTGGTGCACGGCCGCGGCGCCATCGACGACAAGGGCGCCCTGGTGGCGATCCTCGAGGCGGTGGAGTCCCTGGTCGCGGCCGGGTTCACCCCCGCCCGCGACGTCTACCTCTCCTTCGGCGACGACGAGGAGGTGGCCGGCGTCGGGGCGCAGCTGGCGGTCGAGGCGTTCACCGCCCGCGGCGTCCGGCCCTGGGCGGTGATCGACGAGGGCGGCGCCGTGGTCAGCGGCGTCTTCCCCGGCGTCCCGGGCCAGACCGCCGTCGTCGGGCTGGCGGAGAAGGGGCTGCTGGACGTCGAGCTGGTCACCACCGACGCCGGTGGGCACGCGTCCGCGCCCGTCCGCGGCGGCGCGCCCGCACGGCTGGCCCGCGCCATCCTGCGGATCGAGGACGACCCGTTCCCCGCCCGGCTGCACGACGTCGTCCTCGGGATGGTCGACGCCCTGGGCCGGCACGCCCCGATCGGCTACCGGGCGCTGTTCGCGCACGCGGCGTACCTGCGCCCACTGCTGGCGGCCGTGCTGTCGAAGGCGAGCCGCGAGGCCAACGCGCTGGTCCGGACGACGGTGGCCATCACCGAGCTCGAGGGCAGCAAGGCCCGCAACGTGCTGGCCACCCGCGCCCGGGCGCACGCCAACATCCGGATCGCCCTGGGCGAGACGGTGCAGTCGACCGTCGACCGGCTGCGCCGGGTGATCGACGACCCGAGCGTCGAGCTGACCGTGGTGTCCGGGAACGATCCGTCACCGGTGTCGCGGGCGGACAACGAGGCGTTCGCGCTGGTCGGTGCCGCCGTCCGCTCGGTGTACCCGGAGGCCGCGGTGGCCCCGTACGTGATGGTGCAGGCGAGCGACGCCCGGCACTTCAGCCAGATCTGCGACAGCGTCTACCGGTTCATGCCCTTCGACCTGACGAAGGGCGAGCTGGCCGCCCTGCACGCCGCCGACGAGCGGATCGGCGTCGCCGCCCTGCACCGCGGCGCCGGCTTCTACCGCTACCTGATCCGCCACCTCTGACGGCGGCCGGGCGTTCCGCCGCTGGGTGTTCCCGCGGACGGTCGGCCCCTGCCCACAGGAGTGGGCAACGGCCGAGCATGCCCGAAGGAGGGATCGCGCGCGGCCGGGCGTTCCGCCGCTGGGTGTTCCCGCGGACGGTCGGCCCCTGCCCACAGGAGTGGGCAACGGCCGAGCATGCCCGAAGGGAGGATCGCGCGCGGCCGGGCATTCCTCCGCCGATGTCCCCCCGCGGACGGTCGGCCCCTGCCCACAGGAGTGGGCAACGGCCGAGCATGCCCGAAGGAGGGATCGCGCGCGGCCGGGCGTTCCGCCGCTGGGTGTTCCCGCGGACGGTCGGCCCCTGCCCACAGGAGTGGGCAACGGCCGAGCATGCCCGAAGGGAGGATCGCGCGTGGCCGGGCATTCCTCCGCTGGGGTGTCCCCGCGGACGCTCAGCGCAGGGTGATCTGCCGCGAGATCAGCCCGGCGCGGGCGCGCCGCTCGTCGGAGGTCAGCGGCTCGGTCACGGCCAGGGCTGCCTCCAGCCGGGTCTGGAACTCCGTCGCCGGCCCGACCCAGTCGGCCGCCGGGGTGTCGGCGGGCAGGTCCCACACGGGGACGACGAGGCCGAGGGCACGGAAGGCTCCCGCGTAACGGGTGCCCTCCCCCAGCAGGATCTGGCCGGACGCCGAGAGCCGGGCCAGGGCGTCGAGCAGCTTCTCCTCCGGCTCCGGCCGCACCCAGCGAAGGTGCGCCCGCTCGTCGCCGGGCCGCACCCAGTAGGCCGCCTCGAGCCCGGCCAGCCGGACGGTCGGCAGGATCGCCTCGTTGGCGTGCTCCAGACCGGCCGTGGCCGCGGCCGAGGGCTCCGTCCCCTCCAGCCAGAAGCCGAAGTCGTCGTGCACGGTCACCTCGAAGGGCGCCGAGAGGTCGAGCAGCTCCCGCAACCGGGGGCCGGCCGAGCCGGCGCCGCCGACGGGGCCCGGGTCCACCGGCGCGCCGGCCGGGGCCTCCAGCGCCGCGGCGAGCGCCGTGCCGATGTCGCGGCTCACGTCGTCGGAGGAGACCTGCATCTGGACGGCGACCACGATCTCGCCGTTGGCCCGCACCAGGGCGGGGGTGCCGCCCGGCAGCACGCTGGCGAGGGTGACCTCCCGGCCGTCCGTCGTCCGCAGGCCGGCCGTGGCCGCCGGGACCAGCTCGCGCAGCGCCACCCAGTCCGCCTCGCCCGGGAGCCCCTCGAAGGGCCGGGTCACCGGCGGGGCGTAGCCGGAGCCGTGGCAGTGCTTGTAGCGCCGGCCGGAGCCGCAGAAGCACGGGGCCTTCGGGTTGATGCCCTCCGGCGCGTCGGTGGCGGGGGCTGCGGAGCGCTTGCGGGAAGCCATGCGGTGCAGCGTAGTGAAAGGCCTCCCGTCCCCCTCCCGCCTCGCATGCTCGGCGCGAGCCTCTGGACGGGGGCCGGGCGTCGGAGCCCGGCAGCAGGGCCGCCGCTCAGGCCACCCGGGCCGCTCCCGGCCTCTGAACCATGCGCACTCGTGGTCATCGCCGGCCGATGGCCACGAGTGCGCATGGTTCGTGGCCCCGCAGGGCTGTGACCGGCGTCGTTGCCGGCGTTCCTAGGCTCGTGGACGTGACGCCCGCTCCCCTCGACCTGACCGATCCCGCCGTCGTCGCCGACCCGTACCCGGCGTTCGCCCGGGCCCGTGCGGAGGCGCCGGTGCAGTGGCACGAGGGGCTCGGGCTGTGGCTGGCGTTCACCCACGCCGAGGCCAACGCCGTGCTGCGCGACCGCCGGCTGGGCCGGATCTGGTCGGACAAGGCGCCGGCCGAGCGGTTCGGGAGCTTCAACCTCATCCACCGCAACGCCATCCTGGAGATGGAGCCGCCGGACCACACGCGGCTGCGCCGGCTGATCAGCGCCGCGTTCGCCCGCGGGCACGTGGAGCGCCTGCGGCCGTGGGTGGAGGAGCTCGCGGGCACCCTGGTCGACGGCCTGGTCGAGCGATCCGGGGGCACCGAGCCGGTCGACGTCCTCAGCGGGATGGCCGAGGAGCTGCCGGTCGCCGTCATCGCCGAGTTGCTGGGGGTGCCGGAGGCCGACCGGGCACTGCTGCGCCCGTGGTCGAACGCGATCGTGAAGATGTACGAGTACGGCCGGACGACGGAGATCGAGGACGCCGCCGAGCGTGCCGCCGAGGAGTTCGTCGCCTACCTGCGCGAACTGGCCGCCGACCGCCGGAAGAACCTCGGCGAGGACCTCGTCTCGCACCTGGTCAGCGTCCGGGACGCCGAGGGCGACAAGCTCACCGAGGACGAGCTGGTCACCACCTGCATCCTGCTGCTCAACGCCGGCCACGAGGCGACCGTCAACGTCAGCGGCAACGGCCTGCTCGCCCTGCTGGAGCACCCCGACCAGCTGCAGCGGCTGCGCGACGATCCCGCGCTGCTGCCGACGGCGATCGAGGAGCTCATGCGCTTCGACTCCCCGCTGCAGCTGTTCGAGCGCACCGCGACCGCCGACGTCGAGATCGGCGGGATCACGGTGCAGCAGGGCCAGAAGATCGCCGCCCTGCTGGGGTCGGCCAACCACGACCCCGCGGTGTTCGCCGAACCGGGGACCCTCGACGTCGGGCGCACCGACAACCCGCACATCTCCTTCGGGGCCGGCATCCACTTCTGCATCGGCGCCCCGCTTGCCCGCGTCGAGCTGCAGGCGTCGTTCGGCGCGCTGCTCTCGCGCACCTCGCGGCTGGAGCTGGGGCGGCCCGCGCGGCGCCGTCCGGAGTTCGTCATCCGCGGCCTGCGCGACCTCCCCGTCGTCCTCACCGCCTGATCTCTTGCCGGACCGGCAACGGAAGTGGCCGATCCGCGGCGTGCGGGGGGAGAGTGCGGAGGTGACCCGAGACCTTCCCGTGGACCCGACCGCCGCCGACGACTACGTGGGATCTCCCGCGGTGCGGGCGGAGTGGGACCGGCGCTACACCGAGTGGGAGCAGCTGTGGAGCGGCCGACCCAACGGAGCGCTCGTCGCCGAGGCCGGGGACCTGACGCCCGGGAGGGTGCTGGACGTCGGCTGCGGCGAGGGCGCGGACGCCGTCTGGCTGGCCCGTCAGGGCTGGGACGTGACGGCTCTCGACGTCTCCGAGGTGGCCCTGGAGCGGGCGGCGCGGCATGCCCGCGACGCCGGCGTCGAGGTCCGCTGGGTGCACGCCGGCCTGGAGGAGGCGGCGCTGCCGCCGCGGTCCTTCGACCTCGTCTCCGCCCAGTACCCGGCCCTGCCACGCACGCCGGACGCCGCCGCCGAGCGCGCCCTGCTGGACGCCGTCGCGCCGGGCGGCGTGCTGCTGCTCGTGCACCACGCGGGGATGGAGACGCACCGACCGGAGAACAGCGAGTTCGACCCGGCGGACTACGTCTGGCCCTCGATGGTGGCAGCGCTGCTGGACGACGCGTGGCGGGTGGAGGTGGACGAGCAGCGGCCGCGCGTCGCACCGGAGAGCGGCGGCGGGGCACACCACACCGAGGACGTCGTGCTCCGCGCCCGCCGGTTGCGCTGAGCCGACCCGACCGGGGGCGGGGCGGCCACCCTCGACGGACGGCATCCTCCTCGCCGCGCGGCATCCTCCTCGCCGCGCGGCGTCCCCCTCGCGGCTCGGCGTCCCCCTCGCGGCGGCGTCCCTTTCGCGGCGGCGTCCTCCCCCACCGGAGCGCGTCCTCCCCCACCGGAGCGCGTCCTCCCCCACCGCCCACCGTGCGGGAGGACGCGCCACGATCAGGGAACCTGATCATGGCGGACCACCGGTGGAAGGTGAGCGCCGTCACTGGCACGATGCGGTCATGCGCGGCCTGATGCAGGACACCCCACTGACCGTCGACGCGATCTTCCGGCACGTCGAGCAGCACTACGGCGACGGCACGATCGTCACCAACAACCCCGGGGGCGTGACCCGGGCGACCTACGCGGAGTGGGCCCAGCGCACCCGCAAGCTCGGCGGGGTCCTGGACACCCTGGGCATCAGCGCCGACGGCCGGGTCGGCACGTTCGGCTGGAACAGCCAGCGCCACCTGGAGCTGTACTTCGCCGCGCCCTGCACCGGCCGGGTGCTGCACACGCTCAACGTGCGGCTCTTCCCGGAGCAGCTGACCTACATCGCCAACCACGCCGAGGACGAGGTCATCTTCGTCGACCGCAGCGTCCTGCCCCTCCTGTGGCCGCTGATCGACACCATGAAGACGGTCCGGCAGGTCGTGATCATGGACGACGGCACGGACAACGAGATCCCCGACGACCCCCGGGTCCTCGACTACGAGACGCTGCTGGCCGACGCCGAGCCGGTCGAGTTCCACGTCGAGGACGAGGGCCTGGCCGCGTCGATGTGCTACACGAGCGGCACCACCGGCAACCCCAAGGGCGTCGTCTACTCCCACCGCTCGACGTTCCTGCACACGATGGGCGTCCTGATGCCCAACGCCTTCGGGCTGGGCATCCGCGACGTCGCGATGCCGGTCGTGCCGATGTTCCACGCCAACGCCTGGGGGATCGCGCAGGCCGCGCCCGCCGCGGGGGCCTCGCTGGTCATGCCCGGCGCGCTCATGCAGCCGGAGGCTCTGGCGAAGCTGATCATCGACGAGGGCGTCACGTTCACCGCCGGCGTCCCGACCATCTGGCAGGGCGTGCTCCCCCACCTGGCCGGCAAGCCGCACAAGCTGCGCGACATCGGCTGCGGCGGCTCCGCCGTCCCGAAGGCCCTGTCGGAGGCCTACCGGGAGCAGGTCGGCATCCCGATCCTGCAGGCGTGGGGCATGACCGAGACCCACCCGGTGGCCTCCTCCGGCATCCTGCCGCCGCGCTACGAGGACGTCGACGACGCGACCAAGGCGACTCAGCGGGCCCGCGCCGGCATCCCGTTCCTGGGTGTGGAGGCGCGGATCGTCGACGCCGACACCCTCGAGCCGCAGCCGTGGGACGACAAGGCCACCGGCGAGCTGCAGGTGCGCGGGCCGTGGTGCGCGAAGGACTACTACAACCCCGACGCCGGCGTGGAGCTCACCACCGCGGACGGCTGGATGAAGACCGGCGACGTCGCGGCGATGGACGAGTTCGGCTCCATCCGGATCGCCGACCGCACCAAGGACCTGATCAAGTCCGGCGGCGAGTGGATCAGCTCGGTCGACCTGGAGAACGCGATCATGAGCCACCCGGCGGTGAAGGAGGCCGCGGTCATCGGCATCCCGCACCCGAAGTGGGACGAGCGCCCGCTGGCCTGCGTCGTGGTCAAGGAGGGCGAGTCGGTGACCGAGGAGGAGATTCTCGAGCACCTCAAGCCGCTGGTGGCCAAGTGGTGGATGCCCGAGGCCGTGGAGTTCATCGACGAGGTGCCCAAGACCAGCGTCGGCAAGTTCTCGAAGAAGGACCTGCGCAACCAGTTCGCGGAGTACGCGCTCCCCGAGGGCTGACGCCGCTCTCCCGTGTTGATCATCGGCGGGTGGCTGCGCCCGCCGGCGTGTCACCCGGCCACCCGCCGATGATCAACACGGCCGCGACCCCGCAGGTAGCCTGGGTGCATGCAGCTCCTGTGCCCGAAATGCCACAACGTGATGGCGCAGTACGAGCGCAACCGGGTGCTGGTCGACCAGTGCACCGAGTGCAAGGGGATCTTCCTCGACCGCGGTGAGCTGGAGAACCTCGTGGCGGCCGAGCGGGCCGTCAACGACGTCGAGGACGGCCGCCCGGTCGTGCCCCCGCCGACGGCGGCCGCACCCCCGCCCATCCGCGACCCCTACGACCGGGACCCGCGCTACTACGGCGAGCACCGCTACGACGAGCGCTACTACGGCCGCGGCTACGAGCAGCAGCGGGGCTACGACGAGAAGTACGCCAAGAAGAAGCGCCGCAAGAGCATCCTCGAAGAGCTCCTCGACTTCTAGAAGGACCCCGCTGCCCCCTCCTCTCGCAAGCTCGAGGCGGGACCCTGCAGCGGGGCCGCTCCAGCACGTCACCAGGCTCAGCGGACGAAGGGCGGCTGGCCGGTCTCGCTGACCATGGGCTTGCCGGCCGCCTCCCAGCCGCCCATCCCCTCGGCGACGTTCACCGCGTCGAACCCGTTCTGGTTCAGCCAGGCAGCGACCCGCGCCGACCGGCCGCCGCTGCGGCAGGTGACGTAGAGCGGATCGGCCTCGGGGAGGTCGTCGAGCCGGGCCGGGACGTCGCCCATCGGGATGTGGGTCGCCCCCTCGACGTGGCCGTGCACCCACTCGTCGTCCTCCCGGACGTCGAGGATCACGGCGTCCTCGGGCAGCTCGCTGACAGAGACGGTCGGAACCTGCTGCGGCATCACGCGCTCCATCGTGGCATGCGTGAGCCCGTCGGCCCGCACTGCGAGGATGGACGGCGATGACCACGACCACGACCACGACCCCGTCCCCGGTGCGCGAGCCGGCCTGGCCGCTGTCCCGCTCGGCGATCGGGCTGTGGGTGACCGAGAGCGTGATCAGCTCGGTGTTCCTCGGCATGGGGTTGGCCGCGTTCCTGATCTTCGTGCCGGCCGAGCCCGGCACCCCGCTCCCGGTGCTGCGGTGGGTCGTCCCCGTGCTGTACGCCGTGTACGTGGTGCTCGCCGTCGGTGTCCGCCCGTGGGTGCGCTTCCGGGTGCACCGCTGGGAGATCACGGACGAGGCGGTCTACACCCTCACCGGCTGGCTGACCCGCACCTGGACGCTGGTGCCGATCTCCCGCATCCAGACCGTCGACGTCACCCGCGGCGTGCTCCAGCAGATGTTCGGGCTGTCGACGGTCGCGGTCATGACGGCGTCCTCGCAGGGCACCGTGCAGGTCTGGCACCTGGAGGCCGACGTCGCCCAGCAGGTCGCCGACGACCTCGCGCACCGGGCCGAGCAGGTCCGCGACCAGGCCACGTGACCGGGCCGACGGAGCCGGCCACGCCCCCACCGGCCACGCCCCCACCGGCCGCGCCCCCACCGGCCACGCCCCCACCGGTGCCCCGACCGCCCGACACCGGGCGGCGCACCTCCCCACTCGTCGTGCTGGTGCACACGGTGACCTTCCGGCAGGCCCGGCAGTTCGTCCCGGCGGTCATCCCGATCGTCGCGGCCACCGGCCTGGGCGGTGGGGCGTGGACGGTCGCGGCGCTCGTCGTCGGCGTCACGCTGCTGTCGCTGGGCACCGCCGCGCTGGGCTGGTGGCGCTTCCGCTACGCCGACGGCCCGGCGTCCGTCGTCGTCACCCGGGGGCTGCTGTCCCGGTCGGTGCGCACCGTCCCCAACGACCGCATCCGGGGCGTCGAGGTCGAGACGCCGCTGCTGCACCGGCTGCTCGGGCTAGTGCGGGTGCGCATCGACGCCGCGGCCGGGGCGGTCAACGGCAAGGACGAGGAGCTCGTCATCGACGGGGTCCCGCGCGCCGAGGGCGACCGGCTGCGCGCCGCCGTCCTCACCCACCGGTCCGGGCCGGTCGCCGAGGAGGGCGCCGAACCGGCGGCGGAGGAGGAGTTCGCCCGCTTCGACAACCGCTGGCTGTTCTACGCCCCGCTGGTCGGCAGCTACCTGGCCGTGCCCCTGGCCGGGGTGGGTGCGCTGTTCCGGCTGGCCCAGGAGCTGCCCGCTCGCTTCCAGCCGGACATCGACGGCGTGCAGATCAGCGGCGTAGGGGCACTGCTCGCCGTCCTCGCGGTCGCCCTGGTGCTGCTCGTCGCGGGGTCGGTCATCGGTGCCGCCGTCGTCAACTGGGGCTTCCGGCTCACCCGGCGCGGCGGCTCCCTGGTCGCCGCACGCGGTCTGGTCACCCGCCGGCACACCGAGCTGGAGATCGACCGGATCCGCGGCTGGACCCTGTCGGAGGGGCTGGGCATGCGCTGGGTGCGGGCCGCACGGGCCGGCGCCCTGGTCACCGGCCTCGGGGACGCCGCCCGCCGCGGCCAGCTGCTCCCGCTGGGGCCGCGCGAGGAGGCCCGCGCGCTCGGCATCCGCCTGGTCCCCGAGCCCGGGCCGCTGCGGCCGCACCCCCCGGCCGCGCGCCGGCGCCGGATCGTCCGCGCCGTCACCGCCGGGCTGCTGGTCACCGCGGCCGGTGCGGTCACGACGCCGCTGCTGGGCTGGTGGTGGGTCCTGGTGGCCGGCCTGGTCCTCCTCGTCCTGGGCGTGCCCCTGGGTCTCGGCCGCTATGCCGCCCTCGGTCACGCCAGCGGCGAGGGGTCGTTCTCCGTCCGCAGCGGCTGGCTGGTGCGCGAGCAGGCCGTGCTCCAGGACCGCGCCGTCGTCGGCTGGCAGGTGCGGCAGTCGCCGTTCCAGCGACGGGCCGGCCTGGCCACGGTCGTCGCCTGCGTCGGCGCCGGCAGCGGTGGCTACGCCGCCGTCGACATGGCCGCCGACGAGGTCGGCGCGTTCACCGCCGCGGCCTCCGACCAGTGGGCGAGGACCTTCAGCGCGCGAGCGGAGTGACCCTCGGGGCGGCCAGCAGATCCTGGGCCAGCGCCGCGGCCGCCACGGGGTGGTCGCCCGCCAGCAGCCCGACGGCGGCCAGCACGTACCGCCGGTCGACGACCACCGCCTTGCCGTCCAGCACGCTCCCCGCGCCGCCGGCGTCCTCGGCCAGCCGGGCGAGCACCTGGTCCACCGCCGCCGGGTCGGCGTGCCGGAAGACGCCGCCGGACAGCACCACCAGCCGGGCCGACCGCGCACTGGCGCCACCCGGGCCGTAGGCCGCCTCGGCACGCAGGTGCCGGCGCAGCGCCACGGTGGCGGCCGCCTCTGCCAGGGCCAGCGGGTCGTCGCCGGGCCCGGTCAGCCCCTCGGCCACGGCAGCCGCCCGCAGCGCGTCCACACTCCACGAGACGCCGAGGTCGCCCTCCACCGTCCGGCGACGGGCGGGCACACCGACCGCCTCGCGGCCCAGCGTCGCCTGCTCGGCGTCCGGGTCGGGCACGCAGTACACGTCGGTGGTCGCCCCGCCCACGTCCAGCGCCACCACGGAGACCTCCGCCGGGGCGAGCGCCCGGGCCAGCACGGTCACGCCCTCCAGGACGGCGTCCGGGGTGACCGCACGCACCCAGGACCGCAGCCGCGGATCGGCCGACAGCCGGTCGCCGCCGATCACGTGTTCCAGGAACACCGTGCGGATCGCCGCCCGCGCCGACTCCGGCGCCAGCCGGCCGATGTCGGGCAGCACGTTGCCCGCCTCGTGCACCGGCAGCCCGCCCGCGCGCAGCACGGCCGCGACCTCGTCCCGCACGGCGGCGTTCCCGGCCAGCACGACCGGCACCGACCACGGAGGGCCCCCACGGCCTCCCGCACCGGTACCCGGTGATACGGCCGACGAGGCCAGCGCCGTTGCGTTGGCCCGCAGCACCGACGCCTCGCCGCCGTCGGTGCCCCCGACCAGCAGGACGACGTCGGGCTCCGCCGCCCGGAGCGCGGCCAGCCGGTCGGCGTCCAGCACCCCGGCGGCGACGTGCACGACCCGGGCGCCGGCCGACAGCGCGGCCCGGCGCCCGGCCTCGGCGCTGATCAGCTCCTCGTAGCCGACCACCGCCAGCCGCAGCCCCCCGCCGGCGCTGGAGCACGCCACGACCGGTGCCTCCGGGAAGCCCGCCGTCGCGTCCAGGACCCCGCGGACGACGTCGTCCAGGGTGGTGGGCGCCTGGGCGGTGGCCAGCAGCCGCCCGGAGGCATCGTCGACCAGCGCGGCCTTGGTGAACGTCGAGCCGATGTCGACGCACGCGATCACCCGGCGGACCCTACCGATCCGGCCGTCCGCCCCCACCGACCTCACCGTCCGGTCGCCGACCCCGTGCTGCCGCGCGAGGTCGGCGACCCGTGCGCGAGGCCCGCGGCCGTCGGAGCCGCCGGGGTGAGGGCAGGCAGGCCTGGCCCGCGGGGGCCACGGGTCGGCCCCGGTGTGTCAGCCCCGGCGGGCAGAGCCAGGAGCGACCACCGCCGTCCGAGCCCCGAAGAAGGCCGCCGTGTACCTGTCCAAGACCGAGGCCGCCGTCCTCCCGCGCACGCTGGGCTCCGCCGCCCGGCCGACGCCACCGGCGGAGGGCACGCGTCGCATCTGGCCACTCCTGGGGCCGGCCTTCGTCGCCGCCGTGGCCTACGTCGACCCGGGCAACTTCGCGACGAACTTCTCCGGCGGCGCCTCGTTCGGGTACACGCTGCTCTGGGTCATCGTCGCGGCGAACCTCATGGCGATGCTGATCCAGTCGCTGACCGCGAAGCTCGGCCTGGCCACCGGGCGCGACCTCGCCACGCTCTGCCGGGAGCGGCTGCCCCGCCCGGTCACCCGTGGGCTCTGGCTGCAGGCCGAAGCGGTCGCCATCGCCACCGACCTGGCCGAGATCGTCGGCGGCGCCGTCGCGCTGTACCTGCTCTTCGGCGTCCCGCTGCCGGTGGGCGGGGTGATCACCGCGGTCGTCGCCTTCGGCCTGCTGGCCGCCCAGTCCCGCGGGCACCGCCCGTTCGAGCGGGTCATCACCGGGCTGCTGCTCGTCATCGGCCTGGGCTTCGCCTACACGCTGGTCGGCTCGGGGGTCGACGTCGCCGGCGCGGCGGCCGGCCTGGTGCCCTCCTTCGCCGGGCCCGAGAGCCTGATCCTCGCCACCGGCATCCTCGGCGCGACGGTGATGCCGCACGTCATCTACGTGCACTCCGCGCTCACCCCGGGCCGGTACGGCGACGCCGTCACCGCCGGCCGGACGGCGACCGGACGGCGCCGCCTGCTGCGCGCGCAGCGCCTGGACGTGCTGCTGGCGATGGGGTTCGCCGGGCTGATCAACGCCGCGATGCTCGTCGTCGGCGCCCAGTTGTTCACCGGCACCGGCATGGACGGGTCGCTGGAGGCGGTGCACGCCGGGCTGGGCGAGCAGCTGGGCCGGGGCGCGGGCATCGCCTTCGGCATCGCCCTGCTGGCCGCCGGGTTCGCGTCGTCCTCGGTCGGCACGCACGCCGGTCAGGTGGTGATGGCCGGGTTCCTGCGCCGGTCGATCCCGGTCCTGCTGCGCCGGCTGGTCACGCTGGCGCCCGCGCTGCTGATCCTGCTGCTCGGTGTCGACCCCACGACCGCGCTCGTCTGGTCGCAGGTCGTGCTCTCCTTCGGCATCCCGTTCGCCCTCGTGCCGCTGCTGTGGCTGACCAGCCGGCGCGACGTCATGGGCGGCTGGGTGAACCGGCGCCGGACGACGGCCGTGGGTGCGGTCATCGCCGTCCTCATCATCGGCCTGAACCTGCACCTGCTGCTGGAGCTCACGCTGGGCTGAGCCGACCGTCACCCCTCGGCGCGCTGGTCGAGGCCCACCCGCCCGGCGAGGGCCGCCGCCTCCACCCGGCTGGCCACCCGCAGGCGCCGCAGCAGGTGGGCCACCAGCCGCTTCGCCGTCCGCTCGGAGACGTGCAGCGTGGTCGCGATGTCCACCGTCCCGGTGCCGGCCGCGACCAGCCGCCAGAGCCGGCGCTCGTCCGCGGTGAGCTGACCGGCGATCCCGTCGTCGCCCGAGGTCCCGCCGTGCTCGAGCAGGTGCCGCAGCAGCGGCTCCGGCAGCACCGACCACCCGTCGAGGACGGCGAGGAGCGGGCCGACGAGGGACTCCGGGTCGGCGGTCTTGGGCAGGAAGCCGGCCGCACCGGCGCGCAGGGCCTCCACGGCCGCGTGCTCGTCGGCCATCCCCGACATGGCCACGATCCGCACCGTGGGCGCCACGCGGCGGACGGCGGCGATCGCCCGGGAGCCGCCGGGCGGCGGCATCTGCACGTCGATGACGGCGACGTCGGCCCGGAACCGCTGCACCAGAGCAGCCGCCGCCGAGGCGTCGTCGGTGGCGGCCACGACCTGGACCCGCCCGCCGCTCACCTCGGGCAGGAGCAGGGTGAGCCCCCGGGTGAAAAGTGGGTGGTCGTCCACCACAATCACGTCCAGAGGCCTCTGGCGTGAAACAACGGCGCCGTCCTCGCCCATGTTCTCCCGCCCGTCGGTGCGCCTCGGCGCGCTGGTCCCGCGGGGGCGGAGGTGCCCGTGATCCTGGCGCAACACACCTCACCGGCACGGTGGAGCGGATTCCTGCCCGCCGCGGTCCGCAGAGCCCGAGCCCGGCTGCGCCGTGGGGGTGCTCGTGCGGCCGAGCCGGAACGGCCCAGCTCCGAGGACGTCCTGGTCCGGGCGCTGTGCCACGACATGCGTGGCTCCCTGGCGTGCCTGGAGAGCGCGCTCCGCCACCTCGGGCGCACCGATCCGGCGCTGTCCGACGTCCTCGAGCTGGCACAGGCCCAGGCCGCCCACCTCACCTCGCTGCTGCGCACCGCGGAGGTCACCGGTGGTGCGGCGCCCCGGCGTCCGCGGGACGGCCAGCGGCTGACGGATGTGCTGGCCGCCTCCGTCGCCGCGTCCGGGCTGCCGCGCGCCCAGCTGACCGTGGACCTCGACGAGACCTCCGAGCACGTGCTGGTGGGGGACGCCCGGCTCCAGCGCATCCTGGTCAACCTCCTGGAGAACGCCCACCGGCACGGCAGGGGCGCCCCCGTGCACCTGGGCGTCACCAGCGGCGGTGGCTGGGTGGAGTGCGCCGTCACCCAGGCGGGGGTCCCCGCGCAGCTGGTGATCGGCCATCTGACGACGACGCGCCCGCCCGCCGACCTCACCGGACTCGGGCTGTGGTCGGTGCAGCAGCAGGTGCGGCAACTGGGCGGCTGGATCGTGTGGGAGGAGCACGGCGGCGCGCTCACCCTCCGGGTCCAGCTCCCCGACCACTGATTGGCACCGGGGGGCCACCGGACGGCACGGGTAGGCCAGGGCGGGCGGGCAGAAGGTCGGTGTGCCCGCGAGCGCGGGCGCTTCGACGCAGAGGAGGACCCGTGTTCACGCACACGCACGCGCTGCAGTACGAGGCCAAGCCCGACGGCCCCGACCCGGCCTACGCCCGCCGGCTCCAGGAGGTCCTCGGCGGCCAGTGGGGCGAGATGACGGTCGCCACCCAGTACCTGCTCCAGGGCTGGAACTGCCGACTGCCCGGCAAGTACAAGGACATGCTGCTCGCCATCGGCACCGAGGAGCTGGCGCACGTCGAGATCCTGGTGACGCTGATCGACCGGCTGCTGGACCACCAGCCGCTCAAGCCCGACTCCGCCGACCGCACCAAGGAGGCGGCCGCCGGGTTCGGCAACACCAACCCGCAGCACGCGATCGTCAACGGCGGGGGCGCCTACTACCGCGACAGCATGGGCCTGCCCTGGAGCGGCGGGTACGTGACGGCGAGTGGGAACCTGATGGCCGACTTCAACTACAACGCGACCGCCGAGATGATGGGCCGGCTGCAGGTCTCCCGGCTCTACAACATGACCGACGACCCGGGGGTCAAGGAAACCCTGCGCTTCCTGCTCGCGCGCGACCACTACCACCAGATGCAGTGGCTCAAGGCGATCGAGGAGCTCAAGGTGGACGGGCTGGAGAACATCCCGGTGCCCGAGGCGTTCCCCATGGACGAGGAGCCGGAGGAGTTCGCCTACGCCTTCCTCGACGCCTCCGACGGCCCGGACGCCGCGGCCGGCAGCTGGGCGAGCGGACCGGCGATCGACGGGACGGACAAGCAGCTCTCGGCCCGCCGGATCGAGGCCACCGCCGACGCGCCGATCCTGCCGCCGGGTGACCCGCGGCTGTACGGCACGCCGCCGATGCCGGGTGAGGGCCTGCTGCAGAAGGCCAAGGACCTCCTCAAGTGAGTCTCTGAGCGTCCTGCCTGCGTCGCCGTGCCGGCGGCCCGTCCCCGCACCGGACGGGCCGCCGGCAGGGCGCGACACCGATCCCGGAGGTCCCGCCGTGCACCTGCACCTGCCCCACCGGCTGACCGTTCCGCTCGTCCTGCTGTCGGTGGTCTACGCGTCCGCGATCGCCGTCGCGCTCGCGAACCCGGGCCGGCCCACGGTCGCCGGTCTCGTCGTCCTGGCCGGCCTGACCGCCCGCTGGGGAGCCCACCACCGGCGTGCCCCGGCACCGGCGGAGGTCGTGGTCCTCGCACCCGATCCCGCGCCGGCCCGCTCCACCGCTGCCTGACCCCGGACGCGCCGAGGCGCGCGCCCCCCGGACGGGGAGCGCGCGCCTCGGGTACGACGAGGGCTAGCGGGACCGCGGCTCGTGCGGCGGCTCCCCCAGCCACTCGTCCTCGGGCACGTCCTCCAGGTGCCCTTCGGCGTGCGCCGCGACCAGCCGGCTCTTGCCGGGGTAGCGGATCTCCTCCACCAGCTCCTGCATGACCGGCGACGGCTTCGGGGTGAACTGCGAGACGATGATCGTCACCACGAAGTTGATGATCATGCCGATGGTGCCGAAGCCGGTCTCGGGGATGCCCCAGAGACCCTCGCTGTTGCCGTAGATGTCGATCGTCCACAGCATGTACGCGATCGTCGTGCCCAGGCCGGCCGCGAGGCCCGCCGTGGCACCCATCGCCGTCGTCTTCTTCCAGAAGATGCCGAGCACCAGGATCGGGAAGAAGCTCGCACAGGCGAGGCCGAACGCGAGCGCGACCACCTGGGCGACGAAGCCGGGCGGGTTGATGCCCAGGTAGCCGGCGACGACGATCGCCGCCCCCATCGCGATCCGCCCGACGAGCAGCTGCCGGGCCTCCGTGGCGGCCGGGTTGATCCGCTTGTAGTAGACGTCGTTGGCCACCGAGGAGGAGATGACCAGCAGCAGACCGGACGCGGTGGAGAGCGCGGCGGCCAGGGCGCCGGCGGCGACCAGGCCGACCACGGGTGCCGGCAGACCGGCGATCTCCGGCGTCGCGAGCACGATGATGTCGTTGTTGATCACCAGCTCGCCGGTCGCGGGCCCGTAGTCGATGACGCCGTTGCTGTTGACGTCGTCGACCGTGATCAGTCCGACGTCGGCCCAGGTGTTGAACCACCCGGGCGTCTCGTCGACCCCCGTGCCCGCGATCTGGTCGATGAAGTTGAGCTTGCTGAACGCCCCCACCGCCGGGGCGGAGGTGTAGAGCAGGGCGATGAAGAACAGCGCCCACAGGGCCGAGAACCGCGCGGCACGGACGCTCTTGGCCGTGTAGAAGCGGACGATCACGTGCGGCAGGCCGGCTGTGCCGAACATCAGCGCCGCGGTGATCAGCACCATGTTGAGCATCGTCGTCTGCGTGAACGCCTCGGTGTAGGCCGCGAAGCCGAGGTCCTCCTGCAGGCCGTTGAGCTCGCCGAGGATCTCGCCGAAGGCGATCTGCGGGACCGGGATCCCGGTGATCTGCACCGAGATGGCCACCACCGGGATGAGGTAGGCGACGATCAGGACGCTGTACTGGGCGACCTGCGTCCAGGTGATCCCCTTCATGCCGCCGAGCACGGCGTAGAAGAAGACGATGACCATGCCGATGATCACACCGGCCGTGGTGCCGACGCCGAGGAACCGCTGGAACACCAGGCCGACACCGGCCATCTGCCCCGCGACGTAGACGAACGAGACGACGACCGCCGCGACGACCGCGACGAGCCGGGCCGTCTCGGAGTACCGGTCACCGACGAAGTCCGGGATCGTGTACTTGCCGAACTTGCGCAGGTAGGGGGCCAGCAGGAGGGCGAGCAGCACGTAGCCGCCGGTCCAGCCCATCAGGTACACCGAACCGGCGTAGCCGTTGCCGGCGAAGGCGATGATGCCGGCCATGGAGATGAACGACGCGGCGCTCATCCAGTCCGCGGCGATCGCGGCCCCGTTGGCCGGGGCAGGGATGCCGCCGCCGGCGACGTAGAAGCCGGACGTGGTGGACACCCGGCTGGCGTAGGCGATGTAGATGTAGATGCCGAACGTGATGACGACGAAGACGAGCGTCCAGACCTGGATGTCGCTCATGAGTGGTGGACCTCTTCCTCGTACTCGTCGATGCCGTACTCGGCGTCGAGCTTGTCCATCCGCCACACGTAGACGGCGATGAGGATCACGAAGGTCACGATGGATCCCTGCTGGGCGAACCAGAAGCCGAGGGGGAAGCCGAGGATCTCGATGTTGTTCAGCGGTTCGACGAAGACGATGCCCGCACCGAACGACACCAGCGCCCAGATCACCAGCAGCACGCTCATCAGGCGGAGATTCCTCCGCCAGTACTCCCTACGTTGGGTTGCGTCCACGCACTCCTCCAGAGGTCCGGCATACGACATATGTCCCAGGTCACATGTGCGCGGACAGGGAACCAGACCTGCCTGGTCCGGTCAAACAGTCGTACACACACTGCAACGTCCTCGTGACCTGGGAAGACGCGTCGCCCATACCATCGGCGTCACGGGCTATCGCAACCGCCCCGGAGCACCTACAGTCCTGTCCTTATGGCGGTGACTACACGGGACGCAACGCGCCGAGCTCGGCGCCGGGCACCCGGGAGCAGGCGCCTGCTCGGTGCGGCGCTGCTCGTGCTCTTCGGCTCCTTTCTGCCCTGGATCGCCACCGCGGCCGGCAACATCTCCGGCGTCCGCGGAGCCGGCATGTGGACGATGTACGCCGCCGTCCTGGGCGTCGCCGGCGCGATCATCCGCTCGCACGTCATCGCCGGCGTGCACGCGGCGATCCTGGCCGTGGTGGCCGTCGCCCTCCCGCTGTGGCAGGTGCTGCACCTCGCCGGGCTCGTCGGCCTCTTCTCCGGGTGGGCGCCCGGCCCGGGCCTGGTGATGGTGTTCGGTGGCGGGGTGCTCGCCGGCTCCGCCGCGCTCTCCCTGTTCCGGGCCGCGCGGACCGGCGCCCCGACCGCCTGACCGCCGCCGCACCCGTCCGCGTGGGCCGGCCGGCCGGCCGACCCACGACGTTGCGCGGCACGTAACGCCGCGGTCATCCGGCCACGGTGCAATGGGTCATGGCCGGGACGTCGACGGGGTGGTACCAGGTGGCTCGCGCCACCGCGGTCGGGACGACGCCGGTGCCGGTCGGCGCCGGCGGCCGCTCCTACGTACTCGTGCGGCTGCGCCCCGGCGCCGAGATCAGCGCCTTCCCGGCCCGCTGCCCGCACCGGCTGGTGCCGCTGGCCGGGGCGACCGTGGCCGAGGGCCGGCTGCAGTGCCCGGCGCACGGCTGGCGCTTCGACGGCGAGGGCCGGTGCGTGGACGTCCCCTCCCTCGGCCCGGCCGGCTGCCCACCGCCCCGCGCCGACCTCCCGATGCCGTGGGCGGTCGAGGAGCGGCACGGCTGGGTCTGGCTGGCCCCCGACCGGACGGGGACGCCGGGCCCACCGCGACCCGGCGCCGCCCCGGTGCTCGAGCCGGTCCCCGGGACGCCGGCCCCGCGCGGTGGCGTGTTCGGCAACCTCGACCCCTCGCTCGAGCACGCCTGGCACCCCGTGGCGCTGGCCCGCGAGCTGCGCCCCGGCGGGTGGTTGCAGGTCCGGCTGCTGGGCCGCACCTGGACGGTGCGCCGGGACGGCCCGGCCCTCGCCGCGGACCCGCCGGCCTTCGGCGTCCGCGAGCGGCTCGGCGTCGTATGGCTGGCCCCGCGCGAGGCGCTCGACGTCGCGCTGGAGGTGCCGGAGGCCGGGGACCGCCGCTTCGTGGGCAACTGGCTGGCGCCGGTGCGATCACCCGGTCCGGCCGGACCGCTGGCCGACACCGTCCTCGACGCGACCCACGGCCCGTTCGTCCACGCCTCGACCGTCGGCGCGCTCGACTCCCCGGAGGTGGGCCCGTACGAGGTGCGGACGGAGCCCGGCGGGTTCAGCAGCGTGCAGGAGCAGTGGGTGGACAACCCGGTCGATCCCGAGGTGGCGACGGGGGGCCGCCCGCTGCGCCAGCGGCGACGGACCACCTACACCTACCGGGCGCCGTTCCAGCTACGGCTGCGCCAGGACTTCCTGGACACCGGGGCGACGACGACGATCGTCTACCTGCTGCAGCCCGAGGACCACGACTCGACCCGGATCTACGTGCGCCTGCTGCTCTCCGACGGGCCGGGGCAGCCACTGGTCACCCCGGCCACGGCAGCGGCCCGGCTGGCGCTGCAGGGTCAGATCCTGGCGGAGGACGTCCGCTCGCAGGAGGCGCTCCTCCTCGACGGGCTGCCGCTGGACCGGCGCGACGAGGTGCACGTCCCGGCCGACGCCCGCGGGGTCGCCCTGCGGCAGGCGCTCTGCACCTTCATGGTCGCCCGCCGCCGGCAGCCGGCCGCCTGACACCCCGGTCAGTCGGGCCGGAGCTCCGCGCCGCAGGCCGCGCAGGTGGTCGGCGGGTCCTCCTCGGCCATCCGGCCGCACTCGGGGCAGACGCGCTGCAGCCAGCAGGCGGGGTCCCCGCCCTCGTCCCCGGGCGTCCGGGTCTCCTCGCTCACGCGGCCACCGTACGAGCGCGGGGCGGCGCCCCCGGTGTGGGCACGACGCCCCTCCTTCATTGCAGTAGGACGACGGTCGGGATTGTGCACCGATCCCGGGGTAGGGGACCGGGGATGCCCGTCGAACTCCGAGGAAGGACACCCATGACCCGGCCCCACCCGGTACGGACAGCTCTCACCGCCGCCGCCTGCGCGGCAGTGCTGCCGCTGGCCGCATGCAGCCAGGACAACCCGATCGAGAACGAGGGCACGGAGGTCATCGGGGGCAACGCCGGCGCCGACGAGGCCGTGACCGAGGACATCAAGATCACCGCCCTGATGCTCGACTACCCCGGCGACGGGCAGTGGGAGGAGGGCGAGGACGTCACCCTCTACGCGGCCATCACCAACACCGGCACCACCGCCGACCGGCTCGTCGACGTCACCGGCGAGGACTTCGCCGACGCGCAGCTGGCCGCGCTCGACGGCAGCGACGGCGCGATCGAGGTCCCCGAGAACGACAACGTCTACCTGGAGCCCGAGGGCGAGCCGTCGGTGATCCTGCAGGACCTGCAGACCTCGCTGCGCTCGTCCCAGTCGATCCCGGTCACGTTCGTCTTCGAGGAGGCCGGCGAGGTGACCATGACCGCGACCGTCTCCTCCTCACCGCCCGGGGAGGGCGATTTCGAGGCGCCGGAGGACCCCACCCCCGAGGAGTGATCCCCCCGCGGTCGGACACGCGGGTCATCCTCCGGGGCGACGACGGGGGAGGGCCGCCTCCCTAGGGTCTGGTCGTGATGGACCGCCCCCTCGACCGCGTCGCCGCGTGGACCCGCGAGCACCCGTTCGCCGTCGACGTCGCGCTGGCGGTCGGGGTGTTCCTGTTCGCGGTCGTCCTCGTGTCCAGCAGCTACTGGCAGGGCGAGCAGACGGCGTTCGTCTTCGGGGTGCTGCTCACCGCCCCCCTCGCCTGGCGCCGCCGCGCCCCGGTGCAGGCCGCGGCCGTGGTGGTCGTCGTCAGCCTGCTCCAGCTCCTCCTGGCCGACGACCTCCTCGCCGCGAACGTCTCCGCGCTGATCATGGTCTCCGCGCTGGCCGCGTACGCGCCGCGGTGGGCGGGACGGGCCGGACTCGGGCTCGGGCTGGCCGGGGCCGTGCTGGCCAGCGCCCGCTACTTCTCGCCGAGCGACAGCGAGACGCTGCTGCTCAGCACCGGCTCGATCGCCGTCGCCGTGGTGGCGGCCTGGGCACTCGGTGACCTCCGCCGGGCGCGGCTGCAGCGGCTGGCGGCGCTGGAGGAACGGGCCCAGCTGCTGGAGCTGGAGCGCGACCAGGAGATGCGCCTGGCCGCCACGGCCGAGCGCGCCCGCATCGCCCGGGAGCTGCACGACGTGGTGGCCCACTCCCTCTCCGTCGTGATCGCCCAGGCCGACGGCGGCCGGTACGCGGGCCGGACCGACCCCGGGGCGGCGACCGGCGCGCTGGAGGCGATCGCGGCCACCGGGCGGCAGGCGCTGACCGACATGCGGTCCCTGCTCGGCGTGCTGCGCGAGGGCGGCGGCGAGGAGTACGCCCCCCAGCCCGACGTCGCCGCGATCCCCGCCCTGGTGGAGGACGTCCGGGTCAGCGGGCTGGACGTCGACCTGATCGTCGAGGGCGAGCCCCAGCCGATGCCCGCCGGCCCCCAGCTGGCGGCCTACCGGATCGTGCAGGAGTCCCTCACCAACGTCCTGAAGCACGCCGGCCCGGCGAGCCGGGCCTGGGTCCGCCTGCAGTGGCGGGCCGACGCGCTGGAGCTGTCCGTGCTCGACGACGGCCGCGGCGCCTCGGCCGCCATGGTCGCCTCCGACGGCGACGGCCAGGGGGTGCGCGGCATGCGCGAACGCGCCACGCTGCACGGCGGGCGCCTCGAGGCGGGACCGCGCCCGGGTGGCGGCTTCGGCGTCCACGCGGCCCTGCCCTACGGTCGGCGGCGATGAGCGAGCCGATCCGGGTGGTGCTGGTGGACGACCAGCAGATGGTGCGTGCCGGCTTCCGGATGGTGATCGACTCCCAGCCCGACCTGACCGTCGTCGGTGAGGCCGGGGACGGCGCCACCGCGGTCCAGGTGGTCCGCCGCACCCCCACCGACGTCGTCCTCATGGACGTGCGCATGCCCGGCACCGACGGCATCGAGGCGACCCGCCAGGTGACCACGCTGCCGGACGCGCCGCGCGTCGTCGTCCTGACGACGTTCGACCTCGACGAGTACGTGGTGGCCGCGATCGGCGCGGGGGCCAGCGGGTTCCTGCTCAAGGACGCACCGCCCGAGGAGATGCTGGCCGCCGTGCGCACCGTGCACGCCGGCGACTCGGTGATCGCGGCCAGCTCCACCCGGCGGCTGCTGCAGCACGTGGCCCCGATGCTGCGCGGGTCGGCCACGACGCCGTCGGGGTCCGACGACCGGGTGCTGGCCGAGCTGACCCCGCGCGAACGCGAGGTGCTGGAGCAGATGGCGCTGGGGGCGAGCAACACCGAGATCGCCGCTCACTTCGTGGTCAGCGAGGCGACCGTGAAGACCCACGTCGGGCGGGTGCTGGCCAAGACCGGCTCCCGGGACCGCGTGCAGGCCGTCGTCCTCGCCTACCGGACCGGCCTCGTGCAGCCGGCCGACCTGCTCCGCGACGCCTAGCGGAAGGACCCCGTCCTCCCCGCCCTTCGCCCGCTCAGGGCGGTGCCCGGGACGGGGCTGGGGCAGGGACGCCCCTTCTCTCCCACCAGGGGATGACCTGGCCTCGGCCCCCGGGGGCACGGACGGTGGCGGCGAGATCGCCCTCCGCTCCGACGCGGCGGGAGGCCCCGGACCGGCAGCGTGATCACCGTCCTGATCACTGCCTTCCGGAGGTCTTCCGTGCCCGTCCCCGTCATGACCGTCCCCGGCGAGCCGCCCGCCTCGCTGTCCACCGCCGCCGTCCGGTCCTGGGGGCTGCGCAAGACCTACGGCAGCGGTGAGACCGCGGTACAGGCGCTGGCGGGGGTCGACGTCGCCTTCGCCGCCGGCGAGTTCACCGCGATCATGGGCCCGTCCGGCTCGGGCAAGTCCACCCTCATGCACTGCCTGGCGGGCCTGGACTCGGCCACCGAGGGCGAGGTCTGGCTGGGGAGCACCGAGCTGATCCGCCTCCGGGACGACGAGCTGACGAAGCTGCGCCGCCAGCGGATCGGCTTCGTCTTCCAGTCGTTCAACCTGCTGCCGGTGCTCGACGCGCGGGACAACATCGTGCTACCCATGCAGCTGGCCGGCCAGCGCCCCGACACGGGCTGGTTCGACGACGTCGTCGCCCGCCTCGGCCTGCGCGAACGACTCGGGCACCGCCCGCACGAGCTCTCCGGCGGCCAGCAGCAGCGCGTCGCCATCGCCCGTGCGCTGCTCCCCCGCCCCGACGTCGTGTTCGCCGACGAGCCGACCGGCAACCTGGACTCCCGGTCCGGCGCCGAGGTGCTCGGGCTCCTCCGGTCCAGCGTGAAGGAGACCGGCCAGACCGTCGTCATGGTCACCCACGACCCGGTGGCCGCCGCCTACGCCGACCGCGTGGTGCTGCTGGCCGACGGCCGGGTGGCCGGCCAGATCGACGCGCCCACGGCGGAGTCCGTGCTGGACGCGCTGCGCGGACTGGGGGCCTGACGTCATGCGCGCAGTCACGCTGGCGAGCGTCCGGGCGCACCTGCCCCGGCTGATCGCCTCCACCCTCGCCATCGTCATCGCCGTGGGCTTCGTGGTGGCGACCCTGGTGCTCAACGAGACCACGAAGGCCACCGTCCTGACGGCGGCCGGCGCCCAGTACGTGGACACCGACGTGGTGGTCACCTCCGACAGCGGCACCGGCCTGGCCGAGCACGTCGACACCCTCACCGGGCTGGACGGCGTGCAGGCCGTCGAGCCGACCTGGCAGACCTCCGTCCAGGCCGTCGCCCCCGGCCGCACCGGAGCGCAGTACGTGCTCGTCGAGTCGGTGGCGGGAGACCCGCAGCTGCGCTGGCAGCAGCTCGCCGACGGCTCGCTGCCGGAGCGCGCCGGGGAGATCGCGGTCAGCGAGCGCGTCGGCGCCGCCGTCGGCGACGTCCTCCCGGTCACCGTCTACGACGCCGAGGGCGACCCGACGACCAGGGACGCCACGGTGACCGGCGTCGTCGACCTCGGCGGCGACCCGACAGCCGGGATCTACGGCAAGGCGTACGCCACCGCCGACCAGGTCCGGGCCTGGGGCGCCGAGGAGCCCACCGAGCTGCGCATCACCGGCAGCGCCGATCCCGGCACGGTCTTCGGCGACGTCAGCACCGCGCTGTCCGGAGCCGACGTCACCGTGCGCACGGGCACCGAGCAGGCCGAGGCGGCCGTCGCGACCATCACCGGCGACGCCGCGTGGCTGACCACCACCCTGCTGGTGTTCGCCACCATCGCGGTGCTCGTCGCCGGCCTCGTCATCGCCAACACGTTCGCGGTGCTGCTCGCCCAGCGGACCCGCGACCTGGCGCTGCTGCGCTGCGTCGGCGCGACCGCCCGGCAGGTGCGCCGCGGCGTGCTCGGTGAAGCCGTGCTCACCGGCCTGGCCGCCTCCGTGATGGGCGTGCTGGCCGGCATCGGGCTGTCCGCCGCCGTCTCGGCAGTGGTGTCCGGCCTCGACTCGCCCATCCCGCTGTCCGGGGTGTCGGTGCCGCTCTACGCCGTGCTCGTCGGCCTCGCCGTCGGCACGGTCACCACGCTGATCGCCGCGCTGGCCCCGGCCCGCGCCGCCACCCGGGTCGCCCCGCTCGCCGCCCTGCGGCCGGTGGACCCGGTGTCGCTGCGCTCCCGCGGCGGCGTGGCCCGGCTGGTGTCCGGCCTGCTGCTCACCGTCGCCGGCGTCGCGCTCATGGTCCTGGGCGTCGTCACGGCGCAGATCCTCGTCGCGCTGCCCGGCGGGGTGCTCAGCGCGCTGGGGCTGCTGCTGCTCGCGCAGCGGGCAGTGCCGCCGATCGTCGCCACGGCGGGCCGGCTGCTCGGCCGCGTGGGCGGGTTGCCGGCGCGGTTGGCCACCGGCAACGCCACCCGCAACCCGCGCCGGACGGCGGCCACCGCCACCGCGCTGCTGATCGGCGTCACGCTGACCACGGCGATGGTCGTCGGCGCCAGCTCGACCCGGGCCACCGCCCAGGCGGGCCTGGTGGCGAACTACCCGACCGACGTCATCGTCCAGAGCTTCGACGAGCCGGTCCCGGCCGCGCTGCAGGGCCGGCTGGAGTCGGTCGACGGCGTCGTCGAGGCCACCGGTCTCACCGCGGGGACGCTCACCGGCCGGCTGGCCGACGGCGTGGACCAGACGGCGGTGATCGACGAGGTCACCGACCTGGCGGGCACCGCGCTGCCCACCGCGTACGTCACCGGGCTGGCCAGCGAGCGGGCCGCGATCGACTCGGTGGTCGACGTCCTGCTGCTGATCGTGACCGGCCTGCTCGGCGTCGCGGTGCTGATCGCGCTGATCGGCGTCGGCAACACGCTGGCCCTCGCGGTGGTCGAGCGGCGGCAGGAGAGCGGCCTGCTGCGGGCGCTGGGCCTGACCCGAGGGCAGCTCCGGGCACTGCTGGCCTGGGAGGCGGTCCTGGTCGCCGGGGTCGCGGCGGTGCTCGGCGTGCTGGTCGGGGGCGCCTACGGCCTGGTCGGCGCCGCGTCGGCGCTCGGCGAGCTCGGCGAGGTGGTGATCAGCGTCCCGTGGCTGCAGGTGGGCGCGATCGTGCTGGTCGCCACGGTGGCCGGGCTGCTGGCGTCGGTGCTGCCGGCGCGGCGCGCGGCGCGGATCTCCCCGGTGGCCGCCATCGCCGCCTGACCCCCGGTGGAGGGCCGAAGTGGCCACTTCGGCCCCCCACGGGGTGTCCCGGCACCGGGGACGTCGCCCGGTTCACAGCCGCCGCGCCGTCGCGGCTGGGATGCTGGCACCGTGCCGTACCGCATCGCCCGCCGCACCGCCCTGGCCGCCACCGTCCTCGCCGGTCCGGCGGGTTTCCTCGCTGCCGCCGCCTGGGGGCTGCCGACCGCGCTCGGCGCCCACCGCCGGCGGCTGCGCCCCGTCGTCTCCCAGTCCGCGCAGTTCACCGACGGAAAATTCCACAACCGCATGCCGACGCCGGCGCTCTCGCCCGCCAACACCCGCGACGGGCTGCTGCGCCAGTGGCACGAGGAGCGGCACGTCGGCCTGCCGGGCGGCCCGATCCCCCTGGCGTCCGCCGCGATCCCCGCCGATGCGGCCGAGCTCGCCGTCACGTGGTTCGGCCACGCCAGCGCCCTGCTCGAGGTCGACGGCCAGCGCGTCCTGGTCGACCCGGTGTGGGGATACCGGGTCTCGCCGTCGCCGGTGTTCGGACCGACCCGCCTGCACGAGCCGCCGATGGCGATCGAGGACCTGCCTCCCGTCGACGCCGTCCTGATCTCCCACGACCACTACGACCACCTCGACCTGCCGACCGTGCGGGCGCTGCTGACCACCCAGACCGCGCCGTTCGTCGTCCCGCTCGGCATCGGCGAGCACCTGCGCAAGTGGCACGTGCCGGAGGACCGGATCGTCGAGCTGGACTGGGACGAGACCCACGTCGTCGGCGGGCTGGCCCTCACCTGCACCGAGGCGCGGCACTTCTCGGGCCGCTACTTCCACCGGGACACCACCCTGTGGGCGTCGTGGACCGTCGCCGGGCCCCGGCGCCGGGTCTTCTTCGGCGGCGACACCGGGTACACCCCCGCGTTCGCCGAGCTCGGCGCACGGTTCGGCCCGTTCGACCTCACCCTGCTGCCGGTCGGCGCCTACAACGACGCCTGGCACGCCATCCACATGGACCCCGAGGAGGCGGTGCGGGCACACGGCGACCTCGGCGGGAACCTGCTGCTGCCGATCCACTGGGCCACGTTCAACCTGGCCTTCCACCGCTGGGCCGAGCCGGTGCAGCGCCTGCTGAAGGCCGCCGATCGCACCGGCGCGCAGGTCGTCGTCCCGCAGCCGGGCGAGCGGATCGACGTCCTGGACCCGCCGCCGCTGCACGACTGGTGGACGGCGGTGGGCTCGGCGGCACCGGATTCGCACGAGGACGCCGGCGTCGGCTCGTCGGTGCTCGCGCGGACGCTCACCCGGTTGCTCGCCCTGCTGCCGGGATGAACCCCACGGGCCCCGGCAGCCTCCTGCGGTGACCGGTGCCACATGACTGAAGAGTCTCAGGCCACGTTCGTGCGTTGCGCGCAACCAATCCGGGTGGAGTCACGCCACTCTTCCTCGTGCCCGCTCGTCAGCGGGCCGATGGACACCGTGTTGTCCACGAGGAGGAGTTGTCGAGATGGTGCAGTTCGGCCGCCGCAGGACGTCGACGGAGCCGCAGGGTCCCGTGATCGAGGCCCGCGCGAACATCGCCGCCGTCACCGCTGTGGTCGAGGCCCTCGGCGCCGTGGAATCGGCCGAGTGCGCCGTGGCCCTGGCGCTGGAACTGGTCCGCGAGCAGTTCGGCTGGGCCTACGGCTCCTACTGGCAGGTGGACCCGGCCGACCGCGCCCTCCACGTCGTGCAGGAATCCGGGGACGCGGGACCGGAGTTCCGGGAGGTCACGCTCGCCGCCTCCTTCCGTGAGGGCGTGGGCCTGGCCGGACGGGCCTGGCGGGCGCGCGACCTCGTCTTCGTCCCGGACCTGGGACAGGTGCGGGACTGCGTGCGCGCCCCCGTCGCCCAGCGCGTCGGCGTCCGAAGCGGGATCTGCTTCCCCCTGCTGGAGGACGGCGAGGTCGTCGGCACCATGGACTTCTTCGCCACCGAGACGCTCGCCCCCTCCCCCGAGCGCCTGGACACCCTGCGGGCGGTCGGCCGGCTGGTCTCCCAGGCCATCGAGCGCCTCGTGGCCGCGGAGCGCCAGGCCCAGGCGGCGCAGGACACCGAAGCGGTCACCCGGGTGCTGCGGGAGATCTCGGCGGCGGCGACGCCCGAGGACGCCATGGCCCGGTGCCTCGACACCATCCGCGAGGGCTTCGGGTGGGCCTACGGCTCCTACTGGCGGGTGCGGGAGGAGGACCGGGCGCTGCACTTCGTGCAGGAGTCCGGCAGCGCGGGCAGGGAGTTCCGCGAGGTCACCCTGGCCGCCTCGTTCCGCGAGGGCGTCGGCCTCTCCGGGCGCGCGTGGCGGTCCCGCGACCTCGTGTTCGTGGAGGACCTGGCCCAGGTCACCGACTGCGTGCGCGCCCCTGCGGCGCAGCGGGCGGGCGTGAAGTCGGGCGTCTGCCTGCCGATCCTCGTCGGCGGCGCGGTCGTCGGCACCATGGACTTCTTCGCCACCGAGACCCTGACCCTGGCCCCGGGCCGGGCGGACGCGCTGCGCAACACCGCCTACCTGCTCGGCCAGGGCATGGAGCGGTTCGCGGCGGCCCAGAAGCTCGAGCGCGCAGGACGCGAGCTGCTCGAGTCGATCACCGAGGTCGAGCGCAACGTGCTGTCCGCGACGAGCGTCGCGGGCGAGGGCATGCGGCTGACCGAGGAGGCCAACGGCCAGGTCGCCGGGCTCGGCGACTCGAGCGCCGACATCGGCAAGGTCGTGAAGACCATCCGCGGCATCGCCGACCAGACCAACCTGCTCGCCCTCAACGCGACCATCGAGGCGGCGCGCGCCGGTGAGGCCGGCCGCGGGTTCGCCGTCGTCGCCAACGAGGTCAAGGAGCTGGCCGCCGAGACGGCGCGGGCGACCACGGACGTCGACGCGAAGGTCACCGCGATCCAGGAGCAGGTCGGGCGGGTGGTCTCGGCGCTGGCGGCCATCAGCACGGCGGTCGAGCAGATCAACGAGACGCAGACCGTGATCGGCGGCGTCCTGACCGAGCAGTCGGCGGTGACGAGGGCGATCCTCGACTAGCTGTACTGACCAGAGACGTTGGTCGAGGACGTGTGACCACGGGATCTGACTGACGGGTCTTGTGGCGGGAGGACCTCCGGACGTGGAGTGGAGCTGCTGAAGGCACCCACTACACGAACCCGGAGGTCCTCGTGGCCCACGCTAACGCTGCCCTGACTCCTCGCCACCGTCTGAAGCTTGCTCGCGCCGTGGTCGATGGCGGCTGGACGATCAGCTACGCCGCGGCGGTGTTCAACGTCGCCTGGCCCACGGCCAAGAAGTGGGCCGACCGCTACCGGACCGGCGGGCCGGCGGCGATGGAAGACCGCAGCTCCCGGCCGCACTCCTGCCCGCGGCGCACCCCGCGGCCGATCGTGCGCAAGATCGTGCACCTGCGCTGGAAGAAGCGACTCGGGCCGGTGCAGATCGCCGACCGCCTCGGCCTGGCGGCCTCGACCGTGCACGCGGTGCTGGTCCGCTGCCGGATCAACCGGCTCTCCCACGTCGACCGCGCCACCGGAGAACCGATCCGCCGCTACGAACACGATCACCCCGGCTCACTGCTGCACGTCGACGTGAAGAAGCTGGGCAACATCCCCGACGGCGGCGGCTGGCGCTACACCGGCCGCCAGCAGGGCCACAAGAACCGCGCCGCCACGGCAGGCAAGCCCCGCAGCAAGCACCACGGCCCGCTGCTGGGCACCGCCTTC